>JBEKHD010000005.1:0-170776 GCA_050012455.1 Candidatus Acidiferrales bacterium | reverse complement strand
CGGAAGCCTTCCGGCGGCAGTCCCGCTATTTCGCGCTCGCCGTGCTGATCACTATTTTGGGTTCGGCACTCGGGGGGCTGGCGGTGCGCTACGACCCCGCCGCTGTGGATGTGCTGCTTCCCGCCGATTACCTGCGCAATCCGGGCGGGCGCGTGCAGCAAGATGAGAAAGGGCAGAATCGGCATCTGGACTCTATGCAGATCGAGGCGGCATTCTCAGCGCAACTGATCACGCACAATATCCAGGTCGCGCTGCTGGCAGCGGCGCTTGGCGTAACGTTTGGCATCGGCACGGCATTGCTGCTCTTCGAAAATGGAGTGTTGCTCGGCGCCGTCGCAGTTCATTACACGCAGCAAGGTTTCGGATTGTTCGTTACGGCCTGGCTGCTGCCGCACGGCGCGTTCGAGATCCCGTCGATCCTGATTGCCGGGCAAGCTGGATTTTATCTGGCGCGCTTGCTGCTGCGACGCCGCGAGGACCGCAACATGCGTCAATCCATGAACGAATGGTTGCTGCTGATAGCGGGGCTGGCGCTGATGTTGGTCTGGGCCGGGACAATGGAGGCTTTTTTTTCGCAGCATCAAGCTCCGGTCCTGCCCTATTGGTTCAAGGTCTCGGTGGGCGCTGCGGAGCTGGTGCTGTTGACCGGTTATCTGTTGCTGACCGGGCGAAGAGAAACCGTCGCGAATGCGCCCGCGACCCCGCCTACGGAGAGTAAATGAGCAACATTCAGCCAAACCGTTGGTCCACGATAGCCGAGCTGACAATCGCCACACCAGAAGGCGTGCTCTTTCGCTTGCCGCTGGCCGGTCCCGCACCGCGCCTTTACGCGATGCTGCTCGATATCGCGATCGTTCTGGCGGGGATCAACGGACTGGGATACCTGGTTTACTGGATTTTTGCGAAGGCGCCCGGCTTTGCAGTGATGACCATCACGCTCGCGGAGTTCGCCGTCGGATTCGCATATGGCGCATTGCTGGAAGGCTTTTGGAACGGCCAGACGATTGGCAAACGCCTGTTCCGCTTACGTGTGATCGACCAGTCCGGGCTTCCGCTACGGCTCGAACAAGCCTGGATACGTAATCTGATGCGGACGGTTGATGCTTTGCCGCTGGCGTACCTGGTGGGAGGAATTTCGGCTCTGAGCAGTCCGATCATGCAGCGTTTCGGCGACCGTGTGGCTGGAACCCTGGTTGTCCGGGAATCGCCTCTGGCCGCTCCGGCGCAGGAAGCTTCGAGCCGTCACAAGTACAACTCCTTCACGGACTATCCTGTGATCGCCATGCGCCTCCGCCGAGCAGGCACGCCGGAACTGGCGGGTCTCATTCAGGATGCGTTACGGCGCCGCAACGAACTAGCGCCGTACGCGCGGCGGGAGATTTATCGCGAGCTGGTGACCTATCTACAGAACGAAGTCGCTGCATTCCCCGACGAATTGGTTGAGATCCTAAGCGACGAACAGTATTTGACAAACGCGGCCGGCCTGCTCTTCGCCAGTCAACGCGTGTGGTAGGTGGCAGCCCATTCCGGTAGAGAAACGCTAAGACTCGCAATTCTTAAGCGGTCCCGCGCGCTGCTCCCACGCGCATCGGATAAAACTCAAAAGTATTCATTCCCGCCTTGATCGATGGGTCCTCTTCGCCGAATTTCTGCACCTCGGCCGCGTCATTCATCTCCAGCACCGCGAAGCCGAAGGCTCCATCGCTCGCCATCACCGGCCCATAGATCAAAAGCTTCCCAGCGTCGAACGCCTCGCGTGCATACGTCAGATGCTGCTGCATCAGCGCCCTCTCTTCGGCCGTCACATCCGCGCCAAAAGTCGGTCGCGGCGGAATCAGCTTGAAATAGAAGTGTTGTTTGCTCATGGACTGCCCCGGCTCCTCGTAAAATGTCAGAGATTTTCCCCAATCGCCTGCGTAGCAGCGCCAAAAGTCCGCGAAATAATAACTTACTTCCGCCAAAATTCGCCGTAACGAATCTCCCAGCTTGGCCGATAAATCCAGTGTGCCAGTTCACTCTCGCCTCTATGTACCGTTGCGCGCGCAACGCTTGCGCGCTCGCTGGTGTAACGCCAGGGAAGCCGCCTCCCGGCCGCTCGATTGGCGCGCCAGGTCGATCCTGGGAGGCATCCTGCGTGGCTGAAAAACTGATTGTCGTCACGGGTTCCAAAGGTGGCGTCGGCGCCACCACCGTCGCACTGAATCTTGCCGTGCAATTGGCCCAGCTCACCGCCAAGCGCATCGCCCTGCTGGAATTCGCGCGCCCCTTCGGCCAGATCGGCTTGATGCTCGATTTCCATCCGCGCTTCACTCTGCTCGACGCGCTCGAACGCGTTGACCGCCTCGACGCAGCCCTGCTCTCCAGCCTTTTCACGCACCACAAGTCTGGAATCGAAATCCTCGCCGGCCCGTTGCACGCAGCCCTGCGCGCCGAGCAGCGCCAATCCGTCACGCTCGAAGCCTTGCTGCGCATTCTCGAACTCGCCCGAGGCGCGTTCGACTTCGTCGTCGTGGATCTCGGCTTCGTAAACGCCGCCGAATGGTCTCGCGTCCTGCAAACCGCGGACACTCTATTATTGATCGCCGAACCCAGCGCCCTCGCTCTCGGCATGCTCGAACGTTATCTCGACGCCGTGGATTCCGCCGGCCTCGATCGCGCCCGCTTCCAGATCATCATCAATCGGGCGCGCCAAAATGACGACGAGCCGGTAGTGCAGTCGGAAAAAACCCTGAAACAATCCTTCTTCGCCCGCCTCCCCAACGATTTCCGCCAGGTCAGCGAAGCCATCACCCTGGGCATCCCGCTGACCGCCGGCTCCAATAACCCCTTGGTAGGCGGTTACCGCAGCGTAGCCTCGCGCCTCATCGCCAGCCAGCCAGCCGCTCCGCGCCAATCCAAAGTACGTCCGCCCTCCTCACGGGACGATTCCCGAACCGCAGTTCTGGCCGACGCAAAGTAACCCCATAGCAATTTCGCTGCTGCGTTTCTCTGTGTCTCTGAGCCTCTGTGGCAAGTTTTCTTCCGCCTATTCCCCCGTGCTAAAGTGACAACGCCGAAAACAAGGAGGAGACGTGGCGTACCGAGATCTCCGCGATTTCATCCACAAACTGGAAAAGCAAAACGAGCTAAGCCGCGTCCAGCTCGAAGTAGACCCCATCCTGGAAATCACGGAAATTTCCGACCGCGCCGTAAAATCCGAAGGTCCCGCCCTACTCTTTGAGCGCCCCAAAGGCTCGCGCGTGCCGGTGATCACAAATCTAGTCGGCACCGAACGCCGCATGTGCCTCGCCCTCGAAGTTGACTCCCTCGAAGAAGTGGCCGCCCGCATCAGCTCCTTCCTGGACCTGCAATCCCCCCAAGGCCTGCTGGAAAAAGTAAAAATGCTCCCCAAGCTTGCCGAAATCGGCTCCTTCTTCCCGAAATCCGTTCGTAGCGGCGCCTGCCAGGAAGTAGTCCGCACCGATGATTTTTCGCTCGACTATTTCCCAATCCTGAAGTGCTGGCCGCAGGACGGCGGGCGCTACATCACCTGGCCCATGGTCATCACCAAAAATCCGGAAAACGGCAAACGCAATGTCGGCTGCTACCGTATGCAGGTTTACGACTCCCGCACCACCGGCATGCACTGGCAAACGCAAAAACACGGCGCCGATCATTACCGCAGCAGCCGCGCCAAAAATCCCAATGGCAGACTCGAAGTAGCCGTAGCCATCGGCGCCGACCCCGCCACCGCCCTAGCCGGGATCCTTCCCGTTCCGCCTGATATGGACGAGTTCATGTTCTCCGGCTTCCTGCGCAAAGACCCGGTAGATCTCGTCACTTGCAAAACGGTTGACCTCGAAGTGCCCGCAAACGCCGAAATTGTCCTCGAGGGCTACGTCGAAATCGGCGAGATGCGCACCGAAGGCCCCTTCGGCGACCACACCGGCTTCTATTCCCTCGAAGGCGAGTTTCCCGTCTTCCACATCCAGTGCATCACTCACCGCAAAGACCCGCTCTACCTCACCACCATCGTCGGCCCGCCTCCACAGGAAGACTATTTCATGGGCCACGCCATCGAGCGCATTTTCATGCCCGTGATGAAAATGCAGTACCCGGAAATTGTGGACGTTGCCATGCCCGCCGAAGGCATCTTCCAGAATCTGATGATCGTCTCCATCCGCAAAAGCTACCCCGGCCAAGCTCGCAAGATCATGAATGCGATCTGGTCGCTCGGGCAGGCAATGTTCACCAAGGTGGTCGTGGTTGTGGACCATGATGTGGACGTGCAGAACTCCAGCGAGGTCGTCTGGAAAGCGCTCTGCGCCATTGACCCCGAGCGCGATATTCAGTTCGTTCTCGGTCCTGTGGACACTCTGGACCACGCCGCGCGCCGCCAGGATTTCGGTTCGAAGATGGGCGTGGACGCGACGCGGAAATGGCCGGGGGAGGGTTTCGCTGGCCGTTGGCCCGACGAAATAAAAATGGACCACGCCACAAAAAAGCACGTGGACACAATATGGCAGCAGCTTAAGCTAGCCCCCACGAACAAAAAGTAAACCTGAGGCGAACGCTAAACTCTTCGCCTTTTCGGCCCTTTCCTGCAATATTCAAGGGCTTTAGCTCTACCCCACCTGTCCTTTTTACCTGTCCTTTTCGCCTACCTGTCCTTCCGGCCTATGTTTTACCAATAGCACACCATCGGAACACGTTGCTTGACACTCTGTGCTGCGGATGTAATAAACGGAGAAAGAGGAAAGGTACCGGACGTAGCAGTACTAACGGTCCTCTCCGCAGTCGGCGCCGTATCCGGGGTGACGTAGCGAAGCGCTGAGCAGGTTTTGGGGATTTTCTCCAAGAAAATTTTTGCGCACCAGAGGAAGCCGTGCCCGTCCTGCGAAGCGGGATGGGGTGAGGAGTGAGGGGCCGCGCGATGTTCAATCTGGGTAAAACGAAATCACTAATCGGCCTGGACATCGGCTCGAGTTCTGTCAAGGCAGTCGAGCTGAAGAAGACCAAGGCCGGCTACGAGCTGGTCAGTTACGGCATCGAAACCCTCGCCCAGGATACCGTCGTGGACGGCGCCATCATGGACGCTCCTTCGGTCGCCGAGAAGATCATCTCGATCTTCGACACTCAAAAAATTAAAACCAAAGACGTGGCAACTTCCGTCTCCGGCCACTCCGTCATCGTCAAGCGCGTCAGCATGCCGCTGATGACCGAAGACGAACTCTTCGACCGCGTGCAGGCGGAAGCCAGCCAGCACATCCCGTTCGACATCGCGGACGTGAACCTCAGTCACCAGCTGCTTGAGGCCACCGAAAATCAGATGGACGTGCTGCTGGTCGCCGTGAAAAAAGACAAAATTCTGAACCACACCAACGTGCTCGCCCAGGCGGGGAAGACGCCGGTGGTTGTGGACATTGACGCCTTCGCCCTGCAGAACTGCTTCGAGGTCAATTACGAGCCGGATCCGTCGCAGGTCGTCGCGCTGCTCAACGTCGGCGCCAGCGTCATGAACATCAACATCGTCCGCGGCTGGACGCCGCTGTTTACCCGCGACGTTTCGGTCGGCGGTAATCAATACACCGATGCGCTGCAGAAGGAACTGGACCTTAGCTTCGAAGACGCCGAAAAACTGAAGATGGGCGGTACCCTGGCGGGCGTCAACGAAGAACAGCGCACCGCCATTCTGCGCTCCGTCTCGGACATCTTGATCCTGGAAATTCAAAAGACTTTCGACTTCTTCCGCGCGACCGCTAGCGGTGAAAATATTCGCCGCATCTATGTCGCCGGCGGCACGGCCCGCGTTCCCGGTTTGCTGGACCTGCTCAAGGAAGAATTTGCCATGCCGGTCGAGGAACTCTACCCGTTCCGTAAAATCGCAATCAATCCTGGGCGTCACGATGAAGCCCAGATCCGTGAGTTGGCGCCGCGCCTGGCGATCGCTGTGGGCCTGGCGCTGAGGAGCTTTGACACGCCATGATCCGCATCAACTTACTGGGCCAGGTCCGTCCCAAGGCCACCAAGCAATCCGTGCCGCTGGAGTCAACGCTCCAGATCTTGCTGGGAGTCGCCGCCCTGGCTATCGCGCTGATCGTGCTCTCGGTCACTTACTATTCGCAGAAGCGCCAGCTCGACGATACCAACGCGCGCATCGCCGCGCTCAAGGCCGAACGCACCAACCTGCAGCAGATCAAGCAGGAAGTGGACCGCTTCGAGACTCAGAAGGCCGCCTTGCAGACCCAGATTGGCGTCATCGAAGGCCTGCAGAAGAATCGTACCGGCGCTCAGGAATTGCTCCAGATGGTCGCCAACACCGTCGTCCGCGTCGATCAACTCTGGCTCACCTCGCTCGAACGCAAGGGCGACAACCTCGATATCGTGGGCGAAGCTGGCAGCGTCAACTCCATCGCCAATTTCATTACCCAGCTAAAACGCTCCGGCTACTTCGACAAGATTGAGATCCAGGAAGCGAAAGAGGACGACGTGGCCAAGTCCGTTACCACTTACGGCTTCACCATGACGGCCGCGGTCGCTCAGGCGGCCCCTCCTGCTCCCGGTCAACCCCAGACGAAGCCCGCCTCTGGAACCAGCACTACAACGCCCCCGCAGCCCGCGGCTAAGGGGAGGAGTTAGCGATGGCTACCGCTTTTCGAGATTGGCCCTGGCCGCTTCAGGCGCTGTTTTTCCTGGGGCTCGCCGTTGTCCTGATTGCCGCTGGGTTCTACGTGCCCGGTTCTCCGGTCGCTTCCATCCGCACCGAGTTGGAAGCCGCGCAACAGGAAGAAAAGCCGCTGGAAGCAGACGTCGCCAGCCTGCGCGTTTACAAACAGCGCCGCGCCGAGTTGCAATCCGAAATGGATGCGCTCTCCAAGCAGCTCGCCACGCTGCAGACGATTGTCCCGGAAGACAAGAAGGTAGACGAATTCATCATCATGATACAGAGCGCGGCCACCAGCTCGGGCGTCTCTATTCGCAGCCTCAAGGCTCTGCCCATCGCCCCGAAGCAATTCTATTTCGAGGTGCCGTTTGAAATTAATTGTGATGGGCCCTATTTCGCCGTGCTGGATTTCTTCTCCAAGCTGGGCAGGCTGTCGCGCATCATCAACGTCGGCGACATGAAGCTCTCCAGCGCTGCCGGCAAACAGCAGAGCGCCACTTATCGAATGACTCCCGGCACTTCCGTTACCGGCGTCATGACCGTTACCACTTTCTTCTCGAAGGCGGCAGACGCTGCGCCTCCTGCGGCGGCTGCAGCAGCGCCGGCAAAGCGATAGGACGACAATGATGAGACTGCCAAAGGCATTCAACATACTCCTTACCGCGCTGGCGCTGTCCCTTTGCCTCGTCCCCGCCACTTGGGCCCTGGCACAGGCTCAGACGCAGCAGGCCAAGCCGGCGAAAAAATCCGCGCACAGGGCGAAAGCGGCGCCCAAGGCCGCTCCTGACGCCAACGCCGCGGCGCCCAATCCGGCCGTCGTCAAAGTATCCGAACGCGATCCTTTCGTCCCGCTGGTCAATGAACACAAACCCGGCGGCGGTCCGCCGCTGCCTCCAGGCAAAGCCGGCCTGGTTGTCGCGACCATCCGCGTGGACGGCGCGATTCGCTCGCCCAGCGGCATGTTCGCTGTCGTCACCAATCCCGATCAACGCGTTTATTTCCTGCGCGAAGGCGACCAGCTCTACGACGGCGATGTGGAAAAGATTGGCCTGGACGGCGTCACTTTCAAGGAAGTTTCGAAAGATGCTTTCGGGAAATCAGTCGAAAAAATCGTTACGAAACGAATCTACCCGAGTGCAGGAGAGCAGCAATGAGGATTATGCGGAGGGCGTGGGGCCTGACTGCGTTCGTGGCGGCAGCCCTGATGTTGACGAATGGAGCTCTATCGGCCAGCGATGCGCCGGTGGTGCATGTTAAGGCCGTGGTGAAAGACGGCGCCGTCACCCTGGATGCTCAGGCCAACGGCCCCTTCGAGTACACCACGTACCGCCCCAGCGAGAGCCTCTACGTGCTCGACCTGTCCGGCGTCTCGGCCGGCGATACCTCCGGCGCGCGCGTGGTGCCCTCGGAGCTCGTCAAGAGCTACCGCCTCACCACTTACTCCGCGGGGCAAAAGCCCGTGGTGCGCTTGGAGATCCTGGTCCGGCCCGGCATTACGCCGCGCCTGGCTCGCAACGGCAATCAGGAGCTCACGCTCTTCGTTTCCGCGAACGGCAACGCCGATGGCTCCGCCGAACCGCTGGCAATTACAGCGACGCCCGCTGCTAAACCCGCTCCCGCAGCGCTGAAGCCCATCGCCGCGAAGCCTTCGGATACGAAGACCACCGCTTCCGACTTTCAAAACATCGAACAGGTGAACCTCGCGCAGGTTGGCGCGCAGACTGAAGTCAACGTGGTCGGCGACGCCAAGCTAACCTATCACGTGAGCCGTCTGCACAATCCCGATCGCATCGTGCTCGATTTTTCCGGCGCGCACTTGAAGACTACCGAAAAGCAAATCGCCAGCAATCTCGATCCGGTGAAGGAAATTCGCCTGGCGCAATTCACGCCGCAGGTTTCGCGCATTGTTATTGACCTGCGCACACCCGCCCGGTATAGCGTGAATGCCTCGGGCAGTGCCGTTACTGTCGCGTTCCGCGCCGAAGCCGCGACGCCTGCTTCCGGCGGCGCCAGTGACTCCGCCCCAGCCGCGAACAACGTCCCTGAGGATGTGACCACTACCAAGACGATCAGCGCTCCCGCGGCTCCAACGCCCGCTCCGGAGAATATCCCGGCGCCCGTCGCCGCTCTGCCCACGGCGCTCACGCAACCTTCCGCGGCCTTGGCGGTGCCGGTTGCGCCCGTGCACCAGCCCGAATCCGCTGCTGCTCCCAAGCCGGTCGCCGCGAATACGGGCTACACCGAAATCAGCGACAGCACTACAACTTCCTCGCCCGCAGCTCCGGCAGCTTCCGCCGCAGCGCAGCAGGCGCCGACGCCCGCTGCAGCCACCCGTTACTCCGGTGAACCCATCTCCGTCAATTTGAAGGACGTTGACCTGCGCGACTTCTTCCGCCTGATCCACGAAATCAGCGGCCTAAACGTCGTGGTGGACCCTGCCGTAAAGGGCAGCCTCACGATCGTTCTCGACGATGTACCGTGGGATCAAGCGCTGGATATCGTGCTCAAGAACAACGATCTCGATAAGCAGCTGGACGGCAACGTCTTGCGCATCGCCACCAAGGAAACTCTGAAGCGCGAAGCCGAACAGAACCGCGACCTCGCCAAGGCCCAAGCCGAGTCCGCCGACGTGGTCACCACCACGCGCGTCCTCAGCTACGCCAAGGCCGCAGACATGGTTCCCACGCTGAAGAAGTTCCTTTCTTCGCGCGGTGACATTCTCGCCGACAGCCGCTCCAACACCCTGATCATCCGCGATATCCCGACGGTCCTGCCGGTGCTCGATAACCTCCTGCGCCAGCTCGACCGCAAATCGCAACAGGTGGAAATCGAAGCGCGCGTCGTCGCCGCCAACCGTTCCTTCTCCCGCGAAATCGGCACCCAGTTCGGTCTCGGACTCGGCGCACACGGCAGCACCATTGGTGGCGCCTCCAGCGTCGGCACCAGCCCCATCATCCACACGCCAGCTCCGCCGTTCGCGGTAGGCACTCCGCCGTTGACGTCCGGCTCGGTACCGCTGCTCACCAACTTGGGCGCGGCCACGCCGACCAGCGGCTTTAGCTATTCGTTTGCCAATGCTAATTTCGCGCTCGATATGGTCATCACCGCAGCCGAAGATCGCGGCGTCGGTAAACTCATTTCCAAGCCGAAAATCGTCGCGCAGAACAACCAGAAATCGATCGTTAAGCAAGGTACCAAGATCCCGGTGCAGACCATCGTCAACAACACCGTCTCGGTCCAGTTCGTGGACGCGGTGCTGGAGCTTGACGTCACCCCCCAGATCACTTCGGAGGGCACCATCTACATGGACGTGGACGTCAAGAACGACCAGATTGACTCTTCCATCCCGCGCGTTCAAGGCATTCCGGCCATTGACACGCAGGAAGCCACCTCGAAAGTCTTGGTCGCCGATGGCGCCACCATGGTCATCGGCGGTGTAATCGTCACCCAGCAGCGCACCGACATTCAAACCGTTCCGGTGCTCGGCAGCCTGCCCGTCATCGGCAACCTGTTCAAGCACACTACGGTCAGCTCCACGGCCCAGGAACTTCTCTTCTTCCTAACCCCGCGCATTCTGCCGGGATAGCAGTAGTAGCGAAGCGAGGGGTTCGCACGTAAGGACGTGGCCCAAAAAACTGTGCACGCGAAATCAGCCCGGAGCCGGATCCATCGGCTCCGGCTTTCTTTTTCCGGCCTAAACTCCGACGCGCTTCTCGTCACCCACCTCCCCAACATCCGCTACCTCTGTGGCTTCACGGGCAGCGCCGCCATCCTGCTCGTAGATCACTGTCGCGCCACTCTCTTCACAGACAGCCGTTACACGCTCCAAGCCCGCCAGGAAGTTCACGACGCCACGACCGTCATCGCCGCCCACGGCCTGCTCCGCGCCGTAGGCGAAGCGCTGAAAGCTCGCCGCGGCACCATACGACTCGCCTTTGCGCCGGCACAGCTCACCGTGGCCCAGAAATCCTCACTCGAGGTTGGCGTCGGCACGCGCCTGCGCTGGCTCGCCGCGCCAGACCTGATCGAACGTCTGCGCGCCGTAAAGGACTCTGACGAACTGGCCCGCATGCGCCAGTCAGCGCGCCTTATCAGCGAGGTCTGGGCCACCTCCGTCCGCCGCATTACACCCGGTATCTCCGAATTGGCCGTTGCCGCCGATATCGAACACGGCATGAAGCTCGCTGGCGCCAGCGGCCCGTCCTTTGAAACCATCGTAGCCTCAGGCCCCCGCTCCGCCTGGCCGCACGCCCGCCCCACGCCCAAGCTCCTCAGGAAAAACGAGTTGGTCGTCCTTGACCAGGGTGCTATACTGCGCGACTACTGTAGCGACATGACACGTACCGTCTTCCTGGGACGGTCTTCTGCCGCAGCGCGTGGCGGGTTGCGTGCTAAGGCGCGTTCGCTCTACAACGCAGTTCTCGACGCCCAGGAAGCCGCTATCGCCGCCATCCGGCCGGGAGTTTCGGCCGCAAGCGTGGACGCTGCAGCGCGCAAAGTTTTCAAGCAATCGGGCCTGGAACGATACTTCACTCATAGCACCGGGCACGGCTTGGGCCTCGAAATTCACGAGATGCCCCGGCTGGGCCGTGGAGAGGAAACGTTCTTGGAAGCAGGCATGGTCGTAACCGTCGAGCCGGGTCTCTACGTCGAACGCCTCGGCGGCATTCGTATCGAAGACGAGGTGCTGGTGACTGCGCGCGGCGCGGAAGTCCTGACCAGCGCTTCCCGGGAATTTCTCGAACTCTAAATGGCGAAAAAACCGACTCCCAAAGCATCATCCAGCTCACCCGCTCACGGCGTGGACCTTCCCGAAATCGAAAAGCTACTGGACTTCATGCGCAAGCATGGCCTGGAAGAATTCGAGTACGAGCGCCAGGGGTTCCGTATCCGGCTGAAGAAACCATCCTCGCCCGCGTACGCTTTTTCGCCGGGCCAGATGCCCGAAATCGTAGTGGCTTCCGCCCCAGCACACGCCAGCCACGCGTCGCCAGCAGCGTCGGCCGTGGGTTCCAGCGCCGCACCCTCCGGAGCAGCTGGCGCCGCACAGCATGCGCCGGCTGCAGAGACCACGCGCCACGAGGATCTGCACATCGTGAAGTCCCCGATCGTCGGCACGTTCTACGTGGCCGCCGGCCCCGACGCCGATCCCTTCGTGAGTGTCGGCTCGAAAGTCGAAACCGGCCAGGTCCTCTGCATCATTGAAGCCATGAAGCTGATGAATGAAATCGAATCCGACGCAGCCGGCGAAATCGTCCGCATCTTTGTGGAAAACGGCCATCCGGTAGAGTACGGCGAAGCCTTGTTTGGCATCCGCCCCCACCGGAAGAAATAATCGTTAGGGGGCTGTCGTAGGGGCACGGCATGCCGTGCCCGCCGTTCTTAAGCACGCTTTCAAGTTATTCTGAGGCCCATGTTCCGAAAAATCCTAATCGCCAATCGCGGCGAAATCGCCCTGCGCATCCTCTCTGCGTGCCGTGAACTCGGCGTCAAAACCGTCGCCGTCTATTCCGAGGCCGACCGCAACTCCCTGCATGTCCGCTTCGCCGACGAAGCCATCTGCATCGGCCCGCCGCGCAGCAGCGAAAGCTACCTGAACATCCCGCAGGTCATCAGCGCCGCCGAAATCGCCAACGTGGACGCCATTCATCCCGGCTACGGCTTCCTCTCCGAGAACGCCAACTTCGCCGAAGTCTGCGAAGCTTCTCACATCACGTTCATAGGCCCCGCGCCAGATGCCATCCGCCTGATGGGCGAAAAAGACAAAGCCCGCGAGGCCATGGCTGCCGCCGGCCTCCCCATCATTCCGGGCAGCGCCGGCGTAGTCCCGGACGAAGACGCCGCGAAAAAAATCGCCGCCGAAATCGGCTATCCCGTAATGATCAAAGCAGCCGAAGGTGGCGGTGGACGCGGCATGCGCATTGTGCGCCACGCGCGCGAGTTGATTCCGCTGTTCCAAACCGCCAAAGCCGAAGCTCAGCAAGCCTTCGGCAGCCCCAACGTCTACATCGAAAAGTTAATCGAGCACCCGCGCCACATAGAATTCCAAGTTCTCGGAGATAAACACGGCAACGTAGTCCACCTGGGCGAACGCGAATGCTCGCTGCAGCGCCGGCACCAGAAAGTACTGGAAGAATCGCCGTCGGTCGCAATGGACGCCGCCACGCGCAAACGCATCGGCAAACAAGTCGTGGACGCGCTGAAAAAACTGGGCTATTCGAGCGCCGGCACGGTGGAATTTCTGCGCGAAGAATCCGGCAACCTCTTCTTCATCGAAATGAACGCGCGCATTCAGGTCGAACATCCCGTAACCGAGATGGTCACGGGCGTGGACCTGGTAAAATCGCAAATCCGTGTCGCCGCCGGCGAAAAACTGACGGACATCCTCCCGGGCCCCATCGAATTTCGCGGCCACGCCATCGAATGCCGCGTCAACGCCGAAGATCCCGAAACTTTCGTCCCCAGCGCCGGACGCATCACCGCCTTCCGCGTCCCCGGCGGCCCCGGCATACGCGTCGACACCGCAAGCTATTCCGACGCGGTAATCCCGCCCTACTACGATTCCCTGATCGCCAAAATAATCGCCCACGGCAACGACCGCGCCGAAGCCATCGCCCGCATGAATTGCGCCCTCGAAGGCTTCATAGTAGAAGGAATCAAGACGACGATTCCCCTGCACAAAAAAATTCTAGCCGACAAAGATTTCATTACCGGCAAATTCGACACCCACTTTCTCGATCGTGCGCTCGCCGTCGCAGCCAAGTAGCGCGGAGGCCAGGTTGTTTCCATCTCTCTACGCCATTCTCGACGCCACACCCAACCAAACAGCCGACACGCTTGTATCTTCCGCCAACAAACTCGCCAACGCCGAAGTCCAACTAATCCAACTCCGCGCCAAACGGATCCCGCCTCGCCAATTCCAGGAAATCGCAACCGCCCTAATCGCCTCCGCCGCTGACAACGTCAAAATAATCATTAACGACCGCCCCGACATCGCCAGCATCACAAAATCCGCAGGCGTCCACGTAGGCCAGGAGGATCTCCCCGTAGAAGCAGCCCGCAAAATCTGCCCCGCCCCGCAATGGGTTGGAATTTCGACACACAATCTTGAACAACTCCGCGCCGCCAACGACACTTCGGCGGACTATATAGCCGTGGGCCCAATCTACCCGACAACCACAAAAGAAAATCCCGACCCGGTGGTCGGCCTGGAACTGCTACGCGCCGCCAGAAAACTAACGCGCAAACCCCTGGTAGCCATCGGCGGCATCACAATAAAGTCCGCCCACGAAGTCTTCCAAGCTGGCGCCGATTCAGTAGCCATAATCAGCGACTTACTAAACGCATCAGACCCAGCGCAACGCGCCCGCGAATATCTGGCAGTAGCAGCGAAGGCAATCGCTGCGCGCGGCGGAATTTGACTTTGTAGCGGCCGGTTCGGGTTCATCGAACCGGGCATCCGTCGCCATTTGTGTTGAACCCGCAGGCGCGCGGTTTGCCGTGCAGTGCAGGGGTCGCGAAACGCCCCGGATGTGCCGTGGCTCCGAAAACTTTGTAGGCCTCGGCTTCAGCCACGACATCAGAACTCGTGCATCGATGCGGCTTTCGCCGCTGAAGGGCCGATTTTGCAGTTGCTACCCAGCGCCACTGTGCTATTTTTCATCCGCGTTTGTCACAGGCCATATTGGTTTGCGCTTGAATTACCAACGGAGGGACGCACCGCATGAGCAACCCGCTGTTCAAAAAGAAACCCATGGACGTGCTGCTGCGTGAAGCGGCCGACACCGGCGAGCACACCCTCAAACGCACGCTCGGCCCGCTCTCGCTGACCGCGCTTGGCGTCGGCGCCGTAATCGGCGCCGGAATTTTCGTGATGACTGGCCTCGGCGCGACCTACGCCGGACCGGCTCTCACCATATCGTTCATCGTCTCGGGTTTCGGATGCGTCCTCGCGGGTTTGTGCTACGCGGAATTCGCCGCGATGATTCCGCTCGCCGGCAGCGCCTACACCTACGCCTACGCCGCGCTGGGCGAGTTGCTAGCCTGGATCATCGGTTGGGATTTGACTCTGGAATATGCCATGGGCGCCAGCACCGTCTCCTCAGGCTGGTCGAACCACTTTGTCGAACTGCTCCAGATTTTTCGCCTGAAGATGCCGCTGTGGCTCGCCTACGATCACTGGACCGCGCTCGCCACCGCCGAAAATGTGCTGGCGCGCGCCCAAGTCCACGCCGCCAACCCCAGTCTCGGCATCACCACGAAAGCGTTTTCCGATCTCGTCCATGCGCTTACCGACGCGCCGTCGCCGGATCTGCTCCGGCAAGCGCACGACCTGGTGGCCGCGCCGCGCGTTTTCGGTTTCGACTTTGGCTTCAATCTGCCTGCCTTCGTGATCGCGCTGATTATCACCGCGGTTCTGGTCATCGGCATCAAAGAGAGCGCCAACTTCAACGCCACCATCGTGGTCATCAAGGTCGGCGTCGTGCTCTTTGTCATCCTCCTGGGTCTGAAATACGTGGATAGCACAAACATCGGGCACAGCTGGGCCGAATTTGCGCCCATGGGCGTCGGCGGCATATGGAAAGCCGCCGCCTATATTTTCTTCGCCTACATCGGATTCGACGCTGTGTCCACCACCGCGCAGGAAGCCAAGAATCCGCAGCGCGATTTGCCCATCGGCATCATCGCCTCGCTGGTCGCGTGCACGATTCTTTACATCCTCGTGGCTTTCGTGCTCACCGGCATGGTGCCCTGGAGATCGATCAACGTCGAGGCGCCACTGGCAGTCGCTTTTCTCGATCACGGCCTGAATACAGCCTCCACTGTAATCACAGCCGGCGCGCTCGCCGGACTTACCAGCGTCATGCTCGTGATGTTGCTGGGCCAAACCCGCGTGCTCTATTCCATGGCCAACGACGGCTTGCTCCCACGAAAGTTCTTCGCCGCGATTCATCCCAAATTTCGCACGCCCTACAAGACCACAATCCTCGTGGGGCTGCTAGCCGCAATCGTCGGCAGCATCACCCCGATTGACCAGCTCGGCAAAATGGTCAACATCGGCACGCTGCTGGCCTTCGTGATTGTGTGCATCGCCGTCATCGTTTTGCGCTACACCAATCCCAATCAGCCTCGCCCGTTCCGTACGCCGCTCGTTCCGCTCATCCCGGCGCTCGGCGTCGCCATCAATGTCTACATGATGGTCAACCTGGGCTGGGTCAACTGGGCGCGCCTAGTCATCTGGCTCGTAATCGGCCTGGTAGTCTATTTCGCCTATAGCCGCCATCACAGTCGAGTCCAACAAAGCGGCCGCAGCTAGACGCAGCGCGCCCTCATCCTGAGCGCAGCGAAGGATCTCTTTTCGCCTTCCTGCGCACACTGTCGACCGAACCGCCTGCAAGGTCGCCGCATGCCACGATTCATATGGAGTGCGGCGGCTTGCCGCCGCTTTCGCTACCAACCCAAACGCAACGCAATTCGCGCCAGGCGAGGCTTGCCTTGGCCTCCTCGCCCTCGCCGTTGCGCCGCACCACCTTCCCTAACGCCCGCTCCTCAGCTATTCTTCTAGCGCCTATAAACAAACCAAAGTGAACCGACTCTCCCCTCGCCGCCTCTCCGTTTTCTTACGGCACACTTCGCCGCTGGACATAATCGCTCTGGCGATCATCATCCTCTACGCGCCAGTCCGCGTAGCCCTCGCGCTAAACGCCAAAATCCCATTCGCCGGCTTGCTCGGTTTCCTGGCGTTCCTTGCAATCGTCTACCTCTTCGTCCGCCTGATCCCCTGGCTCCGCAACCGCTTCATGTGGACCCTCCGCAATCGCCTGATCGTCACCTACGTTTTCATCGGAGTAGTCCCGGTAATCCTGCTCATCGCGATGGCGGGCCTTGCTACTTACGGCCTCTACCTTCAACTAGGCGCTCATCTGTTCCACGATGATCTCCAAGAACGCGTCAACACCATCGCCGCAGACACCGACGCACTCGCCGGCGCAGTGGAAATGGAAGCCGCCCACGGCGCCGAGCCCACAAACGAATCCATCCTCCAGCGCCCCGGCGTGGCAAATCTAATCGAAGCCGAACGCCGCGAATGGCCCGACCTCCGCGTCTTTCCCAATCGCGGCCAGCGCCTCATCCAATCGCAATCCCCATCCCAGTCCGAAGATGGCCAACACTTCGCCGGCCTGGTCGAAATTGATAAAAAAATCTGGATCGCCGCAGCCGTGCGCAAGAACGGCCCCGCAGGTCCATTCGATCTAGTGGTCGCCACGCCATTAAACTCCGCATTCCTCGACGGCTTCCCAGATGAATTCGGCCCCATAGCAATCATCCCGCTCCGTCCCGGCAGCGAAAATAATCCTCCCAGCGTCTCGCTCAATTTCAATGGCCACGTGTTCGTCCCCGGTGAACAAATCGCCAGCCGCCGCCGCACTCTCGGTCCGCCGCAAAATTGGTTCGACGTCCGCATCAACGGCGTCTCTACCATCGAACTAGCCCACGTCGGCCCGCAACCCCCCGATGCGCCCGCCGCCGTTTTCGCCTCCTTCGGCATCCGCGCCTCAGCGCTTAGCCGCCGCCTCTTCACCTCCGTAGGCGACGTGGGCCCCGTGCTGGAAATCCTCCTGATCGCCGCCGCCGTGATTTTCCTGCTTCTCGGCATTGCCGGTCTCGCCACCGGTTTCGTCCTAACCCGCACCATCACCACCTCGGTTGACGATCTCTACAAAGCCACCCTCCACGTCCGCCGCGGCGATTTCACGCAACGCGTGCGCGTCCATCAACGCGACCAGCTCGGCGCCCTCGGCGAATCGTTCAACGAAATGACCAGCTCCATCGCCGAGCTGATCGAAGAACAGAGCAAGCGCCAAAAACTAGAGAACGAAATCGTAATCGCACGCGAAGTCCAATCCCAACTCTTCCCCCAAGTCCTCCCCACGCTCCCCGGCCTGGAACTAGCCGCCATCTGCCGCCCCGCCCGCGTCGTCAGCGGCGATTATTACGATTTCATTCGCACCGGCACGAACACAGTCGGCATAGCTCTGGCTGACATCAGCGGCAAAGGCATATTCGCCGCGCTCCTGATGGCCAGCCTCCAAGCCACGCTCCGCAGCCACGCCGGCTTCGATGGCCTCACCGGCACCGCCGAGCTAGTAGCGCGCCTGAACCGCCACCTCTTCCGCAACACCTCAGACGATCGCTACGCCACATTCTTCTACGCCGTCTACGATGTAGCAGCCCGCACGCTCACCTACACTAACGCAGGCCACCTCGCTCCATTTTTCGTGAATGGCACGAATGTGCAGGAACTAAGCCAGGGCGGCACAGTAGTAGGCCTGATCGAAGACTGCCAATTCACCCAAGGCACAATCAAAGTAGAACCCGGCAGCCTCTTCGTAGCTTTCAGCGACGGCCTAACCGAACCAGAAAATGTCTACGGCGAAGAATTCGGCGTCACGCGCCTGAGAGAAGAAGTCCTCCGCCAACGCAGCCTCCATCCCCAACCGATCGCCGAAAACCTGATTGCCGCCGCCGAACAATGGGCTGGCACCGCCGAACAAGCCGACGACATAACAGTAGTAGTAGCCCGCATGGGCTAGATTTTTTTGGTCGTCATCCTGAGCGCAGCGAAGGATCTCTCTTGGATTTTTTCTCCGCCCCCGCGTCTGCTTGCCAGATTTTTTCGCGACCCGCATCCCCCAAATCCGAAAAAATTCATTATACTTACGCGACTCTAAACTGCAGGAGCCCCCGTGCCCTTACGAAATCGCGCCGCGCTAATCACCGGCGGCAGCCGAGGCATCGGCAAAGGCATCGCCCAAGGACTAGCCCAGGAAGGCGTGCGCATAGCCATCTCCTATCGCGCGAATAAAACCGCCGCGCAAAACACTCTCCGCATACTCCAAGGACAAGGCGCCGAATGCTTCGCAGTAGAAGCCGACGCCACCGACCCAGAAAAAGTCCAATTCCTCATCGACGCCGTCCTCGAACGCTTCGGCCGCCTGGACATCCTGGTCAACAACGTCGGCGAATTTAATTGGAAGCTGGTAGCCGACACGAGCGCCGACGAATGGCAAAAAGTGATTGCCTCCAACCTCTACAGCGTCTTCCACGCCAGCAAAGCAGCATTACCAGCCATGCGCCGCCAACACTGGGGCCGCATCATCAATCTAGGAGCGGTCGGCGCCGAACGAGCCTTCGGCCAAGGCACAATCTCAGCCTACGCCGCCGCCAAAGCCGCGGTAGTTTCCTTCTCGCGCTCGCTCGCCATCGAAGAAGCCAAAAACGGCATCACTGTCAACGTAATCAACCCCTCCAACATCGACGAACGCGAACTGACTGCCGACGAAGCCCGCCGCATCCGCGACGCCCGCTCACCCATGGGCCGCCCTCCCTCCGCCGAAGACGTGACCGCCGCCGTAAAATTCTTTGCCTCCGACGGCGCCGACTACATCACCGGCCAAGTTATCAACGTAACCGGCGGCTGGATGCTCTAACGTGGCACAGCGACGACTCTTCGCTGTGCTCTTTCTTTTGAGGTCGCGGTGGTCCTACGGAGCCTTTGCGGCAAATCGAGCATCTTTGTAGGTCGTGACTTCATACGGGATGCTCACTCTTATTTCATCACCGCTCAGCAATTTCGCCCGTAACGCGTCCTTGGTCATCAGCTGCCTTCTAGTCTTCTGCTTCAATTTGTCGGCAAGCCCGCAGACCGCTCGAATCTCAGGCACGGTGCTCGACACGCAAGGCGTCGCCGTCGCCGGGGCGCACGTGAAGCTCGCAGCGTCCGTTGGAACTTCGATTCGCGAAACAGAAACCGACCAGCAAGGACATTTCGATTTCAACGACATCCAGCCCGGCCAATACCGCGTGAGCGCCGAAATTTCATCATTCGCTCCCATCAGCATCGCGGTAACAGTTGTGCCCGGGCAGAGCCTCGATACCAAACTACAATTCCAACAGATCGCTTCCTTGCGCCAAGCCATCACCGTCGTCGGCTCATCCACGCCATCCGCCTTCACACCGGACCCGTCCGAACACGTAGTCGTTCACGACCAAGTACTGGACGCAAATCCCGGCCGCCCCGGCGCCCCGGTTTCTCTGCCAGGATTGCCGATCGAAACGGCCTCCGGTGGCATCAAAGCACCACAATATTTTGCTCCGGGCGTTGCAGGGGACCACGGCGAGCCAATCGCGCAGTTTTATCAAATTGGAGATTTTCTCTGTCCGAACAACCTTCCCGCCAACGCGCACGGCAACGGATACTCAGACCCGAATTTCCTCATCGCGCCCATCATTGAAGCAGTCGCAATTGACGGTGGTGCGTTCAACGTCCGGGAAGGGAATCATTCAGTGGATCTGGCCGCCACGTACGTGCCGCGCGAGCGTTTGGGTGAGTTCGTTGAGCTGACCACCGACTACCTCGATCTTGATCTCGTCGCCGGATGGAGTCCGCGCAACCCAAACACCAACGCCTTCGTCGCAGTCGAGGCGTCCTACGGCAATGGATTCCTCGAACGCCTCGAACATCGCCAGCAATACAAAGTCAACGCCTTCCGCCAATTGGTATTCGGCCGTCACGAACTCACCCTGTTCGGCGTCGGCTACTACGGCTTCTCCTACGTTCCAGGCCTTGTTCCCATCAACACGTTCGTTCCCGACGATACTGTGGATCGCCGCCAACTCGATCGCACGCACACCAGCATCTTCGTTGCCAGCGACACCTGGCATATCAACGACCAGGCGCAATTGACGTCCTCCGGTGTTTTCCGCACGTACAGTCTGACGCTGCGCTCGAATTTCCAGCCCGACTTCACGCAAAGCCTGGAATTTCCCGGCGGGCTGATCCAGCAAAGCGAATTCCGAACCGTCGCCGGCGGTGGCCTTGTTTACTTGCAGAAAGTTCGCCCGTGGTTGTCGCTCCTCACTGGACTGGATCTACGGCGTGACGCTCCGCGCGACCTGGATCTGAAGTCCGCGAACGCCCAGGGAATCTTCGAACCGGTGACCAGCAACAATTTGACTCTATCCTTTGTCGAGCCGTATGCGGCTGTCGATGGCGCGCTCGGCCCATATGTTCACTACGATTTGGGGATTCGTCGCGAGGAAATCTGGATGGACAATCAGGACCTGATTAATCCGCAGAACTCTTTCGACAAGTTGGCTGGCCTTACGCTTCCCAAGGCCACGCTGACGTTATCTCCGCCGCAGAGGCTCTTCTCGCCCACCGTCTCTCTCAGCTATGGCGAGGCCTTTCACACCGAGGATCCTCGCATCGGCACCGGCACGGGCGAGCCGACGCTTCTGGCGCCCTCGCGCGCCTATCAGCTGGCGCTCGCGAAGGACATCCGCAAGACCGAATTGAAAATCACGCTCAAGCATGTAACCAATTCGCAAGAGCTCGCGAAAATCGATCCCGATACTGGCCTGCAGGAGAATTTCGGCCCGTCGCTGAACCGTTCGATCACCGTGTCCTTGCAGAGAATTTTCTCGCGAGGCTCAATCTACGCGTCCTATGCGCAAGCCGACGCGCGCGATCGCCTGACTGGCGAACCGACTCCTGAAGCGCCTCGCTTCATTTGGGATACGGTGGCAACCGAGGACCATCTGCCGCTTGGTATGCACGGTCGCTGCGAATTCGAATACGTACGCGCAAAGCCGGTGGGCGACGGCTTCGTCGGCCCGGGAGTACCGGAATTTCGGGGCGCCCTCTTTCGCCCGTTCCTGGACGGCCGCATGACGCTCGCCACCGAATTTCTCATTGCCAGCGGCTACACCGGTGAAACCACCGAAACATTCGCGTTCCCGTCCGACTCAACGTACCCCACGCCAATCGAGCGCGTCGTCGGTGTGCCGCTGAAGTCCTATATCACCCTCAGCTGGACTTACCACTTCAAAAATTAAATCGCGCGACCAAGAATCGCCTCAGCTCAGTTTTTCCAAAATAGACTCGGACGAAATCTCGCCCTCAATCTTCGGCATCGGTTCCGCGGCCGCCCCTACCGGCGCCGCAACCGCTTGCACGGGTGGCGCGACGTATCCTGGCTCCCCTGCGAACGCAAATTCCTTGCGGTCCAATCCGCGCAACATCCGCCCGTTGGCGCACTCCACCGAAAGAGTCAGCGTGTCACCGATAGTCTCGACGGCAGTCACCACGCCGTGCGTGCCAGAAGCGCGGTGCATCACTTTGTCACCGGTCTGTGCAATGGCTTCCTTCGATTCGGTTTTCTCGGGCGGGACGTTCTGCCCAATCGTCGAAATTTTCTCCCAAAGCTTGCTCATAACCGCTGCTCCTCGATGCTCAACTCAATTCCCAAGTCAGTCAATCCATTCGGAGCGTGAGCCATCGCCGCACGTAGCTTCAGCCTACCGTCTTGACCCCAACCATCTCTCCGCTCAGAATACGTTCTTTTCGCAGCGAGCCCCGTCTTTTCGCGGCATTTGGTCCGTAACAATCAACCACCGCAACTCATCACTCGAACCGGTGTTGAGAGTTCTGAACCTTGCGGGAGCCTCCCTGTCGAAAAAGTTGGTGAACAATCCGTTGCGCCGCGTCCTGATAACAGCTATCTGCTTCGGCGCTCTTTCTATACGCCTCGCTGTCGCACAGAGCGCCATCGTGGGCGTCAACGTCGTCGGCACTGATCAGGCTAGCGACCAAACCAGGGACGCCTTGCTCGAGCAATTGCAGCGCTATCACGTCAACACCATCCGCGCATCGCTCGGAGGGCATGGCGACCGATACACCAGCTTCGTGATCAGTGCCTTTCAACACGGGATCGGTTCTGTCGTTTTCGTGAATCCCTCGGCTGGCGGCACAAATAATTCGCACGCGCTTCCGGCCGACAAATCCGCTGGGCGCCCTTGGCCTGTGCCGGCGCTCTCGGACGCCGGCCCCGAAGAGTTTAGGAAATGGTTTGAAGCGGAGGTGGCAAAGCTGGAAGCCGCTGGCGTGCGCATCACTGCCTTCGAGCTGGGCAACGAACTCAACACCCCAAGATTCAACGCCGACTTCGGGGCAGAGAAGACCCCAGGCCGCACTCTGCGTTTGTCCGAGCTTGAAAATCCCCACGATCCTCAAGCCACGGCGGTAGCGGGCGGCTACCGGGTTTATCTGAAGCTCTTGGCCGCGATGAAAGACGTCCGCGACCATTCCACCGTCAACCACAACACTCCCATCCTTTCCGGCATGTCGGCGTTCATGGGCGCGGGGCGCACGTCCGTGACGATCCCTGATTCAATCGAATTTCTCCGGAAAAACGGCATGGACAAACTCGTGGATGGATATGGCGTGCACAATTACCCGACGGGCGACACACGCGTCGCCGCTTCGGCGCGTGCCGCCCAACTCGAACAGAGCGGCATACTGTCCGAATGTAAGCAGGGAACCAAACCCTGTTGGCTCACCGAGTGGGGCCTTCCAATTAAAGACGAATCCTGTCCGCTCAACGACGCCGCGCGAACGAAGGCCGCTCAAGCTGAGCGCGGAGCCTTCCAACAATTTGTGCAACAAGGCCGCCTGGCCGCCATCCTGTATTACTCCTGGAGCGGCGTCCTGCCCTTTTCCTGGCAGCACGATGACACCAACTCAAAGAACGATCCCTACACGATCTTCCGCTGTGGCGCTCTCACCGAAAGCGGAAAGGTTGCTCTGAACCCAATGTAATGCGGACTCGTGCGCAAGCCGTGAAGCGCTGCGCGTATGACCTTCGGCCGCCTGACCTAACGACAACCCCGATCATCCAGTTTACAGCGCTCGTCACCGCCCAAATCAATCGCTAGTTGTTCTCGTGCTTTTCTCGATGAGGCTGGGCATCGATCCGCGCCGTGGCGTCGAGATTCGGAGCCTGGCGTGATATAAATTGACGCGATCGAGATGCCCGAGGTGCGGAGGTACGCCGAGATTATGATCAGCTGGATGAGAAACGCGAAGTTTCTGGCAATGGCCGCCATGCTTTTTTCTGGCGCGGTGGTTGCCGCGCAAACCGCTCCATCGCCGCACTTCTATCACGTGGAAGGCGAAGTCGAAGGTGTGCACGATCCTTCGATCATCAAACAAGGCGGCACCTGGTATCTGTTCGGTACGGCCACGGAAAAAGGTCCGCACGCGCAGCTCCCCATGCGCTGCTCGAACGACCTGGAGCATTGGAAACGCTGCGGCGCCGTCTTCGCCGGCATCCCGGACTGGATCCAGAAAGAAAGCCCGGAAACGAAGGACCTCTGGGCGCCGGATATTTCCTACTTCAGCGGAAAATATCACGTCTACTACGCGTTCTCAGCCTTCGGGAAAAATACTTCCGGCATCGCGTTGATCACCAACAAGACGCTCGACCAGTCCAGCCCCGATTTTCGCTGGGTGGACGAAGGCCTCGTGCTGAAATCCCTGGCCAGCGATGATTTCAATGCGATCGATCCCAACATCGTATTCGATTCCGCGGGCACGCCCTGGCTGAGCTTCGGGAGCTTTTGGAGCGGCATCAAAATGCGCCGCCTCGACGCTGCCACGGGAAAACTTTCGCCGCAAGACGGCAAGCTCTACTCACTGGCTAGCCGCGAACGCCCGGAAAATCCTCCGCCTCCGCCTCCGGGACTGCCCGGGGATTGGCAAGCGATCGAAGCTCCCTTCATAGTCCATCACGGCGACTCCTATTATCTGTTCGTGTCTTTCGATCTGTGCTGCCGCGGAGTAAAAAGCAACTACCGCACCATGGTAGGCCGCTCGCATGATGTAACCGGCCCGTATGTCGATGCGGAGGGGAAGACCATGCTGCACGGGGGCGGCACCGCGCTCCTCACAGGAAATGCGCGCTGGTTCGGCCCGGGCGGCGAATCCATACTCCAGCAACCAAGCGGCGACATCATCGTATTCCACGCCTACGACGGCAAAACTGGTCACCCGTTCCTGCAAATTTCAACAATTGACTGGACCGGCGGCTGGCCGCACGCTGCCCTGGAAGGTGACTCGAGCGCAGCGAAATAGCGGGACACGAGAATTAGTCGAACAGTTCGCACTTTTCAGGCGCGCCGCCAAATTTGCACGAACAATTCGGAATGGATCGCGTTCGCCGCTTCATAGGCGATCGCCCAATCTTTGCCGAGCTTGAAATCGTCCTTGGCGACGGTGATCCGGTCGAGCGGATTTTCCCAGCGAAACCACTGCTGCGAAAAGAACTGTGATTTCGTCACGCGCTGAATCTGCGCCAGAAAATTCGCACGTTGCTCGTGCTGCATCTCCATCAGTGAATTCACGTTTACAGATAGATCGAAGTATTTTGCGGGCAGCAGTTCGATCTGGTTCGCAGTGAAGAATGCGAAACGCGATTCGCCCAGCTCGGCTTCAATCTCCGCGAAGCTCGCGAACGGTCGGAACTGGAATATCTTTTCGTCAGGAAAACGCCGCTCGATGTACCACTGCGAGACGTACAACGCCGGCGTGATATCAATGATCACGTAGCGATAATTCGTAGTCAGCCCAAAAACTTCCGCCAGCCGCCCGCTGCCTCCGCCGAGCTCGCCAACGACCAGCTCTTCCGATCCATCCAGCGCCCCGGTTCCCAGCATCTGATTGCGTTCACGCATCGAGTGGCACAAGTCCGAGGAAATCAGTTTTCCTTGCCGCCGGATCGGAATCGGTCCGCCGATCGGCGATTCTTCCAGCGCAGCCAATTTGCCCGACGCATCCTTCGTAAGCGTGTATTCCCAAAGCAGGCCCACGGCGAGGCGATACGTATCGCAGTGTTGCGAATCCGCCAGATCATAGAACGGGTAGCTCAAACTGTTGTGAAACCCCACGTCGCACGGTTTTTCCACGCCGTTCATGAAGGGCTGCGAACTGAAATGCGTAGGCCACAACGCCAGCAACCGCAGAACCTGCGGGTCGCTCATCTCCTTCATAAACCAGTTCTGATAGTGATGCACCACGGTACGCTTGAAGTTCTCCATGCCATACATCTCCAGCAGCGCCACGTGCATGCGCCCCAGCGTGCTCCAAAAAGTGGAAGGCACGTAAATCGCGCTGCGGCGTATTTCGGCTTCCATCGCCGCAAGCGTCCGGCGCATCTCGAGAATATCCCGTAGTGCCGCCGGATCGCTTGCCCGCGCGCGGACAAAATTCATGCGATCGCGCTGTGCGTAAGCTCGCGCGGAAGTGGGATGCGCGTTCAGCACCTCGGTGATAATCGCGAAAGCCTCGGATTCATGCCCGCGCACAAACACAAGAGAAGCCAGATTGATCAACGTGTCCAGATGGCCCGGCAGCGCTTCCAGAATCTTCCTGTAAAGCTTCTCGGCCTCGCCGATCCTGCCTTCCCGCTGATGCGTGCAGGCGATTTCGAACGCTTGCGCGACGCTGAGATCTTGCTCCGTGATGGCCATGGTTCGATGTGGTCCTTGGTGGAACGCAATGCAGTAAGGCAGGTGAGCCTCCAATCCGGTCCAGGCAGAAGGCAAAGGAGTTCTAGCGCGCCCAGGTAAATCGGGCATGCACGGCGCGCCCCGAAGTGCAACAGTCCTGTCTTGAATCGGGAATCTCCAGGCTGGCAGGCTCTAGTCCCGTGAGCTCAGACGCCGACAGAGCCATCCGCCGTGCCGCGGTTCGCCATAGGTCTGGAAGCGCGAGAAACAAAAACGCCCATCCTTCCCGGGAGGAACTTCGGGAAGGATGGGCGCTGCGTCGTGCTCAGTACTGTTCGAGCGTTGCCGTTACGGCTGACGATTACCGATGTCCGCCGCCGTGCCCGCCGCCGCTGTGACCGCCGCCACCACCGTGGAAGCCGCCACCGCCGCGCACCGCGCCACCGCCGCGCACTGCGCCGCCGCGGAATCCGCCGCGGACTGCCTCATGGGAGACACCGCCGCGAAAGCCACCGCCTACCGCTCCGCGCCCGCCGTAGCCGGGGCCAAAACCGCGTCCGCCCCAACCGCGCCCGCCCCAACCACGTCCGCCCCAGCCTCCGTGGAACCACGGGCCTGCTCCGATGAACAATCCGCCGGAGAAGTAGCTAGGACCGTAGTATCCGTAAGGCGCACAGGCATACGGGTAATACCCATAGTAGCCGTAAGCGCAGACCGGAGCTGGGCCAACGTACCCCGGGCCGACGCCGACGCCCACAGCAAAGCGTTGAGCGCCAGCGTTCGGAGCCAGAGCCAAGGCTGTTCCAAGTACCGCAAAAACCAAGAGATATTTCGCGAGATGTTTCATTTTTGGGCCCCTTCTGAGCCCGTAGAGCCTTTCTAAAAGTTCCAGCCTTCCAACGCCTCCCGACTACCTTCGGTGGCGTCTGATAGTAAAACACCCCTTCCAGCGGAAAGTTGCGCTGGGGGCGAAGACGAGGCAAAGCGCGGAGCAAGAGGGGCTTAGCAGAGAGCGGCCGAACGCGAGGGAGGCAAGATTCGACTGTTCATCCGTGGCTCGCGACTTGCAAAGGACAAGTGAGCCGGAGAAAGCGCGGTCAAGTTTGATCCAGCCGAGCATAGCCAAGCATCGCTGTGAAATGGAGGCGCGGTGCGTTGACGGCACGCGCGAGGGCTTGCTACTCTGAATCTCCGGAAGCGGCGCAGCATCGAACACAGATACCGAAAAAATTGCGGCAGGAAGCACAGATCTTATGGAGGAATACGCATGGCGACGCCAGCTAGGCCCAAGGTTTTCAAGAACTTCATCAATGGCGAGTGGGTCGAGGCCCGCAGCGGGAAGGCTATCGAGAATCGCAATCCCGCGAACACAGGGGAACTGGTGGGAATGTTCCCGGCGTCCACGGAAGAGGACGTAAACCTCGCGATTGATGCCGCGAAGGGCGCCTACGACAAATGGCGGCTGACCCCTGCGCCGAAGCGCGCGGAGATTCTGTATCGCGCGGCCGAAATTCTGATCGAGCGCAAGGAAGACTATTCGCGCGACATGACGCGCGAGATGGGGAAGGTCCTGGCGGAGACGCGCGGCGACGTGCAGGAAGCAATCGATATGACTTACCTGATGGCCGGGGAGGGAAGGCGGCAGTTCGGCCAAACCACGCCGTCCGAGCTGCCCAACAAGTTCGCGATGTCCGTGCGCACACCTGTGGGGGTAGCGGGCCTGATCTGTCCTTGGAATTTTCCGATGGCAATTCCGTCTTGGAAAGCGATGCCGGCGCTGGTGACGGGAAATACGGTAGTGATCAAGCCAGCCGAAGACACGCCGCTCTCCACCTACAATTTGATGCAGGTGCTGAGCGAGGCCGGGCTGCCGCGCGGTGTGATGAACGTAGTATTCGGCGATGGTCCCGAAGCGGGTGCACCGCTGCTGAATCATAAGGACATCAATCTGGTGAGTTTCACCGGATCCACCGACGTTGGGCGAATCGTCAGCACGGCTTGCGCGCCTTCGTTCAAGAAGTGCCACCTGGAAATGGGTGGCAAGAACATCATCATCGTGATGGACGATGCCAATTTGGATCTGGCGGTCGACGGTGCGGTGTGGGGCGGCTTCGGCACCACCGGACAGCGTTGCACGGCGGCGAGCCGCGTGGCAGTGCACAAGAAAGTGTACGGCGAATTCGTCGAAAAATTCGTGGCGCGCGTGAAGGCGCTGAAAGTCGGCGATGGCCTGGATCCTTCCACAGACATGGGCCCGTGCATCAACGAGCAGCAACTGAACACCGTGATGAAGTACGTGCAGATCGGCAAGGACGAAACAGCGAAACTCGCGACCGGCGGACATCGCCTCGAGAGCGGCGCGTGGGGACGCGGCTGGTTCCACGAACCCACGGTGTTTACGGATTGCAGTCCGAAGATGCGCATCGCGCAGGAAGAAATTTTCGGGCCGGTGGTAGCAGTGATTCCGTTTGAGACTTTTGACGAAGCCTTGGATATCGCGAACGGGGTGCAGTACGGGTTGTCCGCGGCGATCTACACGCGCAACGTGAACAATGCGTTCCGCGCGCAACGGGATTTGCAGACCGGGATCGTCTACGTGAACGCTCCGACGATCGGCGCGGAAACGCATCTGCCGTTCGGCGGGATCAAGAACACCGGCAACGGACACCGCGAATCGGGCGAAGCGGCGCTGGATTTTTATTCGGAGTGGAAGACGGTTTACATCGATTATTCCGACCGGCTGCAGCGCGCTCAGATTGATAACGCGTAAAAAGTAGCGGTGGTGCCTCTCAGCTTAGATTCTATCGGGCCTCAGGCGTATGGCAGCAATCCAGGGCGTCTCATGGTGGGCAATGTGGAAGGCTGACCGAACAACGATCTTCGCAGCCTTTGCCTGTGCGGCTGCCGGAAGCGCGCGGATCGTGTTCGCCCATGATCTTGTGTTGGGCGGTGCCCTAATCGGTGTTGCAATTATCCTCGCTGTGCGGACGTTCCTTTATTTCCGGAAGCCAGATCGCTAAAGTTCCACGCGGGGATCCGATGAGGCGACAGCGCTATACCCTCAAGCCGATGAGACGCATCAGCTCTAGCGCGTTGCTTTTGGCCACCACTCCGTCGAGCAGCTTGTGGTCGAAGCGCATTTTTCCTTCCTCGACGTAATCCTGGAAATGCACGTTGCGCACGGCGTGGGGCAACGCCTGCGCGATATCGGTTAGCGCCAGATCATGAGTAGTGACGATCCCCATCGCGCCGCGCTCCAGCAGCGCGCGCAGCAAGCCTTCTGAGCCAATCCGGCGATCGTTCGAATTCGTGCCTTCCAAAAGCTCATCGAACAGGAACAACACCCGCTGCGAACCTTCCGTAAGCTCGAATACATCGCGGATGCGCAATATCTCGGTGTAGAAGCTCGAGCGGTGTTCCTGCAGCGAATCCACGCGGCGAATGCTGGTACCGAGCCGGACGGGCGTCATGCGCAGCGCCTTGCCGCGAATCGGCGCGCCAGCGAGCGCCAGCACCGCGTTGATACCCGCCGCACGCAGATACGTGCTTTTCCCGGACATGTTCGAGCCACTGACGAGCAGCAAGCGCGTTTGCGGATCGAGCCTCACGCTGTTGCGCACGCATTCCGCTGACGGAATCAACGGATGGCCAAGTTCTTCGCCGAGAAAGACCGCGGGTGCATTCGGAATTTCTTCGGCGAATTCGGGGAACGGATCATTCGGATGCTCGTAGGAATAGCCAGCCAGCGAGAGCAGCGCTTCCATTTCGGCGGCGATATCCACCCAGGCGCGTAGCTTGCTGCCGTGGCGCTTGCGCCACGATTCTGCTGCGAATGCGCATTGCACGGTGTACAGCACGGGCAATTCGAGCAGCCGGCCGAGCAAATCTTCGCGCGCGTCAATCCAATAGACGATATTCGCGAGTTGCCGGACGGATTGCGACGAGGTTTGGTGCCCAGCCTTCCGTTCCGCCGCGAATCCTTGCAAGCGCGGTGAAACGAAAGGCTCGCGTTCGAGCCGCTGCAGGATATCCGCGAACAGGCCCAAGCCCTCGGCGTTGCACGCGAGGGACGAAACCACTTTTTCGGCGCGCGTGCGCAGCCAGAGCAGGACGATCACCTCGAGAGCCAGCACAATCGCCAGCGGCCAAAGTCTCAGCGTCGCCAGCAAATATATCGTCGTGGCCGCGGCGGAAATCGCGAGAAACGCGGAAACAATTCGCCAAGGGCCCGCGGGAAGCAGCGGCGCCGCTTCCGCCCAGTTTTCCAGCGAGCTTGGGTCGAGGCGAACCTTCAAGTCTTCGCCAAGAAGCGCCAATTCCTCACGCAAATCCAGTTTGTCGCGAAGTTCGACGATGACTTTTTGTCTTTCGTGTATTTCCGGCACAGGTGATGCGGCACTGAGCCATTGCGCCAGGCGTTCTTCGCCCATGGGCAGGCGCGCGGTCGAGAGTAGTTCGAACAGGCAGGCGGTGCCGAAAATATCGAGATCGTCCGCGTACACGTGCTTCGGATTGCGGAAGCGTTCGCCGGACGCGCCGGTGCCGGTCCAGCGATCTTCCAGGCGCGCGAGGCCGCGTTCGTAAAATACGACGGCGGTGCGGGCGTGAGCTAGGGCGCGCAGTGCGAATTCATGCGCTACGGCTAAGCCCGCGTAAATCACGATCGGAATCGCGAGCCAGTACGTGGAAATCACTTCGTCTTTCAGCGACAGCCACAGAAGTACGATCGCGACGATGACCGTTGCCAGCTTCGCATTTCCGATCTGCTTGTGCAGAGCGTCTTTCGCAGCGACGGTTTGCACGCGAGCTGCGAGGCGCTGCGAAAATTCCGCGTGTGGCTGTGGCAAAACCTGCCTCCGTGTGGCGCGGTTAGTTTACTACTTGATCGGCTGCGAATTGGCGCGGTGAATGGTCCGAGTTTCGCGAGCGGGATTTGCAACCACCGGGGGAAGGTACGAGGTCTTCGTAGCGGCGGTCTTCAGACCGCCATCGCTCTGCGGCGCGCGAACGATGGCGTCCGCCGCGGCGGACGCCGCTACAAAGGCAAAACCGCCCGGTTACGCCTGCGGTTCAGCGGCGACTGGCATGTACATGGGAGACGGCGGCGGAGTCCACGCTGGTCCCGGCACTTGGTTCGCCTGGTAATTGCGGTACCAAATTGCTTCGCTGGCCCTTTGCCAGAGGCGTGTGGCGATCCAGATCACTATCATTAGCTGGCTGATGAGGAACGCAGTGACGTTGGATTGCGGCTTCAGATGATACATCCAGATGTGCAGCCCGAACGCAAAGAGCGCCCATGCGATGACGCTGACGCGCAGGTAGAGCCAGAACAGCGAGAAAAAATTGCGGCGCAACAGTCCGAACGCGCGGCGCAGGGCGCGATGCATTTTCTTTTCGTCATCAGCCACAGCGATGACCTGGGTCATATCAAACCACAGGCGCACGATGATCAAAAGCAGCAAGATCACCACAGCAGCCGTTTCGGCGAAATAGTCCCCAGGGTATGGCGAAATGGACTGCTCCTGGATGCGCGTGTACATGGCGCTGGTGAAAGCGGCAAGCCCCGCGATGGGCAGCAGCACGATCGCGAGGTAAATGAACAAACGGAAAAAACGCCAGAAATGGTGGCCGGCAGCTTCGAAGAAAGCCGTGGAGGTGGGCTTCTCGTCGAGCACGTAGGCGGCGAGAATGCCGCCAGTGACGAAAAGCATAAAAACCACGAAGAGCAGCGAGAAATGAACGATGTTGTGGCCTTGAATTTCCAGCGGCGAATCCGGCACTTGCTGCAGCATCATGATCGCCGAGGCGTCGAAGCCATTTACCAGACGCTGCGCGGCCGCGCTGTGATCGAGCAATGAACTCGCGCGTTCCGTCATTTCGTGCGTCGAGAAAAGCCCGAAGATCAGGCAGACGGCGAAAATCCACCAGACCAGGCGCTGCCATTGCCACACCAGCCCGGCGCCTGAAAAAAATGTCCCTCGATTCGCTGCGGCCATTCGTGTCGCTCCTTCGATGCCGTTACGTGAGCCATGCCAGCAATTGCGATAGCCATTCGCTGGCGAAGACCCAGATGGTTCTGAGCTTGTGCGCCGCGCGCGGATCCGATTCTTCCGTGAAACTGTTGTTGAAGGAGTCGCGATCAAGGGGGATCTGGTCGTGCACGTCAATTTGCGCGGACTGGATTTTCGCTTTGCGATCGTACTGATAACGCATCCAGCGATCCTGGCCGTCCCAGTGCTCGACGGCGGTCGAACCATCGTCGAACTTGATATCCACGTCCACCGGGAACACGAAATCGCCCTTGCGAACCACTGTGACGTAGGTGCGATACACTTCGTCCTTGTCGTCTTTCTTGGAGGCGTGCGCCGGAGCGTCCCACCACTTCAGCGGATCGGAATGCGCATCGGCGAGCGAATAATCCAGGACTTGCGTGCCGTAGATTGCTTGATTGAAATACCAGCGCAGGTCTTTGCCGGAAACTTCTTCGATCGTTTTCAAAAAATCCTCGCCCGTGGGATGCGTGAAGCGGTAACGCATGAAGTAGGTGTGCAAGGCCTGGCGCAAAGTGTCTTCACCGATCACTTTTTCCAGGGTGAGCAGCACGAGGGCGGTCTTGCCGTAGGTGATGCCGCCGTAAGAATCGTTGTTAATGAATTTCCAGGCGAAGCGGCAGATGGGATCCTTGTCCGGATCCGCCAGGTAGCCGATCTGCTGCATGCCCGTTTCACTAATCTGCGCGAACGGAAAATTCACCGCTGAAGTATTCTTGCCGTAAAGTGCGTCCATCACTTTCACTTCGGTGTAGCTGTTGATGCCTTCGTCAAGCCACGCTTCTTCGAATTCATTGGTTGCGACCATGCCGTACCAATACTGGTGGCCGAATTCGTGTTCGGTGACAATTTCCGGCTCCAGTACGCCTTGGGGCATGTGCACCGAGGTTCCCAATGTAATTAATGTGGGATATTCCATACCGCCGGCGTCGATGCCGCCATGCGGCGGGTCTACCATGGTGATGCGGTCGTACGGATAGGGGCCATACCATTGGTCGAAAAGGCGCAGCGTGCCCTTCTGCACGTCAATGTATCGCTGCGCCGACCCCATGTGTCCGGGCGATATCAGCAGGCGAATCTTCACGGGGCCTTGGCTGCCGGTCCAGGAATCTTCGACGACGGTGAAGCTGGGGCTGGCGGTCCAGGAAAAATCGTGCACGTCTTCGGAATGATAGGTCAGGGTTTTCGTGCCGTCGGAATTATTCGTGCTCGCTACCAGATCGCCGCCGGCGCCGACGATTTCGTTTTGCGGCACCGTGATCTTCACGTCGAACGTTCCGAAATCCGCGAAAAATTCGGTGGTGGCGTGGAATTGGTGGCAGTTCCAGGCGTTTTTCCACCAGACGCCGACTTTGGGGAACCACTGTCCAACCATGTCGAAATCGCGCACGTAGCCGGTGCGCTCGACGACTTTGGGCAGCACGTCGTGAAAGGTGATGTGGAATTCCACCGAGGCGCCGGGAGCGATTGGTTTCGGCAGCGTAATTTGGAAAACTGTGCGGTCGGCGGTGTTCTTATCGTCGGGATGGATGAATTCCATTTTGTTGGTTAGATCGCCGGCGCCTTCGACTTCGAGCTTGTCCACAGTGATCGAACCGAAATGTTTGGGATCCCAATCGGAATCCGGGCCATTGCCGCGCGTGCCGGCGAGGCGGACTTCGGTCATGAAAGTGGATTGCGGTTGGAAGGCGTTCAGGTAGAGATGGAACGGAAACGTTTGTTGCGGTTGGCCGGTCAGGTTTTTATAGGTGAGAGTTTCGCTGGCAGCGATGGTGTGCTTGGTGGGATCGAGCTTGGCTTCGATCTGATAGGCGACGACGCGAGTGGAAAGCGGTTTCGCTGCTGTGTTGGCCGGTGCTGCTATGGCGGCCGCTTGCGAAAAAATCGGGCCGCAAAAAATCGCTACGCCTGCGGCGAGTACAAACACTTTCGTCAATCTCATCCATCCTCCCGCACGAAAACCGCTTCGAACGGTGTTCACCAGGCGCAACGGCCCGTACACAATATGATACGAAGCTGAGCGCGCGCAAGTTTCGTTTCTGGCGGCGTGATTTGTGTTTATGGATGTGCTCAATCCGCGCCCGTGCCGGCGGGGTCAAGTTGACGGCCTGCGGCGCAGCGTCTACACTAAAATTAGGATGGTAGTGTTGCGGCGCGCCTGTAATCATGGGCGCCGGGACGTTTTCGGCGGAAATTCATGAGTCCAACGGTTTTACAGCAGAAACGCCACCAGCAAATCTTGACGGACGTGGTGCGCGCGTACATTGAGACGGGTGAACCAGTCTCATCGCGCAGCATTGTGCACCGGCATATTGAGCCGCTCAGTTCAGCCACGGTGCGCAACGTGATGGCGGACCTGGAGGATGCGGGTTTGCTATTCCAGCCGCATACTTCGGCGGGCCGAGTGCCGACGGCTGCGGCGTATCGTTTTTTTGTGGAGCAAGTGGCCGCGCAGGCCACCGCCAGTCCCGCGGATCTACTGTGGATTCGCCGTGAACTTGCAGCCGCGCAGACTCCGGAAGCGGTGATGGAGCGTGCCAGTCACGTGCTGGCCGCGGTTTCGCGCGGACTGGGAATTTTTATCGCGCCGCCATTGGCACGCAGCGTCGTCGAACATTTGCGTTTTCTGCTTCTGCCGGATGGGCGCGTGCTTGTGATTCTGATTTCCGGCGGGGGAGTGACGCGCGACAAACTGATTCGCCCGGAGAAGCCGTTCCTGCAGGCGGATCTGGATCGCACGTCAGAATATTTGAACCGGCATTACATCGGCTGGACGCTGGAAGCGATGCGCGCCGACCTGCGCAAGCAATTGGAACAGGACCGCGAGCAGTACGGGCAACTGGCGGGCACCGCGCTGATTCTGTGCGACCCCAGCGTGCTGGGCGATGCGGCCGAGCGCAAAATTTATGTGGATGGCGCGGCACAGATTGCGTCGTCGCCGGATTTTACGAATCCGGAGCAATTGCGCGAGCTGCTAGAGGCCATTGAAGAGAAGGATCGCTTGATCGCACTGCTGAGCGGCTGCATCGAATCGCCGGAACCGGTGCACGTGGAGCTCGGTCTGGACAAAATTTCGAACGCGGGGAAACATCTCGCCATCGTTTCTGCGTCGTATTCATCTAAAGATCAGGTGCAGGGAACTCTGGGCATCCTGGCGCCCATGCGCATGCACTATGAACGCGTGATTACCGCCGTAGCGTTCATGGCGCAATTTTTCTCGGAAGAGCAAGAGGGGGGCTGATTTCTTTGGCTTCACACAAACATCATAAAGACAAAGATTTTCCCGAAGGCGGCTTTGCGGTCGCGGCTGGCGCGGCGGAGGATCCGGCGCCGAATCCATCCGCGCCGGAAGCATTGCCTGCGGGTGAGGCTTCGGCTGCCGAGCAGATTGAGAAGCTGGTGGCCGAAAAACAAGATTTGCAGAACACCTTGCTGCGGCGCCAGGCGGATTTTGAGAATTACCGCAAGCGCGTGGAAAGAGAGCGCGCGCAGGAGCGGCATCGCGGAGCGGAGCTGCTGATCGAGCAGGTGCTCCCGGTGTTGGATGCTTTTGATCTGGCGCTTACTGGCCAGTCAGGCGCGGCCAGCCCCGAATACCGCAAGGGATTCGAAATAATTCGCACGCAGTTGTGGAACGCGCTAGCGAAGCAGGGGCTGCAGCCGATTGAAGCCGTGGGCAAGCCGTTCGACCCGAACTTGCATCACGCGATTGAGAATGTGCCGACGGCGTCGCAGCCGGAAGGGACCGTGGTGGGCGAGATGCAGACCGGTTATATGTTTCACGGCCGAGTGCTGCGTCCGGCCATGGTGCGAGTGGCTTCGGCGCCTTCGAATTAACGAACGTCGCGGCGCGGTTTTTGACGTGGTGCGACTTTGCGCAGCATAGCGTTACGCGACGTGGTTTGAGCGATTCTTGCGCGACACCAATTTTAATTTCCCGGAGACATAGAAACGATGGCGGCCAGCAACGGCAATGATTTTTACGAAGTTCTGGGCGTGGCGCGCGACGCTACGCCCGATCAGATCAAGTCTGCATACCGCAAGGCGGCGCTGAAGTGGCATCCCGATCGCAATCCTGAGAAAAAGGAAGAGGCCGAGCACAATTTTCGCGCGGCTTCCGAAGCTTACGCGGTACTTTCGGACGAGCAGAAGCGTTCGGTGTATGACCGCTATGGCGCGGCTGGTCTGGGCAATCGCGGCTTCGATTCCGGCTTCAATTCCACAATCTTCGAGGAATTTCAAGATATTCTCGGCGATCTTTTCGGTTTCGATGAAGTGCTCGGCGGTGGGCGTCGGCGCGGCGGACGCGGTGGCGCGCGCGGGCAGCGTGGCGCGGATTTGCGTTACGACATGTCGCTCAGTTTCGAAGAGGCCGCGGCAGGCATCACCAGCAAGATTCAGCTAACGCGCCACGAACCTTGCGAAGCCTGCAAGGGCACGGGCGCGAAACCGGGCACGGGGATGACCACATGCGCGACGTGTGCCGGACGCGGCCAGCTGGCCTACTCGCAAGGATTTTTTTCCATCACGCGCACTTGCCCCGCCTGCCAGGGCGCGGGACAGACGATCAAGGACGCGTGCGCGAGTTGCCGCGGCGTAGGTCGCATCGAGCGCGAACGTACGCTCGAAGTGGGTGTTCCGGCGGGCGTGGATTCCGGCACGCGCCTGCGCATGACCGGGCAGGGCGAGCCGGGAACGAACGGCGGCGGCCCGGGCGACCTTTATATTTTTCTGGAAGTGAAAGAGCACGCGTTCTTCGAGCGGCGCGGCTCGGACCTGATCTGCGAAATTCCCATCAGTTTTTCGCAGGCGGCGCTCGGCGATAAAATTAAAGTGCAGACGCTGAAGGGTGAAGAAGAACTCGAAATTCCCGAAGGCACGCAGTCCGGCCAAATTTTCCGCAAGAAGGGCAAGGGCCTGCCCAATCCCCACGGCGGCCGCGGCGATCTGTACATCAGCATCCGCGTGGTGATTCCGGCGAAGGTATCGCGCGAGCAGCGGCGGCTGCTGGAGCAACTGGGGCAAACGCTGAAAGTCGAGAACAAAGCGGCGGAGCGCAATTCGACGTTCTTCGACAAGGTGAAGGACATCTTCGGATAGCGTCAGGCGTGCTGTCGGGTGAGATTTGGGCCACGCAGCTGCTTCCAGACTGCCCTGAGAATGTACATTTCCTCGTCGGATCTAAATTAGTGACGAATCATCACCCACAGAAGGAAGGCCAGTCCCATCATTAAGCTTACGAAAAGCGCAAGCTGCAATCGGCTTAGCGCCCGTGTCGGTTTCGTACGGCCTAGTTTGACAAGCCTATCCCAAAGGGAGAGGCCGAAGAAGATTCCCAACACCATGAATATCACGAACCGACCGACAACCCTGTACATCGCTTCGATGCGGTGGGTGGTGTACCAATCGGCGAGTGTAATCGCCGAGGCGGTTAAACAACCCCAGACGAGAACTCCCCCTATGAGCACGAAGCGCGTTTTACTCGGATGGCTTACTTGCTCCATTGAACACCACACTACAACCGTATTTTCCGCCTATCAACTATTGTGAATTGTTGACGGCCGCTGATGGATTGCCCGGTTCGGTTTTGGCTTGTTCGTGCGCTTGCACTCCTCAAGGTACAATCAGGCTCATGCGACGCCGATTTTTTGTGGACAAATTCGAGGATGCTACTGCAACCGTGCGCGGCGACACCGCCGAACATCTGGGCCGCGTATTGCGGGCTGAGCCTGGCCAGCTTTACGAATTGAGCGATGGGGAACGCGTGTGGCTGGCGCGCGTCGAGCGCGTCGGGTTGCTGAAGCGCGGCGACAATCGCGTGGAATTTTCGTTGGTCGAGCCAATCCAAGCGCCCGAGCCGACGCTGCATTTGCATTTGCTGATCGCGCTGGTGAAGTTCGATCGGTTCGAATGGTGTTTGGAGAAAGCTACTGAGCTGAGCGTGAACGAAATCACTCCGCTGATCGCCGCGCGTACGGACAAAGCGTTGGTTGCGGCTGCTGCGAAGCGTCACGCGCGATGGGAGAGGATCGTGCTGGAATCAGCGCAGCAGTCGCGGCGTTTGCGGCCTCCGAAGATCGCCGAGCCGGTCGCGTTGGAAAAGGCTTACCGGGCTTCGAGTGCGGACTGCAAGATTTTGCTTTCGGAACGCAGCGACGCGCCGCCGATTCATGATGTGTTGCGGGATGTCACAGCGAAGTCAGCAGAAATTTCGATTGGGCCGGAGGGCGGGTGGACGGACGCGGAGCTCGCAGCGGCGCGCGCGGCTGGGTTCCTGGAGGCGTCGCTCGGGGAATTGGTGTTGCGGACGGAGACGGCGGTGCTGGCTTCGCTGGCAATTTTGCATTTCGCGCTGGATGCGTGAAGAAAGGCGAACCGCAGAGACGCATAGTACGCAGAGAAAGTCCAAAGATTTACACAGAGAACACGGAGGAAAGGCGGAGAAAAATCTGAGAAAGAATGGACCTTTTACCTGTTTTATTATGGATTATCAGTGTTCATCAGTTTTTATCTGCGTTCATCAGTGGTGATTTTTGACTTTGCTCGTGCTGTTGCTTTTGCAACCGCTTCCGCGCGCAACGCATCCTAACTATGCAAACGCCGCGCGCTTGGCGCGCGCTATCTTGCCGTGTTATAAATATTTGAGAGCGGAATGACGGAAAACACTCAGCCCGAGCCGCAAGAGCCCCAGGACAACTCCACTTTGCCGCGTTTGCGGCACGAATTGCGCAGTTGGACGCGCGATTTGGCGGTAGCTTTGGGCCTGGCGCTCGTCATCATCATCTTCCTGTATCAACCCGTGAAAGTGGAAGGCACCAGCATGGCGCCGCTGCTGAGCGATCAGGAGCGCATCTTCATCAATAAGTTTGTCTACCGGTTCACGCCAATCGAACGCGGCGACGTGGTGGTTTTCTGGTATCCTCTGGACCATTCGAAATCGTTCATCAAGCGCGTGATCGGATTACCGGGCGAAACGGTTGAACTGCGCGCGAGCCATTTATATGTGAACGGCAAGGAATTGGTAGAACCGTACGTGCCGCCGAGCTATCTGGATGGCTCCAGCTACGGTCCGGTGCAGATTCCGGAGGGAAATTATTTTGTGATGGGCGATCACCGCGACAGTTCGAACGATTCGCGCGTGTTTGGGCCCGTCAGCCGGCCCTACATATACGGCAAAGCGGTTTTCGCGTACTGGCCGGTGGATCATTTCGGCTCGCTATCTTCTTCGTACACGGTAAACGCGGCATCGCGATGAACTCTTCTGGAGGATACACTGACGGAGCAGCCCGCAACGCGCGCGACCCTCGCGCTGGAAGACGGACGAACATTTAGCGGTCGTGCCGCGGGTGCGCGCACCCGGCGGGGCGGCGAAGTTGTTTTTAATACCTCTCTCACTGGCTACCAGGAAGTTTTCACCGACCCCAGTTATTCCGGGCAGATCGTGTGTCTCACCTATCCGCACATTGGAAATGTCGGCGCGAATCTGGACGACGAAGAATCCGCCAAGCCTTACATCGAGGCGCTGATCGTGCGCGAATTTTCCCCGCTGGCATCGAACTGGCGCTCCAGCGAAACGGCTCAGCAATATTTGGAACGTTACGGCGTGCCGGTGATTTGGGATTTGGACACGCGCGCTCTCGTACGGCACTTGCGCGATGTGGGTGCGCTGCGCGGAGTGGTCTCGACGGACGGGACGCCGGCAGAACGCTTGGTGAAGGAAGCGCGGGCTTTGCCAACCATGGCTGGGCTGGAATTGGCGGGGCGAGTGACTTGCGCGAAATCGTATGGGTGGACGCAGGGATCGATCGATTTGGCTGCACCGGTTGCTGCAGGTGCAGGTGGCGCTCAGGCTCGCGCTATGGCTGCGGCTTCTCCGGATACCAAGGCACGGCGCCGCGTGGTCGCATACGATTTCGGGATTAAGCAGAATATTCTGCGGCTGCTAGTGGATCACGGCTGCGAAGTTACCGTGGTTCCGGCGCGCACTTCCGCTGCGGACGTGCTGGCGCTGAAACCGGACGGCGTGTTTTTGTCGAATGGGCCCGGGGATCCCGAGCCGATCGATTACGCCGTGGAAAATATTCGCAAGCTGCTAGGACGCGTGCCGATCTTCGGGATTTGCCTGGGACACCAGCTTTGCGGCCTCGCGCTCGGCGGACGCACATTCAAATTGAAATTTGGCCATCACGGCTCGAATCATCCGGTGAAGAACCTGCGCACCGAGAAGGTGGAAATCACCGCGCAAAATCACGGCTTCTGCGTGGACCCGGATTCGCTTCCCGCAAGCGACGTGGAAATCACGCACGTGAACTTGAACGATCACACGAACGAAGGCATGCGGCATCGCTCCCTGCCCCTGTTCAGCGTGCAATATCATCCCGAGGCGTCGCCAGGCCCCCACGACGCGCGCTATCTATTCGACGATTTTGTGACCATGATGGACGAGGCGAAGCAGTGAGACTCGCGGCAATCATGATTTTGGCTGCAGCGGTTCTTTATGAATGTGGGCCGAAACAGTATTCGCACTTCAATGTGGAGCATCCTGTGCGGCTCTCCGGGCAGCTGTTGGATCCGTCAGGCGCGGCCGTGCCGAATTTGAAGTTGGTATTGCGATGTGGTGCTGCGACGGCGGAAGTCACGACGAACTTGGAGGGGAAGTACGATTTCGGCGTACTGCAGACGGGCACTTGCAAAATAGGGACGCCGAGCGAGGTGTGGCTTCCTCCGGAAGTGAAATGCGACGAGCGAGGTTGCGCGTTGGAGAAATTGCGATTTGCAAAGCTGGTCCTGACTTAGGAAGGTTGAGCGGCGAATGCCGAAACGGACTGACATCAAGAAGATCATGATCATCGGCTCGGGGCCAATCATCATCGGCCAAGCCTGCGAGTTCGATTATTCCGGCACGCAGGCTTGCAAGGCTTTGCGTTCGGAGGGCTATGAGGTCGTGCTGGTGAATTCGAATCCGGCGACGATCATGACCGACCCGGAAATTGCGGACCGCACCTACATCGAGCCGCTTGCGAAAGAATATCTGGAAGCGATCATCGCGGCCGAGCGGCCGGATGCGCTGCTGCCGACCGTCGGCGGACAAACTGGTTTAAATCTTGCGGTGGAGCTGGCCGAAGCCGGTATCCTCGCAAAATATAATGTGGAACTGATCGGCGCATCGCTCGCCGCGATTAAAATCGCCGAGGATCGACTGCTGTTCAAGGAAGTTTGCCGCAAGATTGGGTTAGAGGTTCCCGCGTCGGAAGTCGTGACCAGCGTCCCGGAAGCGATACAGCTCGCCGATCAGCTCGGGTACCCCGTGGTGATTCGTCCGTCGTTCACGCTCGGCGGCACGGGCGGCTCGATCGCTTACAACCACGAAGAATTTGCGGACTTGATCGCGCGCGCGCTGGATGCCAGCCCGGTGCACCAGGCGCTGATCGAAGAATCCGTACTGGGCTGGAAGGAATTCGAGCTGGAAGTGATGCGCGATCACCGCGACAACTTCGTGGTGATTTGCTCGATCGAAAATTTCGACCCGATGGGTATTCATACCGGCGATTCGATCACCGTGGCGCCGGCGCAAACGCTTACCGACAAAGAATACCAGCGCATGCGCGACGCGGCCGCCGCGATCATTCGCGCGGTGGGCGTGGAAACCGGCGGATCGAACATTCAGTTTGCCGTGGATCCGGCCACAGGTCGCATGACCGTGATCGAAATGAATCCGCGCGTTTCGCGCAGCTCGGCGCTCGCGAGCAAGGCCACCGGATTTCCGATCGCGAAAATCGCTGCGAAACTGGCCGTAGGAATGACGCTGGACGAAATTCCCAATGACATCACCAAAAAAACTCCATGCTCGTTCGAGCCGACCATTGATTACGTCGTGGCGAAAATTCCGAAGTGGCAATTCGAGAAATTTCCCGGCAGCGATACCACGCTCACCACGCAGATGAAATCCGTGGGCGAAGTGATGGCCATCGGCCGCAATTTTCAGGAAGCGCTGTGCAAGGCGATCCGGTCGCTCGAGCCTAGTTCGGCGTGGCGCCCTCCGGCGGAAGTGACGACCGTCCTGCTGCGCGAAAAATTGCACGTGCCTGGGCCGGACCGTTTGCACTGGCTTTTTGAGGCGCTGGAGCGCGGCATGTCCAGCGAAGAGGTGTGCGACCTAACGAAGATCGATCCGTGGTTCATCCGCCAGTTGCAGGAAATGCTAGCGGTCGATAAGCGCGTGGCCGCGACGACACTGGGAAAGTGTCCGCCGGAATTGCTGCTGGAATCGAAGCGCTCGGGCGCAAGCGATGAGGAAATCGCAAAACTGTGGGGAGTGAAAGCCGCGAGCGTGCGCGCGCGCCGCAAAGAGCTGGGCGTGCAGCCCGTTTTCAAGCGCGTCGACACGTGCGCGGCGGAATTCGAATCGTTCACGCCGTATCTTTACTCCACGTACGAAGAGGAGGACGAATCCGGCGCGGTCGATCGGCCGAAGGTCGTGATTCTGGGTAGCGGGCCGAATCGCATCGGGCAGGGAATTGAATTTGATTATTGCTGCTGCCACGCGGCCTTCGCGTTGAAAGAGGATGGCTACGAAACAGTGATGGTGAATTGCAATCCAGAAACTGTTTCCACGGATTACGACACCTCCGACCGGCTATATTTTGAGCCGCTCACGCTAGAAGACGTGCTGGCGATTCTGGACCGCGAAAAGCCGCAAGGCGTAATCGTGCAGTTCGGCGGGCAGACGCCTCTGAACCTGGCGCTCGAGCTAAAGCAGAATGGCGCGAAGATTATTGGCACCGCGCCGGAATCGATTGACCTCGCGGAAGACCGCCGCCGCTTTGGCGGCTTGCTCGACGAATTGCGCATCCCGCAGCCGCGCAATGGCACGGCGCTAGCGCCGCAGGAGGCGGTGAAGCTCGCGGGCGAAATTGGTTTGCCGGTACTGGTGCGGCCGAGCTACGTGCTCGGTGGGCGTGCGATGGTGATCGCCTACGACCTGAAGACCGTCGAAGAATATGTGGCGCAAGCGGCGCTGATCGGTTCCGGCACCGATCCCAAGCGGCCGATCCTGATTGACCAATTTCTGGAAGATGCGACCGAGGTTGACGTGGACGCGCTCGCCGACGGCGAAGACGTGCTGATCGCCGGAATCATGGAACACATCGAGGAGGCCGGCATTCATTCCGGCGATTCTTCCTGCGTGCTGCCGTCGGTGACGCTGAAGCCTTCGGTGCTGGAGCGCATACGCGATTACACATCGCGGCTGGCGAAGGCGCTGAAAGTTGTGGGCCTGATGAACGTGCAGTACGCGATTCAGCGCGACACCGTGTACGTGCTGGAAGTGAATCCGCGCGCGTCGCGTACCATCCCGTATGTAAGCAAGGCGACGGGCGTGCCGCTGGCGAAAGTTGCGGCGCGTTTGATGACGGGTCGCAAGCTGCGCGATTTGCATCTGCCTTACACCGAAACCAACGGCATCAAGGAATTGGCGGTGCGGAATTTCTACGCTGTGAAATCTCCAGTGTTTCCGTTCAACAAGTTTCGCGGCGTGGACACGATTCTGGGCCCGGAAATGCGCTCGACCGGCGAGGTCATGGGAATTTCCTCAACTTTTGGCTTGGCCTTTGCCAAAGCGCAACTTGCAGCGGGTCAGCGCTTGCCGCGTAAAGGGACTGTGTTCCTCAGCGTGAACGATCACGACAAGCGGCACGTGGCATTCGTAGTGCAGGATTTGCTCGCGGCGGGGTTGAAAGTTGTCGCCACGCGCGGGACGGCCGCCGCATTGGCCAGCGCAGGGATCGAAGTGGAATCCGTCTACAAGGTGAACGAGGGGCGCCCGAACATCGTAGATTTGATCAAGACCGCGAAAGTCGATCTGGTGATCAACACGCCGCTCGGTCGCGAATCGTTTTACGATGAAAAATCCATTCGACGCGCGGCGATTCGTTACAACATTCCGTGCATCACCACTCTATCCGCAGCCAGCGCGGCGGCACGAGGAATGCGAGCCATGGCGGGTCACGGCGCGGATGTCGCAGCCCTGCAGGATCTGCATCGACGAACTTCGGCCGCATCGGCACCCGCGGAGAAGTAGTTCTGCGCGGGCCTCTGGTTTTCTCTGCGTCCGCTGCGCCTCTGCGGTTTACGCTTTTGCTTTCTCTGTGTTCTCCGTTTTTCTCTGTGAAGTCTGTGGTAAGGTTTTTCTGGGGTTCCTTTCCTTTTGGCCGCACCGGTCTTTGATATAAAATGGCCCGCATGAAACTTCACGGAATCTTCGCGCCGCTCACCACACCTTTTGACGCCGACGGCAACGTCGCGCTCGGCGAAGTGCGCAATAATGTCGCGCTTTACAACAAGACCAAGCTCGCCGGCTACGTTCCGAACGGCTCGACCAGCGAATCGGTGCTGCTGTTGTGGGAAGAGGTTTACAAAGTCTGGGAAGCGGTGCGCGATGCCGCCGCACCCGGCAAAATTCTCATCGCCGGCACAGGCGCCGAATCCACGTCGGAAACCATCGAGCACACCAATCGCGCCGCGCGCATCGGGTACGCGGTAGCGCTGGTGCGCACACCAAGTTTCTACAAGCCTTCGATCAACGACCACATGCTCGCGGAACATTATCTGCGCGTCGCCGATGCTGCGCGCATCCCAGTGATGGTGTATTCAGTGCCGGTTTTCACGCACGTCACCGTGGAAGCCTCGCTCATCGCGCGGGTGGCAAATCATCCCAACATTATTGGCATGAAGGATAGCTCGGGCGATATGAAGGGCATCGCTGCGATCATCGCCGCGGCGCCGAAAGAATTTCAAACTCTGACCGGTTCCGCTTCGACGCTCTACGAAGCGCTGGCATTGGGCGCGGTGGGCGCGATTCTGGGCCTCGCGGACGTCTTCCCGGATTTGTGCGCGGAGATTTACGAAGCTTCGGCCGCGGGCGATCGCGCCAAAGCGCAGACGCTCGCGCAAAAGCTGGTGCCGCCGTCGAAAATGCTGCTGATGGATTACGGCATCGGTGGCCTGAAATATGCGCAGGATCGCATGGGCTTTTTCGGCGGCCTGCCGCGGCTTCCCCTGCAAGGCGTGAGCGACAAGGGCAAGCTGGAAATCGACCAGATGTTGGCGAATCTTATCTCTCAGCCAGCGCATCATTTGTAGCAGCGATTTGCGGTCGCTTGGGGCGCGCTGGGAGGATGTCATTCACACGATTTGCCCGAATGCACGCGGTTCAGGCGTTGTAGTACGGCCAAATTGGCGCTCTGTTTCGCGCTGTAACAGCTGTCCGGCCGAATCCGCCGCACTTCGCCTTCCTCATTCCGCTCCCGTCGCCGATTGCTGCTTCTCAGGGCCGCGTGTATCATGAACCCCTCGATGGAGTCTCTCTGTCTTTCTTTCCGCGATATTCCCCAGACATCGAAGATATTTTCCACGTTCCTGGAAGATTTTCGCCGCGTGGCAAAATACTACGGGCACTCGCCTTCGATCGGAGGCGTGGCCGCTGCCGCGAAAGAAGTGGAGATTGACCCAGCCGTGCGCGCGGGCGTCGTGGAAGTGCTGCGCGAACAAAATTTGAAATTTGGCGGGGCGGCCACGCTCAACGCAGAAATCGCGCGCAACCTGGAGCGTCTGTCGAATGGCGCGGTGGCGATTGTTACCGGGCAGCAGGTGGGACTCTTTACCGGGCCGGCTTACAGTTTGTACAAAGCAATCACGGCGGCAGCTTGCGCGGAGGAGCTTTCGCGGCGCGGAGTGGATGCTGTCCCGGTTTTTTGGCTGGCGACGGAAGATCACGACCTGGCTGAGATCAATCACGCTTCCTGGACCACACGCACGGGACTAGCGGAATTTATTTTGCCCGGCAACCCGGAGGACGCAGGGCACCGCGTGGGAGAAATTGCGCTGGGCGCGCCGATCACCGCTTCGGTGGTGACGGCGATGGACACGCTCGAAGGCCCTTACGCTGCGGAAGTGGCGCGCGCGTTGCGCGAATCGTACACGCCGGGAGACACCTACGGCTCGGCTTTTGGCAAGTTGATGGCGCGGCTCGTCGCCGGGCGGGGAATTATTTTTCTCGATCCCCTGGACTCGCGGCTGCACCATTTCGCGAGCGGGATTTACCGGCGCGCGCTGGATGATGCGGAGCCGCTCGGTGATGCGCTGCTGGCGCGCTCGAAGGAACTCGAACGCGGAGGATTTCACGCGCAGGTGAAGGTGACGCGCGAATCCACGCTGCTTTTTTACAATGTGGATGGCGTCCGCCAGCCGCTGCGGCGTCGCGGTGAGAAATTCCATGCCGGCACGGCCAGCTTTTCGCTGGAGGAACTGCGCGGGGCGATTGCAGCGGCGCCCGAATTATTCACACCCAACGTGCTGCTGCGCCCGGTGGTGCAGGACACGCTGTTGCCAACTGCCGCGTACATTGGCGGGCCAGCGGAAATCGCGTACATGGCACAGGCCGAGGTGGTTTACAAGCACTTGCTGGGGCGCATGCCGGCAATTTTGCCGCGCGCGAGTTTTACTTTGGTCGAGCCGCCGATTGCGCGACTGCTGAAAAAATATGGCTTGGATTTTCGCGACATGATGCGCGGAAGGCAGCATCTGCGCGGACGCATGGAGATGAAATCGTTGCCGCGCGCGCTGGCGGGGCGTTTTGCGGCGGACGAGAAGGCCCTGCGCCGCCTGTTGCAGGCCTACCGCAAGCCGCTCGCGCATCTGGACCGCACTTTGACCGGCGCGCTCGATTCCGCCGAGAAGAAAATCCTGCATCAGTTCTTGAAATTGAAAGGCAAGGCCGGGCGCGCGGAGAATTTCCGCACGGGGATTCTGGATCGACATGAGCGCATCTTGGTTGATGCGCTTTACCCGCATCGTGGTTTGCAGGAACGGACGCTTTCAGCGCTGCCTGCGCTGGCGGCTTACGGGCCGGAATTGTTGGATGATCTGGCTAGCGTGTCGGTGATCAGCGGACCGGACGTTGAGCCGGTGGCCAGCGCGGACGGGAATGCGCCGGCGACTCCGCAGCCGTGCTCTCATCAGCATCACGTTTTATTCATGTAATCGCGCGTGGGCTTTACGGCGCAAGAAAAAGCTCCTTGAGCTGGTCAAGATCGGCATACGCGGTGTCCGAAACCGCTGTGAACGTAAAACCGTTCTGCTGCCAGGCCACCCAGCGATAACCCTGTAGTTCCCCTGCACCGTCCGACGCGTCGCCCGGCTGCGTCTTCGTCACAAATACATTCACGATGTGTTTTCTGCGGCCATAAACCAGCGCGGCCGCAGTGCGGCCCTCCAGCACGTCGAGGCGTCCGCCCAGCAGCGGGAATCCATCGCCCGCAAAATCGCGGACGGGCGGCGCGAAATCGATTTTGCCGTCAAACCACGGCTTCACGGTGTGCTGGTCCGTCGAGATCACGTCTTCCAGGTGTCCGGGCTGCAGCGAACGCAGATGCGCATCAACGATCACAGCGGCCATGGCCTGCTGCTGCGAGTAGCGATTCAGTTCTTCCATGTAGTGCGTGCCGAGGAGCACGGCGAGAATCACCGAGGCTGCGATGGCGAGCCAGCGCCAGGACTTTTCGGCCGACGGCTTCGGATCTCTCACGTAGGGCGGCACGGCAGCCATCGGCAAACTGATTTGCAGTTTTTTTCGCAGGGTTTCCGGCGCGCGGGCGTAAAGTTGTGCACCGACAAGCGCGCTGCGAAGTTTTTCTTCTGCCGCGAGCCGCCCTTCGCAATCGGGGCAGGATTCCAGGTGGCGCTCGAACTCGGCGGCGCCCATGGCGTCTAGTTCGCCATCGAAATAAGCGTGCAGGCGGGTTTGCGAAAGCTCACACGTCACGACTGGCTCCCTTGGGAACTGGCTCGGTCAAAAAAGTTCTTAGCTGCTGGCGCGCGCGAGCCAGCGCGGACATCACCGTGCCGATCGGGCGCGTAGTGATAGCGGCAATCTCCTTGTACGAGCAGCCTTCCAGTTCCCGCAGCACGATAATCTCGCGGAAATGCGCGGGCAAATCTTCCAGCGCGCGTTGCAACCGCTCGCGATCGTAAGTGGCTATGGCCAGCGATTCGGGATTCTCAGTTTTCGGAGGCATGGCCAACTCATCAAACTCCGTCATTTCCTCGGCCACGTGATTTTGCTGCAGCCAGGTGAAGCAGCAATTGCGCACAATCTGTAGCAGCCACGCGCGCGCGTTGCCAGACTGAAAAGCGCCGAAGGAACGGTACGCGCGCAGGAATGCTTCCTGCGTCACGTCTTCGGCTTGCGCGCGGCCACGCAAAATCCAGCGCGCCAGATTGTAAGCGGCGTCGCGATGGGGCATTACCTCTGCCTCAAAGCGCGCGCGGTCTTCCTGCTCTAACACGTCCAGCCCTTTTTACAGCTCCACATAGAGATAACCGCGGGGAAGCTGATTTTATTCCCGCGGGAGACAAAATTCTTAAAAAAGATTTCGCGCGGCGTCCGGGGAATAAAACCGCCGCAGTGCTGGTCTTGCACAATGAACACGTCCACAGGTGGCGCGTTGCTCGGAAGCTCGCAGCGGGCACGCGCCACTCTACAGAGCGTGGGCGGTGCGGGATGCAAGGCGTCTTGCAGCCGAGGGGCTGAGGAGGAAGCAAATGTCGCAAATCAAGAAGGACGAAATCTTGCACGACCACAATCACGACGGAATTGACCGGCGCGGTTTCTTGAAGTGCATGGCGTGGGCGGGAACCGGTGCGCTCTGCGTGATGCAGGGCGGGGTACTGAAGTCTTACAGCATGAGCCGCGCGAATGAGTGGAACGCCGCAAAAATGGCCGGCGAGTTGAGCTTCGCCCAGATCAGCGACAGCCACATGGGTTTCAACAAGGCCGCGAATCCGGATGTGGCTGCCACGCTAAAGGCGGCGGTGGACAAGATCAACGCGCTAAGCGTGCAGCCGGAATTTTTGTTGCACACCGGAGACATCAGCCATCTGGCGCGGCCAGAGGAATTCGACACCGTGGATCAGATTTTGAAGGGCGCGGTCGCGAAGGATGTGTTTTTTGTCCCTGGCGAGCACGACGTGATCGGCGACGAAGGCAAACAGTACCGCGATCGCTACGGGAAGGGAACGCAGGGCGAGGGCTGGTACAGCTTCGAGAAGAAGGGCGTGCATTTCATCGGCCTGGTGAACGTAGTGAACCTGAAGGCGGGCGGCCTAGGGAATTTGGGCGGCGAGCAACTGGAGTGGCTCGAGGCCGATGTGAAGCATTTGAAATCGAGCACTCCGATTGTGGTCTTCGCGCACATTCCTTTGTGGTCGGTGTATCCGGAGTGGGGTTGGGGCACGGACGACAGCGCGCAGGCATTGAGCTATTTGAAGAAATTCGGATCCGTGTCGGTTTTGAACGGGCACATTCACCAGATCATGCAGAAGGTCGAAGGCAACGTGACGTTTCACACCGCGGCGTCGACCGCATTTCCCCAGCCCCAGCCGGGAAAAGCCGATTCGCCGGGGCCAATGAAAGTGCCGGCGGACCAGCTGCGGAGCCTGCTGGGGATTACGGATGTGAACTTCGTGCGCGGCCAGCACGCGCTCGCGATCGTGGATTCGCAGTTGGGGTGAGGTCGGCACCGAGGTGCCTGCGCGCCGAATAACGTTTTGCGTCAGGGCACGGCTTTAGCTGTGCCGTTGGCTCCGTGAGATCAAAGCAGCTTAAGCCGCTGAGGCCACGAATTTCAAGGTGAGGAGAAAATCATGAAACGGAAATTCGCAAGGATTGGTTTGACGAGCGTCGGAGTTGCCTTGCTGGCGATGTTCGCCCCGGCGATCCGGGTTGGCAGCGCCGCCCCGCAGGATAAGTCGGCCGCGACCGCCGAAGTGAAGATCGACAATTTCAGTTTCGGGCCGACGGCGCTAACTGTGCCCGTTGGCACGACCGTGACGTGGACGAACCGCGACGACATTCCGCACACGGTGGTGAGCACCGATGGAGCATTCAAATCCAAAGCGCTCGACACAGACGATAAATTTTCATTCGTCTTCACGAAGCCCGGCACCTATCCGTATTTCTGTTCCATTCACCCGAAAATGACCGGCACGGTCGTCGTGCAATAGGGAGACCATGCCATGCACCCTTTCGCTTTGAAGCAGATGCTGCTGGAAAAGCACGCGCAGCACGTGGTCCTGATCCATTTTCCGATCGCGCTGTTCATTGCCGGAGTGGCGCTGGATTTCGCAGCGCAGTGGACGAAGCGCGAAACGCTGCGGTTCGCAGCTTACACCAATTTGCTGCTGGCGGCGGTGATGGTGCTGCCAGCAGTCGCAACCGGACTCGTGGCGTGGCAGTGGGCGCTGGAAGGGCATCGCGTTCGGGGGATTCTGCGTTTGCACATGGTGTTTGGCTTGAGCTCGACCGCCGTGATCTGGGCAGCTTGGTGGATCCACTTTCGCGCGCGACGCAGTGACGGAACTGCGTTGCCGAATTACCGGCTGCCGCTGGAATTAGTGGGCGTGGCGCTGCTCGCAATCACCGGGCACCTCGGTGGATTTCTCAGCGGAGTGAATAGCTAGCGTGGCCAGCAATGGCTTCCGAGCCGGCGTTACGTACCAGGCGTGGTAGCGCTGCCAGCGGCGCGAGGCGAGACGATCAGTTTATTTAGATCGCTCACGAGGGCAGTCATCGCTTCATCAAAGTTCTTGCGACCCGTTGCTTCTCGCGCCCATTGCTGCACGTGTTCCGTGATTCGCCAGAGCAAAATGCTGGTCTTAGGGTCGATGATCGCCAAGCGAAGCACGTAGACTGCCTGGGTTGGAATCCAGATCTCGGTCCGGACGTCGAGAACTACGTCGGCCTCCGCGGGAGTCTGAACGAACTCGTATGTTCCCTGGCTCCTGAGGGACGCGTAGAACTCGCCGTAGGCAAGGCTGGGGATTCCCAGGACCGGATCGCTATCGCCGTTAGCGACAAATATTTTCTTGGCCGTGAGGATTTGTATTGGTACTGGAGCTGGGGGCACATCTGGTGTTTTCTGCGCGCCCACGACCTGAGCAGACACGAGCAGAATTGCTGAAGTGACGAAGATACTCGCAATTCTCGCGATTCTAATCATGGCATCTCCTATTACGCCGGAGCGAGGACCTTATCCGGGCGTTGCTTCTGCTGCCCAATCGTAAGAACAACCGCCCCAAGTGCGACGTGGATTCTCAAATCCGATGCGTACCTAGACGGATATACCGTTCGCATCGTTTCACCGAATCGCCTGACCTAGCGCAGAATTTACATCCTCCGATTCTGCAGGCGGGCGGACCGGCAACTGCTAGCCTTTACCGCATCGGTATTTATCTGTGCCCATCTGTCGCGCCTTCCGCCGTACCAAGTGCGCGAACTCTCATGCTAAAATGCGGCATTCCTGTTTTGCGAACCCTGCGGAGGGCCTGATGAAGATTACGCCTGGCAAACAGAAGGGGCTGAAAGCGGTATCGGACGCGCGCGGCGTGATCGCCGCGGCGGCGATGGACCAGCGCGGCTCGCTCAAGAGCGCGATTGCGAAAGACAAGGGCATCGATAAGAAAGACGTGCCCGCGCAGATGCTCGAAGAGTTCAAGACGATCGTCACGCGCGTGCTGACGCCGCATGCCAGCGCCATTTTGCTCGATCCGGAATACGGCCTGCCAGCGGCGAAGGCGCGCGCCAAGAATGCCGGGTTGCTCCTGGCCTACGAAAACAGCGGCTACGACAATACGCGCCCCGGGCGCCTGCCGGACCTGCTGGATATTTGGTCCGTCCATCGCTTGGTGGGCGCGGGCGCGGATTGCATCAAGATTTTGCTGTACTACACGCCCTTCGATCCGCCCGAAGTGAATGACATTAAGCACGCGTGGGTGGAACGCATCGGCGGCGAGTGCACTGCGGCCGACGTGCCGTTTTTCCTGGAATTTGTGGGCTACGTGGAAAATGGCGACGAGAAGGGAATCGAATACGCCAAGCAGAAGCCCGAAGTCGTGCGCGGCAGCATGGAGGAATTTTCCAAGCCGCAATACGGCGTTGACGTGCTGAAGGTAGAAGTGCCTGTGAACATGGCTTTCGTCGCCGGCACCAAATCGTGCAAGGGCGATAGCGCCTATACGCGCGATCAAGCCAAGGAACACTTCCGCCGCGCCGCCGCTGCTGCAAAAAAGCCGTTCATCTATCTTTCCGCCGGTGTGAATAACGACGTGTTTGCCGAGACACTCGACCTCGCCGCTGAATCCGGAGTGGAATTTTCCGGCGTGCTCTGCGGCCGCGCCACTTGGAAAGACGGCATCCCCATCTACGGCAAGCAAGGCCCCAAAGCCCTGGAAGACTGGCTGAGCGATCAAGGCGTGAAGAACATCAACAACGTGAACTCGCGCCTCAGCGCCGCGAAGCCCTGGTACAGCTTCTACGGCGCCACCTCCGCCGCTGCGCTCGGCGATTAGGCCGAGCTGGCCTCGGCTTTCCTGGCACAGCCCCTTCAGGGCTGTGCGCTGATGAATTGGCAGTGGCGTGTGGACTCAGCTGTTCGCCAAGGCCTGATACTGTTCAGCCGTCAGTGGCACGACGGAGAGGCGTCCCTGACGCACCAGAGCTGACCCGGCGAACAATTTGTTGGCTTTAATTTCCGCGAGTGAAGTCGGTTTTGCGACTGCTTTCCCTGCCACAATTATCACGTGCGGCTTTTTGGGGTCGGACGCATCCACCGATACGACCGTCGCGGTGCCCACGACGCTGGTCACCTTGCCCGTTTCGTAGATGATCAGCTTCGCGCCGGGCTGCATCTCGCGCAGATTTTTTACCGCAGCGGGATTCGATATGCCATCCCACGTCGTGGACTTATCGCGCTGCAAATCCGCGAATGAATATTGGGAAGGCTCAGTTTTCAAAAGATACGCCGCAGACATTTGACCTACCTCAGGGTGAAACACTCAATTTGATTTCTACTTCCATCCGAACGATTGCTTCAGGCCGCCGATTTGGACGGTGAAGCTGCCCGCCTCTAATACGCGCTTATTCTCGGCGTTGATGAACGACAGGTCTTCGGAACCAAGTTCGAATGTATAGCGGCGGCTTTCGCCCGGCTGCAGTTGTATTTTGGCGAAGCGCTTCAGGCGCTTAAGCGGCGGCGTGATGCTGGCCGCTTGTTCGTTCAGATAGAGCTGCACGACTTCCTCACCGGCGCGATCGCCAGTGTTTTTTACTGTTACTGCCACTTGTATCTTCTGGGTGCCTGATCCCGATGTTGGCGTTACCTGCAAATCCGAATATGCGTAATTGGTGTAGCTCAGTCCGAAGCCGAATTCGAATTGCGGGGCGTAGAGCGGCGCTTTCTCGCCTTCGTCACCTTCCAGGGTTTTGTGATCGTAGGTGAAAAGCATGTTGGCGTAGCGCGGATACGTGATGGGAAGTTTGCCGCTGGGATTCACGTCGCCGAAAAGAATATCGGCGATCGCTCGCCCGCCCTCGTTGCCGGGGTTGTAGGCCATGACGATCCCGCTCGCGCCTGCGGCAATCGGGCGAATGATGCGCGGCCGGCCTTCGGTGAGGACCAGGATCACGGGCTTGCCCGATTCGACCAGCTCTTGCGCGAGATGGATTTGCGCGTCGGGAAGCGCGAGATCCGGGATGTTGCCGGGCGTTTCCGCGTAGGACCATTCGCCCAAGCAGAGCACCACCGCGTCCACATGGGAGGCGCTCGCTGCTGCCTGCGCGATGTCGAGCTCTTTATCGAAAGTGGCGCCCGGAACGTAGGTCACATGGTCCGCACCAATTTTTTGACGAATAGCTTCAAGAATTGTGGCGTAGTCCTTCGTCGGGTACGCCGAGGCTTTGTCGCCCTGCCACGTGTAGCTCCAGCCGTTATTCAGCGGGATCAGCGAATCGGCATCCGGGCCACTGACAAGCACGCGCGCGGTCTTTGCCAGCGGCAGCGTGTGGTTTTCATTTTTCAGCAGCGTAATGGATTCTTGCGCCGCAACAAGGCTGGCTTGACGCGATTCCGGCGAGCCAAGGGTAGTACTCGCATCGATCCCACGCAGCGGATCATTGAATAATCCCAGCTGATATTTGAGAATTAGAATCCGCCGCACCGCCTCGTCAATGCGGCTCACGGGAACGCTGCCTTCCTGCACCAATTGCTGCAGCAAATCGCTGAACCGGTAATCAAGCGGCACCATGCTCATGTCAATCCCCGCGAGGATGGCGGTTCGCGTGGCTTCCTTTTCCGTGGCGGCGATGTGGTGCGCGGTCACGAGTCGCTCGATGTCTTGCCAGTCAGAAACCACCACGCCCCGAAATCCCAATTCATCGCGCAGGACCGTTTTCAGCAAGTAGCCATTGGTATGCCCGGGGATGCCGTTCACTTCGGCGGAATTCACCATCACGGTGTGCGCGCCGGCTTTCACGGCCGCTGCAAAAGTCGGTAGAAAATATTCGCGCAGCGTGGATTCCGGAATCAGAGCAGCGCTGCGATCGCTGCCACTGGTCGGGAAGCTGTAGCCGATATAATGCTTCAGCGAGGAACTGACCTGGACCGGGCTGGAAACTTCGTCGCCCTCGTAGCCGCGGACCGTGGCCACGCCCATTACCGTCGCAAGATACGTGTCTTCGCCGAAAGTTTCATAAAGGCGCGGCCAGAGCGGCTGCCGGCCAACGTCCAGCACAGGCGAGAACGTCCAAGGAATCCCGGCTTTGCGCGTTTCCGCGGCCGAGATTTGGCTGCCACGCAGCATCAGCTCGGGATTCCATGTGGCCGCCATCGCCAGCGGCTGGGGAAAGAGCGTGCCGCCTTCCACGTACGTGGTGCCGTGAATTGAATCAATGCCGTAAAGCACGGGGATCTGCAGACGGGTGTTTTTAGCTTCGGCCTGTATCGCGCGAATGATTTCGTGCCACTTCTCGACGGAAAGGGCCTGATCGCTGACATTGAGGATGGAGCCGACGCCATATTCCGCGATGGCCTTGTGCAATTTTTCGGGGTTGATGTGGATGTCCTGGTCTTTGCCGTCGACAATCGTCTCAATCGTTAGCTGAGTCATCTGGCCGACTTTTTCTTTCAGCGTCATCTGAGCCAACAGCTTGTCCACGGCAAAAGCGAACTTGCTGGCCACTGGGCCCGCAGGCGTCATGTGCGATTGCAGAAAGGCTTGACTGTCCACGGCGTCGCTCGCCTGATCGGCGGCGCGGTTCGCGGCGAGCGGCAAACTCCGCGCGCCCCCGAACAGCACAGCAATAACGATTATGTAGACGCCGAACCGAGGTAGGGTCATCCGAAACTCCCGCCGGGGATGATACATGCGCGCGGCGGCTAGTTCCACGCTGGATTTCGCGTGCCAATTTGTGAATACCGAACTGCCTCAGATTAGGTCGAGACGGACGATATGTAGCCGGGGAAGGGAACGCCGAGCACGCGGAATTCTTTACGACTTCGCTTTCTTCGCAGGTTTCAACTTAAAAGAACTGTTGAGGGCAACCGCTTCGCGAACCAGCGCCTTGAACGCCGTCTCGTCAACTTCTTCGCCCTCGTGGATATCAATCGCGCGGCGTACCTTCCCCTCGAGGCTCGAGTTGAACAAGCGCGCCGGATCCTTCACCAACGCGCCCTTGGCGAACGTAAGTTTCACGGCGCTCTTGTAGGTTTCACCAGTCGTGATGATGCCATCGTGCGACCACACCGGAATGCCCCACTTCCATTCCTCGGCCACGTCCGGATCTGCTGCCCTGATGAGCTTGCGCATTCTAGCGAGGGTTTTCCCGCGCCAGTCCCCGAGTTCGGCGATTCTCTCCGAGATAAGCTCCGATGCCGGCTGGCCTTGGCTCGCGACTGATTTTTTCACGTTCTCATCCTACCAGCTCCAGACGTATTTCATTCGCCGGCCGCGCTCAGCTGGCAGTGCTTTGTCCGACTGATCGTCTCGGAATGAGCCGTCGAACGAGATGGCCCTTCCACATCCACAAGCCCGAAACGACCATAATCGGAACGAAAACACGCCGGACAACGGGTGCGTATTTGGGAATTTCCTGAAACGGGCTGTAGATATAACCGAGTATGGGGATGCTAAATACGATGTGAATCCAGCGAAAGATCCAACGAACGATGCTTTGGCTCATGTCAGTTCGACCCTCCTTTATTCCGGCCCTCCTCAGGCCCGTCCACCTTCATCCAATCCTTCTTACTCCAGCCCTCCAACCACACGCTCCATGTTCGCAATGAACTTCGTCCAGCCATAGGTCGCGCCCTTGTATGCGGCATCCGTTTCGGAGGGGAAGCCGGTTTGCTCCATGCGGACGTGCGTGCCGGCCTTTGTCGGCGTCAACGTCCACGTGACAACGCTCATCATTCCCATAGTGCCCCAGCTGTAAGCGAGCTTTGAATTCGGTTCGATCGTGAGGACTTCACTGTTTATGACCCCGTCCCAACCCGGCACGGGCGTCGAGCGAAAGCTGAAACGATGGCCCACCACTGGCTGGAAGTCATTCTTCATCAGCCATTCTTCCACCAGCGCGCCCTGCGTCAGCGCGCGCCAGATTTTCTCTGCGGGATGTGGCATTTCGCGTTCGATCACCAGGGAGCGTGAGGCTGCGGCTTCGTTCATTGGTCCATCCTTCCCAGAAGAGATTCGAGGCTATCAAAACGGTCGTGCCAGAATGCGGTGTACATCCCCATCCAGTCGAGCATCGGTTTCAAAGCTTGCGGTTGCGCGCTGTAGTGAGTTTCGCGGCCGGCGCGTCGGTGGCTTACCAGCCGCGCGTGTTTCAGTATTCCCAAGTGTTTCGATACCGCCGGTTGCGACACGCCCGCGCGAGCCGTCAAGGCGCGCACGTTCTGTTCGCCGTCGCGCGCCAAATGCTCGAAGATCGCGCGCCGCGTGGGGTCGGCGAGAGCAGCGAAAACATGATCCGTTACGACTTGGGCTTGCATGGCGGGAATCATAACCATACGGTTATGGGTTGTCAAGCGCAAATTTGTGAAATCGATGCGTGCTTCGGTAATTCGTTGCGGCAAATCCGGGCCCGGCCTCCGTTTATCAGTGTTTGCGCAACTGTGCGCTTTCCGCTAAAATGAATGTTTCAGCATGTGCGCGCGAGGCGCTCTGAGGCGTTGCCCGCACTGCGACTCGTAGGGCACCCGGACACCCAGAGGGAATGGCGGAAGAAAACCACAGCAGTACACTAGCCTTCGATGCCGCCGACGAGTACCGCCCGGAAGCACCTCCGCCCCCTGAAATTCCCGCGTGGAAAGACGGCAGCATCCGCATCGGGATACATACGTCCATAGCAGGTGACATCAGCAGCTCACTGGAGATCGCGCATGGACTGGGCGCGAACGCGCTGCAGATTTTTTCCTCCAGCCCGCGCATGTGGAATCGCGGAGGGATGCGCATCGCCGAAGCGGAAGCCGCCCGATTCCGCGCGCGGCGCAAGGAACTGGGTCTGGGTCCGCTGGTCATCCACGATAATTACCTGATTAACCTGGCTTCGCCCAATCCAGTATTGCGCACGCGCTCCGTGCAGGCGTTTCATCAGGAACTCGTGCGCGCGATCGCTTTGGGCGCGGATTATCTGGTGGCGCATCCCGGCAGCGGACGCGAAAGCACGCCGCTGGCGGCCGTTGCTGCGATTGCGCAGGGATTGAAGCAAGCCGCGCGCGGCCTGAAGCTCGGCGACCTGAAAATCTTGCTGGAAAATACGGCGGGACAGGGAACTTCGATCGGCTCGCGCTTCGAAGAACTGCGTGCGATACTCGATTCTTCGCCCGATCTGCCGCTGGGTATCTGCATAGACACCGCGCACACGTTTGCCGCGGGATGGGATCTGCGCACCGCAGAAGGGCTCGAGAAGACCTTGCAGGCGCTGGACCGGACCGTAGGCCTGGATCGCGTCTACGTGGTGCACGTGAACGATTCGAAGACCCATGTGGGCTCGCGCGTGGATCGCCACGAACATATCGGCAAGGGCAAGATTGGCCTGGAAGCATTCGGGCGCATTTTGAATCATCCTCTGCTTGCCGCGCGCGCTTTCATTCTGGAAACGCCGATCGATGCGCCGGGTGACGATCGCCGCAACGTCGCCGCGCTGTGGAAACTGCTGGGCCGCGTGGTGGCGGCCAATGGCGACGGCATGAAACCGCGGCCGCATCGCGTAAAGAAGGCCAAGTCCGCGAAGGCAGGCGCCGCGCGGCGCGCGAAGACGACTTCCAAAACAAAGAAGAAAGCAAAATCGAAATCCCGCTCGCGAGGGAAGTGAACTTGGCCGATTCCGACCACAAACATGCAAATTACGATCCCGCGCAAATCGAAGCAAAGTGGCAGAAAGTGTGGGAAGAGCAACAAGCCTTCAACGCTGTAGATAACGACGCCTCACGCCCCAAATATTACCTGCTCGAGATGTTGCCTTATCCCTCCGGCACCATGCACATGGGACACATGCGCAATTACACCATCGGCGACGCCGTCGCGCGCTACAAACGCATGCGCGGCTTCAACGTCTTGCACCCGATGGGCTGGGACGCGTTCGGCCTGCCGGCGGAAAACGCCGCGATTAAGAACGGCACTCATCCGCGCGAGTGGACCAAGGCCAACATCGCTGAATTCCGCCACGTAATGCGCCGCTTCGGATTCAGTTACGACTGGCGGCGCGAAATTTCCACCTGCGAGCCGGAGTACTACCGCTGGAATCAGTGGCTTTTCCTGCGCATGTTCGAGAAGGGCATCGCGTTCCGCAAGAAAAGCAAAGTGAACTGGTGCCCGGAGTGCGCGACGGTACTGGCCAACGAGCAGGTGATTGACGGCTACTGCTGGCGGCACGAAACCACGCTGGTGGAAGTTCGCGAGCTGGAGCAATGGTTTTTCCGCATCACGCAATATTCCGACGAGCTGCTGGCGGACATGAAACAGTTGGAAGACGGCTGGCCCGAGCGCGTGCTCGCGATGCAGCGCAACTGGATCGGCAAATCGCAGGGCGCGCGCGTGAAATTTGCCGTGTCACAAATGGATGGCGTGGCGCTGGAAGTCTTTACCACGCGCATTGATACGATTTATGGCGCTTCAGCGCTGGTCATTTCCGCGGGGCATCCCAAGCTCGACGAACTTCTGGCCGGAGTGCCGGGGCAAGGCGCGTTGAACTCCCAGCTGAAAGCCATGCGCCAGAAAAGCTCGCGCGCGGCGGACATCGCGTTGGCAGAGAAGGAAGGTTTTTTCACCGGCCGGTTCGCGATCAATCCGTTTTCCGGCGCGCATGTCCCCATCTGGGTCGCCAATTTTGTGCTAGCCGAATACGGCACCGGCGCGGTGATGTGCGTCCCGGCGCACGACGAGCGCGATTACGAATTCGCGGAGAAATATCATTTGCCAGTCAAGATCGTGGTGCAGCCGCTGGCCGGCGTGCCATTGCGCATTGACCGTATGAGTGAAGCCTTCACGGAATACGGACGCGTAGTCGGTTCCGGCCCGTACGACGGCTTGACCACGCAGCAAGCGCAGGAAAAAATGATCGCCGATGCGCAAGCCAAAGGCTACGGCGCGGGCGAGACGACCTACCGGCTGAAAGACTGGGGCGTTTCGCGGCAGCGTTATTGGGGCACGCCGATTCCCATCGTCTACTGTGAAAAAGACGGGATCGTTGCGGTGCCCGACGATCAACTGCCGGTGCGTTTGCCTGAAGATGTCACGCTCACCGGGCAGGGCCAGTCGCCCCTCGCCGGCTCGCCAGAATTTGTGAACACGACGTGCCCGAAATGCGGCGGTCCCGCGCGTCGCGAGACGGACACGATGGACACGTTCGTTGATTCGTCCTGGTATTTCTATCGCTACACTGATCCGCACAATAGCACCGCGCCATTCGATAAGGAAAAAGTGCGTTACTGGTTTCCGATTGACCAGTACGTCGGCGGAATCACCCATGCCATCCTCCATCTCCTGTACTCGCGTTTTTTCTGCAAGGTGATGCGCGATATCGGTCTGGTGAATCACAACGAGCCGATCACGCGGCTCTTCACGCAGGGCATGGTGCAGAAGGGCGGCGTCGCGATGTCGAAATCGCGCGGCAACGTGGTCGGCGCGATCGAGATGGCCGATAAATACGGCTGCGATACGGGACGTCTGTACACTCTTTTCGCCGCGCCCCCGGAAAAAGATCTGGAGTGGAGCGAAGAAGCGATCGAAGGTTCCGCGCGATTTCTGAAAAAGATTTACAGATTGGTGACGGACCACGCCGACAGGCTGAGCGGCATTCAAACCGATCTGACGCAGCAAACGGATTTGAGCAACGCCACGGCGAAGGAAAAGCTTCTGGTGCGCAAGACGCATCAGACGCTGAAACGCATCACCAACGACTTCGAGGTGCGGTGGCACTTCAACACATCCGTCTCGCTGCTGATGACGCTGACGAACGAGATTCACGCGCAGGAGCCGTTGGACGTCGAGCTGAGTCCAATGATTCTGAAGCGCGTGCTGGAAGCGTTGCTGCTGATGCTTTCGCCCATGGCGCCGCACATTGCGGAAGAGCTGTGGCAGATGCTCGGTCACCAGACCAGCCTGGCGCGTGAGAAATGGCCCGCGTATCGCGAGGAACTCGCGCGCGAAGAACAGTTCGAGGTGATCATCCAGATCAACGGACGCCTGCGCGGCAAAATCCTGGTCGAAGACGATCTGAGCGAGGACGAAACTCTGAACCGCGCGCTCACCGATCCGCGTATCGCGGTGCTGATTGCCGGCAAGGAAATGACCAAGACCGTGGTCGTGCCCAGGAAGCTCGTAAATATTGTTTTGCGATAGCAGGATTTCGAGGAAACTAATGACCGCGAGGACCGGAACCGCAGCGAAGCAGCAAGCCGGAGGCACGGTGAGCACGCGACAGGGAATTGTAGTCCTGGATTTCGGCGGGCAGTACACGCAGCTGATCGCGAGGCGCATCCGCGAGCAGCAGGTGTTCTCCGCGATTCTGCCGTGCACCGCCAAACTGGAGGAAATCCGCGCGCTCGAACCGGTCGGCATCGTGCTGTCCGGTGGTCCCAGCTCGGTATACGACAAAGATGCTCCGCTGTGCGATCCCCAGGTACTGCAACTAGGGGTACCGGTGCTGGGCATCTGCTACGGCATGCAGTGGCTCACCCATTCACTAGGTGGTAAAGTGGCGCCCGCCGCGCGCCGCGAGTACGGCCCTGCGCAGCTGGACATGGCCTGCGCCTCAACGTTATTCAATGGGATACCTGACCACCTGAAAATCTGGAACAGCCATGGTGACCATGTCATCGAAGTTCCCGCCGGCTTCACCATCACCGGGCGCACGGACAACGCTATCGGCGCCGTCGAGGACACCGAAAGACGGATCTACGGCGTCGAATTTCATCCCGAAGTGAATCACACCGATCGCGGCACGGAAATCTTGCAGAACTTCATCTTCGCCATCTGCGGCGCCAAGCAAAACTGGAATCGCGCCGGCTTCATCGCAGCCAGCGTCGAAGCCATCCGCAAACAAGCCGAGGGCGCGCGCGCAATCTGTGCGCTTAGCGGAGGAGTGGATTCCGCGGTGGCGGCCGCGCTGGTGCATCGCGCGATCGGCGACCGCCTGATCAACGTCTTCGTGGATACCGGCCTGCTGCGCGGTAATGAATATCGCGAAACGCTCGAGCTGCTGCGCGACCGCCTGGACCTCACGGTAATCGGCGTGGACGCTTCCGAGCGCTTTCTAGGCAAGCTCGCCGGCGTCACTGACCCCGAGCAAAAGCGCAAGATTATCGGCAGCGAGTTCATCTCCGTATTCGTCGAAGAACAGCGCAAACTGCTGGCGAATACGTCCGGCCTGCCCGTGAAATTCCTGGTGCAGGGCACTCTCTATCCGGACGTGATCGAATCCGTCTCCGTGAAAGGCCCATCCGCCGTCATCAAGTCGCACCACAACGTCGGCGGCCTGCCCGCAGACATGCCCTTCGGCCTGATCGAGCCGCTACGTGATCTATTTAAGGACGAAGTACGCCAAATAGGCCGCGAATTGGGCTTGCCCGAAGAAATCCTCGTGAAGCATCCGTTCCCCGGACCGGGCCTTGCAGTACGTCTGCTGGGAGCTATCACGCGCGAAAGACTGGAAACGCTACGTGCCGCCGATGCCGTGGTGGTAGAAGAAATCCGCAGAGCAGGGCTCTACGAAAAAGTGTGGCAGGCGTTCGCGGTCTTGTTACCGGTGCAGAGTGTAGGGGTAATGGGCGACGGCCGAACGTACGGCTACACCATCGCCGTGCGCGTCGTGGATTCGCTGGACGCGATGACCGCTGATTGGACCAGACTGCCGCGCGAAGTGCTCGAACGGATTTCAGTGCGCGTCGTGAACGAGGTCCCGGGCGTGAACCGGGTTGTTTACGACATCAGCTCGAAACCGCCCAGCACGATCGAGTGGGAATAAGGCGAAGCGCCGACAAAGAATTCTGCTTGCTAATTCTTAGCGGTTAGCCATTTTCTGGGCCATGTACATCAGCAAGCGTCGGTCGCCTTCATCGATACGGCCAAGCAACCGGCGGAAGCGTCCCAGAGCCCGAGCATCTTTCCCACGGCTTCCCCACGCGATATCGTCGGCCGACTTCCGCTTGGGAAGGTTCGGCAGCACGGGCGGTTCTTCGCCGTCGTAGAAGAGCTGGTAGAGCGGGACTTCCATGGCCCGCGCCAACTTCTCCAACGTTTCGATCGCCGGAACGGTATGGCCGTTTTCGACGCGCGAAATGTAACAGCGCAGAAGCCCAGTACGCTTCTCGATGTCGCCTTGGGAAAGTTTCTTTGTTTCACGGAGCAGACGGATGCGTTCTCCAATTATCATGTGCGGTATTGTCACATGATAAGCTATCCCCCGCAACAAGCTATTTCGAGGGAGCCGTAAAATTCCAGGTGTAACCAGAATCGCGTGCCTAACGTCCCAAAGGGTATGGCAGCCACTGCTTCGGCGCTATCGCTCCCGGTGAGCCGGCGAGAGAAGGGCGAAGAAGAAAGGCAATTGGTGCGGTTGGCCCAGAGCGGCGAAGAGGCCGCTTTCGAGGAGCTGATTCGGCGCCACCAGCAACGTGTCTTTGGGCTGGTTAGTGGTATCCTGCGCCGGCGCGAAGACGTGGAAGACGTCGTACAGCAGGTGTTCTTAAAGGTATTCGTTTCGCTAAAACGGTTCGATCAGCGCGCCGCTTTTTCCACCTGGCTGTATAAGATATCGGTGAACGAGTGCTGGGACTACCTGCGCAAGAAAAAAGTGCGCCCGCTGGTGTATGAAGCGGATCTGTCAGAGGAGCAAGTTTCGCGGCTGGATGGTGTGGTTTCGGCCGATCAGCCGCCGTCAAGTTCCAGCGACCGTGCAGAAGCCCGTGACCTGCTCGAGCACATGATGGAGAAGTTGCCGGAGCAAGACCGGGAGTTGCTGGTGCTAAAAGAAGTGGAAGGATTTTCAGTGCAGGAGTTAGCGGAAATTCTCGACCTCAACGTAAACACGGTGAAGGTGCGACTGTTCAGGGCTCGTGCTCGTTTGATGGACGTGTATCGGCGTCGCCTCCATTCCAAGCCGGCTGGGGCAGCGGGGTCGGCGGAAGGTAAGGAAGGATAAGGAAAATGAGCATGAATGCAGAAAACAGTAACGCGGAAATTAAATACTCAGCTTGTACACAGCACGAAGCGGCGCTCGAAGATCATCTCCAGGGCGCGCTGCACGGTCCGGAAGCGGCGATGCTGGCCGAGCACCTGCGGTCTTGCGCGGGATGCCGCGCGGCGCTGGCAGACGCTACCGCGAGCGCGCGCTTGCTGGCCGTCGCGGAACCTGCGCCCGATCCGGGTGCGGGATTCAGCCGGATCGTAATGGCACACATCCGCCAGGAATTGCGGACGGGCGAAGGCAAATCCATTTGGCGTCCTATTGTGTCGGTGGCCTGGCGCGTTGCAGCCTCGGCGGCTTTTGCCCTGGTGCTTCTGGTATCGTTCGACCTGGGCCGCCACAGCCAGTTCGTCTCGGACCAATCCATGATGGCGGACAATCGCGTCCCGGAAATTGCTCCCGATCAGCCATCGCTGCCGGCGAATCGCGATGACGTGATATTAATGATGGCGGACACGAGTCATGGAAAACAGTAAAACACGGCGCGAAGCGGCGCTGTTGGTGTTCATCGTTTTCCTGCTGGGCGTTCTGCTCGGCGGGCTGGGCAATCACCTCTGGGGCGAACGCGTTTGGGGCCGGCAAATCACGCCGGGCGGGCCCACGCGTAACGAGCTGGTGAACGACCTCACGCGCGAACTCCAGCTGACGCCCGACCAGCAGCAACAGCTCGGCGCAATCGTGGACGACACCCGCGCGAAAATCCACGCGGCTTATGCTCCCGCGGATGCGCAGCGCGAAGAGCTTCGCCAACAGGGCCGTGCGCGCGTGCGCGCCATCTTAACACCCGAGCAACTGCCCAGGTTCGAAGCCTTCATGCATCGCGTGGACGAGCAGCGCAAAAAAGACGAGGCCGAGAACCCGAAGCATTAGTCCGCGCCTTGGACGGATATTGGGCGCCACTCGCCGTGTGTTCTGGCGATCGGCGCCACTCCGTTGCACGGGAGAAACTCAGGAAAGTCCTTCTCGCGGTACTTCTCCTCGCATCTTCCTCGTTGGCGCAAAGCAAGGTAGCTCCAGTTAATCCAGAGGCGGCTTGCGGTGCAGGCGACGTGGAATTCAACGTCAAATCTGATCCCCACGGTCAGCACTTGCCAATCGCTGATCCGGGCAAGGCGTTGCTCTACTTCATCGACACGCCGCAGGTTGAGCTGTTCAGCGGCACACCTATCGTGAAAATCGCACTGGATGGCGCTTGGGTCGGCGCGAATCACGGTGATTCCTATTTTTTCCTCAGCGTTGAACCGGGGGAACATCATCTATGCGCGAGTTGGCAGTCGAGCGTGCCGAGCGAGCAGCAGGTTGCGCTAAACAGTCTGATTGTGGAGGCGGGAAAGACCTATTATTTCCGAACACGAGTGACGGGAGACTATCGCGTGGGATATTCGCTTGATCTGGCGAAAACGAATAGCGACGAAGCGCTGCTGCTGATTGCCAGGTCGCCCTATAGCATTTCGCGTGCGAAGAAATAGCGATTTCCTCGCACGCGAATCCGTTCCCTCTGCACCACGTGCAGCGCTTGTTGCGGTGCGGCGAAATCCTCCTAGAACGGTATATCTTCGTCGGAAATTTCCGGGCCGTGGCTCGGGGATTCATCGCCCATCGGACCGCCTTCCATATCTGGGTCCGCTGAACGGCCTCCGCCTCCGAAACCGCCACCGTGCGACGATGCGCCCGCACTGGCCCCAGCTGCGGCGCCATCGGCGCGGCCCCCTAACATGCGAAAGTTGTTGCACACGATGTCGTAGCTGGTGCGTTTCTGGCCTTCTTTATCCTGCCATTCGCGCGTTTGAATGCGCCCTTCGACGTATACCAGCGAGCCCTTCTTCAGATACTGCTGGGCGATTTCCGCCTGTTTGCCCCAAACCGTGATCTTGTGCCATTCGGTGCGCTTTTGGCGTTCACCGTTCTTGTCTTTGTAGGTTTCATCCGTCGCCAGCGAAAAATTGGCGACTGCTTGCCCGCCTCCGGTAAAGCGCGTTTCCGGATCGCGCCCGAGGCGCCCCACGAGAATCACTTTGTTGACTGACATTTGGTTTCCTGCCTGTTTTAAGAGGATTTCCCTGAAGTGCTGAGTATAGCCGATGTGCGCCACTCCAGCGAGAAATACCGCATCGCGCCCTGATACGTGCGCTGGCGTTTCACACGCGCTGTGCTTTGTGACGTGCAAATCACGCTGGCTCTGGAGTACGTAGGCGTGCCGCGTCCGCGCGGAACGCACCCTTTCGCGCAGGACGCGGCTGGCGAGGCAAGCCTCGCCCGCTACAAGCTGTCGTGAAGGTCAGTTCAACAAAGGCGATGCAACCCGACGCGGTGCGAGATGCCGAGGTGCGCTGTCTGAGCAACGCAACCGAGCCACCGAAAATTTTGCTAGAATCCAGCCGCGTGCCCAGGCCTTCGCTTGGGGGAGGAAATCACATGGCCCAGAATTTTCAGAATCATGCCAAGTACGTGCCGGTGTTTCATTTCTTTGTTTTGCCAGTGCTGGTATTCAATGTTGTGTGGGCGATCGTTCGTGTGGTTCGCCTGCCTTCGGGCATGTCGGTCGAGACGCTGGTGGTGGCTCTCGCGCTGGTTTTGTTGGCGCTTTACGCGCGGATGTTCGCACTGGCTGTGCAGGACCGGCTGATTCGTTTGGAAATGCAATTGAGGATGCAAGGCGTGCTGCCGGTGAATCTGCGGCCGCGCATTCCGGAGTTCACGCTCAACCAGTTGGTGGCCCTGCGATTCGCCAGTGACGCGGAGCTGCCCGCGCTGGCCGGCAAAGTCCTGGGCGAGAGCCTCAACGACCGCAAAACTATCAAGAAGATGATTCAGAATTGGCAGCCCGACGATCTGCGGGCGTAACTCAGAAACTTGAGAGTCCTGAGCAGGCAGGACTCTAGGACTCCCATTCATCGAGCCACACGGGCGCGGGGCGGTCGCGCCGAGTTTTAGATCGTAGCCAAAGCAGCGGCAAGCCGCCGCACTCCAAAATGGGCGAAGTACGAATGCGCAAAATCGAATTGCTGGCAGCGCTACGAACGCTGCGCGCGGCCTGGACTGACGCCGGAGGTTTTCTAGTGCGGCGAGGTACGGGGTACGGCGGTCGTCGCCCCAATCTCCTTCAGCTTGGCTTGCGCGCGGCGCGCTTCGTCCGCGCCGGGAAAGCGCCGTACTAGTTCACGCAAATCCTTCGTGCCCGTAGCCTTCATCCCCATTTCCAGTTCAGCGAAGCCTTTCTTCAACAGCGCTGCGGCGAGTTTGTAACTCTGCGGATAATTCGCCAGCACCAGGTTGTACTGCGCGATGGCGTCCTTGTAATCCGCCTGCGCGTACGAAATTTCACCCAGATAGAACTGCGCGTTCGACGCGAGATCGGTGGAAGGGAAGTGCAGCACGTAGTCACCGAATTCCTGGCGCGCCAAATCATATTTTCCGGTCGTGAAATCCCGCAGGGCATTCTGATAGAGCGTGTCGGACGAAACTCCCGGCAGCGAAGAAAGCCCGCCACCACCATTCGGCGGTGTCGCGCTCCCAGGGCCACCCGCGGAGGGAGGCACGCCCGATCCATTCGCACCGCCGCCCGGGGCCCCGCCAGCAGGAACGCCGCTCGGCGCAGAGCCGCCGGCCAGTCGGCCGTCAATACTCTGCAGCGTGCTCTGCATATCATTGATCTGCGCCGCCACTTTTCCCACACGCGCCTGCACGTCCTGAAGATTGTCGGAAATTCCCTGCGTCTGCGTCGACATGGTGTCAATCCGCGACGAGCTGTTCGCCGTCGCTTCCTGCACATTTTTCTGCAGCGTGGCCATCTGCTGGTTCAGCGCGTTCACCGAATCCAGCGATTGCTGCACCAGCGTGCGCATCGAAGCGTTGTTCGCGTCAATGGTGCTGCGCATGGTTTGCTGCCCTTGCAGCAGCTGCGAGACGTCTTCCTGCAGCTGGATAATTTCCTTCGAAACGGCGCCGGTGGGCCGGGGATTCAACATCGAGCCCATGACCACGCCAATAATTAACGCCGCCACCGCGAGCACTGCCGATCGTGCGCGCATGCCTGCCTCCTGGACTGAACTCAATTAAGTGAATAGGGCTGGGAGCGACGCCAACAAAAAAACAACGCCGCTGGCTTTTCTGATCCGTAGGAGCGGGTCCTGCAAGATCGCAGAAACCCGCCCCCACGTTATCGCAAAACTCAAATCAGCAGCTTACTGCGCCGCCACGAAGTGGGCGCGGCGATTCTGCTGCCAGCACTCTTCGGTATGCTCCGTGCAGAAGGGCCGTTCTTTGCCCCAGCTCACAGTGTCCATACGATTGGCGCCGATACCCAGCGAAATCAGATAATTTTTCGCCGCCTGCGCGCGCCGCTCGCCCAAACCGATATTGTATTCCGTGGAACCGCGCTCGTCGCAATGGCCTTCGATGGTCACACGCACTTGCGGGTAGGAGCGCAGGAATTCCGCAGTCTTGGCCAACGCGTCGCGAGCGTCGCCGCGAATATCGGCTTTGTTGAAATCAAAATAAGCGTCCTTCACGTTCTGCTCGAAAAGTTCGCTCATGCTTTGATTGTTCGCCGGAGGCACGCCGGGCGCCGGCGCATTCACCGTGACGCGCGTGGAAGCCGTGGCGGTCCCGCCCGCTCCAGTTACCGTGATGGTGTACGTTGTCGAGCTGGTCGGGTTCACGGGAGTCGAACCCTGCACCGCGACTTTGCCAACGCCCGGTTCGATGTCCGCGTCGGTGGCATCGGTCGAAGTCCAGGAGAGTGTGGAGGTGTCGCCATTGTTGATCTGCGCTGGAGACGCCGACAGCGTCGCAGTAGGCTGCGCAGCGGGCGCAGGTGCCGCATGAGTCGGTGGCGCGGTGGCCACCTGTTTCTTACAACCGCCGATGAACGCAAGAATAGTTGCTACTCCCAACAAGAGCGTGAATTTTCGAACATTACCCGCCTGCATAAGTTGCCTCCTTCTGCGTTTTCCGGGTTTCCCTGAGGAAACTGCCGGGATATTTAGTCCTGTTTCGTTCTGTTAGTGCTTCAGGGCCCTAAAAACATTCATTGCTCCGCCCGATTCCGACGAGGCGGAGCGAAAGCCGCGCGCGATCCGCATTGCGTCTACTTCGGTGACCAGTTGGGCGATTCGTTCTGGCCTTGATACGTCAATTGCCGCGGCAAGCTTCCATCCGCCAGCATGCACCAGATGTGCCGCGTGCCGGTGCGCGTGGATTCGAAAACAATGTGCCGCCCGTCGGGTGCCCAGCTGGGCCGCTCGTTGCGTCCTTGGTCGCGCGTCAATTCCACCAGCTGCCGGGTCACAATGTCCATGATATAGATATCGAAGTTACCGCTCGGGCGTCGCCAGCTAAATGCGAGCAATTGTCCATTTGGTGACCATGACGGATCCACGACGTAACCCATGTCCGGCATATCGAGTTTTTGCACGTCCGTGCCATCAGAATTCGCGAGGTACAGCACCGGATCGCCGCCGCGATCGCTGACAAATACAATTTGTTTGCCGGTTTTCGGATTCCACGCCGGGGAAGTGCTCACCCCCGCGGCAAATGTGATGCGCTTCAGGCCGCCACCGCTCGCATCGGTCAAATAAATCTCCGGATCGCCGCCCTGGCTGGACATGAACGCGATTTGCGAACCATCCGGCGACCAAGCCGGCGAGCTGTTCGAGCCGCGGTAACGCGGGAACGAAATCAGCCGGTCGGAAACCGTAGAGTACAGGCAAATTTGCGGCGATGTGACGCCGCGGAACGGCACGTAGCACGTGAACGCGATGCGGTCCGCGCTTGGCGACCAGCGCGGCGTCAGCGAAATGGATTTCAGATGCGTCAGCTGGTGCTGATTCTGGCCGTCATAATCCATGGCCCAAATTTCCTTGTTCCCGCTCCGCGTGCTCACGTAGGCGATCTGTGTCTGCGCGATCCCAGGCGAGCCGCCGCTAAGCAGCCCGACGATGTCATCCGCGAACTTATGTGCCAGCGCGCGCGCGCCGGCGTCGGTGGCCGGGCCGCGATAGATTTTCTGCAGCGCGATGGGTGCTTGCGGGTTGTGGACATCCGAGAGATATCCTGCGGCGACTAAGTTGGTCGCGTCACCGGACAAATTTCCGTATGCCAGCATGTACGTATTGGCCGGCGCAGCGGCCCATTCCGCAAAATTCACTTCGCTCGGCTGGCTGGGCATCTGCGGCGGATAGAAGCTGGGGCTCACGAGCTCCAACACGCCGCAAAATTCCAAGTCCGACCACAGCACGTCGTGAAAAGTCTTCTCGAGCGCCTGCGGAACAGGTTGGCGCATCGCAAATTCCGGCACGGCCACGCGCGCTTTGCTGACGCCCAGGCCCGTGCCGGTCTTGAACCAATCCTGCGCGGAAGCGTTGCTCGTGCATAACAACAGCAGCGCCGTGAACAGTGTTGCGATGATTGCGAGTTTTCTAGTCATGTTTTTTATAGTGCGCCAGCTTGCTTGTCCTTCGGCCCCGATTGTATCGGGGCCGAAGGACTGCCGCGTTGATTGCGCCGCTCGCCGCTCGCTAACGCTTCCTCACCTTTTAAAATCAAACCAAAACTCCACGCTCACTCTTGAGCCGGAATACGCCGGAGGCAGCTGCTGCATCGGGCTGGCGTCGCGAATGGCCCGCACCGCTGAAGAATCCACCGAAGCGTTCCCGCTGGACTTCGTCACTTGAATGTTGGTGACGCTGCCGTCGCGCAAAATGTCAAACGTGGCCACCACGCGCGGCGCAAATTGCACGCTGGGGTCCACCGTGGATTGCAGCCACGCGCTGCTGACCTTGCGTTGCACCGCTTCCACGTACCACGAAAAACGCGCGCCGAAGTTTCCCGCCCCAGGCCCTTCGAATCCCATGCCGGCTTGCGTCGAAGATCCCGCGCCCATCGCAAACGAACTGTAAGGCACCGTCGGAGTGCCACCGCCGCCGTAAGGAACCGCATTCGGCGGAGGAGGCGCTGGATTTTCCAGCACCTTCGACGGACGCGTCACATACTTCGGCGGTTTGTTCTTCTCGAATTTCGGAATCGGCGTGGCATCCGGCGGCGGCACCGCTTTAGGCTGCGGCTCAGCTTTGTACAAACCTTTCGATTCGTCCACCACGCGGCTGGGAGTTTCCACATCCGGTCGCGGCAAGGGAACCGCCGGCAAGCTTCCCACCACGCCCACGGTAACCGCGCCGCCCGGCCCTCCCCACGAATCGCCCTGATGGCTGTAAATTGCCGAGCCGATGAAGAGCACCACCAGTCCAGCGTGCAACACCAGCGAAGCCGACAGTGGCCCAGCTAATTTGTCTGAAGGCGGGTTGGCGGCGACTGTAGCCATGTCACTGAATTGCCGAACGCTCGGTGAGCGGTTGTGTGACCACGCTGATATTTTGTATGCCCGACTGCCGCAGCGCATCCACCACCGTGGCCCAGCTGCCGAAGGGCACCGTCTCGTCGCAGCGCACGTACACCGCCTGATGCGCCGGGTCTTTCATCTGCGAAAGCAATTGCGCGCCGAGTTCGTGGATGTTCACCGGCTTGTCGTTCAGATAGACGCGTTGCGCGCGGTCAATGGTAATGACCATGCGCACCTGCGTAAGCTCTTTCACGGTTTTCGTTTTTGGCACGTCCACTTCGATTCCGGACTGCAGAATCGGCGCCGTGATCATGAAGATGATCAGCAGCACCAACACGACGTCAATAAACGGAACCATGTTGATTTCCGAAAGTGACGACCCGGTTTCGCGTTGTATCTGCGGCATGGTTTTCTATTAGTCCAAACGCGCACTCAAAATGTTGCTACCCACTCTCAATTAAAAAGGGTTGTCATCCCGAACCCGCGAAGCAGGTGAGGGATCTGTTTTTCGTCCTCGCTGCAATCGCTGTGCTTCAATCAGACCCGCTACGCGCTATAAATCGTTTCGATCTTCGCCACAAACTCCGCCGCAAAACTATCCATCCGCGCCGCAATCCCGCGAATTCCGCCCAAGTAATAGTTGTATGCGATCACCGCGGGAATAGCCGCAAACAGTCCCGCCGCCGTAGTGATCAACGCCTCCGCAATTCCCGGCGCCACCGCGCGCAAACTTGCCGAACCCGCATCGCCAAGCCCAGCAAACGCGTCCATCACGCCCCACACGGTGCCAAACAATCCAATGAACGGCGAAACCGACCCGGTCGTCGCAAGCCACGACATCCATTTCTCCAGCTTGCGCACTTCGTCGCCCGCCGCCACTTGCATCTGCACGCCGACAGCGTTCGCATTCTTCACGCGCGGCGCACTCGCTACAGCAGTGCCGCCCTCCGTAACGCCAGGAGCCACCGGACGCCGCTCGCGCGTGCCCAATTGCGCTTCCAGTTCGCGGTATCCCGCCTGATACACGACTGCCAGCGGAGTTCCACCGGCGCCCATCCGCAGCGTCGCCGGATCAGGAAGCCCGCGTCCCGCGCGGAACATCTCCAGAAATTTCTTGGTTTGTGATTCGATTTGCCCGAGAGTCCGGGATTTTTGAAAGATGATAGCCCACGAGAAAACAGAGAGGACTAGTAGGATGCACAGTACGACTCGCGCCACCCAACCCGTTTGTGTGATCAGCGTTTCGAGCTGGCTGGAAAAAAATAACAGCGCCAGAACAGAAATTGTTCTCCCCCCAGGAAAAAGTTTTTAAAAAATGGCCCACAAACACCGTAGCACACGCACGGGGAAGGGTCAAACGAATCAACAACCTACAGCAAATACCCGATGCTCTTCACGACACAGGTTTTCCTGCGCGGGCGGCCCAATTCATTCGCCCGCTGGTGAATTTTGGCGCCTCGGCAGCCTTTGCACAAATGGGTTGGTTACTTAACCACAGAGGTAGTCCCGCGAATTGCAAATCGCCCGCAAGCAAAGTAGACTCCGCCTTCTCGTCTTGGCAGAAGGATAACGGAATGGCCGCCCCAGGCAGCGAAGTTCGCGCGCGCGTATCCACTAGTAGTAATCACGCTGCTGCATGCTTTCTCGCGTGGAGGGCAGCCGCGCTCTGCGTAGTGATGTTGATTTGCTCCCTCCCTGCGCGTTCCCAGGATTCCATGCGTGTCGGAATCGGTCTGGGCGAATACTATTCATACTCTGCACCGACTCCCTTGCAGGTGTATCTTCCTGCGGCATCCGTAGCTCGATCCATTCAGCTGGAGTTCGTGGTGCGTTCCGGTAGTGACCAGGAGCGGCGCGACATTTTGCGCACAGATCGTTTTACAAAGCGCGTGCAGGTGAACGCCGGGCAAGCCCTTGAAATTGAAGTGCCGATTCTGATTCCACAAGCGAATTGGGGCGTGCTGGATGTGACCGCGTCCGAAGCGAACGGCCAGCTCATCGCGAGCGTCAGCAGAGAACTCCGCGACGTCACACCGCTTACAAACGGCCAATATCTGGTGGCGATCTACTGCCAAGAACGGCCGACCTGCCAAAATGTGCAGGCGCAGATTGCCTTCGGTGGGAGCAGCGAGGCGAACGCAGAGATAAATAAAAATCGGCGCTTAGCCACTTTCAGGGAACCGCGGGCGGACTGGTGGGCGTATGGCGCTGCGCAGTGCGTCGTGCTCGCGGGACCGATCGCGGGTTTCTCGCAGGCCGAGCGTCAGGCCCTGGAAGGCTATCTCCGCAGCGGCGGAGTTTTGGCACTGGTAGAAGATCAGCTCGGCGACAAGGATTTTCTGGCGGCCTACCGGCACGGGGATCTCGATTCGGTGGCGATTCGCGTGGGCCGTGGACAGCTGGTCCGGCTGCCGAACGTTGGCAGCGTGTTGCGGATTCCGGAGCTCCCGGCGCTTTCGAGCTGGGCCGGCGGGAGATTCGCATTTATGGCGGCGCTAGCCGCGGGACAACAGACAGGAGAAGCGCTGCTTCGCCGCACGGGTGTGTGGTTCAATTTTCCGCGATTGCGCTGGCTGATTATCTGGTTGGCGATCTACGTTGTCGTCATTGGGCCAATCAACTTTTTCATTTTGCGCCGGTTGAAACGAATGGAATGGGGTTGGGCGACGATGTGCGCGCTAGCCGCGCTGTTCGCGGCGGGATTCTATTTATCAGGCGCGGCGCGACGGCCCAAAAATTACACATTGGACAATGCAACCATATATTGGATGGATGGCCGAAGTCCTGTGGCGCTGGAAGATGTAGCCGTGCGCGTTTCCACCCCAGAACGCGGCGACGTGCGCCTCGCCGTGAACGATGACGTGGTGGCGATCCCGGGAACGCTACGGTCGGCGGACGAACCCGAAGTGGAAATCGGCGCAAGCATGTTGAATAAGGCGCGCTCGCTGCAAGGTTGGAATATGGATTTGGGCTCGCCCACCGTCGTGCAGATGCCAATGCTCCGCTGGTCTTTCGAGGATTTGGGCTTCCAGGGATTTCATAGCTTTGCCGGCACTGTGCATTGGACGTCCCAGACAAAACTGAAAAACGAAACGGGAATGGCGTTTCGCGAGGCGATGCTTTTTGATTTTTCTGCTAACAAACAGTACGCCCTGTCGGCGATTGCTCCCGGAGAGGAGATTGACCTGGCCGGAATGAAGTTCGCCGATATTTGGACGCCGGAGCACGCGCCCAACAATCGGTTCGGGATTCGCATCGATTCCACCCGGACGGATATCATTCCCCCATTTTCCGTGGCCGAAGTGCCGTATTCGGGTTTTCAAATATTGAACAGTGGCCAGATGTTCGCGGGGCTCTCGGACACACCGGTTTCCGGCACGGAGCTAGAGCCTGCGGCGGTGCACCGTTCTGCGACGGCGTTGACATTGGTTTATCTGGGCGAAAGATGATTGAAGTTGGCCAAATTCAAAAACGCTACGGCGGCTCGCGCGCCTTGGATGGTTTCAACCTGCGCGTTGAAAAAGGCGAACTCTTCGGGCTGGTGGGTCCGAATGGGGCTGGCAAGACCACTTTAATCAAAATTTTGTCCACGTTAATCCGCGCGGATTCCGGTAGCGCGAAGATCGCGGGATTTGATGTGGCAGCCGATCCGCTGGCGGTGAAGAGCGTCGTGGGTTACATGCCAGATCAACCGGGACTCTACCAGGACATGCGCGTGCGCGAATTCCTAGAGTTTTTCGCGGACGCTTTTCATATTCCGAGTCAAAGACGGCGCGCGGTTGTGGCGGAAGGCCTCGCCGAATCGGGCCTGGCTCCGCGGGCCGAAAGCTTCGTGGAAGAACTTTCCTTCGGTATGAAGCAAAGATTATTTCTTGCCAAGACCCTGCTGCATTCGCCGCAGGTACTGCTGCTGGATGAGCCCGCCACGGGGCTCGATCCGCTGGCGCGTGTGGATTTGCGCGACCAGCTGAAGCGCCTGAACCAGCAAGGAATCACGATTTTGCTTTCTTCGCACATTCTAGCGGATTTGCAGGAGATTTGTTCGCGCGTGGCATTGATCGCCGCCGGAAAAAACCAGCAGGACGCCGCGGGAAGCAGTGTCATCGAATTGCGCAAGGAAGATTCTTCGCTGCCGCGCCTATATGAGGTCGGCGTGTTACAGGGTGGGGAAGGCGCGGCGAAATTCGCGGGCACATTTAGCGGAGCAAGGGTTATAGACGTCGAGCCGTTGAGGATATTGGTGGAAATCAGCGGCGAGGCAGCGCAAGCGTCTGAATTTCTGCGCCACCTGGTGATCAGCGGAGTGCAGGTAGTGCGATTCGATCGTCCGCCAGCCACACTGGAACAACGCTATCGAGAAGTGTTTGGAGAAAAGCGGCGATGAACCCGATGATCCGCAAAGAACTGCGCCAGCGCATGAGAGAACGGCGCAGTTGGATACTGCCATCCCTCTATCTGCTGGCTCTTTGCGCCATTATATCCTTCGTTTACTACGAAAGCTCCACGGATCTCCGCAGCTCGCAGCAAGGCTGGCAGTTCGGCGTAGAGTTGTTTCTGACTCTAGCCTATGCGCAACTGGCGCTGCTTCTGCTCATGGCGCCGATTTTCAGCGCAGGGGCGTTGACCATCGAGAAGGAGCAGCGCACACTGCCGGGGCTGCTGACTTCACTGCTAGGTCCGCTGCAGATCTGGTGGGGAAAATTTGCCGCGTCGTTGATGTTCATTCTTCTGCTACTGGTGATTGGGATTCCGGTCCTCAGCGCGGTGTTCGCCTTTGGAGGAGTGGGCCCTTGGGAAGTTGGCATCGTGGCGTTCACTACTGTCGTGATCCTGGGAACGGTTAGCGCGATCAGTTTGTATTGGTCCTCGACGTTCCGGCGCAGCGTCCACGCGACCGCGGTGAGCTACGTCACGGTTGTGCTGATGACCGTGGTGACGCTGATTATCTTCGGAATTGCGGAATCGCGGGTGCACGTGGTCGGGGGATGGCATACGATTCCTGCGATGGTGAAAGCACCGCTGTACTTGAACCCCCTGTTTTTTCTCACGACGGCTTTGGTGCCCAAAAATCAGCTCTATCCGGAATGGTTCGAATGCCTCGGCGCGTTCGTGGCTGTGGCGCTGCTGTGCGCCGTGCTGGCGTTGCGCAACCTGCGCCGCAGCGGCGATATTGCGTAAGGCGGCGCCAGCGAAGCCGCCCAACGCATCCGCATGCATCGCGGCTAACTGCTCACTACCTAGCAATCACTAATTACAACGCAATCGCCTACAGCGTCGCGCGCCCTGTTGCGGTCTTGTATGCCGAACCGATCTGCGCGAGCGATTGCGCGAACTGGATGGCTTGGGCTGTGGTGATGGTGGCGGGCAGCTTCAGCAGGCCGGCGCTGGCGAAATTGGTGATCATCGTGGCGATGCCCGAGTTGGCCTGCGTCCAATTCACGGTGCCGCCCACGGTCGCGGTTACGACGTAGGAATCAATCACGCGCAGGAAGGTGCCGGGAGAAAGTAGTATCCCGTTGTTGGTGTTCATCACGTTCACCAGATCCAGCGAAAACCATTTCAAATCCTGCGAACTCGTTTCCGCCGGAAGGATCAGGAAGTTATTGGCGATGCCTGCGTCCACGATGGAATCAATCGCGGCGGTCTGCGCCGCCTGATTCGCGGAGCCGTTCGCGTTCGTCGGTGGCAGGGCATCGGCTACTGCGCTCGCGAGTCCCACCACAGCCAGGGCCGTCGGCTGTTCTTGCACGATCTTCGAAACCGAGACTCCATACGCTTTGAATTGCGCCATGGTCATGCCGTATTGCACTGTCACCAGGTTCGTGCGCACAGCATTGCCGACGAAGCACTGCACGGCAGCGTCCGGTGCTGACGCACACCCACCCTGCGCACGCAACGGCGGCGCGGCGGACACGACAAGCAGGCACACCCCTGCCAAGGCAACGCTTTTCAGGATCATTTTGAAAGCTCCTCAGTATGGAATAACTTACTGCGCGGTTCTACGTGGGCCTGGGGGCCGTGAAGAGCGCGCTGGCTAGGTTCTACCAGCTAGTGCCATCTTCCGTCTTGCGCCGTACGCTCACAACTGGCCAAGTGGACAGATTGAGGCCAGTCCACTGGTCGGGCCGCTTCTGGTACATGAGTCGCGCGGCGAAACACAGCGCGCAGCGCCGTCGCGCCGCATCATTCGTAGCGCAATGCTTCGACGGGATTTAGCCGCGCGGCTTTGGTGGCTGGCCAAACTCCAAAGACCAATCCAATGCCGACGGAAACCGTAAATCCCAGCACCACAGCCCAAGGCGAGATCACCGCTTTCAGCGAACTCACCAGGGGAATCAGTGACACGATACCGCTGCCCGCCAATATGCCGATAATTCCGCCGGTGCCGGTGAGCGTCATAGCTTCGAACAGGAATTGCCACGTAATGTCGCGGCTGCGCGCGCCAATCGCCTTGCGCACGCCGATTTCCCGCGTGCGCTCGGTCACCGACACCAGCATGATGTTCATCACTCCGATGCCGCCAATTAGCAGCCCGATGGAACTGAGCACCACAATCACGAGCGCCACGCCGCCGATGATATCGTTGAATTCCTTCACCGCCTCGGCGTTGGTCTGAATGGAAAAATCGTCCGGCTTGTCGTACGCCACGTTCCTGCGGCGGCGCAGCACTTCCCGGGTCTGGTCCACGGCTACGTCCAGTCTGCCGGGATACGCCAGGATGCCCAGAAAAACCTCGAAGCTTGCGGGAAACATTTTCGTGAACGTGTGATAGGGAATTACCACGCGCCGGTCCTGGTCGTCCCTGCCGATGCCGCCCACGGGTTTCTCGAACACGCCGATCACCGTGAAAGTGGAGCCATCGACCAGCACTTCCTTGCCCAGCGCGTCATCGAGTCCAGCAAACAGCGCCTTGGCCACGTCCTCGCCGATCACCACCACATTGTCGCGATGCGTGTTTTCCGTTTCGGTGAAGAAGCGTCCACGCTTCATGGTCTCGCTGGAATCCACTTCCGGGTAATTGGCAAAAGTGCCGCGGAACTCGCCGCCCTGCACTTCATTATTTTGATAGCGTACATTATGCGGGTGTTCCCAGTTGTAAATGGCGATGGTCATTTCCTTCACCGCGGGACAAAGCTGCGCCACGGCTTCACCATCGTCCAGCGTCAGCGGCTTGCGCAGGCGCTCTTCTTTCGGGCGGCGTCCGTTGCTCGGACCCTGATTGAATCGCCAGGCCCACGCGGTGTTCACGCCCTGGGCTTCGATCATGTCCTGAATCGTGGTGCGAAAGCCTTCCACCAGGCCCACCACCAGAATGATGAGCATCACTCCGATGGTGACACCGAGCACGGCGAGGAAACTGCGCAGCTTGTGCTCGCGCACCGTGTCGATCGCCAGTTCGAAATTCTCGCGGAAGTTGTGCTGTAGTTCCATGGGCTAGGCTTCCGCGCGCAGCGCTTCGATGGGATCCAGCCGCGCCGCGCGCACCGCAGGATAAATGCCGAAGAATAATCCGACGCCGGTGGAAAGTAGCAGCGAGATGATTACCGCGAACACCGGCGTCGCGATCGGAATCGAAGTTGACGAGCGTACCAGCGCCGCGATCCCCAGCGCGATCGCGATCCCCAGCAACCCACCGGATGCCGCCAGCAGCGAAGACTCCACCAGAAATTGCATCACTATATGCCGCCGCCGCGCGCCCAGCGATTTGCGCAAGCCGATCTCGCGCGTGCGCTCGGTGACGCTCGCCAGCATGATGTTCATGATCACAACGCCGCCCACCACCAGGAAAACCGATGTGACCCACACCGCCACGCCGAAGACGTTCGCGGTGAGGTTGTCCCAGATGCCCATCAGCGCCGAAGGCTCCACGATGCCGAAATTATCCTCGCCCGCATACGGCACGTGCCTGCGCGCGCGTAGAATCATCCGCGCTTCATCCACCGCGCTGGACATCTCCTGCCGGCTCCGCGCTTGCACGAAAAGTTGCACGGAATCCTGCGGCGTCAGCCACTCCTTGCGATACGTGCCCAGCGGAATCATCACAAAATTGTCCTGCGTTTGCCCCAGCACCGAGCCTTTCGCTGCAGCCACGCCAACGATTTCGTAGCGCCCCTGTCCCGCGCGAATCTCGTGCCCGATGGGATCGATTCCATCGAACAGTTTCGCGGCCACGTCCGGCCCGATCACGCAGACGCCCGCGCGATGATCTTCATCCACCGTGGAGAGCAGCCGGCCGTTCGCAGCGTCAATATCGCGAATCTCCGCGTACTCCGGCGTTGCGCCGATAATTCGGACGTCTTCACTCAAGCCGTTGCCAAAACGCACGTCGCCCGTGGTTTCCTGCTCGCCCGCGATATGGCTCGCCAGTTTCATGCCTTCGCGCAGCGCGTCCATGTCGTCCAGGCGCAACTGCGGCCGCTTGCGCGCTTTGTTCCACTGCTCCAGGTTTGTGACGATGCCGATGCGGTCAATCGCGAATGCATTCGATCCGAGATTGGCGACCTTGTTCGCGATATAAAGGTTTAGGCCGTTGAGGACGGACATCACGGCAACCAAAGTCGTGACCGCCAGCATCACGCCCAACAGCGTTAGGAAGGTGCGCAGCTTGTGGGAACGCAGCGTGTCCAGCGCGATCCAGAATGTTTCTTGCAACGCTACCAGCGTCTGCCTGGTGCCGGTGTGCGCTGGAGAGCTTTTCATTGAGGTCTGTTCTACACCTTGACCGTCGGGCGCGCTAGCTTATGCGTAAGTGTTTGCCGGTTATAAGACGCAAACCGGAACGGAAATGTTCCCGATTGCTGAATCACGAAGCGCCGCCCGCCGCGCACCGTGCTAGACTTCAGATTGAGCCATGGCTAGAACGTTTGACGTCGGGATCGAGTCGCTGGTGAGCGACGGCGTGCGTGCGCCGGCCGCAAATCAGCCAATGGGACGCGAGGCCGTCGCGGTTGGGTTGCTTCCGTTGCCATTGCGTGGCGCGCGTGGCGCGGCTGTTCGTGACGATCGTTCGGCTCCGGCAGGGAAGTCCTTCTTCCTGGAAACGTTTGGCTGCCAGATGAACGACCACGACAGCGAGAAAGTGGCAGGGGTGCTGCAAGGCCGCGGCTACCACGCTGTCGAAAGCCCGGCGCAGGCCGATCTCGTCCTCTACAACACCTGCAGCATCCGCGAAAAGGCCGCGCAGAAAGTCTTCGCGCGACTGGGAGACTGGAAAACTCTGGCGGACGGAAAAATTATTGGCGTGCTGGGCTGCCTGGCGCAGCAGGAAGGCGAAGAAATTTTCGAGCGCGCGCCCTGGGTCAGCCTGGTGTGCGGCTCGGCCAGCTACCGCAAGCTCCCCGAGCTGATCGCGCAGCTGGAATCCGGCGGACGGCGCGTCACCGGCCTGGACCTCGATACCGAGGAAACTTTCGAAACCGAAATCACGCGCCGCGACAATCTACTGCGCGCGTATATCACCATCATCGAAGGTTGCGATTACGCCTGTTCCTATTGCGTCGTGCCACACACGCGCGGTCCCGAACGCAGCCGCTCGAGTGATGCCATACTCAACGAAGCGCGCCGCCTGGCCGATGCCGGCTACACCGAAATCCAATTGCTCGGCCAGACCGTGAACTCCTATCGCGATCCTTCGCCGCGCGGCTGGAAATTTGTCGACCTGCTGCGCGCCGTCGCTGCCGTGCCGGGCATTCGCCGTGTGCGCTTCACCACTTCGCATCCCAATGATTTTCACCGCGAGATCGTGGACGCGATCGACGAAGTTCGGGAGCTCTGCAATCACGTGCACCTGCCGGTGCAGTCAGGTTCCGCCCGCGTGCTGCGCGAAATGCTGCGCACTTATACCCGCGAAGAGTATTTACAGAAAATCGCCTGGATACGTGCCGCGCGCCGCCCGATCAGCATCACATCCGACATTATCGTCGGCTTCCCCGGCGAGACCGAAGCGGACTTCGCAGAGACGCTTTCGCTGCTGGATGCGGCGCAGTACGATGCGATTTTCTCGTTCAAGTACTCGCCGCGGCCGAACACCTCTGCCATGCACATGCGCGACGCGATTCCCGACGAGGAAAAGTCCCGCCGCCTCGCAGCGCTGAACGAACGCCAGCGCGCGATTCAGATTGCGGCTAACGAAAAGCTCGTCGGCCAGTCCTATGAAGTGCTCGTGGATGGCTGCCATCCCGCGCGCACGCAATGGGGCGGCAGAACTTCCTGCAATCGTTTGATAAATTTCACTTCGCCTCGCACGACTCTTCTGGGAGAATACGTGCAGGTGAAGATCACGCGCGCCGGCCCAAACAGTTTTGCCGGCGAGCACATCACCTAAAGCCCCGGGGAGGCCACCATGGAACTCGAAGTAAAGATTCGAGGCTTAATGATGGACCCCGTAACGAATATGCCTGTCGTGGTCCTCAAGGAAACTTCCGGCAGCGGAGTTCTGCCCATCTGGGTGGGCGTATATGAAGCCAACGCCATCGCCCTGGAAATCGAAAAAGTGCAGACGCCCCGCCCGATGACCCACGACCTGCTCAAAAACGTTCTCACCGGTCTCAACGTACACGTGCAACGCGTGGTCGTCTCCGACCTGAAGGACGATACGTTCTACGCGCTCATCTGGATGGAGCGCGACGGACAGACCATGTCCATGGATTCGCGCCCCAGCGACGCGCTGGCGCTGGCCCTGCGCCTCGATTGCCCTATTTTCGTTGAAGATGAGGTACTGAAGCATTCCCGCATGTCCACCGCCGTCACCGAAAAAAGCTCGAGTGAAGATCTCCGCAAGTGGCTGGAAAATCTGAACGACGAAGACCTCGGCCGCTATAAGATGTAGTCGTGCGTCACTCGCGAAAGCTTCTTCTTCCGCTGCTCGCCATTCTTCTCACGCCGCTGCTTGCTCTAGCACAAATGCCCAGTCGACAACCGGGTGGTTCGCCCGGCACTTATCCGGCCGGAGCGTCGCCTGGTCCCCCGAACATCCCTGAAAATCCCGCGCCATCGGCCGCATCCGAGCGCTCGAAACCCATCTACATCACGGACTTTGAACTGGATTCTGCCGCTGCCGACGTTGATAAGACGCAGGCCGCGGCAGCCGCGACGCAACCGGCCGCTTCCACGCCCCCGGCCAGCGTTCCACCACACGCTGATGTTTCCGCCGTGCGGGCGCAACACCTCGTGAAATTGATGTCCGAGAATCTGGTGAAGGATTTCGCGAAGGCGGGTTACACCGCAAAATTGCTGCATCCTAGCGATCCCCGCCCAGACGATGGCTTCCTAATCACCGGAATCTTCGCACAAGTCGGCGAAGACAATCGCCTCCGCCGCGCCATGATCGGCTCCAGCCACACCGCCGAAACGCTGCAACTTTACGTCGCAGCCAAAGACCTCGCGCACTTTACGCCGCCGCTCTACACCGCAGATCCCGCCAACGCCAACACCGCGAAGCCCGGCGCCGTGATCGAGCTAAATCCCAACGCCGACGCCCTAAAGTATTCCATCGAAGCCGAAATCACCGACAAAGACATCAAGCAAACAGCGCAACACATCACCACCGACCTGGCAAAACGCATCACCGCCACAATTAAATCCGAGGGCGACCCCCTGAACCGTTACGCCAAACCCTGACGCCTCTGACTCGGCGCTGCCCACAATTTGATCCTCGCGTTCGCGACGCGAATCCATACCCAACCCATTTTGGAGTGCGGCGGCTTGCCGCCGCTTTGGTCGAAGAGTAACGCCCGACAACCAAACGACCCTGGCGAGGCTTGCCTCGCCCACTCCAGTGCGCCATCGTTTTAGCCGTAACATCGCTGGCGGTCCCGGTTTGCTCGCCCGCCGCGAGACTCAGAACAAGCCCACCGGAAGTTTCCCCAGCCGCTTCAACAACCCGAAAGCCAGCCCCGCAAACGAATCCTGCGCCGCGTGCTGAATCATTCCCGGGCGCAAACTCTTGCGGTGCACCGCGAGGATTCCGAACAGCGCTCCATACACCGTGATCGTGACGATGGATTTCACGCCCTGATAGCTGTGCGCGATTCCAAAAAGCACAGCCTGCACCCCCACGGCCGCCACATCAGAACTGGTGATCGCAAGAAACTGCTTCTGCAAATACCCACGAAAGATAAATTCTTCGCAGATCCCCGCCGTCACAGACAAAATAACCCACACGATCATTTCTGCGAGTGTGCCGGGCGCTAACATCACTACGGCCTTCGCGGTCTGCGGGCTTTTTCCAATCGAGGATTGCAATCCCACCAGCACTACGATCACCACCAGCCAAAAGAGAAAGGCCACACCAATGTCGCGCAGCACGTCTCCGATCGAGTTCCATTTGCCGCCGATCACAGCGCCAATACTTCCGCCTGCGGGCTTCACTCCCAGGAACCACACATACGCCACCAGGATCAGCTCGAGCAATATCATGAACAGGTACAGCGACACTTTGCTGCTGAGGTGATGTCCTTCGATTCGGGCCGCGCTCGTTCGCCCGTAATAAGCGTAGCCGGCGAGGAACAGCACAAAGACGATCGTATGCCACAGCGGCGCGATCAACTTGCGTCCAGGATTTAGCGGCAGCTCGGTTGCGGTAGGCGTACTGGCCATCGTTGTGTTCGCGAATGCTCCCGGGAGCTCAGAATATCTCAGCGCCGCCGCTTTCAATACGCGAATTGCGGAGTACTGAGCTAGAGAGTTACGAAATCTCATGTGTTCGTACTTCTCTGCAGCAGTTCCGTCGCCTTAGAATCACCGCTGTCCGCGATGCGATCCTTCGCGCTCGCACCGCGCATTCACGCCCAGCCCATTTTGGAGTGCGGCGGCTTGCCTCGCGTGCCGTTGATCCTGAGCTGGTGCCGTTTGGGCGAAGAACAGCAGCGCACTTTAGCGTCCGGCTACACGAGTCGTTTAGACATCACCACGAAATGGCACGGCAATTTCGATCTGATCTCCGCGGGAAACGGTTCCGTACCACTCTCGACGTAGCCGAGCCGCCGGTAGAACTGCGGCAACTCCGCGCGTACGCTCACGATCCGTATGTCCATCGCTCGGCAACCGGCCGCACGCGCATAGTTTTCCGCCTCATCGATCAGCCGCCGCCCCAGACCGCGATGCTGCCGCGCCGGGTCCACCGCCAGCAGACCAAAATATGCTCGCTCGCCGCGCAGCTCAACCAGCACGCATCCGAGTAACCCGGCTGCACTCTCCGCCAAAAGGAAATTGCCCTTCTCCAACATCGGCCGCAAAGTTTCAGCGCTGATGCGGTCGCGATCGACGAAAAAACTCTCCGCCGCGCGGAACGCCACATTGATAACGCGCACGACCGCGCCAACATCACGCGCATCCGCCCATCGAATTGTTATTTCGTCGCTCACCGGCGTCGCACTGGCAACAATATACAGTCATTCAAGCGAGCACGCGCGCACCGTCACGCCGAGGCGATCGGTCCCGGGTTACTTCCAATCTGTTCTCTGCGCCGCTGTGACTCTGTGGCCAAGCCTTCCTGCTGAAAGCCCGCCAAATCCAGTCGCTGCCACATTTTTCCCTTGCAGTAGGGGTCTTTAAATGGGTACAGTGGGCCTACTCGTGGTAGGATTGGGTGCCAAGGCCGCCATATATGGGCCTATGGTTGCCCAAACGGGGAACGAGGGGCACAGCTTGACTTGCGTCATCGCAGTTGCCAATCAAAAAGGCGGCGTCGGTAAGACCACCACATCCATCAACCTAGCCGCCGCTCTTGCCCTGAAAAAGAAGCGCACCCTGCTCGTCGATCTCGATCCGCAATCCAACGCTACCATCGCTTTCTTCGAGCCGGCCGACATCCAGACTTCGATGTACGACGTCTTCGCCGATCATCCCACCGAACTGGCAAAGGTTATCAAGCCGACCAAAGATCCGTTCCTATTCATGGCGCCGGGAATTCTGGCGCTCGCGCGACTGGAACAACAACTCGCCGGCCAGTTTGACGCACCCTACAAATTGAAAGACGCACTGACGCCCGTGCTGAAGGATTACGACTTTGTAGTTTTCGACACGCCGCCCGCGCTGGGAATTCTCACCGTGAATGCGCTAGTAGCCTCCACACACCTGCTCGTGCCGATTCAAGCCGCATACTTCGCCATCGAAGGCACCGACGACTTGCTCGAAACCTACGCGCGGATTCGCTCGCGCCCGAATCCAGACCTGAAAGTTCTGGGCGTCGTGATCACGCTCTTCGACAAACGCACCAACATTTCGCGCGACACGCACGAACAAATCCGCGCCACGTTCGGGGACGCGCTTTTCAAAACGCGCATCAGCAAGAACGTCCGGCTGGAAGAAAGCCCAGCCTACAAAGAGACTGTATTTTCCTTCGCGCCCAAATCGTCTGGCGCCGAGGATTACAAAAAGCTCGCTCAGGAGGTATTACAACGTGTCCAAGAGGATCGGGTTACCCGTCACTCTCAAGATGCGGCATGACGCGCATTATGTGGAGACGCTGACCAGTTTCAGCGGCGCGTCCATTGGTCGCATGATTCCGACGGACAAGATCCGCCCGAACCCCGAACAGCCGCGCAAGGCTCTCGGCGATCTGCGCGAGCTTACCGATTCCATTCGCGAGAAGGGCGTGCTCGAACCGTTGCTCGTGCGCTTTATTCCCCGCGAAGACACCTACTACATTATTTCCGGTGAGCGCCGCTATCACGCTTCCAAGGCCGCGGGCCTGCACGAGCTCCCCTGCATCGAGAAAATCGCCGACGACGCAGAAACTCTGGAACTAGGCTTGATCGAAAATCTGCAGCGCAAGGATTTGACCCCGTTTGAAGAAGCCGACGGCCTGCAGCGCCTCGCCGATCATTTCGATTACACCCACGACGACATCGCCAAAAAAATCGGCCGTGCCCGCTCCAGCGTCACCGAAACCATGTCCTTGCACGTGATTCCCAACGAGATCCGCAAAGCGTGCATCGAGCGCGGCATTCTGACAAAGTCGCTGCTGCTGCAGGTGGCTCGCCAGCCCACCGAAAAGAAAATGCAGGAAATGGTGCAGCGCATCGCGCAAGGCGGCCTCACCCGCGATGAAGCTCGCCGCACGCGCCAGGAAGAAACCGGCTCCGCCCCGCGCCCGCAGCCCTACCTCTTCGACTATCGCGCCGAGGACGATTCCTTCCACGTCCGCGTGCAATTCCGCAAGAGCCAAGTCAGCCGCGAAGAACTAGCCTCGGTCCTGCGCAAAATCCTGCGCGAAATCGAGTCCGGCACTATATCCTCCTCCGCGGCATAACGTCCGGGTAGCATAGGAAATCTTGCCTGTGCTCTTTCTTTTGCTATCCTGAACCCGCATGGAACTGTCGCCGCAACAAGTTGGGATTCTTCAGCGCGCGCACGCCGCCGGCTTCGAAATCGTCGCATTCCCCATATATGCCAACTACATCGGCGCGCGAAAAGGGAACTGCGCCGCCCTGCTGGCCCCCGCCGCCGGCGGCGGCTTCGACATTTTCGGCACCCCCGCGTATCTGATCGGCGGCAACTTCAGCGTCCGCGTCCAGCGCAACGGACGCGAATTCTTCGTCTGGAAGAAAGAAAGCCTCGAAGTAACACCCGAGCGCCGCGCCGAGCTCGACACCTTCGCCACCGAACTGTCGCAAGCCCTGCTGCCGCAGCTCTAATCGCTTTTCTCTGCGTCTCTGCGGTAAGTTGTCTCTCTCCATCGCAGCCCCAAAATAGCATTTCGACGCGACCGCGAATCCCGCGCCGCTCCCCCAGCATCCAACCGCGCAGGCGATGGAGTTGAATTCAGCGCCATCCCATCGCACACTATTCCCATGACCGAATCCTACGACATTATCTGCATCGGCGCCGGGCCCACGGGCCTGGCCACCGCCATCGAAGCCCGCATCGAGGGCCTCAGCGCCCTCGTGATTGACAAAGGCTGCCTGTGCAACTCGCTGCTCCACTATCCGGCGAACATGGTGTTCTTCACCACGCCCGAGCGCATGGAAATCGGCCAGCTGCCGATGACCGTCGCCTCGGGCAAACCCACGCGCGCCGAAGCGCTGAAATATTATCGCCGCGCCGTCGAGCATTACGGTCTGGAAGTGCATCAGTACGAACGGGTTGGAGGCGTCACCGGCCACGACGGCGCATTCATCGTGCATACTGTGGATTCGCAAGGACAGGCGCAGAAATATCATGCGAAGAAGATCGTCGTAGCCACCGGATTTTACGATCATCCGAACTATCTGAACGTGCGCGGTGAAAATCTGCCGCACGTTTCGCATTACTTCACCGAGCCGTTCCCGTACTGGAATCAGAACGTCGCGGTGATCGGAGGAGGGAACTCAGCCGCCGAAGCGGCGCTCGACCTCTTCCGCGCCGGCGCGCGCGTCACCATCATTCATCGCGGCGCGGAAATGGGCCGCACGCTGAAATACTGGGTGAAGCCGGACATCGAGAACCGCATCCGCGCCGGAGAAATCTGCGCCAAGTTCCACGCGCATGTGGTCGCGTTCGAGCCGCAGCACGTGCTCATCAAAGACGGCAAGGGCGAGGGAACAATTCCCGCCAGCCAGGTTTTCGCGCTCACCGGCTATCATCCCGATTTTGAATTCCTCGAAAAGCTGGGCATCCGCCTCGCCACCACCAACCGGAAGCCCGCCATCGATCCCGAAACCCTCGAGAGCAACATCCCCGGAATTTATCTCGCCGGCGTAGTCATCGGCGGCGACGACACTTCCCACATCTTCATCGAAAATGGCCGCTTCCACGGCCGCCAGATCATCGCCGCCATCACCGGCAAAGGCAAATTGCCCGACCAGGAACCCGTCGCCGCTCCGGGCGAATGATGCGCGACGTTCGGTCCCGCAGTGCCGGGGAACGCGAGCTTCGCGATGGGTGAATGCGCGCATGCACGCAAAACAGCCGAAAAAGTAGCGATTAGAATGGGTCGCAGTGGTTTGTTTTCAATCATTTGCGGCCGTTTCTAATAATTGGCGACTAGAGATTAGAATGCAACAGTGACGAGCGGTCAGTAACGAGCGACGGCAGGCGGGCCAAGGCGCGGGCGCGCCCGAGGCAACTGAAGCTGCTGGCGCAGCCTGCTCTTGTGTTGCGTGGATTAGCGCGGCCTGGACGAGTTCGGCGTGGCTGCGGAGTTCGATGGTGGGATTTTGCAGGGTGGTCAGTGCGACGAGATCGTCGCGGAATTTTCGAAAGCGGCGTTTCATTTTTTCTGCTCCTGGCCCGCGGTAGCATTCATGGAACGAAAAAACAGCTGTACGTGAGGGTAGCACCGGGAAAAAGTGTGAGTACGTTCGTACAGGCGCGGGACAGTGCTGGTACTCACTGGCCGCAATGATTTGAGGGGTGTAGTTCGGCGCAGTTTTTGATGATGGAGCGTCTAAACCCCGACCCGTCGCATGAAACAGAGGCGCGAAGGATCGGGCCTGGTCGTGGCAGGCCAGGCCCTCCTAAGGCGGGCAGGCACCCGGAAATTCAACTGCGTTCGTTTGGGTGATGTGGAAGGGTGCGCCACCCGCCCCACGCACCCGTAGTCTCCCGTGCGCCTAGTTTCTTGCAGTCTCAATTGCAACCAAGAGCTTCTCGCTTCTTCCGGCGGCGATGACCCATCGGCGCAAGCGCTTCTCGCCTCGAAGCTGGCTAACTCGCACCTGTGACACACCCAGAATGCTTGCCGTCTTGCTCACGCCCTTTTTCTGTATGAAGGCTTCGATCTTCTTCTCGGTAATTCTCCGATTTTTCTTTTCTTGCTTTGGCTCTAGGTTTGGATAAAGACTCGCTGCAATTTCCTTTACAGCCGCCGTTTCCATCGAGTCTTTAAGAGGTTTTTTAAGTGGCCCTTCAGTCGCCCATGATTCTTGTTACCTTCGGGCTTGGAAACCGCGATCAGGAGCGATTCTACGTCATGCAGCTTGTGCTTACCGTCGACGATGTAAATTGCGAGCTTGTCCCATTTCTTGCCGTGAAGATCGCTGCGATGTGTGCTAAGTCTTTGCAGCAAGTTAGAAGCCCTGCCACCATAGTAGAGCTCCCCGTTCTTCTTATACAGCGCCTACAGACCTTGCTTCTCGTGGTCCCCTAACTCTTGCATCGCTTCATCGAGAAGACTGGACGCCATAATCAAGCGGGAAACTGATTTCGAATTGCGGCTATGCTCGATCATCGCACTCAGGTCTAAACGTAGCGTGCGAATTTTCTGGAAAAGCTCGGCAATGCGCGCGGCGTCTGGATAGGGCTGTGAACCCTGCGTGCCCATTTGCCCACCCTCCTGCATTCAGTACAATTTCGTACCCGAATCTGGATGCGGATTGGATGGTCCAGTTTTGAGAGAGGATAGGGGGCCGCTCGGTTTTGGCAACACTTATGTTAAGGAGTTAGTGATCTGAGGTCCCAGTACCTACCCTACAGTAAAACACCCGATTATATGAGGCTGGGATTTGTAGCAGGCCCGCGAACCCGGCCAAGGTCATGTCGCCCTCGCCGCCGCCTCCGGCGAGAGTTGGGGCAACCTGCCAGTACGTATGATTTCGACGCCTAGGGTAAATGCTGTATGTTCCCACTCAAGAGATGACGCTAACATCCGTGTTATCAGTCGCTCCGGCTCTCAATTTCGGATTTGTGTGATTGAGTTGCGGGCAGCACGGAGGACAGATGGAGATCGCGAGATCAAAATCGAATCCGGACTTAGCCGCCCTCGTCGAATTAACGCACAGAATCCGCACGCTGAAATCAGATCTGAGCGCCATGATTGCCCACGGCCGCAATGCAAACTCCGTTTGCCGTCTGATAATGGCAGCTGGCCTTCTCGACGGCGCCTTCGAAGAATTGTCTAAGGCTGTGTCGGAACACAGGGACTAGGCGATGGTGGCGGACTTGCTGATTTTGGCGGGTGGGCCAGCCTTCGACACCGATTGCGCTGTGGGGCTTACCCTTCGAACCTGCCTCCGGCAGGCAGGCCGGCACTGCCGGCCCACCTGAGGCGGACAGGTCCTCAGGTTGAATTGCGTTGCAGCGCAATTCACAATGTCTGAAGAAAATCGGAAGCTCCACCCTTCCCAAATTGCGGGAAGGATGGGGCATCCGGCGTCAGCGTGGCGTCGCCGTCCGACACGCATCGGGGTGGGCTTACGGTTGAGTGCTCTTTTTTCTGGCGGCACGCGGCGCCGGTTTTGCGGTTTCGCCGCCTTTGGGGCTGAGCAGGGCGAGTGAGTCTTTCGCATTGAATGGATATATACGCACGGACTGCTGCCCTGTAGTGCTGAGAGAGACGTCCACGCGGCGGTTGTTGGCCCAGACGATGGTCTGCAGGTGGCTGTCAATTCTGGCGCGCTCGTCGGGGGACAAGTCCGGATTGTGGTCAACCAGTTGTTTCACTTGGTCGGCGGTGAGGTTGTCGGTCTCGCCCAGGGCCTGCGTTTCGATGTTTGCCGCTGGGACTCCGTGCTCGACCAGGAAGTTCTTGGTGCGGTTCACGCGGCGCTCGGTCAGTTTCCGGTTGTATTCCGCTTCGCCGCGATGATCGGCGTGGCCCACCAGAGTCAAATGCGCATCCGGTTTGAATGTGAGGTAACGGCTGAAATCAGTAGCGAGCGCAGAGAGCACTTGGCGCTGGCTATCGAGTAATCCACCTTCGGGATTTGTTTCCGTGGGCCGCGCGGTGGGGAAATAGATGCTGTGCAGCGCGAGACGCGTTTCCAGTTCTTTGATTTCCGGGGGTGGCGGGGGAGCTTGCACGGCAATGCTTAGGGTGCAATCGGCTGTGCCGCTGCGGCCATCGTCGACGCGGCCGGTGATTGTGTATGCGCCGGGCGAAACGTCGCGGGTGTGGAAACGCACCGCGGTGCCGGTGCCTTCCAGTCTGCCACCGCTCGAGGTCCAGGAGAATGTCAGCGGGTCGTTATCAGGATCGCTGGCGACGGCCGTGATCTCGACGGGATCGCCCACTGTGACGGTGGTGCGGTCTGCTGAGCAGCTGATGGTTGGCGGACGATTTGGGCGCGGAGCCACGCGAACGATTACCGAGCAATTTGCCGTGCCGTTGCGGCCGTTTTCCAGGCGCAGTGAAATCGTGTAGGTGCCTGGGTGGCGGTCGGTGGAACTCCAGCGAACGTTCGGGCCGCTGCCGTCCAAGCTGCCTTCGCTTGCTGACCAGGAATAATTCAAAGGATAGTTTGCGGGATTGCTCGCGTCTGCGCGCACGGCGATCCAATCGCCCGAGCCGGCATAGACCACTTCCGGATTTGCCGAGCAGCTGGCTCCGAGTGGGGCGCTCGGTGGCGGAGGATTGCCGCCGAAGCGGAATACGATTCCGGTGGAGAGTCGCGTGTTGTCCTGCCATCCGCGGGATACGCCGGTGGCGGAGATCGGATCACGGAAATGAGTGAGCAGAAAATCCGCTTCGAGCAGGCGCAGTGCGATGCGATGGGTGATGTTGAAGTCGAACCCGGCGCCCGCCATGGCCGCGAACGTGGTGTCCGCGCCGATGGGCGTGCAGCTGGGATCTGCGGTGCATCCATTCACTGTAACCGAGCTCGCGTGCACGACTCCGCCCAGCACTTGGGCGTACGGGGTAAACTTTGCATATTTGCGGTAGGAGAGGCGCGGGCCGACCATAAAGGTGTAAACGCTTCCGCCGGCGTTTAAGGTTTCGCTGCCGGTGGGACCGAAGAGCGTGAGTTTGCTGTTGTCGAAGCCCGCGAAATCCGCAACGATGCCGACGTACCTGTTGAAGTTGTAGGCGACCGAGGTGCTGCCGCCGTGCAAGTAGCCGATGCGATTGCCGTTGGACGTGGGAGTGGCGCGCCAGAAAGAGTAGCCGAGGAACCACTCGATTTTCGGCGTGTAACCTTCCGGGTCGTCCCAACGATGCATCGCGCCCATGGAGCCGGAGCTGTCTTGCGGCGGCGCGGGGAAAGCTGAGGATACCGGGGGAGCAGCGTCCGGCTGGGGCTGGGCGTCGGCGGGCGACTTGGACGCGTCCGAAGGCAGACTCAGGCTGGGTGCACCGGGCGCATTTGCCGTGGCGGACGTAGCCGTGCTGAAGGCGCTGCTGGATGCGGCAGCGTCGTCGTTGCCTTTCGCTTTCGGCTTGGTGGTGTCGTCCGCAAGAAGCGCGGGTACCAGCAGGAAAGCTGTCGCTACTGTAGCGATCAATCGCGCTGCTCGATTCATTGTTGCCCCCTCAAACCCGGCTGCTCGCTGCAAGATGGGTCCAGGACCCTCGAGTTGCTGTTCAGTCTGTTCTGCTTCTTCTTCAGCGCCGTCGTGCGCGCATTCGTTAGCACCGGCGGACGGCGCGCATCGCGAAACTGATCCGGTTTACGGCGCCGGCACATTGATGACGGTGTTCACCATCGTCACCGACGCGTTCAGCGAGAGCGCTCGGCCGTTGAGCGTGGTAACCGTGGCGTTGCCGGGAGTGGAGAAGGTGATGCCCTGCGAAGCGATGATGGTGCCCACCATCGTTCCTCCACCCGCGGGATTGATCGTGGCCGCGCTGCCCACTTGCCAGAAAACATTCTGGGCCAGCGCACCGTTGATCAAAATCACGTTGCGTGGAGCTCCAGGACCACCGACGGTCAAAGTGCTGGCCATCTGGAAGACCCACACAGCGTTGGCATTGCCTTGCGCATCGAGAGTCAGGTCCGAGCCGGTGATCAGGAACGAACCGAGGGCTGCCTGGTATGTGCCCGGCGGCAGAGTGAGCCCGCCCAGTTGCCCAGCGCCCGGATCGGTACCGCCAGGACGTGACGCTGGAGTCAAGCTGAGGTACGCCGCGTTCGCATCCAAAGCTGCCTGCTGCGCAATGGCAAATGTCGCAGCGGTTCCTTCTTCCAGGCATGTGCCAGTCGGCGGCGGCGGTGCAGTGTCAATATTTCCGTTGACCATTCCGATGTCGCTGCCCGTTTCGGTGTATACGCATCCCACGCCTGCATCGTTGAATCCCGTGACCAACGTGGAAGCGCCGGTGGTGCCGATGTCGCCGTTAATCACCGTGTTGATTCCCTGGTTGGTGATGCCGGCATTGCCTCCCAGTGAACCGAAAGTCGCGGCCGTTCCAAGATCCGGCGGGAGCTGTCCCAGGGCGGTGCCGGTCATGAAACTCCAGGGATTCGGTGTCGTTCCGGCGATTAAGGGATCGCCGGATACATCTGTCGCCGCGTTGCTGATCGTCGCGGTGTAATTTGTACTGGGCGCAAGATTCGCCAGCGGCGTGAACGTAGCTGTATCGCTGGTAGGGTCGTAGGTTACGTTTCCGGTGACCGCCGCGCCCCCAACTCCACTCACAGCCACGGTGAAAGTTCCCGGCGCCAGCAGAGTGGTGGGATTCATCGCCTCGCTGAAGGTGGCGTTCACCGCCGCGTTCAGCGTCACGCCCGTGTCCAGGTCGGCGGGACTGGTGAGTGTGATAGTCGGCGGAGTGGTGCTGGGGCCAGCTCCGGTGGTGAAGCTCCAAACGTAATTTGCGCCCAGGGCGTTTCCAGTAAGATCCTTCGCCGCCGTGGTGATTGTCGCGGTGTATTCCGTTGCGGCGGTCAGCGCATTGGTGGGTGTAAATGTCGCGATCGCGCCAGCGTATTGAACAGTTCCCGGCACAGCCGCGCCTCCAACTCCGAAAACGGCGAGTGTGAACGTTCCGGTCGCCGTAATCGTGGATGGGTCCATCGCCTTACTGAATGTCGCAGTAACCATCGTGTTCGTCGGAACGTCTATCGCGTCCGCGATCGGAACCGTGGCAATCACGGTCGGCGCGGTGCTGTTGATCGCGATGCCGGTGCTAAAGGTCCAGGAATGATTGGCCGCGAGCGGGATGCCGCCGACGCTTTGCGCGGCTGTCGTAATCATTGCGGTATAAACAGTTGTCGGCGCGAGGTTCATCGTAGGAGTGAAAATCGCCGTGTTGGCGCCAGCCACGTACGTCACAGTTCCCGCGACCGCAGCTCCCCCGCCCGCCACAGCCACCGTAAACGTTCCGGCAGCGGTGATCGTTGCGGGATTCATCGCCTGATTGAAGGTGGCGGTGATTTTCTGGTTCAGTGGGACATTGGCAGCGCCATTCGCCGGAATTGTAGAAGTCACCACCGGCACAAAACCCGTCGTGAAAGTCCACACGTAATTCGCAGCCAGCGCGATGCCCAAATTGCTTTGCGCTCCGGTGGTAATCGTCGCGGTATAGAGGGTGCTGCTAGCCAGTGGCAGCATGGGAGTGAACGTCGCCGTAAGCCCCGAGCCGACCACCGTGCCCGAGATCGCCAGTCCGCCCGGCGCAGTCAAAGTAAAGGTTGCGCTGGTGATGGTCGCGGGGTTCATCGTCTCGTTGAACGTTGCCGTGATGACCGACGAAAGAGCCACGCCCGCTGCGCCGTTTGCCGGCACTGTGCTCACGACCACCGGCGGCACCGCCGGAGTTTGTTCGCGGCCGCATCCGCCAATCACGCCAGTCGCCAGGAGCGCCAGGACCACGAAGAAACGAACCATAAGCTTACTCATTTAATTCTCCTATTCGCTGCCGCGGAGCAACACGCAGCGCAGGTCAATTGCTCGGCTGAGGAAACGAGAACGAGAATCCCCTAGATCCTCGGTGACTAAATCGTTGATCGCTAAGGACGCGATCGTGAGTGGGCTGGGAGAACTCGGCAATCAGGAAAACATTGCTTCGCTCGAGTTCTTGCCGGGCGTCGGTACGAAAACCAAATCTTCAATTCAGGACTCTAAAACGCCTCGCGGGAAGGGAACTGTGCAAAATCGGTGCCAAAGCCAGGCGAAGATTTCCAATGTTGAAGAGCGAACACTCGCTTCGAGTTAAATCATTTGTTTCATTGAGAAAGGCGATCAGCGGCGGCATCCAGATCGGGCCATCGCTTCGTCTGGCGCCCCGCCTGAATTCCAATTGGGGAAAAAAACCGTGCCATTCTTGAATGCGGCACAAGCGAGCGCCACTGTGCCGAATAGCGTTTTTCGTGCCGCCAACCGGCCTGGCAGCCGATCGCAACAATACCGACCCCATGAAACACACTTGACCCATCCGGCCATCCAATGGTACCAATGCGCCAGTTAACCCAGCAGTGCATGACGCTCAACCGTCGCAGCCTTGGGAGGCACCCGATGCGCATCGCCCTCGTCACGCTGGCCCTGGCTTGCATCCTCTCTCCCGCACGCGCGCAAACCGCCGACCCCAAGCCCACCGACGTCAAGCCTACCGACGCAAGAGCCCTGAAGACGTACGAAACCGCCGTGCAACTGCTGCGCGAACGCATGGAAGCCGCCGCGCTGGGCGAGTTCAAGAAAGCCGACAAGCAGGACGGTGGCCACTGCTACGCCTGCCAGAAACAGATGCTCAGGCTCGGCATCGAATTCGACGACTGGAAATCCGCCGAGCTTGCCGCGCAGGAAATGGTTGCCGACGCGAAAGGCGACCGCGCCACCGCCATCGCGCACTATGAATACGGCGTGATCCTGGTCCGCGAAGCCACGCAGAAGCACAAAGAGGAGTTCTACACGCGCGCCCACGATGAATTCACGAAAGCGGTCGCGGTCTATCCCGGATTTCCCGACGCGCTTTTTCAAGATGGTAAGACGCTCGCGCAGCTCCACCAGGACGAGGCCGCCAAAGCACGATTCGAGGATTTTGCAAAAATGGAGAAGCCGGACGATCCCAACCACCAGCGCGCGCTGCGTTACATCAGCAATCCCGAACTCGCCCGAGCGCGCATGGCCCCGGCTTTCACCGTCACCACGCTCGACGGCCAGCACATCTCCATGGACGACCTGCAAGGCAAAGTCGTGCTGCTGGATTTCTGGGCCACCTGGTGCGGCCCCTGCCGCGAAGCTCTGCCGCATCTGCGCAACATCGCCAAAAAATTTGACGGCCAGCCGCTGGTGGTGCTCAGCGTGAGCCTCGATGCGAACGAAGAGCAATGGAAAAAGTTCATCGCCGAGAACGGCATGACCTGGGCACAATATCGCGACGGCGGTTTTACTTCGCCGATCTCGAAGCTGTTCGGCGTCGAGGCGATCCCGCACACCTTCACGATTGACGCCGAAGGCGTCCTACAAGACGAACACATCGGCGATGCCTCCATCGAAGGCAAACTGAAAAAACTCCTGGCGCAAGCGCGTGAACTGCAGCCGCAATCCCAGCCACAGGCACCAGAAACCGCCGCCGCGAAGTAAGCCACCCGCCCACAACTGTCCGACGGCGCAACGAGCCGGGAACTATCCCGGGCTGCAATCGTGTTAACTAGATCCTCGGAATTTCAAGCGCCTTACTTGACTTCGCTCGCAATCACGTCACACTGGGACTCCCTTCCGAATTATTTCCATGGCGTTCGACCGCCATTTACTCAACCGGAGCAAACAGTATGTCCACAGAGGTGCTCTTGATTGACGATAGCGAAGGCGATGTCCGCCTGACTCGGGAGGCCCTACACGAATCCAGACTCGCCATCAATTTGAGCGTGGCAACCGATGGCGTTGATGGGTTGGCCTATCTGAGGCGCGAGGGAATCCACGCCGATGCTCCGCGACCGGCTCTTATCCTGCTCGACCTGAACATGCCGAGAATGGATGGGCGGGAACTCTTGGCCTGCATCAAGGCAGATGCCACGCTGCGAAGCATTCCCGTCGTCATTCTGACCACCTCCGACGCGCAAGCGGACGTGGAAATCGGTTATGAACTTCAGGCGAGCTGCTATCTTCGGAAGCCCGGGGAGTGGGAGGGATTCGCAGAGCTGATGAAAAATACACTCGATTTCTGGCTGACTAAAGTCAAATTGCCGCAACTCACGCAACGCGTATGAAGACAAAATCAAATCTCTTCGGACCGAAGGAGAAGTTAACAATCCGTTGGCAGCGAAGGGATGCCGGAGCCTGTATGAATTCCGGTTGCTGGCATAGCCGGCTGGTTGACTGCAGCGCGAGAGGTTCGTTCGCGGCTATTGACTTTGCCGTCATAGAGGTCAAACTGAAGGCCCCTTCCGATTTGTTCCGCAACACGCAGCTATCCGGTTTCGTCAGCGGGAGGAAATTATATGCCACTAGAAATTCTCTTGGTTGAAGACAGTCCGGGTGACGTGCGCCTGACCCGAGAAGCCTTTCAGACCAGCAAATTGCCCCTGCAGTTGCACGTTGCTGTGGACGGCATGGATGCGATGGCATTTCTGACCAACGATGGGGCCTATGCAACGGCTCCTCGTCCAGACCTGATCTTGTTGGACCTGAATCTGCCGCGAATGGACGGGCGTGAAGTGCTGGCCCGGGTCAAGAGTGATCACAACTTGAAAACTATCCCTGTCGTCGTTCTGACTACTTCGGACGACGAAGCGGACATTTTGAAAACCTATCAGCTGCATGCGAACTGCTACCTTAAAAAGCCGGTGCAGCTGGCCGCCTTTGAGTCCATGGTGGAAAGCATCAATGACTTCTGGCTGACAAGAGTGAAGCTCCCGAGTCGCGAAAGATACGCGTAGTTCGTTATCGACGCACGCCGTGAACCCCACTCTTTTCGATCCGCGAGTGGGACTCGCCATGGTGATTGATGGCGTAGCGTCTAAAGTCGCACCCTCACCTGCGGCGGGAGCGCGGCACCCGGAAATTCAAAGGCGTTCGTTTGGGTGGTGTGGAAGGGTGCGCCACCCGCCCGCGAAGTAACCGGTGCCGCGATTTGGCCGGCGTCGTGGTAGAGCTGGTCAGGTGCCTTTTTTGTAGTGAGAAATACGCTTCAGCGCGTTGGAAGTTGGACTAGGTAGGCTCGCTTGACAGCCGTCTATTCCTGTCGTATACAGATAGAATGTCTACCGTAGACAGTCTACCTGACAACGACAGCCTCGAATTGCTCCAAGGAACTCTTGAAGTGCTGATCCTCCGAAGTCTCAAGCTGGGTCCTAACCACGCGTATGGCATCTCGCAGCACTTGCAACAACAGTCCGACAGTCAGTTTCTCGTCGACAACGGCTCCCTGTACCCTGCGCTGCAACGTCTTCTGCAGCGCAAATGGATTTCCCCGCAGTGGAAAACTTCGCCCAACGGGCGCCGCGCCCGTTATTACGGCCTGACGACGGCGGGGCGCAAGCAACTCGTCAAAGCAACGTCGAAGTGGCAGCGATTTGCGCTAGCCATGGCAAGGGTTCTGGCAACGGAGAGTTGATTTCATGCGCCAATGGTGGTCGAAGGTGGCAAGTGCGTTCGGAAGAAGGCGGAATCTCGCCGACGAACTGCAGCAGGAGATGGATGCCCATCTTCAATTCCTGATCGATGAGAATCTGGAGCGAGGCATGCCGCCGGAAGAGGCGCGTGCCGCGGCGCGGCGCCACTTTGGTAACGCGACTAGCGTGCGCGATCGAAGCTATCAATCGTGGGAATTCCCTGCGTTTGAATCGCTCCTTCAAGACCTGCGCTATGCGGCGCGAGGTATCTGGAGAGCGCGCGTCTTCTCGCTCGTCGTGATTCTGACGCTCGCTGTCGGAATCGGCGCGAACACCGCCATTTTTAGCGCGGTGTATGCGGTGCTTCTCAAGCCGCTGCCTTTCCCCTCGGGCGAGCGTTTGGTGTGGCTCGGCGAGTCCTCCGCAAAAGCCACCGGCATTAGCGTAACCTGGATCAATTTCCAGCACTGGCGGATGGAGAATCACTCCTTCGAGTCAATGGCTGCCTTCGAGAAGGCCGATCTGACGCTCACAGGCCGCGGTCAGGCCGTGCTCACACACGCCGGTGTCGTCACGAACGAATTTTTTAGCCTCACCGGCTCTCGTCCAATAATGGGTCGGCTGTTTGCCGTCAGCGATCATGAAACGCAGGCTGCTGCGACCGTCGTGGTGACCAGGACTTTTTGGGCCGAAACCCTCGCAGCCGATCCCCAGATCATTGGCAAGACGGTGACCCTGAATGGAACCTCACACATTGTGATCGGCGTACTCGCCCGAGATCCTGCGTTCTTCCTTCCGCCCGTCGATTATTATCTTCCATACCGCCCATCCATTGCGCAGGCCTCAAAGCGCGACGCACACGACTCGATGCGCGTTCTGGCGCTGCTCAAGCCTGGAGTAACACTGTCCCAGGCGCGCTCGGACTTGGACACGATTATGCAGCGGCTCGCGCAGGCAGATCCGGGCCCTGAAAGCGACCATCGCGCGTTTGCCGAACTCCTCACTGAGCACCGAGCGGGCGACCTACGGCACGTGTTCGTCCTCTTGATGGCTTCGGTTTGCCTAGTCTTGGTTCTGGCCTGCGCGAACATCGGCGGCCTTTTCCTTATTCGCATGACCACCCGCGCGCGCGAGATGGCGATTCGGACCGCAATTGGCGCGGGGCAGAGAAGGCTTGCACGGCAGCTACTCACGGAAACCGTACTCATTACAATCGTGGGCGGTGCTTTCGGAATCGCACTCGCAGGTTTTGGGTTGCGCACGATAGAGGTGCTGGGGCCGCGTGATATTCCGCGGCTTTCAGAAGCCAATCTAAATCTACCGGTTTTGATCTTCGCAGCGGCGCTGACGCTGGCCGTGGCAATGGTGTGTTCGCTCGTACCCCTGGTTAGTTCAGAAAAGGTGAATCTGACGATTCTGCTGAAGGAGAGCAGCACCGGGGCTGGCACCAGCCGGATAGGGCACATGCTGCGTGGAGGCCTTGTCATCGCGGAGATCGCGGCGGCTGTCGTGTTGCTTTTTACTTCAGGAATCCTGCTGCGGAGCTTGTGGGCCGCAGAAAACTTGAATCCAGGATTTGAGCCCAAGCACTTGCTCGCGCTCGAGCTGCAATTGCCACCTGTACCTTACAAAAGTGAGGGGGCCATTCTCGATTTCTATGCGCGCCTTGAAGCAGCACTTCGCGCGCAGCCGGGAGTCGAATCGGTAGGTGCAGTGAACTGTCCTCCGGCGGCAGGCGACTGCCGGGACTGGTGGTATTCGGTCGTCGAGGAACCTACGCCTAGTCCGCAGGATATGCCTGTGACGTTGGTAAATATGGCTGACACGGCCTACTTCCAGACGATGCGCATGCCGCTCCTAGCCGGACGCGCTTTGTCCGATGAGGATACGGCGGGTGGCTCGATGGTCGCGGTGATCAATGAGGAGATTGCGCGTGCGTGGTGGCAGGACCCTGGTGCCGCTCTCGGCCAGCACGTTAAAGTCGGCGGACCCTTTATGGAAGGCCCCGTCGTTGAAATCGTCGGTGTCGCGGCCAATGTGCCGCAGATAGGATTGGACAGCCCGCCGTTGCCGGAGATGTACTTATCGGCCGCTCAGCGGGTGGACGCCGCAATGGTTGTGATGATACGGACCAAAGGTAACCCGGAGAACATGATTGTGACCGTGCGGCAAACATTGACTTCCGTTGACGACAACGTTCCCATTCAGTCGTTGAAAACCGCCGATGCTTGGCTCGGTGCCACACTGGTACAACGGCGCTTCACCACGCTTCTGCTGGTTCTCTTCGCCGGGATCGCGGTGATCCTGGCCAGCATCGGTTGCTACGGCGTTTTCAACTACTGGGTTAGTTGCCGCAGGCAGGAGATCGCCATTCGTATGGCAATGGGAGCGGGGACCATTGCCATCTTGCGTCGCACGGGAAGGCAAGTCGCAAGGTTGGGCGTGATTGGGCTAATGGTAGGGCTCGTGGGATGCTGGGGCACATCGCGATGGCTCGACAGCCTGGTCTTCGGCGTCTCTACCCACGATCCAGTCGTTTTCTCCTCTGCGGCATTGGCCGCATTCCTGATCGTATTGCTCTCAGCGGCGGTTCCGCTCTGGCGCGCCACGCAAATTGATCCCATCGAGACGCTTCGCGCAGCCTGATGAAAAGGCAGCGTGAAGCGCCGTTACTCAGGACAAGCATGTTTCGCTAGCGATCGTGCGGGCCCGTGTGCGCTGCTCCGCAGAGCCGCCATCCAAATCTAAAATCCAAATTCGAAATCCAAAGTCAAAAGAGGGTGCACACGCAAGATTGCCCGTCTACCGCAGGCAGGGCTGTGCTACCTGGCATTTTCAGGCGTGCTTTTCCAGCCAGCGGCCGAGGACTGCGGCGGCGTGTTCGCAGATGGTGCGATCTTCGGGGGAGAAGGCGGCTAGGAAATGGCTGTCAATGTCGAGTTCGCCGACAACTTTCTTTGCGACGAACACGGGGACGACGATTTCGGATTTGGTTTCGAGGGAGCAGGCCAGGTAACGCGGGTCGGCGCTGACGTCGTCAATGACGATGGTCTTGCCGGTGGAGGCAGCAGCGCCGCAGATGCCCTGATTCAGGGGAATGCGCGTGTGCGGGGTCATGGTGCCGCGGAAGGGGCCGAGGACGAGCATGTCCTGCTTGCCTTCTTTGTCGAGCATGTAAAAGCCGACCCAGTTGTAACGCAGCATTTTCTGGTGCAGGAGTTTGGTGATGCCCTCCATCAGGTCCAGCGCGGATTTCGCGGTGGCAGCGAGGGCGTTGAGATCGTTGATTACATCGCGGGTGTTTGGGGTCGCAGTGGGCATACGTAGAAATATTAACGTGATTTTTCGATTCCGACCACCTGCGAGCGGGGCGGCAGCGGCGAGCCATCGGTGCCCGGTCCCGGAATGCGGGACCGGCCCCTACAGAGTCAAATCCAAAATCGAAGTCAAAAGATTGAGGCGAGCTACCGTTCGATCATTTCTTCCATTTCGCTGGCGCCTGATTTCGCGGCGGAATTGCGCCCGGCCGAGGGGATGGCGCCCGATTGGTCCTCCAGCAGATCGGCCAGCAGCAGCCGCAAATTGCCTTCGTTCGTGGAGTACGAGAGGCCGGTGTTGATATCCAGCACTTTCGAGCGGATGAGTTTTTCGATTTCGATGTCGAAGCACTGCATGCCTTCTTCGGCGCCGTCGCGCATGGCATCGAGCAGGGACTTTCCTTCGGATTCGCCTTTTTGCACGTATTCGCGCGTGCGCAGCGTGGATTTCAGAATTTCGAAGACGGCGGCGCGGCCGCTGCCGTCGGCCCGGGGAATCAAGCGCTGCGAAATAATGTAGCGGAAAGATTTTGCCAGGCGTCCGCGGATGGCGGGCTGGTCGGAATTGGGGAAGACGCCGACGATGCGTTCGATGGTTTTGGAGGCGTCAATGGTGTGCAGCGTGGAATACACCATGTGGCCGGTTTCGGCGGCCTCTAGCGCGACTTCAATGGTTTCCTTGTCGCGCATTTCGCCGACGAGGATCAGTTTCGGCGCCTGGCGCAAAGCGGCGCGCAGGGCGAGCGCGAAACTGGGCGTGTCGCTGTAGAGTTCGCGCTGATGAATGGTGGCCCGTTTGTGCTGGTGCAGGAATTCGATCGGGTCTTCGATGGTGATGACGTGGCAGGCCTTTTCCTCGTTGATATTGTTGACGAACGCCGCGAGCGTGGACGATTTTCCGCTGCCGGTCGGCCCGGTAACCAGCACGATTCCGGGGCGCACTTGGGCCGCGTCAATCAATTGCTCGGGAAGATGCAGCGTCTTGAAATCCGGCACGCTGGTGGGAATTACGCGCATGACGATCGCGCAGGTGCCGCGCTGGGTGAAGACGTTGACGCGGAAGCGCGAGAGCTTTGCCACGCTGTAGGAAATGTCGCAGGAACCTTCGTCCTTCAGTTTTTGCACCGCGAAAGTGTTGCGCCCGATTAGGTCTGCGGCGATGCGCGCGGTGTCTTCCGAGCTGAGCACGCCGACGCCTTTAATTTTGAGTTGCATGAGCTGGCCGTGAACTTCCACCTGCGGAGCGCGGCCGGGTGAAAATATCAGGTCGCTGGTCTTGGGTGCGGCCTGGAGCATGGACGCGATGATATTCGCGGTGGGCGCAGGGCCAGTCTGTTCGGCTGCAGGCACTACTGTGGACACTGCGGTGGGCGCAATCGTTGGCTCTGCCATGCCAGCTCCTTCCCAGCCGTCCGGGAAGGGGCCCGTACGTCGTCTGGTCTAACACAGTATGGGACATGGCGCGGGCTGGCTGGTCGGGCGGAGTGCGCGGCTGTTCTCAAACGATTAGCTGTACTTTTTGGGTCTTGCAACGCGGCGAAGGCCATGCCGCGATTTCTGCGCTGAAATAGCGGCTATTTGTGCATGTCGGGGCCTCCCGCGACCCGATACTCTTTCCCTACACCTGCCCTTCGTCGCGCACCGCGCGGCGCGCTTCTCTCTTACTCTATATGGTACGGATATGACCGAAACGATCAATCCGAAGTCGGGCATTCCAAAACCGGGCGCACCTCAGCCGGGTGCTTCGGGACGAGGCACGTCCGGCTCGTCTGACACGGATGCACCGGCACGCACGGCGGGTCATCGGGATACCGTCCTGCTGAGCGACGTGCCAGATGCCGCGGCGGTGCTCGCGGACGACGTGGCGGCGTCGGCTGCGGCGAGCCCATCGCTGAGCCCTGCGGCGCTAGCTGCGCTTAGCGTGCGCTACGAGATTCTGGGCGAAGCCGGGCACGGCAGCATGGGCAACGTTTACAAAGCGCGCGATCGCGAAACCGGCGAGACGGTGGCTTTGAAACTTTTGAAGCCTGAGATTGCTTCCGATCAAGCCATGATGGATCGCTTCAAAAATGAGCTGCTCTTCGCGCGGAAAATAACGCACAAGAATGTTTGCCGCGTACATGAATTCAATCGCGCCGCCGGAATCGCCTACACCTCGATGGAGTTTGTGGAAGGCGAGAGCCTGCGTTCGGTGCTGAATCGCTTTGGCGGCCTGCCGCAGCGAAAAGCGACGGACCTGGCGCTGCAGATTTGCTCGGGGCTGAAAGAAGCGCACGCGCAGGGAATCGTGCATCGCGATTTGAAGCCGGAAAACGTGATGATTGATGCGCAAGGCAACGTGAAGATCATGGATTTCGGCATCGCGCGCTCCATGGAAGCGGGCACTCGCCTGACAGGCTCGATGGTGGGCACGCCGGCGTATATGGCGCCGGAACAAGTGGCGGGCAAGCCGGTGGATTACCGCACGGATATTTATTCGCTGGGATTGATGCTGTACGAAATGTTCACTGGCGTGCCGGCCTTCACCGCGGACAATTCGATTGCGGTGGCGTTGAAGCAAATGCGCGAAGAGCCTCCGCCGCCGCATGAAATCGAGCCGAATATTCCAGTCGCTACCGAGCGCGCGATTCTGAAGTGCCTGGAGAAGGAGCCGGCGAAGCGTTTTCAATCCATCGCCGAGCTGGAATCGAGCCTGCGTTCGGGCGCGCCCGCAGCGCCGCCTCCGCGGCCGCTGGGCACTTCGACCACAAATTTGACTCACAGCTCGACAGCCGTGCCACGCGCCGCTGCGGTCCCTGCCGCAATACCGCAGCCGACGGCGCGGCGCACTTCGCCGGTCGTATGGATCTTGCTCGGAGCGCTGTTGGTAATCGGCGCGCTCAGCGCACTGCATTGGCTGGGAGTAGAGCAAGCAGCGAATCGCATTGCACCGCCCGAGGCCGCGGCGCCACCGAAACCGCCGGATTTCGCGTATCAGATTCCCGCGCCTCCGCCCGTAACGCCGGTTGCGCCAGTGGTGGTGGCGGCCAAAGCACCAGTGACGAAGCCTGCGCCCGTCGCCCATGCGAAGACTCTGGCGCCGGAACCAGTGAAGCCTGCCGTGCCGGACGTTTTTCCGCGGATGGAGACCGGGCCGGTGCGGAAAAATCTTCACGCCGCGACGTCATACTCCGCGCAGGGGCAGGGACCCAATTCTGTGGTCACCAACTCCACATACCTGTGGGTGGGGCGATTCGAGCGCGAGGACAAGGCGCAAACCGCGGCGAATAAGATCGAAGGCATGCAATTGCCGGCATACATCGCGACGCGAACCTTTGGCTCCGCGAAATTTTATGCCCTGTTTTGCGGGCCGATTGACGCGAAGCGCGTCAGCGGGGTGACCGAGCGGCTGGAAGCGAAGGGTTTTTCGAACGTGCATCAGGTGAGCAATCCCATGGGCGGTTCGAAACAGAAGGACTAAGCAAGGGTTCGATCCGACCTAGTCGTAGCCAAAAGATTTCCGGGGCCACGCAAGAATTCGCAAAAGCGACGCTTCATTCGCAATAGGGTGCAATGGAGCGTGGGGGAAGCGTGATGGAAGTTGGCGCGCGCAGCGATACAGGGCGTGTTCGCGAGAACAATGAAGACAGCTTCCGGCTGGCGCCGGAGTTGGACTTGTTCGTTCTCTCGGACGGCATGGGTGGCCTCGAGTCGGGCGAACGGGCCAGCCGCCTGGCGACTGAAATCACCGTGACGCATTGCCGCGACGCGCAGGCCGATGCGGCACTGGCCGTTTTCGGCAAACAGATCGAGGGCGTGAGTGACGTATGCAATCGCTTGGCGAGCGCCATTCGCCTGGCCAATCAGGAAATTTATCAGGCCGCGCAGGCTTCGGATGGCAAGAGCGGGAAGGGCATGGGCGCGACGATTGTGGCCGTGCGCTTTCTGGAAGACCGTGCGTGCATCGCGCACGTGGGCGACAGCCGGGCTTATTTATTTCGTGACGAGCAGTTGAGCCAGCTCACCGAAGACCATTCGTTCGTGGCCGAGCAGGTGCGGCGTGGAATCATCACGCTGGAACAAGCGGGGCGCAGCCGGATGCAGAACGTGCTGACGCGAGCGTTGGGCGTGGAGCAGAACGTGGATGTGGAAGTCACCGAGGAGCTTTTGCGCGAGGGCGACACGTATTTGCTTTGTTCCGACGGATTATTTCGCGAGCTTTCCGAGCCGCAGATCGCCGGGATCTTGCAGGAAGCGACGGGCGCGCAAGAGGCCGCCGATTCGCTGGTAGAGCAGGCGAATCATGCGGGCGGTGGCGACAACATTACTGCGATTGTCTTGCGCTACGCGCCGAAGGCAGCTGGCGCGTTGAGCAAGATCGGCCGATGGTTTAAGGCATCCGAGGATGCATCTTGATAGGGAGGGCGTTCCCATGTCCAAGCTGGTTTTGAAGTTCGAGACTGCGATATTGAAGGAAGTAGCGGTGGGGCAGCAGGAGGTGAGCATCGGGCGCTCGCCGGACAACGGCATCGTCATTGATAATCCGGCGATCTCCAGCTACCACGCGCGCGTGTTTCACGAAGACGGCCGCTTGATGCTGCAGGATTTCGGCAGCTTGAATGGGACGTTCGTGAATGGTCAGCGCGTGAAGATGGTGACGCTGAAGCCCGGAGATTCGGTGGGTATCGGCAAGCACACTATTGTCGTGACAGACTCGGTCGAGGTGCGCGCAACGAAGCTAGATGATGCCACGGTGAAACTCGCCGTGCCGAAAATCAACGAGACTGTGATGTTGGATACGAAAGATCGCCGGGAGTTTTTGCGGCAAGTGGCGGCGGTGGGCGAGAGTGCGCAGCCCGCGCCGGGGCGGATGAAATTGCCGACGCTCGTCGTGCTCAAAGGCAGCACGGACCGGAGCGAATACACGCTGACGGACAAGCTTACCGTCGTAGGAAAATCCGCGATGGCCACGGTGAAGCTGAAAGGCTGGTTCAAGCCGAAAGCCGCCGCTCAGATCAATCGCCGCGATGATGATTCGTATTACATCGGCCCGGCCGACAAGGTGCCGAGCGTGAATGGCACGCCGATCACGCATCCGACGAAGCTGGCTTCGGGCGATGTGATCGAAGTCGCGGGTGTTGAGCTGCAATTTGTCGTGCGAGATTGAGCCAAGTTTTCAAGTTCGACTACCGGGGACTGTGATTCTGCGCCGCACGGGGAACTTTCGGCTTCACGCTGGAGTCACAATTAGATATGCGGACGCCCACGGCCGCGCGCATAGGGCTTAGCGCCTCCTTACTTTGCGCGGGCCTCCTGTTGTTTCCTGCCTTTAATCATTGGGTTGCGACCCGCACCTGGGTCGCGGTGGATATGCCCGTTTCGCTCGAGCCTGGACATGTCAGGACCGGCAGTTTCCCGATCAATCTCAACACTGATTACGATCTCTTGATCGAATTGGATGGCTATCCATACGGGAATAATCCCGAGTGCGAAGCTTACAAAGTGATTCAGGAGCGCTGGTGGCTTTACCGGGATGGACGCGTTAGCACCAGCTGGACGGATGATTGGCGCAATCGCTGGGGCAGCGAGCCAACTCGCCCCATCACAGGCGATTACCTCGGCGCTTTCGATAGCAGCTCGGGCCTTTACACTCTCGATGTGGAAATCCTCCCTGGCGCGGCCTGCCTTCAGGCATTCCACCCGCGGCTGCGGGTTTCGACGGATAAGAGCGACTACGCACGTGGCGGCTGGATCCGCGCCGGGGCCCTGCTGGTTTCTTGTGTGCTGGTTGGAATCAGTTTTGCGCTGCTGTTGGTGGGTTCGCTCGCATCGGATTCGGCGCACGTGACGCGCGGGCAGAGCCTCGCGATTTTCGATACGCTGCGCGCGGAGCGCGAGTCGGCCCGACGGAAGTTGCACCTGATGGGGCCGGAGTCGAGCCTTCCTAACTTTGGATACCTCTACGCGGTGACTTATCTTGTTCTCTTCCTGACAAATGCCGCACTAATGCTCGGCGGATATGGGCGAAGCAGTGGGATTCCTGCGCGCTTGCTGCGGCCCGGCGTCATTCATGCGAGGTCTGACTCGCGGGAGACGGGGTTGTTGGTTTACGTGGACGCAAGCGGCAGGCTGTACCTGAACTCGAGGCCAATCACAGCGGAGGAACTGCCGCGCGCGCTTGAAGACGAGTTTGCGCGGCGCGCGGACTGGTCGGTGTACGTCGAGGGAGATCCCGCCGTTCAGTTCCAAGCGGTGGCTCAAGTGATGGATTTAATTCGTGGTGCCCACGGCGAAGTCATCATGCTGACGCCCAACATGCGCGCGGAGGCACCGTAAGGTTGTAGCCGAGTCCACCTGAGAGCTGTCGCGGGCGATGTGATCGAATTCGCGGGTGTTGAGTAGGAATTCGCCGTGCGAGATCGGAGTTTCTGCTCCGCACCGCAGCCGAGGGCTTTCGCGTTGAGGTCAAAGCGGCGTTCACAAACGCCACAGTTGCGCAGTGCCGGACGTTCGATAACTGAGGCGCATACGCTTCCAGCGGAATCGCCCGAAAGTACTCGTCCGATTGATGCCGCACGACTTATCGGGAGCTAGTCGCTGACCTGGCGACGGCTCATGGCGTTGGCTGGCAGCCGGTAGTGACCTGCGGCACATGGCTATGTGATGGACGATACATACGGATCCTCGCCGCGACGGTAACCTATGAGCGTGACTGTGGTGGAGAGAGCATGCCAGGACTTATGGAGGCTGTATGGCGTACATCATCGATCAGGAAAAATGCGACAAAGACGATCACTGCCTTGAGGCATGCCCGGTTGAGGCTATCGTGAAGAAAGACGATGGTTCGCTCATCGTCAAGGCCGAGGACTGCACCGATTGTGGAGCGTGCGAGGCAGTGTGCAACGTGGCGGCTGTTCAATCCGCACGATAATCTTCAGGACAAGCCACCGAAAAGAGACCAAGTATCTTGCTATCGTGCCGGGCGGACAAGTGCGGTACGAGGACGGGACTTGTCCCCTGAGGCGGCACGGCACGTGGACTTTCAAGTTTTCGGTTGCCTAACCCAGAAAGCATCAGCGGCGGCGCGCGCAATTGTGATTGCGGCGCCGGCTGATGGCGGTGTGAAGACCGGACAGCAAATTTGGATTCACGGTCTTCAGTGACCGCCTGCCGGTTTATCCCCGTCTCGCTGCTCGTTCGCTATTCATCGCTGCCTGCCGGAAGGAAGGCGAATCCGTGCGGGCGGGCGGGGCCGGTGCTGATGTCGCGATTGAAGTCTACGTCGAAGCGCGGATCGAGTTTAATGTGATCGCGTTCCAGCTCGATCACATGGACTTTGTGATCGCCCTCGGCCTTCACCACTCCGCCTGGGACGAGATCTTCGACGAGAAAATAATCGGAGACGACCAGGCGCTTTTCGTCCTTGGTTAGCGCGAGATAGTGTGGACCCGAACCCAGACCTAGATCGACAACACTCAGCACCTCCGGATGTTCCGGGCGGGAAATGTCGAACTGCACAACTTTACCCGCGTTGCCCGCGTAGTTGAGGGTGATGAAAAGGCGTGTGCCATCGCGGTTGATGCGGAAAAGCTGCGGCCAGATGGGGAAAGTCTCGACGGCGAAGGGAGAAAAGTCGAAGACAGGCTTCGCGGTGCCTTTTTGAGTGTCCAGCAGATAGAGCTTGTTATCCGCCATGCCCGCGGTGAACGCGCGCAACTGGGGATCGCCCGGAATTAGCTGCACGTTGATGGTGCCGGAGGGATTCGCAGGGTCGCCGACCACGATTTTGCGAATGATGGAACGCTTTTCGAAATCCCACACGCGAACGCTGCCGCGCAACACGACTTCGTCACCGCCCGGAACGTTCAAGGTATGAAGCGGGCAGATGAAATCGCTGGTAAGGACGATGTTGTGAGCTTCGTCGATGGATAGGCCGTGGGGATCGAACCCATCCGAGGGCGGATCCAGCGGCCAGGCCTGCACGTAATGCTGATTGGCATCATATTCCACCAAGCGTCCGGGGTTGGCGCCGTCCGGAGAACCCATAAAGGTGCCGAAAAAGCCGCCGTTGCTGAGCGAATCGAATTCGTCAGCAATTGAGGCGTGGGGCGGGTTATCGGAACGAATGAATTTCGGGTCGCGCGGGTGGCTCACATCGAAAAAGTAGACCTGGTCCTGTCCGCGCAAAACGCTCAGGAGGCCTCCGAGCGCCAGCGTCTTGCCATCCTCGGAGAGTCCCACGTGATGCGGTTCGTTGCCGACGGCGTTTGGGCCCGTCAGTGGGACGACCTTCAGGACCTTGCCGTATTTGGGAGAGCGCTGATCGAAGTCTATGACCGCGACGAAGTCCGGAGCGATGTGGGCTTTGTCTCCCGCCCAAACAAGTAGCGTGTTGTCGCCGCGGGCCTCGCGCTCAAACTGGCCGGATAGCGTTGCAGGCGAGCCGGTCTGAGCAATCGTGTGCCGCGCGCCGAACGCGATAAACAGGACGACCAGCGAGAGACTGACCAGGAGCGCTAGGATGCGGGTTTGCGTGTGTTGCTTTCCTGCGGTGGGCTTTCGACCAAAGAGTGCGGCGCTACGTGCTTCAAAATCATTTCGTTCCGAACGGATGCGCTGATTGCGCGAGATCATGGGAGCTCTCCTGTTTTTTTAGAAGCTGTTCCGCGCGGGAACAGGGTTAGCCGAACGAGAGTGCGATTTTAGTTAGAGCTGGACTTGGAGCTGGAAGGAGGTCAGCGACAACAATTTACTTGGAGCGCCGCGCTGCAGAGCGCGGTTCCAAACGGCAGAAATGGGGAAGGGAAGTTGCGGACACTGGACATCATGGGGAGACTATATAGGCGGCGAAGCTCACGAATCATGCGCATACCTTCTCGTGAGGACTGCACCACCCGGATCCGAGATGTGAAGACTCGTTGGAAGTTCATGGCAAACGCGAGACCTGGCCGCGCGAATGTACTCGCTGGTGCGGTACACTCAAAATTCAAAGAACAGATTGAGCGCATCAAGAATATTTATCGTCTCAAGCCGAGCGCCTTATAGACTGGCACCTGCAAGGAATTTCACCTGCTCCGTACTAACTGCATTGAGATGCGACTGCCTGGAAGAAGCATCGGAGGCAACGAATGAAACCTCAGAGTACCGAGCGGGTCTGCGTCTGGCTCCAGCTTGCCGTCCTGGCGGTTTCTATTTCATCAGTGGGCGTTGCACCAGGGCTTGCGCAGACTTGTGAAGACCGGAATCCTCCTCATGCGGTGGCTTTGCTGCTGCGGCTGCAGAGCTATTGCGAGAACTACGATGTGCCATATTCGTTTGATCTTTACGGTTTGGCTGCCGTGGCCGGCGATGAGGCTATTCCCGCGCTGCGTGAGATCGCGGCTTGGCCTATCGATACGCCGACGGGCATTTACTGCCAGCGATGGGTGCGCTCGGCACGGATCGCTCTGGCCAAACTGGGTGACCAGAAGTATCGCGACGCGCTGGATGATTGGCAGCGAGATCCCAAGCATCCCTACCCTCCGCTCGGCGACCTCACAATTGTGGGAGACGACCGGGCGCTGCATACTTTGATCGAATATCTGGTGGCGCACGCGGATGATCCTGCGATGATTACCGATTTCGGCGACTACACTTCGGACATGCGCGAGGGGCTGCTGCGCGACATTGATTCGATTCGTAGCCGGCGGCGCGCGCCAGGGTTGCCTAAGGCGAACTACTCGCTGGAGGGAGTGGCGCAGTGGAAGGATTACCTGGCGAGTCACAAGGACGCACAACTTACGTTTCCCGTTTATCCGAATGTTTCGGATCCGTATTTGAAGTGCTTAGCGCGGAAAGTGGATTGGGGATATCCGGATGCGATTCTAGCCATCGCGGCGTTTGGCGGAGAGGCGGCACTACCGATCCTATGGCAATTTCCTCGGCCATCGACGGGAGACCCGATGGGCTTCGGCGCCGTGGGATACGGAACGATATTCGATCGTCCTGGATTGTGGACGGCCGTGCAAGGAAATACACAGGTGGGGCTGGCGCAGCTGGGTGATCGGGAAATGTTCGACCAGATCGTATCGGAATTGAGCGGCAAGTACGCTTACGAAGCGGTGCGAAAGCTTGAGTTCATCGGCGGCAAGCAGGCGGTGGAGGCGCTGATTCATTCATTGGACAAGACGGAGGAAATGGCCAGGAAACTGCAGAATCTCGAGACGCCGCAAAGAGCGTACCGGCCGATTTGGAGAGCGAGTGCAATCGGAGTGCAAGGAGAGATTGAGCAGGAGACTTGCACGCCGTTATCTTCGCATCCGTATCAGGAATGCGTGATGGGAGTGCTGGCATTGATGGTGAAGGATCCGCCACTGCCAGCGAATGCGAAACTGAGCAAGGAGAATATTCAGATATGGAAGGATTGGTGGACGGAAAACAGGGTGCAGGCGGTTTTCGTGCAAAGACCGGAACACACATTTGAATGATGACGGACGAGGCTCGCTTCGGGCGACGTGATCGAAGACGCGGGCGTTGAGCTGCAATTTGTTGTGCGAGATCGATCGGCGCGCCTTCCGCCCGCCACGGTGCGCGATTTGGAGCTAGGGCGCGTGGTTCGCATCGGCCAGCAACTACTTGTTGCGGCTGGGATCGTCGTTGGGATTGACGTAGTTGAACTGCAGTGGGGCCGCGCCGTGAACTTGCACCACGACTTCTCCGGTGGCCATCGCGTAGTGGTGCATGTCCGGATCGAGATAGGCGAAACTGCCCGCGGGAAAAGCTCCCATTTTGCTCTCGTCGAATTGATCGCCCATTCCAACTTTGAACGTACCGGACAGCACCGTGACATTTTCCCGTTGCGGGTGCCAGTGCGGCGCGATGCGATATCCGGCCGGCATTTTCAAACGCACGGTGTAATCGCCGCTGGACGCGCCGGGGTTGCCCTCCAGCACGGCCAGCTGCGCGCCCGGTGCGATGAACGCGGGCGCTGGACCGTAGGGAATGTCGTTGGGAGTGAAAGCATTTTTTGCCGAAGCCGCCGGACGAGCGCCGACAGAAATGGCCATGCCGGCCGCGCCTAACAGACCGACGAGCCCGAGAGTGATAAGGATGCTGTGCTTCACGGTTGTGCCTCCAAAGTGGAATGTTGACCCGCGAGAATAATCCGCCGATTGGTGAACGGATTCAATTGAAAGCAGATAACCTTTGCATATCTTTTGTATATCGTCGTAAATCATTCAAACTTAGAGGATAATGCCGGCGAGGAAGGCCAATGCGCGCTGGAAATCGAGCTGTCGGTACAATCGAGCTGGACCTGGGGCGCTACGAGCTCCGTCGCAATGGACGGCGCGTGAAGCTGGAAAAAAAGCCGATGGAGTTGCTGATTTTCCTGGTGGGCCGGCGCGAACAATTAGTGACGCGTCAGGACATCGTCAGCAAGCTGTGGCGTTCGGACCTCTTTATCGATGCTGAGCCCAGCGTCAACAACATCGTGCGCAAAATCCGCGCCGCGTTAGGCGACAACCCCGCCCGGTCACGTTACCTGGAAACCGTCGTCGGCAAGGGATACCGGTTCATTGGCCCGCTGCGCGTGATCGATGCGCGCTTTCCACCATCCGACCGACAGCAAAATTCAGCCCGCGAGTCCGGTGCGGAACATGCCGCGGCAGGAAGTGAACGCACTTCACTCGCCGTGCTGCCGCTGCTCCTGCTGGGGAATATATCCGATGAGCAGGGCGTGAGCCTGGGATTTGCGGATGCGCTGGTTTCGCGGCTGGGAAATCTGCAAGGAGTGGATGTTTTGCCGACGTCGTCGGTGCTGAACCAGCCGCTGGACGCGTCAACCGTGGATATCGCAACGCGCCTGGGCGTCCGGTTTGTGGTGCGCGGCGCGATGCAGGAATCGAAAGGGCAACGTCGCGTGTCGCTGGAAATGTTTGATGCTCATTTGCAGCGGGTTTGCTTTTCACGCAAACGTGATTTCGACCTGGACCGCCTTTTCGCCCTGGAAGACGAGACCGCACGGCAAATCGCGGGCGCATTGAACAGAACCTTGCATGTTGCGACGGCCAATCGCCGCCCGCGGCACAGCCAGGATCCGCTCGCTTATGCGGAATTCATGCATGGGTACCGGCTCAGTTCGTCTGGTGATTCGGCGCTGCTCGACGAAGCGGCACAGCGGCTCAGCAACGCGGTGACGCGGGACCCTGGTTTTTCGCTGGCGCACGCCACGCTTGCGCTGGTATGCGCGACGCGCCACTTCGAAGTGGATCCGGCGAGCGTGTGGCTGGAGAAGGCCGAATTTCACTGCCGACGCGCGCTGGAATTGGATGCGGAGCTTCCCGAGGGGCACGTGGCGAAGGCCTTTCTGCTGTGGGGACCTTCGAAGAATTTTCAACACCTGGAAGCGATCGCCGAATTGCGGCGGGCGCTGGCGCTGCAGAAGAATCTGCCGCACGCTTACAATCGCCTGGGCACAATTCTGGCGCACATCGGCTTGCTCGAACACGCTCGCGAGATGTACGAGCGAGGCCGGCCATTCCATCCGCGGAAAGCAGTGAGTCACAGCGTCGTGCAGGTGTATGTCTGGGGCCGGCAGTACGATCTGGCGTGGGAAGAGATCCATGCCTGGCGAAGGGAAAGCCCCGGCAACAAATACCATGTCTATTTTGCGCCGCAGCTGGCCATGATGGCCGAGGATTGGCACGAAGCGAAGGCGCTGCTCGACGAAGCGATGCGGCTGTTGCCGGAAGAGCCGCTGACGGCGAGTCTTTACGGCGTGTTTCACGCGCTGCGGGGCAAACCGGAACGGGCGCTGGAATTCTTGAACCGGGCTTGCGCCAGCCCGAAATCGTTTGGACATGCGCACCATAGCTATTATCAGGTCGCCTGCATTCTGGCTGTGCTGGGGCGGCCGGCCGAGGCTTTCGAGTGGCTGGAACGAAGCGTGAGCACGGGATTCGCGTGCTGGCCGTTTTTTGTGAAGGACCCGTGGCTGCGGAATCTGCGCGAGCTTCCCGAATTTGATGTGCTGGTGAGTTCTTTGCAAGCCAGATATCCAGATCATCTGGGTTTGCTGTAGCTCGCCCGGGCCGCCCTTTACTTCGACAGAACGGGCAGCGGCGCGGCGACCTGCAGCGCCGCGCTGCGATAATCCTGGCCTAGCAGCGCGGCGATGGTGGCGGCGATCTGGCTTTGGGTTACGCGGGGGACGTTCGTCATTTCGCCGGTGGGGGGCGTGTCCGGACCGATGACTGCGATCCAGATGTTTTCGGCGCCGGCGATATTTTTGTCGTGGTCGCGCCAGAGTTTCAGGCCGCTGCCGCGGCCGTGGTCGCAGGTTATGATGAAGGTTAGCTGGTCGTGATATTCGGGCTTGGCTTGCATGGTGCGCCATAGCTCGGCGATGCGCTGATCGTCTTCGTGCGCGGCTTGCAGGACGAGGTCGTACTTGCCTTCGTGGGCCCAATCGTCTGTTTCGCCGTAGCCGACGAAGAGAGCGCGCGGGCTGTGCGCCTGCAGATAATCGAGCAGGTCTTCGTGGGTGAAGGAATCGGGCGCGTCGTCGTCTTCCACGCGCGTGCTTGTTTCGTACAGCTTCTTCAGTAATTGCTCGCGGGGCGTCAGCTGTTCGGCCCAGGGCAAATTCCATCCGGCGCGCACTAGCAGGCCGCTCGTTTTAGCGCGAAAAATATCATTGAAAGTGTCCCACGTGCCGAAGACCGCTACCTGATTGTGAAATTCCGGTTGGTTGTTTAGCCATTCGAAAACTGTTGCGTTCGGATTAGGGCCGAATTCGTTGCTGCTGATCTGGGGATTGGGATAGCCGGTGGACATCTCGTTGTAGCCGGGGTAGGAAAATTTGTAGCCGTTGGTGACTTGGGCGACGCTGGCTTTATTTTGATTGCCGTAAATTTGGCCTTGCTTGGCGACTACGGTCCAGAGGAACGGCAACAGAGCTTCGCGGCCTGCTTCCGGCGTGTCGCGCCAGAAAGTCTTGCGTAGTTGGGTGGCATCTTGCGCGTTGCCGTGTTTTGCGTCCATTAGATCGTGTTCTGGGCCGTCGAAGACTTCTTGCCAGCGGAAGCCGTCGAGGACGATTAGGACTACGGCGTGGGTTTTCAGGGTGGTTCCGGGGGCGTCCGCGGTCGTGCGTTTGGCGGCGAGTGAAAATAGCAGCGCAACGACCGGAATGCAGAGACAAATTGGAAAGAGTGCGCGGCGCGGATTCAACTGGTTTCCTCGGTTCGGGATCATACATCAGATGGATCGCTGCAGCTGCGTCTGACACGGCCCGTTGGTGCGATGGGTGCTGGCTGGGCGAGGCAAGCCTCGCCTGGATCGTTTGTTGTAGGGCATTCAGCTTCGGCGAAAGCGGCGGCGAGCCGCCGCACTCCAAATTGATTGCGGTGCGCACGCATCGCCGCGAACGGAGCTTCTGGGCGGCGGACAATGCTCCAATCGGGAGATCGGTATTCTCCGGGAACGGCTGCGGTTTAATTGGATTGCGAGGCGGTGGCCAGGGGCGGGCTGGAAAGGTAGGCATCGAGGGCGTTCACGGGGAATTCGACCAGGAATGTGGCGCCGCCTTCGGGGCGATTGAAGCATTCGATGCGGCCGCCGTGTTCCTGGACGATCCCGTAGCAGATGCTGAGGCCCAGGCCAGTGCCTTTGCCAACCGGTTTGGTGGTGAAGAACGGGTCGAAGACGTGCTGCGGCGATTTGATGCCTGGGCCGGAGTCTGAGAATTCAATGAAGAGCTTGCCATCGGCGTGTGAGGTGCGGATGACCAGCTTGCCGCCGCCGACTTCTTCGAGCGCGTCCACTGCATTGCTGATCAGGTTGAAAAAGACCTGCAGCACCTGATTGGCATCGCCGAGAATCTGCGGCAGATCCTCGTCAACCAAGGTCTCCACTTCGATGTGTTTTCCGCGCAGGTCCAAATTGCTGAGGTGGAGCGCGGAGGCAATCACCTGGTTCAGGTCGAGCGCCAGTTTTTCAGTGGGCACGCGGCGCGCGAAACTCAGCAGGCTGGTGACCAGCGTTTTGATGCGTCGCGAAAGCGTGCGTATTTTTTCGGCCACCACGCGCTGACGCTCACCGAGCGTGGGATCGTCCACCAATAGATCGGAATAGCCCAGAATTCCGGTGAGCGGATTGTTGATTTCGTGTGCGGCTCCGGCCGCCAGTTGTCCCAGCGAGACTAGTTTTTCGGTTTGCACCATCTGGGCTTGAAAATGTTTCAGGTTCTGGAACGATTCGTGCGACTCGTCCAGCAAACGAATGCGATCGTGATCCACGAGACGTTGCCGCAAGGCGATCAGCAGCGCTACCACGACCAGCGTGACCTGCGTGACACCGATGCGGAACATGCGCACGTCGGAGGGGCTGCGCGTGCTCCACAGGCTCCAGAGCGCCATCAGCGGAATCGAAAACACCGCGGTCATCGCCAGCAGCGCTGCCCATCTCTTGGACCGGTCGTTGTGCGAAGAGATCGCTTCGCGCTGTGGTTTCAGCCGGTGCGCCATGATTCCCGCGGTGCCGAACCACACGAAGGAAGCCACTAGAGGCAGATCGAACGGGCTGCCGGTGTAATAGTCCATGCGGTCAATGGCGCGATTGGTGATGTAGGAACCGGCGGCGTAGAGCAGGGAAGCGCTGAAAAGATGCGCGTAAATTTCCTTCCACGCGCCTCGGGCCCTGGCGAGCAGGACGGCAAAGCCCACGGTGAGCACCATGTTTTCAATCGCCGCCAGATGATCGTAACTCCAGCCGTAGGTGAGCACGTTCGGCGCGATGTATTGCCACGGAATCACGACGAAGAGATAGAGATATACCCACCAGACCAGCAGCAGGGAAAAGTCCAGATAGCCGATGTGTACGTTCAGATCGTCGCGCTTATCGTGCGGCTTCAGCGCGAGGGCGCCAATCATGGGAACGGGATGAAGGAACAGGATGACGTCTCCGATGAAGGGGTTCGGGACGCTTTGGCGCAGGTCCACCTCAAAGTACGTCCAGAGGCACTGTCCGGCGAGCCAGGCGAAACAGCCGAGGCTGAGGAGGATCCAGAAGACGCGGGTGCGTTTTTCGGTGGTGCCCCAATTCAGAACCAGGCCGCCGCAGGCAAACATCGCGGCCAAGCATTGCACGATGTCGCCGAAGACGGTGAGGCTGCGGCCGTTCGGAACTGTAAGAGCAGCAATGGAATAGCTGCCGACCAGCAGCACCCACCCGCTGGTGATCGCCCAGGAAGTGGGCGACATTTGTCGCAGACCTCTTTCCAGCGTTTTGTGGAACGGTGTGGTGGCGCTCATGGTCTCTGGCGGACTGGTGCGACCTGGAATAAGGATAAGGTCTTCTGGTGTGGCGGTCGAAACCGTTTCGGGGCGGCGTGCCGTTGCGTGCAATAGTTACCAATTGCGGTCGGGACGAAGATTGGCGCAGCGCCGAAAAATACGTCTGGGAGGGAAACGCGCGAGGCATTGGGAAGAGCGTAGGAGCGTGGGGAAAAAACGAACCGCAAAGGGTGCCCCGTCCTGCGGGGCAAGACCGGCCGCTGCAAATTCAAAGACGGCAGGGTGCCGCCGCGAGATCTTTACTGCGGCTGGCTGAGTTGTCCGGCGTTGCGTTCGGCTAGGATTTTGCGGGCGTTCTGGTAGAGAGCTTTGGCTTGCGGAATCAGGTCAATGGCCTTTTCAAGCTGGACATCGTCCTGCAGTTCCACTTTGTAGCCATCGTTCAAGCCGAAGTAAGAGGTGAAGACTTCACGCTTGATCTGCCACTTCAGCCAGACGATATTGGCCTGAATGTCGGCGTCGGTGTATTTGATTTTCTGCTTGTCCAGATACTTGCGGAAATCGGTGACGACGGCGTCATTCACCACGAAATCTTTGGTGATGTCCGGTTTTTCGCCCAAATAGTAGCGCGTGAAATCGCCGACGCCCTGCTGCTGCGAATAGAACACGCCGCGGCGGTAGAGCATCTGCTGGAAATCGTCCGGCTTAGGTGCGGCGACGATGTCGTCGGGAGTGATGCCGCCGCCACCGAATACCTGGCGGCCGCTATCGGTGAGCTTCACTTCGGGTTTCGTGGGCGGCTGCGGATTGTAGTGATAATCGTACAGCGAGACATTCTTGTAATCGCGCTGGATCAGGCGCCCGCTGGGAGTATAGTAGCGCGCGGTGGTGAGTAGCAGCGCGGTGTCTTCGCTGAGAGGGAATTGCGTCTGTACGAGGCCTTTGCCGAAGCTGACTTCGCCTACGATCAGGCCGCGGTCGTGGTCCTGGATCGCGCCTGAGACAATTTCCGAAGCCGAAGCGCTCTGGCCGTTGATCAACACGATCACCGGAACTTCGATGCCCTGATTGCCGCGCACGGCGTAATAGCGGCGTTCTTGAGAAGCGCGGCCGCGATGCGAAACGACAATTTCGTTCTTATCGAGGAACATGTCCGCCATGCCCACGGCTTGATTCAGCAGGCCACCACCGTTGTTGCGGAGGTCAATGATGAGGCCATCGAGCTTCGAAACGTCTAGCTGGCGCAGAGCTTCGGAAAGGTCGCTGTCGGTGGTTTCGTTAAATGTGGAGACGCGAACATAACCGATGCCCGGCTTCACCATGGTGAAATATTCCACGCCGGGGCGGGGAATTTCGTCGCGCGTGACGGTTACTTCGATGGGCTTGTCCCAGCCTTCGCGGCCCAGCGTAATATGCACGATGGTGCCTTTTGCGCCCTTGAGCATGTCCGCGACTTCGGTGGTGGTCAGGCCGTCGCAGGATTTGCCGTCTACTTTCTGAATGATGTCACCCGGACGAATGCCAGCCTTGTATGCCGGCGAGCCGACGAACGGCGCCAGAACTACCGTCTGATTCTCGCGCTGCTGCACCGTCATGCCCACGCCGTAGTATTTGCCTTGCTGTTCTTCCTTGAAGAGGGCGTACTGCTTGGGATCGAAGAAATTGGAGTGGGGATCGAGTACGCGCAACATGCCGGGGATCGCGCCGTCGTAGATGACCTTGTCGGTGTCCACGGGTTCTGCGTAATTGCGCTCTACGACTGAGAGGACGTGCGTGAAGCTCTTAACCGAGTCCTGCATGTCGTTCTGTCCGGCGGCTGTGGCGCGCACGGACGGCCCATACAAGCCGCCCAGTACCGCGGAAATACCAAGTACCACAACCAGGACAACGACACCGCGCCTCGATGACCCCGTCGATTCCATGCGTCCTCGCTTAAGCCCCAAGAATCAAGTATAGCATAACACTTTGGGGCGGTTTGACAGGCCTCTGCCCCTCTTCTATGATTCAAAAACGGCGCGGGAGATGCAGGCGAAATGCGCATCCCTGCCGTTGTGCATCCAAACAAGCCACATGTTCAGCGTCCCACACCTGATAATCATCTTTGCCGTCGCGCTGATGGTGTTCGGCCCGGAGAAATTGCCGGAGCTGGCGCGCACGCTGGGCAAGGTGATGGGCGAATTCCGCCGCGCGACGGGCGATCTTCGTTCGACGTTCGAAGGGCACATGCGTGAGCTGGAGCGCGAGGCCGAATTGCGTCGTGTGCGCGAAGCGCAGCCGGTGAGCCAGCCGGGCCAGACTATTGCAGGCGGTGCGGCCGCTCCGGCGTTGCCTGTCTCAACGCCCGAGGCGTCGTCATTGGAGGGAGCCTCGTGTGAGGATCCGCTGCCGCCCGCACCGGGGACAGTTTCGACCGAGCCGCCGAATTCTTTCGCGGCGCGTGATTTGGGGGAACCCAAGCAACTGCAATTCGAAACTCACGCGCTGACCTCGAGCGCGCAACCCGAGCAAGCTGCCACCGCTGACGTTCCTGCATCTGCACCGGAAGATCCCGAGAAAGTGAGCGATGGTCGCGCCCGTCCAGCCTGACGCTCCCATCGCCCCGCCCGCCGAAGAAGATGCCGGCGGGCGCATGTCGTTTTTTGAGCACCTGCTCGATCTGCGCAAACGCTTGATTTATTCGGCGGCGGCGATTGCGGTGGGCGCGGGTATTGGGCTGCTAGTCTCCAAACATTTCATTGTGATACTGGTGGCGCCGATGCAGCAGGCGCTGCGAGCGGCGCATTTTGACGACAAGTTGTACTTCACTTCGCCGGCTGGGTATTTGACGCTGGTCATCAACATTGGTTTGTACTTGGGTGTCGTGCTGGCTATGCCTTTCGTGCTGTATCAGGTGTGGTTGTTTGTCGCGCCGGGTTTGTATAAGCACGAGCGGCGGGCTGTTTCAGGATTTATCGTCTCTTCGATGGTTTTGTTTCTGTGCGGCATTGCGTTTGGCTACTTCATTATGCTGCCGCGCACTTTGGGATTCCTGATGGGCTTTGCGACGGACTCGCCGGTGAAGCCGCTGATCAATTACAACGAATATTTCGAGCTGATCCTGATTATTCTGGTGGGCTTGGGTGTGATTTTCGAGCTGCCGGTGCTGATTTTCATTTTGTCGTTGTTTGGGATTGTGACGCCGAAATTCCTGCTGAAGAATTTTCGTTATGCGATGTTGATTATTACTGTGGTGGCTGCGATTGTGACGCCTACGCCGGACGCTACGACGATGCTGGTGTTTATGGCGCCGATGGTGGTGCTGTATTTTGTGGGAGTGCTGGTTTCTTACGTTGTGCTGCGGAAAAAAGAGACGCAGACTGTGGCGAGCGGGGAGGCGCAATAGCGTGGCCAGATTGATAAATGCAATGTGCGGCAAATTCTGGTTGGCGTCGGCGGTTGTGGTGCTGTCGGGCGTGGTGGCTTGCGGGGCGTCCAATGCGCCTTCGTCTGCGTCTTCGAATTCTTCCGCGCCTGCCGCATCGTCGGCTGGCCAGTCTGCGGCGGCGCCGAAATTGGCGGAAGTCGCGCCGCCTGCCGATCAGACTGGCGGCTTCGACGGCGCGAAGGCGTACGAGCACGTGGCGAAACTGGTGAGCTTCGGCCCGCGGCCGCCTGCTTCCGACGGAATTCATCGCTCGCAGGAATACATCATCGCGCAACTGAAAGCCGACGGCTGCGAAGTGGATCAGGACGCTTTTCATGCTTCTACGCCGAAGGGCGACATCGCGATGAAGAATATCATCGCGAAAGCTCCCGGCATCGGGCAGGGAATCATTCTGTTGCTGACGCACTACGACACGCTGAGCAGTGTCGAGAATTTTGTCGGCGCGGAAGATAGCGCTTCCTCCACCGGCATGATGATCGAGATGGCGCGCCAGCTATGCGGGAAAAAGGGCGCGAACTCGGTGTGGATGGCGTTCCTCGATGGCGAAGAAGCGTTCGTAAATTGGGATCAGGATGACGACCACACCTACGGCAGCCGCGAACTTGCCGCGCGGATGGCGGTTTCCGGCGAACTGAAACGCGTGAAGGCCGTGATTCTTGCGGACATGATCGGGCAGTACAACTTGAAGATTCTGCGGCAGTCCGATTCGCCGAAGTGGTTGAACGATCTGGTGTGGAAGACGGCGGCGCGGCTGGGATACCAGGATATTTTCGTGGCGGATTCGACGCAGACCAGCGATGATCACGACCCGTTTCTGGCGCGCGGGGTTCCGGCGCTGGACATTATTGATCTGAACGATTACATCAGTGCGGGAATCTGGCACACGCCGCAAGATACGCTGGATAAGGTCAGCCCGCGCAGTGTGGCGATTGTCGGGCACGTCATTCTGGAATCCGTGGACGAACTGCAGAAGAAATTTCACTGAAGCTGGAAAAGGCTGCCCGGTCCCGCAAAACGGGACCGACCGCTACACAGGCAACTGCAACTGCGAATAAAGCCGGCGGGACGCCGGCGCTACAAATTCAAAATCGACATCGCCGCTTGTCCGCGCCGTTTTTGCCGAGCACCTGTGCTACATTTCTTTGGCTCGCTCATGCCCACCATTCGCGTTCATTCATCCGGCGGAGCTTATCAGGTGCAATGTGCGCCGGGGGTGTTCGCGCGAGCCGGGGCGGCGGTGGCGCGTTTGGGCGAAACCACCGGTATTTACGTCCTATCCTCGCCGCGCGTTTGGGAGCATTGGGGGCGGCCGCTGCTGCGCGCGCTCGGCAAAGCGAAACGACAGCGCATTCCGGTGCGCGCGATGCTTTTCGAAGACAGCGAAGCCGCGAAAGATCTTGCCACCATTGAACAAATTACGCGTCAGCTGGTGTTGGCCGGCGCAGATCGCAAGGCAACGATTGTAGCGATGGGCGGCGGAGTGGTCGGCGACGTGGCGGGATTCGCGGCTGCCAGTTATTTGCGCGGTGTGCGACTGGTACATGTGCCCACGACGCTCGTTGCGCAGGTGGACAGCTCGATCGGCGGCAAGACCGGCGTGAATCTGCCGGAGGGAAAAAATCTGGTCGGCGCATTTTATCCACCGAAGCTGGTGATTGCGGATCCGAAAGTTCTGCTCACGCTGCCGCATCGCGAGTATCGCTCCGGTCTGTACGAAGTGGTGAAGTATGGCATCATCGCCGACCCGGAACTTTTCGCTTATCTCGAGCGCCATATGCTCGCGCTGCTACGACGCGACGCCAAAGCGCTGGCTTGGGTGACCACGCGCTGCATTCGCATCAAAGCGGACGTCGTCGAGGGCGACGAACGCGAAGGCGGCTTGCGCCACATTCTGAATTTCGGGCACACACTCGGCCACGCGCTGGAAGCTGCTACGCGCTACCGGCGCTTTTTGCACGGGGAAGCGATTGCTTGGGGCATGCTGGCGGCGACTTTATTCGGCTTGGCCACGGGACGGCTGCGCGAAGGCGAGGCGATGCGCATGATGCGCCTGATCGGCAGTGTGGGCCCGGTGCCGTCACTTGCCGGAATTCGCGCTACGCAATTGCGTCCTATCCTCGCAGGTGATAAGAAAGCACGTGGCGGCCGCGTGCTGTGGGTGTTGCCGCGCCGCCTTGGTAAAGTGGAATGGGGCATCGACCTTCCCTGGACTCTGGTGTCCCGCACCTTCGCGGAATTGCCCGCCCTCTCCGCGACCGCTAAAAATTGATGCACAAGCACGTCGCATGACTGTAAAAACTGGAAAACCGTCAAAATTGCCGGGCACACGGCCGGACGGGGCGCGCACGGAAAGCGAAGCCTCGGCGCGGGTGCGCGAAATGTTCAGCCGGATAGCGCCGCGCTACGATTTTCTGAATCACGCGCTTTCCTTCTCGCTGGACAAATTATGGCGCCGCCGCACGGCGCGCAAATTCCGGCGCGTGCTGCGGCGCACGGATGCGCGCGTGCTGGATTTGTGCTGTGGCACGGGCGACTTGACGTTTGCGATGGAGCAAGTCCGGGTGCACGAAATTCGCGACCGCGGGGCGCACCGCTTTCCGCTGATCGGGAGCGATTTCGCGCAGCCCATGCTGGATCGCGCGCGCCGGAAAGCGACGGCGCGTTCGCGCTCGACCGTTTTCACCACCGCTGATGCTTTGCGGCTGCCGTTTGCGGATGAGTCGTTCGATCTGGTTACCAGCGCTTTCGGGTTTCGTAACCTGGTGAATTACGAGCGCGGCCTGCGCGAAATCGCGCGCGTGCTAAAGCCGGGCGGGGAAGTGGGCATTCTGGAATTTTCCGAGCCGGGGTCGGGGCCGATGGCGGGATTGTTCCGTTTTTATTTTCGGAATGTGTTGCCGCATGTGGGCGCGGCGATTTCCGGGAACAGCGAGGCTTACACTTATTTGCCCGGGTCCGTTGCGCGATTTCCGGTGCCGAAGGAAATCACCGCGTTGATGCAGAAAGTGGGCTTCACCTCCGTGCACACCACGTCCTGGAATTTCCGCAGCGTCGTGCTGCATACGGCGCGCTTGCCTCAGGATTAACGGCTAAGGCGTCTTAGGCGGGCTTCAGAAAATCCCGTTGGGCTGGTGCGCGATTGGGAAAAACCACTGAACCCTTCCCGCCATTACATGCAATGAAGCCGGTTCGGCGGCTCGTACGTCAAAAGCAGGTATGCGACAGCGGCATCCAAGACTGAGTTGTTACCGCGCTCTCACGATGCTGGCTGTTTTGCTGTTGTGTGTCGCGGGCGCGCGCGCGGATGGTACGCCGATCCCGCACGGTACGCTCGAGCTTGTCGCCCAAGACCAATGGATTTCCGCAGGGCACACGATTAACCTCGGTTTGCGTTTCCAGCTTGAGAAAGGGTGGCACATCTATTGGGTGAATCCCGGCGATTCGGGCGAGCCGCCGCGCGTGAAGTGGCAATTGTCGCAGGGAGTGAGCGCCGGAGAAATCGAATGGCCCACGCCGCGGCGTCTGGGAACGGCCACTATCATGGATTTTGGCTACGAGGACGATGTGATGCTGCTGGTGCCGATGCACACGCACGCCGGGCTGGCGACGCAAGGACTCGCGCAGATCGGCGGCGAGGTGAAAGTGTTGGTCTGCCGCGAAATGTGCATTCCGGGTAAGGCGCAGGTTTCGCTGACGCTGCCGGTGAAATCGCAGGCGCCTGTGCCGGATGCGCGCAATGCGGAATTGTTCGCTGCGGCGCGCAAAGCGATGCCGCGGCCGGCGCCTGCGGATTGGCGAATCAGTGTGACGGACGCGAAGGATTCATTCTTGCTATTTGCGAATCCGGGGCAGCATATCACGCACGTGGAATTCTTTCCGGCCGCTGAATCGCAGATTAAAGATGCGGCGCCGCAGGGATTTATCGTCATGGCCGGCGGCTTCCGGTTGACGCTGCGGAAATCAGATCAGCTGCTGAAACCGATTGACCGGCTGAAGGGCGTGCTGGTGGTCTCGGGCGACCGAGGCTATATGATTGATGTGCCGGTGACGGTGAGCAAGGCCGGGGCCGAGTTGCAGGGGTTTGGCGATACAGGTCAGGCGGCTTTTTGGGCGGCGATCTTCAGACCGCCATCGGCGGTAGGCGCACCACTGATGGCGCACTAAAGTGCGCCGCTACGAATACTACGGCGACACCTCCGGCGAGCTCAAATGCAAGGAGTGTGCGAGACGCTATGATTGCGGCGGGCGAGGCAAGCCTCGCCTGGGTCGTTTTTTGGCGGACACTTGGTTTCGGCGAAAGCGGCGGCAAGCCGCCGCACTCCATATCGGGTTCGGCTGGGGACAGTGCTCAGCCATTTGTTGCAGGGATTCTTGAGTTGGCAGGCAGACTTTTGAGGGAGGTAATTCGGAGATGAGGCGCTCGACTTTGTATCGGATTCTCGTTGTGGTGATGTTGTGCGCGGTGCCTGTGCTGATTGCTGCCGCGAAAGTGGGAGACTCCGCGCCCGAATTCACCGCCACGGCAAGCAATGGCAAGACCGTTCGCCTGGCGGACTACCGCGGAAAATACGTAGTGCTCGAGTGGCACAACAATGGCTGCCCGTACGTCGGCAAACATTACAACAGCGGCAACATGCAGCGTCTGCAGAAACAATGGACGAGCAAGGGCGTGGTTTGGTTCACGATTCTTTCTTCCGCGCCGGGCAAGCAAGGTTACGTGACGGCGAGCGAAGAGAACGACTACCTGACTAAGAAGCAGGCCGCGCCCACTGCCGCGCTGCTCGATCCGACTGGTGAGATCGGCCACCTCTACGACGCGAAGACTTCGCCGCAGATGGTCGTGATCAATCCGCAGGGCGTAGTGATCTACAGCGGTGCGATTGACGACAAGCCGACAACCGACTTGCAGGACGTGCAAGGCGCGACAAATTACGTGAGCCTCGCGCTGGAGCAATCCATGGCCGGAAAATCCGTGCAAACGCCAGCGACGCGCCCTTATGGTTGTTCGGTGAAGTACGCGAACTAGACGCGAGTGCTCGTGCACGATCGTGGCTTGTTCTGATGCACTTGCAAAGCTGAGCGGCGAGCGCGAGGAGTTTTAGTTTTCGAGGCCCAGGACGCGGATTTTATTTAGGAGTGTTTTGTAGCTGACACCGAGTTTTTCGGCGGCGCGGGTTTTGTTCCATTTGGCGTCGCGCAGGGCGTCTTGAATTTTGAAGCGTTCTACGTGCTGCACGGCGCGCTGTGATACTTCTTCGAGCGGGCCTTCCCACAGAAATTGTTCGGCCAGCATGCCGCCGGGCAGTTCCTCCACCGTTGGCTTAGAGGCGGGTAATTGCAGCGCGCTTTCATTGATTTCGGGGCCGTTGGCGAGGATCGCGGCGCGCTCGATGGCGTTTTGCAATTCGCGGACGTTGCCGGGCCAGGAATAGGTGAGCAGGCGCGCGCGGGTCTGCTTGCCCAGTTGCAGGGCGGGCTTGCGGAATTCGCGGCGGAATTTTTCCAGGAAATATTCTGCGAGCAGCAGGACGTCGTCGCCGCGATCGCGCAGCGGTGGAATGGTGATGGGCACGGCGGAAATGCGGAAGAAAAGGTCTTCGCGGAACGTCTTGTCCGCCACGGCCGCGCGTAAATCCTTGTTGGTTGCGGTGAGGATGCGAACGTTCACTTCAATCTCTTGCGTGCCGCCGACGCGTTCGAAGCGTTTTTCTTCCAGTACGCGCAATAGCTTGCTCTGAATGGCCATGGGCAGCTCGCCAATCTCATCCAGAAACAAAGTTCCGCGATGCGCTAGCTCCAGTTTGCCAATTTTGCGCGCGCCCGCGCCGGTGTAAGCACCGCGTTCGTGGCCGAAGAGCTCGTTCTCGACGAGGCCTTCGGGAATCGCCGCGCAATTCAGCGCGACGAAAGGATGATCCGCACGAGGGCTCAGATGATGAATCGCGCGAGCGAAAACTTCCTTGCCCGTGCCGCTTTCGCCCAGCAGCAACACCGTGGAATCGGTGGCCGCCACGCGCTGCGTCATGGAGCTTGCGTCTTTCATCGCCGGATGCTCGCCCACGATGCGCGGAAAGCCGTAGCGCACGGCGTATTCTTCGCGCAGCAGTAAATTCTCGCGCAGCAATTCCTGCTGTTGCGCCGCGCGCTGCAAGAGCAATTTCAGATGGTCCAGGTCCACGGGCTTCTGGATGAAATCAAACGCGCCTTCTTTCATCGCGGTGACGGCTTCTTCGACCGAGCCGTACGCCGTCATCAAAATCACCGGCAAAGTGGCTTCCACTTTCCGCGATTCGCGAAGCACGTCCAGGCCAGAACTGCCGGGAAGTTTTAAATCGGAGAGCACCAGCAGGTAACGCCGCCCGCGCACTTTCTCGATGGCTGAATTTCCGTCGGGAGCTTCTTCGACGGTGTAGCCCGCGCGTTCCAGCGCCTTGCGGAGCATTGCCCGCAATTCGGCTTTGTCTTCGACAAGGAGGATCGGTTCCATGAAGCGAAACTGCTAGCGCGCCCAACCGGGATCGCCGCCGGCTCGTTGCAGTTCATCTTCGGCGTCGGCGATGGCCTGATTGTCGGCCTCAATGGTTTTCTTCTTGGCTTCGATCTTGTCCGTTTTCTCGTTGATGTCGCTGCGTGAGTAACCCTGCTGCATGGCTTTCACCGGGTCGTTATAATACTGCACGTCAAGCACGCCAAGTTCGCGCTGCATCAATTCGAGGTCAGCCTGGTCCTGTTCCAATTTTTTGCGCAGCTTCGCGAAACGGTCGCGCCAGGCTTTTTCGCCGTTGGCGGCAGAAGCTCCGCCAGACGCCGGCGCACCGGCGTTGGCCGCTGCGGCATCCGTGCCGTCAGCGTTGTCTCCTGCTGGATTCTGTCCGACCGCGGAGACTCCGCCCTGCGTGGGAATATTGTCGTTGTTGAAAACTCGCGGCGGTTTTGCGCCCGCCTGGTCTTTTTTCTGTTCGCGTGCTTTGCGCGCGGCCGCTACGAGCGGATCAGTCGTCTGGGGCGGTGGACTCACAACGGTGGATTGGCCGGGCGCTGGGGCCGCCGGCGCTTGAGCTGATCCGGGTGGCGCGGAGGGCGTTGTCGATGGAGCGGCTGACTGTTGTTGTTGCGCTTGGTTCTGGGTGGGCTGTCCCTGGGCGTTCTGAAACGCGTGCGCGTGCCCCGATAACAATAGAAATGCCGCAGCTGCGGCGCACAATAAGTCTCTACGCATGGGTCAACGCCTCCTCGGAGGACACTGGAACGCCTGCTCTGAGTTTAGATGCGGGCCGCGCGGGTGGCAACCGTGGATGGCAGGGGGTCCTGCCGCAAAGGTAACCACAGCAGGAACTCGGCTCCGCCGCCCTGACGGTTGCGGCCCTCGATACTGCCGCCGTGTTGCAGGGCGACTTTCTGTACGACGGCGAGGCCCAGGCCGGTGCCCTCGGATTTTGTGGTGTAGAAGGGGAGGAAGATTTTGGGCAAGTCCGTCTCTGGGATTCCGGGGCCGTCGTCCGCCACGCAGATGCGTTGCCATTTGCGGCCGCCCAATTCCTCGATGGTGCCGGAAATTGTGACGCGCGGAGTCTCGCTGGCGGTCAAAGCCGATTCGGCGCCGTTGCGCGCGAGATTCAGCAGGGCCTGGCGCAACAATGCTTCGTCACCCGGCAAATCCTGGAACGTGCCTTCGAACTCGACGGCGCATTGCGGGATGGTTTCGTGCAGTTCCTCCGCCACTTTTTCGACGACGGTTTGCATGGGCACCGTCTCGTAGCAGATTTCCAAAGGCTTGGCGAAGCGCAGGAATTCGGTGACCACGTGAGTGAGCGCCCGCGTCTGCTCCAGGATGCGTTCGGAGGATTCGCGCACGTCGCCCGGAGTCGTCTCGCTGCGAATCATCTGCGCGTAGCCGGAGATCGTCGCCAGGGAGTTCTTGAACTCGTGCGCGATGCCCGCGGACATTTCGCCCAGCGCCGCAAGATTTTCCTTCCAGCGTATCTGCTTTTGCAGCGCGGTCAATTCTGTCAGGTCGCTCATCAGGCAGAGAGCGCCGCTGATCTTCATATCCGGGGCGGGCGCGTCTTTCGCATACGGTGCACCCGTGAGCCGGTCGGCCGCGCCGGATTTGTTCGCGGTGCGCGCGGCGCGATAAATCGGCGAGATCGTGACGCCCAGGTTGCGGACGGAACCGTCGGAGGTGAGGTGCTCGATCTCGCCGCGCTGAAAGGTCTTGCCGTCGCGGATGCAGGCCGTGAGCATTTGCGTCAGCTCTGATTCCGCGCCCAGAATGTCCTTGTACGAACGGTAGCGCAGAGTGCTGATGCCGAGCGCCGCTTCCGCCGCGGGATTCGTCGAGCTGATCGCGCCGGTGGCGTTGACGAGCAGAAGGCCCGTGGGCATGTTGCGCGTAACTTCTTCGGTGAGGCGCTCGGATTCCTGGGCGCGTTCTTGCGCCAGCAAGTGCAGGCGAGCGAGTTCCTTTTCCTGCGTGCGCAGTTTTTCGATCACGCCCTGCATGGAAGCGGCCATGAATGCCGAGGGATTTTCCACGTCGGTCTTCGTGTTGGTCCAATCTTCCTGGTTCGCGCGCGCCTGGTCGCGCATGAATTTTCGCAACAGAACCGCTGCCACCACCATGCCTGCGAAAAGCACCACGACCAGCGCTACCGCGAAGCCCATGTTGAAAGGCAGGGCAGACACCGTATGAGGGTGAACGGGCACGTTCATCGGAGATGCACTTTGGTCAGCTTCGTCATATTCAGTACTCTCATCAGCGAATCATCAGCAGCGACTGATACCAGTTCACCAGCGGCGTGCCGAAAAAAACCACCAGCAGCGCGCCTGCTCCCAGAAACGTGCCAAACGGTAATTCGTAATCCGCATCCTTGCGGCGCGCCAGAATAATCGCGACGCCGAGGACGCTGCCAAGCAGCGAACCTGCCAGGATCGTCAGCAGCGTGCGCTTCGCGCCCAAAAATGCGCCGGCCATCAGCATCATTTTCACGTCGCCCAGACCCATGCCTTCGCGCCCGCGCAATTTGAAATACGCTTCGGACACCAGCCACAGCAGGCCGCTGCCCACCGCCGCGCCCAGAATGGCGTCCACTAGCGATAGCACCGGCGCTGGGGGAGGGTAGTCGAACAAATGATTGGCGATCCATAGCGCCGTGCCGTCGGTCGGCTTGGTGAACAAGCTGAAAATCAGGCCGATCGCGAGGCCGGTGAAATTCACTACGTCCGGCAAAATGCGTTCGCGCAAATCGGTGAACACCAGCACCACCATAATCGCTGAAAACGCCGCCCACTTTCCCGCCTCGACGCTGATTCCGAAGGCGTAGAAGCAGCCCAGGAAGAGCAGGCCGGTCAGGAGTTCGACCAGCGGGTACATCGGCGAAATTTTCGTCTTGCAGCCGCGGCATTTGCCGCCGAGCAGCAGATAGCTCAGCACCGGAATATTGTCGTAGGGGCGAATCGGCTCGCCGCATTTCGGGCACGCGGACGCGGGCAGCACAATGGACTTGCCCGACGGAATGCGCAGGATGCACACATTCAAAAAACTGCCGATGATCAGCCCGAAGAGAAAGACAAAAATCCCGATGAAGGTGGTTAACGCCACATCTTAATTCTGCCCCAACGCTCGGCGGCCCTCAAGCGAGCGCTTCGGCATCGTGCCCGACTGCTAACGCGGCTAAGCGGACGGACGGGTCAAAAAGGAAGCGAAGACGGAGGCCAAAGGCGGAGATCCGACGGCGCCCACAGAATTCAGTTGCACTAAAGTACTTTATAGAATAAAGTACTTCTCCGGAGGCTTCCTCATGCCCACATCGACCGATTCATCCGCAAGCGAGTCTGCATCCTGGCGCCGTTACTTCCTCGGGCGTGCCGCTGCGGCGGACCCCTTGCCCTGGAACGATCCCACCGCGCTCACGCGCGAGGAAGCACAGTGCATTCAAAGTTCCATCCAACAGTTTCAGTTGGGCGAAGGCGCGCGCGGGGGCCGCTTGCTCAAGCGTGGCCAAGATTTCGCGAGCGCTTCAGCAGATCCACATTTCGTGGATGCGCTCGCGCTCTTCGTGAAAGAGGAGCAGCGCCACAGCGCGTATCTGCTGCGATTCATGCAGCGCGAGAGCATTCCAGCGGCCTCCAGCCACTGGGTGGATACGATTTTCCGGCGATTGCGAGTCCTCGGCGGATTGGAATTGTCCCTGCGCGTGTTGCTTTCCGCGGAAATTATCGCCATTCCTTACTATCGAGCTCTCGGCGCGGCTACGCGGTCCCCGCTGTTGCAAGCCATCTGCGACCGAATCCTGGAGGATGAGGCCGCGCATTTGCGTTTTCAGGCTTCGATGCTCTCGCGCATATCCGCGCACCGGTCGTTCTTCGCCGATCGGATCGTTTCTGGAATGCATCGGCTGTTCTTGCTGATTACGTGCCTTGTGGTATGGCTCGAGCACGGCCGCGTCCTTCGCGCGGGAGGCTACGCGCCCGGCGGATACCTAGCAGAAGCGTTCTGGGAATTCAGCAGGCTTGAGAACGCAATCGGCCGCGGCCCGTTGCTAGCCAGCATTGCCGCCGAACCGCAAGCGGTTCAAAAATGCCAAGAGGAACATGCTGCAATCGTGCAGCGAGACGATAGCGTGATGGTGAAGAGTCGCGACTGAACGCTGCTCTGAAGCTGTGGCCAGCGAGGATTAAAGATCGTGAACGTACGGTCCGCCAGTGCACCCATTCCTGTGAACACCAAGAATGGGCTACCGGCAAGCGCAATTGTGTCCGCGCCGCAAGAAATCTACTCGATGTTGATCGAAAGACGCAGCCCTGGATGGAAGCGGTCGTACATGTAATACCCGCCGTCGGTATACATCACGTACACGTCATCGTCATAGCCCCAGCCCACTGGCCACGGCGCGCCGAAACCGAAGTTGTAACCGCCGTAAGCGAAACGGTGGCGATCGTAGTCGCCGCGGTTCACGTGGAAGCTATGCCCGCTGCCGAAACTGGCGTTGTAATGCGCGTCGGAAATGCGGCCATGGCTGCCGCCGCCGTCCCTGTTTGCAGCCGAGGAATGTGATTGCGCCGCGTGAGACTGATTCGTCGCGGTGTGGGTTTGCTGCGCGTGGCTGGTGGAAGTTGTGTGGGCCTGAGCCGCAGGCTTGGCTGATTGCGTCCGAGGCGCTGCCTGCGCGTGCTGCGCAGCAGGCTTAGCCTGTTGCGCGTGCTGTGCGGGCTGTGCGTGTTGCTCCGCTGGTTTGGCCGCTTGCGCGTGTCCGCCCTCGGAATGTCCTTCCTGGCCCTTTTCCTGGCGTGCATAGGTGATAGCAGTGGAACCAAGCAGCATGAATAGTGCCGTCATAGAGATAGCGAATTTCATGAAAGTCACCTCGAATGGAGGTACACGCCAGTCTATCGATTCAGCGCGGGCGAATCTGTCCCATACAGGACAGGTTCCAGCCGCGAGACAAGAAACCGACAACAATAGGACATTGATTTGATTTCCGCGTGACAAGCTCCGCTTCGCACACGCTTACCGTGATGACTCGGGCTGCGGCTTTCAATTCAACGCGAGAGGAGCATCATGGAAAAAACGAATGGTCTGATGAATCGCAAGGTAAATCGCCGGTCGCTGCTGACAAAGGGCGTGATGGCGGCAGGCGCGGCAACGATGGGCGCGGCAATGATGGGCGGCAGCAAAGCCGCATTCGGGCAGGAAGGCGATGACCGGCTCACCAAGGGAGACATCGCAATTCTTCGTTTCCTGGCTGCGGCGGAAATTCTGGAATCGGATCTTTGGCAGCAGTACGCGGAATTGGGCGGCATCGGCACGAATCCGCCGATTGAAGTGGACCCAAACCAATCACTGAATCCCTACCAGGTGGCCTTGTCCAACCTGGACTCGGACGGACCGCAGTACATCACCAGCAACACGCTGGACGAAATGAGCCACGCCGCGTTCCTCAACCAGTACCTGGAATCCAAGGGAGCCGAGCAAGTTAGCCTGGAACAGTTCCGCAATCTAAAGGGCAGCACCGCGGACGGTTCGTCGGGCATCAAGCGTCTCACGAACCTGATGCACCTGAACGTGGACACCAGTTGGTTCGTGCGTTACCGCAGCACAGCCAATCCGGATTTGGGCGGGACGTTCAAGCAAGCGATCACGCTGAACAACGTCACGGCCATTCCGCGGACAGTTAACGATTATATCGGCACCGCCAACCCGAACTTTCCCGGCAACGATCACATCCAGGCGATTGCGAACGTAGCGGCCTTTCACTTCGGAATGATTGAGCAGGGGGGCTCGAGTCTATACGCGGCGCTGAGCCAGAAAGTTAGCAGCCGTGAAGTATTGAAAATCACGCTGGGAATTGGCGGAGACGAGATTGCACACTTCCTGGAGTGGGTGGATTTTTCCGGCAACGGAGTGCAACAGCCGATCGCGCCGTTTACGGATTCCATCTCCGGACTCAACTTTCGCGATTTCTTCAACGATCCTCCGCTGAGCCCGGCCAAACTGGTTCAGCCCAGCCTGATCTTTCCCGTGCCCTGCGAGTTCATCAGTGCGGGCTTGCCTCTCTGCGCGGTGATTCGACCGAGCGACGACAGATTTGCAGGTGCGCAGGCCGCCGTTGCATCACTCACTGCGGACGGTCTATTCACCGGGCAGTCGCCACAATTCTTCCAAACCTTGCAGCAATTGGCCGAAGAAGCGGACGCCGCGCACCGCGAGTTCTAGTCGGCTGAAAAAATGTTGTACGGGATTGGTCCCGCGCGTCCTGACCGAGCAGGGCGTCGCGGGACCATTTCTCATTTTCACTTGTCGCCCAGCGGCGGGAATCCCAGCAACACTAATCCTGGCGGAGGGCCTGCGCAGGATCAATGCGCAAAACGCGAGAGCCTGGGATGGCGCACGCGATTGCTGCGACCGCGAGCAAGAAGATGGGCGCGCCCGCGAAGGTGAGCGGATCAACGGGCGAGATGCCGAACAGCAGGCCGCTGGTGAATTTTTGCGCGGCGAACGCGCCGCATAGGCCTAGGGCCGCACCAATTATGGCCATGTTCAGGCCCTGCTTCAGGACCAGCCACAGAACATTGGCGTGACTCGCGCCGAGCGCCATGCGCACGGCCAATTCCTGTTGGCGTTGCGCCACCAGAAAAGAAATCACGCCGTAAATGCCCACGATCGCCAGCGCCAAGCCGGCCGCGGCGAACAGAATCAGCAGTACCGTGGTGAATCGCTGGCCGCCGGTCTGGCGCTCGACCAGCTCGTCCATGGTGCGTACGGCGGAGAAGGGGATGTCCGCATCCAGCTGATGAAGTTGATCCCGCACTTCGGGCAGCAGCACGCGCGGGTCGGAAGCCGTGCGAATCAATATATCCTTGAACCCGTAATTCACCAGCGGATGCTGAGAATACAGCACGGTGATTTGTGGCTCGGGCGCGAGCGCCAGGCCGACGTTTTTGAAATCGCCGATGACGCCAATGACGGTGACGTCCGCGGAGTCCGTCACACCCTCGCCGGGCCCGATGTGCAGGAATTGCGGCGGCCCCACATGAAGTTTCCGCCCGATGGGATCTTGCGCCGGGAAAAAGCGCTTTTGAAATTCCGCGCTGATCAGCGCCACCGGCGGAGTGTTCACACCGTCCGATTCCGAAAAATCCCTGCCGCGAATCAACGGAATTCCCAGAGTTTTAACGAAATGATAATCCGCGACGCCGAACTGCGCGGAGGGAACATCCTCGATTCTGTCAACGGGGCGCCCAGGGATGTCCAGCATCTGCGTCCAGCCGTTATAAGGAGGGTAGATCGTCGTGATGGCTGCGTCGCGCACGCCCGGCAATGCGCGCACGCGCGCGGAAAAGTCGTCGCAGAAGCGGGTGATCATGCCGGGGTCTGAATAGCGCACGGGAGGCAAATAAATTTGTCCTCTCAGCAAATGGTCCTGGCGAATTCCCAGGCTCTGGCCCTGCAGACGCAGGATGCTGCGCACCAGGAGGCCCGCTCCTACAAGAAGCATCAGCGAGAGCGCCATCTCTGTCGCCACGAGGACGTTGCGCAGTCGCTGGCTGCCCGGCCCCGCCGTGCCAGACCGCCCGCCTTGTTTCAATGCATCCACCAGATTCACCCTCGTGCCCATGAACGCAGGCGCCAAGCCAAAAAGCAAACTTGTGAGTAGCGAGACGGATAATGTAAACGTCAGCACTCGCCAATCAATTCCCACCGAGCCTAGTTGCGGCAGCTCCTCCGGATGAATCCTCGCGAGGCTCGCGAGTCCGAGCCACGCCAGTCCCACACCAACTGCTCCGCCGATCAGCGAGAGCAGCAACGTTTCGGCGAGCAGCTGGCGAATGAGCCCGCTTCGGCCCGCGCCGAGCGCGGTACGCACGCCCAGCTCTCGTTGCCGCGCCGAATTGCGCGCCAAAAGTAAATTCGCCAGGTTCACGCAGGCGATCAGCAGAATCAATCCGACGGCGCCCATCAGCAAAAACAACATGGGCCGCAAAGGTCCGACGCGCGCGTCGGAAACTCGGCTGAGCGTTACGCCAACACCCGTGTCCGCCGGGTGCGCTGCCGCCAGTGCAGCGGCGATGGTCGCCAGCTCAGCCTGCGCCTGTTCGAGCCGCACGCCAGGTTTTATGCGCGCGAGCGTTCCGAAGCCTCTTGCTCCACGCGAACTTTCCGGCAGCACCTCGGCGGCCGGAAACGGAGTCCATACCTCGATCGGCCCCACGTGCCCCGGCTCCATCCAGTCCGGAATCACGTCGGGCATTACCGCGACGATCGTGTAGGACTCCTCGTTGATGACGATCTTCCGGCCCAGAACTGCTGAGTCGCCGGAAAAGCGGTTTTTCCACAGCCGCGCGCTGATCGCGGCCACGTGGTCTTTGCCTTCTTGGCGCTCTTCCTCCGAAAACAGGCGCCCCATGATTGGTCTTATATCGAGCGCTTTGAAATACGCTGCCGGCACCAGGCCCACTTGCATCTGTTCCGGCTCGGCCAGGGAATCGCCGAAGCTGACGTTCTTGCGCCAGGTGTCGTACAAAACCATTTGCTCAAAGCTGTGGCTCTGTTGCGCAAAATCCCGCATATCGAGAAGCGAAGGGCCGCCAGGATATGCGAACCCGGTGATGGGAACTCCATTTTCTGTGGAATTGATGCGCACAAGCTGGTCCGCCGCGGTGAAGGGCAAGGGCCGCAGCATGAGTGCGTTGATCGCGCTGAAGATGGCGGTGTTGGCGCCGATGCCAAGGGCCAGTGTGAGAATCGCGACGAGCGTAAAGCCGGGGCTCTTGCGCAGCGAGCGCGCGGCGTACTTCATATCGCGCGCGAATCGTTCAAGCCACACTGCGCTCCAGATTTCGCGCAGGTCCTCTTGGACGATCGTTGCGTTTCCGAACGCTCGTCGCGCGCCGTAGGGTGCTTCCTCGACTGGCACGCCGGAATCCCGTTGTTCCTCGGCTTCGAGTTCGAGGTGCGCTTCCAGTTCGCGTTGGACATCCGATTCACGATTGCAGCGCCGCCAGACGCGCGGGAGTCGCGAACGCAGCCAATTTCGCAGGCTCATGGCTACTCTCCCGGCGCCGGCCGCATCACTGTGGCGACGGCTGTTGCCAATTGTTTCCATCGCGATTCTTCGCGCACCAGTTGTTTCTTGCCCGCCGGAGTCAGCCGGTAATACTTGAACTCGCGATTGCGGTCCTTAGCCATTTCCCATTTTGCGGCGAGCCAGCCCTTGCGCTCCATTCGGTGCAGAGCGGGGTAGAGCGAGCCGTGCTCGACCTGCAGCACGTCGTCCGTAGTGCGTTGGATGTGTTTCGCGATTTGATGGCCGTGGGCCGGCCCAAAGAGCAGCGTACGCAGAATCAACATAGCGAGCGTGCCTTGCAGGAGCTCGGCGCGATTGGGTGACTTCTTCGGCGTCATGATGGTAGGCATTCTGCCTCAACAAGGGTAGACGCGCTACCCTCGCCGAGGTTAGCAAACGAGCGGATCCAATATCCGGACCGGCTGCCCGCTAGACGAAGAGTTCCGGTTTGACCAACGTTCGCGAGCGGCTGGATCGCAGGCCGGTCGCGCGTTTTTATGGATTGATGTTTATGCCGCACGAATCGGCGCAGGTGGAACGGCAGTCTCAACTAGTCCGGTCGCTACGGCGTACATGAAGCCTGATATAAGCCACGCGCCCGGTAGCGCGGGGATCGCGCGGAGCGCCGCAACGTCGCGGGCAATTGCCGCACGTGGATCGGTGACCGCTTTACTCTTCACCGCTGCTTCTTGTATCTGGAAATAATGCGCCAGCATGGCGGGGTCGCCGGCTAGGCGAGTGATGCCGCAATCAGCGTGCTGCAGCACGATGAGGTGAAACTCGCCTCCGCCTCCCGGAGCCTCTCCTGCAACCTGACCGATTCGGCCGAGTAGAGCCAACTCTTCGAGCAAGGCGGGGGTGAAGCGTCCGCCGATGTTGCGCAGCACGACGGCCTCGCCTGGTTTAGTTCCAAAGAGATGAGCGGGATCCACACGCATATCAGCGCAACCGATAATAACGGCCTTTTCATGGGGCATTGCCCGCGGAAGCCAGGGCATTAGTGTGCCCGCAGCAGACTGCTGAACAGCAAATTCTTTGTTTCGTTGTAACAATTGGTCGAGATTGTTCATGCGGATTCTCCTGAGGAGTTTTCTAAGGGTGGGATCTAAATCACGACAGGTCTTAATAGGAATTCAACCGAGCTAAGGTTAATTTCAAGTCGCGATTAATCGTCCAAGCGGATACGTACGCCGTGCCAGATTTCAGTCGTCGGTTCATGTTTGGCCGCCATACGGATCAGAACCGAACAGCGAGCCCCGGCGGGTTCTAGCCCGTTTTGTGCTCGTTCATGGGAAGCCGCATCGTCTTGTGATACTGTGCGCGGCAAAAGAATCAGGGGCGGGTTGTCGCGCCGATGCTCACTCGTGTTCTAGCCACATGGCTGGCTTTCACTGTTGTCGCGCTGGCTCCGGTGTGGGGACAGGATCAGCCGGCGAGCGCAGATAGTTCGCCGCCGATTGCAACCGATCGGCCGTCGTTCACCAACTCCAGCGTTGTGGTCCCCGCCGGCAGCCTTCAGGCGGAGAACGGATTTCTGGAAACTTACAATCAGGGCCAGAACTTTATTGACGGCCCGGAAAGCTTGCTGCGCTTCGGTGTCGCGGCGAAAACGGAATTGCGCTTTACAGTGCCAGATTATTTCTACAACGCGAGCGGCGGCGGCCCTGGCTCGGGATTCGGTGACTCGGCCATCGGCGTCAAACAGCAGCTCGGGCTCGCGCCGGGCGGATTCGATGTGTCCGCGACCGTGTTCGTCAGTTTGCCTACGGGCGCCAAGACCGTCTCCAGTGGCGGGTACGATCCTGGGTTGCAGGTTGCGTGGTCGCACGGGCTCTCGGCCAAGTGGACGGCGGCGGGAATGCTTTCGATGTATTGGCCTACGCAGGGTCAATCGCGAAATCGCACGGGGCAGGCGACGATTCTGGTAGATCGACAGATCACGGGGCCTTGGGATGCGTTTGTCGAATACGCTGGCAACTTTCCAGAGAGGGGCGGGACGCGCCAGTTTCTGCACGTGGGCACGGCGCTGAAGCTCGCAAAGACGCAACAGCTCGATTTCCAGTTCGGCGAGAGTTTGACAGGCACAGCGGGCCGCTTCGTCGGAATCGGATACTCATTTCGATTTCAGGTGTTCCATCGCCGCTGAGGGATGCTCGTTCACGCAGTGGCCTCGGGCGCGTCCGTTGCCGCAGCCCAGCGCCTGTGGTACGTTCTCGACGCCTTTCGGTCGAGCGGAGGTGCTTCGTGTGCAAAAAAGTCCATCACCCCGGACATCAGCATGGCGAAGCGGACACCGCTTCGCGCCGCGCCTTTATTTCATCGCTCATCTCCGCGGTCGCTTTTCTCCCGCTGGCTTCTTATGGACAGGAAAAGACGCCGGTCGGCATGGCCGAGCAATTCCGTCAAATGTCTGAGGAATATGAAAAGGAAGGGCTCGCCGCGCCGTTTCGCGGGATCACCACGAATTCCGGTGTGCTGCCGGGGCTGTTCGAAATCAGTCCCAGTGGAGTTTCCACTGAACCGGTGCGCAACGCAGCCGAGCGCTTCATCGCGTCGCTAAACAATGTGCAGCTCGCGAAGACCATGTTCCCGGTGGAAGACGTCCAGTGGCGCAAATGGATGAATCAGCATTTTTACGTGCGGCAGGGAATCAGCATGCAGGAAATGACCGCGGCGCAGCGCGACCTGGCGTTTGCCTTGATGCGCACGTCGCTGAGCACGCGGGGCTTCGAACTGACGCGCAACGTGATGCGTTTGAACGAGACGCTCTCGGAACTAGCCGAAGACCCGATCTTCCTCGGCGAATGGCTTTACCACATCACCATCATGGGCGTGCCGTCGGCCACTGAGCCGTGGGGCTGGCAGTTCAGCGGCCATCACGCCATCATCAATTTTTTCGTGTTGGGCGACCAGGTCGTTATGACGCCGCTATTCCTCGGCTCCGAGCCAGTCCGCTCGACATCTGGAAAATACAAAGGGCTCGTCGTGCTGCAGCAGGAACAACAGGATGGCCTCGGAATGGTCCGGGCGCTCACTGCCGCCCAGCAGCAGAAAGCGATTCTGAATTTTTCCAAGACTGGGAATAACAACTTGACCGAAGCGTTCAAGGACAATGTCGTGCTCGACTACGCCGGCATCCAGACAAAAGATTTGGAAGGCTCCGCGCGCAAACAGCTGCGCGACCTGGTGCAGCTGTACGTAAGCAACATGGACGACGGCCACGCGCGCGTAAAGATGAGCGAGGTGGAAAAGCACATCGAAAATACCTGGTTCGCATGGGTAGGCGGCACGCAGGACGACAGCGTCTTCTACTACCGCGTGCAAAGCCCGGTGATTCTGATCGAATTCGACCACCAGCGCCCAGCAAACCTTGCCAAGTTCGCGCAAAACCGCGACCTGCCCACGCAGCAGCACATCCACTGCGTGGTGCGAACCCCGAACGGCAACGATTACGGCAAGGACCTTCTGCGCCAGCATTATCTGGCGCGCCCTCACCAAAGCTGAGCCGGTGGTCGGCTCAAGGCTGCGCGGGCGGTTTCACCGCCGACCAGTACTTCCCGCATAGGTTAAGTCTCGATGTCTGCCAAGCCCCGGCGGCAGGGGTCAAGTCCCGCGTGGTACTCTGTCGGACGAATTTCAAGTTCCGGAATACCACCCATGACCAATACGAGCGAAACGCTGCTCCCGATTCAGGACATCGCGCAGAAGCTGGAAATCCCGGCAAAATTCGTGGAAACATTGGGACCGTACGGCGCGAAGGTGCGGCTGGAGCTGCTGGCGGATCCTGCGTACAAGCAGCGCGGGAAATTGATCCTGGTGACGGCGACCACTCCGACGGCGTCCGGCGAAGGCAAGACCGTCACGGCGATCGGGCTGACGCAAGGACTGACACTTATCGGAAAACGCGCGGTCATCACTTCGCGGGAGCCATCGCTCGGGCCGGTGTTTGGGATAAAAGGCGGTGCGGCGGGCGGAGGGCTCTCCCAGCTTGAGCCGAGCGCCAAGATCAATCTGCATTTCCACGGTGATTTTCACGCCATCTCTTCCGCGCACAGTCTGCTGGCGGCACTGATTGACGCACATCTCTTCCACGGCAATGATTTAAACCTCGATCCGGATCGAATCACCTGGCCGCGCACGATTGATATGAACGATCGAGCTTTGCGGCGGATCGCAATTTCGCTGGATAGCAAGAAGGACGGCGGCGGACGCAAGACTGGATTTGTGATCACCGCGGCTTCCGAGATCATGGCCGTTGTGGCGCTGGCGCAGGATCGGACAGACCTAAGAGCGCGCCTCGATTCCATCGTGATTGGAGTAACGCGCGATGGAAAGCCGGTGCGCGCGCCGGATCTGCAAGCCACCGGAGGAATGATGGCGCTCCTTGCAGAGGCCATACTTCCGAATCTCGTGCAGACGACGGATGGCACGCCGGCATTTGTGCACGCCGGACCTTTTGGGAATATTGCGCATGGAACAAGCAGCGTTATCTCTCAGCAAATGGGTCTGCGGCTTGCGGATTATGTGGTGAACGAAGCTGGCTTCGCGGCCGACCTGGGAGCGGAAAAATACATGGATATCGTGATGCAACAATCTGGCATCACGCCCGCGGCTGCCGTGCTTGTGACTACGGTGCAGAGTATGCGGAATCAAGGTGCGGGCGAGTTGGAGCGCGGCTTGCCGAACCTGGGGAGGCACATCGATAACCTGAGAGGATTTGGACTGCCCACCATCGTGGCCATCAACCGATTTCCGCGCGACACGGACGCGGAGCTGAAGCGGCTGGAGGTTTATTGCGCAGAACATGGGACGCAGACCGCGCTCTCGGAAGCCTTTACCAAAGGCGCTCCGGGCTCTAAAGAACTGGCGGAAAAAGTCATGGAGCTGATGGAGCGGAATCCGTCGCCGGTGGTGCGCCCGGCGTACAACCTGGACGAGCCGCTCATCGAAAAGATTAATAAAGTTGCGCGCGGAATTTACGGAGCTGGCGACGTGAGCTTCAGCGCGCAAGCCAGAGCCAAACTGCAGCAGTTTTCCGAATGGGGCTACGCGAAACTCCCTGTTTGCATTGCCAAGACGCAGTACTCCTTCACCGACGATCCCAAAGTGCTGGGAGCGCCGAGCGGCTGGACTTTGCGCGTGACGGATGCCTCACTTTCGGCAGGAGCGGGTTTCATGGTGGTCATCGCAGGGAACACGATGCTCATGCCCGGGCTCCCCAAAGTTTCGCGCGCGGCATCGATCGACGTCGATGACTCCGGCGAAATTATCGGAGTGTGAAGGGCACTCGCGGTTCCTAATTAGCTACCGCGGTGAACTGGCAGATAACAACGACGCGATCATTCTGGAGACGCGCGGGAGTGGGATCGGCGCGTGCTGTCGTTCGCGTGGCGCCTCGGACACATTGGCGGCTCAGCGAACGAAAGCGACCCCTGGAGATGGCTGGAGATTTTCGCGCGCCGCACGGTAGCGCGAAGTGACCAATAGTCCGCCACGATGCCCGCCGACGACCACGCGCTGAGCGATTCGCTCGTCGACCGGGCCTGTTCGCGCCGCGGCGACCCAGGTCGCCAGACCCTGCGACACGTGCTATTTCTTTTCCGCGAGCATTCCAGAAATTACCTCGAAGTAGGTGCGCTCTAGCGCTCCGTTGCTCGGCAGGGGCGCGCCACCTGTGATTACGTAAGCGGGCGAGGAGGCAATCAGAACCGTCTCGAAGGACACGGCGCTGGTGATGGCGGAATTGGCCTTGGTCCCGGCGATCTGCGGTGGCGCGCTGATCGTCGCCACCTTCAAAGTGACGATATAGTAGCCTCCGGCGGGGCCGATCTGCCGCGCAGCTTCGGGGAGTACGAGGCCTTTCAGCTCTGCGGCCGAGACGTGCACCTGCCTGCTAGTGATAATGCCGCGCTTTTCGTCTGCGAACGACGGGCCCTCCTTGCGTTCCCGCAATGCCGCGAGCGCCGCGCGGAAGAGGCTATCGCGCGAGGCCGAGAAACCATGTTCTGGATACGGAATTTGGTTGGCCTTGGCCAAGCGCAATTGAATGCCTCCCAGGCTCTCGCCGTTGACGACAAAATCCAACTGCGCGATCTGGTCGGCCTTTGGCGCGCGTGATTCCTTGGGCGAATCAACGTGAATGACCGCGAGCTTGATCTCATTTCCCTTAAGCTTGAAGGGTTCGTTGGCGGGCACGCCGATGACCCGGGCCGCGTAACCCTTCGGGACTTTGAGGTTGAGCCGAGCTTCCACCTCGCGCTCGAAGGGATTGCCCACCAGAAACGCACTTTCCCCGAAGATGGAGAAGCCCGTCTCGACGTCGAAGAAATTATTCTGCGCGAAATTGTTGCCCTGGTTCACGTCGCTGGCAAGAGTGACGGTGACTTGCACGCAGAAATGGCTGAAGGTACTGATAGGCGCGGGCCACAGGCCGCCGTTGGTGTCCGATAGGTCGGTAAGGTCCCAGTTAATGGGCACGACGATGGTCTGTCCGGGAGTGAAATCCTGAGCGACGGTACCGATGGTTTTCATGTCCGCCGGCGTGATGCCTGTGAACCAGGGAGCGTACCTGAAGGTGACGGTCGCGCCGGAGGAAGCCACATCGCCGACGTTCTTCACGCGCGCGCGCAGGAGATTTACGATTCCTTTTTCCGCATTCACCTGCGTGTTTGTCGCATCCACCACAAAGATGTCGGGCGTTTGCCATGCAGGACCGACTCCGGTGACAAATCCCCAAGGAGTGATAAAGAGGTCGGGACCGTGCAACAGCGCGGTGTTGTTGGTGAAGACGTCCATATCGGGCCGGCCGCTGGGCGAGCAAGGGTTGGCCGCGCCGGATGGCGGCGTGCAGAGGTTACGCTCATCACCCCAGGTGGCCTGCGTCGTGGTGTTCGAAGAAGCGAAGTTATAGTCGCCCATGTAAACACTGTTGACGACAGGATCGTAACCAGTATCGGGCTGAAAAGAGACTGCGGAAGATGCCTGGTCGAAGAATGTCGCGCCACCGTCGCTGGAAAGCGCGCGGTAGAGTTTGATCTTCACATTCGAAGGGTCTTCCCTGCGGTCGTAAAACGTTACCGTGATTAAGCTGGTGGTGGGCGAGACGGCGATGGCGGGCTGCCAGTTGTCGTTGGTGGTCGTATCCGCGTCGCTCGTCACCGCCGGGCCTTTATTGATGGTGCGTGGCGTGCTCCAGGCCGCGCCGCCGTTGGTGGAGGAAGCGAAGAAGATATCGGAATTGTCGGTGCTGGAGGCGCTGGTTTTCGACTGGTACGTTAGATACACGTTGCCGCGCGTTGCGCTGCCCGCAGGCGTGCTATCCACTGCCAAATACGGAAAGTTGCGAGTGCGGATGTCTACGCCGCCAGAAGTGAGAAGGCTAGGGGTCACATTGTACGTGGCGACGGTCTGGTTGGGATTGGGATCGGAAGGGTTTGGGTTGACCCAAGTCGTGCCTCCGTCGGTGGATTTGAGCAGCCGGACGGTACCTCCAGTGATCCCTGAAAACGGAAACACCAAGGCGCTCCAGGCAAGATAGACCTCGCCGCTGGGGCCGAGCGCCAGATTCGCGCCATGATGAAAGAGGTCCAAGCCAGTCAAAGCGACGGGAGCCGTGAAGGTGAGCGGGGAAGTGGAAGTGGAGTGAATCTCCTCGATTTCTGCGACCTCGTTAGTGGCTGTGGAGCTGAGCTCGCTCCACGCTACGTAGACACGGCCGTTATACGGCCCACCGGACGTGTCAATGGCCAGCCATTCTTTGTCGTCATTGCTACCGACGATGCCGTTCACGACCACCGGAGCGCCGAACACTACGGCGGGGCTGGTTGCCGTGGATTGGTACACTGCAACTCCGCTGATAGCGAATCCACCCGGACCGATAAGGGTGGCCATGTAGAACGTCCCGTTTGCATCGACTGCCACCATTGGATCGCCCATCACCTGTTTCCCGGTGGGTGGGAGGACGGGTCCGCCGGAGGTCCAGCTCGCTCCTCCGTTTGTGGAATAGGAGTAGCTCATGAAGCTGGTGAGGCTCAAGCCCTCGGAAGCTCCAAGGCTGCTGTCGTTATATGCGGCCACGATGGTAGAGCCGAAGACGGCATGGCTCGTCTCGCTCTGGGTCGTGTCGTTGTCCTGGCTCGGTGATTTCGTGTCCACGGGATTCACTTGAACGTCTTGCGCGAATGATGCGGAAGCGCACAGCATTGCACAGCAAAGCGCGGGGATACCCAAGCAGGACGCGCGTCGCATAACGACTACCTCCGGCGCCTACGATAAACGTGGCGCAAAGTGCGATACAAAAATCCGATTTTCCCTTTGGTCACCTCTATCGCCCGGAAATACACCTGGGTCCATTCGACGGGTCATGGACCGTCACTTCCCTAAGCAATCGTTGGGAGCGTCGCGGTTGTGGACGCCCTTTTCCACGTTGCGTAACGGCGAATGTCTCGCCATCCCTGATCTGATAGTGCAGGTAGACGCGATTTCGTTTCACTTCGGGATCACATTTTCTGCAGTTGCGGCGCAAGCCCCCTTCGCCCGATCATCACGCCGTTTGAATGCGGGCCACGCCTTACGCTATATTCGATGGTTTACACCTTATGTCTTGGCTCGAACAGAAGGTCTTTGCCTACGAACACATGCGCTTCGCGCAGGAGCCGGATCGGCGCGTGCTGCCGTTTGTGTGGGGACTGGAGCACATTGGTGGCTCGGCGCGCGAAAGCGACCCACGGGGATGGCTGGAGAATTTCGCTCGAGAAACCGTGGCGCACAGCGACGAATGGTTCGCCACCACGCCGGCCGACGACTACGCGCTGAACGACAACATTTTGACTTTCACCAGCGCCATCGAATCTCCCTGGCCGGAAAACAATCGCGTGCATGCGCAGCTTTTCCGGGCGCGGCGCAGCGGTCCGGCGGTGGTGGTGCTCGCGCAGTGGAATTGCCGTTGGGACGAGCAGCGGAACGTCTGCCGCTGGCTTAACACACTGGGCATCACCGCCATCAAGCTGAGCCTGCCGTATCACGATCGCCGCGCGGTGCCCGGGCATCCGCGCGCGGATTATATGGTGAGCGCTAACATCGGCCTCACGCTGCAGGCCAATCGCCAAGCAGTGCTGGACACGCGGCGCACACTGCGCTGGCTGGAACAGCAAGGCTACGATCGCCTGGGCATCCTCGGGACCAGCATCGGTTCCTGCCTCTCGTTTCTCACCATCGCGCACGAACCCGCGCTGCGCGCCGGCGCGTTCCTGCATGTCTCCACGTATTTTGGTGACGTCGTCGCCGCCGGCCTCACCACTACCAACGTCTGGGAAACTCTGCATCACGAAGTTTCGTTCGACGAAGTGCGCCGCTACTTTTCGCCGATCAGCCCGTATCCTTATATCTCTCGCCTGCACGGCACGCGCAAGAAAATCCTGGCCATCAGCGGCCGCTACGATCCCACGTTCCCAAACGAGCTAACCAACGAATTCATCACCGCGATCCGCCGCGATGGCATCGCGTTCGAAAACCTTTCGCTGCCGTGCGGACACTATTCGATGGGAGTCCCGCCATTCAGCTACGCGGTGGGCTACCGTTTCGGCACATTCCTGTTTCAAGCCCTCGCCTAACGCCTCAACTCGCGGAATGTCTCCGTAAGTCCCGCAGATTTTCGGCTCGGTCCAAAATTCCTAGTCCGCGGCAGCGTATGCCTAAAGAACCCGGCAGCGTTTGCCGATAAGCGAATTGGAGGTAATCCGATGGCAAATCCCGTAGGTGCAGTTTCACACGTTCCACAGGTGCCTCAAGCTTCGCAAGCCCCGCCTTCGAAGCCGGCGGCAAACGTAAACAAGGTAACTCCGCAGGACACCGTGAATATCAGCGCAGCTGGAAAAGCAGCGAATCAGGCGAAGTCTGCTCCAGCGGCTGACGAAGGCCAGCGCGGTGGACACAAGGACTAGCCATTCTTAACTGAATGACCGATTCACAAGCCGCGCTTCGGGGCCCCGGCCCAACGCCACGGAGCTCCGAACGCGGTTCTTGTATTGATGAGCAGCTTGTCGCCGGGCTCAGTGCAGAATTTCACTGAAGACGCCTGCAGCTATGCGCCGTTCCACGGCTCGAATGTCGAACGCGAGTGAGCGGTCCGCTTCCATCATTTTCGATTCCGAGCGCACGATGGCTTGCGCCTTCGCGGCCTGCGCGCCGGTGCGCAGAGGAGCCAGCAGATCGATTCCCTGGCAAGCAGCCAGCAGCTCGATCGCCAGCACGTTGCGCAAATTCCCCAGCATCGGCTGAATCCGGCGCGCCGCGCCCATTCCCATCGAAACGTAATCTTCCTGATTGGCCGAGGTGGGAATCGAATCCACGGAATGCGGTGTGGATTGCGTCTTCATTTCGCTGGCGAGCGCGGCCGCGGTGACTTGCAGGATCATGAATCCGGAATTCAGCCCGGCGTCGCGCACCAGAAATGCGGGCAGTAAACTGGTCTGCGGGTTGGTCATCTGTTCGATGCGGCGTTCGGAAATGCCTGCGAGCGTGGCGAGCGCTACTGCCAGTTGATCGGCCGCCATCGCCAGCGGCTGGCCATGAAAATTTCCGCCGCTGATTACTTCGCCGGAACTCGCACCGGAATCGGTCCCGACTAAGACGAAGACCAACGGATTGTCCGTCGCGCTGTTCAGTTCCACTGCGAGCGTCGCGCGTACGTGCTCGAGCGCGTCGCGCACCGCACCGTGCACTTGCGGCGTGCAACGCAGGCTGTAAGCGTCCTGCACGCGCTTATCTTTTTCCGCGGCGCGATGCGATTCGCGGATTGCGCTGCCTTCGTTCAGCCTGCGCAAATTGTGAGCGGTGATGGCGTGGCCGGTGTAAGGCCGCGCCGCCGCGATGCGTTCATCGAACGCCGCAGGACTGCCGCGCAATGCATCGAGCGATAACGCCGCGGCGACGTCCGCGGTGTCCACCGCGATGTCGGCCTCGCGCAAACCCAGCGCCAGGAGCGCGAGCATCGCCTGAGTGCCGTTCAACAGCGCGAGCCCTTCCTTCGCTTCAAGCTTCAAAGGCGCGATCCCAGCGGTGCGCAGCGCGTCGCCACCGGAAAGTTTACTGCCCTGTAGAATCGCCTCGCCTTCGCCAATCGTCACCTGCGCCAGATGGGCCAGCGGCGCCAGATCTCCCGACGCGCCCACCGAGCCTTGCGACGGAATCACCGGATGCACGCCCGCGTTCAACATCGCGCAAAGTGTTTCCGCCACCACCGGGCGCACGCCGGAAAACCCCTTGGCGATGGCATTGGCGCGCAGCAGCAACATCGCGCGCGTTTCGTGCTCGCTGAGCGGCGCGCCGACACCGCACGAATGGCTGCGCACCAGATTGACTTGCAGCTCGCCGATCTGCTCGCGCGAAATGCGCACCGACGCCATCTTCCCGAATCCGGTGTTCACGCCATACACGGCCTGGTCCGATGCAATCAGCCGCTCGATCACCGCGCGTGAAGCCAGCATCCGGTCGCGCGCCTGCGGAGCCAGGTCCACCTTCGCGTCTTCGAAAACCACGCGATAGAGCTGCGCAAAATCGAGATGTTCGCCGTCAATTTGAAGTGCGCTCATGAGGGTTTGTGTTTCGGGCTGCGCGGATGCTCGCCGTCCTTCAGGGCAGGGAAGTACTTGCGATATTTTTCCGGCAATGATTTCGGGCGCCCCTGCTTATCGCAGAAAACGTGCAGCGTATCTCCCGTAGCGAGCACTTCGCGCGATTCCTGGTGCACGATTTCGTAGCCAAATTTCACGGTGCGCCGCTGTGAGGCCAGCACCTTGGTGCGCACTACCAGCAAATCGTCAAAGCGCGCCGGCCGTTTGTAGCGGCAGTGCGCGTCCGCGACCACGATGTAGCTGTCGTCCTCGGCTTCCATTTTCTTGTACTCGAATCCGAGCTGCCGGCACAAATCCACGCGCCCCACTTCGAACCAGGTGAAATAATTGCCGTGATACACCACTCCCATCTGGTCCGTCTCGGCGTAGCGCACACGAATTGTAGTTTCTGTGTATTCCATGATGGTTTGGAAAATTGCTCAGGGCAGCAGAAGGCCTCGCCGGTCCACGGAGCCGATTAGCAGGGGTAACGACATCACTGTCCCGTCCATTTCGGCTGGCGCTTTTCCAGAAACGAAGCCAGCCCTTCGCGAAAATCCTCGGTGGCGCGAATCGCCGCGTTCTCCTGCGTCGCCATTTCGATTTCCTGCGTCACTTCTCTCTCGTTGTACTGCAGCAGCAGTCGTTTGGTGCGCCGCAGACTCGTAGGGCTGGCTTCCAGAAACCTCGCCGCCACTTCGTGCGCGCGCTTCAGCAGATTCTCCGCCGGCACGATTTCCGTCACCATCCCCAGCCGGAATGCTTCGGCTGCATCAATCGTTGCGCCGGTCAGCAGCAGCTCGCGCGCGTGCTTTTCGCCGATCTGCCTGCGCAGCAGCACCGAAACCAGCGCGGGAATAAAACCGATGCGCACTTCGGTGTAACCGAACTTCGCTTCCGGGACCGCCAGCGTGATATCGGAAAAGGTTGCGATGCCGCAGCCGCCTGCCACTGCCGCACCGTTCACCGCCGTAATCAGCGGCTTCGGAAAACTATAAATGCGGTGGAACATCCTCGCCATCTGCCGCGAATCCGCCAGATTCTGTTCCGGTGTCTGTTTCGCGATCGACTGCAGCGTCTCCAGGTCCATCCCGGAGCAGAACGCCCGGCCCGCGCCGGTGAGGATCAGCACGCGCACGGCGCCGTCCGTGTCCGCCGAATTCAGCGCTCCCAGCAATTCATCAATCATCGTGCCGGAGATCGCATTGCGCTTGTCCGGACGGTTCAGCGTGATCGTCGCGATCGCGCCATCCTTCTCATATTTCAATGCGTCGTAACTGGCTGCCACGGATGTCTCTGACTTGCTCATGATTTCGTTCGCCGCTGTGTTCTCCGTCTTTCTCCGCGTCTCTGCGGTAAAAGTTTGCCGCCGCCGTCTAGTTTGGCTTACCCGTCGGCGCCGTGTCCACCGAGTCAACTGCGTGTGCGTATTTCTCGCGCAACTCCCCAGTAATCGCGCAAGCCACCGCCAACGATTTGGTATCAATCCCGGTAGAAACTCCGCGCGAAGCCAAAGTCGTCAGCACAGCCTCGGTGGGAATGTTGCCTACGAGCTCATCCCCCGCGAACGGGCATCCGCCCATTCCGGTGAGCGCGCCGTCAAATCTCCGGCAGCCAGCTTCGTAGGCCGCCAATATTTTTTCCGCCGCGCGATCGGGCCGGCTGTGCAGATGAACGCCGATCTCGACGCCGGCAACGCAACCTTTCACCGTCTGGTAAAGATGCGCGACTTCTTCCGGCGACGCCGTTCCCACCGTATCCGCCAGCGAAACCGTGCGTACGCCCAAATCCTTCAGCCACACCAGTGTCTCCTCGACAATTTCCGCGCCCCACGGTTCCTCGTAAGGATTCCCAAAGGCCATCGAAATATAAATCACCAGGTTCTTACCAGCTGCCTTTGTGTCGCGCTGCAGCTTTTCCACCAACTCGCGCGATTCCGCCCGGGACATATTCGCATTGGCGCGCCGGAAATACGCCGAAATGGAATAAGGATACCCGACGGTAGTCACACCCGGAGTCGCGAGCGCCCGGTCCAGCCCCTGCGCGTTCACCACGATTCCAATAATTTCCACCGGCGCCGCGCCTGGCGCCTTCACCTGGCTCAGCTGCGCCATCACCGCTTCGCTATCGGCCATCTGCGGGACGTGCTTCGGCGAAACAAAGCTCAGGGCGTCAATGTGGCGAAATCCCAGGGCGATCAGGCGGCTCAGATAGCTCACTTTTTCGTCCGTGGGAATTATGTCGCGCAAGCCCTGCCATGCGTCGCGCGGACATTCCACGATCGTCACTTCATTGGCCATAAGTTTTCAGAACCACGGACTCCGGTAAATGTGCACCGCGTACCACAGCAAGAATACAGACAGCAGCACAGAAAATCCCATCAGCATCACAGCGATGCGCGAAATTTTGCCCTCACTCGCCTTGATGATCGTCAGCGACGCCGCCACGATGATTCCGATCACGCCCAAATATTGGCACACCTGAAATATGAACCACAGCGCCGAACTGTAGTACGAAGTCCCCGAAATCTGCGCCGCGACGAACACATCGAGCATCGCCGGCAGACAAAACAGCATCGTAACGCCGAACATTCCGTAACCGCCGCTGCGTGGTTCGCTTGTCATCGTCTGATCAGGAGTGCCTGGCCCAAACTTCCCGACTGACGGCTGAGTCTTCTTTACTTTCAACGTTTAATTGTAAACTTTCAACCCTCAATTCACGTCTGGAGGACTCCCGTTTTAAATTCCGTGACCTTCGGATTTAGCGCCGCCGCTTCGAGCGCTTCGATCAGCGCTTCGCGCGTGTGCGCCGGATCAATGATCGCATCCACCCACAAACGCGCCGCAGCATATCGCGGATCGGTCTGAGCTTCGTACGTTTCGCGAATCGATTCGTGCAGTTCTTTCTTCTCCGAGTCGCTCAGCTTTTTTCCTTCGCGTTCCAGTTGCTTGATTTTGATTTCCACCAGCGTGCCCGCCGCGGAATCGCCGCTCATCACCGCATAGCGCGCCGTCGGCCACGCGAACACGAAGCGCGGGTCGTAAGCCTTGCCGCACATCGCGTAGTGTCCGGCGCCGAAGCTTCCGCCGCAAATCACCGCGATCTTCGGGACCACGCTGTTGGCCACCGCGTTCACCATTTTTGCGCCCGAGCGAATAATTCCGCTCCACTCCGCTTCCTTTCCGACCATGAATCCGTTCACGTCGTGGAGGAAAATCAGCGGTAGCAGATTCTGATTGCAGTCCAGAATAAATCGCGCGGCCTTGTCCGCCGCCTCGTTGTAAATCACTCCGCCAAACTCGATGCGCTTTTCGCCCGTGCCTGGCGCCACCGTGGTCACGTTCTTCTTCTGATTCGCCACAATCCCCACGGCCCATCCGCCGATACGCGCGTAACCGCACAGGAGCGTCTGGCCGTACTCCGCGCGATATTCCTCGAACTCGCTGCGGTCCACAATCCGCGCGATGATCTCGTGCATATCGTACTGCTTCCCGGGGCTGGCCGAAAAAACACCGTAGATGCCTTCCTCGGAGTACGCCGGAGCCGCCGCGGTTTTGTGATCGAACGGTGCGCCGGCCGTATGTCCCATCTTATCCACCAGCGCGCGCAAGCGCTTGATGCACGCGGCATCATCCGGCTCGCGAAAATCAATCGTGCCGCTGATCTGCGCGTGCATTTGCGCGCCGCCCAATTCTTCGGCCGATGTTTTCTGCCCGATCGCCGCCTGCACCAGCGCCGGCCCGGCCAGAAACAGTCCACTGCCTTCCGTCATCAAAATCTTGTCGCACATCACCGGCAGATAAGCGCCGCCCGCGACGCACATCCCCATGATCGCGGCGATCTGCGGGACGCCCATCGCGCTCATCACCGCATTATTGCGAAAAACGCGCCCGAAATCGTCGGTGTCCGGGAAGACGTCTTCCTGCAGCGGGAGAAAAATGCCTGCGGAATCGACCAGGTAAATCGTGGGAATGTGATTTTCAATGGCGATGTTTTGCGCGCGAATCACTTTCTTCGCGGTCAGCGGAAAAAACGCGCCGGCTTTCACCGTCGCGTCATTGGCGATGATCATCACCTGCCGCCCGGAAACCCGCGCGAGCCCCGTGATCGTCCCCGCCGACGGAGCGCCGCCCCACTCCTGATACATTTCGTGGGCGGCATACAGTCCCAGCTCGAAAAACTCCGTCTTGGCGTCAATCAGCTTCGCGATGCGTTCGCGCGCCGTCAGGCGATTCTTTTTGTGCTGCGCTTCGATGGCCTTCGCGCCGCCGCCCTGGCGAATCTGCTGCTCCTGATTCTTGATTTCCGTCAGGCGGTCCACCATCAGCCGGCTATTCTTCTCAAAGTCCGCCGACTTTTCGTCCAGCCGCGATTCGATTTTCGTTCCGCTCATGCAGAGATCACCATTCCCGCAAAGGGCCGTTTCCTGCCATATATTGTGAACTTTGTTCTTGCGAGAATCTAACATACTTAGCAGACCCAATCACGGGCAGGGGATTTCGATTGGAGAGTTTTGCTCGCTCCCTAGGTTGTTCAGAGACTCAGAACGCGGAAGCCCACTTGGCCGCTTAGGGGTTAAACAGGTACGAGCGGAGAGTTCGTATCAGTTGTGACTGGAATCCGTTGCCGAATTCCACAGGTGGCTATGCGAGGCGGGCGGTCATCATGAGCCCTGCGTGCTTCGGTGCGGGCGTTTTTTCTGTTGCGACATCTTCTGAGCCAGGCAGAACAAGAGCTGCCGGTCAGCTTCGGACGTTCGTTTTAGCAGCCTGCGGAACCTGCCGAGCGTTTGCGCGTCCCTACCGGAACAACCCCAACCGCCGTCATTCAACTTCAGAGGATTCTGAGCCGGTGGCTTCTCTCCATCATAGAAGACTTGATACAGAGGCACTCCCATGGCACGCACTATTTTTTCCAGGGTTTCGATGGCTGGGACGGTGTGGCCGTTCTCGACGCGCGAAATGTAGCACCGTAAAAGTCCCGTGCGCTTCTCAATGTCGCCCTGGGACATATTCTTCTGTAATCGCAAAGCCTTTAACTCTTCACCGATGAGCATCCAAACTCTCCTAGCGAAATCATGCCGTAGCGGTAAGGTCGCGACTCGAATTTATACACAGCGACAGATCGCCGTAGCCGCGATTGCGCTCGCGGCTACGCCTCGGGGAGAGGCTCGCCTACTCGCGCTCGGACGCCAATCGGCGAGCTGATTGAACCCAATTCTTTTAATGCGTATGACCTAAAGCGTCAATCCGCACTATTTCGGATGTTCGTGTGTGGCGTTATGCGTATAAATGCAGATCGAGGGAAGGGTCGAATCCTTCGGGGTTCCCGCGAGGTATCCCAAGTCTCATGAAGCTCGTCGAGCACAGTAGGCGAGTATTTCCGCGACATAGGATTCACCCATTTCTGTATTAAACATCGCGTTGTAGAGGTGGTGGTCTGGCCAGTCCAGCTTGAGGTATTTCTTGACGAACTCGGCGCGATCTCTATCTACGGTGTCGACCTGTTCGATGGCATCACGCTCGGGCGTGCCAGCACTTATCAATCTATGGATCTTGAAATCGCGAGACGCATAGAGAAATGTCCGGAAGACATCCTTGCGATTGCGGAAAAAATATTGCGCGCCCCGGCCAACGATTACGCAGGGGCCGCCAGAAAGTGCGTGATCGACCACCTGTTCGGAAACGGTGGCGATGCGGCGCGCATCAAGCAATTCCAGCCGATCGGTTGGCGGCAGGGCTCCCTCGAATGCTCCTCGAAGAAAAGACTTAAAGACGCGATAAACCGCAGGATCATCCTTCCATTCGCGTTTCTCGACCGCTTGCGGCGTGCTGTTGGTCAGGCGCGCGATTTCCTCAGTTAGTTCGTGGTCCCACAGCTTCCAGCCGAGCCGTTGGGCGAGCAGGCTGGCAATGGCGGATCCCCCGCAACCGAACTCGCGCTCAATTGTAATTGCTTGAATCATTGCGCGTATCCTTACCCGGCCGCCACAGTTCCGCCGGCTCCTGGATCATTCTTTTTCAAGAAAAACGCGAGAATGAACATGAGCGAGCAGAGCGCGCCCAGGATCCAAAACGTGTCCATATACGACAGCGCGTGTGCTTGTTGATTCACTAAGCCATAGAACCTGGCGACGGCCTGGTTGTGCGCGTCTGTGGAACGAAGGCCGGAATGGGCGATGTCAGAGGTCAGGCCACGGAGCGCCGAACGATACGCAGGGGTATCCGGAGTGAGATGGCCGACGAGGATTTGCTGGTGATATTGAGATCGCCGAATGATCAAAGTGGTCACCAGGGAAGTGCCGATACTGCCGCCGATGTTGCGCATGAAATTGATGATTCCGGAAACGCTGTTGCCTTTCTCTGGAGGAATTCCGATATAACCCGCCGCGGTGATCGGGACGAAAAGAAATCCGACGCCGACGACTTGCGTGATGCGCAGCCACATCGCAAAACGAAAACTGACGAATAAATCGAGCTGGTGAGCCGAATAGAATAGCCCGACGGCAAGGCAAAGCCATCCCAGTGCGATCAGGTGCCTGGCCTGAATCTTCGCGGTCAGCCGGCCGGTGATGGGCATCATCACTAGCAAGACGACTCCTCCTCCGGACAAGACGAGACCTGCTAGCCCGGCGGTGTAACCCATGAGCGTCTGCAGAAATTCGGGTATCAAGACCAAAGTGCTGAAAAGCATGAAGCCCATCATGAACATCATCAGGTTGGCCGCGGCGAAGTTAAAACTCTTGAACATACGGACGTCAACAATGGGATCTCTGCGGAACCATTCCCAGATGACCAGCGTGATCAAGCAAACTGTCGCGATTGTCGCGAGGGTGGCGATGAAATGCGAGGCCAACCAATCGTCTTCCTGGCCCTTATCCAGAAGTACCTGCAGTGAGCCAACGCCAAGCGCCAGCATGGACATTCCCATGTAGTCCACGCGCAACCCCGCTCTCTTTATGCGATGGAGGAAGGGAGGATCTTCGACCAGGACATGGGTCAAATAAATAGCCAGGAGAACTGGAGGCAAGGTAATGAAAAAGATCCAGCGCCAGGAATAGTTATCTGTAATCCAGCCTCCCAGCATCGGCCCGACGGTCGGAGCGAGAACCGCCGAGATGCCGTAGAGAGCAAATGCGACGCCGCGTTTTTCCGGAGGAAAAGAATCGTTGAGGATGGCTTGCGCCATGGGTTGCAAGCCGCCGCCACCGATGCCTTGCAGAGCACGAAAGAAGAGCAACACAGGCAGACTCGGCGCGAGTCCGCACAGCAAGGAACTTACCGTGAAAATAGCGAGGGAGAACATGAAGTAGCGCTTGCGGCCGATGAGTTCGGCGAGCCAACCGCTCATGGGCAGGATGATGGCGTTCGCTGCGAGGTAGGAAGTGAGCACCCATGTGCTGTCGTCGTAGCTGGCTCCCAAGCCGCCGGCGATGTAAGGCAAGGCAACGTTGGCAACGCTCGTATCCAACACTTCGACGAATGCCGCAATGGAAACGGTGGCGCCGATCAGCCAGGGATTTACCTTGGGGCGCCAGATAACCTGCTCCATCGGGAGGGTGAGCGCTTCGGAACTCATTTCAAGTACACCGTCGCTTCTACGTTCATGCCGGGGCGAAGCTGATGGTCGCGATTTTCGCCCGGTTCAAGAACAATTTTCACGGGCACCCGTTGCACGATTTTCACGTAGTTTCCGGTGGCATTCTCCGGGGGCAGCAAACTGAATAGAGGTCCGGTGGCTCCGGCGATGCTATCGACATGGCCGTGGTAGGTGCGGCCGTTCGAGTCAAGCTCGACTTCAGCCTTCTGGCCCACGCGCATATTTTTCAGCTGGGTCTCTTTGAAATTTGCGGTGATCCAGACTTGATCCAGGGGCACGACGGTGAGCATCTGCTCTCCGGGCTCCACGTTTAATCCAACGACAACTTTTTTGGTGACCTCGCCGGTTACGGGGGCGAGTATTTTGGTGTAGCCCAGATTCAGTTGGGCCTGTTCGAGCGCGGCTCTTTTTTGGCGTATGTCGGCAACGGCAGCGAGGGCTTTGGCGCGCGTGGAGGCAACGCGCTGCGGACCGGCTTGCGCATCTTCATAGCGTGCTTCGGCCTCGATAAGACGGCTGTGCGCCTCCTGTACGGCTTGTAGCGCGGCGGCCTCGCTAGCTTCGGCCGCGGATACGGCAGCGACGTCGCTTGTGGCGGCAGCATAGGCATGGTCGTAGACCTGCTTGGGTATTTCGTCTTGCGCGAGCAACAGGCGATAGCGGGTGACGTCATCCTGCGCCTTTACGTTTTCGGCTTGCGCTTCTAAAACGCGGGCATGGGCAGCGGCGGCTTCCTTTTCCGCTGCCTCAATGGCTGCCTGGGCGTTCTTAATATCCGAAGAGGTAAACTTCAATTGGCTTGAGGAATTGACCGAGGATATGGGCACATCAATATTCAAGCTTTCCGCGGCAGCGTCGGCATCGTCCAGTGCGGCCTGCGCTCTTGCCAACGCTACCTCATTGTCTTTTGGGTCGATTTCGACCAGCGTGGAACCCTGCTCGACCCATTGGTTGTCGTCGACATTGACCTTCTGAATGTATCCAGAAATGCGAGCGCTGACGGGGTAGAGATGAACGTCCACCTGGGCGTCGTCGGTGGACTCGAAGCGGGAAAAATACATCCAGAGAAAAACGCCTCCAATGACCAGAACGACGAGCACGGCAAGCAGGATCAGACGCTTGTGCGAGCGCCTGGCGGGATAGGCCGGAATTGGCGCTGCAGCCGTGGCGGAATCGCCCGTCGGCGCGCTGCGTACTGGCGGAGTAACTTGCGCTGGATTCGATGCCTGATTTTGTTCAGCCATACTTACTCTCCTTTCAGATCGCCTTTCAAGTACTCCGCAAAGCGGGACTCCGCGACTCCGATGGCCCTTGCCAGAGATATTTTTGCTAGGTTGTAGCTGTAGAGGCTGGCGATGTAGGCGTCATTCGCCGTCGCGAGCGCGTCTTGGGCTTGCACGACTTCGATGTTGTCGGTGACTCCCGCGCTGAATCGATCGCGAGATTGGCGTAGCGTCTCGGTAGCGAGCGTCACCGTGGTTTTCTCGACGGAGACTTCTTGCGCGGCGGACTCCAGATCGAGATAAGCGTCGCGAACCTCCTGATCGATCTGGGCGCGCATGTCTTCAAGCACCTGCTTTGCTCTTTGCAGCGAGGCATCGGCGCGCAAAACGTCGGCGTGCACTTTTCCGCCCTGGAAAATGGGGACGCGGAGCGTCACAGCCGCGTCAACGGTGCCGTGCGTGGAAGCGGGATTGACTCCGGTGATTCCATAGTCGGCTACCTGTTCGATCGAGGGATAACGTTCCGCGGAACTGGCTTTTTTCACGAGCTCGGCGGACTGGACCTGACTCATCTGGCTCTGAAAGTCAGGCCGAGCCTTGAACGCGCTTTCTATCGCATCGTTGAGAGGCGGGATGGAAAGATCCTGGTAGCTGACCTGTGTGGTTATATCGAACATTTGCCCGCGTGGAAGACCGATGGCTCGCGCCAGAACCAATTTCTGCTTTGCCCAATTATTCTGCGCGACGATCAATTTCTGTTCACGTGATTGCAGCTCGACCTGCGAACGCAGCACGTCCACCGCCGCTGCAAGACCTGCCGTATGTTGATCGGACGTTTGTTGAAAAAGTACCTTAGCGGTGTCCCGTTGCGAACGTGCCGAATCAACCTCTGATTGGTCCGCGATAACCAGTAGATAGTTGGAGACAATGACGGTGACAACCAGCTCGCGGGCGTTTTTGACGCCGTACTCGGCCGACTTCAGCTGCGCCTGTGAAGAGCGCATCCGCTGGATGGATTCCCAATCAAAAACCGTTTGATTCAGATAGGCGCGCGAATCGAAATAGCCAAATGGGCCAATCACTTTTGGCACTCCGGGAATATTCAGGCCAAATTGCGCTTTCAAATCAATTTGACGAATGCCAAATCCGGTGTTGGTAATCACATTCGGAAGTAACTCGCTCAGGGCTTGCCATTTCTCTCCGCGCGCGTCCGTCACAGAATCGCTAGCCAGGAAGCCTCCGAGGTTTTGCCTGAGGCCGCGCGTGACGGCGTCTTGCAGCGACAGCGCTACCGGAGTTGCGCTCAGTTCTCCGGCAGGAACTCCGCCAAGGTAGGGATTCTGCGACAGAGCCACAGGATTATTTGGCCCGGCGTGCACGGCCGCCTGCGCCGGGCCGGCAACTTCTTGCTCAGCAATCGGAGTAGGAAGCGGATTGTATTGTGCGAATGTAGCTGCCGCGCACAACAACGGAACACAGAGCAGCAGCAGTCGCACCGAAGGTTTGAGCCGCACCTTCCATCTTTGGGAGATGCTTCTTTTATTAGAGCGGTTCACTGCGTCGACGACATAGATCTTCTGGAGCGCGGCCTGTGACGACATGCTGTTGGGAATAGTGCGTCGATCCGACTTGCTTTCCATTTGCGTCTCCCAATGTTCCAGTCAGGGGGCTTTCGTGGGGACCCGTCCTAAGGTCGGACCTCGCAGACCTGACTCATAGCAAACAACTCAGACTGTCCGTAAAGCGGGGGTTGTGCGAACAACGTCGCGCGGAGTGCGATCAGCTTGCTGCAGAAGATTGCGCGATTCTCTGTCAACATCTAGGAGTTGCGTAATTCGCGATGCACTCCGGGTTCATTGCGCACACTCGAGAAATCCCGCTGCACGTATGTCCGAAATTTTGGGTTTGGTTAGGTGATCAACAAACTGAACGAGACGCGAGTCTGACAGTGTCGCTATTCTTTGCCCTACGCAACTGGGGCCGACTACCGTAAGAGACGAAATTCAAGGCCGACAGGTTGCACGGACTTTCAGAAAAAGTCCACTATTCATAGAAGTCAGCCCCCGGGCGGGGCCAGCGGCGTTTGCGGTAGACAGAAACGGGGCAGTGGAGCTAGGCTTTGGCCGCGCGGAGAAGGCGACATCCATACAATCCAATACCTGTGAGGCGCAATGGCGAACACCACCAGCTTTCAAAGGGACATTCGGCCGCTTTTTACCGAGCGAGACATTGAGGGAATGAAGAAGGGGTTCAACCTGGCGAGTTACGATGAAGTGAAGGCCCACGCCGCGGCCATTTACGACCGCATTCGCGGAGTCGGGGGCGCGCTAATGCCGCCACCACCTCCGAGAGGAGAAGGTCCTTGGCCCCAAGCTCGCATTGAATTATTCGCCAAATGGATCGCGGATGGGTGCCAGCCTTAGGCGGGGGCTCAATCGCCAAACAGCAGCTTTTGTCGCGATTCTCGGTTGCGCGAGAAGTCGAACCGCATGATGTGAGCAATCGTCGCAGCACGTCCTCCAACGGAGGGACAAGGAATGGATTGGAAACGGTTGATCGAGTTTGCGATGTTGGGTAGCGGTAATTTGGAACAATATGCCATTCTGCTAGTGCGCGTTTCGATCGGATTGTTCTTCGCCATTTCCGGGGCAAACAAATTGTTTGTCGCCGGCGGAACAAAACCTGTATACGACACACTGGTCGCGGCCAAAGTACCGTTTCCCCGCCAGACGGCTTATTTTGTGGCGGGTGTCGAGTTCGTTTGCGGAGCCTTAGTGGCGGTGGGGATCCTTTCGAGCCCGGCTAGCATGGCTTTGCTGATCGATATGGTTGTCGCCACCCTGACCGAAGCGCTTTCCACCCTGCCAAAAGGACTATCGCCTTTAAACTGGCTCGACGATTTCCTCTACCTTCCTGAAGTCCTCTACGTGCTCTTCTTTATCTGGCTGATCTGCGCTGGCCCGGGAAAGTTCAGCGTTGATTACTGGCTCGCCGGCCAGCTATTGAAGTAATCCAGCGGCGAAGCAGGTTGTTGCCAGAGAAGAACTCGATGGTTACCGCCAGGAATTTTCAGCCGCAGGACCGCCGCTAAGTCACGATTGTTGCGGTTACCGGGAAAGTGAAATCGGGGCAAAACCATTTGTGGGGTAACGCGACTTGTCACCGCTTGACGCCGAGGTCAGTCGATTACCTCCGGCTTAGCCAGAACCCGCCCTGGAGAGCGAGATTGCTTGTTCGGGGTCGAGCGTCACCCGTACTTAAGGTTGGTGCTCTGTCCGACTTCGATGATGTATCCGTCAGGATCGCGGACGTAGCAGCGAATCTCGCCGTACTTGGGGATCGGCGGTGTGAGGAACTCGGCTCCTCGACTTTTCCACAGTTCGTAGCACGCTTGAATATCCGCAACGCGGAAATTCATAAAGCTGTTGATGTGATTCGGGTCGGGGACGCTGAGCGTCACGGTCGGCTTGTCCAGGGTCGGCCCGCCCCCAACGTTGAGAATCATCCAGATATTCGCAAGCTGAAGGTATGGAGGCGCGTTGCCGTCGCCCATGGTCAGAATGCGAGCGCCGAAGACCTTTTCGTAGTAGCGAGCCGAACGCTCCTTGTCCGCGACGGTAAGAAAATACGCGATGCTGATCCCCTCTTGCGGGGGCATTTCGTAGATCTTCTGTTCGATTTGTACGCCGCTCATTGACCCCTCCAGTTCCGACAAACGACGCTCAGCCGCTGATCCCGGTTCTTTCGTATTCCTACCTGCCGCCGATTATGCCCGACGAGGAAAGACAAAACAATTGGACCAAGGTATCGCGCGATACTTTGGTATCGCACACAACCAGTTGTCCGTCGGGTATAAGAATTTAGAAGTTCCGAGTGTGTCACGGCCAACCCGACGTAATCCTCAAGTCTTGATTGACGCATTTACCGGAGATGAGAAGTACTAGCCGGGAACACGTCCGGTCAGGCGACAAACCGGGAGTTAGAGTACCGTGGCTGGCATGTTTCGGAAGCGGGAGAAACCTTCCGGGCCAATCCGAAGGTGTCGGCTAGAACCTTTGCATCGCTCCCCGTATCGAAGGGGTATATTCACCGTTCGATGACACGGTGAACACATGCATGGGATTCGTGGAGTCGCTCTGCTTCTAGCGGCTTTCAGCAGCGCCGTGCCGCTCTGGCCGCAAGAACAGACGCCGAGGTCAAAACTCCTATCGAACTTGAGCGCCCAAGTGGCCGGCGCAACCGACGAGCCTCGCGATAGCGCGCAGCGCGAACTGTTTGCCGACTACCTACAGTACGAGGCGCCGTACATCGCTACGTCTCTCGCTGATCCACTCAGTTTTATTGCTTTTGTCACCGTGTCCCGCGTCGAGCCTCCTGAGGCCGGTAATTTTCCTTATACGCGCGTGACTCTGCATGTCGATCAGTTGCTGCGAGGAGCTTCCCAACAGACAGAACTAACGGCCGAATCGCGCTGGGCACCACCGCGTCACGAGGACGACCAATTCCCCATCACCGATGGCGCACTTCGTGGAACAGCTTTCGACTACACAGAGCCCAGGGTCGGCAATCGCTTCCTTGTCGGGTATCCCTTCATCGACGTAGACCGGGGCTTCGCCCACATTTTCGGTGCCATCGACCTCAACAACCACGGCCAAGCTGTGCTCATCCCGGACGTACAACGCTTCCTCAGCATCGAATCCGCTGCTGGTCTCTCCGACTTTGCGCCATTCGTCAAGGCGTTGAACGACTCGGTCCCTTGGATTCGTGACTTGTCAGCTCAGCGTCTTGTCCAGTCGGATGCGTGCAACAACTCTTCTGCCTGCGAACTGGAACTGTTGAACTCCGCACGTCGGCTATCGCAAAGCAAGAAACTCGGGGAACGATGGGAAGCGCTTCAGTGGATGCAACCTATCGCGCCGCCCGTGGGAGAATGCAAAACCGGAGCCGATGGGGTTCCCACAATATCCGATTCTTCCATGCGCGAATTGCTGGCATCTGCTCTTACGGATGCAAACTTGTGGATTGAGGATGAGGCCTTCCGGCAAATTGAATTGTTCGATTCCTTCCACGATGCCCAGCCGGACGAGTGCATCGTAATATTCCCATCCCTCCGCAAATTCGTCCGCTTGCCCGCCAGGGAATTAGAGGGCGTAACTAGCACCGGGATCCTTGCCTGCACGTCCGCGCAGGCCAACTCAGACTGACAGTAATTTCGTTCAACATTCCTAGCGAGCATCGCCAGTCGCCCAGCCCCTGATAAACGCATTAACGGACATTTGAAGCGACACTAGCTTGTCCGCTAACTCGACCTACCAGGATCTACACGGACGCTTGGGTACAGAAGTTACAATTGCGCACTGATAAAAGCCGAAGTTTCTGAACGCCCTATACGTGGCGCAAAGACTCCATCGGGTCTACCCGCATCCAGGGACGTGCGGCTGAATAGGCAATAACGACGGTCATCGCAACCATCGTAAATGCCGCTCCGAGAAAGACAAACCATTCGATGGGCTGTATCTGATAAAGCAGGGATCTCGCCAGCAGGCTTGCACCGATTCCGCCAGCGATTCCGAGAAAAATTCCGATGACGGTCATGGCGCTCGTCTGGTGCAGGATCAGTTTCCACAAGTCCCGCGGAGACGCGCCAAGCGCGATGCGGATTCCCATTTCGCGTGTGCGTTCACTGACCGAATAGAAAACCGCACCATAAAGTCCCACAGCGGCCAGCACAAATGCCAGCAGTCCGAATGCGCTGGTACAAATCACCGCCAGGCGTGGGATGTACAAAGCGAATTCGTGCCATTGTTCGATTGTGAAGCTCGTAACGCCCAGTTCGGGTGCCGCTTTGCGCACCTTGTCCAGAATCGTTCCCAGCCACGATGAAGGATTACCCTGCGTGCGAACCAGCAGATATATCACTGAGCGATAATTTTGCGTCAGGCTGTAGTACATGAAGGGCTGCGGAGCTTCGTCGATCCCCGAATACTGGATGTCGCCCACGACGCCAACCACGGTGGCCTGGCGGTTGCCATGTTCAATGTGGACTGTTTTGCCAACCGGATTTCGATTCGGCCAGTATTTTGCCGCCATCATTCGGCTGACGACGATGACTTCTGGAGACTTCGCAGTGTCCGAAGCGGCGAAGGTTCGTCCTGCGAGAATTGGGATTCCTAGTGTGGAAAAATAGTTGCTGTCTACAACACCGACGTCGATGGTGACGCCGTGTTCGTTCTCATCCTGGACGCCTGTGATATGCACCTGATCGCTGCCCGTGCCGCCTGAAAGCGGCATGGTGTCCGCAAGGCTAATGGACTCGATACCGGGCACCTGAGCTACATCCTCGCGAAGCCGCTCAAATAGCGCACGACCCTGTTGTTCTGAGTAACCGTTGGCTTGCAGGTCATCGAAGGCGTAAAGCGCGATGTTACGAGCGGAATATCCAGGCTTGACCTGCTGCAGGTTATGCAGGCTCCGCAGGCAAAGTCCGACCCCAATCAGAACGACCGTGCACGCGGTGATCTGCAGCACCACCAGAAAACTGCGCATGCGGCCCTTGCGCGTTCCGCCGATGGCGACCTCTCCATTCAGCGCAGCTGCGAGATTCGGCGTAGAAGCGTGCAGGCCAGGCAACAAACCAGTAGAAAGTCCCACCAGGAAAACGACTGCGACCAACACAGAAACAACCGTGAGGTCAGGCCGGAAATCCAAAGTAATAGGGATTATGCCGAGTCCGGGAAAAAATGGCTTGAAGTCGAGCAAGCGGCTGAGGCCATAAGAAGCAAATACAAAGCCGAGCACTCCCCCCATCACCGAAATCACCAAGCTGTCGAGAAGAAGCTGGCGAACCAGGCTCATGCGAGTGGCCCCGAGCGCGGCACGTATCAAGATTTCTTGCCGCCGCGCGCCGGCGAGTGCCAAAAGCAGGTTGGCCACGTTGGCGCAGGCGCCAAACAGCACGAGCGCAACAACCCCCAGCATGAGTCCGCCCATCAACTTCGCGCTGGACATTGCGTCGGGCGGAAGCATGCTCGTTTCCGTCAGCGCGGCAAGCCGGTCCTGGTCGGTTTGCGGATAAGCGACGGCAAGCTGTCGCGATAGCGATTGCATATCCGCCAGGGCTTGCGGACGCGTGACGCCGGGCTTCATGCGCCCGATCAAGCTGAAAGAGTGACTAGTGCGATCTGCGAGCCAGTCATAAGTCTGATGAGAGATAGCAGTCGTCGCGGAAAGCGGATGCCAGAGATCGGGAACATCGCTCAGGATGGTTCCCACAAAACGCGGCGGCGCTACTCCGACAATCGTAAGCGGAACGCCATTTATCTTGAGAGTCTTGCTGATAATGTTCGGGTCTGCCCCGAGCCATTGCCAATAGCCGTAACTCAGCACCGCGGACGTGGTCACTTTGTTGTCGTCGCCTGCGCCAAACCAACGCCCGAGGAACGGTTGAACGCCGAGAACGGAGAAGTAGTTGTCGGACACGGCATTAATAAGGCCGCGTTTTTCGCGTTTCTCGAAGATGATCGTCTGCAGGCTGATGCTGAACGGAATCGCGCAGAGGCCGGAGAACACGCTATTGTTGTCGCGATAATACCGGTAATCCGGATAGGAAAGTTGATTGAACGGTTCATCCGGCGTGACTGTATAAACTGTCAGCAGCCGGTTGGGTTCAGCAACCGCAGGGGGGCGCAACAACAGGGCATGGAATGTGCTGAGTCCGACGGACGCCGCGGCCAAACCAATCGCCAGGGAAAAAACAGCGATGCAGGCCAGCTTCGCGTGTTTGATTAGAATCCGGAGTGAAAACCGAATGCTCGGAAGTTGCATCAGCTTGTCTCCCGGCCCACAAGATCCTGGAGCTCGTACGTTTGTCTCCGCGCCAATCAGAAAATACACCCGACCGTTTCGTTCTGCAATGCGGCAGTGTTGAGCTTGTACGAAGTGCGAACCGCTGCGTTGGCGGTTTTGAGTCAACCGAGGAAGCGTCCCGTCGTCCAGGTTTCAGAGTCACAATCTGGACACTTGGCATCGATCCGCAGTTCGCTAAATTGATTCGGGGTAGCTGGTTTGCTAAGGTCGTCGTAATGACCGAGCGTTCCACCGAGCGGATACGTGAATTGCTCGATTCCCTTTATCGCGCGGATTCGGGGCGAATCCTGGCAACTCTGATCCGCTTGCTCGGAGATTTTGATCTTGCCGAGGAGGCGATGCACGAAGCCTTTGCGGCTGCGCTGAGCGTGTGGCCGAAAAGCGGAGTACCCGGGAACTTGCGGCCATGGTTGATATCGACGGCCCGATTCAAAGCCATTGATACTCTGCGGAGACGGGCACGATTTGATGCATCGCAAGACGAGCTGGCGCGATATCTCGAAGCGCAATCGAGTTCGGCGGAAGGGTCCGATGAAGAGGAAAGCCTGGAGGATAACCGGCTGCGCCTGATTTTTACTTGCTGCCATCCATCTCTCGCGCCGGAGGCGCACGTTGCGCTCACTTTGCGTGAGGTGTGCGGCCTGACAACCGAGGAGATAGCAAAGGCCTTCTTGACCACTCCGCGTACGCTGGCGCAGCGCATTGTGCGCGCCAAGGCTAAGATTCGAGAGGCACGGATTCCGTATGAGGTGCCGACGCCGCAGGAATTGCCGGAGCGACTGGGGGCGGTGCTGCAGGTCGTCTATCTCGTTTTTAACGAGGGCTACTCTGCCGCGGCGGGAGCGGAAGTAACACGAGCCGAACTGACCGGCGAGGCGATTCGACTGGGCCGGTTGCTGGCAGAACTGCAGCCGGAGCCGGAAGTGATTGGGCTGCTAGCCCTGATGTTGCTGCATGAATCCCGTCGCGCCGCGAGAACATCGCCGAGCGGGGAGCTGATCTTGCTGGAGATGCAGGATCGCTCGCTGTGGAACCGCGAGCAGATCGCGGAGGGAGTGACGTTGCTCGAGAAAGCCCTGAAGTCCCGGCGCTTCGGTGCCTACACACTGCAGGCCGGGATTGCGGCCGTTCATGCGGAGGCGGAATCGGTCGCTGCGACCGACTGGGGGCAGATTGTTGCGCTTTACGATCAATTGGCACGAATTCAGCCTTCGCCAGTTGTACAGCTAAATCGTGCCGTGGCCATTGCCATGCGCGATGGTCCAGAGGCTGGCCTGACGCATATTGACGCGGTGATGGAACACGGCGAATTGGGCGAGTATTACCTGGCGCATTCCGCCCGTGCCGATATGTGCCGCAGGCTCGGCAGGACGGCTGAGGCTCGCTCCGCTTATGAGAAAGCTCTGGCGCTGACCCAACAGGAACCAGAGCGGCAGTTCCTGCAAGAGCGGATTCGCCAGTTGAAATAAAAGTCAAAATAAAAAAGTTGTGGAGCGGGAACGTGTTCACTGCAGAAGAGTTGCGACGGACAAAAATCTTTGCCTGTCTTGATGAAGCCGAATGCGCTCGACTGACGCATGCCGTCGCCGACGTGCTGCTCAAGCCAGGAGAATGGCTCTTTCGAGAGGGAGCGCCCGCATCGTTCTATGTGGTGGTGGAAGGCCGTCTGCGCATCGTTCTCGATGTTCACGGAAAGCAGACCGAGTTTGCGGAGCAAGAGTTCAAGCAGGGCGATTTCTTCGGTGAAGTGCCTCTCCTGTTGGGCACTCCGTTCTTCGGCTCATTGCGAGCCCAAACCTCGTGCCGCGTCGCACGACTGGATAAGCAGCAGTTTCATCATTTAATTCGAGAATCAAAAGCGGTCCGCACCCTTATTCTGGAAACACTGGGTGAGCGGCTCTTGCTGATCCAGCAACGTTCCCTTGCTTTACCAACATCGCGGGTGCTCATCTTCGGCCGCAACAGGCACGCGGACTGCCATAACATCCGCCAATTTCTTTCCGCGAACCGTATTCCTTACGAGTGGATTGATCGTGATCGCTATCCGGAACGGTTGCCTGCCGGCGTGTCCGACGACCCTGATTGCCCGGCCGTAAGTGTTGACGGACAACTTTTCGTGGAGCCGCCGACAACGAGGGAAGTTGCCGAGGCCCTGCAACTGCAGACCAAGCCCAATCGCGATAGCTATGACGTGGTGATTGTCGGGGCCGGACCGGCGGGCATGGCCGCGGGGGTTTATGGGAGTTCTGAAGGCCTAAAGGTGCTGATTGTCGAGCGCTGTGCAGCAGGCGGGCAAGCCGGTACGTCATCCCGTATCGAAAATTATCTGGGCTTCCCGGAAGGGATTTCAGGGGAAGATCTGACCGGGCGCGGATTCAAGCAGGCGACTCGTTTCGGCGCGGAAGTTGCGCTGACGCGGTCGGTTGAAAGGCTGACTCCCTCGAGTGAAGGCTATGTGTGCGAGCTGGATGGAGGGCAGTCGGTGTCAGCCCGAGCCGTGGTGCTAGCCACAGGCGTGGACTGGCGTCGGCTGCAGGCGAAGGGTGAAGATCGACTGCTGGGGCGCGGCATATTCTATGGAGCGGCTCGTCAGGAGGCGACCAATGTAGTCGGCAAGAAGGTCTTCATCGTAGGAGGCGGCAATTCAGCAGGGCAAGCTGCCGTGTTTTTGTCGAGCTATGCGGTTGAAGTAAATGTATTGGTACGGAGCGAAGGGCTGAGACTCAGCATGTCGCAATACCTGCTTGATCAGATTGCATCGAAGGCTAACGTTCAGGTGCTCCCCTTTACGCAGATCGTTTCGGCTGACGGTGAAGATCGCCTGGAACGAATTGAGGTTCGTGTCCAAGCGCCTCATGAAATAGAGAAGATACTGAGCTATGAAGCTGATGCCCTGTTTGTGATGATCGGCGTCGATGCCAGCACGTCGTGGCTGCCAGACGAATTGGAGCGGGATCCACACGGCTATATCTGCACAGGGCGCGAGCTCACCACCTGGAAACTTGATCGCCACCCATTCCCGTTGGAGACCAGCCTCCCGGGCGTGTTCTCGGCCGGTGACGTGCGCCATAACTCCATCAAACGAGTATCGAGTGGAGTGGGCGAAGGCAGCATGGCCATCGCTTTTATCCATCAATACCTGGCCCTATAGAAGGAATCGGACGATCCTGCGCCGCTAACAGGACAAGTAGGGCTCGGTCGTCTTACGAGAAAGCTCAGACCCTGCCCTCTGCAGGAACCGGAGCGGCAATCGCTGCAAGAGCGGATTCGGCAGGTAAAATAAAAACTTCATCGGCTTGTCGAATTCCAGGCGGCCCTTCGACTATATGATGAAGGCGGGGCGACCGGCCCGGCAGAACGCGTTTCCTGGGTGATGCGCTACGCGAAAAATTTGCAAATCGCGTGTCGATTCCCGATCACCCGGTGCGACTAGTAAGTGGAGCGGCACCGCGCGACAGGGCACACGAAACGGGCGCCTCGCAGCTTTCCGGACCCGGCGCGGTCCATGCACGTATATAAATGTAGCGGCGCTGATGCGACGTCCGCGCAGCACTCAAGGAGAACGCCATGAGATTCATGATGATCATGTTTCCGAAAGAATACCAAACCGCAAAAGCCGGCTTTGTACCCGATATGAAAAACATGGAGAAAATGGGCCAGTACAATGAGGAACTAGGGAAAGCCGGGGTGCTACTCGCACTCGACGGGCTGACCCCGCCCGCGACGATGAGCGCGCGCGTCACCTTCAAAGACGGAAAATCGAAAGTCACCGACGGTCCGTTTCCTGAAACGAAGGAAGTGGTCGGCGGCTTCTGGATCATTCAGGTGAAGTCGCGCGAAGAGGCGCTCGAATGGGCCTCGCGCATCCCCGGCTCGGAGAACGAAATGGTCGAAGTCCGCCGGCTGTTTGACTTGACCGACTTCGATCCCGAGACCCAAAAGCACATTCAGGAGAGGTTCGGCGACGACGTCGCCAATGAAATGAAGCTATGAAAAACTCTCTCCGCGTTGTCGAATTCCGGTCCGGCCGCTCGACTAGGTAGTGAAGGCAGGGAAACCGCCCGGACCGAAGACCGTTAGAGCAAAAGGAGAAATCATGCCGCACTATTTGGTTGCCATTCACCACCCCGACAGTTACGACGGATCGCTCGAAGGCGAAGCGATGATGCGCGATATTGACGTGCTCAACGAAGAGATGACTGCTGCCGCTGCCAGGATTTTTGCCGGTGGCCTCTCCGCGGCCAGCAGCGCGAAATCCCTGCGGGCGCAGCCTGATGGTAAGGTGCGCGTCACCGACGGGCCGTACCTTGAGACAAAAGAGCACATCGGCGGTTTTTGGCTACTGAAATGCGCGAACATGGATGAGGCGCTGGCGTGGGGGCGCAAGGCTGTGGTCGCTTGTCGGGCGCCTGTTGAGGTGCGCGAGTTCCTGGGGAGAATCGAGGACGACAATCCGCAGATCTCCGCGCTCGGTCAGGACTGAGGACCCGACGATCCCGGCGGCGTTCAAGGTGACGGAAAGCACAGTCACCCCGAAGGGTATCATTATCATTAATTACGAACGCGCCGGCGCAGTCCAGACCGGAAGCATGTAAACATTCGTTCCCTGATGGCACATCCTTGACGACCAAAAGGCGCATGACCCAGTGCGCAAGGCCTTGCAGGGACTGATAAACGGAGGCGCAACCAAATGAGAAAGCTAATCTACGCGATCAACGTTACCCTGGACGGCTGCTTCGACCATACCAGTGGACTTCTTCCCGATGACGCAGTATTTGAATATTACATACACCTCGTGCGAGATGCGGACTTGTTCGTCTATGGGCGCAAAACCTATCAATTGATGGTCCCTTATTGGCCGGATATCGCCAAAAGCGATTCGGAGACCAAACAGGATAAAGATTTTGCCGAGGCGTTTGTCTCCAAGAAGAAGGTTGTTTTCTCGCGATCATTAGCGAGCGCTGAAGGAGACAATACGAGAATTGTGCGCACGAACCTGCGGGACGAAGTGCTCAAATTGAAGCAGGAGCCAGGTGAATATATTTTAGTCGGCGGCGTGGATATTCCTTCACAACTCATAGCGCTTGGCCTGGTTGATGAATATCGTTTTCTCATTCAGCCGATATTTGCAGGAAAAGGGAGACGGTTGTTCGAAGGTGTTAGCCTGGAGAAATTACAATTAAAACTTGTGGAGTCCAGGGTTTTTAAGTCATCAGGAAGTGTTCTGCTTCATTACCTGAAGCGGTGACCGAAAAGCCAGCTGAAGGTGCGCTGCCGGCGCAGTCCCAACCGGAAGTCTAAGGTAAATCAGAAGGAGCGGCAATGAAACCTATTTTCCGGTACCACCACTTGGGCATTCCCGCACGGAAAAAAGTTTCGGGCATGGTCGAAATCCGGCATTTAAAGATTCACGCGACTGACCACGAATCGAATCCATTCGGGATCCAGTGGATGCTCTACGGGAAAGACTGCAAGGTGCCCGATCTGGTGCGGAGAACGCCACACGCAGCCTTTGAAGTCGATGATCTCAAGGCCGCCCTGAAGGGTAGGAAGGTAATCATCAAGCCCAACTCGCCCTCACGAGGAGTTCTTGTTGCTTTTATCGAGGAGGCGGGCGCGCCAGTAGAACTGTTGGAGTTCACGAACAAACGACCCAACACGCGTCATCGTACGAACCAGAAGGCGAACACGAAGAAATGAGTGGCGACTTTGCTGAGGTTAGCGGAGTCGCGTGTCAGCAACAGTGTGGGTTCCCGACTTCAGGCCGCCATTCGATCGCATGGGTGACCCACAGATTCCTCTGACGAGGCAAAAAAAGATGGAACAG
>JBEKHD010000004.1:0-385230 GCA_050012455.1 Candidatus Acidiferrales bacterium | reverse complement strand
ACCGAGCGCCTTCGCTTTCAACGTCGCTTCCACCTTTCGAGCAGCCGTCATTGCGTCCGCTGCGTCGTCCCCTACAGACTTCCAGCGGCGATAGCCGCCTTCGGTAAAGCGCAGGTGGTAGCTTCCTTGGACTTTCCGCTCGACGCCGCCGACCAGTGCCACACCCGGCTTGATGCGTCCATTGCCATTAACTACCGCTGGTAGGTAGGGGTATTTGCCGCCCACCTTTGCCCGAATCATTACTCTGACTGTGTTCATGCTCGTTTCTCCTGAGATAAGGTACTCAGCGGTCAGGAAAAAAAAGCGGCCTATTTTCCGCAAACGGTAGCAGGCGTGGTAGCAAAACCAGCTTCCGCTATGGATTCCTCAGTTTTATTGGGAAAATTGCAGGTTTTTTAATTCTGGCGGAGAGGGGGGGATTCGAACCCCCGATCCCGATTTTGTCGGGATAACTGCTTAGCAGGCAGCCCTGTTCGGCCACTCCAGCACCTCTCCGCAGGCTGCTAAGACTTTTGCTGTGATGATGCTACGAGCAGTTTCGTGTCGGCATCCAGAACAGCGTGTTTTTCATTGTCCCTGATTTCGTCACCACCCGCTGGGGCGGCGTCGCTCATGTGGTCAATAGCCGCATGTAGCGCGTTGTCGCTCGGATGAACGTACGTCATTGATTGCCGAATGTTTGAATGGCCTGCGAGACGTGCCAACGTCCATGCATCCATTCCAGAATTTCCCCATCGCGTCAGACAAGTGTGGCGCAGCGCGTACAAAACAAATTCTCGCGGATTCAAGCCGACCGCTGTGACGGCTGTCGTGTGCGGTTCGTAAATTGTGTTGTCCACGATGTGACCGACCCTCGCGCGTTTTGCGGGAAAGACCCAGCCGTCTCTCGGCTTGCCCGCTGCAATCCAGCGAGCGTCAAGCATACCACGAACACGCGGTGTCATCGGCACGGGCCGCGCAGCGGCGATAGTCTTCGTACCAGGTACAACGAGCACGGCGCGCTTCGCGTCAACAAACCGAACATTCTCCCACCGCAGGCGGAAGCATTCATCGGGTCGCAGACCCGCGTCGAGAATTATGGTCGCAACGGTTTTCAACGGCTCCGTGCAGGCGTCGAGGTATCCCTGCTCTTGCTCGGGCAACAAGACCCATTTGCGGACGTTCGCACCTTTCAGCACGTTGAGTTTCGGCGCAAAGTCGAGCAATCCATCTTCTACTGCGTGCGATATGATTGCACCCTCACCAGCGGAAACTCCTGGGGAGCCAGTGCCAGTTATTGCGACCGTGCCAGAGCCCACGCCCGTGGCAGCGGTGCTAGCACCAGGGCTTACGCTAGCATCAGCGCTGAAGTTCACGAGAGAGGAGATAGAGCAAATCGTTTTGCAATACTTGCGGGAGCACGGCCAACTTGTGGCGGTAACTCCAGCGGCTGCGGAGCCAGCAGAACCTAGATTGGGATACGGCGAACGGAAGGTGTCGGGGAGTGACCGACCAGTTGTGGTGGAACCGAGATATTTAGTTCCAGTGGACCCAGCGAGCGGTCGGGAAATTTTAACTCCAGAACAAATTGAAGAGAAACTGTCGCGTGATTTGGAAGCGGCAATTCGCTCGCACGCTGGACAGCGCGGAACAAATCCTCAGGCAAGTATTACGCAGGGAAAAATCACGAGTAGTGTTCACGAGTACAAAAGGCGTTAGAGGAAAATCACAATGTCAGCAATCAAAGATTTGGGGTTCTTCAACGACCTGACCTACTGCGTGCGGCGTAGACGAGAAGTTCTAGACCGCGCGGGCAATGACGTTCCCTGTCTTGAGTGTGAAGCCGAGAAAAAATTGTTCGTACCCGCAGTCGCCTGACGGCACCACCCACCTGCCACGGATAAAAGGCGTGGTGTCTGGGGCGTTGCAGCAACTCGTGAAGTGCACAAGTGCGGAGTGAGGGAAAACTGTGAGCACATTTTTCAGAAAGAACGCCGCGAATAGGAGTAGAAGGGCTGCCGAGTAAAGGGCAGCCCGTTAAACTGCGCGGACGCGGACGGGAAACCGTCAATCAGGGTCAGCACCACTCCACTTTAGTAGCGGTTTGGTCGGTTCCATTTTCTTGGCCTTCTGGAGTTTCTTGGTAGGTTTCTTCTTGGCTGCCATGGATTTCTCCTGTTCTTGAGGTTGCCCCCATGGGCGTTGTCGCTCTTATACGCAAATTTGGGGCCAATGTACAGTCGCACGCGGACATACCTCATCCCCATTGGAATGTGGGGGCTGTATTAATTGGGTTTCATCGGGGCTTTCGACCAAACCAGAGATGACACTGAATAAATCAACGCCTATTGAGATATCCAACGCAGAATAGGCTGTCTCCTGCCGTGGGACAGCAATAGACGCACGCGGCCAAAACTAGGATGGAAGTTTGGGTAGGTGGGTCAGTTTCCGGTAAGGGCGTTTACTAGGAGTTGACATCGGCCAACGCAACTTGGGAGCATAAATAAAGGCTCCGTCCTGCATGTCGGCCAATGCGAGGCAGTTTGAACGCGATGACACAAAGAGCTTCGCTAGGACTACTCATCGCTACGATACTGGCGCTCGGAGGGTGTAAATCACCACAGCCTCGGCCCGCAATAGAACCTTCTGCTTCTCAGCCTCAGTCGATGGATTGCGCCCCGATGTTGGTCCAATCTGAGATTGTTGCCAAATACCCGCCGAATGCGAAACCGGGTTTCAATTCTCCCGAGGAGGTTACCGCCTTCTTAGAAAAACGGTGGCCGCTGGCAGACATTAGAAGGTACGCAATTCCTGAACGTCGCCACAATGACGAATATCAGAATTTGGTTACAACCGGTACTCCGGAGATATGGGCCGGTCGCCTCTATTGCGATAAATCGACGGGATTTGACTCAGTTGAATGGTATGCCACCATCGAAATCGGCCATACCAAACATTTATTGAAAGAATTTTCCTTGGGGGCCATCCGAGGAAAAGATTTCTGGCTGTTGGAAATCGGAAATCCAACTTCGGTCCAGTTACCCCCAACTTTTGAGCCCGACTTCCAGAAGCCGTACTTTGTCGGGCACAAGTAGACGACGTTTTTGTTCCCGTCACTCCTGGGAAGTCGCATTACCGGTAACTTGCCTGCGTTGACGTGCTAAAATGCGATGATGGCGCAACGCAAAATCGGTTTCGTACCGAATCCCCCGAACAGGGAGACGCGTGAGAAGGTGTTCGGTGACGTGACGGTCGTGCAGTCGCTTACAACTGCGAATGCCGACGCGGAAACTCATCGTCGGCGACCGGATTCGTGACCGACCGCAAGGAACTTTCGTGGGACGAGGTTGAAGAGATTCCGCGATTCAAAGAATTGATTGCCTCGTACGTGCTCGCTGGAGAATGAGCCGATGACGATACGGCAACGCCCCGCTGTTAGTCCCTCTCAAAGATAGTTAGTTCAATCCCCGAACGCCGCGTCAATCTGACCGCGTACTCGCTATTTAACTCTGAACAGGGTCTTATGGGGTGCGTTGGGGTTTACCTCCAAACCAAACTTTCTCAAAAATGGAATGAGTATCGCATAAGTAGTCACCGCTTCTGTCCTTGCGGTCTGTTGAATCTCAAGTTCCTTGATTGGCTGTGCGACTATGTCGCTCACGTGCTTCGCAAATTGCCACGTCACGGTGTTTGGCTCATTCAATTTACCATTGCCAAACAAATTTGCATGCTTCGCATACTCCGAATGCCGCCTGTCCAAGAAGTCGTTGTCGAGACCAACAATTTGTATATTCCCTTCTCCCTACTGATAAACGGAGGGTTGGGGTGCCTCTCAGAAAGTGAGAAGGAGGTTCCTAGAGCACTCACGTGGGCATATATGAGGTTCACGAACTCACCTCCCTTTTCTCTTCCAATCACGTCAAAGGTCGCCCGAACAGAAATGTGTTGCAAAAGGGCGACAAACTCCTCAAATATCCTGTTGAACTGCTCCTCAGACAACTTGACTCCAATTTTATCTTCCAGCATTTCTGAGTGAGCACTGGCTTGGGCAAAAATATTTTCAGCAATTGGCTGCGCTGCATCGTTTAGTGTCCCGTTCATCGATTTTTTGTCCACTGTTTCGTCGCAAGTACCGCCTAGTTGGTCGTTCGTAGAGGAGATTACGCGGGGTCGCCACATTTGTCGCAGCAATACTTAAACGCCCAGCCTTCTCTTTCATTACCGAATGCCTCGGCGTGACGCAAACCAGTGCAACCGTTCGCGCCGCACATCTGGGGATGTTGCTCTGGACGCTCTGTCTTGGGAGCATCGCAAGCGGCACAATGCGGGTCTCCGACTGCATGCTCTTTTCCGCCTGCCTGAATTTTCATTTTTGTCTGCCCTACTTTAATGCAGACCGCATTGTCCCTGATTTTGTCACTACCACATCTGTTCTGTTGTTCGCAGATGCTGCTATGATATCGGGTGCAACGCCCTCATTCGTAACAACTTCAATCAACAAATAGCAAAATCGGTGAAAACCTGTAAGTCTCTTTGTTTGCGCTAGTTACTGATTAGCAGGCAGCCCTGTTCGGCCACTCCAGCACCTCTCCGCGGGAAAAACGAATGGCTCGGCGTGCGGCGGCCTGCGGGGGTAAGTATAGCATCAACGTTTGCGGTGCGTGCGAGACGGCATGCTTTGGGTGGCGCGCGAAAAAGCAGATCCCTCGCTGCGCTCGGGATGACAGGATCCAGGGGCCGCGAACTTCGCGATCTCTCTAGGTGCGTTACGCGCGTCTACGGTTGGGGATTCAGCGTAGGGTCTTGCACCGTAGGCGCGCGGTCTTCGGTTGTGGCGCGGACGGTGGCGGATTCGTCGGTGTAGAAGCTACGGTAGCCGAAATTTCCGGCGCGGGCTGTTAGGGTGTAGGCGGTGATGCGGCCGTTGGAGTCGGGCTTACCGGGAGTGTATTGCAGGGTGTAGTGGGATAGTTGCGCGGATTGGGCGGCTTTGCGGACGGTGTCGCCTAGAGTTTCGAGAGACGGTGGGGCGCTGCCTTCGCTTCGTTGGTAGGTGTTGATCGCTTGTTGGATGACCGCAAGGGACTCGCGGGCGCGGGCTTCGGCTTCGGTTTTCGAGCCGGATAATTTCCAGGGGACGGCGAACCAGGCGATGGCCCAGAGGATCGCGAGCAGGATGCCGCAGGCTATGATGACGCGTTTGTAATTTGTTTTTGTGGGCTTGGGGACTTTGCCGGCCAGGATTAATTCGGTGTCGGCTAGAGCTTTTTGGTCGGCGCCGCAGTAGGGGCAAACTTCGCTGGCCTGGTTGATGAGTTCTTCGCACTCGGGGCAGGAGTACATCGGCGGGACAGTTTAGCAGTTTTCTGTATGGGAGATGGGATCGGGCACCGTGCTGCTGCAGAACGTCAAGAGATTTAACACCGAGAGCGCGGAGAAAAGGCGGAGAAAAATCTGAGAAAGATATATGCGTTTGCCGCAGAGGCGCATAGGACCCAGAGAAAAGAGGGAAAGCCACAAGTTCTGCCCTCGAGGCACAGAGCGCGATTGAGCGGGGCAACTCGTTTCCGAATTCGGGTATCATCTCTTGCAGCGGTTCGGCCAAGTTGCGGTTGCGCAGGCGAATATGCCGTCCAGCCCGGCAGGACAATTCGTTTCGATTGAGATGGTGCGGCGCCTCCTGCAGAAGGCGACTGCGCCAGCGGAATGGAATTTGACGGCGGAGCGTTTTCAGCTGGCGCTGGAACGCAGCGTCGCGCATCGCTTCAGCAGCGCGACTTCCAATCTAGCTGGCGGCGCTTCCTCCAACAGTCATTCCAGTACACCCTCCCACACATTGTCCGACGCACGCGCGATTCAGGCTTATCTGGATTCGCTGCATGCGGCGGATCTGGCGTTGGCTTGCGCTTGCAGCGACGGGAATGCGGCTGCTTGGGATTTTTTCATGGCGCGAGTTCGTCCGGAGCTTTACCGGGCGGGGCGGGCGATCGCGGGGGAAGCGCGTGGGCGCGAGCTGGCGGATTCCTTGTACGCGGAACTATATGGGCTTCGGGAAGTGGCGGGGCAGCGCAAGTCGCTGTTCGATTATTTTTTGGGGCGTAGCAAATTGACGACTTGGCTGCACGCGATTCTGGCGCAGCGTCATGTGGATGGGATCCGGCGGGCGCGCAGGACCGAGTCGTTGGAGGAGGGTGAGGCTGGGGAGCGTGCTTTCGGCGCGCAGCAGAATTCGTTAGGGAATTCGGCGGTGAGTTCGGCTTCGGGTTCGCCGGACCCGGAGCGCAATCGGTTTCTTGCGATTTTGCAGACGGTGCTGACGGCGGCGCTGGATGCGCTTGCGCCACGCGATCGTTTGCGGCTGGCTTACTATTATGTGGAGGGACTGACGCTGGCGGAGATTGGGCGGCTGGTGGGCGAGCATGAGGCCACTGTGTCGCGGAAACTGGAGCGCACACGGCGGGAAATTCGCAAGAATGTGGACGCGGCGCTGCGGCAGGAGAAAAAGTTGAGCGCGGCGCAGTTGCAGCTTTGTTATGAGTACGCGCGAGAGGAGTGGCCGTTTGATTTGACGGGGGCGCTTTCGCAGGGAGAATAAGTGGCGAAGTGTTAGTGCAAGGATTGGGGTTTCGCGCGTTCTAAGTTTGAGCGAGGGTATCAGGAGAAGGAATGGCGGAGCGGGAAGACGACAAGGCGATGGCGGGGTTACTGCGGCGAAGTCTGGCGCAGGACGCTGGCGTCGGCTCGGGTTCTGGTTCGGGTGAGGATTGCCCGGAGCCGGAGATTCTGGCGGCGTACGTCGATCATGCGCTCGATGCGCAGGAGACCGCGCGCTACGATTTGCATTTTTCGCGCTGCTCGCTTTGCCGGGAGCAACTGGCGGGGATGGCGCGCGCGAGCAATGCGGATGATGCAAAAGGCGCGGAGAAAAAAACCGTGGGCGCGTGGGATTGGCTCATGGGGCCACGGTGGTTGATGCCGGTGGCCGCGATGCTGGCGGCACTGCTCGTGATTACCGGCATTACTTGGCATATGAGGAAGGCCGCGGTGCCGGCGAATGAGGTCGCGATGGTGCGGCCCGAGCCGTTGCCGTCGCCGGAGGCTGCGCTGCAAGCGAAAGTGGCGCCACCTTCGACGAGGGAAAATGTCGTTGTGCGGCCTGCTGCGCCGACTCCGCGCGATTCTGCGAGTGCGGCAATCGAGCTTGGCGAGCCGCGTGCGACTCGCGCGTTTGGCGGGACCTCGGCAGCCGGTGCGAAGGCCGGCGTGTCTCATGCCAATACGTCGGCGCGGCGTGATGCATTGTCGTCGGTCGGTGGTGCCGCCAGGCCAAATTATTCCGTGCGAGTGGAGACCCCGCCGCAACCGCAGTCGGCGGCGCCGCCAAGGAGTCCGGTGATGGATCGCGGAGCGATGCGCGCGGGAAGCGGGTCGGGAGCAGGTGTGGGGGCTGGCGCGGCGAATTCCGGTGAGGCGAGCGCGACCGTGGCCGAGAATCCGCCCGCGCCGGACGCGACGGTAGCTCGGGCGGCTCCGCCGGCGAAGAAAGCGGAGGCGGGCTCGGTTGAGAGCGACACGAACCTGGCCGTGCAAACGGATGCAGTCAAGGAAGCGAACGCGGCGAAAACGAAATTGCCGGAAACGACGGTGCCGTCGCGTTCGGTGACTGCGATGAATCTAACCGCGAGCCAAACGAACGAAGTCGCAGTGCAGGCGAGATTGCAGGAAGCGCAGATTTCGTCGAACTTGATGAACCTGCAGATTCAGACGCCGGATCCGAAGATTTTGTGGATGGTTGCGAGTCCCGGGTTGATAGAAAAATCCGAGGATGGCGGGACGACGTGGAAAGCCGAGCATGTGGAGACGCGGGCGATGATTCTGGCTGGGGCCGCGCCGACGGCGAAGATATGTTGGGTTGTGGGTGCGGGCGGGACGATCCTGCGCACGACGAATGGTGGGCATTGGAAGACGATACGTCCGCCGGTGGAGACGGATTTTGTGCGCGTGGAGGCGGCGGATGCGTTGAGCGCCACGGTGACGGCGATGGACGGGCGGAAATTTTCGACGAGCGACGGCGGGAAGAGTTGGAGTGATGTGAAGTAGGCGCTTGCGCGCGGGGTCGGATTGGGCAGATTTGACGCGGGCGGTTCGCGAACCGCCCCTACGGAGCCTAGGAATTGTTGACGCCAGGGCAGCTGGGGCGCAGCAAGCAGCGCCCCTACCAAGCAAAAGCCAAGGCGACCCGATCGCTTTTGCGCTTATTTTACCCTGCAAGAAAATCCTAGACTGACGTTCAAAGAGGGAAGAAGGAATCTAGGGAGGCGAAAGCTTATGTGCTCGTGCGCGCGGAAGATATTCGGTGGGGCGATTCTGACGGCGTTTTTTGCGATTGCGCTATTGGCGGGGTATTCGGGGCGAGTATCCGCGGCGGCGGGGCAGAAGGACGAGTCCTCGGCCAAGACCCCGGCCTTGACGACCAACGAAAAAGATCAGGTGGATTTGGCAGTCACGGTTTACAACTCGAATTTGGCGCTGGTGCGCGACGTGCGGCAGATTCATCTCTCGGCAGGCGTGTTTCCGCTGCATTTTGAGGATGTGGCTGCTTCGATCAATCCCGCGACGGTGCATTTTCGGTCTTTGAGCGAGCCGGCGAAGCTGAGCGTGGTGGAGCAGAACTATGAGTACGATTTGCTGGAGCCGGCGAAATTGCTGCAGAAGTATGTGGGACGCGAAGTGACTTTGGTGCGGGCGGAGAAAGACGCGGGCTCTACGCGGTGGGTGGAAACGAAGGCTTTGCTGCTTTCCGACAACAACGGGCCGGTGTGGAAAATTGGCGATGAAATCGTGACGGGGATGAGCGCGGATTCGTATCGCTTTCCGGATTTGCCGGGCAATCTGTACAGCCGGCCGACGCTGGTGTGGACGCTCGACAATCGCGGGGCGAATGCGCAGAAGGTGGAAGCTTCTTATTTGACGGGGAACATGAGTTGGAAGGCGGATTACGTTTTGACCGTGACGCGCGATGAAAGGGCTGCGGACTTGGATGGGTGGGTGACGCTGGCGAACAACAGCGGTGTGGCGTACAGCAACGCCAAACTACAATTAGTCGCGGGAGAGATTCATCAGGTTGCCCCTGCGGTACCGCTGCAATCCGTGGCCAAGGCGATGCGGATGGACGCCGCTGCGCCAGCAGCGCAATTTGCGCAGGAATCATTCAGTGAGTATCACTTGTATTCGCTCGAGCGCCGGACTTCGATTCAGAACAATGAGTCGAAGCAGATCAGTTTGTTGAATGGGACGGGTGTGCCGGTGGAGAAATATTTGATGGCGGAAGGACAGGCATATTACTACCGCAATTCGCAGGGAATTGGGAACGCGATTCCGGAGCCGGTGAAAGTTTATTACCGCTTCAAGAATGAAGAGAAGGGCGGGCTGGGAATGCCGTTGCCGGCGGGGACGGTGCGGGTGTACCAGGCGGATTCGAAAAGCGGCGTGCAGTTCGTGGGCGAAGACAACATTCAGCACACGCCGAAGGACGAGACGCTGAAGATCTACATCGGCAATGCGTTTGATGTGGTGTGCGAGCGCAAGCAGACGGACTACAAAAAGCTATCGAGCAATCAGGCCGAAATGGAGTACGCGATTACGCTGCGGAATCACAAAGATGGGCCGGTGACAGTGGAAGTGCGCGAGCCGGTGGGCGGGGATTGGGAAGTGGTGGACTCGAATTTCAAGCCGGAGAAATTGGATGCGACGACGATTGGATTTCACGTCCCTGTGGAGAAGGACGGGACGGCTACTTTGACTTATCGGGTGCGCGTGAAATGGTAAGGCGACTGCGAAAGGTTTAATGCGGAGGGCACAGCGGAAAAGCCGAGGAGAAGCGGAGACGGCGACGACTTCTACCGCAGAGACGCAGAGTGCGCAGCGAAAGGCAACGGCGATTCGGCCGACATTGTGGCCAGCTGGGGCGCAATAAGCAGCGCCCTCACCGATTATTCGTATCCTTGGCGAGGTGCCAGTCGGGCACGGCATGCCGTGCCCCTACAAAACCGGGGAGCACCGGCAAGATTGCCTGTGCCACGATTCACCGCTCGGCGGCGTTCGAAATGCGGATCAGGGATTGCTCGATTGTTTTTGAACGACGGTGAGTTCGCGGGCGAAGACGGCGTTGCTGGGGAACTCGACGGCTAGTTCGGCTAGCAACACGCGCGCGAGGGCGGGCTTTTTTTCGCGTTCGTAGGCCAGCGCGAGCATCACCTTCGCAAACGGCTTGAGGTAATGGCCGTGTTCCGCGGCGGAGCCCATCTGATCCATGCCGCGCTGCTTATCGCCATGCAGGCCGCCAAACCAGAGGAAGGCGCGCTTATAGCTGGGGAGGCTGCCGATCACGTAATTGCTCATGCCCAGCGCGACGTTGGCATCCTCTTCTTTGGGAGCGATGGCCAACAGCGTCTTGGCGTCGGCTTCGGCCTGGCGCATCATGGAAAGTCCCGGCAACTGCTTCTTGATGATGATCGCGTCGTAGTCGGATTCCATCCCGTCGGCAATGGTCAGGGCGAGCAGTCCATGGATATTGTTCGGATCGGCCTTCAGAAGTTTTTTGGCCTGTTCGCGCGCCTGAGTATTCGCCGCGACGAATCCGGCGTTGTGGTTCTGCTCCGCGGTGCCAGAGACACCGCCTAGAAACGTCGCATCGTTCACGAAAAACTCGGAGGTGAGAACGCCTCTCTGGTGGAACTGCTCGAAAAGGTAGCTGGCGGCTTCGGAAGCCTTGCCGAGAGGATCATCGGGACGGGCTTTCTGATAGGACGTGAAATCCGCGCGAGCCTCCACGAAATTGAGTTCGTAGAGATGGCGATATCCGCTTTCGAGGAAGTGAGCGGAGGTATCGGCTTCCATTACAGGAGTCTGCTGCGGCTCAGCGGCCGGAGCATCGGCGGCATCCTGCGCGAAAATACCGGCCGGCAAAAACGCGCAAGCCAGCAACAGGCCCGCAGCGATCCATACGCCGTGGGCGCGCAGTTCGCGTAGTTGGCAAGTTCTTAGGGCAAACTGTCGCCCGATCGTTCGTCGATATGCAATAGGCATTAAATTTTCACCCAGCAGTCTTACGGCTGAAAAGGCGTTGGGTGCCGCGCGTTCGATATTCAATTAGAAGTGTACCGCAAATCCTTGGTTGCTTTGCGCAGACTGTTCTAAAGATTTCCTAAGATAAACTCGACCGTCCGCTGAATTTCCAGCATGCGCGCGGCGGGGTCGCTGATGCCGTGGCCGCGGCCGGGGAAGGCCATGAACTGGTCGGGATAGTGGCCGCCGTCAATCATGGCATTCAGCAATTCCACGGAATTGGCGAAGTGGACGTTGTCGTCGCCGGTGCCGTGGACCAGCATCAGTTTACCTTTCAGATTTTCGGCTTGATTGACGGGCGAAGAATCCTTGTAGCCTTCGGCGTTGTCTTGGGGACGGCCCATATAGCGCTCGGTGTAAATGGTGTCGTAGAGCTTCCAGTCGGTTACAGGAGCGTCGGAAACGCCGAGTTTAAAGACGTCGGGCGCGTTGAAGAGCGCTTCGAGCGTCATGTAACCGCCGTAACTGCCGCCGGTGATGCCGATGCGCGCGGGTTCCACGTAGCCGAGCGATTTCAAATATTTCACGCCGGCGAGCTGATCCTGCAGCTCGATCTTGCCCAGGTGGTGGTAGAGCGGCGTTTCGAAAGCATGGCCGCGTCCCCAGGAGCCGCGATTGTCGAGCGTGAAAAGGATATAGCCCTTTGCCGCGTAGATCTGGTCCAAAAGATACCGAAGGCCGCCCCAAGTGTTACGCACGAGCTGCACGTGCGGGCCTCCGTAGACGTTGATCAGGACTGGATATTTTTTGCTGGGATCGAAATTTAGCGGTTTGATGATCGAGGCGTTCAACTTGGTGCCATCGTCCGCGGTGACTTCTACGAATTCTACCGGCGAGAGTTTGTATGCGGCTAGCTCGGGAACTTTTCCTTCGTTGATGACGGCTACTTTGGTGCCGTCCATGTGGCAGAGGTCCTGGCGCGCGGGCGTGGCAGCGTTGGAGTAGGTGTCCATGAACGCTGAGGCGTCCGGGGCGATTCTGGCGGTGTGCGAGCCGGCTTCTTTTGTGATGCGCGTGAGGGATTTGTCGCTGAGCGCGACGCGGTAGAGATGCGTCTCGCGGACGTCCACTTTATTTGAAATGAAGTAGACGTAACCGCGCGCTTCGTCGACGGCCGGGTGATTTGCGGCGCCGGGGCCGAAGCCGCCGAGGTCGGAGATGGCCCAATCGCCGCTCGTTAGCTGTGCGAGTTCCTTGCCGGAATTATCGTAGAGATAGAGATGGCGGTAGCCGGTGCGTTCGCTGGACCACAGGAAGCGTTTGTTGTCCGAGAAAAAATAGAGGTCGTCGCTGATGTTCACCCAATATTTGTCGGTCTCGGTGAGGATGGTTTTCGAGGCGCCGGTGGAGGCGTCGGCGAAAACCAGATCGAGCTGATTTTGCGCGCGATTGAGGCGCTGGATGGCGACGCTGCGGCTGTCTGGCAGCCAGTTTACGCGGGCTAGATAGACGTCAGAGTTCTTGCCGGTGTCGAGCCATTTCGTGTCGCCGCCGGTGACGTTGACGACGCCGACGCGCACGATGGGATTGGCCTCACCGGCCTGCGGATAGCGCGTGAATTCGGTGCCGCCGGTGGGTGAACTCATGTCCGCGATCGAGTAGCGCGTCACGGGGCGCTCGTCCATTTCGTAGTACGCAATTTTGCTGGAGTCGGGCGACCACCAGTAGGCGGTGCGCGTGTCGAGTTCCTCGGGATAGACCCAGTCGAGCTTGCCTTTCAGAACTTCTTCGCTGCCGCCGGTGGTGAGCGCGGTGACGGCGCCAGTGGAGATGTTGACGACGAAGAGATTCGCGCTGCGGGAAAAGCTGATCCAGCGGGAGTCGGGCGAAAATTTGGGGTCTTCGATTTCTTGCTCGCTGGTGAGGATGGGCTTCGGCGTCATCGTTCTTAGATCGAGGAGCACCAGGCTGTTGCTGCCGCTGAAGAGCAAGGAATTGCCGTCGGGTGACCACAAATAATTGTCGGCTTGCACACGGCCCAGGCCGGTCGCCTGGCTGGTCTTGGCTTTTTCGGGCTGCATGACGGATTTCAGCGTCTCGGCGTTGACCAGAACTTTGCGCTCTCCGGTCGCGGCGTCCATGGTCCAGAGTTGCACGACGGCGTCTTTGCCGGAGCCTTGGCGATCGAGATAGGAGAAACGCTTGCTGTCGGGCGCCCATTCGATTCCTTGTGTCGTGCGTCCGCCGAGCGAGGGCGCCCGGAAGAGGCGCTCGATAGTGATTTCCTTGCCGGATTGTGCGGCGGGCGATTGCGCGACTAGCGGCGCGGAAAACGATACGGCGAGAACGCTCGCGGTGAGAAAACGGCCGAGCCTTGCGCTTGCGCGCGAAATACGGGGCATGCATGCCTCCTGAGGCAAACGCGTCATTCTATATCTGACGTGCGAGTTGCGGAATGGCTTAAGCACAGAACGCTTCATTCGGGGCTAGTCGGTGCGCTGGGGGGTAGAGGCGTGCGTCACCGGCGCGGATTCGGTGCGGCTTTTGCGTCCGTGTATAAACGCGCCGATGGTGACGGCGAGTGCGAGCGCGAGGAGGGAGCCATCGCGGAGCAGCGTCAGCGGGCCGAGGCGTTCGCCGGGGCCAAAGCATCCGCAATTAATTTCCAGGCCGGCCATATAGGTGCGGACCATCACGGCGAAGAATGCGCCGAGAAGCAACGTGGTGATTAAAGATGCGTAACGGAGCAGAACGCCGCTGAGAAGCCAGAGGCCGAGGAACAATTCAAACGGCGGCAGAAAATGCGCGGCCGGACTGACCAGTTGCGGCGGCAACAGCTGGTAGGAGTCCACCTGCATGGCGAAGAGCGAGAGCGACGTCTTGATGGAAGAACCGGACCAGGGCATGGCGGCTTGGGGTTTCAGTTTCGCGTAAGCAGCGAAAAGAAAAATCCCGGCGAGTGCGAGCCGTCCCAGTAGCAGCAGCGTCCGTGCAAGATTTCCGCGCGTTTCGTTGGGCGTCATCGGTCGTTGCCGGCTACTGACTCAAGAGCGTGTCGAAGAATTGCTTCAGAATCGGCCAGGTGATGATGCCGGAGGACGCGGGGTAGCTTTGGCCTTTGTAGTGAATGATAAATGTAGGCGTGGCTTGAACGGGAATCTGGTAGCCCAGCACGATGTCTTGCACGATGTAAGTGTCCACCGGGCAGCCGACTTCGGGCTGCGGCAGTGAGCGGTCGGCTTTCGATGTGGGCGGCGGGGCTGTGCAACCCTTCAGAATTGCCTCGATACGCTTGAGATTCGCCGGGCTGACGGCTCCGGCGACATATTTTTCGATGTCGCCGTCCACGGGCCATTTGGCTTGATTGTCGAACAGCACCGCATCGACGTCCTGAAATTGGCCGATCATGGCGGCGGCGTTGGCCCAGCGCGCGGCCTGGCCCGAATAAGTGTGCATCTGCAGCGGGAAATCGTGATGGATCAGGTAAACCTTGCCGCTTGCGACGTAGTCCTGAATCATCGCGCGCAGCGTGTTTTCATAAAAGCTGCCGCAGGAAGGGCATTGATAGTCGCTGAACACTTCCATGGTGATGGGAGCGTTGCGGTTGCCGATCGTCTTCACGGGCGCGCCGGGGGCGGCGTCGGCGGCTGCGCGCTTGTGCGCGGGGGCGGAGGATTTCGCGGAAGTTGGCGTCGCGGTTTGCGCCGGGGAAGCGGGGGCGAAGATGGCAAAGGCTATCAGAATGGCGGCGGTCGAACAGATGCGCGCGGCGATGCGGCGGATGAAGTCACGGCTGGTCCTGGAAATCAAATCTACCTCCTGAGCATCAGATAAGCACGAGCTGACATTGTAACGCGAAATGTTGGCGCCGAAGCGCCGGGTTGTGCGGCGATGTGCTGGTGGCGAACGTCGCAATTCTGGGATGCGGCGAGGTGAGAGTTGGTTCGCCTGGTGGACAAAGGACAGGATTTGCCACAGAGGCACAGAGACACAGGGCTAGAGGGGAAAAGAGGCAGAGCAGTGGGAAAGCTTGGAGCGTTGCCCTGTGGCATTCGCTCGAATAGGTTGTAAGGCTAGCATTTACATTGGAATACAGACACACAGAAAACTTGACAACAACACACTCAACATGTATTATCGCTAGGTTTCCGAGCGGGTCTTCCGATACGGTGCCCGCCGAGCGCTATTAGGAGCGAGATACATGAGCAAGATTATAGGAATTGACCTGGGCACGACGAATTCGGTGGTGGCAGTGATGCAGGGCGGCGAACCAACCGTAATTCCGAACCAGGAAGGTGCGCGCACTACTCCTTCGGTAGTCGGCATCACCAAGACTGGTGAACGTCTGGTGGGCCAGGTGGCCAAGCGGCAGGCGATCACCAACCCGGAAAATACGATTTATTCGATCAAGCGGTTTATGGGGCGCCGGTACGACGAAGTGAGCGAAGAGTTGAAGATGGTGCCCTACAAAGTGGTGAAGCACGGCGAAGGCGTCGCGGTGTCGGCGTACGGCAAGGAATACACGCCGCCCGAAATCTCAGCGATGATTCTGCAGAAGCTGAAGCTGGCCGCGGAAGATTTCCTGGGTGAGAAAGTGACGGACGCAGTGATCACCGTGCCGGCATATTTCAACGACGCGCAACGCACGGCTACCAAGGACGCGGGCAAGATCGCGGGCCTAGACGTGAAGCGCATCATCAATGAGCCGACGGCTGCGGCGCTGGCGTATGGGCTGGACAAAAAGAAGGACGAGACCATCGCGGTGTACGACTTCGGCGGCGGCACGTTCGACATTTCCATCCTGGAAGTCGGCGAAGGCGTGATTGAAGTGAAGGCCACCAACGGCGATACGCACCTGGGCGGCGACAACATCGATCAACGCATCGTGGACTGGCTGGTGGAGGAGTTCAAGAAGGACGAAGGCCTGGACCTGAAGAGCAAGGGGAACGAGATGGCGTTGCAACGGCTGCGTGACGCAGCGGAGCGCGCCAAGATCGAACTCTCGAGCACGATCGAGACGGAGATCAACCTGCCGTTCATCACCGCGGACGCGAACGGTCCGAAGCACCTGGTGAAGAAGCTGACGCGGGCCAAGCTGGAAGCGATGGTGGACGACATCGTGAAGCGTTCGGTTGAGCCTTGCAAGCAGTGCATGAAGGACGCGGGCGTGGATGCGAGCAAGATCAACGAAGTGGTGTTGGTCGGCGGACAAACGCGCATGCCGATGATTCAGCAACTGGTGAAGGACCTGTTCGGCAAGGAAGGCCACAAGGGTGTCAACCCTGATGAAGTCGTTGCGGTAGGCGCGGCCATTCAGGGCGGCGTGCTGGCTGGCGAAGTGAAGGACATCCTGCTGCTGGACGTGACACCGCTTTCGTTGGGCGTTGAGACGCTGGGCGGAGTGACCACCGTGCTGATTCCGCGGAACACTACGATTCCGACGCGCAAGTCGGAGACGTTTTCGACCGCGGCGGACAATCAGACGTCGGTTGAAATTCACGTGCTGCAGGGCGAGCGTCCCGTGGCCAGTGGAAACCGCTCCCTCGGTAAATTCCATCTGGTCGGGTTGCCGCCTGCTCCGCGCGGAGTGCCGCAGGTGGAGGTGACGTTCGACATTGACGCGAACGGCATCTTGAACGTCTCGGCGAAGGACAACGCAACAGGCAAGGAACAGAAGATCACCATCACGGCTTCGACTGGTTTGTCGAAGGAAGAAGCCGAACGCATGAAGAAGGAAGCAGATTCGCATGCGGCGGAGGATAAGGCGCGGCTTTCAGAAGTAGAGGCTCGCAACCGGCTGGATAACTTGGTTTACCAGACGGAGAAAGTAGTGAAGGACAACCGCGAGAAGCTGGCCGAGTCCGACGTGAAGACGGCGGAAGAAGCAATCGAGGAAGCGCGCAAGGCGTTGGCTGAAGGCGGCCTGGATCGGCTGAACGCGGCCGCGGAAAGTCTGACGAAAGCCTCGCACCACATCGCAGAGACGATGTATAAGGCGCAGCAAGCGGCAGGCGCGGCGGCAGCGGGAGCACCGGGCAGCACGGATGGCGCAGGCGGCGGAGCGCATGGCGGCAACACTTCCGGACAAGGCGATGTGGTGGATGCCGAGTTCGTGGATGTTGACGATTCGAAGAAGCCGAATTAATGCTGTCGAAGATGTGGGACCGTAGGGGCGGGTCTTAGACCCGCCCCTACATTTGTACGCTCGATCGGATAGGATTTAATTTCGTTCTAATATGGCGACGACTACCAAACAAGATTATTACGAACTGCTGGGCGTTTCGCGCACGGCGGCGGTGAAGGATATACGCGCGGCTTACCGCAAGCTTGCGCGCAAGTATCACCCTGACCTGAATCCCGGCGACAAATCCGCGGAAGAGAAATTCAAGCAGATTCAGGAAGCCTACGAAGTACTTTCGGACAGCAAGAAGCGGCAGGTGTACGACCAGTTCGGGTTCAACACGCCGGGGCAGGGCGGAGCTCCGCCTCCGGGCGGTGGATATAGCTACGGAGGCGGCGCCGCGCCCGAAGATGTGCATTTCGATTTCGGCGGATTTGATTTTGGCGGAGGCGCGGGCGGAGGCGGCGGGACCAGCTTCCGCGATTTGTTCAGCCAGGTATTTCGCGGGCAGAACGCGGCGCGCGAAGCGAACGAGCGCGAACCCGGCAGCGATCTGGAATTTCAGATCGAGATCACTTTTGCCGAAGCGATGCGCGGCGCGGTGAAGAAGCTGAGCATCACGCGGCTGGATGTGTGCAGCGTTTGTCATGGAGCAGGCGTGCAGCCGGGCGATGAAAAAGTCTGTCCTACTTGCGGGGGGACGGGACAAGTGACACAGGTGAGCGGCAAGATGCGTTTTCAGATTGCCTGCTCGCGCTGCGGCGGCACGGGACGTTTGCATACCATGTGCAAGAACTGCGGCGGAGACGGGCGCGTGCCGCGGGTGGAATCTTTGGATGTGCGCATCCCGCCGGGAGCGCAGACGGGCTCGCGCGTGCGTGTGGCAGGGCGCGGCAATGCAGGGGTGCACGGCGGAGCGCCAGGAGATCTGTACATCGTGATGAAGGTGGAACCGCATCCATTCTTCGAACGGCGCGGTGACGACCTTTATACGATGGTCCCGATCACTGTGACGGAAGCGTCGCTGGGCGCAAAAGTGGAAGTGCCGACGATTGATGGGCGGGCGCAGGTGCGCATTCCTCCGGCGACGAATAGCGGCAAGAAACTGCGCTTGCGCGAGAAGGGCGCGCCTTCGGTACGGCAGCCGGGTAAGCGCGGCGACCAGATTGTGGAAGTGCAGATCGTGGTTCCCAAGCCGGAAGACGAGCGCGTGCGCAATCTGCTGAAGGAATTGACCAAGCTCGACCCGGAAGATCCACGGCGCGAGATATTTTCGCGCGCGACGGTTTGAGGAGAAGTTTGATGGCAGCGCGTCCCAGGAAAAGAGCGAAGGCCGGTTACATGATCAGCGCGGTTGCGGAGCTGTACAAGCTGCATCCGCAGACGTTGCGGCTTTATGAGCGCGTGGGATTGCTGACGCCTTCGCGTTCGCAGGGAAATACGCGGCTGTACACGGACCAGGACCTGGAGCGGCTCGAGGTGATTTTGAATTTGACGCGCGAGCTGGGCGTGAACCTTGCGGGGATTGAGATTATTTTGAACATGCGCGACAAGATGGCGGAGATGCAGTCACAGATGGAAGCGTTCACGCATTTTGTGCGCAGTGAGATGGCGCGCGGGTTTAATGGCGGAGAGGATCGGAAGTATCGTAACGCGATTGTGCGGACTACTCCGCGGCAGGCGATTCGCGTGCATAAGTAGTTGGCTGGAGCCGGCTCGGATTGTCGGTAGTTCCCCTGGAAGCGGACGCCTCTCTGCGTCCCGCGCCCGCCAAAGTGCGGCGGGAAAGAAAAAGCGCGGGACTGCGTTCGGGATGACGCGTGACTTTGTTATTTGGTGAGCTTTGAAGCCTCGCCCTAACGCAATGCAGTAGTTCTCATACAGAGACTTTCCCACAGGCACGAAAACTTCCACAGGCCTGGGTGTGCTTGCGCGCGGCGCGGGTGACGCTTATTCTTGCAGGATGGCGCGAGCGGATTGTCCTCAGTGTGAAGGCAGCGGGTGGAAAGTGGTGGAGCGCACGACGGTGGGGGCGCAGGCGCTGACGGCGGACCGGCCAGGCGCGGGAACAGGCGAGCCGAAGATGGTGTGGGCCGTGCCGTGCGATTGCACCACGGGCGACCGGACGGAGCGCGCTTTGCAGCGGGCGCGCGTGCCGGAACGCTACCGGCATTGCGATTTTGAAAATTACGAGACGGACAACGATATTGAGAATGTGTCGCGCGAGCAGATGGCGGCGTGGAATCGCAGTCTAGCGCAAGCGAAATTGATGGTGCAGCGATTCGCGGATGAATTTCCCGTGGGCAGCGAGCACGGGTTGCTGTTGATGGGGCCGTGCGGCGTGGGCAAGACGCATCTGGCGGTTTCGGCGATGAAGTCGATCGTGCTGCGCGGGCATAGCGGGCTTTTTTATGATTATCGCGAGCTGCTGAAGGCGATTCAGGATAGTTACAATCCGGAGAGCCAGGCGACCGAGATGAGCGTGCTGGAGCCGGTGCTGAAGGCGGAAATCTTGGTGCTCGATGACGTGGGGTCGAGCAAGCCTTCGCTGTGGGCGCTCGAGACGGTGGGTCATGTGCTCAATACGCGTTACAACGAGAAGCGCGTAACGCTTTTGACCACCAATTTTTTGGATTCAGATGCGGGGGCCGGAAGTACGGCGAATGGGGCGCCGCCAGCGCGCGTCGCGGGCATGCGCGCCCCGACGATCGATGATTCGCTCACCGAGCGCGTCGGAAAACGGATTCGTTCGCGATTGTATGAGATGTGCCGCACGGTGGAAATTTTCGCCGCGGATTACCGCAAGGAAATTCGTCATGCGGGGCCGTTTCGTTAGTCGAAATCGCAACGCTGGTACCGTCGTGTACTGGTGTGAAACACAACTTCCTGATCATCATTGCGTAACATTTGTCTGAGCTGGCGCGGACGTGGATCGGCCGGTTTTTCGCGATGGTTTGTTGACAATGCGCGAATTGGGCGGGTATCATCCTCGTGATAAGAACGTCTAGCGTGGGCGTTCTATCCCCTTCTTTGCTCCAAACCCCGTCGGGTGGAGTAGCCGAGTCCGAAATCTCGGTAGCAGGGCACGAATCCGTACGGAGGCCGCTCCCAAATGTCACCCGAATCCGACCTGAATCTTCCCACTGCAACTGTTGAATCAGCGAGCACCGACGCGCCTGCGGAAATTCCGCAGGGCGGCGCCGGCGGCGCGGCTATTTCCGAGCCCGCGAGCGCTGCCGTCAGCATGACGGCGTCTGCGAGCGCGAAGGGAACAGGCGCGGCAGTGGCGCGTGCGCCAGAACCTCGTTCAGGCGCGAATGCTGTGACGGAACGGACACCCGCGACAGCGGAACCGGCGGAAGCGATGGCGTCCGCGAGCGCGGCGGGAGATATGAACGCAACCGAGATTGCGCATGCCGGAGCAGCTAGCGAAAGTTCGGAAGCGACCGCGGCGATTCATGCTGTTGAGAGCGCTGAAACAGCCGCAGCGATCCCGGCAGTTACCTCTGGCGACGGGGCCGCGGTAGCCGATGCGGGCGAGACCGTTGGATCTGGCGAATCGGGCGAGACATCGCAAACGATGGATCAGCTGATGGAGCAATTCGCGGTGCCGGAGCCCGCGGCGGCCGAAGGCGAGATTTTTGATGGGCACGTGCTGGCGGTGACGGACGCGGGCGTGATCGTGGACGTCGGCGGGAAGTTCGAAGGCTTGGTTCCGGCGCAAGAATTTGTGGATTCGGGCAGCCCGATTGAATTCGGAGCGGGGCAGACGATTGAAGTCGAGCGGTTGCACGCGCAGAAAGATGGATACGTGCTGCTGTCGCACGTGCGCGCACATCGGCGGCGCGTGTGGGAGCGCATCGAGAAATCGTATCGCGAGCACGCGACGATCAAGGGCAAGGTAACCGAGCGGATTAAGGGCGGTCTGGTGGTGGATATCGGCGTGCGGTCGTTCCTGCCGGCTTCGCAGATTGAATTGCGTCCGGTGCACGACCTGGATTCGTGGAAAGACAAAGAAATTGACGTGCGCGTGCTGAAATTAAATCGCAAGCGCGGGAATGTGGTGGTGAGCCGGCGCGCGATTCTGGAAGAAGACCAGAAGTCGAAGCGCGAGACGCTGATGGGCTCGCTCGCCGAAGGCACGATCGTCACCGGCAAGGTGAAGAACGTGACGGATTACGGCGTGTTTGTGGACTTGGGCGGAATGGACGGGTTGCTCCACGTGAGCGATCTGGTTTGGGGACGCGTGCCGCATCCTTCCTCGATCGTCAAAGCGGGCGACGACCTGCAGGTGCAAATCCTGAAATTCGATAAGGACAAGCAGCGCATTTCGCTCGGACGCAAGCAATTGCTGCCTGATCCCTGGGCCACGGTGCCGGAGCGTTTTCCAGTAGGCACCCGCGTTCACGGGAAAGTGGTGGGCGTTACTGACTACGGCGCGTTCGTGCAGATCGAGCCGGGCGTTGAAGGCCTGGTGCACGTCAGTGAGATGAGCTGGTCGAAGCGCACCAAGCATCCGGCGAAGATCGTGAAGGATGGCGATGACCTGGAAGTGGTGGTGCTGGAAGTGAAGACGGATCAGCGGCGGATTTCGCTGGGGTTGAAGCAGACGCAGCCTGACCCGTGGGATGCGGCGGCGGAAAAGTATCCGGTGGGCACGGTCGTGAGCGGACGCATCCGCAATTTGGCGGATTTTGGCGCGTTCGTGGAAATCGAAGAGGGCATGGAAGGGCTGATCCACATCAGCGATGTGAGCTGGACCGAGCGGATCAAGCATCCCAGCGAGAAATTCAAGAAGGGCGACACGGTGGAAGCGAAAGTCCTGAAGGTGGATTCGCAGAACCGGCGGCTTTCGCTGGGCATCAAGCAATTGAAGGATATCTGGGCGGATTGGTTCGCGGCACACAAGATCGGCGACATTCTGAAGGGCAAAGTGGCGCGCACTACGGATTTTGGGGCTTTCGTTGAGCTCGCGGAAGGCATCGAAGCGCTTTGCCACGTTTCCGAGATTGAAGAGCGGCGTCCGAAAGGCGATCGCGATAAGGAAAAGGCGGCGCGCGGCGCTCGTGTGACGGCAGTCCTGACCACCGGGAACGAATACGAGTTCAAGATTCTGCGCCTGGAGCCGGAGCAGCACAAAATCAGCTTGAGCTATCGCGCGGCGCAGAAGCAGGTGGAGCGGCAGGAGATCGAATCATACCGAGCGGCAGCGGCTCCAACGCCGCGGGCGCCGAAATCATCGCCGACGGCCACTATCGGCGACGCCATCATGGCAAAAAGGCAGTCATCGTAGTACTTTTGAAGCTAAGGTTCCGCCAGGGGCGCGGGGGCGACGCCTGGCCGATCTAATTTCTCTCAGGAAAATCATTTACCTTGCGGTAGATTGGTGATATGCAAGGACATGCGTTGCCCCTCCCTAACGCGTACACGGCCCAGTGCAAACCGAAATCTTAACGAGGAGGCTCTCACCCATGGCAGAAGCTGCCGGAGAGCATGGAAACAAAGAACATACAATGACGAAGGCGGAACTCGTCGAAGAGGTCACGCGCGTCACGGAACTGCCACGCAAGGAATCTGAAGCGGTGGTGGAGACGATTTTCGAGAGCATTATCGCCGCGTTGCAGGCGGACGATAAGATCGAGATCCGCGGTTTTGGCAGTTTTCGCACGCGGCAGCGGCGCGGACGCACGGGGCGCAATCCTAAGACTGGGGCCAAGGTGGAAGTGCCTCCCAAGAAGATCCCCTACTTCAAGCCCAGTAAGGAATTGAAAGATTACGTGAATAATCCGCGCGCGGCGGGCGGTGCAGCGGGCGAGCACGGCACGCCTCCTTCGAGTCATACGCAGAGTTGAGCGCGGAGTCGAGCGGGGACTTGGGGGCCTGACCGCGATGGATTATTTGTGGACGCCATGGCGGTATCGCTACATCGCGGATCCCACAAAGGACGAAGGCTGCGTTTTTTGCGCCGCGTTGGCCGCAAAGGATGACGCCAAGACCCTGATCGTCTTCCGCGGACGTAAGAACTTCATTATCCTCAATCGTTATCCTTATACTTCCGGCCACGTGATGGTGGTTCCCTACGTTCACTCTGCGGATTTGTCCGCCTGCGACGCTGAGACTGCGGCTGAAATGATGGCTTTGGCGCAGCGATCGCAAGCGGCGCTGGAAAAGACCTACCATCCGGAGGGGTACAATTTGGGGATGAACCTGGGCCGCGCGGCCGGTGCGGGCGTTACCGGGCACTTGCACATGCATGTGCTGCCGCGGTGGTCGGGCGATTCAAACTTCATGACCGTGGTGGGTGAGACGCGCGTCGAGCCGGAAGATTTGGATACCACGTATGAAAAACTTCGTAAGGCGCTGGCCGCCGGCTAACTGCTGCTGATTTCCGAACAAGCCACTTGACTCAAACCTACCTTCGGGGCAGAATCCGCCCGAAATCCCATGCCGCGCCCTCCTTCTATGTTCGAGTCGTTGTCGCCAGCCTCTGCGGCGCCCCTAGCGGACGGCAACTACGTGCAACCAACTTTGGGACACGGCCTGCGGATCTGGTGGGCATTTTACTGGCCGATGACGGTGATTTCCGGAATCCTGGTATTCGTCCTGAATTTCTGGCTGCGGCAGCTTTACGAAGAAATGGTTTTGCCTGCCAGCGTGGTCGGGCCAATACTGAAGTTCGATCCCTATGTGTTGAGCTATGTCATCGCATTTTTCGTGATGTATTACATCCTGCGCAAGAATTTTCGGCGATTCCACATCGCTTTGCTTTCGAACCGCGGCGGTGAAGGCGCACAGCCTCTTAGTCCGACGATTGCGCGCACGTTTCGGGTCTGGTGGACCTACTCGTGGCGCACGCTCGTCTATACCGCGATTGCTTGGGTCGCGGTTGTTCTGCCGATGACATGGTTTGTCGGACTTTTTAAGCCGTCGCCGGTGTTCGCGACGCTGTTTTTCATGGTGCTAGGCGTGATCATCGCAGGAGCGGTGGGCTTGTTCGCGATTTATTCGAATATCCTGGATGAGGATATTGCTGGCTTCCGAGTCTGTGTGTTGCCGCGACAGCCGGTGAACGCTTCGCAGGCGACTCCTGCCGCAAGCCCCGCCACCCACTAGAGAGAAGCCCGCCGCAGTTGGCCGATTTTCACTTCCCTATTCGCGAGCCCCGGCCTAGAATTCATGTTCCTTCCGTAGAACGGAAATTTCGCCAGAGGAAATCCGCGTGGACCTGGAACTTAGCGAAGAACAGCAGTTGCTGCAGAAGAGCGTGCGGGAATTTGCCGAGGCCGAAGTTCGGCCGTTGGCGAAGGAAAACGACGAGACGGGGAAATTTCCGCGCGGATTGTTTCAGAAGGCAGCGGAGCTCGGTTTGACTGGGGTGGCCATTCCTGAAAGCGAGGGCGGTGCAGGGATGGATCACATCAGCTATGCCATTGTGATCGAAGAAATTTCGCGGGTGTGCGCTTCGACCGGGGTGATTTTGTCGGTGCAGAATTCTTTGTATTGCGATCCCATCCACCGGTTCGGCACGGAGGAGCAGAAGAAAAAATTCCTGTTGCCGTTTGCACGCGGCGACAAAATCGGGTGTTATGCACTTACCGAGCCGCAGGCTGGTTCGAACGCCGCGGCACTGGCGACGAAGGCTGTGCGCAAGGGCGACAAGTATGTGATCAACGGAACGAAAGCGTGGATCACCAACGGCGGGGCGGCGGATGCGGCGATTGTGTACGTGAATACGCAGCCGGAGAAGGGCGAGAAGGGGATCACGGCGCTGGTCGTCGAGAAGGGGACGCCGGGATTTGCGGTGGGCAAAGAAGAAAAAAAGCTGGGCATTCATGCGACGGCTTGCACCGAGCTTTCCTTCAGCGATTGCGAAGTGGCAGCTGCGAATCGCATCGGCGAGGAAGGCGAAGGATATAAGGTTGCGCTTTCGACGCTCGATGGCGGGCGCATCGGGATTGCGGCGCAGGCTACCGGTATCGCGCAGGGAGCGTTTGAGGCTGCGCTGAGCTACGCGCAGCAGCGGCAGGCGTTTGGGCATCCCATCGCGGATTTTCAGGCGATTCAGTTCATGCTGGCGGATATGGCGACGGAAATTGATGCGGCGCGATTGCTACTGCGGCGCGCGGCTTGGAAGCAGGATTCCGGGGCGCGATTTTCCATGGAAGCGGCGATTGCGAAGCTTTTCGCGAGCGAGATGTCCACGCGCGTGGCGCACAAAGCGATTCAGATTCACGGCGGGTACGGGTATAGCAGCGAATATCCCGTGGAGCGGGCTTATCGCGATGCGCGAATTACGGAGATTTACGAGGGGACCAGTGAGATCCAGCGGTTGGTGATTGCGGCTTGGGTTTTGAAGAGTTATTAGAGGTTATCGTAACGGCGAGCTTCGGACCGCCACCGGCGGTTGCCATGCCAGCGCTGGCGCACTGAAGTGCGCCGCTACGAAAGCAACACCGAAGCAACGGCTGCCCGGTTCGATGAGCCTGAACCGGCCGCTACAAAGTCGAAAGCAGGAATTCAAACCCCGAAATGTTTCGAGCCGCGGTCGCGGCACTGACCGACTGCACTCGAGGAGTAATCGGTTATCGCGATGGTGATGGCGTCAGGGACCTTGTGGGCGCGGGATCCTGGACGCGGACGACTGTGGCATAGTATTGGTTGCCGTAATGATTGGTACCGGTTGATCCGGATATTTTGAATATACCGAACGCGGAGCCGGTGAATTCGTTGTCGAAAACCGTGTTGTTGTTGCCCTGGATGTAGACAGCGGCGTCATCGCTGCTGCTGATGTCGTTGGAGCTCACCGAATTTCCGTTGCCGACCAACGCTATTCCATCGAGCGCCACAGAATGAAGAACGGTGTTGCCTGCGATGTTGCCGTTGTTTGCCGCAATAAAAATGCCCACCTGACTTGAGGCCACGGTGTTGCGTTCGACGCGAACTCCGTCGGACTGATAGATCAAAATTCCCGCAGCATTGGACGGGCAGTTGGCCGCCGATTCACACGGCGAATAGATATTGTCTGCGACCGCATTGTTTGTCACGCGGCCCTGCGCGCCGAATCCGATTTGGATTCCGTTCTGCGCGGCGCCGGTGGTTGGGCCCAGGCCTGAGACCGCGTTTCCGGTGATATCCACCTTGGTTCCGGGCTCGTTCGCGGTGATTCCGTTTTTCTGATAACTGTCGACGCTATTGTCCGCGATGATGACGTTCGATTGGCCGCTGCTGCTGCTCTCGACGTCAATCGCATCGCCACTTTGGCAGCCGGGCAAGGTGCTTGCGAGCCGCACGTGCCGGACGAAATTGTGTTCAATCGAGCCCGAAGCGTCCTGGTAGAGAATACCAAGCAACGTGGGCCCACACGAGGTAAGCCCATTGGCGCTGCCGTCCACGAGGAAGCCTTGCAGGTCAACGTTTTCTGCATTCTTCACCAGAATGATGGCCGCGAGCGGATCGCCACTGGAGAGACCCGCCGCATTCGCGACGACGTTGCTGGGAATCACAATCACGCCGTTGTCGGCTTCCACCGCCAGCGATTTTTCAATTACCACTTGCTCGGGATACGTGCCGGCACACACGCGAATTACGTCTCCGGATTTTGCGGCGTTCACGGCAGCCTGAATCGTAGTGTAGGCGGCAGTGGGGCATTGCACTTTGTCATCGTCCACCAGAATGTTGGGCTGCTTCACGCCATCCTGAGCGACGGCTGGACGCGTTGCGATACACACCGCTAGACATGCCAGAAGAAAAAGCGGGGAAAACTTTCTCATGTGCTTCTCCTTCTCAAGATTAGTGGCGCAGGCAGGGGTGCGAAGCAACCTTGAGATTTGCGGATTTGCGCCATTATAAGCCCGGGAATTGCAAATTGCCATGGTCCGCAGCGAAGATTGCCACGTTCAGGCAGGCAGCGGGCCGATCGTCTCACGCCACCACGAACGCGCTTTCTGTCGACCTGATTGGACTTGTTGGAGTTCTCTCGCGCAACTAATATACCTCGTGTGTAGCTCGGGCTATTTCGGGATGAGGTGAGCCATGAAGCGATTCGCAGGGATGATGATCGTGGTGATGGGGATGTTGCTGGGCGCGCAAACGATGGCGGCGCAGGAATGGTCACAGCCTTGGGCGCGGGAGCGAATCGAAAAATCACCGCGTCACAGCGAGTGGGTCACGGTGAAACACGATGGCCGAAGCGTCGAGACGCTGGTGATCTACCCCGAGTCGAAAGACAAGCGTCCCGTGGTCCTGGTGATTCACGAAATCTTCGGATTGAGCGACTGGGCGCAGGAGCTTGCAGACGAAGTGGCCGCGGCGGGTTACATCGCTGTCGCGCCAGACCTGCTGAGCGGAATGGCGCCCAACGGCGGTCGAACGAAGGATTTCCCCACAGGTGTCACCGAGGCCGTCAGCAAATTGAATCCCGATCAGGTGACTGCGGATCTGAACGCCGCAGCGGACTACGGCCTGAAGCTGCCTGCCGCGAACGGCAAATTGTACGTCGCAGGATTCTGCTGGGGCGGCACGCAGACCTTTCGCTTCGCAACAAACCGCGGCGATCTTTCCGCGGCATTTGTTTTCTACGGTGCGCCGCCCCCCAGCGACGCGATGTCGCGCATCAAGGCGCCCGTCTACGGTTTCTATGCTGGGAACGACGCCCGGATTGACGCCACAATTCCAGACACAATCGCCGAAATGAAAGCGACGGGGAAAACTTACGATCCCGTGACCTATGACGGCGCCGGGCACGGATTCATGCGCGCCGGCGAGGCGCCCGACGCCAGCGATGCCAACAAGAAGGCCCGCGAGGATGCGTGGAAACGCTGGAAAAGCCTGCTCACTCCGTGACCGCTTCCGAAGGATTGCCTTGTCTCGGCGAGCATTCTGGGCGGACACTCGGCTACAGGGAAATAATCTCAAACGACGAAGCTGGCCTCGTTTCTGGTGCTACAATTTCAGCGCATCAGGTCGGCCGCCGCTGACGGAGGAATTTCATGCTAGGAAAGCGCGCCTTTACCGCGGTTGCTCTTCTCGTCGCACTCTTGTTTTCTCAGGACTTTGTACCACTGCTCCGCGCGCAAGACGCCGCTCTTCCCACTCCCGACGAACTGGACCAGTTGCTTGCTCCGGTCGCGCTCTATCCTGACTCGCTGCTGGCGCAGATCACGACCGCCAGCACCAATCCGCAGGAAATTCTCGATGTTGATAACTGGCTGCAGCAAAATCCGAATCTCAGCGGCGCCGCGCTTACCGATGCGGCGCAGGCGGCGGGATTCGATCCAGCGTTCATAGCACTGGTAAATTTTCCGCAAGTCGTGACCATGATGGCGGAGAACGTTGACGATTACGCCGCGATCGGCGACGCATTTCTGGCCGACCAGGCGTCGGTCACGGCTTCGATTCAGCGTTTGCGAGCTCAGGCCTACGCTTCCGGCGCGTTGCGCAGCAACGACCAATATCAGGTTCAAATGCAGCAACCGGCGGGTCAGCCGATCTACATAATCCAGCCGGTAAATCCGCAAGTGGTTTACATTCCAGTTTACGATCCCACCGTGGTTTACATCGCGCCCAGGCCGGGCGTCGTCGCCACATCGCTGATTACTTTCGGAGGTGGAATATCGATTGGCGTGCTGGTCAGCACTGGCCAGCCATGGGGTTGGGGCGGCTGGGGATGGAATTGGGGATCGAACCGCGCATACTACAATCATTCGGACTGGGTGAGATGGGGCAATCCTTATCGTCCGCCGCGGCCGTGGTATCGCCCGCGTCCGGTGTACTACAACAACCGTCCCGGATACGGCGGCAATTGGGGTTATCGCCCGCCGAATTACCGTCCGCCGAATCGTCCGTACCATCGGCCACCGAATAGCAAGCCTTGGGGACCGAGCAATCCTCCACCTCGGCCGAGACCTAATCCGAACCCGCCGAAGCCGGGACCAAAGCCGAATCCGGGTACCAGGCCAAATCCGAGGCCGAACCCGAAACCGAATCCTGGTGATAAGCCGGGCCCGACGCCGAAGCCGAATCCGGGTGATAAGCCGAACCCAACGCCGCGGCCGAATCCTCGTCCGAACCCGAACCCGAAGCCGAATCCGGATACCAAACCAAATCCGGATACGAAGCCGAATCCTCGTCCGAACCCGAGGCCTAGCCCTAATCCAAAACCGAACCCGGATACCAAACCAAATCCGGATACAAAGCCAAATCCATCGCCGAGGCCTAACCCGCGACCACGGCCGAATCCGGATGCAAAGCCAAAGCCAAATCCGAGCCCGAATCCAAAACCGAATCCGGACACCAAGCCAAATCCAGCTCCAAGGCCGAGCCGGCAGCCAAGGACGCAACCGAGTCCCGACACAAAACCGCAGCCCAAACCAGCACAGCAGCCGAAAGCGCAAGCAAAACCTGCGCCTCAGTCAAAGCCGAGCACACAACAAAAGCCACAAGCAAAGCCCGCGCCGCAAAACCCTGACGCGTCCAAGCAAAAGGCACAACCGCAGGCGAAGTAACGCCAGCTTGATCGCTGCGGATCGGGCGCACAGAGGCTTCGCGCTGGATTTGAGCACGGTGTATCCTCGTACGGATGCTTGAACTTGATTGCGGACTGGAATTCTTCGCGGACTTTGCTCCCGATTTCTTTGCCGCCATGCCAGCGCGGCCGGGAATTTTTCTGCTGGAGATGCGCGGGGCTGAGGGTGGGACTAGCGCGCAGCCATATCTTGCGCGGACGGCGGATATACGGCGGGCGGCGGAGCGATTGCTGGGCCCCCCGGAAGCTGCTTCCAAACAATTGAATTTGCGCGAGGTGGCGGCGCGCATCCGCTATCGTGTTACGGGCTCAAAGTTCGAGCAAAACCTGGCTTTCTACCAGAATGCGCGCTTGTATTTTCCCAACCGTTACCGCGAGTTGATGCGCTTGCGCCCGCCCGCGATGTTGAAGGTGAATTTGCGCAACGCATATCCGCGGTGCTACGTGACGCGGCGGGTGCGAGGCGACGAGGGATTTTATTTCGGGCCTTTCGGTTCGCGGCGGTCGGCCGAAGATTTCAGCGAAAGTTTTCTGGACCTTTTCAAGACGCGCCGCTGCCAGATCAAGATCCTGCGCGACCCCGCCTACCCCGGCTGCATGTATTCGGAAATGAAAATGTGCCTGGCACCGTGTTTCGCGGGATGCACGCAGGAAGAATATGACGTGGAGATTGGACGGTTGCTGGATTCGCTGGAGACGACTGGCACGTCGCTGACAGAGCAGCTGGCGCTGGAACGCGCGGCAGCGAGCGACGAGCTCGACTTCGAGCGTGCGGCCGCGCTGCACAAGCGTCTGGATAAAGTGACGGCGGTGCTGCGCGGGATGCCGGATTTGGCGCGGCGGATTGAGGAGTTGGACCTGGTGATTTTGCAGCGCTCCGCGGAACCGCAGACGATTGCCGTGTTTCCGGTGCGTGGCGGAATGCTGGAGGAGCCTTTGTTCTTGCGGTTTGCTGAAATATCCAGTGAGCCGCGCTCGGTGGAAGCGATTTTAAAGGATGCGCTCGAACCGGGATGGAATGAACAGGGGAGCGAGGCGGAGGCACCTGGGCGCGCGCGGAAACGCGACGAGGAAGAATCGGAAGCCGTAGTGAGCGAGAGGAATGTGCGCGCGCGCTACGGCTTGCGCGCGGCATCGGCGGATTTGGCGGACCATTTGGCGCTGTTGACGCGCTGGTATTACTCGAAGCCGCGCGAGGGAGAGATTTTGTTTCGCGAGAAGGTCTGGCCCTACCGGCGGATGTTACGCGCTTGCAGCCGATTATTGGCTGGACCGCAGCATGCACAGAGCGCACCGCATCCGCAGCAGTAATTTTCGCGCGATGTTGAATGGGTATTGGTAGGAGCGCCAGCAACGCAGAATAAAAAGCAGATCCCTGCCTACGGCAGACAGGCTTCTCTGCGTCCCGCGCCCGCATTTGTTTTATCGGCCAAACGCGAAAAGGCCGCGGCCACAATGGACTGCTGCTTAGAGACGCGAGGGTGGAATCCCGCCGGGCCGGCGGGAGATTGCGTCGTACAATTATAGTGATGGCAACTGTGGACACAGCGCCAACTTCTTCGCCCTCACCGACCAGCCCGGAGATTCGCTCGCGCTTTCGCGATATGGTGCGTTCTTTGCGCCACCGCAATTTCCAGCTTTTCTTCAGCGGGCAGATGATTTCGCTGATCGGCACCTGGATGCAGACGGTGGCGCAGGCCTGGCTGGTGTACCGCATCACGGGATCGGCGGTGTTGCTGGGCGTCGTGGGATTTGCCGGACAGATTCCGATTTTTTTGTTTGCGCCAATCGGGGGATTGGCGGCGGATCGCTGGAACCGCCATCGCGTGGTGATCGGCACGCAGGTGGCTTCGATGATTCTGGCGTTTGTTCTGGCCGTGCTCACGTTGCTGCACATCATAAATGTGTGGGAGATCGTGGCGCTGGCGGCGCTGCTGGGGGTGGTGAACGCGTTCGACGTGCCGGCGCGGCAATCTTTTCTGATTGAGATGGTGGTGCGTGAAGATTTGATGAACGCAATCGCGCTAAATTCCTCGATGTTTAACGGAGCGCGGATCATTGGTCCCGCCATTGCGGGCATTTTGGTGGCGCGGATCGGCGAGGGCTGGTGCTTTTTCGCGAATGCGGTGAGTTATATCGCGGTGATCATCGGGCTGCTGCTGATGAAATTGGGGCCGCTGCGCACGTCGCCTAAAGGCTCGTCGCCGTTCGAGCATATCGTCCAGGGCTTTCGCTACGTGCGGGACACTGCGCCAATGCTCGCGTTGATACTTTTGATCGGGTTGGTCAGTCTGGTTGCGGTGCCGTATTCCGTGCTGATGCCGATTTTCGCGGATCGCGTGCTGCATCGCGGCGCGCACGGACTGGGGATTCTCATGGGCGCGGCGGGAGTCGGCGCATTGTTCGGTGCTCTTACTTTGGCAGTGCGGCGGAGCCTGCAGGGCCTGGGACGCGTCGTGGGTCTTTCGGCCGTCGGATTCGGCGCTTCGCTGATTCTTTTCTCTTTCTCGAAATCATTCTGGCTGTCGGTGGTGCTGCTGATTCCAGTGGGATACGCGGTGATGCTGGAAATGTCGGGGTCGAACACGCTGATTCAATCCATGGTGCCGGACGAACTGCGCGGGCGGGCCATGGCGATGTACACAATGATGTTTATGGGCATGGCGCCGATTGGTTCGCTGCTCTCGGGAGCGCTGGCGAGCGCGATTGGCGCGCCATTGACGGTAGCGCTGGGCGGCCTGGGCGCGATCGTCGGAGGAATCCTGTTTGTGCGGCGTTGGCCGGCGCTGCGCTTGCAGGCGCGCGAGCTTTTGATCGCGCAGGGAGTGCCGGTGAGCGAGATCGTGCAGAAATGAGTATTCGTTTCATGATCCGTGCGCAGATTTTTCGGGGGTCGCGGTTGCGAACTGTAGCGGAGTGGTTCTGCTATACTGCGCGGCACTACGATTTTCTGTTGCGAAGAGGAGACTGATGTCATCAGCTGCGCCATTTAATCGCGAACGCAAGGCCGGGTCGGCGACGGCCGAGGGAACTCTGCGTTATGCGGCGCGATTCCAAGGGCGCGCGGCTGCGGGACATTTTCGCGAAATTCGGGGCGGCCTGGTGCTTTCTTCGATCGGCATCGGAACGTATTTGGGCGAAGCGGATGAGGCGACGGATGGCGCGTACGTGGACGCTGTGGCGGCGGCGGTGCAGGGCGGAATTAACGTGGTGGACTCGGCCATCAATTACCGGTTCCAGCGAAGCGAGCGCGCGGTGGGCACGGCGTTGCGGGAACTTTTCGATAAGGGCTATGGGCGCGACGAAATTATGGTTTGCACCAAGGCGGGATTCTTGACGCCGGACGGGGAGATGCCCGCCGACCCAAACACTTATTTTGCGCAAGAATTTCTGGAGCGCGGAATTTTTCGCGTGGAGGACATTGCCGCCGGTTGCCATTGCATGGCCCCCGATTACCTGGCGGATCAGTTGGAACGCAGTCGGCAAAACCTGGGTCTGGACACGATTGATGTCTTTTACCTGCATAATCCGGAAACGCAATTGAGCGAGGTGCCGCCCGACGAATTCCGGCGACGGATTCGCGAGGCGTTCTTGTTTTTGGAGTCAGCGATCGCGACGAAAAAAATACGGGCATACGGGATGGCTACGTGGAATTCGTTTCGCGAAGATCCTAAGGCCGGGGGATTTCTGTCGCTGGCGGAAATGGTAAAGATCGCGAAGGATGTGGCGGGCGATGATCATCATTTTCGATTTGTGCAGCTGCCGTTCAACCTGGCGATGCCGGAGGCTTTGACGCGGCCGAATCAGATGGTGAACGGGAAGGCGATGCCGATGGTGCAGGCGGCGCGCGACGCGGGGATTGCGCTGGTGACGAGCGCGGCGCTGCTGCAGGGGCAGCTGACGAAAAATTTGCCGTCGTTTGTAAATTCGGCGCTGGGATTGAAGGATAACGCCACGCTGGCGCTGCAATTCGCGCGGTCTGTGCCGGGTTTGACGACGGCGCTGGTGGGGATGAGCCAGGTACCGCACGTGAAAGCAAATCTGGAATTGGTGGGAATCGAGCCGGCATCGCGCGAACAATTCCTGAAATTATTCGAATCGAAAAATTAGGAATCTTCGGCTGCAGCGGGCGTGCGGGGATGGCGTTGGTCGAGCCATGCGTCAATCGAGCTGCGGACTTTATCGAGCTGGCCGGCGAAGAAGTGTTCAGCGCCTTCGACGATGACGAGGCGCTTCGGCTCGGGCAGCGTGGCGAAAAGCGCTTCGACGTTTAAGAGCGAGCCGAATTGATCGTTGCCGCCTTGGATGATCAGTTTTGGCTTCGCGCAGTCGCGCAGGTACGAAACATCCGAATGATCCACCGGAATTCCCAAGCCAATCAAGTCTGAGACGCGCTGGTCCGCGCATCCTACGCGCAGGCCTACCACTGAACCGAAACTGAAACCCGCTAGCAGGATTGGTGTGCGCGGAAATTCCGCAGCGAGGTAGTCGAGCGCGGCGCGCACGTCGTCTTGTTCGCCAATACCGCGATCGTGTTCTCCCTCGCTCTGTCCTGCGCCGCGAAAATTGAAGCGGAGCACCGGAATGCCGCGCCGGTGCAGCGCCTTGGCCGCTTGATACACAACTTTGTTGTGCATGGTGCCACCGAAAAGCGGATGCGGGTGGCAGACCACCGCCGCGAGCGGCGGAGCCGCAGCAGGGACGGTCCAGAGAAGAGCTTCGAGCCGTCCGGCGGGACCCGGGATGAAAACGGTGCGATGGAATATAGCGGCCATGAAATTACCAACGCAGCAGTGTAACGGAGAGCTGTGGGCGGCGCAAAACGAGGGCTTGCGAGTCAGGCTTTTCGGGGGACGTCCCAGCGGACGGCTACGCTGGTGAGGATTGCGCTTACGCCGGCGAGCGGATTGGAGAGCGGGGCCGAACTCGCCGGCGTGACGCAGTTCTCCACGCGCACGATGCGCGCGGGGATTTCGCCGGCGCGCGCCCAGTCGCCCCAGGGAATTTTGGCGAGGACGGCGTCGCCCGCGGAGTAGATGTGCGCGGATTCGAAGCGGGCACCGGCGCGCGAAATATTTTGCGTCATGGATTCCTCGGGCCAGGGAAAACCGAGGGCGCGCACGAAGATGGGGAGCGCGAAGGAAATTCGGGAGCACGCGCGGCGTTCGTGATCGCTGGGGCGGGAGGCGGTTCGCGAGGGCAATTCCAACTGTAACGCCACCTGATATCCCGCGCCGTTGTTCGATTCGACGCGCACGACACGAGCGGGAGTTTCCGGCGGAATGCTGTTCGCTGAAGTGGCGTCGAACGGAAACACAACCCAGACGCGCGAGCCGGATTCGCAGGGCTCGTTGCGCTGCACGCGAATGCCGTTGCGCGATACGTCGAGCGTATGGGTGGATTCCATGCGCATGCCCAACGGTCCTCGCCAGCGGACGCGCGCTGGAAGTTTTAGCTGGGCACGAGGATGTTTCCGCAACTCCAGGAAAGTAGCGGCCTGATTCATGAGCGCCTATCCTAGCCGCAGCGGCGAGGCAGGTCAAATTCGCGGCGATGATTTCCGTGAGCAGTTCTTCGTGCAGCGAGATGGCACGAAAGCTTCGAGAACGTTCGCCGCGCGCGGTTTGCTCGCGCGTAAAAGCCATTGCGGCGAGGCGGGAAGCGATGATAGTTTGAAGCCACCGAAGGGGCTCGCGAGAGGGCTGATGGATACTGCCAAAGAACGCCGCGCCGCACGCCGTTTTTCGATGATGCTGCCGTTGAAAGTGCGTTTTTCCGAGGAAGACGACGTCCTGGAGCGGCAGGGCGAAACGCGCGATGTGAGTTTTCGCGGACTTTATTTTCTGATTGAAGCGCGCGTGGAAGCGGGAACCCCGATTGAGTTTGTCTTGACGTTACCCCAGCAAATCACGCTTGCCGGCGACGTGCACATACGCTGTTACGCGCGAGTGCTGCGCGTGGAGCCGCATAATGGGCGCCGCGGCGTGGCGGCGCGAATTGACCGCTACGAATTTCTACCCGCCTCCGCCTGACGCTACCTCCAAAAAAGAGAGTAGAATCGTTTTTTGCCCGGCGTAACGGGGGAGGGCACATGTATCACTACGATCCGAAAGTGGCGCTGGATGAATTGCGCGATGACGCAGTGCTGCCGCATCCGGTGCATTTGCGCGACATGATTCTGCGGACAAAGCTGGACGCGACGAATGCGCTGGATCTGAACCGGGAGTTCCAGGATTATTTAGCGCGATTTGGCGAGGCGCAAAAATTGGCGGGGGAGATTCTAGGGCGGTTGGCAGTGGGCGCGCGGAAATTTTCGGCGTCGTGAGAGATTGCGCCCTCAGCGGCTAAAGCCGTTTTGAATGCGGGCGGTTTGTGGCACGGTTAAAGGCGTGCCCTGACGAAAAGCATTGGTTCCGACACAGGCTCAGAGGGCAGGAGCGCGTACTTTCGGATGGCACGACATACTTTACTGATTGATGCGGACGATACGCTGTGGGAAAACAACATCTTCTTTGAGAAGACCATCGAGCATTTTGTAACGCAGCTGGAGCATCTGGGTTACACGCGCGAATATATCCGGCACATCCTGAACGAAACCGAGAAGCGAAATATCCGGCAGCACGGGTACGGCGTGCGCAGCTTTCGCCGGTCTCTCGAAGAAACTTACATGAAGCTGGCGGGCAATGCGGCGCGGCGCGAGTTGATGCAGGAAATTGCGCGGATGGCTATCGAGTTGGAAGCCACTCCGCCGCACATTATGGATGGAGTGCCGGAGACGCTGGCCTATCTGGCGAAGCATCACCGGTTGATTTTATTGACCAAGGGCGAGCCTGCCGAGCAGGCGGCGAAAGTCGAGCGCTCCGGATTGCAGCCCTATTTCGATGCCATTGAAATTGTGCTGGAAAAAGACGCGGGCGTGTACGCGCGTATGGTGGAGCAATTCAAGATCGTGAAAACGCACGGGTGGATGGTGGGGAATAGCCCGCGCAGCGACATCAATCCGGCATTGCAGACGGGGTTGAATGCGGTTTTTATTCCGCACACGGATACATGGCATTTGGAACATGCGGAGCTGGAAAGTGGCACGGGGAAGTTGCTGATACTCACGAGTTTTCGGGACTTGCGCGAACATTTTTGATTTTGCGACGAAGTGAACTTGCCACGCATCTGATTCTGCTGACGTAGCGCCTATACCGCTGTCGTAGTAAACATCCGAGTATTTCGCGACGCGCGGGAGGAACTCATGCCGACGCCTGCAGAAACAAATTCGGTTCCCGCGAAGAAGCGCGTGGCGGTGATGGGCGCGGGGGCGGTGGGGTCTTATTTTGGCGGGATGCTGGCGCGGGCGGGCGTGCCGGTGATGATGATTGCGAGGCCGTCCTATGTGGAAGCGGTGCGCCGCAACAAACTTTTGCTGGATACGGTGACGTTTCAGGAGCGGGTGGCGGTGGAGGCTTCGACCGATCCGTCCGCGCTGCGTGATGCGCACGTGGTGCTTTTCTGCGTGAAGGGACAGGACGACGAAGAAACAGCGCGCGCGATTGCGCCGTATCTTGCCGCGGATGCAATTGTAGTGAGCCTGCAGAACGGCGTGGACAATGTGGAGCGGATTCGCGCGGCGTCGGGGGTTGATGCCCTGCCGGCGGTGGTCTACGTCGCGGCGGCTATGCCTGAGCCGGGGCACGTGAAACATAGCGGACGCGGGGAATTGATCGTGGGTGAATTCGCGGGGCGGAGCGCCAGCGCGGAACTGCAGCCGCCGCGGGCGGAGCAAATTGCTGCACTGTTTGCCTCCGCGAATGTGCCGTGCCGGATTTCGGCCGACATTTTGGCGGATATGTGGCTGAAATTCATTACGAATTGCGGGGCGAACGCGGTGTCTGCGATTGCGCAAGCTAGTTACGGGGAAATTGCGCGTTATGACGAGTCGCGTGAGCTGATGAGCCGGGTCGTGGAGGAAAGCATCGCGGTAGGACGAGCGGCGGGCGTGAGTATGCCCGGGGCGGACTTCACGGAAAAGTGGCTTGAAAATCTGGCGAAGTTTGGCGATGCGTTTTCCTCGACGGCGCAGGATTTGGAGCGGGGGAAACGGACGGAGATTGAATCGCTGAATGGTTATATTGTGCGGCGCGGGGCTGAATTGGGAGTGGCGACCCCGAGTAATTTCGCTTTGTATGCGTTGGTTAAATTGCTTGAGGACAAGGCTGCGAGCGAAAAGCAGGCGCGGCCAGCTGGGGCGGCGCAGTAAATTCCGTGTTATTCGGGACGGCGGAACTGGAAGGGGATGTGAACGACCGCTTCTAGTTCTACTGGCTGGCCTTCGCGAGTGGCGGGGCGGAAAACCCAGCGGGCGAGAGCTTCCATGGAATTTTTGTCCAGCTGCGGATCGATTCCGTGGACCAGCTGGATGCTATCTACCGAGCCGTCTTTGCGGATGATGGCGTAGAGGACAACTTCGCCGTCCACATGTTCTTTGATTTGGGTCTGCGGATATTTCGGGTCCACTTTGCTGATGAGGGACGGGCCGGACAGCTTGCCTGTGGGCTTACTGTACGGCGGATTGCCTTCGTCTAGTTGCGCGAAGTTCATCACCCAATTGCCGGTCACGCTCGTGAGATTGGGCATGTCGATGTGCAGCGTGTAGATTTCCTTGCCGGAGAGAATGATTTCGGGCGGAAGCTTGGGATCGATCGCGCCGATTACTGCCGGGCCGTGATGGGCTGATGGCGGCGCATCGAGCGCGGGCATCGGTTTCAAATTTAATTTTGTGGTGGCGTGGGGGGCGAGTCCACCGTTGCCGGCGTGCGCTGCGCCGCCGCTGATGCTTACTCCCGCAGGACCTAAGCCGGTGCCCGCGTTTGCGTTGGTACCGCGGCCGCCGGTACTGGTAGAGCCGCCGCCTGCGCCACCGTTTCCTGCCGAACCATTTTCAGCGCCGCCGGGCGCGCCCGGTTGTTTTCCTTCCGGAGAAATCGCGATGCGCGCGGCGAGATTTCCTTGCGGCACGCTTACTTCCGGAGCGGGAGGAGCAGGCGCGGCGGAAAGCGCGATCACGCGATGCAGGCTGTCGTCGCCGGCTGAATTTGCTGCGCCGATTTCGGGCGCTGCGCCGGTTTCGGCTTGCGCGGCGCGCCTGGCGGCTACTGCTCTTGACATCGGTTCAACCGGCATACGCGGTTGCTGATTGATGGTCGGCGAAGCGGCAATGTCCAGAGGGCCCGGCGTTTTTTCCTGGTTCACGAGTTCGGGCGCGGCGAAGTCGTTGACGGCGTGATGTTGCACTTGCGGCGCGGCGGCCGTGGATGCGACGCGCAGCTGAGGCTTCGCGGGCATTTTGGGAGCGGCCCATTCGACGATATTTGGAAGCGGGACTTCGATCTTTGGCGGAGTTGGCGGCGCGTCGGGCTGGATTAATGTTTGCCGCGGGTGCGTGACGACAGCGGGCTGCGAGAGGATTGTCTGCCGCGGATGAAATGCGTCCGCGCCTTTCTGCAGCAGCGGTTTCGCGGGATCGCCTTTGGGGCTGGGTTTGCGATCGCGGCCGGGCAGCGAAACGGGCGGCAAGTCTTCCGAAGGGTTCGTCCACGTGAGTTCGATGCGCACCGGCGCGAGATTTGGCGGATCGCTCGCGAGAAAATGCCAGATCGGCAGTAGCAGCAGTCCGACAATCGCAATGTGCCATAGCGCGGAAGCGGTGAACGCACGGCCGGGAATTTTTCCTTCGATCCATTCGACGCGCAGGTCCGAGTCGGCGGGCAGCTGGGAGGCTTGTGGCGCGCGCGGGCCGCGAAAAAAATCGTGCACGCTCGTGCGGAAGTCACGCCAGGGCGAGCCCCAGTCCACGCCGAGATCGAGGCGGGGCAGCCGCGAGTGCGACGGCAGTTCAACGTCGGGCGCGAGAATTTCCTCGGGCGCGTCGGGTCGCACGGTTGGCTCGCTCGGTGGTGGAGTTTCCGGATATCGCTGCATCACAGGTTGCATAAGCCGGGCGATTATACAGGAATCGACCAAGAAGTGGCCCGTGGGGTTGGATGCAGGCGGGCTATGCTGCGGCTGCCAGGGTGTAGAAAGAAAGAATGGCGTCGCCCTGTTCGATCTGGCGGGAGCATTCCAGGCGCGTGAGGAATTCCGGCAGCTCGGTTTTCCAGTAGTGTTCAACGATGACGATACCGCGCGGCGCGATCAGGTGCGAGGTGTCGAGGAATTCGAGGACTTCGAGGTATTCCGCGGTTTTTTCGTACGGCGGATCGAGGAAGATGAAATCGGCGAGCAAATGGCGGATGGCCATTCTTTCCAAGCCGCGGAGGGCGGGGGCTTCGATCAATTCGGCACCTGCGCGAATTTCCAGAGTGTTGAGATTTTCGCGGATCAAACGCGCGGCTTTGGCGTTCGATTCGACGAAAATTGTTTCGCGCGCGCCGCGGCTGATCGCTTCGATGCCTACGGCTCCGGTTCCGGCGAAGAGGTCGATGAAGAGGGAATCTTCTGTCGAGGGTCCTAGGACGTTGAAGAGGGTTTCGCGCAGGCGATCGCTGGTCGGGCGGAGGCGTTGCGCTCCGGGGCCTTTCAGAAGGCGGCTGCGATATTTTCCGGCGATTACGCGCATGGTTTCAGTTCCACACTATCCTACGGAAGCCAACTGATAGCGTTGGCGCCAGCTGGGGCTTACGGATTCCAGGCGCTTGATGATTTCGGCGGCGCGCTCGGGACTTTCTGCCAGGGCGAAGGCTTCGCGACGCGCTAGCTCCAGGATTTCGTGGTCGCGCAGCGGCTGGGCAGCCGAAAAGGCGGCGTCGCCGTGCTGGCGCGTGCCGAAAAATTCGCCGGGGCCGCGCTGCTTCAGGTCCTGCTCGGCGATTTCGAAACCGTTGGAAGTGGCCACCATGGTTTCGATGCGGGCGCGGGCTTCGCCGGTAATATTTTTGCGCGCGACGAGGATGCAGCGCGATTTTTCGCTGCCGCGCCCGATGCGGCCGCGCAGCTGGTGGAGTTGGGCGAGGCCGAAGCGGTCGGCGTGCTCGATGACCATCAACGTGGCGTTGGGCACATCCACGCCGACTTCGATAACCGTGGTAGCGACGAGGATTTGGATTTCGTTGCGGCGGAATTGCTCCATTACCGAATCTTTTTCGTCGTTTTTCAGGCGGCCGTGCAGCAGGCCGATGCGCAATTGAGGGAAAACGTGTTTCGCAAGGCGCTCGTATTCGGCGGTGGCGGCTTTCAGTTCCTGTTTCGATTCTTCAATTACCGGATAGACGACATAGGCTTGCCGCCCGGCGGCGATTTCGCGGCGGACAGCTTCCCAGACAGCCAGAAGCTGACTTTCTTCCTTCCAGAGGGTTTCGATGGGCGTGCGTCCGGGCGGCATTTCGTCAATCACCGAAATTTCCAGGTCGCCGTAGAGAGTGAGCGCGAGGGTGCGCGGGATGGGCGTGGCGGTCATTACGAGCACATGCGGCGAGACGCCTTTGTCTATGAGGCGTTTACGCTGCAGGACGCCGAAGCGGTGCTGCTCGTCCACGATGACGAGGCCGAGTTTTTTGAAGGCGACGGGATTTTCGATCAGCGCGTGCGTGCCGACTACGATCTGCGCGTCGCCGCTTTCGACACGCGCGAGGGCTTCGTCTTTGGTGGAGCGTTTGCGGCCACTGATGATCAATTCCACGCCGTAGCCAGCGGCCTGAAAAATGCGGCGCGCGGAAAGATAATGTTGCGCGGCGAGAATTTCAGTGGGGGCCATCAGGGCCACTTGATAGCCGTTCTCGATGACGATGGTGGCGGCTTCGAATGCGACGATAGTTTTGCCGCTGCCAACGTCGCCTTCGAGCAGGCGGTTCATGGGGAACGGCTTTTCGAGATCGGCGGCAATTTCGGCGAGCACGCGTTTTTGTGCCGTGGTGGGTTTGAAGGGCAGAATGCGTTTTACTGCTGCGCGAACTCTCTCTTCGCGCACGCGCATGGCGATGCCGCGGCGCGAATGGTCGCTCAGGCGGCGGAGGGCGAGGGCGAGCTGATAGTAGAAAAATTCCTCGAAGATCAGGCGGATTTGCGCGGGGCTGCGGTAGTTGTTGAGCAGCTCGACGCTTTGGTCCTGAGGAGGGAAATGCGCGTAGAGCAAGGCTTCGCGGCGGGCGGGAAAGCGATAGCGTTCCAGAATTTGCGGAGGGAGCGGTTCGGGAATATTGCCGTCGAAATTGGCCAGGACGCTATAAATGATGCGGCGCAGCATGCGCGAGCTGATGGCGCCGATAGCTTCGTATATCGGGACGATGCGGCCGACTTCGGTGGAATCCGCCGCGCCGCCTTCGGTGGCGCCGACCAATTCCATTTGCGGATTGACCATTTCCAGGCGACCGGGACGGTAGCGATCTTCGTCCACTTTTCCGTGCAGCACCAGCTTTTGGCCGTCCTTCAACTTTCCTTCGAGATAGCCGCCGTGGAAGAAGCGCACGTAGACCGTGCCGGAGGCATCGCGCACGGCCACGTGGAAAATTGACCGGCGGCTGCGTTGGAAGCGGACCGTGGTTCCTCCGCCGCCTGTAACTTCGGCGAAAATTGTTTGCACCTGGCCGGGGACTATTTCGGCGATGGGGGTGAAGCGGAGACGGTCTTCGTAGCGGAAGGGAAGGTAGCCGAGGAGATCGCCGACAGTGAAGATGCCGCGCGCTTCAAGTGTGGTGGCGCGTTGGGGGCCTACGCCGTGGAGATATTTGACCGAGTTGGTGAGAGAGACTGGCATCGGAGCGTGTGCTGGCTCTGCGCTAGCGGTCGCACCACTTTTATACCATCGGTTGCGGTTGCGCAGGTTCGGTTGCGTGTCGTACCGGAAGGCGTAGCGTTTAATCCACAAAAAAGAGAGGGAAAAACATCGAACTCACCTAGCGAGTAGAAGCGGATTAAGAGTTGGGGACCGAAGCCCGTTTGAGTTCGGGGCTGTGAACTCGGTAAAGTGGCGAGCCCCGTGCAGTCTGTGGAAATGTTGAGATATGAGTTGAGGGAAGCGCTGCGAGGGCGAGCGCCCGTCATGTGTAAACCGCTCTCTTGCAACGTTTTAGACTAGGAGCGCATCTCAGCGAGAAGGTGTACCTTGGGGCAGCTGTCCGATAGTGGGAAAACGACGTCCGCCGATGCTCACCAACGGCCACAGCCGCCGTCTATCTTTACGGTACCGGTAGGAAGAGCTGATACTGGGACTGGCGGGATGCACGCTTCGGGTACCGGTGGCGCGGGCCCGGACGTTACCAGGCAGGCAATCAACACCATGGGGATGAGCGTCGCACTCGACATCGAGGCGCGCCAGGCAGCGGCGGCGAAGGTTGCGGAAGAGCAGGCGCTCGTCCGCAAAGCGCAGGCTGGAGACCGTCTGGCGTTTGAGGCATTGGTACGGCGCTTCGATCGCGAGGTTTTGCGGTTGGCCATGAACCTGGTGCATCGTCCTGAAGATGCGCGCGACATTTATCAGGAAAGCTTTCTGCGCGTTTACAAGAACCTGCACCGTTTCAGGTTTGAGTGCAGTTTTTATACCTGGCTTTACCGGATCGTGACGAACGTGGCGCTGGATCATTTGCGCCGGCGCACCAGCCGCCGCGAAGATCAGGCGCCGGTGCCGGAAGACGCCGAAGGGGGCACACGAGATTTCTTCGATCGCCAGCCGGAACAGCGCGCCGGCGCGAACCCGGAGCGAAATTTGCTGGGGCAGGAATTGGGTGAGCAGATCGCCAGCGCGTTGAATAGGCTTTCGCCACGCGAGCGCATGGTCTTCGAGATGAAACACTATCAGGGGTTGAAATTGCGTGCTATCGGGGACATGCTGGGCACGTCTGAAGAGACAGTAAAGAATTCGCTATTCCGGGCGACGCGAAAATTACGCGCGAGCCTGGAAGGCATGCGTTAGACGCAGTCATCAGCGAGGTCGGAGAGAATGCGGGAAGCAGGAATGGAAGGGACGAAGGGCCCGGCGTGCGAGGAATTTGAGCCGCGGCTGATGCTTTTTGCGGCCGGGGAACTGGATGCTTCGGAAGTCGCGGATTTGAACGATCATCTGCAGCATTGCTCCGGATGCAATCTGGCTTTGGCGCAAGAGCAGGAAATGCTGGCGCTGCTGGCTTCGCGGCACACGGAGCCGGATGCGGCGCTGCTGGCGAGTTGCCGGGCGGGATTGGAAGATAGTTTGGACCAGCAGGAAGAGCGGAGCTGGCTGCGCCGGACGATTGGCGCGCTGTTGCCGTCGAGTTGGATTTCACCGCAGCCCGCGTGGAGCGCGGCGCTGCTGGTGCTGATTGGATTTTCGGTGGGAATGCTGGGGCCGCGTTTGTTGCGGACTCCGGCCGCCAAGCCTGATGCGAATTCTAAGAGCGCGACGAATAATCCGACTGGGGTGGTTCCGGGCGTTGTGAGCGCGGACCCGGCTTCTGCAAGCTCTCCTTCCGCAGGATTTAGCTCTCTCGACATGCGCACTGCAAGCGTCGCAGGCATCAACGTATTCCCCGCCGAAGACAATCAGCCGCCGCAAGTGCAACTGCAACTGAACGCGCGGCAGCCTTACACCTTGCGCGGCACGGTGAATGACGACGATGTCAAACAAGCTCTGATGTACATCCTGCACAACAATCAGCGCTTCGATCCGGACGTGCGGCTGGATGCAGTGGATTTGCTGCGCCTGCGGAACAACGACCCGGATGTGCGCTCGGCGCTTTGCCAGGCAGTACACACCGATCACAATGCGGCGGTGCGGTTGAAGGCGCTGGAAGCTTTGAATGGCGCCGAGCCGCAGGACATCATTCGACAGACTCTTCTGGATGCACTGGTGGACGATCAGAACCCCGGCGTCCGCGTGGAAGCGATCAACGCGCTGCGCGACATGGCCGCCAAGGGCCAGGTGGACGCCGACGATCATCTGCTCGCGGTACTGCGTGAACGGATGGCCAAAGACCCCAGCACTTACATCCGGTTGCAGAGCGCGGAAGTGATTCGCGATCTGGGCCCGCGGCAAAAATTCTAAACATGATGAAAGCGCTGTACATCCCGCGAATGCGGCAGAAGATCGCGGCACGGATTGGTGTGCCTGGTGGAAGTTTGGCGGCAGGCATTGGCTGCTCTTTGCTCGCGATTACGTTTCTGATTCCCGCTTCGGCTTCGGCGGATGGCCCGGACAAGGCGAGGACCGAGCGGCAGAATCACGGGCCGCGGGTCAGCGCGGACTTGACGGGTAGCGTTGCGGCGCGTGACGGGCAGCGGCTGCACCTGGTCACCGATCTGGGCAACGTCATCGTCAGGACACAAAATTCCCGGAAGATTGATTATCAAGTTCACCTCGAAGCGGACGCCACGCAAAAAGACGCGAAGCAACTCCTTAAAAATTTCATCGTGACGGCTAATACGACGGCCGAGGGTGTGTACGTTCGCGGGCAAAGCTTGGGTCGCCATGCCAGCGGGCGTTTGTGGGTGACGGTGGAAGTCAACGTTCCGCGGAATTTCAATCTGGATGTTTCGACGGGCGGCGGGAACATCGAGGCCGAAGACTTGATCGGCTCGGCAACGCTGGCGACTTCGGGCGGAAATATCGTGATGGCGAACGTGGGAGGCGCGGCGCACCTTTCAACTGATGGCGGGCATATCACGGTGAAAAATGTGGCGGGCGCGCTGGCAGCAAGCACCGGCGGCGGACACATCACCACTGGCGCGATTGCCGGCAACGCGATTCTGCATACCGACGGCGGGCATATCCGCGTGGCTTCGGTAGACGGCGTGGCGCATGTTTCCACGGGTGGGGGAAATGTATCTGTGGAACATTCGGGCAGCGAACTGGTGGCGGAAACCAACGGTGGACAAATTGAAGTGGGTGAGACCGCGGGCTTGGTGCAGGCGAAAACGGGCGGCGGAGGGATTCGCGTGGTGCGGGTTTCGGGGCCGACGAATCTGGAAACCAGCGGCGGGAGCATTTATTTGACGGAAGTGGACAGCGCGGTGAAAGCGTCTACGGGAGCAGGTGCAATCACGGCCTGGTTCGTGACGCCGGGAAAAGTGCCGGGGCAATGCGAATTGCAATCGGGCGAAGGCGACATCGTCGTTTATATTCCGCGGCAACTGCCCGTGACGATTGACGCGCAGGTGCAATCCGGCGAAGAGCATCACGTGATTTTCGATCCGGCGTTTCCGGTGAAAATCAGCCGGGGAGCTGCGACCAACGGAGATGAGTGGATCCGCACCGAGGGCGCGTTGAACGGTGGCGGCGAAGTGATCCGTCTGCGCACGGTGGCGGGCAATATTCACGTGATGGTGAGCGACGCTAACAAACAGGTTCAGCTCTACAAGCAGCAGATGGAGCAATTGCAGCAAAAACTGCAATTGCAGTTGCGCATGCTGCAGCAGCAGTCGCAGCAGATGATCGAGAATTCGCCGTAGGCGGGAAGCGCGGCGCTTCGCTTCGTTGAGAGAAACGATGGCGCGTGACGGCGGCGACCAGAATCCGGCCGACTAGAAGCGGCCCAGGGTTCTAGTGAACGAGGGTGTTTCACTTGAAGGGGGCGTACCGTGCAAACGCAGAATGAAGGTAAAACTTCCGGCAGTAAATCCTGTGACGGCCGAATACGCATTGCAAGAACCATACTTCGGGGGCTGTTGCTCCTGGCGGGGATTGCCGCGCTGGTATTTCCCGCGCTCGCGGCGGACGAAAACTTCCATCAAATCTACCCTCTGGCCGCGGGCGGGAGCTTCGCGCTGGAGAACGTGAACGGATCGGTGCAGGTGGAGGGTTGGAGCCGCGACGAGGTGGAAGTGAGCGCGGTGAAGACCGCGACGCGCAGCGATTCGCGCGACCTGTCGCAGGTGAAGATAGAAGTGGACGACAGCCATCCCGGACAAGTTGCGGTGCACACGCGCTACCCGCAAGGCGAGGGCGCGGAAGTGGCGGTGGAATATCACGTACACGTGCCGTATCGCGTGCTGCTGGGCAGCATCGAGACGGTGAACGGCAGCGTGACCGTGCGCGGGGTCGAAGGCGGCGGGGAATTGCGTTCGGTGAACGGCAACGTGGAAGTTTTCGACAGCTCCGGGCGCTTCAGCGAGAAAACGACGAACGGGAACCTGCGATTGGAACTGCGCTATTTGATGTCCGGCGGCCCCATGAATCTGGAAACCGTGAACGGCTCGGTGGTGCTGGGACTTCCGGAAGGCGCGCGGGCCGATTTGAAAGCGCTGGCGATGAACGGCGATATCTACTCGGAATTGCCGCTCACTGCCGCTGCTAGTGTGCCGGCGGCGCGCGCTTTCCGCGCCAAGCTGGGAACCGGTGGCGGCCAAATTTCGGTTCGTACGATCAACGGCGGCATACGCCTGGTGGTGCAACGGCCGGGCGTCTGACGGGGCGAATTCACCCACAGAGAGGACGAATGGCATGAAGCACTTTCAATGCTCGAACCTTGTCGGCTGGGGCTTGTTGCTGGTGGCGATGGGGATGACGCCGGGAGCTTTGCCGGGCCGGACCGCGGAGCACGCGCCGCAGCAAACCACGAACACACCTACCTCGGTTGCTGCTTCCGCTTCTACTTCCGCAACGCCCGTTACGTCCGCTTCGCCTGACCAAGAGCGATGCTTGCATCGCGACGTTTCCCCGGAAGTTCCTCTGGAACAAATCGACCAGGCCGTGCGTAGTATAGATAGCGCAGAAATTGAGCGTGCGGTGCGGCAGGATTTGCGGGAAAACCTCGCCAATCTGAAGCAGCGAGTGCGGCAGGAGGTGGAGATGAGTTCCCCCGAGATGCAAAGGTTGCAGAATCTCTCGGCCCAGCTGCGCATGAACCAAAGTCAATTCGATGCGAGCGCCAGCGAATTGGCGACGCGCGCGGCGGAACTGGCGGACTTGGCGCAGGAAAAGAGCCTGGAAGTGCAGGGGTCGGGCGTCTTCGTTAGCAGCGATGAGGATGGCGGCGGCTGGCTGGGCGTGGAAATTGGCGAAGTGACCGCGGAAAAGGCGAAGGAGCTGAAACTGACGGCGGAACGCGGCGTGGTGGTGATGGACGTGGAGCCGGATGGTCCGGCGGCGAAGGTCGGGCTGAAAGAAAATGATGTTATCACGCAGTACGACGGGCAAGTGGTGGAAGGCACGGTGCAGTTCCGGCGCCTGGTGCGTGAAACGCCGACGGGGCGGCCAGTGGCCTTGGTGATTTCGCGCAACGGAGCCACGCAAGACATTTCGGTGGAATTGGGCGAGCGCAGCGCGTTTTTCGAGAAGCGGCTGAAGGGAAAGATGCGCGATTTTGACAACGCGTTTTCGTTCTCGATGCCTAATCAGGATTTCACGCTGGCGATTCCGCCGGTGGATGCGCGCATGCCTTCGCTGGGGATTAACGCGGAAGATCTCTCCGGCCAGCTGGGAACTTATTTCGGCGTGCCGGATGGGTCGGGGATTCTGATCCGCGAGGTGCGTTCGGGAACGGCGGCGGACAAGGCGGGATTGAAGGCCGGCGACGTAATCGTGAAAGTGGACGGCAAGCCGGTTCGCACTCTGGCTGACCTGCGCGCGGAATTGCGGGGGAAGAGCGACCAGAAAACTGTGGCTCTGGGAATTATCCGCAAGTCCGCCGAGATGGGTGTGACGGTGGGGATTGAAAGGCCGCAACCGAGTGAATCGAGCCACGTGGTGCGGCGCGCGGAGCTTTAGAAGCTGAGTCCGCAGCATCGAGTACGATCGAGAAAAATCCCTTCAGTTGTTGAATTCTCTTCAGGCGGCGGATGAGCTTTTGATTCGCCGCCTTATCGGGATTTTCGCCCGCCAGTCCTCTGTTTCCGAAATGACGCTACTTACGCGCCTGCCGAAAACAAGCAACGGCCATCAGCACGCATAATCCGGCGAAGACGTAGAACGCCATTGGGGATGCCGCCGGTGCGGTCTGTGCCACGTAGAGGAATATCGCGGCGAAGAGCAGCGCGAATGAACCCAAAACCCATAGCGCACCATGACTGCTTTTCGAGGTGCCTGTTGAACCGTCGGGGTAAGTGACCAGGTCGGACTGCGGGTCGTAGAGTGCGAGGCCGTGTTTGCGCGCCAAATTCTCAAGCAACCGGCCTATGTCCGTTGCCTTGGGCCACACGCAACACACGATCACGTGAGCGGGTGAACGGTCGAGTTTGCAACTCCACGGGCAGTGGTCATGATCGTCGATTTTGTCGAGCGGAATCGTGTCGATTTCAGGATGCTTGGCAGTTAGCTCCGCGTAAAACTCATCGACTGCGGGATTCGGTACGACGCCGCTGGTATCGCCGTCACAGAGGCGTAGGTACAATTTTCCCGCTTCGTCGTTCGTGATTCGCTTGTCTGGAAACCAGACGCCAAGATCAAAACTCATTGGTTGCCTTGCGCCCACGGGTGAAGTGGCTAACCGCGCAAAAGCTATGGCTTGAAAGTACACAAATATACATAGGGAATGCAAAGCCCTGATAAACGCGCAGAGGCGTGGATTATTCGCGGATGATTTCGGCGTTGGCGGCGGGGGCTACCAGACGCACGAGTTTGGGGCCGTCGAGGAAGAGATCGATCTCGTTGTCTTCAGTTCTTACGCGCAGTTCCTGGACTTTTTGGCCGTTCACGACCTGCTCGCCCATGGAGTCGACCGTCACGGTGCCCGGAGTCATCTCCTGCGGAACGAGGACGGCGAAACTTTGCTCGCCTTTTTTGTCCCAATCGTAGAGGCGGGCTAAAAATGTGTACTGGTAATAGAGATTGTCATCGAGCACGACGACGAGCGGAGCGGTGAAAGTGAATTGCTGGGTGAAGGGCTTGGCGCCTTCGAGATGAAGTTCAACCGTTGCGGTGACGCCGGTGAAGCCGATCGCAGCGGATGCTTTTTTGGCGCCCTGCGTGGACCAATCGTAACGCACCGGCACTCCGTCGGCGTGCACCACGAGGGTTCCGGTGACGTGCGTGTTGCCCTGGGGCGACTGCAGTTCAGTGCTGCCGTGAGCTGACCAGTCGCTGCCATTCGGCGCGATGGTGAATTCTTCTTTGCCGATTTGCTGGCCGCTGACGAGGATTTTGAACGTGCCCTTATCGGCGACGAGCGGGGCGATCAGCGCGTGCGCTCGCGGCGCCAGCACGCCGGCTTCGGATGACGAATGCGGTGCGAGAAGCCCCACGCCGATGATTGCAATCGTTACGGCAAGCGTTATGACTGATGCCTTGACCGGCGCGACGCGCGCGCCGAACCCACGCGAAGATGCCTTCATCCGGCTGCCTGCGGATTTTTCGTTCATGCGGTCACCTTCGGGAAAATTCCCAGCGCGACGATTTGTTCGACGACGCGCAGAGGCTCGAGATTCGACTCCACACGGTAATCCGCAATCTCGTAGGAAGGCAAGCGTTCCTGGTACAGAGTGCGAAAACTTGCTTCGTCACGGAAAAGCGGACGGTCTTGAATATGGGCGATGCGTCTGAGCAATTCCTCGACGGGACATCGCAGCCACACCAGCACGGCGCCTGCCTGGCGCAAAAGTGCCAGATTCTGCGGCTGCGCGGTGGTGCCTCCGCCGAGGGAGACGATGCGAGGTTTCTGCTGCTCGGCAGCTTCGCCGAAAATGCGCTGGAGTAGTTCGTGCTCGATTTTGCGGAATTCCGGCTCACCGAGCTTGGCGAATATTTCGGGAATGGTCTGCTGCGTGGCTTCGACGATGCGTTTATCAAGGTCCACATGCTGCCAGCCGATCTGGCGGCCCAGCAGGCGCGCGACGGTGGACTTGCCGCTGCCCATGAAGCCGATCAGGCAGACGAGCGAGCGCGCGCGGGGCTCAGCGGTCATTGGTGTAATTTGTGTGGCGAACGGAACAATCAGTCACGTTTTAGAATGTTGATTGTACCATCGAAGGAGGTCATCTCAATCTTGGCGCGGCCTTCGTTGAAAGTACCGAAGAGCGCGTTGCCCCAGCGCGGCATGAAATGGCGCTGGTGGGGCGAGGGCGTCAATTTCGCTTCGTTGTTCACTTTGCCTTTGAGCGAGGTGGCGCTGAGGTCGAAGGAATCTCCGGGCGAGAAGCGGAGTTCGATTACGCCGCTGTAATTCTTCAGGGAATATGTGCCGTTGGGCAGAAACTCACCGTTAAAAAGAATATTGCCGGAAGAGGTTTGCGCCCAGACGTGATAGCTGCGCAGATCGAGCAGGCGGAAATTGCCGCTGATGGAGGAGGCTTCGATGCGGCCGGTGCAACGAATGCATGTGAACGAGCCGCCCACGGTCTTGACGCTGAGGTAGCCTGCGGCGTCCTCCAGGTCCACGCCGGCTGCGACGGTTTCCACGTTCATGTCGCCGAGGACGTTGGCGACGCTTACGCTCCCGGCGTCATTGTGAATTTGCAGTTCAGCGTCTTCCGGGACGTTGATCTGAAAATCGGCGCGCATGTCATCGGGCGCGACGGAATCGGAAAGCTCGCGCGTGGATACGTCCACCCGGTTGCCCATTTGTTCTGCGTCCACTTCGATACGATCGCTCGCCGGAGTGGAAATGACCATTACTTCGGATTTTGTCCAGGCCTTCACCGTAATGAGGCCGTTGGGATTGTGGATGGTGATGACCGGATGAGCAGCGACTTTGAAATGCTGCTCCTGACGTTTCGGCCCGGCGGAGACAGCGCTGCAAAGTAGCAGGCTGGGAACGAGCAGTCCTGCGGTCTTCCAATTCGTTTTCGGAAGCCACTGCACCGGAACAAAGTGAGAGGAGCTCATTGGACGTTTTCTCCGCGTTCAGTCATTTGCGTCAACAGATCCGCTTTCTGCTGATACGCTTCGTAGAGATAATCACGCGCCACTTCGTTCTGGGGATCTTCGCTGACACTTTTTTCACACAAAGCGATGTAGTTGTCAACGATAGCCAGGTTCTGATGCAAGGAAGCGGCCACGACGGGACTGGAACGGCTGACGTAAGAATTCGAATTTTGTTCGGCGAAATTGAGCTGGGCGCTAAGCGGCGAGGTCGAGATTTGCGTGCCCTTCAGCCAGCGGGCTTCGTTTACGCGCTTGTTGACGGGACCGCTGAGCGCGAAAGCGACGGCGACGAGCGCCGCGAGATACGCGCCTGCCAGCACGGGACGCGGCAGCCGCGGAAATAGACCGGCGAACCATCCGGCGCTGGGCGCTGCGGCTCGCGTGCGACCTTCACCTGCAGGGATTGTGTCGTGAATCAGGCCTTCTTGCTCGAGTTGTGCGCGCAGCGCAGTCCATACACGCTCCGGAGCGTCTTGCTCGGAAGCGTTCCAGCTTCCAGCTTCGGTGTGGATCGCTTCCAAATCCTTGATGACGCCCGAGCAATGCGAACAAGTGCGGACGTGCGCTTGTGCGTCCGGCGGGCGTTCGCCTTCCATCCAGGGTTCCAGGTAAGCCAGAAAATCCCTGCATGTGATCGTGGCCATGGTTCAGTCCTTGCCGCCGGTCTCTGCGCTGGCGGCCTTGCGATCTTCACGGGCCTGGGCGCGCAGCGCTTCGTGAAGCAGTTCGCGAAGGCGCATGCGAGCCTTGTGCAATTGAGATTTCGAGTTGCCGATCGAGCAAGCCATGATTTCCGCAATCTCGTTGTGCTCGTAGCCCTGCACATCGTGCAGCACGAACACCGACTTGTAACCGGGCGGCAGCTGCTCCACCGCGCGCTGCAGGTTGACCCGGTCAATCGAGCCGCTGAGCCGCAAATCCGGTCCGCCGAAATCGCGCCGCGGTCCGCCGGAATCTTCATCCGGCTCGGTAAGCTCCTCGAGCGAGCTTTCGTTGCCGGACTTCTTCCGCAGCTTCATGAGCACGACGTTGACGGCAAGGCGATGCAGCCAGGTCGAAAACGCCGACTCACCGCGGAAGGTAGCGATCTTCCGGAAAAGCTGGAGGAACGCTTCCTGCGTCAGGTCTTCCGCCTCGGCGGTATTACCCACCATGCGCAAGCAGAGCGAATATACTCGCCGGTTATGCAGGCGGTAGAGGCGTTCAAAAGCAGCCGCGTCGCCCTGTTGGGCGAGGCGGATGGCCTCTGCCTCCGGCAATTCCCCGGTATCGATTCGTCTCGTTCGGGCCACGCTACCCGTCGGGGCGCATCCCTAGTTGCGATGCAGCACCCGCTTCCTGAGTTGTACTTGTAGTCCTATACGCGCAGCGAATTCGCCATTGTATGGCGCAGCGCGTTTCGTCGCGAAGGGCGAAAGGCGAAAACACCCCGCAGACCCGGTTTCGCAACAACACTCGATCATTTTGGCCGGATTCGAACCGAACGTCCAGCCTCGAAGCACAAACCTGCCGCAGTGTGCGCAGGCTTTGCCAACCGGAAGAACCCCGGGGAACATGCACGTTAGACGATGTCCGAGCGTATTGGCAAGCGGTGGGTTAAGGGATTCTACAATTATTGGAAGGAGTTCAAGCCGATGCGCGACTAACGCGCGTTCGGGCAGCGATCGCGGGCCGCCGTTCTGGGGCTGGCGCGGCGTCGAGTTCGGAGGCGAAGGCTGCGACCTGCTCCCCGGGAAGGGCGCGGAGGAACGACTTCACCAGAATCTCAGCTTCCCGCAGGCACGTGGTGAAATCGTAGTGAAGGCACTCCAGCTTATCCCAGCTGTCGCCCGGTTGAATGGAGACCCCAGCGGCAATCTCGTCGGCGGCTTCGGTATATTCACGCGTGAGGTTCTGTAGCGTTTCCGACAAAATTCGCAGTTTTTGGAAATAGCGGGAGCGGCTGGCAAAAAGTACGCGGTGCAGGAATTCGTTCCAGGAGGCCGCCGTCTGCGCAGTCTCACCGCGGAAGTTCTCCGTATTCAACGGGGCGACGTTGGGAACGTTACTGATGTGGCGGCCGCGGTCGGAGAGGACGCCGCAGGCTACGATTAACGATGCTGCCAGGCGAGACAGCAAATCGGAGGACATGGAAACTTGTTGGCGGGCGCGAACCAGTTCCCCTCGGGCGCGCAGCGAGAAGGCGTCATCGAGCGAGACGCTCGTCATCGCGTAGAAAGTCTCCCAGCGACGGACTACAGCGTCGAATATTTGGACCTTGTCTCGCGGCAACCACGCGATCCAATCATCCGAGACGCTGCGTCGTGAGGAGGAAGTGCCTGGCTTCCGCTTCGAGAACACGCTGCCCCCAAGTTGAGCGGGCAGTATACCACTGCTTTGGGTTGACGGCGCCTTTGGAGGCGCTTTCTTGACGCTTCTGGAAGGCGACCGCTATACTGCCGCCCAGCTCTCTGCATGGATCGTTTGTGCGCACGGCCCTGACCGCCGAAAGGAAGTTGGCCCGTTGGAATTCGAACCGCAGGATCAGTTTCAACAACGCCTGAAGAATCTGCGAGAGATCGAAGGGCTGGGCCACGCGGCTTACCCGCGGAAATTTGCCTGGACGCATACGGCGAAGGAAGTGGGGGATCAGTTTGGCGAACGCACGACGGAAGAATTGGCGGCCGAGCCCGTGGAAGTACGAGCCGCAGGCCGGATCGTAGCGCTGCGCCCGCACGGAAAAGCGGCGTTTGCGCACATTGCCGGCAGCGGCGGACGTCTGCAGATATACGTACGACAGGATGTGGTGGGCGAGCAGACTTACAAGCTATTCAGGCTGCTGGATTTGGGCGATATCGTGGGGGTTTCGGGGCACCTTTTCCGTACCAAGACCAACGAGCTGAGCGTGAAGGTAGAAAAAATCGAGTTGCTGAGCAAGGCGCTGCTGCCTCTGCCTGAAAAGTGGCATGGCCTCGCGGATATAGAGCAGCGTTACCGGCGTCGCTACCTGGATTTGATTGTGAACGAAGGAGCGCGCGAGGTGTTCATCCGGCGCGCGCAGATTATTCGGGAGATACGTCGATTTTTCGACGCGCGCGGGTACGCGGAAGTGGAAACGCCGATGATGCATCCCATTTTGGGAGGCGCGACCGCGCGGCCTTTCGTGACGCACCACAACACGTTCGACATGGATCTGTATTTGCGCATTGCGCCGGAGTTGTATCTTAAGCGGCTGGTGGTGGGTGGCATCGACAGGGTCTATGAGATTAACCGCAACTTCCGAAATGAGGGTATTGACGCCATCCATCAGCCGGAATTTACGATGCTGGAGTTCTACCAGGCTTACAGCGATTATCTGGAATTGATGGATATGACCGAGGAATTATTCCGCGGTCTTGCGGAAAAGGTGACCGGCAGCGCGCAAATTAAATATGGCGAGCAGACGATTGATTTCGCGCGGTTCGAGCGGCTTTCGATGCGCGAAGCGATTGTGAAGTATTGGCCTTCCGCGGCGGGCGCGTCGCCTACTGTAACGGATTTGCGCGCGGAGGGTGGGGCGCGAGTGGTCGCCGAGCGTTTTAATGCTTACGCGCGTGCGCACGGGCTCGATTCCGTTGCCAATCTGACGAAGTTGTCCGATGGCGAATTGACGGGCGAGCTTTTTGAAGCGATCGCCGAAGCACATTTGGTGCAGCCGACATTCATATATGATTTTCCGACGGCGATTTCGCCTCTCTCGAAGCAAAAGCCTGATGATCCCTCACTGACGGAGCGCTTCGAACTGTTTGTCGCGGGGATGGAATTGGCCAATGGCTTTTCGGAATTGAATGATCCGTTCGATCAGGAGCGGCGTTTTCGCGCGCAAGTGGAAAAGGGCGGGCAAGAAGCGCCGAAAGAAGTGGACATGGATTACATACGCGCGCTCGCGCACGGTCTGCCGCCGACCGCCGGCGAGGGTGTGGGGATCGATCGTCTGGTGATGTTGCTGACGGATTCGCACGCAATCCGCGAGGTGGTGCTGTTTCCATTGTTGCGCGCGGAATCGCAGGAAGCGAGCGATTCGACCGACGGCGCGGCAACGCAAGGGCCTGGTGGCGGAAGCGATTTAGGCGGCAAAGCGTAATGAGTTTCGAATGGCTGGTGGCGCTGCGCTATCTGCGTTCGCCGAACCGGCCCGCGGTGCTGCGAATCGTCACGCTACTGGCCGTGATCGGTGTGGCGGCCGGCGTCACGACTCTGGTGATCGCGCTTTCGATGAACACTGGATTTCGCCAGGCGATCCGCGATCGTCTGCTGAGCGTCACCGCGCACGTAAACCTGAAGCCCATCAGCCCGAACGGAATCCGTGACTATCGCGAATTAATGACGAAGTTAAGCGGCACCCCAGGCGTGCGCTCCATCGAGCCGGCGATTTACGCGACGGTGCTGCTTTCATCCGGCGGACGCGCACGGGGCATTGTGCTGAAGGGCGTTGACCCGGAGTTGGAACGCCAGGCGAGCGAAGCGCTACATCATATCGTGGCGGGCAACGGGGATTTTACACAAGATGCGGACGGGATTCCGGCGGTGCTGGTGGGGAGGATCCTGGCGAACGATCTGGACATTTCCGCCGGCGATTACATCACGCTGACCAGTCCGCAAGGAAGCTTGACTCCTCTTGGGATGTTTCCGCGTTCACGGCGTTTCCATGTGAGCGGGATTTTCGATTCTGGGTTTTATGATTACGACGCGAATTGGGGATTCGTGACGCTGGGGTCGGCGCAGTCGCTGGCGGGAATAGGCGATGTGGTGAGTTTGCTGGAAGTGCGCGTGACGCAGATGGACGACGCGAACAAGATCGCTGACGATTTGTTGCGGCGCGCGGGCGAGGGGTTCACGACTTCGACGTGGATGGACGAAAACCGAGCTTTGTTTCGCGCGCTGAGTCTGGAAAAACTGGTGACGGCATTGTTCATCGGGCTGATTACGTTCGTGGCTGGGTTGAATATTCTGGTGGTGCTGACCATGACTGTGACGGATCGCGCGCGCGACATCGCCGTGCTGATGGCCATGGGCGCGCGCCGCCAGCAGCTGCGCAAGATATTCATCTTACAAGGGCTGGTCGTGAGTATTGCGGGGACCGTGGCGGGCTTGCTGATCGGTTACACCTTCGCGGGGATCGCGAATAAGTGGCGATTGATACCGTTGAATCCCGAGGTTTACGCGATTCCTTATGTGCCGTTCCATGCGAACGCGCAGGATGCGATATGGATCGCGGCGGCAGCGCTCTTCATCAGCATCGCCGCGACGATTTTGCCGGCGCGTTCGGCGTCGCGCATCCTGCCCGTGGAAATTCTCCGCTTCGAATAACTTTCCTTGGCGTTCCGGGTTCTATTGAAGGACGCTCCGATCGCCTTTTTCCGAACGAATTCTTCGGATTTTGCGGCGAATTCGGCAACGAGGCGATCTTGGCTCGCGCACTCCCAAAAAATCGGCGCGAGGGCGGAGTCGGATTCCGCTTTTGGCGCGGAGCAATCTGCATTTCGCGACGCTCCGTGCTATTATCGAACAAGAAGCGAAGTTCGAGCGGCTTCGCGCTTTGGCTGATTGAAGGATAGAGCCGCTGCTAGAGGTAACGGTACCGCCATAAAAGAGAAATTTGTTGGATTCGCAGGTGGGAGGCGCCAATTCGGGAATGACTAGATGCCTGTAAAGTAAGGACATACAGTTTGGTCCATTCGGCATCTAACGTGAAAGAGATTACAGCCTAGGCGATGCAGACGCAGGCAAATTCGAGCACAGCTGTCCTCGATAATACCGGTGAAACCACCGCGCCGGGAGCGGGCGAAATCCTGCGCGGCGAGAATCTGCGAAAGACTTTCCGCTCCGGCGCGCAAGACGTGACTCCTCTGGCGGGGATAGACCTCACGATTGCGCGCGGAGAGATGGTTGCGGTGGTCGGCCCCTCCGGCACCGGAAAAAGTACTTTGTTGCATCTGCTGGCTGCGCTGGACACTCCAACGAGCGGTACAGTATACTTCGCCGGGAAATCGCTCCAGTCGTTTTCAGAATCGGAGCTGGCGGAGTATCGCAATCGCGCCGTGGGTTTTGTCTGGCAGCGTCACCACTTGCTGCCGGATTTCACGGCCGCGGAAAATGTTGCGATGCCCCTCCTGGTGCGGGGCGTCTCACTGGCGCAAGCGCTCCGGACCGCGACAACATGGCTAGGCGAAGTCGGATTGGCCGATCGAGCAGAGCAACGTGGGGGTCAGCTATCTGGGGGCGAACAACAGCGTGTAGCCATCGCGCGAGCGTTGGTGAATGGCCCGGCCTTACTGCTGGCCGACGAGCCTACCGGCGACCTGGATCAACGCAGCGCCGAAAATATTTTCGAATTGATGCAGCGGCTGCACCAGTCGCTGCAGTTGACGTCCATCCTTGCGACACACAACCTTTCATTAGCCCGGCGGGCCGACCGTGTTCTCACTTTGGAACGCGGAGCTTTGGCTCCGGGCGCAGAAGCGCTGAGCGAAGCTGCGGTACCTCTCCCGCGGGACGCCAGTGCTGGGGCAGCGACTCCAGGAGACCGTGGGTGACCCGTGTTTGAACGCTATACAGAGAAAGCTAGGCGCGTAATCTTTTTCGCACGCTATGAGGCGAGCCAGTACGGCAGCCCGTACATCGAGACGGAGCACTTGCTGCTGGGCCTGTTGCGCGAGGACAAGGCGCTCGCGAACCGCTTCCTGCGCACGCATGGCTCGATCGAATCCATCCGCAAGGAAATCGAGGCGCGCATCACCGTGCGTGAACGCATCTCGACTTCGGTGGAAGTTCCGCTGAGCCAGGAGTGCAAGCGCATACTGAATTTCGCGGCCGAGGAAGCAGAACGCCTCGGCCATAAACACGTGGGTACAGAACACCTGCTGCTGGGCGTGCTGCGGGAAGAGAAGTCTTTCGGTGCGGAGATTTTGCTGGAGCGGGGATTGCGGCTTTCAACCGTGCGCGAGGAATTGGGACGCAGCGCGGGAGAGAAGGTGCCAGTGAACCGTCCTAAAGAAGCATCGTTGTTGGCGGAATTCAGCAGGGATCTGACGCAGGCGGCGATGGAAGGCCAGTTGGACCCGCTGGTAGGACGAGACCGCGAACTGGAACGCGCGATTCAGATTCTGTGCCGGCGCACGAAAAATAATCCGGTGCTGATCGGCGAACCAGGCGTGGGCAAGACGGCGATCGTAGAAGGCCTCGCGCAGAGAATTTCCGATGGCGATGTGCCGCCGTTTCTGGCGGACAAGCGCATCCTTTCGCTGGATCTTTCGTTGATCGTAGCGGGCACGAAATATCGCGGGCAGTTCGAAGAGCGGCTGAAGACCATCATGAAGGAATTGATGGAGAGCCAGAACGCGATCGTCTTCATTGATGAGCTGCACACACTGGTGGGCGCGGGATCGGCGGAAGGTTCACTCGACGCCGCGAACATTTTGAAGCCGGCGCTGAGCCGTGGCGAGATTCAGTGCATTGGCGCGACCACTCCTTCGGAGTATCGCAAGTCGGTGGAGAAGGATCGGTCACTCGAACGCCGTTTCCAGGCCGTGAAAGTTGGCGCGCCAAACGAAGAAGAAGCGATTCGCGTGCTGCAGGGAGTGCGCGACCGCTACGAAAAATTTCATGCCGTCAGCTACACCGACGAAGCCATTCAGTACGCGGTCTATCTCTCGAACCGGTATATCCCCGACCGTTTTCTGCCGGACAAGGCCATCGATTTGCTCGACGAAGCCGGCTCGCGCGTGAAATTGCGCCAAGCCATGCTGCCGGACGAGGTTTCCGAAGTGCAGAAGCGCGTGAAGTTCATCACGCACCGCATGGAAACCGCGATCGCCAATCATGAGTTCGAAAAGGCACGGTTTTATTCGGAAGAAGAGCGCAAGGAAAAGGAGCATCTGCGCCTGCTGCGCGAGAAGTTGAAGATCGACGATTCCTCAACTGGAATCGTTACGCGCGAAGACATCGAAGAAGTGGTGGCGCGCTGGACCGGCATCCAGGTTTCCGCGATCAAGGAAGACGAACAGCAGAAGCTGCTGCGCATCGAAGAAGAACTGCACCGTCGCGTCATCAGCCAGGACAAATCCATCACCGCATTGGCACGCGCGATTCGCCGCAGCCGCGCGGGATTGAAGGCTCCGGGCCGTCCGGTGGGCTGCTTCCTGTTCCTCGGTCCCACGGGTGTGGGCAAGACGGAAGTGGCACGGCGCCTCGCCGAGTTCCTTTTCGGCAGCGAGAAGTCGCTGATCCGTTTCGATATGTCTGAGTACATGGAAAAGCATTCCGTATCGAAATTGATCGGCGCGCCTCCAGGATACGTTGGATATGAAGAAGGCGGTCAATTAACGGAGCGTGTGCGGCGCACGCCTTATTCGGTTATTTTGCTGGATGAGATTGAAAAAGCTCACCCAGACGTGTACAACATCCTGCTGCAAGTCTTTGAAGACGGTCAGTTGACCGATGGACTTGGCAACACGGTGGATTTCCGCAACACCATCATCATCCTTACATCGAACCTGGGCGCGCGGCAGTTGCAGAAACAGGCGGGCCTCGGGTTTGCGTCGAAGGAACTTGAGACGATGGCCAAGAGCCAGGATGACATGGTGATGGGTGAAGTGAGGCGGGTCTTCAATCCGGAATTCCTGAATCGTCTGGACGAAGTGATTCTGTTCAATTCGCTAAACGATGACGATTTGTTGCGGATTATTGACTTGCTCGTGGGCCAGATCAACGAAACGCTGGTGCATCGTCAGGTACAAATTGCACTCACGCCTGAAGCGCGCCAGTGGATCCTCGAGAAGACCTGCAGCGACCGAAATTATGGCGCGCGGCCGCTTCGTCGCGCGTTACAGAAGTACGTCGAAGACCCATTGTCGGAAGCTTTGATTCAGGGCGGATTGCAACGGCCGGCGACTCTCGAAATTTATCTCGGGAGCGAGGGCTTGGCGTTCCGACCTGTGGTTGAAGCAACCCCAGTGGCCCACTAGGAATCCTACGCGCAAGCCGGCGGGAGCAGTCCGGCGGGGGAGCACACAATTTTGGGCGGGATACTGCGGCCTTGACCAGGGCCGCCAGCGGGAAAACTTTTCTGCGTCCATTGCGATTTTTCGTGGTGGTGTATTTGTGCGTTTTGGCTTCGGGGCAATCGCTTTCGGCTCAACAACCTCAGGACGCAAACGGCCCGCAGTTCGTAATTCAGCGCATTGAATTCATCGGTAACCGCCGCATCCAGCGCGACACTCTGTTGGCGCGAATATTTTCGCGGCCCGGAGATCCCTACAGCGTGGAAGCGGTGCGGCGCGATTTTCAAGCGCTGTGGAACACGCAATTCTTCGAAGATGTCCGCCTGGAAGTGGAAGACAGCCCCGACGAACCCAACGCGAAAATTATCGTCTTCTACGTCCAAGAGCGCCCCATCATCCGCCGCATCGAGTACAAGGGGAACAAGTCCATCACCGAATCGGACATTCTGGACGCTTTCAAAGATAAGAAAGTTGGCCTTTCGGTGGAAAGCCAGTTTGATCCCACAAAAATCAAGCGCGCGGAAGTGGTGATCAAGGGATTGCTGGCCGAACATGGACGGCAATTCGCCACGGTGAAGCCCACCTATGAACGCATCGCCGCCACCAACGCCGTGAAATTGGTCTTTAATATTGATGAAGGGCCGAAGGTAAAGGTAGGCGAGATCAAGTTCGTCGGAGCCAAAGCTTTTTCCGACCGCAAATTAATCCGCTCAATGCACAACGACCGCCCCTACGCCATTCCGCTATACATCACGGAAATTCCAGTGCTGAGCAAGACCTACGACAAGGCAAAACTGGATGAAGATCTGGGAGTGGGAATTCACGGGATCTACCAGGATCACGGATACTTCAAGGTGTCGGTGAGCGATCCCGACGTGAAAGTATCCGATGACAAGCGCAGTGGCATCCCGGGGCCCTGGCCGGTGCTTGGCTCGAAGAACGGAAAGCGCGCCGACATCACCATCACGATTGATGAGGGCGCGCAGTATCGCATGGGCAGCTTGCGCTTTCGCAGCTCGGACCCGGAGCAGGGGCTGGTGTTCAAGTCCGAAGTTCTGGCGCGTGCCTTTCCGCTGAAGCAAGGCGACATCCTGGCGGCGGACAAATTGCGCAAAGCGCTCGACAATTATAAAAAGCTTTATGGCGAGTACGGGTACATCGATTTCGTGGCCACGCCGCTGACGGAAATTGATGATGCCAAGAAAATCGTTAATCTGACTGTTGAATTCGATCAGCAAAAGCAATTCTTCGTGCGGCGCATCGAATTTTCCGGAAACACTACAACGCGCGACAAAGTCATCCGCCGCGAGTTGCTGCTCGATGAAGGCCAGGTATTCAACAACCGCCTGTGGGAAGTCAGCTTGCTGCGGCTGAACCAGCTGAATTATTTCGACACGATCAAGCCGGAAAACGCGGAATTGAAGCGCAATGTGAAAGCGGGAACGGTGGACATCAAGCTCAAGCTGAAAGAAAAAGGAAAGCAGTCCATCAGCTTCAACGGCGGCGTCAGCGGCATCGCCGGGACGTTCATCGGCGGCTCGTACACCACGAACAATTTCCTGGGTTTGGGCGAGACGCTTTCGCTTTCCGCGCAAGTGGGCAGCTTCCAGCGCGATGTGCGTTTCGGATTCACCGAGCCGTATCTGTTCGATCGCCCGATTTCCACGGGCTTCACGATTTTTTCGACGAAGTTTGATTACAACCAGGCCAAGCAGCTGGGCATTGCTTACAACCAGGAAATCGCGATCAACCCCGCGCTGCAAGAGAATTACACCACCAACTCCAAGGGCTTGACGGTATTCGCGAGCTATCCTCTGCGCCGATTTTCCTTCACGCGCTTGGGCATTACCTATGGATATTCCACCACGAATATTCAGACGTTCAGCACCTCGGCGCAATTGCTTTTCGACAGCGTTAAATTCACAGGCTTGGCCGGGCCTTCGGCGCTCAACGGAATCGAATCGAGCAAGATCACGGCGACGGTTTCGTACAGCACGGTGAACAATCCACAAAACCCGACGAGCGGGAAGAGCTTCTATTACGGGATTGGATTTGAGGGCGGGCCGCTGCAGGGGAACGTCAACACCATTACGAATTCGTTCGTCACCACCTATTTCCATCCGGTGAACAAGCGGCGCAACGTGATTGGCCTGAAGTTCCAGACCGGAATGATCACCGGGTACAATGGAACGAACGTTCCGCCGTTCAGTCGCTTTTTCCTCGGCGGCGAGAACGACGTGCGCGGATTTAATTTCTATACCATTTCGCCGTTCGTGGAGATTCCTTACGCCACGAACCAGGCGGTGAGCTTCTTCAATCCGACGGTGCTAAATGCGCAGGGGAAGCCGACGCTGCAGTCCATCAGCGTGCCCATGATCCAGTTCCTGCCCACGCGGCCGGGCGGCGACTTCCAAAACGTAGGCAACATGGAGTATCGCATTCCGATCGCGGGGCCGGTCACGCTGACACTGTTCAACGACGTCGGCATCAACGGCATCCTGCGAAAATCGCAGTTGGCGCTCGATCCCGCGGCCGTCACCGTGTATCAGCAGCAATATCCCAATCCCGATTTTCCGAACTTGAAAATCGCCAGCAATCTGCCGATTTATCCCGGCACTAACTTCAAAATCCACACTTCGGCGGGCGTGGAACTCGACGTGATCTTGCCGATCGTGAATGCGCCGTTCCGCATTTATTACGCGTACAACTATTTGCGGCTGGACGACACCATAAACGGATTGAGCGGCGGATACGCTCTGAGCGATGCGGTGAAGAACGCCCTGCCGCCAGGTGTGCTGGAAACGCAGATCGCGCCGCAATTGCAGCAATTCATCGTCGCGAACACGCAACACATTCCGGCGGGCTTGATCGAACCGCAGCACACCTTCCGCTTTACGGTGGGTAAGACATTCTAGAAATTGGCACGAGAAAACCGAACGCACGATCGGACGCGACGCAATCGAGAGCATCCGGCGAGCGCAGCGAATTCAGTTGAGAGGGTGAAAGAAATGCGCAACAAGATACTGAGGTTGGGCGCGACGGCGCTGTTCGTCGCGGCATCCGCGATGCTATCGGCTTGCGGAGGAAACTCAACGCCAGTGGGCGTGACCGTGAGCCCGAACCCGGCGACGGTTCCGCTGGGCGGCCAGTTGCAGTTTCAAGCCACCGTGACCGGGACATCCACGACCTCTGTCACCTGGCAACTCTGTTTGGTGCCTTCTCCGACCAACCTGCAGCCGACCGTTTGCAGCCCGGCTACGACCGGGCAGACGCAAATGCCCAGTGGTTACGGGATCATCACGACGGGGCAGACGAACACGCCGCAGGGTGGTTTTTATACCGCGCCCACGACTCTTCCCCCGACGAACGATTTTCTGGTGGTGGCGACCAGCACGGTAAATACCCAGATATTCGGCACCAGCGTAGTGCACATCGACTCCACAGTTCGCGTGGCCGTCGCGCCCACCGGTGCGACCATTGCGCCGGGTGATTCCTATTCGTTTACGGCGAACGTCACTGGCACGACGAACACAGCCGTCACCTGGGAAGCCAATGGCGTCGCCGGAGGCGATGTAAACGACGGATTCATTGTGCCGGGCGCGGGAAATGGCAATACTGCAACATATACGGCGCCGATCAGCAATCCGCCAGGTAGCGTAACGATCACCGCGGTCTCGGGCTTCGATCCGGCAGAGTCAGGCACTGCGACCGTTACGATTATCACTTCCGCGGCGCCAACGCTCACTTCTTCGGTGCCGAATGTCGTGGGAGAAGGCTCGGCACAACAAGAAGTATTTCTCAGCGGAACGAACTTCACTTCCAACAGCGTGGTGATGGTAGGAGCGCCACCCGCGCCGGTGCCGACAACGTTCCTTAGCACCACGCTGCTGCACGCGACGATTCCCGCAAGCCCGCTGTCCGTCGCGGGGCCGGTTGCGATCGTCGTCGAAGCCCAGAATGGAGATCTATCCAATGTTCTTACGGGGCCAACGACTGGACTGACGGTGGTGCCGTCGCGTCCAACCGTGGTGGCGTTGTTGCCGGATACGATCGTGCCGAACGCCGGAACGGCTGGCGTGAATCTGATCGGCGGATTTTTCTCGCCGCAGACCACGGTGCAGTGCAATGGTGCGGCAGTCGCAGCCACGCTGACCAGCTCCCAGCAATTGGGCGTGACCATACCGGGCACATGTACACCGGCACCGGGACAGTATCCGCTGCTCGTGCAGAACAGTGATGTGGTGGCGCCGAATCCGCGCATGTCCGCGCTGAACCTTACCGTCGAGCCGCGGTCCAGCGATATCTCCACCGGTGTAAGCTCAAGCTTTCCAGTGGGCGCGTCGCCGTTGGGAATCGCGATTGATCCCGCGCTGAACTTGGCCGTGATCGCGAATTCGGGGAGCAACACCGTCAGCGTGGTGGACCTGGGCACGCTGGCGACTTCGACCGTCACGGTAGGGGGCGCTCCTACTTCGGTGGCGATTGACGATGAGATCACCACGGCTGGCGGCGCGCTCGGTGATCACATCGCGGCCGTCACCAACAGCGCGGACAATACCGTCTCGGTGATTGATTTGGTCACCCAGGCGGTTACGACCTTAGCGCTGCCGAATCCGAATACGCCGCCCAACGCTCCACCCGTCCCCTACGCCATCGGTATCAATCCGTTGACGCATCGCGGCTTGGTGGCATTCCGTTCCACGAACAATGCAGCGATTCTCGATTTTTCCGCCGGCGTTCCCACGTTCATCGAAACCATAACGGGCGCGCTAACGGGGATCGGCACCGGCACGCATCCGGCGGTGGCGGTGGATCCGAAATTGAACTGGGCTCTAATCACTCCCGGCGGCGCGGGTACGATTTCGATCGTGGATCTGGGGCGCAATCCCGGCCCCGGCGTGAATCCCGCCGATCTTGGGCGCACTCCCGTGTTGATCGCCAGCCTTACGATTTCAAACACCGTGCAAGGCGTGGGGATTAACTCCTCGACACACCAGGCGCTTTTTGCCGATCCGCAGGGGCCGAACGATGTACCTGCTGCGCCGTCCGTTTCGTCCTTTAGCATGTTGGACGAATCGGTGAGCTCGGTACCTTTTACGCAAGGTGGAATTCCGTTCACGAATTTGGGGTTGGTGGCCGCCGCGGTAAATCCGCTCGCCAACATCGGCATTGTCGTGAATGGAACCGCGAACAACGGATACGTGCTGGACCTGAAAAACGATTTGGTGCTGCAAACAGTGGCAGGGTTTAACTCGCCGCAAGCGGTGGCGGTGAATCCGATTACCAACACGGCCTACATCGTCAACCAGGGCAATAACACGGTCTCTATTTTCCCGATGGCTACCACCACTCCCAACCCGCTGCAAATTCTGGAAACGAGTCCTGCGACGACGTTCGTGCAGAATCCGACCGCGGGTTTGACGCTCTCCCTAGTCGGGAACGGATTCACGGGCGGTTCGCAGGTGTTTCTGGACGGCGCCGCGGTGCCGGCCACGTTCGTGAGTAGCCGTCAATTGACCGCTGCGATTCCCGCGGCCGATCTCGCAACGGCGCGGCGTTACGCCGTGTACGTGGAAACGGGCGCAGCGATTTCTAATGTCAGCGAGCTTACTGTGATTCAGCCGGTCCCGGTAGGCGTTTTGCCTGTGGGTGTGGCTGTGGACTCCTATCTGGATCAGGCGGTAGTGACGAACTCCGGGAGCAACACCATCTCCGTGGTGAACCTGCTGGATGGCACACAAATCACGCCGCAAGCGCCCAGTTTTTTCACTACCGGATCGACGCCGTACGGCGTTGCAATTCTGGCGCGCTCGGGCCAGGCAGTTGTGGCGAATAACGGAAGCAACGATGTGACGGTCCTCGATGAGAAGGGGATCGACAACGTGTTCAACAGCCCGGTGACGGTTAGCCTTGGCTCGGGGACGCTACCAATTGGAGTAGCGGTCGACCAGTATTCCGCGTTGGCGGCCATCACCGACACGGTCATTCAGGGCAGCAACAACACTGGAGGACTTTCTAGTTTCACGGTCATCGGCGCGACGTCTGGCACCGAGGCCGCGCCAGCTCCGGTTGATTACCTTCCGTTGGCGGTGGCGATCGATCCCACCATCAACAATGACGTGACGCAAGCGATCGCAGGCATCACCACTGCTTCGAACCTCACTTCGACGAACAACAGCGGGCTGGAATTATTGCCGCTGCCCAGTGGCACTCCTGCGCGCGTCGGGATGTTGCTTCCCACTGGCATTGTGTTCGACGCATTGAATCAGGTTTTCCTCGTGGCAGATAGCACGGCCAACGATGTGAATATTGTGAATCCCGTGACGTCGCAGCAGACATCTTCGATCAGCACGGGAATCAACCCCACGTCGGTGGATTACAATTTCAACACCAGCACGCTGGTTACCTCGAACGCGGCGAGCAGCACTCTTTCGATTCTGGCCTACGTGTGCCCACCGAATCCAAACGGGATCACGAGTTGTCCGGCGCCGCGGGTATACGAAGTGCTGGACCCGGGCAGCGTTACGCCGTTAACCTCGATAATCCCCGGGCCGAATTCTATAGCAATTGACCCGCGGCTTAACCTGGCCGTGCAGATCGATCAGGCGAACAACCGCATTCTGCTGGTACCGCTGCCGCACTAGCAGGCGCTGGATTCCCGGCTATGCGGGCGGTGATGGTAAGCAGCGCCGAGCGGACGGCTGGTGGCGGGTGCGGGCGAGACCAACCATGCGGTGCGTACGTGCATCTCACAGGCGAGCGGTTGCGTGGGGCACGCAACGGCGGGCGAAACGAAAGCGATTGACCGGCTTCCGGGGCGGCAGCTATAATCTCCGATTTGTGTCCTGCATGATATGCGGCACAGTTCCTGGCACCGAAATCCGAAAGACTATCTACTCTAAGGAGTGAGAATGAAGATTCGATTTGCAGTTCCGGCCCTGGCGGCGTTGTTGTTGGTTCCCGCAGTGTGGGCGCAGACGGGCGGCTCTTCTGCCGCAACGGCGGCAGCTTCAGGCAAGGTAGGCGTGATTGACGTGCAGGTGGCGATCACCAGCACGGCGGAAGGAAAGCAGGCCGCAGCGGAATTGCAATCGCAATTCGCCCCCCGGCAGACCGAGCTTTCGAACATGCAGAAGCAGATGGAAGATATCCAGACGAGATTGCGCACCGGGCAGACCACGCTGAGCGACGACGAAAAAGCGCGGCTGCAGCGCGAAGGCGAACAGCTCCAGCGCACGTTCCAACGGCGCTCGCAGGATGCTCAGGACGATTTCAACGAAGCGCAGCGCGAGATCGTGGACCGCATCGGCCGCCGGATGATTGACGTGCTTAGCAAGTACGCCCGCGACAATGCGTTCACCGTGATTCTGGACCGTTCCGGACAGACTTCGCCGGTGATTTTCGCGGCAAATGCGGTGGACGTCACGCAAGATATTATTCGCCTGTTCGATCAGAGCTACCCGGCCAAGGCTGCGGCAACAGCGCCAAAGGCCCCGGCACAACAGCGCGCACCTGCGCCAAAGCCGGCGACACCGCCTCAGCAGTAATCCTGTAGCGCAGCGATTGTCGTTGCGCGGCTGGCTCGCATAAGACTAAAGGCCTCCCGGAGTTAAATCCGGGAGGCCTTTTTTTTGCAGCGAGGTCGAATGCGGTCTAGTTCGGCAACCATTCGTAGGGAAACATTTTTCCGGCGGCGACGGGGTCAACTTTGTGTCCGGCCAGTTCGAGCGCGCGCGAGAGAACGGGATCGCTGCCGCTGGCCAAATCCTTCGCCGTAGGAATCACGATCTCGTCGGGCGTGACTCCGGTGTGTTCCAGGCTCTTGCCGTCTTTCATGATCAAGTCGGCATCGGTTATGGAGAAGCCATAGAAAATTTTCGTGTCCATGCCCTGCGATCCGTAATAGTCCCTGGCTTCCATCACCGCTCCTGATGTTCGGTCCCCGATAACGGTCCCGCGATGCTCCAGCTGGACGACGCGAGGAAAAAGTTCGGCTGCGGAAGCCGACCGGCTGTCGACCAGGACGATCAATTTTCCGGTGAATATTTCGCTGCCGCGTGTTTTGGCGAGTTCCGGTTTCATTTGCTTGCGTCCCACGCGGTCGGCGAACTTCAGGTCGTGATCGAACAGGTTGCCGAGCATACGGTCGAGGGTAACGACGGCGCCCCCGGGGTTGCCGCGCACATCCAAGATGAGACTTTTGTGTTTGCGCGCGTCGCCAAAAATGCGGTCAACCTCACCGTCTTGGATAATGAATTCCGGCATCTTCCAGATCATCGTGTCGCCCGCCTCCACCCAGCGCTGGCGGACCACATGATCGGAATTCTCTGCTTCGCGTATCATGTCCCAAATGTCGCCTCCCCCGTCTTGGCCTGTGAGATCCAGCACTTTTTTCAGTTCGCGCACTTTAGCGTCGATGGTTAGCTGCCGAGTTTGGCCGCCGGGGTCGCGAATTTCCAGAATGGACGCCCTTTGGGGCGCCAGGCTGTTGAAGTAATAGTCCATTTTCCAGAACACCTCGCGCGTGACCTCGAATTTGTTGTAGCCCAGGACCTGATCACCGGGATGGACTTTGGATTCGGCGTCGGTTTCCGGCCGCACCCTGGTGACGAAGCAATCGTTGCCGTACATCTGCAAGCGATAGCCGTAGTCCATGCGATAGGGCCGGGCCGGAGGGCTGAAGAACGTGTGCGAATCGTTCAGCCCGTCCAGGAAAGCGGCGATCACGCCGAAGGATTGGCTCAGCGAGGTGGCGTCAACGATCTTTTGATCGTACTGGTGGAAGCGCGCGTCAATATCCAGGCCGTGAAATTTCGGATCGTAGTAGTGCTTCTTTACGTTGTCGTAGGCGTCGTGCAATATCGCGCGCGCGCGATCGCGGTTGTAGTTGTCCATCTTCTGCTGTGAATGCAGCGTGGCGCTGGTAAAGGACGCAAGCAAAAGTGTGGCGGCGCATGCCGTTCGAAAAATGGTTTTTTGAGCCACGGGCAGCTCCTTGGTGACATTCTGGGGACGTGGTGCGAAACTATATACACGACAGTGCGGCTATCGCCTAGTGCCTTTCTTGCGTCGCGTGTGTTGGCGCGACTGGGAGGCAGTGAAAGCAGGCGGCCGACTGGAGAGGCAGGGAAGGGTGCGCGGTGCGAGAGGCGGGCCCGCGAGGCCGGGCGGCTGTTCTTGCGTTTTTGGCGGCTTGAAATTATACTGGGTTGCTTCCAGACAGGTCGCATGAGCCAGTGGGCGCAAGCCCACTTTTTTGTTGGACGCGACGGATGGCGGGATGCCGGTGCGTCAATGCCCGGGGTGCCTGCAGTCGAAGGGCGAACTGGCAGCAAGCGCGGGAGCCGCTCGTAGGGCAGTACTGGAACCGGCGCTCTTGCCGGATTCGAGGCTGCCGGCGTCGCCGGATGGTTCCAGGCCAACTGTCTGAGCGAAGCTAAATAGCGCCCTTGGAATAGAATGCAACTGGAAAAGGTTCGAGAGGCGGCCGAGCGGGTGGCAGGCTCGCTGGGCCTCGAGATCTTCGACATCGAATGGAAGGTTGGAAAGCAGCGCATGCTGCGTGTGTATATCGACCGGCTGCCCGGCCCGCAGAATCCGGAAGGCTTGGGTGTCACGCACAAGGATTGCGAGCGGGTCAGTGAGCAGTTGAGCGTGATCCTGGACATGGAAGATTTGGTTCCGGGGCCGGCTTATGTGCTGGAAGTGAGTTCGCCGGGGCTGGACCGGAAGTTGATCAAGCCCGCGGATTACGAGCGCTTCGTCGGACGGCTGGCGAAAATCTGGCTGAACGAACCGCTGGAGAAGCAGGCGTATTTTGAAGGGCGCTTGGCGGGCATCACGGACGGCGTGGTGAAGTTCAGGGTGCGCGATCGCGAGATCGCCGTGCCTTATGCCGGCATCAAGAAGGCGAATTTGGTTGTCGAGTTGTAACTGCATCCGGCGACGGCAATTTTTTCTTGGGACGTACGGGAGAGAGCGAATGGCGAGTCAGCTGTACCAACAGATCGAGCTGATCAGCCGGGAAAAGCATATTGAACCGGAAATCATCATCGCGGCGATTGAGGACGCGATGGTGGTTGCGGCGCGGAAGTATTACCGCACCGAGGAAGATCTGCGTTCGAAATTTAATCCCACCACGGGACAGGTGGACGTGTATTCGGTGCACATGGTGGTTGATGAAGTGGCCGACCCGGTGCGCGAGATTTCGCTGAACGACGCGCGCAAGCGCCAGCCGGATGTGGAAGTGGGCGGCGAAATCACGCAGTCCAAGCCGACCGACGTGCTGGGGCGCATCGCCGCGCAGACTGCGAAACAAGTAATTTTGCAGAAAGTGCGCGAGGCCGAGCGCGACACGATTTACAACGAGTTCCACACGCGCGTAGGTGAGCTGATCAATAGCGTGGTGAAGCGCATGGAAGGCCCGGACATTATCGTCGATATGGGCCGCACCGAAGCCCGGCTGCCCAAGCGCGAACAGTCGCGGCTGGAAGCCTACAACGTGGGCGATCGCCTGCGCGTGACGATTCGCGCGGTGGAACGAGCCGCGAAGGGGCCGCAGGTGGTGGTTTCGCGCGCTGATCCCGCCCTGGTGCAGCGCCTGTTTGAAATGGAAGTGCCGGAAATTTACGACGGCACGGTGCAGATCCGGGCCGTGGCTCGTGAGGCCGGCGAGCGCACCAAGATCGCAGTGGAAAGCCGCGACAAGGATGTGGACCCGGTGGGCGCGTGCGTGGGCATGAAGGGCATGCGCGTGCAGTCCATCATTCGCGAACTGCGCGGCGAAAAGATTGACATTATTCCGTTCAACGAAGAAACCGTCGCGTTCGCGCAGAAGGCTTTGAGCCCCGCGAAGGTCACACGCGTGCAGATTATTGACCCGGAAGAAAAGCGATTGGAAGTGATCGTCGAAGATACGCAGCTATCGCTCGCGATCGGCAAGAAGGGGCAGAACGTTCGGCTCGCCAGCAAATTGATCGGCTGGAACATTGACATCAAGAGCGAGGAAGAAAAGCGCCGCGAGATCGAAGCACAGATGGCCGCGCTTACGGCGCCCGGCACCGCGCTGACGCAACTTGAGGGCGTAGGCCCGAAGACGATTGAGAAGTTGGAAGCGGCGGGCATTACTTCGATTGAAAAGCTGGCGGACATGACGCCCGAGCAGCTGGTGGAAATTCCGGGCATCGGCGAGAAAATGGTGGAGAAGATTCACCAGTCCGTTGCTGCTTATTTCGAAGCGCTGGAAACGGCGGCTACCGCCGCGCCGGATGCGCCGGACGCAGCAGTCGCAGCGGAAGGCGAAGGCGTCGCGACGGAAGAAACGGCGACCGCGGGCGAAGAAGCTGCGCTGGTTGACGAAGCGACTGAAGAAGCCACCGAAGAAATTGCGGCGGGCGAAGGCGAAGCTATGCCGGATGCCCCTCCTGCTGACGTAGCTGCCGAAGCGGAAGCTCTGGACGAAGCGACCGAAGAAGCGACCGAGGAAGTGCGAGAAGAAGAGATCGGGGCATCGGAAGATGGCGCCGAAAAGTAGCGAGATTTTCACGAGTTGTCCGTTGTAGGCGAGAATTTGTAATGGCTGCAAAGCGCGGGCACGAGTGCCGGCGCCGTTGAAAAGAGGCGAATGGCAGATTCCAATCAAGTCCGGATTAATGAGCTGGCGCGGGAACTGGAGATCAAGGCGAAAGTCCTGATTGACTATCTCCCGGAAGCCGGCGTCACCGAAAAAAAGACGCACTCGAGCTCGATTGACCTGAAGCACGCGGAGCTGGTGCGCAAGCATTTCCGCGGCCTCGCGGCAGCTGAAGAAGCCGAGGAAGCCGCGAAGGCCGCGAAAGCGACGGTTGCGAAGAAGCCTGTGGCGAAGCCTGCCGCTGCGGCTCCAGCTACGCCTGCAGCCGTCGGCGCCAAGCCCGCTGCGGGCGTGGCACCTGCTGCTCCGGCCGCTGCTGCGAGACCGGGCGTGCCTCTGCACGCTCAGGCAGCTGGTCCTGCGACGGCTCCTGGTGTTGCGCGTCCTGCCGCTCCTGCAGGCGCGACCGCCACTCATCCGGCGACGCATCCGACTGGCGCAGCACCTGCTGCTGCGAAGCCGGCAGCCTCTGCGCCTGCGTCTCCTGCTTCAACTACAGCCGCACGTCCCGGCGTCGCGCCTGCATCATCTGCGCCGCGGCCTGGCGTGCCTCTGCGGCCTGCAGCACCGGGGAGCGCGTCTGCGGGCGCACGTCCTGTGGCGGCAGCGCCCGGGGCTCCGCGCCCTGCTGGTGCACCTTCGACCGTGCAACGTTATCCATCGCGTCCTGGAGCGCCTCCTTCAGGCCCCGCGCAAGTGCGCCCGGGTGCGCCGCAAGGCATGCGCCCAGCTGGCGCTCCGCAACAGTATCGTCCCAGCAGCGCGCCGCAGGGTCGTCCTGGTGGTGCGCCAGGGCAGCGTCCCGGTGGTCCGCCTTCGCGGTTCCCGCAACGCCCCGGCAGTGGCGGCGGACCCGGTGGTCGCGACAACAAGGGACCAGTAGGCACGCAGCGCCCCGGCGCGGGAGTTCCCAAGGCAGAACCAGGCAAGCCGCTCTATGCGCGTAAGCCTGCGGCACGCGGCCGGCCACTGATCGAGAAGCGTTACGCTGAAGGTGAGCGCAAGCTGCACCCAGTTCGTCCACGCGCGGGCGTAGGTCCCGGCGGACGCGCTACGGCCGTCGAACCCGTCGCGCCGGTGAAGCGTGAGCCGCGCGAGCTAACTGTCACCGAGGGAATCACCGTTCGCGAACTCGCCGAGAAGCTCGACATACGCGCGAAGGATTTGCTGAAGACTCTGCTCGACCGCGGCGTATTTGCCAGCATCAATCAGGCGCTGGATGTGCCGACGGCGACGAATCTGGCCGAAGCGTTCAACGGCGTGGTGCAAGTCGTCACGTTCGAAGAACAGTTGGTGCAGGAAGAAAAAGTGAAGGAAGAGCGCACCGGCAACGAAGTGCCGCGCGCTCCGGTCGTCACCGTGATGGGCCACGTGGATCACGGCAAGACCAGTTTGCTGGACGCCATTCGTGAAGCGGACGTGGCGGGCGGCGAAGCCGGAGGAATTACGCAGCACATCGGCGCGTACGAAGCTCATGTGCAGGGCAAGCGCATTGTGTTTGTGGATACGCCGGGTCACGAAGCGTTCACGCGCATGCGCGCGCGTGGCGCGAAGGTGACGGACATCGTCGTGCTGGTAGTGGCGGCCGATGACGGCATGATGCCGCAAACTGAAGAAGCGATTTCGCACGCACGCGCCGCGGGTGTGCCGATCATCGTCGCGATCAACAAAGTGGATAAACCGGACGCGCAAGTGGAACGCGTCAAGCGACAGCTATCCGAAAAAGGTTTGATGCCGGAAGATTGGGGCGGCGACACGGTAATGGTGGAAGTTTCCGCCAAAACCAAGAAGAACATCCCCAAGCTGCTGGAAATGATTCTGCTGGTTGGCGACATGCGCGAACTGAAAGCCGATCCCGACGTTCCGGCAAAGGGAACCGTGCTGGAATCGCGCGTCGATAAGGGCCGCGGTCCAGTCGCCACCATGATCGTGCAGAACGGCACGTTGCACGTGGGCGACGTCTTTATCGTAGGCGCGGTCTATGGCAAGGTGCGCGCGATGTTTGACGATCGCGGCGGCGCCATCAAGCAGGCTGGTCCTTCAACACCCGTCGAGGTTCTCGGCCTGCAGGGCGTGCCCGAAGCCGGCGATCAATTCCAGGTCGCGGATGAAGCCAAGGCGCGGCACATCGTCGAGTATCGCCAGGGCAAGGCGCGCGAAGCCACTTTGGCGAAATCTTCAAGCGGCCGCTTGACGCTGGACCAGTTGCACGAACAATTGAAGATCGGCGAAGTGAAGGAGCTGCCGGTAGTCGTGAAGGCGGATGTGCAAGGCTCGGTGGAAGTGCTGAACGAAATGCTGCCGAAGCTTTCGAACGACCAGGTGAAACTAAAAGTCATTCTGGCGAACGTGGGCGCGGTGAACGAAAGCGACGTGTTGCTGGCTTCCACGTCGGGCGCCGTGATCGTGGCTTTCAACGTGAAGCCCGAGCGCAAAGCGGCGGAACTGGCGCAGCGCGAAGGCGTGGACATTCGCAGCTACACGATCATCTACGAGTTGCTGGACGAATTGCAGAAGGCCGTGGCCGGATTGCTGGCTCCCATCATCAAGGAACAGCATCTGGGCAGGGCCGAAGTGCGCGACACGTTCCGCGTGAAGGGCGTGGGCACGATCGCCGGCTGTTCGGTAACGGAAGGAATTATCCGGCGCGATGCGGAAGTGCGCGTGATTCGCGAGGCGGCGGTGGTATTCACCGGCCGAATCAATTCGCTGAAGCGCTTCAAGGACGACGCCAAGGAAGTGCGCCAAGGCTTCGAGTGCGGCATCGGGATCGCGAACTTCGCGGATGTGAAGGTGGGCGACAGTCTGGAGTGCTTCACGGTCGAAAAGATCGCGGCGCTTCCCCCTCCTCCTCCACCGCGCCCGCGCGCGCCCCGGCAGGAGAGCGCGTAGTACGCCTAGTACGCCGCAACGCAGTCGCACCGGCGCACAAAATTTCTTGATGGTGTAAGCTGCACCAGCGCAACGGGAATTATTGCGCCACACGGAAATGCCGATCGGCCTCCTTACCCTGGAAATCCATATACTGGATGCGCAGTCCCTCAAGGACAAACGGCAAGTCTTGCGCAGCTTGAAAGACCGGTTGCGCGCTCACTACAATGTGGCCGTGGCGGAGCTGGAGCACCAGGAAACCTGGCAGCGCTCGCGCGTGGGCGTGGTGACGATTTCCAGCGACTCCGGATATCTGGAAAAAACGCTGGCGGAAATCGCGGCTGAAACGGAACGCCTGTTAGGGCGCGATTTGGTTTCGCAGAACGTGGATTATTTCGAGGACCAGAACGAAGACCAGGACGAGGAAGGCGCATGACAGTTCAAGGGCATCGCTCCGAACGCATCGCGGAAGAAATTCGCAACGAAGTGAGCCTGATGCTCGCGGGAGAGTTGAAGGATCCGCGCCTGGCGGCGCCGGTGATGGTCACCGAAGTGCGCCTGGGCGCGGGCATGCGCACAGTGCGCGTGTTTGTGAGCCTGGCGGGGGACGAGGCGGAGCGCGCCACAACTCTCGAAGGGTTGCAGGCCGCGAAAGGTTACGTGCGGCATGAATTAGTGGAGCGTTTGCACATGCGGCGCGCGCCCGAAGTGCTGTTCATTCTCGACGAAACCGAAGAATACGGCAACCGCATCGAGAACCTGCTGCGCAAGGCCAAAAATCCCGAGGAGCATAGTTCCTAACGCAGCGCAGCGATCGTTCATCGCATGCCAGCTTCCGCGTTTGTTTTCGCGATGGGTGCGCAAAAGATAGTGCGCCTGCGGATGGAAGCGGCCACGATTGCGGCTACGCTGCAAAACCATTCATGTCTCGCACAACCAAGCAGCCCCCTGTTGATGGAATTCTCGTCATAGACAAGCCGTCGGGAAGAACTTCTCATGACGTGGTGGAATCCGTGCGCCAGCTCGCGGGCTTTCGCGGCATCGGGCATTTGGGCACACTCGATCCGCAGGCGACGGGCGTGCTGGTGCTGGCGCTGGGGCGCGCCACGCGGCTGGCGCGGTTTTACACCGGTCGCCGCAAGCGCTACACCTGCGCGGTGCGCTTCGGTTTTGAGACCGATACGTATGACGCCGATGGGGAAGCGCTGGGTCCAGACGCGGCTCCCGCGCTGAACGCCGATGAACTCGCGCGGTATGCGGCGCGATTTGTAGGCAAGATCCAGCAGACTCCGCCCGCGTATTCCGCGAAGAAAATTCACGGCCGCCCGGCGCACGAACTCGCGCGGAAAAATAAACCCGTGAAGCTGGAACCGGTGGAAGTAGAAGTGTTCGAGTTCCGCCTCACCGGCATTGAAGGTTCGGTGGCACGCTTCGTGGTGGAATGCGGCGCAGGCACCTACATTCGTTCGCTGGCGCATGAACTGGGGAAGCTGCAGGGCAGCGGCGCGCACCTGGCGGAAATCGCGCGCACGGCGGTGGGCGAATTCACGCTCGATCAAGCCGTCTCGCTTGGCGATCTGGCTCAGGACGCGCGGGCGGGACGGCTGCTTGAGCACGTGATTCCGCTGGAAAAACTGCTCACGGATTTGCCGCGCACCACGATTCTGCCGGTGATCGAAAAACGCGTGCGCCACGGCGCCAAATTCAATCTGACGCTCGCGCAGATTCAGCCCGGACAAACCAACGTGGCGCAGAACGCGCCCGCGCAGCTCGATTCCGGGGATTGGAAGCCCGCGCGGCTGCGCGTTTTCAGCCAGCAGGGACAATTGATCGCGATTGCCGAACCGGTCGTGCCGCGCACATATCAGCCGGTAGTGGTGCTGGAAGCCGCTCCGTAGTTGTAATCCGTCGCGCGCGTGCGCCGAAGTCGCGCAATAACATTCTGTGCGGTTACTGCCGCGGTGTGCCGTCGGGCTGCTGTTGTTGTGGCGGAACGGTTTGGGGCTGCTCGGTTGGCGTTTGCACTGGCGGAGGCGCCGTCTGCGGTGGCGGTTCAGATTGCGGTTGCGGTTGCGGCGCAGGCGTCGGTTCGGGTTGCGGTGGCGCGGCGGCCGGCTCGGTCGGCGGCGTCACAGGATTTACGAACCCACCACCGCGGCGTTCTTGAATCGTGGGGCCCAGCGCGCCTGGTCCGCCCAACTGGCCGCGTCCAGCGTAGATTAAATGTTCCTTGTTGCGCGTCGCGGAGTCCACGATCCGCGGCGTCACCAGCACCAATACCTCCGTATTCGAAAACTGTGTTGAAGTGGTTCCTCCGACGATTCCATTCAACGGCAGGTTCGCGATTCCCGGCGAGCCATTCAGCGTGGTGATCGTCTGCGGCGCCAGATAGCCCGCCAGCAACGCGGATTCGTCGGCGCGCACGCGCACGCTCTGATGAATTTCCTGATTATTCACCACCGGAATGTTGTTGAGGCTGTTGCCCGCCAGGCTGCTGAGCGTAAATTCAAATTGCAGAGAGACGTCGCCGTTCTCGTGCACGCGCGGAGTGGCTTTCACTTTCAAGCCGATATCTATGTATTGCGCGTTGGGGAATTGCGTGCCCGTTTCGCTGCCGGAAAGAAGCCCGATGAGAGAGGACGAATCCAGAATTATCGACGCGGTATTCGACCCGAAATTCGTCATGACGACGTCAGGAAGTCCGGCGCCATTGAAGTCGGCGGTGGCGATGGAGTCCGGCGTGGTGCCTACCGGCACCTCGATAGGCGCGTCGAATACGCCGCCGCCGGCGCCGAGCATCAGCGCAAAGGCGTTGTCACCGCTGGCCGTGACGCCGAGATCCGGGATACCGTCGTCGTTGAAATCAGCGATAACAAAGGACGTGGGAGTGGTGCCGGCGGCGAAATCCATTCGCGTGCCGTTCGGCAGTATGAACGTGCCATCGCCGTTTCCCAGGAAAACGGAAATACTATTCCCCACGGCGTTGGTGGTGGTGGCAGCGCCGCTATCGGCCACCACCAAATCCAAATTGCCGTCCAGATTCACGTCGGCAGACGCGACAAAAACAGGAGTCACGCCAGTGTTGTAGGTCACACCGTTGGTAAATGCGCCTTTTCCGTTGCCCAGGAAGATTTGCAGAGTGTTATCGGTGGAATTGGTTACGGCCAGATCAATGATCGCCGGCGCGTTGGGATTGAAAGCCTCGGCGACGATCGAAGTCGGCGCGTTGCCGGTGACCAGCGTCGTGGGAGCCTGAAACGTCTCATCGCCATTGCCGAGAAAGATGCTCACGGTATTGGCGACTCTATTTACCACGGCCAAATCCGCAAAACCGTCGCCATTGAAATCGGCCACCGCGATGGCGGTGGGGCCTGCTCCAGCTGGCAGCGTCAAAGTCGGCTCCGCGGTAAATGTTCCGTCGCCATTTCCGTGCAGGATGGAAACCGTGCCGGCGGTTTGGTTGGCAACCGCGAGATCCACGATCGTATTCGTCGTGTCATTCTTCTCGTTGAAGAACCCAGTAGAGATCCAGGTGGGGCCGGCTCCGACGGTGACCGTGGTTGGGTTCTCGAACGTTCCGGGATCAGTGGGATTCCCCAGGAAAACCGAGAGCGTGCCATCGGTGAAATTCGCCACCGCGAAATCCTGAAAATTATCGTTATTAAAATCTGCGGTCACCACGGCATCAGGATTCGTTCCGGTGTTGACCGTGGTGACGGGTAAGGCTGAATTGGGGGCGGAAGCCGTCGGCGTCTGCGTAGCCACGGAATTGGCGGTACCAACCAGGCTCGAAGAGTATTGCGCCAGGGAGACAGGGTAGCGCTCGCCGACAAAGAACGTGGCGGGCTGGCCATCCTCCGCGCGCAGCAGAACTCGCCGGCCCGCGTGAACCGTGGAAAGAAAATTAGAAAGTGTGGCGGTGGCGCCCGGCAGCGTGCCCAGAAAAGTTGTCTTGCCTCCGCCGAAAGCAAATACCGGCGGAATCGAAGACGCCGAGCCGAAAACCTGCGTAAGCAAAGCGTTCAGTGCCGTGGCGCCACCCTGTTGCACCAGTTGCGCGGCGTTCGTGGGAATCGAGTAAATCGTCGCCGTTTGCGGCCCGGTGATTCCCCAATCCAAGTTGTGATTGCGATCCACTTCCATGACTTCGATTTCCAGGATCAGCTCGTCGGGAGGGCGTTCCAGGTCTTCGATGATGGCTGTGGCCACGGCCATGGCTTGGGGAGAAGCACGCATCGTCAGCGTGCGGCTCCTGGTGTCCAGATCGGTGCGGGTGATTCCCGCGATTTCGCGCACCAGGCGCGATAGCTCGGTCATCTGGTCGTTCGTTTCAGAAGAAGCGAGCAGCACGCTGCGCTCAATCGAAACTTCGTAGTCCTTGCGTTTCTGTGGCGTATCGGGGGCCACAAAAAACAGGCGCTTCGTCAGAGGGCGCCAAAACGTGTTGGTCGCGTTGCCCAGGACGCGCGTGGCCGTCGCGAAATCCATGTCCTGCAGATCGAGGTGCACCGGCACCTGACGGACGTCTACATCAAACGCGACCTCAACGCCGAAGCGGCGCGCGATTTCCTGGTAAGCCGACTCCGTCTGTCCGCGCAACTGAAAGGATTGCGTGCCGGCGCGATGATCGAGCTGAACCGCGGGCATCAGCACCGGCTCGGCGATAATCTGGCGCGCGCGACTTGGGTCCAGGGCTTCGACTTCCATGAGTCGTTCACGGATTGCGCGATTCGAAGGATCCAGCTGCATCGCATCGCGGAAGGCATGCAGCGCGTTGGCGAAATGGCCCGCCACCGCTTCGCGTTCGCCCAGGTCAACCTTCATTTGTACGACCTGGCCTTTGGCAACGGCCTGGCGCGCCAAATATTCGCGGCTGCTGGGATCCCAATCCACCGCGTCGGAATAGGCGTCGTATGCAGCCTGCCAATCGCCATTCTGTTCGAGCTTCAGACCTTGCTTGTACGCTTCCTTGCCCTTCTTCACATCTTGTTTGCGCGGAGGGGAGGGAAGTTTCTGCTCGGCCGCCGGAGTGCTATTTTGCGGTGCCGCGGCTGTTTGCGTTTGCTGCGTTGCAGCAGAAGATTTTGCGGCAGATTGCGGAACGGCGTTCAGCGATGGTGCGGCCATTGCCACAAGGAACGAAAATAAGAACGCGGCCCCGAGCGTCCAAGGCAAGACCCGCGAACGCGGCCCGGTTTTCACGCGGCTTTGCGGCGGGGCAGAGGAATGGTGCGGAGAAGTCATTCGGTTATAAGATGCTATTCTACAGGGAAACGTGAGCAAGCGATTAAGAGCATTGAATTTGCTTGATTTCGGGGCACCTCAGCGCTAGACTTAAATTTCCAGTTGAAACTGGTTTACAACTGGAAAACTTATGCTCTCCGCACTCCTGCTAGCTCTGCGCGAAGGCGTCGAAGCCGCTTTGGTTGTCGGCATTGTCTTGGTGTATCTGAATCGCACCGGACGCCGCGCGCTTGCGAGTTACGTTTGGGGCGGCGTGGCGCTTGCAGCGGTAGCCAGCTTCGCGGCTGCGTTGCTGCTGGATCGCTGGCAAGTGAGCGAGGACGGCTTCGAAGGGCTGCTGATGCTGGTGGCCTCGGCGCTGGTGGTTTCCATGATCATCTGGATGAACCGCGTGGCGCGCCATCTGAAGAAACGTATCGAAGAGCGCGTGGAAGCGTACGCGCAGAAATCCACGCGCGCCGGCGGATGGGCGATCGGAACGTTTGTATTTCTGATGGTGGTGCGCGAAGGCGCGGAGCTGGTGCTGGTGCTGCGCGCCGTGGAACTCTCCAGCGAGGGCGTGCAGGTTTGGATCGGTACGGCGATCGGGATTGCGATTGCCGCGGCGGTGGGAATCTTCTTCTTTCAAGGCACGCTGCGCATTCCTTTGCAGCGCTTCTTCAAAGCGACCAGCGTGATTCTGATGGTGGTGGCGTTTCAACTGGCGCTCACCGGCGTGCACGAGCTCAGCGAAGCGATGTGGATTCCTTCCAGCAAACTGGAAATGTCCACGATCGGGCCGATTGTGCGCAACGAGGTTTTCTTTTTTGTGCTGATCCTTGGCGCTGCGGCGTTGGTAGTGCTGCGCGAATGGTTTAGTGCGAAGCAGCCGGTGGCCGAGGAAGCCGCCAATCCCGCGGCGCGGCGCATGAGCGAATATGAATTCCACCGTCAGCGACGCTGGAGTTTTGCCGCGGCGATTTTGTGCGTCGGCGTGGTTGTTTCGTTCGCGGGGGACTATGTGTACGGGCGCGTTGCCGCGGCGCCTTCGCCCGCGCGAACGCTGACCGCCATTGATAATCAGGTCCGCATCCCGCTGTCGGACCTGACCGATACCAGCCTGCATTTCTACACCGCGGACGTGGATGGCAGCGTGATTCGCTTTCTGGTGATTCACAAGCTCAACGGTGATTACGCGGCGGCGCTCGATGCCTGCCAGATTTGCGGAACCGCCGGCTATCGCCAGGAAGGCCAGAGCGTGATCTGCCGGAATTGCGGCGCAGCGATCTACATTCCGTCCATCGGACAGTCCGGCGGCTGCAATCCCATCAGCGTGAAGTCCCGCGTGGAAGGAGGCGAAGTGATCGTGGACCTTTCGGCGCTGAGCGAAGCCGCCTCCAAGATTCACTCCTGACGCAATGTTTGCCCGCCTGCTTGGAGAATCCTTCGCGCGCAATCCGCGACGCAAAGTACTGACGGCCGCGGCGTTGGTGATTGGCATGGCCGTCACCACGGCTACACTCACGATTGCTCTGGAGGTAGGGGATCGCTTGGCGCGCGAATTCCGCAGCTTGGGCGCGAATCTGTTGGTCACGCCGGAATCGGATACTTTGCCGGTGGAAATCGGCGGCGTGGATTATCGGCCCGTGGATGAGGGCGCTTACCTGAACGAAGCGGACCTCGGGAAGTTAAAGACGATTTTCTGGCGCCACAATATTCTGGGATTCACGCCGTTTCTGGATCTTCCTGCTTATGTTTCGGAAACCGGCGGCGCGACGACATTGATCGGCACTTGGTATCAGCACGAAGTCCCGGTGCCGGACGGCACAAAATTTGAAACGGGCGCGAGTGCTACGCATCCTTGGTGGAAGGTCCAAGGCCGGTGGTTCGGCGATGGCGCTGATGAATGCGTCGTTGGCGCGGGCCTGGCCCAGAAGAATCCCGCGGCTTTTGCGATCGGGAAAGCCATTCACGTAGCCCAGAACTCGGGTTCGGGCAGCGGGCGCCCGCTGCTGATCACCGGGATTATTTCAACCGGCGACGCGGAGGACAACGCGGTGCTGCTGCCGCTATCCGTGGCGCAGGAAATTTCCGGTCACCCGGGCAAGTTCCGGCAGCTTTTCGTCAGCGCCCTGACCAAGCCTGCCGACGCACTGGCGGAACGCGGCGAGCGCGCGCAGACCGACAAGAATATTCAGCTCACGCCCACCGAGTACGACCGCTGGTTCTGCTCGCCCTATATTTCGTCTATCGGTTTTCAGATTAGAACCGTGCTGCCGGGCACCGACGTGCACGCCATTCGGCGCGTGGCGGAAACCGAAGGCCGGATCCTCACGCGCGTCGGGACGTTGCTGTGGATTGTCACGCTCGCGGCATTGGGCGCGGCGGCGCTGGCCGTTGCGGCCACCTCCGCGACCACCGTCCTCGAGCGGCGCGCGGAAATCGGCGTGATGAAGGCGTTAGGTGCGAGCAATGCTCTGGTGGGAGGGATTTTCCTCGCTGAACAAGTGCTGCTCGCGATTGCCGGCGGCGCTGTTGGATTTTTTGTGGGCGTGGGGATGGCGCGATTCCTGGGTGAGAGCGTCTTCGGGACGCCTGCGTCACCTCAATTGATATTATTTCCCGTGGTGTTGGCGCTTGCGGCGCTAATCGCGATGATTGGAAGTTTGGTTCCGCTGCGGCGCGCAGCGCATTTTCGTCCGGCTGTGATTCTGAGGGGCGAATGATGTTCTGGCGGCTAGTGTTGCAGCTTTTGCGCGGGAACCGTGGGCGGCTGGCCGTCGCGATTGTGGCAATTGTTAGTGGCGCCGCCGTGATTTCCGCGCTGCTGAATCTCGATCTCGGCGTGCAGAATAAATTGACACAGGAATTCCGCACGTTGGGCGCGAACATCGTGATTTCGCCCGCAAGTGGCGCGCCGGCGCATATCAGCGACGCAGAAGTGCCCAGCTTAATGCCGGAGCACGATGTGCTGGAAGTGATGCAACAGCTGCCGCCGACGCAGGTTGCCGCGGCCGCGCCATATCTTTATATTGTGGCGCGCGCGCAAAACATTCCCGTCGTTGTTGCTGGCACTTGGCTCGATCAAGCGCAGAAACTCGACGCCACCTGGAAGCTGGAAGGGAGCTGGATCACCTCGCGCGCGGATGACTCGCACTGCCTGGTGGGCCGCAACGTCGCGCGGCGATTGCATCTTGCGGTGGGAAATCCGCTCGAACTGCATTACTTGGAGCGCAGCGCGCAATGCAGCGTCGCGGGCATCGTGGATGCCGGCGGCGCTGAAGACAATCAGGTCTTCGCGACCCTGCGCGCGGTGCAATCGCTGGCAAATTTGCCGGGGCAGATCGGCGTCGCGCAAGTGAGTGTGACGGGCACGGCGCCGGTCGTCGCTGATTACGCAGCTCGCTTGGCCACAGCGTTGCCACAATATCAGGTGCGGCCTATTCGACAGGTGGCAGAAGCGGAAGGCGCGCTGCTCGGCCGCATCCGCCTGCTGATTGTTTCGATGGCGTTGCTGATTCTGATTCTCACCGCGCTGTGTGTACTCGGCACCATGGCGGCGCTGGCGATGGAAAGGCGCAAAGATGTTGGCCTGATGAAATCGCTGGGTGGCTCGATTTCGCGCATTGTGGGAATATTCCTTGCCGAGGTGGGCGTTCTGGGAGCCGCAGGCGGATTGCTGGGCGCTATCATAGGCGCGGCTTTGTCGTATTGGATGGGGTTGCGCGTGTTCGGCACGGCGATTTCGCCGCGCTGGGAAGTTTTTCCGACGACCATCGTGCTGATGATCGTAGTGGCGCTCGCTGGCGCGCTGCCGTTGCGTATGCTGGGCAATGTAAAGCCAGCGGAGATTTTGCGAGGAGAATAGGCGCTCGTGGCGACGGTTGTCCAAGTGGAAAATCTGCGCAAGGAATTCGGAAACGTGCGCGCGCTCGACGGTGTTTCCTTCCGCGTGGATGCCGGCGAATGGATCGCCATCATGGGGCCTTCCGGCTCGGGCAAAACCACGCTCATCAATATTCTGGGCGGCCTCGACACGCCAACGTCCGGGCAAGCGGCTGTGGATGGCACCGATGTCGCGCGGCTGGACGAAGCCGGCCTGACGCGGTTTCGCGCCGAGAAAATCGGCTTCATCTTTCAGCAATTCCATCTGGTGCCGTATCTCACCGCCGTGGAAAACGTGATGCTCGCGCAATATTTTCACAGCACCACGGACGAGAAAGAAGCGCAACAATCTCTGGAACGCGTGGGCCTGGGCGATCGCATCGAGCATCTGCCCGCGCAGCTTTCCGGCGGCGAACAGCAGCGCGTGGCCGTGGCGCGCGCGCTGATCAATCATCCCAAGCTGATTCTGGCGGACGAGCCCACGGGAAATCTCGACGAGGCCAATGAAGACATTGTCCTCAGCCTGCTGCGCGAACTGCACACTGAAGGCCATACGATCCTGATGGTGACGCACGCTCCATCCATCGGCCACCTCGCCGACCGCCGCATCGAATTCGCGCATGGGCGCTTGGTGCAAGCCGCGGCCACGTCGTTGAAGCCCGAGCTCGCTTGAAAGCGCGATTGGCCGTGTTTGTGTCACACTGTATGCTGTTGAAACCCGGACGCTGCGAGACGAAACGCAGACAGTATTTTGAATTCACGGCTTGAATCTGTTATGCCCATAGCACAGGACGCGCGAAAAAAACCGCTGAGCATCAAGGTGCACGTCTCGACGGGTGAAGGTGTCGAGATCACCTGGACGGACATGCATACCAGCCGCTACGATTTCCCGTACCTGCGCGATCATTGTCCCTGCGCGCTGTGCAACGACGAGCGAGAAAAGAAAGCCAAGGGTGGCACGAGCAGCAGTTCGGTGCTGTTGCCCATGTACAAGCCGCGCGTTACGGCCAAGAGCGCCAGCGCGGTTGGAAATTACGCGCTGCAGATTCAATTTTCAGATAGTCATGCGACCGGGATTTTCAGCTTTGAGCATCTGCGCGAAATTTGTCCCTGCGAAGCCTGCGCGCGCGATTTTCGCTCCACGCCTGACGAAAATACCGTATAGCAGGCGCTCGTCGGAACCGCACGCGGTCAACCGACGCCCCAAGATCCGCTGAATAACCGGCGATTAGTTACCCTTAGCAGCGGCCCATCTGCCGCGAGACTTCCTTTTTGGCCGCGTTTCAACGTATAGTTCCTATCCTCACTCAATCGCGTATGGTTTCCAATTCCACAGGCCCCACATTCACGCCGGGTCGCGCCCGCCCTGTAACAAAAGTCTTGGTGGCCACTACGGCCATGCTGGCGTTCATTTCGTTCTGGCGCGCCGCTGCGATCGTACTGAACGACCTGGCTTCTTCCGCCTATTACGCCGGTGGCGAGGCCGAGCAGTTCATCGGCAAGACGGCGCCGTGGTTCATCCTCGGCATCATGCTGTTCTCCTACGCGGTGCGCGCGATTTACGTGGAAAGCTGCAGCATGTTCGTGCGCGGCGGCGTGTATCGCGTGGTGAAGGAAGCGCTGGGCGGCACGCTCGCGAAATTTTCCGTTTCCGCCCTCATGTTCGATTATGTGCTTACCGGCCCGATCAGTGGCGTCTCCGCGGGGCAATATCTTGTGGGCGTCATCAACGAGCTTTTCCATCATGCCGGCACCACCTTGCATTTGAACGTGGACGCCACAGCAGCGACGGTCGCGATCATCATCACGCTTTATTTCTGGTGGGAGAACATCAAGGGCGTGCCGGAATCCAGCGGCAAAGCTCTGCGCATCATGCAACTTACCACCATCATGGTGGTAGTGCTGATCAGCTGGTGTTTTTACACGTTGTGGGTACGCAGCGGCTGGAGTTTGCCTCCGTTGCCGAACGCGCAGAACATGAAGCTCGATCACGGCTCGCTCGGTTGGCTGGACCGCTACCACTGGGCGCACACGATCACATTGATCATTATTTTCGTCGGCCTGGGCCACTCGGTGCTCGCGATGAGCGGCGAAGAATCCCTCGCGCAGGTGTATCGCGAAATCGAGCATCCCAAGCTCAAGAATCTGAAGAAAGCCGGGCTGGTGATTTTCATTTACAGCCTGGTGTTCACCTCGCTGGTTTCTTTCTTTGCGGTGATGATCATTCCCGATAGCGTGCGCGGAAATTTCACTGAGAACCTGATCGGCGGCCTGGCGATGCATCTAGTGGGTAGTTTTCCGGTCCGGCTGAGTTTCCACGTCTTCGTTGTGGTGGTCGGCACGCTGATTCTTGCTGGTGCCGTGAACACCGCGATCGTCGGATCCAACGGTGTGCTGAATCGCGTTTCCGAAGACGGCGTGCTCACCGATTGGTTTCGGCATCCGCATCCGCGCTTCGGCACGACGCACCGCATCATTAACCTCGTGGTGGCGTTTCAGATCGTCACCATCATCGCCAGTCGCGGCGACGTCACTTTCCTCGGCAACCTGTACGCCTTCGGCGTGATCTGGAGTTTTTCGATGAAGGGTATCGCGGTCCTGGTGCTGCGTTACACGCACCCGCAAGACCGCGAATATCGCGTCCCGCTCAACCCAGTTATTTTCGGCAGGGAAATTCCCATCGGCCTGGGGATGATCACGCTCGTGCTGGTGGCGATCGCGGTCATCAACTTGTTCACGAAGCCGCAAGCGACCGTCGCAGGGATCATTTTCACGGTGCTGCTGTTCACGGTGTTCGAGGTTTCCGAGCATCGAATGCGCGTCCACGCCGCGGGCGCGGCTCACGTAGAACTGGATCAGTTCAATCTGGCGCAAGAGGCGGAGTTGACGCCCACCAGCGTAGGCGTGGCGCCGGGAAATATTCTGGTTCCGGTCAGCACCTACTACGCGCTGTACCATCTGGAAGCGGCGCTGCGTCGCGTGCGCCAGAAGGAAGCGGAGATCGTCGTGTTGCACGTGCGCATGCTGCGCCGCGCGGCCTCCGGCGAATACGATCTGGCGCCGGACCAGCTTTTCAGCACCATCGAACAATTGCTTTTCACGAAAGTACTGGCGCTCGCGGAAAAAGAAGGCAAACCCGTGCGCCTGGCAGTAGCTGCTGCCAATGATCTGTGGGAAGGCATTCTGCGCACCGCGATGAACTTGCAGTCGAGCACCGTCGTGGCGGGCAGTTCATCGAAAATGCCGGTAACGGAGCAGGCACGCGAGATCGGACTGACCTGGGAACATATGCCGGAGCCGCGCCCGCGGGTGACGCTGGAAATTTTCACTCCCTCGGGCCAGGAACAGATTTTCTACCTTGGCCCGCACGCTCCGCGGCTCACTCCCAAGGAAATTGACTTGCTGCACAGAGTCTGGCTGGAACTAAGCGACAAGCTGCCCGGCGAGGAAATCCATCATCACGACATCGTGCATTTTGCGTTGGGAGAAGTCGAGCGGGAGATGGCGCAGGGCGAGACGGACGCCGTGCTCGAGCGGCTGCGCCAGCATGTGCACGAAATACGCGACAGCCGGCTGGATACCGGGGACGCTCCCAAGAAATTGCCGGGAAGCTGATCCCGCCGCGGCGTTCGTTTCAGCGCAGTGAATTTCTTAAACCGTTTGCGCTCGCAGCTCCGAAGTGCAGTTCGGGCAGCGCGTGGCCTTCAGTGAAATCGAAGAAGCGCAGTACGGGCATTCCTTCGTGGTCGCTGCCGGGGCAGGCGCTGGTTTGTTCCAGCGGTTCACCATCTTCACGATCAGGAAAACCGCGAACGCTACGATCAGGAAGTCCACAACGTTATTCAAAAAAAGCCCGTAGTTGAGTGTCGGCGCGCCCGCGGCCTTCGCCTCGGCCAGCGTGGCGTAGGATTTGCCGGAGAGGTTCAAAAATAAACCGGAAAAATCCACTTTGCCGACGATCAAGCCGATCGGCGGCATGATGATATCCGCCACCAGCGACGTAACGATTTTTCCGAACGCGGCGCCGATGATGAAGCCCACCGCCAGGTCCAGCACGTTTCCTTTCATCGCGAATTCTTTGAAAGCTTTCAGCATGGTCACTCTCCTCGAATTTTCTGCGCTCTAATCAAATCCATCCAACGAGCAACGGGTTTTTTGTCTTAGGGCTGCGCCATGCTTTCTCCGCATCCCAGGCTGCTGCGCCGGAGGTTATCCGGAACGCGCACGTCTGGCAAGAGCGAATGCGCTAGGATTCGGCCTTGCGGGTCGCCGCGAAATCAACGATGCGCGACCGAAAGCGCCGCAGCGAGCGCTCCGCGCAACACGAGCACGCCGCCGGCCAGCACAAACAACTGCGATGCATGCCGCGGCGGCACGAACGGCACCGCGAGAATGAAAATCCCCACCAATGCGAGCGATCCGGCGCGAACCATCGTTTCCAGGCTCGCAGCCTTCGCTGCAGGCCGCGTAGCGGCCCGCACGCCCCAAAATATGAAGATCACTCCCAGCGCCACGACGCCGGCGGGTCGCGCAGGGACTCCTATCCTGCCCGTCACTGCCAGCAAGATCAGCAGCGCGCCCAACAGCAGCACGATGAACTCGCTCAGCAGCCGAAAAAGATTCGTCGGTGTCGCCATGTGAGTGTCCAGTCCGCGCGCCATTATCAGGCAAGCCGCCGACCGGCGCAATCGCACCGCCTGAGCAAACGGCGCTTGCCACTCGTGCGTGCGTCCGGCGCTGGCAGGCCGGGCGCGGAATGATACAATGGGTTGTTTGGTTCGCCGCGCTGGTTTGCAGCATCGAATACCTGGGAGAAAATTCAGTGCATAAGGTAATTATCATCGGGAGTGGTTGCGCCGGTCTGACCGCAGCGATCTATGCGGCGCGCGCGGATCTGAGTCCGCTCGTGCTGGACGGCTACGAGCCGGGCGGGCAGCTGGCTTTGACGACCATGGTGGAGAATTTCCCGGGCTTTCCCGACGGAATATTGGGGCCTGAATTGATCGAGAATACGCGCAAGCAGGCACAGCGCTTCGGCACCGAATTCCAATCCGGCGCGGTCACGTCAGTGGATTTGAGCCGGCGGCCGTTCACCGTGGTTGCCGGCAAAGAAACGTACGAAACCGAGACTCTGATCGTAGCGGCGGGCGCGTCGGCGAGAATGCTGGGCATCGAATCGGAGCGGCACCTGCTGGGGCATGGAGTTTCCACGTGTGCCACTTGCGACGGTTTCTTTTTCCGCGGGAAGGACATCATTGTGGTGGGCGGCGGGGACACCGCCATGGAAGAGGCGACCTTTCTGACGAAATTTGCAAGGAAGGTGACGCTGATTCATCGCCGGAAAGAATTTCGCGCCACGAAAATCATGCTGGACCGCGCGCACGCCAATGAAAAAATCGAGTTCCTCACGCCGTACGTCATCGACGAAGTACACGACGTGAATAGCAAATCCGTGGAAAAAGTGAGCATTCGCAACACTGAGACGAACGAAACCAGGGAGCTTGAAACTTCCGGAGTCTTCGTCGCCATCGGCCACGATCCGAACACCAAGTTATTCAAGGGCCAGCTTGATATGGACGAAAACGGCTACCTCATAACGCACGACGGCCCCAAGACCAATATCGAAGGCGTTTTCGCCGCCGGCGACGTGCAGGACCATCACTACCGCCAGGCGATTACCGCCGCCGGTTCCGGCTGCATGGCTGCCATTGAAGCGGAACGGTTCCTGGAAAGGCACAAAGGCTGACGCCTCTGTCTTTTTTGCTGCATAATTCGAAGTTCATGCCGCCACAACCGCATCCGTTGTTCCAATCCCAATTCATGAGTCTCGGACGTTTCTGATGCGCGCGCTCCTGCTGCGTCTTTCCGAGAGCAAGCGCCTGGCTCCGCTGATGATGCGCAATGGCGTGAGCCGCCGTGTCGCGCGCCGCTTCGTGGCGGGTGAGCACCTGGAGGACGCCCTGGAAGCCGCGCGCGAAGTGAATCGCGCGCTGCAGCTGGCCAGCCTGGATTTGCTGGGCGAAAACGTGTCCGACGAGGCCGGAGCTCGTCGCGCGGCGGACGAGTACATCGCAATTTTCGATCGCATCGCGCAGGAGCACCTGGACGCGAATGTTTCGCTTAAGCTAACTCAGCTGGGTCTTGATCTGAGCGAAGATCTCTGCCAGGAACTGCTCGAGAAAATCGTCGCGCACGCCGCAGACCAGGGGAATTTTGTGCGCGTGGATATGGAAGCTTCGATTTATACGCAGCGAACCGTGGATATTGTGAAGCGGGTGCGCTCCGAGTACTCGAACGTTGGCACGGTGATGCAGGCGTATCTGCATCGCACCGAGCAAGACGTGCAGGATTTGCTCGCAGTGGGTTGCCGCCTGCGCCTCTGCAAAGGCGCTTACCAGGAGCCGCCCGAAGTCGCGTTCCCGAAGAAGACCGACGTGGACGCCAACTACGTGAAGCTGATGAGAATGCTTCTGGCGAGCGGGATTTATCACGGGATCGCCACGCACGATCCCGCCATGATTCGCGCCACTCTCGATTTCGTGCGCCAGCAGGAGATCAAGCGCGACCGCTTCGAGTTTCAGATGCTTTACGGCATCCGCACCGACTTGCAGCAGAAATTGGTGCGCGACGGGTACCGCGTGCGCGTGTACATCCCGTTTGGCGTGGATTGGTTTCCGTATTTCATGCGCCGCCTGGCCGAACGCCCCGCCAATGTGGCGTTTTTTCTGCGCAATCTGCTGCCGCGTTCCGCGCCGAAAGCTGCGGCGCGATCTAACTCGGGCTCATAATCCGGCGCGCGCAAACCCGTTTCATCCCCTCAACATCTTGACACGCCCATCGCCAAACATCATGAGGATCTTCTTGAAGTCGGTCGGCAAGCTGAGCTGCGAAAAGATGTAGCGATATGTCTCTAAGCATGAAATTCCTCGGGCGCTTATCACAACGAGCCATCGAGCACCCGCAGCGTTCGACGCGTAGCGCGCCGCCTCAGCGCCGATTACGTCGAGCAGTTCTCCTGTCATGTCCAAAAGTTGACGTGGGTCTGAATCCGGATTGTGCACGAACCCAATCATTTTTGGCGCGTGCTCCGATTCGCCCCGCAACACTCGAATCTGGACGCGATTCCCGTGAATCGCGTGCCTCTGGTCTCGACCCGGCGATCTCCGCTCAAAAAGAGTTTTTATTTTTTCTTCGAGCGAGGCAGCGGTTTTCGATGCTAAACGGATGGGAGCGGTGATGGTCAGCACCACTGTCATGGTGTCCGGCACGGTCTTGCCTAGGGTTGTTCGCAGACGGTCCAGGAGCCTGGTCGCAACCTCATCGAACCTCAAACGTGGCTTGGTAGCGTTACGTTGGCTAGTCCCGCGCTGTTTGAGGGTTGCGATGTCAACAGCAACACGTTTCCCAGCGACCGTGATATAGGCTTCGCGTGGATTGTTACCCTTTTCCCAAATTGCCGAGAACCGTCTGGCAACTGCTTCGACGGCGGCTCGCTCTTGCTTGGTCAAATCGCTCATGCGTGACTGCTTCTGAAGTTGACGATATTGTTTGGGAAGAGAACGCCGTTTCTTCGATCGCGCAACGGGCAGCCGGCGATTTGTCGCGCTACGACTTCCGGCAGATAGCGACGCCATCGCGTAACGGAACGATCACGGAAAATAATTCCGGCGAGCCGAAGACGGTGCGGTTAAATTCCAGAATGCCGCGCGTCTGGTCGTCCTTGGGCGGCTGGGTCACGCGGCCGGACCACAGCACGTTGTCGGTGATCACCAGGCCGCCGCTCTTCAGCCGCGGAAGGGATTTCTTCAGCGCCGCCGGATATTGATGTTTGTAGACATCAATCAGGATGATGTCGAACGAGCCATCCACAGCGTCGATCAAATCCACCGCTTCTCCGATCATGAAGCGAATGTTCTTGCTCACTCCGGCGCGTTCGAAGTTCTTGCGCGCCAGTTCCGCGTTCGCCGGGTCTCCATCCGTGCAATAAATTTCCGCGCCCGGTTCGGCCGCACGCGCGAACCATATCGCCGAATAGCCGATGGCCGAGCCCATCTCAAAAATTCGCTTCGCTCCGGAAATCTTGGCCATCAGAGCGAGCAGACGCCCGCAATCCGGCCCGATGATGGGGATGTCGCGCTCCTTCGCGTACCGTTCGATGTCCGAGAGCACTGCATCGCGCTCCGGCAGCAGGCCCGACAGATATTTTTCGACTTCCGGTTCCAGAATGCCTGGCATTTTCGCTCCTAGACCTGCGCGCTGAAGTGTGAGCTCGGTTCTCCGATGGATTCACCGGGCTTCAGCACATGGATTTCCAGGCCGCTGATATCTCGCGTGAGCTCGCGCACCTGTTCGGGCCGCCCGACTAGCGGAGGAAATGTCCCGAAGTGCATGGGGATCACATGGCGAACGTTCAAGAAACGAATCGCCATGGCGGCTTCCCGCGGTCCCATGGTGTAGTGATCTCCAATCGGAAGCAGCGCCACGTCCGGGGTGTACAGCTCCGCGATCAACTTCATATCGCTGAAGAGCGCCGTGTCGCCCGCGTGATAGATCGTCAACCCGCCGGGAAGCCGCAGGACGTAGCCGCAAGCTTCACCGCCATACACGATGTGATCGCCGTCGAGAATGCCGCAGGAGTGCACGGCGTTAACCATGGTCGCTTCGATTTCGCCCACTTTCTGTGTGCCGCCTTTATTCATCCCGTTGGTATTCTGCACGCCCTTTGATTCCAGCCACGCGCACAGCTCATAAATTCCCACCACTTGCGGTTTGAATTTCTTGCCGAATTCCACGGCGTCGGCGATGTGATCGAAATGCCCGTGGGTGATGAACATGGTGTCCACGCGCTCGAATTTCTTTTGCGCTTCAGGGCAGAGTGGGTTCGTGAGAATCCAGGGATCCACCAGCATTACTTTGCCGCTCGGAGTATCAATGCGAAACGCCGCGTGGCCCAGCCAGGTAATTTTATTACCGCGTGTATTAAGCATCAGTGCGTGCCTCCTATGGATGTGAATTGCTAGCAGCGTTCCGAATTACTGCGCTCCGCCGTGTCCGCTTTCGCCTGCGCCGCTGCCTGCGGTCCCCAGCGTCGCGCGGAACGCTTGCTCAAAAACAGGCTGCGGCCGCGTGCCCAGGAAAAATCCCAGGATTTGCCCGTCGCGCCCATAAAAAATTGTTTGCGGCATGGTGCCTTTCCATTCCGGATTTACGCCGTCGTAGAAAGCATCCAGATCAATTCCGGGTTTCTGGCGGTAATTGAGGAACTGCGGCTGCGTGCGCGCGATGAACCGCCGCACCAGGTTCATGTCGGATTCGTCGTCCATGTCCACGCCGATCACGCTGACGCCCTGCGGTTTGAATTCCTTGGCCAGCTCCACAATCATGGGGTACTCATCGCGGCAAGGCTCGCACCACGTGGCCCAGAAATTTACCACCAGCGCCTTCCCTTTGAATTTCGCGAGCAACTGCCGGTAGCCGGCAAGATCAATCAGCGCCGGGTCGGCGGGGCCGGCCGCTTTGTGCGCTTGGGGCGCGCTCTTGCCCGTATCCGTTTGCGTGCGAGCCGGAAGTGCGGCCACAAACGCGACAGCCAACGCGAGTGCGAACGTCAGTACCATCCGGCCATGAAGCCACGTGCGTTTTGTCGCGTTACTCATACAGCCATTCTATCGGTTTGCCCGGACTGGCGGCAACTCGAGCGGCGCGCCGCTCGGCGGCGCGAGGCTAGCAGTCAAGTTGCGATGACTCGTCGCTGGTGCAGAAATCACTCCGTGGAACTTGATCAGATCCATACGAAGAATGGTCTATCGGCTCCATCCGTTCTTATGATTTGCCTCTGGAGTCGTGACACTCTAAGCTCCGGTGCATGTCAGTCTCATTTGCAACCGCCTGCTTCGCTCTGTTGGCCGCGGTACTGCATTTCGTGTCCTACAAGCTGAAGAAGACGGCCGAGAAAAAATCGTTTCACGTCAAAGACGCCGCTTGAAGCCCTAGGATCCCGCGCACCTGCCTCCCAAGCGCGAGCTGCGCTGACTGCCTGCGCGAGACCAAGTTGCTCTTGGCCTACCCGATTCTGCTTAAATCCATTTGCTTGGAACACGGCTCACAGGATATTGCGCGCAGATGTTGATTAGCGGGGCCGCGTTAGAACGACGTGTGTAGCATTCGCGGTGGCAACTTGTTTGGTGCAGCGATAGCCGAGCTTGGGCGCGTCAATTCCAGTGAACAGGTGCTCTCCAGAGCCGAGGAGCACGGGCGAAATCGCCAGGTGAAGCTCATCGATGAGCGCCGCGCGAAGGTACTCTCGAATCGTTTCTACCCCTCCGCCGATTTGGACGTCCTGCCCCTGCGCGGCTTCAGTTGCGCGCTGCAGCGCCGCTTGGATGCCATCCGTGACAAAATGGAAAACCGTCCCGCCCTCCATGGTGATGGACGGGCGCGCATAGTGGGTTAGCACGAAGACGGGAACGTGATACGGCGGATTATTGCCCCACCAACCTTTCCACGTGTCGTCAGGCCAAGGTCCGCGAACCGGCCCAAACATGTTCCGGCCGAGAATCGAGGCTCCTACATTCACAGACCCGCCGGCTGCAAAATCATCATCAACCCCCGTCGTGCCCCCTTCCTTTCCGATCATCCGTTGAAAAGTTTGGGTAGGCACGAACCAGCCGTGCAGGCTCCTGCCTCCGACACCGAGAGGATTTTCCAGACTTTGATTTGGGCCGGCGCCGTAGCCATCCAGCGAAATGGAAAAGTTGCGAACTCGAAGTTTGCCCATGATCGTCACGTCCCCAGACGGCGGGCGAACATCTTAGGATTCCGCACGCGGCCAGTCAACGAGTAGAGACGAGTAGAGACGAGTAGAGACAGCCCATGATCGAAGTACTGATCGACGCGCTTGCCGCGCATCGAGGGCGTAATTTCTTGATCCTCGCGCAGCCGCCCAGTTTCCTCTTGTGCGACAATCTCAGCGTCATAAAATCAGCGCCGACGCGCAGCATGAGGAGCCTCTGATGAAAACGGCATGTTGTTTGTTGCTGATTATCCTGCTCATGGTCGGCGTCGCGCCGGTCCGATTAGGCGCGCAGGCGCCGGGCGAATGGCGCGACGATCTGGTGGACCACATGGTAGGCACATGGCAGCTGCGAGGGCCGGTGATGGGCCACGAGGCGCATCATACGGTCGAGGCGGAGTGGGTGCTCAACCACCAGTTCCTCCGCATTCATGAAACGACCGAGGCTGGAGCGGCGGCCTCCGAGAAACGCTACGACGCAATTTGGTTCCTTGGCTACGACCCGGTCAGCGAGCGCTACGTCCTGCACCTGCTCGATGTATTTGGCGGGCGATTCTCAGAAACGCTCGGCTACGGCGCGCGCGAAGGCAATTCGCTCCGATTCGTGTTTGAATATCCGGACGCGCCCTTTCTCACCGTCTTTCAGTGGTCCGCGGAAAAAGACACCTGGCAATGGCGAATGACACAAAAAGACAAGGACGGCAAGTGGGTGAGTTTTGCTGACCTACGACTCACCCGTTCGCCGCAGTAAGCGGGGCGCGCAACGAGCGCCGGCGCTACTACCTGCCAGATAAACACTGCGGAAACTGACCCGCGGCCATCGTGGCCAACCGCTTGTACCGGGCCTGCCTTTGGTGATATAAAAATTGCGGTGCGGTCTGGGAGAAGCATTCCGGGCTAGACCGTTGTAAAACCTCTCGTTCGAGGAGAACTTGAAATGGCGTACGTGATTGCCGAGCCTTGCATCGGAACAAAAGACACAGCCTGCGTGGACGTCTGCCCGGTGGATTGCATCCACCCGCGCAAGGATGAGGCGGACTTCGAAGCTGAAACGCAGCTATACATCAGCCCCGTGGAATGTATTGATTGCGGGGCCTGCGTGCCGGTATGCCCGGTCACGGCTATATTCGCTCTGGAAGATTTGCCGGAGAAGTGGGCCAACTTTACGCCGATCAACGCGGATTGGTACACCAATAAGAAGGCCTAGTCGGAACAGACCGACCAACCGCGCTGCGGCTCTGCCGATGGCTTCCCGGCGCGACGGATATTCCTATTTTTGCATCCGCCGCGCCTGCTTTCGCGAAGGCTAGACGCTTAGACTTCCAGACCCAGAACCTGGCGCCCGCCAGGGCTGATCATGCTGGGATTCCACGCCGGTTCCCACACGATTTCCACTTTCACGTCGCGCACTTCTTCGATCGCCGCCACGCGCGCGCGCAGTTGCTCCGGAATCGCCTGCGCCGAAGGGCAGCCCTGCGTCGTCAGCGTCATTTTCACGGTCACGTTTCCTGCGTCGTCGCATTGCACGTCGTAAATCAGGCCCAGGTCAACGATGTTGATGGGAATCTCCGGGTCGTAGCATTGCCGCGCAGCGTCTAGAATCATTTCTCGGTCAAGCGGCATGGACGGTCTCCTATGGTGCTATTCAATGACAATTGGATGCGGCAACCGGGCTGTAGTTGCCACGGTACGCCAAACCAGCCTGCTACACAGTTGCCGGAGTGTCAACTTATGCCAATTCGGGAGCGAGCGAATTCGCTGTTAGAATGGTTCGCGCCATCTCGCATCCCGCGCCTGGAAGGAGTCGCCATTTTGAAAATCGACTTTCGTTTCGTCGCACTCGTAGCAATCGCTGTGGTAGTTGGGTTTGCGGTCCCCGGCTCCGTCTACAGTTCCGCTCAGTCGCCGCAGGAAGACCAAGCCGACAAACCAAAGCCGCAGCGGTCCGTCGAGCCGCCGCCGCGAATCATCGCCATGACCGCGAAGGACTTCGAGTTCGATCCGCCGGTAATTCACATGAAAGTAGGCGACAAAGTCCGCTTGGAAGTCATCTCGTCCGATCGCACGCACGGCCTGCACATCAGCCCATTTCCCGATGGAGCGAAGGTCAACACTGCACCGGGCCTGGCTTTTATTTTCGGCGAAGACTGCTGGAAACTGAAGAAAGGCGAATCCGTTCCGGTTGACATCGAAGCCACCGAGCCCGGAACGTATTCGTTCCAGTGCTGCAAAACTTGCGGCACCGGCCACAAACGCATGAAAGGCCAGATCATCGTCGAACCCTAAACGACGAACGGCTCGGCGCTCCCCTTCGCGCGATTCTACAGCGAGTCGCTTTGTTGTCTTGGTCACTTCCAAATTCAATTTCTGTAAAGTTCGCAGCCGTGTGAGCGATACTTGATTCAGTGCCTCACAAGCGGCGATGGCTTTCCATCGCCCATCTCCGGCATTTGAAAGACTGATGAATCCGCACCCATGAAGGATTGGCTCCCAAGATCGGTTCAGTGCCTGCGGAATTACAATGGCCGCACTTTCGTTGCCGATTTGATCGCGGGGGTTACGGTTGGCCTGGTCGCCTTGCCACTCGCGATGGCTTTCGCCATCGCCTCCGGCGTGTCGCCGCAGGCCGGTCTGTACACCGCCATCATCGCGGGATTTCTCATATCCGCGCTCGGTGGTTCCACCACGCAGATCGGCGGCCCGACGGGCGCGTTCGTGGTGGTTGTGTACGGCATCGTCGCGAAATATGGCTTGGACGGGCTATACATGTGCACGCTCATGGCCGGAGTGATGCTGGTAATCCTGGGGATCACCGGTTTGGGCAGCGCCGTGAAATTCATTCCGCGTCCGGTAGTCGTCGGATTCACCAACGGCATCGCGGTGATCATCGCCAGCACTCAAATCAAGGATTTCTTCGGCCTCCGCATTGACAAGGTTCCCGGCGAATTCGTGGCGCGCATCGAAACTCTGATTCTGCACTTCCGCACGCTCTCGCCCGTCGCGACCGCTCTCGCGGTTTGTTCGTTGGCGCTGATCATCGTGTTCATGCGCTTCGTGAAGAAAGTCCCGGGATACATCGTCGCGCTCTTCATGGGAACCGCGCTGGTGGTGATTTTCAGACTTCCGGTGGAAACCATCGGCACCCGCTTCGGCGGAATTCCATCAGGCCTGCCGCATCTCCAGATTCCGCAGTTTCGTTTCGACTTGCTGAGGCCGTTGGTTTCGCCGGCGATCACCGTCGCCATGCTGGGTGCCATCGAATCGCTGATGTCCGCCGTGGTTTCCGACCGCATGAGCGGCACCAAGCACAACCCCAACGTCGAGCTCGTCGGCCAGGGCGTTGCCAATGTCTTTTCGCCGCTTTTCGGCGGGCTACCCGCCACCGGCGCGATTGCGCGCACGGCCACGAATATTCGCTCGGGAGCAAAAACGCCGGTGGCGGGAATGATTCATGCGCTGACGCTGCTGGCGATTATCCTGTTCGCCGCGCCCCTGGCGCGATTTGTTCCACTCGCGGTGCTGGCCGCGATTCTGCTGGTGGTTTCCTACAACATGGGCGAGTGGCGCGAAATTCCGGAACTTCTGAAGCTTTCGCCGCTGGAAATCGGCACCTGGCTGGTCACTTTCTTTCTCACTGTTTTCGCCGACCTCACCGTCGCGGTCGAAGCCGGCATGATTCTCGCCGCGCTGGTTTACATTCACAAAGTCACCGAGACCACCACCGTCTCCGAAGTCACCGAACAATATTTGCAGGAGGGCCACGCGCACATTCTGCAGCACAAGGAAATTCCTCCTTATGTGGCCATCTTCCGCATTCACGGACCGTTCCTCTTCGGGGCCACCGATAAAATCAATGTCGTCATCGAACGCTTACCGAATCTGCCGCCGATCGTCGTTCTCCGATTGCGCAACATGACGGCTCTGGACGGCACGGGTTTGCAGGCCCTCGAGAATCTGGCGGATGTGGTGCACAAATCCGGCCGCACGCTGCTGCTTTGTGGCGGACGTCAGCAGCCGGCGGAAATCATGCGCGACGCGGAATTTGAGCAGCATGTGGGCGCGGAAAATATTTGCCCGAGCGTCACGGAGGCCCTGCAGCAGGCCCGGAAGCTGTGGGCTCTTCGAGGCGAACAAGGAGCAGCGATAACGCAGGTCGAGGAGGAGTCGCCAACACGCAGCGGATGAGCTCCAACCTTTTACTCTTCGTCCCTGTGAACTTTCGCGCGAGATTTCTCGGCGGTTTCACCGTCGTCGAAACGCCGAATCGTGGGCAACCTCTCTTCTCCCGGGCTCTGCATCTCGCCCAAGGTTCGCGCCCACCGTTTCGCTTCTTCGCGTAGCTCCTGAATCGCAAGGCCACGGTGGCTTGCGGGGAATCGCGCAATTTTTACGATTCCGGCAGCCAACAATGTCTCCGCGCCGTCGCTATTTCCGCGCCGGTAGTGATGAAACGCCGCGGCAATCTGTATGATTCCCTGCAGAAACGTTTTTTCCGGCTCGGCTTCAACCAGCCACACTTCTTCCCACACTTCATGCGCCTCGAAAAATTCACGCGCGTTGAAGTGCCGCAGCCCGCGCTCGAATTTTTCTTCTTTTTCGCTCGATTTCATCGCACGCCAGCCAGTTTCTCGTTAGAATTTCGTTGAATTTCTCTGTTGCGTGTCATCATAGCAGCCCGGAAAGAGTGAACCTCATGGATATTAAAATCTCACTGCCCGGCGCAAGACTCGGCGTCGTTGAAGCCGACGGCGCGAGCGTCGTGCTGGTGCAACACGATCTCGCGAAACTGATGGACGAAGTCTGCGCCCGCAAGCGCGCCGAATTCACGGTCGAAAGTCTCGCCGAAGCCGAGCCGGTTCGCGCCGTGCGCGCCATGTTTCGTGAATGGGGCATAGATCCGTCGAAATATCGACCCTCGTCGGAAGCCCTGCTGCGGCGCGTGGTGCAGGGCAAGGGCCTTTACCGCGTCTCAAACGTTGTGGACATCGGCAATCTCGACTCGCTTGAAACTGGCTGGCCCTATGGCTGCTACGATCGCTCGAAAATCAATCTGCCGGTTGCATTGCGGCACGGCGCTGCTGGCGAAAAATATGAAGGCATCGGGAAGCAAACCTGGCATCTGGAGGCCCGCCCGGTCCTCGCCGATCCCGCAGGCCCGTTCGGCAGCCCCATCAGCGATTCCACGCGCAGCATGATCACCGAATCCGCCAGAGAGATCATGATCGTGATTTACGCTCCGGCGCGCGTCTCGGACGCATCACTGACTCTAGCGATGACGCGCCTGAAGGAACGCCTCACTCAATTCGCCAGCGCCTCTGAAGTCCGCTCGGAAATTTGCGCTGCTTGAGGTGCAGCGCGGAATGAAGAAACCGCCACGGCTGGGACTTGGTCCCATGCAATGTGTTGATTGTTCGTGAGGGCACGCGCCGAAGTGCGTTTGAGTACTCTCACGAATTCGGGTTATGCTGTTAACGCTTCAGCGAGGCCCTGAGTGGCGAAATTCCAGTTTGTCCTCCTCATTCACGCGCATCAACCGGTTGGAAACTTTGATGACGTGATTGAGCGCGCCTACGCCCAATCGTATCTGCCTTTCGTTCAGGTTCTCGCGCGCCACCCTTCCATTCGCATGGGTTTGCATTACACGGGCTCGCTGCTGGAATGGATCGAGCGCGTCCATCCCGAATATTTCGACCTACTGCGTGCGCTGGTGCAGCGTGGGCAGGTGGAAATGGCCGGCGGCGGATTTTACGAGCCGATCCTGATCGCCATCCCGCCGGAAGACCGTCACGAGCAGATCACGCGCCTGGCGGATTACATTGAAAAACATTTTGGCGCGCGCCCACGCGGGGCCTGGCTCGCCGAACGCGTGTGGGAGCCGCAACTGCCCTCGTCGCTTGCGCCGTCTGGCGTGGGATACACGCTGGTGGACGACAACCATTTTCTCGGCGCGGGCTTCGAGCCCGATCAACTCTTCGGCTACTATCTCGCCGAAGATCAGCGCCACTCGGTGAAAGTTCTGCCCGGCCTGAAAGCGCTGCGCTACCTGCTCCCGTTCCGCGCCCCTGCGGACACCATCGAATTTCTGCGCACTTGCGCGAAAGAACATCCCGGCGGATTTGCAGCCATGGGTGACGACCTGGAAAAATTCGGCGTGTGGCCCGGAACCAACAAACTTTGTTACACGGACGGCTGGCTGGAAAATCTTTTCGTCGCGCTGGAGCAGAACGCAGACTGGCTGGAAACTGCCACGCCCAGTGCCGCGGTTGCTTCGCATCCTGCGCTCGGGCGCGCTGATTTGCCCACCGCTTCCTACAGCGAAATGATGGAATGGGCGCTGCCCACTCCTGCGCGGAATCGCTATCACGCGCTGACCGCCGAATTCGCTTCGCGGACGGACATGCTGCCGTTCCTGCGCGGCGGCATCTGGCGCAACTTTTTCTCAAAGTATGGCGAATCGAACCTGCTGCACAAAAAAATGCTGCACGTTTCCGAAAAAGTCCGGAAACTCTACGAGCATCCTCATCCCGTCCAGATTTTTCGCGATGCCCGTGACAAGGCCCGCACGTTGCTGCTGCGCGGCCAGTGCAACGATCCCTACTGGCACGGCGTGTTCGGCGGCCTCTATTCGCCGCACTTGCGCACGGAGCCATGGCGCTCGTTGATTCAAGCCGAGGCCATTGCCGACTCGTTGGCAAACCCCTCCGGCCATTACCAGAGCGTAACGACTCTGGATTTCGACTCCGACGGCCACGACGAGATGTATTTCACTTCAGATCGCTATGCCGCCGTGCTGTGCCCCGCCGATGGCGCCACCATTTCCGCGCTCGATTGCCGCCAGTCCAACGCCGCATTGGTGAATTCGCTGGCGCGCCGCCCGGAGTCCTACCACGCGAAGCTTAAGAATTTGCCGGCGGCTGCGTCGCACGGCGCACAATCCATTCACGAACAAACGCGCGCGAAGGAATCGGGCCTGGACCGCTGGCTGAATTACGATCGCTGGGCGCGCCATTGTTTCCGCTTGCTGCTTTTTGGCCGCGAGAAGAGACACCCCGATTGCAGCACCTCGCAATTGGCGGAAGATGCCGCGCTTGCTGGCGGAAGCTATCGCACCGCGAAAGTGTCTCCTGCACAGGCGACGCTCGTATCGGAAGCAAGCGTGGATTGGTCCGCGGAAAAAACATTTTCGTTCGCGACGAGCGCCGCGGGATTCGGCGTTCTTTGCGACATCACGCTGCGCCGCGCGGCACCCGGCGCCGCCTCTGTTTGCGTTGGAATCGAGGCGGTACTGAATTTTCTCGCGCCTTCGGCCGGCGACCGCTATTTTGAAGCTGCCGGCGACCGTCATCCCTTGCGCTGGTCCGCGGTAGCGCCCGGTTCTCATCTGCGCTTGGTGGACGAATGGCAAGGTGTCAGCGTCACAATCACCGCGCCGCACGCGCAGGAATTCTGGATCACGCCCATCGAAACGGTTTCCGAATCAGAAGAGGGCTTCGAGCGGATTTATCAAGGCTCGCAAATCGTGGCGGTCTGGCCGGTAGAAATAGCGTCCGGCGCGGAATGGCACGGCCAGCTGAATTTCAACGTCGCGCGTTTGGGTTGAGGTGTCATGAGCTTGCCGCCCGTCGCGCCACTCTGCTACAGTGCGCTGGGAGGAATTTTATGGCCGTTTCGCAGGAACTGCTCGATATTCTGGTTTGCCCGCAAGACAAGACTCCGGTCAAGTTGACGAACGACCAGCACGGCCTAAAATGCCCGACGTGCCATCGTGTCTATCCGATTCGCGAAGATATTCCGGTGATGCTGATTGACGAAGCCCGCATTGAAGCCGAATGAAGCAGCGCGCCTCTTCATAAAATTTGACCGCCCCGTCGAACTCGCACGATCCCTCGACTCTGCTCCCGGCGTTGCCGCAGGGCGCCGAAATTCTGATTATCCGCCTGCGTTCGCTGGGCGATCTGGTTCTGGAAACGCCCGCCATCTCCGCGCTCCATTCCTGGCGGCCGGATTTACGCATCTCTGTGCTGGTCGAGACGCGCTTCGCGCCCGTGCTCGAAGGTAATCTCGCGGTAGCCGAGCTCATTTTTTCGCGTGGCCTCGGTGAGACGGCGCTAGAGGTCCTGCGCCGCAAGTTTTCTATCGTGTTCAATCAGCACGGCGGCCCGCGCAGCGCCATGCTTACCGGCGCATCCGGCTCGCCGTTGCGCGTCGGCTGGGCCGGATACCAGTATTCGTTCCTCTACAACGTCTCGGTCCCGGACGCGAAAGAATTCTACGGCACTCCCGCCGTGCACACCGTCGAGCATCGCATCTCGCAGTTTTATTTCACCGGCCTGCCGCGCGGCCCAATTCCGCGCGCTCAGGTGTTTGCACAGCCGGATGCCGCGGCAACAGTCGCGCGCAAACTGGCGGAGAACGGAATTGCCGTGGGCGCGCCTCACGCGGTGCTGCAGCCCGGCGCGCGTTTGCCGGCAATGCGCTGGCCGGTCGCCAAATTTGCGGAAATTGCGCGCTGGCTGCGCGAAAAGCATGGCATCGCAAGCGTGGTGAATCTAGGTGCGCGCGACGATGAGATCGCGGCAGAAGCGCGAAGCGAAATGCAAGATTGTGCCGTAGTGATAGATGCTCAGTTGGACGTTCGCGAGCTGATCGCGCTGATCGCCAGCTCCAGTATTTTCGTGGGAAATGATTCCGGCCCCGCGCATCTCGCGGCGGCACTGCAGCGGCCGAGCGTCGTGATCTTCGGCGTCACCGACCCCGTGCAATGGCACCCATGGCAGACGGAGCACCGCATCGTGAAAACTGGCGCGACGTTCGCTCATCCGCGCGGCGACAAAGCCGTAGTCGTGAGCAATCCGCGCCCGATTTCAGCTATTTCGGTGGATGAGGTACGCCAGAATTGCGACGAATTGCTCGCCGCCAGGTAGGCGCGCCAGCAAACTCCGACGCGTAAAATGCCGCAACGCTGTACCGCAAAGCACCACGTGTCGCACTACGGCGCAAATCCGAGAGATTGATCCTTGTATTCGATTTGCAGCCGCACTTCCTTCGTCTTGCTCTGCTTCAGCACATCATGCGCTGAAGGAAATGGCGCGAAAGGACTCAACTCCACGGTAATCACAGTCCCCGATGGCTGCTCAGGCCCCTGTTTAATTTCCTCCGCGTTTTCGATGTGATAGCTTTTCACCGGGCCGTAATATCCGTTCGGTCCCCAATCTTCCAGAAAATCCTGATACGTGTAACTCGGGCCGGGACTCCAAAGGTGATAAGCCTGTTCCAGATTTCCGGTCGCCACGGTATCCAGGAAATGCTTCGCGGTGCGAACTTCCGTGTGGAATCGCAGCAAATACCAGGAAAAACCCACCACCAGCGCGATGAAAACGATGGTGGTAATTATGTACCGGCGAACTTTGTCCGGCGGATGCTCTTCCGACCCGTCGAAAATTCCCACGAGATCTCCTCAGTTTATTTTCCAGCGAGCGGGCGACAGGCAGGCCGGCCCGCGGCCACGCTAGAGCTGCCGCTTGAATAACATAATGCTAAACGTCGTCATCACTGCCGCAATACCCAGCAAAACTAGCACGTCCACGTAGATTCCTTCAATCCCGGTGTTCTTGAGCGTCAGGTTTCGCAGCGCGTGCACCGCGTAGGTGAATGGATCAATCACCGAAATCCATTTCAGCCACCACGGAAACGCCGCAATCGGGTACACCGCGCCCGACGGAAAGAATAAAAGCGTATTCAGCACGCCGAAAATTGCGCGCGGCACCAGCGGATCGTCCACACGCACCATCAGCAGGAACATGAAGCTCATCATTGCCAGCCCCGTGGCGCACACCACGAGCACCAGATAGAAGAGTCGCAATGGATTCCAAATCTCTGGCAGGCCGACGATTAACCCGCCGATGATCGTCAACACCATGCCCGTCATCATGCCCTTGATCACGCCCGAGCCAATCAACGAAAAAACCAGCTCCGATTTCTTGATCGGCGTGGTGAGATAACCCTCGTGCAGGCCGCGCGCTTTGTCGTCAATATAAGTTATTCCGCCGCCGATCATCGCCACCACGAAAATGGAAAGCGCAATCGTGCCCGCCAGCAAATATTTGATGTACTCCACGTACGGATAAATCTCCACCGTGTTCAACTGCACGGAGCCATCCAGGCGTGGCGTCACGTCCGGCGCGTTCAGCTCTTCCACCATTTGCTGCACGCGCTCGATGATGGCGCTCGATATAAATTGATCGGTATTATCTTCGGTGAACGCAATGCGCGGCCGGTCGTGCTGATAAAAACGCCGCGAAAAGTCGATTGGGACCACCACCAGCGCGCGTACCTTGCCTGTTTCCAAATCGTGCGTCGCTTGCGGCACCGATTCGTACTCGATCACCTTGAAAGTGCGCGGCCCCGCGGTGATGCCGTCAAACATCTCGCGGATCTTGTGCGATTCCACCGAGTGATCCTGGTCCACGAAGCCAATGTCCACTCCGGTGACCTTTCCGCCGAAGGCGTAACCCAGCACGATCAGCTGCACCAGCGGCAGCACCATGGACACCATCATCAACGCCGGGCTGCGGAAAAACTTCCGCAGGTCGCGTTCGATGAGCGCAGCGATGCGGCCGAAATTCATAATCTGCCTTCCATTCGGCGCCGCAACCCTGCGCCGCTAGCGATAGAGATGGCCGATATCAAGCCGAGCTCCTTCTTTCGCCGCATCGCGCAGATCGCTGCCGGTGTAATGTAAAAACACATCGTCGAGCGTCGTGCTCTGCACGGTGACGCGTTTCACCTGCACGCTGCGCGCCCGCGCCAGATCCATAAGCGCCGCCACCGTCGTGGGACCGTCGTGCGAAGCGATGTGCACCATGCCGTCCCGCTGCGTTACGTCCGCGGCCTGCGCCAGCTTGCGCAGTTGATCGTTCCAATCCGGCGGCGCATTCGCGAATTCCGCCTCCACGGTGTCATTGCCCGGCACACTGTCTTTCAATTTCGTCGGCGTATCCAGCGCCACCAGCTTGCCGTGATCCACGATCGCGATGCGGTCGCACAGTTTGTCGGCTTCATCCATGTAGTGTGTGGTCAGCAAAATCGTCAGGTCGGAGTGCTCGCACAAATTGCGGATCAATTGCCACACATTTGAACGCGATACTGGGTCGAGTCCCGTGGTCGGTTCATCCAAGAACAGAATCTTCGGCGAGTGCACCAGCCCGCGCGCGATTTCCAGCCGCCGGCGCATGCCGCCGGAAAATGTGCGCACAAGAGCATCCTTGAACTTCACCAAATCCACTGATTCCAGCAGTTCGAGAATGAGTTTGTCGCGCGAGGCGCGCGGCACGCCGTAAAGTTTGGCGTGAATCAGCATATTTTCTTGCGCGGTCAATTCCGGGTCGGAGGTCAGCGCCTGGGGAATCACGCCCATGGCGTTACGCACGCCGTCGGCGTCAGTGCGCACGTCGTGTCCCGCGACAATCGCCGTTCCGGACGTCGGCGGAGTGAGCGTCGTCATCATACGGATCAGAGTGGTTTTCCCCGCGCCGTTGGGCCCGAGCAGGCCGAAGATTTCGCGCTGCTTCACGGTGAAACTGATGTCGTTCACGGCCACCAGCTCACCGAACTTTTTCGTCAGGTGCTGCACTTCAATTGCGTTCGCGGTAGGCTGTTCCATCGGCGTCGGCATCTGCGTCACAACTGTGCGAACCAGCTCTTCTTAGGCGGACGCGGCAGCAACACCGTCGCAGTCATACCGGTAAATAGCCGGCGGCCCGGATTCGGAATGGAAACCTTGATTGCAAAAGTCTTGATGTCCCGCTTGGTGCGGCTGACGTCGCGCTGAGTGGCGAAGTCATTCTCCACGCCACGGAAAATCACCGGGCCTTCGGTGATGTCTCCCGAAGGCAGTTGCACGCGCAGCTGTTGCCCCACCGCGACGGAAGCGATGTAGGTTTCTTCCACGTCCGCGCGCACCCAGAGATGGTCCACGTCCACCACCACCACAATGGGCGATCCGGCGGCAACCACCTCGCCCTGCTTCGCCACGCGCACCGATACAATTCCATCCAGCGGCGCGTAGATTTTCGTGTAGCCCAACTGGGTGGCCGTTTGCGCTTCGGTTGCGCGGGCCTGTTCGAGTTGGGCAATTGCGGTGGAAATCGCGCTTTTGCGCGCATCCACCTGAATGCGATTGGCCTGCGCCACAGTCACCGCAGCTGTTTCGGCCTTTGTCGCCTGTTCCAGCGCTGCCACGTTCGCCTGCGAAATCCGCACGGCGGCTTCGGCGTGATCGCGGTCCTGCGCGGAGACTTCGCCCTTGTCGAAAAGCTGCTGCATGCGCCGCAGATCGTCTTGATCGCGCTTCAACTGCGCGCGCGCCGGCTCCAGCTGCGCATCAGCGTAAGTCGCGCGCGCGTGCGCTTCGATCAGCGAAGCGTCCGTCTGTCCATTCATCCACGTATAATTGTGATTCGCTTCTTGAACTTGCTCTTCCAGGCTGATCACATTCGCCTTCGTGGCCGCCAGGTTCGCTTCGAGTTCCTTGCTATCGAGCTCGGCGATCAGGTCGCCCTTCTTCACCGTGCTTCCTTCGTCCACGGTCAGATTGATGATGCGCCCGGTGATCTGCGGGCTCACGATCACCTCGTTGCCGTCCACCACCCCTATCAGCGGGATGTCCGTGCCATGCGGCGTAGTGAAGTAATAGGCCACCGCCGCAATGATGAAAATTACCAGCAGGAATGTCGCAAACTTTCGGCCGGTCATCGGGCCCTCGCTTTTGTACAGCTCAGTCCATGATCCAGGAAAGCCAACAGCGCCTGTTTGCGCGCGGCCAGCGCGTGCGGCGCCAGCAGATTGTGCCCTGCCACTTGGCTGAAAATCGCGGCGGCGGCGAAATACGATGTGGTCATGCCCATGATCGTAAACGCCGTGTCATGCGGGTCCACTGCGCGAAACTCTCCGGCTGCGATTCCTTCTTCCAGCGTGCGCACCAATTGATTGTGAAAAGGACGCAGATACTGGCGCACGATCCAGTCGAATTCCTTCGTCGATTCCATCGCCTCGCGATGCACGAGCCGCGGATAATTTGGATGCGAAGCGAGAAAGTCGAAATACGCGGTAATGAATTCGCGCAAACGCTCCCGCGGAGAAGTCTGCTTGCGCTGCGGCTCATACACGCCGTTGCGCAGCTGCCGGAAGAGATTTTCCAACACCGCACGATGCAGATGGCGCTTGTCGCCGAAATAATAGTAAAGCATCGCCTTGTTGGCGTGCGCCGCGGTGGCGATTTGCTCGGTACGCGCCCCGGCCAGTCCCTGCGCGGCAAAATGCTGTTCGGCGGCGGCCAGAATGCGCCGCGCTGTGGCTGGATTCTCGATTTTTCGTCGTCCGCGTCGCATTTTGCTGTTCCTACAGTCCTATCCGCTGCATCACGTTGGCGGGATACCGCAAGCCAGCCGTGGCTCCCTTGGGTGCAATCTCATTGATGCGCTTCAAATCGCCCTGTGTAAGCGAAACGCTCAACGCGCCGAGATTTTCCTCCAGATACTTGCGGCGCTTCGTCCCAGGAATCGGCACCAGATCTTCGCCTTGCGCCAGCACCCACGCCAGCGCCAGCTGCGCCGGAGTGCAATGCTTCTCCGCCGCGATTGTTTCAATCCGCTCTACCAGCCCCAAATTCTTCCGGAAATTCTCGCCCTGAAACCGCGGCGAATTGCGCCGGAAATCACCCTCGGCGAAATCGTCAGGCCTTTTGATCTGCCCGGTCAGGAATCCGCGCCCCAGCGGGCTGTAAGGAACGAATCCGATGCCCAGCTCGCGACACACGCCAAGCAATTCGTCTTCAGGATCGCGCGACCACAGCGAATATTCCGTTTGCAATGCAGTAATCGGATAAGTGGCTTGCGCGCGCCGGATCGTCTGCACGCCTGCCTCAGAAAGCCCCAAATAACGCACCTTGCCCTGTTCCACCAGCTTGGCCATCGCGCCCACCGTCTCTTCAATCGGCACTTGCGGGTCCACGCGATGCTGGTAATACAGATCAATCGTCGCGATACGCAAGCGACGCAAACTGGCTTCGCAGCTCTTCTGCACATATTCGGGACGCCCGCTGACGCCGCGCGCGGTGGGATTCGCGGGATCGCGCACGATTCCGAATTTTGTGGCGATGATCACTTCGTGGCGGCGCTGCTCAATGGCTCGCCCCACTAGCTCTTCGTTGCGTCCGATGCCATACACGTCCGCGGTATCCAGCAGGGTAATGCCATGGTCCACGGCGTAGTGAATCGTGGCGATGGATTCGGTCTGGTCCGCCGCGCCGTAGAATTCGGACATACCCATGCAGCCGAGTCCCATCGCGGACACCACGAGCGAGCTTTTCCCCAGCCGGCGGAATTGCATACACGATCCCCTGAACGGGCGGTATTCTTTAACTAACTGGTTAGTTTAATGCCTCCAGGCTTCGCCGTCAAGCGTGCCGAGTCATCCATGCGATACCTCGCTTCTTAATACGCAGCAGGAAGGGAGTTTATTACTAGGGGTCCAGCGCCCCGCCGGAACCGGCCGGCAGTTCGATGGAATATTTCGTGCGCGCTTTTTCGGCATGTAGCTCGAGCGCCAGCTCAATCAGTCGATCAATCAGCTTCGGATAGGGCAATCCTGAAGCCTCCCACAGCTTCGGATACATGCTGATGGACGTAAATCCCGGAATCGTATTCAATTCGTTCACGTAAATCTTGCCGGTTCGCTTTTCCAGGAAGAAATCGCAGCGCGCCATTCCCGCGCCGTCAATCGCGCGGAAGGCCCGCACCGCGTAGTCCTGAAACGTGGCCACCTGCTCTTTGGTCAATTTCGCCGGGATCAGCAACTGCGTCCCTTGTTCCAGATATTTAGCCTGGTAATCGTAATACTCCCGATGGGGCACGATTTCGCCCGGAATGGACGCCCTGATGTCATCGTTGCCCAGCACGGAAACTTCGATTTCCCGTCCCACCACTCCGCGCTCGACGATGATCTTCAGCGCGAACTCCGCCGCATGATCCATCGCCGCGGAAATCTCGTGCGCTGCTTTCACCTTCGTCATGCCGACGGACGATCCCAGCGTCGCGGGCTTCACGAACAACGGAAAGCGGAATTTCTTCTTGATGGCCTTCAGTACTTTCGCGCGCTCGTGCTCCCACTCCGAGCGCCGCATGGCCAAAAACGGCACGATCGGCAACCCAGCTTGCTCGAACAGCCGCTTCTGCACGTCCTTATCCATTCCCACCGCTGACGCCAGCACGCCCGCGCCCACGTAAGGCAATCCAGCGAGCTCAATCAGCCCTTGCACCGTGCCGTCCTCGCCGAACGTGCCATGCAGAACCGGAAACACCACATCCACGCCCACGCTCGGCTGCCCCGCCGCAGGCCCCAGCGGAACCAGAGTCGCGGCGCTAGGGTCGGGCGGCAGCACCACGCGGTCGCCGGATTTCAACACGTCAGCCAGCAGCTTGATCGAACTGGTTCCCACCAGCCATCGGCCGTCCTTCGAAATTCCGATCGGCACCGCTTCATATTTTTCGGGGTCCAAAGCGCGGATCACAGACGCAGCGGAAGCCAGCGAAACTTCGTGCTCACCCGAACGTCCGCCGAAAAGCACGCCGATGCGCAACCGCTTCATCGCGCTCATCACAGGATTTTCTTCCCCAGGCCCGAGAGCACCAATTCCACTCCCAACGTCGCCGTAGTGTTGTGCAAATCAATCACCGGATTCACTTCCACCACTTCGAACGAAACCATCTGCTTGCTGTCCGCAATCATCTCCAACGCCAGATGCGCTTCGCGATAAGTCACGCCGCCGCGCACCGGCGTGCCCACTCCCGGCGCGTCGCTCGGGTCCACAAAATCCATGTCCAGGCTCACCACAATTCCTGCCGTATCGTCTCCCGCAAAGCGGAGCGCCTCGGACATCACTTCCCGCATGCCCCGCTCGTCAATATCGCGCATCGTGAAGATGTGCACGCCGGAATCTTTCACCAGCCGCCGTTCTTTCGCATCCAGATCGCGAATTCCCACCAGCACCACGTTCCTCGGTTCTACCATCGGCTTGATTCCCGCCAGATCCGTAAGCTCCGGCGGCCCGTAACCCATAATCGACGCCAGCGGCATCCCGTGCACGTTGCCCGAAGGCGAAGAGTCCGGCGTATTCATATCGCCGTGTGCGTCCAGCCAAATCACGCCCACGCGTTTCGATTCCTTATTGAAATGCGCAGCTGCGCCCGCCGTCGTGCCCACCGCAATCGAATGATCCCCGCCCAGCACCAAAGGGATCATGTCCTCATCCAAGGTTTTCTTCACCGCATCGGCCAGGCCTTTGCACGCCTGCGAAATTTCATCCAGATAACGCGCGCGCTTCTCGCCGTAGGGCTGCTCTTCGGGCTGCGGCACCTGTACGTTGCCGATGTCTTCCACCTGGCGCCCCAGTTGTTTCAGCCGCGCCTGCAGTCCCGCCACGCGCAACGCGGACGGACCCATATCCACGCCGCGGCGGCTCGCTCCCAGGTCCATCGGCACACCGATAATGCGAATTTTCTCAGGCATATTTTTTGCTTTCGCGACCCCGGTACGGGGGAGGGAACCTTAAGGATAAACTCGATACAGCATCCGTGGGAAGGGGATGACCTCGCGAATGTGCTCGGTTCCGCATATCCACGCGACGGTGCGCTCCAGTCCCAAACCGAATCCGGCATGTGGCACGCTGCCGTAACGCCGCAAGTCCAGGTACCACTGAAACGATTCTTCCGGCAGATTATGTTCGCGCAAACGCCGCACCAGCGTGTCGTAATCCGCCAAGCGCTCGCCGCCTCCGATAATTTCGCCGTAGCCTTCCGGAGCAATCATGTCGAAACTCAGCGAAAGTTCCGGTCGCGCTACATCCGTCGCCATGTAAAACGCTTTCATCGCCGCCGGATAACGATGGATCACCACCGGCCGGTCGAATTCCTTGGAAATAATCGTTTCCTCGTCGCCGCCAAAATCATCTCCCCACTTAGCGGGGTTCCCGGCCTTCTGCAGCACCTTGATGGCGTCGTCGTAGGTGATGCGCGGAAATGGTGGCGTGATTTTCTGCAACGATGCCACGTCCCGCTCGATCATGCCCAGCTCGCGCGTGCGATTTTTCGCTACGGACTGCACCACCGCGCTCACCAGGCCTTCGGCAAGCACGATCATGTCCTCAAGATGCGCGTAAGCAGCCTCGGGCTCGAGCATCCAGAATTCCGTCAGATGCCGGCGAGTCTTCGATTTTTCCGCGCGAAACGTGGGACCGAACGTATAAACCTTACCCAGCGCGGCCGCCAGCGCTTCCACGTAAAGCTGCCCCGACTGCGTCAAGTAAGCCTTCTGGTCGTCAATGTAATTCACTTCGAAAAGTGTAGTGGTGCCTTCGCAGGCAGCTGGCGTGAAAATCGGCGCATCAGTCAACGTGTAACCCTGCGCGTCCATGAAATTCCGCGCCGCGCGCACGGCCTCCGCGCGGATACGCAAAATCGCCGCTTGCCGTGGCGTCCGAATCCACAAATGCCGCCGGTCCAGCAAAAAATCAACGCCATGCTCTTTCAGTTGGATCGGGTAAGGTTCAGCATCCGCGACGCGCTGCACCACTTCGATCGTGCCCACGCCCATTTCAAATCCGCCCGGCGCCCGCGGTTCGGCGCGAATCGCGCCCGTGGCAATCACACTGGATTCTTGGGGCAGCCCCTTGAGGGCGCTGAAAACTTCCGGATGTTCCTTCTGCGAGACAACTCCCTGCAGGATGCCCGTGCCATCGCGGAAGATCGGGAACAGCAGCTTTCCCGATTCGCGCAGGTTGTAAAGCCAGCCGCGAATCGTCACAGTGCCGCCCGCATGCGCCCCCGCTTGCTCAATTGTGATAATTGGAACCGCCGCCTGTGCTTCCTGGGTCATGTAGTCTTTCCGTTGGATTATTTGCCGCGAATCATTACGGCCTGGACTTCATGGCATGTAGTTCGACATCAAGACATCAGCCCGCGCGCTACTTCTGCTTCTCGAATTTTTCGTCCAGCTTGTCGCAAGCCTCGCGAATCTGCTCCAGTGTCGGCCCAGCCGCGCCCGCCTGTGCCTTGATTTCGAATACAAACGGCAACTCCGCCGGCGCTTCCGCGAGCCCCGCCAGCGTCGCGTCCCAATCAACGGATCCTTCAAAAGGCAGCAGATGCTCGTCCTTGTCGCCATGATTATCATGAATATGCGTGGTCACCACGCGCTCGCGCATCGCGTCAAAGCTGGCCTGCACGCCTTCTTCGATGTGCGCATGGCCGATATCGAAGCACAACTTCAAATCGTGCAAATGCGTATCGGTGATGAAATGCTGCAGCGAAGCCGGCGCGCCCAGCTCATCCGGCGTATTTTCCAGCGCAATCGTCACGCCGCGCGCTTTCGCAAACATGGACAAACTTTCCAGCGATGTGAAAGCCGCTTCGAGCTTGCGTGGATCCGCCGACTGCCTGCCATGCCCTATATGCTGGATCAAATATTGGAACGGAACCTGTTCCGCGACGTCCAGCACGCGTTTAATCTCATCCACCGCATCCAAGCGGCGAATGCGCTCGGGATCGGATATGGAAATCACCACACCGCTCTCTCGGCCGGGCGAACGGTCGCGGTCTGTCGGCGAATGCACGGAATGCAGACCCAGGCGATATTCGCCCAGTGCATCGCCGATTTCGCGCACTCGCTGCGCGTCGCGATAACTGAAATGCTGCGAAGCGCAGAAAATCTCCACCGCGGAAAATCCGGCCTGCGCGATTTCCGCCAGCAGAGCCGCGCCCAGCGGCTGGTTCACAAACCGGTAAGTGGAAAGAATTCGCCGCATTTGGCCCTCGGAGCAGGAACACTATGGTCAATGGAAATCGCGATTCCGTCAATAGCGTAGAGGCACGTCGAACGCGCGGAGGCCGGCGCAGCAGTTCGTCGCAAGAAAGCGTAGTCAGTCGGAAGCAATTCCCACGAGTATTAAGGCGATTAATCCGCCCAGCAATAACGCCGCCAGAATCCACACCGCCACGTGCGGGCGTTTGCGCATCAGCCCACGAGGCGGTTCCGCGGACTCGGCAAAGTCCAGCGAATCCTCCCCTGTGTCTTCGACGGGTTGGCGTGCACCTCGCTCCGCAGCAGGCGCGCTGGCCGAGTCGTGTGGGTCGTCGTTGAATTCGGGAGGCACTGTCACGATGCTAGCACCGAAGAAAAGCGCACGGCAAGGTAGGCTATCTGAGACAGGCGGCATCGAAAGTGGTTCCACTTCAGCTATCGAAGATGCGAGACGGAAGAAACCGGCAGAGCGAATCTCGCGCTAGCGAGCCAAAATTCCAATCAGCGTAAGCGCCACGATTGCGCCCGTTAGAATTGCCAGCGCCACCCAACGGCCCAACTGCGGATGCGATTGCGGCAAGCCCAGCATGTGAATCGAAGGGTCGGGACCGTCAAGGATCTTAGCTCCGGCTGCTCGTTCAGCGGCGGAGAGCACATCCGCTAACGGCGCAGGCTCCGTCGAACGCGCCTCGGCGCGTTCCGCAATTTGGCTGGGCATTGCCCGCATACTAGCACCAACGACTAACGACCGAAACAAAATTTCCAAAGAGTTAATGATTTTTTGCGCGGTTCCAAACTGGCACAGCGCGTCAGGGCTGCGAGGCGAGGCGGGAAGTGGATCCATCAACGAACCGCGAATTGCACCATCGCGAGTGCTACCACGGCTCCGGCGAAAATGGCTAGAACCAGCCAACGCGAAATGCCCTGATTCCGATTTCGCAGTTGTCGAACGTGCGCGGAAAGGCCCGGTGTGGCGCTGGCCTGGCGCGCGTATTCTTCCATACCGGGGTCAAACTCAGCCAATTGAGCAGATTCCGCCACAGATTCGGAAACTCGATGAAGCTTTCGCTGTGTCATGGCGCTGATGTTACCACTAGGAATACCAGCTGCCACGCGAGGAAGCGGCGCCGGAGTCTATCAGCTATTGTCGTTTCGGGAATATAGCTTCGCGGTACTACTGTGAGTTAATCGGCTGGCAACATTTCGATTTGGGGGTCCGTGTACCGTCGCGGAACAGTTTTTGTTCGCGATGCGCTTTCTGCGTTAACAGGCCTGGGCGTTAGCCGTTCAATTCCGCGAGTATCTTGGGCAGTAGCGCGAATTTCGCGAGCGCCGCTTCGGCGGTCAAATATTCCAGCCCGCAAGAAGGGCCCAAATAAGCTCGGCCTCCCTGGATGCGCGGAAAGATGCGCTGCACCAGGCGCGCTAAATCCGCGGTCTGTTCCATCTGTTTGTTGCGTCCGTCCACCAGGCCCAGCGCCAGCGGCTTAGGCGACCCAATGGAGATGATCATCTCGCCCAGCTTGGGGCTCGAAACCAAGTCCAGGCCCACAATATCCACTGGAAGTTGCAGCAGTTTTTCGTATAAGGTCGCGCAGTCGTCAAAATATACATACAGCGCTAGCTCCAGTTTCCGATTGGTTTTCTTGGCCTTGTCCCGCGCTTGCAGCAGCGGCTGGAGCGCGCGCTCGAAGATGGCCCAATCGCCCGGATTCCGCAGAATCGCCGGTTCGTCAATCTGAATCATTTCCGCGCCGCATTGCGATAGCGCTTCAATCTCCGGCGCCAGAATCTCGCCGTAGGCGATGGCGCGCGCTTCCAGAGTGGCGGGGGTGGCGGCGCCTCCATTAACCGTGCGTCCGGAGAGCGAAAACTTTGCGAGCGTGTACGGCCCGGTCAAGACTGGCTTGATCGCCAGTTTTCCGGCTTTATTCGCCGGCGTCGGCAAGTGGCCCAGAGCATTGCGCGCAAAACTGTACTCCGCCACCACCAGGTTGCCGCGCCGCAGCGGCACGCCAGTAAAAAGCGGCTGCCTGCAAAGCTTTTCGGTATCGAAAAAGGGAACCGAGCCTTGCAGTTCAATATTGTCCAGTTTCGCAGGCAGGTAAGAGATCGGGTCGTTCCAGCGAATCTGCCCGTCGGTTACGATATCCAGCCCCGCCTTCACTTGGTCGGCGATCGCTCCGCGCGTCACGTTATTTTGCGCGTCCAGCAAATCGGCGGTGGTGCGCTCGCCGCGGTCCAGCGCCGCGATGGTGTGCTGCAAGACTTGCAATTCAGGAGCGTCTCCGACGCGCGGATAGCTTCCCGTGCTCGAAAGATACAATCCTGGTGCGACACTACCCATAGAAGGACCCTCTAAATCGGCGCGAGAAACTGGAAGAAACTTAGTCGAAACGCGGAAAGGCGTCAAGGGCAGCGCGGAAGTTCGCCCGGGGAAGGGCCTCAAACAAGGCGCGCTCAAGAACGCAGCACCGAAGAGCCGCCTTTCTCTGCGTCCTTTGCGCTTCTGCGGTAAATGTTGCCGACATTTCTGCTGAAGTCGTGCGGAACTATTCCCCGACGGAAAAGTAAGTGCAATCGGGATGATGGAAGACGAGCGCGCTCACGCTAGCCTCCGGATCCATCATCATTCCTTCCGTCAAGTGCACGCCGATCGCTTCCGGCCGCAAGAGCATCCAGATTCCGGCTTGATCTTCGAGGTTAGGGCAAGCCGGATAACCGAAGCTGTAGCGTTTGCCGCGGTAGCGCGAAGTGAATCGGTCTGGCATGGTCATCGTTGTCGGATCGGGGAAGCCCCAATCCTCGCGGATGCGGCGATGCAGCCATTCGGCGCAAGCCTCCGCCGTCTCGATCGCGAGCGCCTGCAAACCGTGCGAATAAAGATAGCGCCCGGCCGCTTTTGCCTCTTCCGATTTTTCGCGGATCCCCGCGCCCGCGGTAACTACGAACAGCGCCACGTGGTCTCGCGCGCCGTTCTGCGGCGGGAGTACGTAATCGCTCAGGCAAAGCTTGTCGCCCAACCGCTGCCGCTGAAAATGGAATGTGTGGACCGGCGCATTTTCCCCCGGAGCGAATAGCGCGATGGAATTCCCGCGCCGCTCAGCCTCGAAAAATTGCCACGCCGCCCCAATCTTCATGAATTCGGCGGCCTGCTGCTTTACTTCCTCCATGTTCTGGTTCAGTTCGATCGCGCGCGCGTCGTGTTCGGCTAGCGCCTTCTCGAAATTTCCGCGAAAGCCCAGGTGCCGCCCGAATAGCATGAACGGATTGATGTAACTCCACACCTCATTCAAATCCGGCACGTTGCGAACTTTCCGTTCAGTGTAGGCGACCGGAGGAATCGGCAAATCAATGCGTATGTGCGGCGAGCGCTCTTCGCCCGCGGGCGCCAGCGGCTCCGGCGCCGGTTCGTCCAGCACCGCGGTTCCCACATGCGTGTGTTGCTGCAGCACGTTGTCCCGGCGCACCGGATCGCTTAGCTCGTTCATCAAACGCAAACCAGTCATCGCATCCTTCGCGTAGCAGACCGCCTGGCTGTATTGCGGCGCGATTTTCAAACGCGTGAATTTATCGGAGAGCGCCGCGCCACCCACCAGCAGCGGCACCGTGATACCGGCTTCGCGCAAGTCGCTCGCGGTAATCACCATCTGCTGCGCGCTCTTCACAAGCAATCCCGAAAGTCCGATGGCATCCGGCCGGTGCTCGCGATGCGCGCGAATCAATTCCTCGGGCGGCACCTTGATTCCCAGGTTGATCACGTCGTAGCCGTTATTTTTCAAAATAATCTCGACGAGATTTTTCCCGATGTCGTGCACATCGCCCTTCACCGTCGCCAGCATCACTTTCGCGCGCTTATCCGTGTCCGCCTTCTCCATGAATTGTTCCAAATGTCCCACGGCGGCCTTCATCGCTTCGGCGGACTGCAATACCTCTGCAACGATCAGTTCGTTGTTGTTGAAGAGGCGCCCCACTTCGCCCATCCCGGCCATCAGCGGGCCATTGATCACGTCCAGCGGAGCAGCGTTTTCCGCGAGTTTGCGATTCAGGTCGTCGACCAGCCCGTCTTTCGAGCCTTCGATAATGTAATTCGCGAGCCGTTGGTCCAGCGGCAAATCCGCCGCGCGCTCTTTCTTGCGCGCTCCGGTCCCGCGAAAATGTTCCGCGATCGCTGCAATGTGAAATTGATTGATCGCTGCTTTCTGCCCGAGCGTCTGTTCGCGCCAATCGGCCGGCGCTCCCCTTAGTAGCTCCGCATCGGCTACCCCTTCGGAGATTTCCGCCGGAGGCTTGTTGAAAAGCAAATCCTCCGCCAGCTTGCGTTCTTTCTCAGGAATGGATCCAAACCGCTCGATGCGTTCGGCGTTCACGATCGCCAGATCCAACCCCGCCTTGGTGCAGTGATACAGAAAGACCGAGTTCACCACTTCGCGCGCGCCCGCCGGCAGTCCAAACGACACATTCGAAATGCCCAGCACAGTGCGCACGAACGGAATGTGCTGTTTCACCAGCCGTATGCCTTCGATCGTTTCCACGGCCCCGCCGATGTAGTTCTGATCGCCGGTAGCGCAGGGAAATACCAGCGGATCGAAAATGATATTCTCGGCATGAATGCCGAATTTTTCGGTCAACAATTTATACGATCGTTCCGCCACTTCCAGCTTGCGTTCGCGCGTGAACGCCTGCGCCTGCACCGGATCCTCGTCAATGCAGCCCACAATCACCGCCGCGCCATAGGACCGCGCCAGCGGGCAGATCTTTTCGAATTTTTCTTCGCCGTCTTCCAAGTTGATCGAATTGATGATGCTCTTGCCCTGGCAATACGTCAGCGCCAGCTCCACACCGCGCGGGTCGGTGGTGTCAATCATGATTGGCGCTTTGATCTTGCGGATCAGCTGCTCGTAGAACGGTGGAATATCGTTCAGTTCCTCGCGGTCCGTGCTTTGCAGGCACACGTCCACAATGTGCGCCCCGCTCTTCACCTGCCGCCGCGCAATTTCCGTCGCCTCTTCCCATTGTTCAGCGGCCACCAAATTCTTAAAGAGCCGCGAACCAATCACGTTCGTCCGTTCGCCCACTATCAGCGGCCGGGTGCTCTCTTCGGCCTCGATAATCTCAATCCCGGAATAAACCGCCCGGTGATTCGGCTCCGGCGCCCGCCGCGGTTTTTTCCCCTCGGCCATCTGCACGATCGCGCGAATGTGCTTCTCGGTGGTTCCGCAGCACCCGCCCACAATATTCAGCCACCCGCGGTCGATGAATCTCTCCAGTTGGTCCGCTAGCGAAATCGGCGTCTCCTGGTACAAACCTTCTTCGTTCGGCAGCCCTGCGTTCGGATAGCAGGAAACGGCCCGGTTGGTCAGCGCCTGCAGCGTGCGCACGTGGTCCGTCATGAATTCCGGCCCCGTGGCGCAATTCAATCCCAGCGAAATCACATCCACGTGATCGAGCGAAGCCCACAAAGCCTCGATGCCTTGCCCCGCCAGCATCGTGCCCATCGCTTCGATCGTCACCGAAATCATCAGCGGAATCGGCTGCCCCAGCCCGCGCGCCAATTCCTGAATCGCCAGCAATCCGGCCTTGATGTTGCGCGTATCCTGGCAGGTTTCCAGCAGCAGAATGTCCGCGCCGCCTTCGATCAGTCCGCTGGCTTGCTCGAAATAATTATTGCGCAGCTGCTCGAACGTAATTCCACCGGTCACGCTGATCGCCCGCGTCGTCGGCCCCATCGAGCCCGCCACAAATCGCGGCTTGCTTGGCTTGGAAAATCCATCCGCGGCTTTGCGCGCGAGCTCCGCGGCCACGCGGCTAATTCGGCGAGCTTCTTCGCCTAATCCGTATTCCGCCAGCACTACCGGCGTGCTGCCAAACGAATTCGTCTCGATGATGTCTGATCCTGCGTGCAGATATTTGCGGTGGATTTCCAGCACCACGTCCGGCCGGGTCAGCACCAGATTCTCGTTGCAGCCTTCCAGGTCCGGCCCTCCGAAATCCTCGGCGGTCAGATTGGCCTGCTGCAGCATAGTCCCCATCGCGCCATCCATAATCAGGATGCGTTCACGGAGCAATTCGCGAAGGGCCACGCCCCTTTGGATTAAGTTGCTCATGGGTTCGATAATCTTACCTGAATGTGTCTGGCCGGAAGGGCGGGAGCATTCTTTCGCTCGCCTGAAGGACAACGGCTGCTACCCGTGACGCAAATCGAATTATTCGGCGTTAGGCGGATCGTGAAGGCGTTTCGCTCACCGTACAGCTCAGAAATTCCACCGGTACGTTGCCAGGAAGCAGGCCCGCCGCGGCGCCGCGCGCCAGCAATTCGCGCACGGCCCGGCGTCCTTCTTCACCGTAATCCAGCGTCCAGCGGTTCACATACATCCCCACAAACTTGTCGGCCAGCGTCGGGTCCATATCGCGCGCAAATTGCAACGCGTAATTCAGCGCCGGCTCGCGATGATCCAGCGCGTACGATACGCTGTCGCGAATCACGCGCGATATCTGGCGTCCCAAATCCTCTCCCAGCTTCCGGCGAATCGCATTCGCGCCCAGCGGCAGCGGCAGCCCGGTCTGTTCCTGCCACCATTGACCCAGGTCCACCACGCGATGCAAGCCCATCTGCGAGAAAAGCAATTGCCCTTCGTGAATCAGCAGTCCGGCTTCCACCTCTTTGTTCTGCACCGCATCCAGAATCTTGTCGAAGGGCATCGTCACCGTCTCGACGTTCGGCTCGAAAAGCTTCAGCGCCAAATAAGAAGTCGTCAGCATCCCCGGAATTGCGATTTTGCGTCCCGCCAGTTCCGTTTTCTTGATCGGGTGCCCGGAAACGACGATCGGGCCGTACCCCTCGCCGAAGCTCGCGCCGCAATCCATCAACACGTACTTGTCGGCCACAAACGGATACGCATAAAAACTAATCGCCGTCACGTCATACACTTCTTTTTTCGCAGCCTGGTTCAGCGATTCGATGTCCGACAAAATATGTTCAAACTTCACGCCCGGCAGGCGCACTTTCCCGGTCGCCAACGCGTAGAACATGAACGCATCGTCGCTGTCCGGCGAATGCGCCAGGCGAATCTCTGTCACTTTTGGTGAAATGGCTGGTGTGGACATGCTGGGTCCGTCCTGGCTCTCGCGGGAAATCGTCACTCACCCCGGCTCGGCTTTGAAGAAGACGCCGTGACGACTATGATGCGCCAGCCGTGTAACCCGTCGCAGTGAAGAAACCAAGGTGTGTGCGTCTTCCGGTCGGAGCGCCGAATGAGCGAACCAAGAATACCACACGCTGCCATTCTGGTACAGGCGACGGCCGCAGGTCCGCGCGATGCTATGCTCGCTGACTTTCGCCCGAGCCATCGCTCGCGTCAGCTTCGCTTTCCGTTCCCATCAAAATCGCGAATCGCGATGCCGCTCAGTTCGGCTTGGCCAGCGTCCCGGGCTTCTCGCTCGGCAAAATCCACGCCGCGATGCTCTCCACCACTTCCGCTGACACATGGTCCGGCCGCGCATAGTCCGCCGGCTTCGACGCGCCCGTGCCATGCATGAAGAGATGATCCAGATCCGGATAGATTCGCAGCGTCACGTTCCGGTTATTCGCCAAAGCGTCCGACCAAGCCTGGAAATTCGAAGGGACCACTTGATAATCGCGTGCGCCTTGCAGGATGAATATCGGAATCTTCAGCTTGGCGGCAGTCTTCAGCGGATCGTAAGCGCGCAAGTCCAGCCAATAGGCGCCATACATCGTCGCCCCCAGAAAATTAATCTTGTCGTCTGGTTTCAAAGCCGGGTTTTCGATTTGTTTCGCGCCCTCTTCGGCGTCGTCGATCTTTTTCAGTTCCGCTGCCGTTGGCGTGCCATTCATAGCTGCCAGATAATGAATTTGTTCCAGCACCACTTTCTCCAGCGGCCGCGCATTCGCCGCCAGCATCACGATTCCCGCAATTTGCGCATCGCCTGTGGCAATCCGCGGCGCCAAAAACGCGCCTAGACTGTGTCCGAGCACATAAACTTGTTTCGGATTCACCTTCGGCTGCGTCGCGACCAGCGCCACGGCCGCTCGTGTGTCGCTGATCGTTTCCTCCTCCACCGTCAGCCGCACCGGATCGTCGCTGCTTTGCGCGCCATATTTTTGCGTGCGCTTGGTGTAACGGAACACGACGATGCCGCGGCTCGCCAATCCCCACGCTAAATCTTTGAACGGCTTATTTGGCCCGATCGTTTCGTCCTGATCCTCCGGACCGGATCCCTGCACCAACACGACGGCCGGAAATGGGCCGTTGCCCGCGGGCACGGTGAGTGTTCCGGGCAATTCGAATTTTCCGTTCGTCAAAGTCAGCGGCTGCTCGCTGAACAAATTTTGCTTAGCGTATCCCGGCGGATTCCATGGCGCTGGCGGCGCCTGGTGCGGTTGGAAGCTCAAACCTCCCAGTTTGCCGTCGGGATTGAAAACCACCGTCGCGTCCAGCATTGAATTCTCAAACTTACAATTCATTTTCACCACTTGCAGCCCCTGCACCTGCGACGTCTCCGTGCTGGTAATTTCTTGAAATGCGCCCACCTGCTTGTTCAAGTCCCGCCAGCCGTCCGCGAGTTTTCCGGGTGGCAGCGCCGCGGCCATGCGCGCGTCATACAGCGCTTCCACTTTTTCAAATTGTCCGGCCACCAATTCCTGGATGATTTGTTTCGCGGCAACCGCCGGTGGCGAATCCTTCGTGGCTTCCTGCGCCACGCCGTGCATCGCCGCGCCCGGCATCGTCAGCAACAACAGTGTCAGTGCGAGCAAACGAATTTTCATGCGGCGTTCCTCTCGTATAAACACGCCAATCCATTATAAGCCGGGCTGGAATTGCATTTCAGTCGCCGAGCCGTCCAAATCGTCGCCGCAATCATTGCACCGGCGAGCGCGGAGAAGCCGGCAAAGGCGACGCATGATGCGCCACCAGGAGCCACTGCTCGTCGCGGCGCAGAAAAATATTCGTCGTTTGCACCATCGCGTCGTCGAATCCGTCCGCAAACGCCGTCGTCACGTGTTGCGTGCACGAAACCCAGCCTACGTCGCCTTCCACGCGCACCCACACGCCGCTCAACGCAATGCGCACTCGTTTGGCGTGCGCGAAAAGCCGCGCCCAGCGCTCGCGCACTTCATCCCAGCCTAGCAGCAAATCCCAGCCCGGATGCACGCAGGTCACGCCGTCGTCGTGCGACCACACTGCTTCCATTTCCGCCAAATCCAGCGATTCAAAAGCCGCATAGAATTTTGTGTTTGCGCTACGCAGTGCGTCTTCGGGACTTTGCTTCTGTGGCACGGTCTGCGTGGGCATGATGGGAAGTCCGAATAGCGAGATTGCAAAACTTTTACCCGGGGACTGGGGCCTGTCTGTTTGCTTAGACGTCTCGACGCGCCAGCTGCATTCCGCCGGCGGCAACTGCGATCAGCGCCATCTTGATGATCTCTCCAGGAACGAACGGCAGCGCGCCCTGACTCAGCGCCACGCTCCAGCTCACTCTCAGGACGAGCGCCAGCCAAGCGCAACCGCACGCAAAAATAATCGTTTCACCCGAAATCAGCGCGCCAATCAGTGGCAAGGCCGCAATCCGCGAGCTAGCATCGCGCGATTCCACATTCTTTGCGCCACGCTCCACCAACCAGCCTGTCACAAACGCAGCCAACGGATATGAAAACAGATACCCGGCCGTCGGACCCGCAAATCGCGCGAGTCCCGGCAGCCCCAGCGGCTGAAACACAGGCAGTCCAGCAGCTCCTTCGAGCAGATACAAAACCAAAGTAATCGCGCCCCGCCGCGCGCCCAGCAGCACCGCCACCAGCAGCACGCCAAAAGTTTGCCCGGTGATCGGCACGGGCGTCCAAGGCAGGGGAATCACGATATGCGCGCACAACACCAGCAGAATATTTGCAGCAACGATTCGCACCGCATCCGCCGCGATTCCTTCGCCGGAATAAATTCGGTCGGCTAGCACTTTCGTCTGTGACATCCGCATTCCTTTTTGCGTTTCAGCGCAACACTGGACAGCAACCGGGCCTCAACCGCGGTAAATGTTATTCAAACTGACCCGCATTATACCTGAGGCCGCGCAATCTCACGTTCACTTTTCCTCGGCGGCCTTTTCGCCGGGGAGCAGCGGATCGTCCACCGTCGCGACCTTTCCGCGCTTATCGTCGCCGTGAACTTTTCCGTCGGTGTCCATGAAAAAAGATCGCTTGCCGGGCCGTCCATAAGTCTCGGGCGTGGCCGCCAGCTCAAAATCATTGTCATTTCCATTCACGTCCGGCGAAATTCGGTAACGGAAAATATAGCCACCGTGTTTTCCGGCGGCCATATCCGCCGGCACCAGCGCCGCTTGCTCCGGCGAGATTTGATCTTTCGGCGCCGGGCCCAGCTGCTCCAGCGATTCCGGCAATTTTCCAAACGCTCGCTGGTAACGCCGTATCGCCTCGGCCAGCGAGCGCAGATCGGCAATCGCCGCATCCTCGCGCGCCGCCAAATCCGCCGCAGCCCACTGCCTCGCCAGCTGCGGCACGTCGAACAAAACCAATCCGAGTGATAGCAAGCGCCAGCCTCCGCCATCGCGCACCATCCCGAATTCCGCCTGCTCGCTGTTCACCACCGTCACCGGAATGAACGCCAGATTTTCCTGCACGCGCGTCGCGCCGAACCGGTATTCCACCGTGGTGTTGGCAGCCCGGCAGAGCAGCACGATATGTTTTTCGTTGTCCGCGGAAAGCAACGGCTTACCCGGCTCGTCGGAAAGCGAAAGCCTCTTCATCAATTGGCTGCGCTGCGTCGCAGGCAGTGCGCGGAACGCCGCAGCATTCGTGGCGGTCAAGTGATTCGCGAATTCAGTCTCGTTCGCGCGACAGGCGGCCACGAGAGTGTCGGCTAAAGCCGTAGCCGGATCAGCCGCGGCGCCAGACTCCTGCGCGCGCGCCGACGGTGTCATCGTCACGGCAGCCAAGAGCACCACAACTGCAGCCAGCGTGCCAATAGCATCGAGCCGCGAGCGGAAAAATCGATTCATCATCAGCAGTAAGACTTAGCTTGCGCGAGTATGGTTGCAAGGTCGTGCGTGAATTGCGAACGCGGCATCACCTGCGTGCAGCCTGCCGCCCGCGCCTGTTGCGCCAGATCCGTTTGCACGTGCGAAAGAAATGCAATCAGCGGCAGGCCCGGCTGACCCGCGCGCACTTTTTCAATTGCTTGCAGCGGCGTGCCGCGCGCGTTCAGGTCCACAATCACCAGCTTCGGCGTTTCCTTCGCAATCTCCGCGAGCAACGCGTCGCTCGTCGTGGCGGTGCGCACCGTGATCCCCAATTGCTTCGCCGTCTCCAGAATTTTCGCCTGAAAAAATAAATCATCCACCAAAGCCAGTACCTGCGCCATGCCGCTGCACCTCGTAAGTCGCCGCGCCCAGATCAGCGCTCGTGGCCCGGCGAAATCTTCCACTTCGGTGTACCACGCGCCACCGCGCCGCACAAGCGCAGCGTCCTGAGCTGCGCCACAGTCGCGATCTCATCACACAGCGTATACGTCTCGTCGCAACCGCTAATCTCGGCTCGCTGCGCCGCCTAGCCCATTTTGGAGTGCGGCGGCTTGCCGCCGCTCTCTCTTCTCCGAAGCTCGCTTCGGCGCGTCCTCCTCGGCGCGATCCGTTCTCGCGCTCAGTTTCCCGCGAGTTTTCGAGTCGGTCACATTGAGACGGATGCACGATCACGCACCCCTTCGACAACCTCCGAGCATTCCTGTATAAAAGAATTTCTGCGCCGCTTTTCCGGAGGATTCGATGGCCGCCACACCAAGCCCAGACGCTCTGCCGGGCCTGCCCGTCCTGGAGCAAACTCCAATCATCATCGAAAAAATCGTCTGGGCCGCCAGCGACGAGCAGCTGCACTGGAAGCCTGCTCCCGATCGCTGGTCCATCAGCGAAGTCCTCGCGCACTTGGCGGACGTGGAAGTCGTAGGCTTTCGCGATCGCCTCCAGCTAATGCTCGAAAAAAATAATCCACAGCTCGACGCCTACGATCAGAACGGCGCCTACGCTGCCGGCCGCTACTCCGCCACCAAAGCCCGCGAAAACCTGAAAAAATTCTGCCACGAGCGTGACCGCAGCCTTTCCGTGTTGCGTTACGTCCCGCCGGGTGTTCTCGCCCGAGGCGGCCAACACGCCAAAATCGGCCCGATCACCGTCGGCCAGCTGATGAACGAGTGGGCGTTCCACGACTTGGGCCACATCCGCCAGATCGCCGAACTCTATCGCTCGCGCGCGTTTTATCCGTCCATCGGCCCATTTCAGCAGTTCTACACGATCAAACCGTAGCAACTGAATCGGGATTGAGTATTTGTGACAGAGAGTGCCGTCGGGCGTATCTTTGTGGGTTGTGGCTTCAGCCACAACATAAGGCGAGCACAATCCGGACGGCTTTAGCCGCTGAAGTTCCGCCGTTGTGATTGTCACACAGGCTCTTCAGGTCAGCGCAACAAACGCCATGCAAACCACCGCGCAGCGCATTCTCCGCACCTTCGACCAACTCGATCGCCCCTCACTCGACCTGCACACGCTATTCGAATTCGTCGGAGGCAACGATCCCGGTGAACGTGAAGCGGTGCTCGACGCGGTAACAGATCTCGTGAATCAAGCCCTGCTCAGCCCCGACGCCGGCAGCGATGTTTACCGCCGCACCGAAGAAGGCCGCCTAGCCCTCGCCTCTCCGCGCGACGTAACCATGTACATGCGCGAAGGCTGCCACCTCTGCGAAGAAGCCAAAGCCGCAATGGCCCCGATCCTGGCCGCGCTTGGCGCACATCTGGAAGAAGTGGATATTGATGAGGACCCAATGCTCCGCGCGCGCTACACCAACGACGTCCCCGTAATTTTTATCGGCGCGCAATTCTTCACGCAACATCGCGTGGACGTAGCGCGACTTCGCCGCCACCTCGAAAACGCAAAAAATTAGTCGGTTTGAGGACCCCAGCGAACTCGGCAAGTCAGCCTTGTTTTAACAGTACGAGAAAAAATGCAAGCAGGCGGAGGTATTGAAATTGTCTTTGAATTTGTAGCGGCCGCCTGCTTTTCTTAGGCGGGTGTTTTTATCGTTTGCTTCGACGTGCAGTGGAATTTAAACGAGGTCTAGTGCTCTGTTTCTTCCTGCGCCCCAACACTCTCATCCGGCACATCGCCGGGACGCCCCTTCACGCGGTCATACACGCTAAAAGCGCAAGTCGATCCCAGCGCCTCGTTATAATAAGTGGGCACGCCCAACGCCGTGCGCAATTCCTCATTGAATCTCCGCAGGTCGCCCAGCTGGCGCACATGCACCGGAAATTTCTTGCCTTCATGTCCGATCAGAAATTTCTGGTATCCCGCATCCCACAACGCGGTGAATTGCCCCTGCATCATGATGCAGGGAATCTCCGTCATCTGGAACACGCCTTCCGGCGTCTTGCGCAATTCCGCTCCGCAATCATATTTTTCGATGCGAACCACCCCGCCGGAATTGCGCACCAGGAAGCCCTTCGCGGAAATCGATTCCACGGTCGGCTGATCGAATAGTTTGTTCACGTACCACATGGCCACTCCAGAATAGGGATTCGCCCGCCTGCCTGTAAAGACAAAAATCGCTCCTGCCGGCCGCGCCCGCCAACTAATTTGCCGCCACCGCAAACCTATGGGAATATTGCTGCCCGGTTTCAATCTGAACCGCACCGGCGGCCTGTTAGACTGATTGAAGATACCTGAATATCAGGCGTTTTTCGCAGCATCAAAGACGCAGGCTCGCAGCTTTTCGTCGCCAAGCGCATCGAAAAGCTCGCCCGAGCCTAATAAACGAAACAGGATCCAAGTATCGTGAACGCAGCCAACAAACCAACAGTCGCCCCGCACGACCTGGCCAACGCCGCCAAAGCCAAAATCGGCGAACACCTGCTCGACCGCATCGGCAATACGCCGCTCCTACGCCTGGAGCGCATCGTCACGGGATTCCCCAACGTCGAATTTTACGCCAAAGCCGAATGGTTCAACCCCGGCGGCTCCGTGAAAGACCGCGCAGGCTATTCCATGATCCGCGCCGGCGAACGTTCTGGCGATCTGCGGCCCGGCAAAATAATCCTGGACGCAACCAGCGGCAACACCGGCATCGCCTACGCCATGATCGGCGCCGCGCTCGGCTATCGCGTCAAGCTCTGCCTTCCCACCAGCGCCTCGCCCGAACGCAAACACATTCTCGCAGCCTACGGCGTTGAAATTGTCTACACCCCCGGCGACGAAGGCACCGACGGCGCCATCCGCCGCGTGCGCGAAATCTACGAATCCGATCGCGACAAATATTTCTATCCGGACCAGTACAGCAATCCCGCGAATCCCGCGGCGCATTACACCACAACAGCCCCTGAAATCTGGCAGCAAACGAATGGCACCATCACGCATTTCGTCGCAGGGCTGGGCACCACCGGCACGTTTGTAGGCACCACGCGTCGCCTGAAGGAATTGAACCCCGCGATCCGCTGCGTCAGTTTTCAGCCGGACTCCGGCTTTCACGGCCTCGAAGGCTTGAAACACCTAGCCACCGCGATCGTCCCGCGCATTTACGATCCGAAGCTAGCCGATGAAGACCTTGCGGTGCGCACCGAAGATGCTCACCAACTTGTGCGCCGCCTCGCGCGCGAAGAAGGCATCCTCGGCGGCGTCAGTTCCGGCGCCGCGCTGTGGGCCTGCATGGACGTCGCTCGCCGCTTGCCACCCGGCGCACGCGCCGTGATCGTCACGGTTTTCCCCGATTCAGGCGAAAAATATCTAACCGAACAGTTTTGGAGCGAAGCATGAACGCCCCCCTGCTGAAAATCCGCGAAGAACTCGCGAACCAAATCCGCGCCCACGGCGTCGAAACCTACCCGCACGAGTGTTGCGGCGCCATTCTCGGCCGCGAAAACGATGGCGGCGGCTCGCGCGAAGTCTTAGCGCTCCTGCCCCTAGCCAATCGCCGCGACGATTCGCCGCGCAATCGCTTCGAGGTCATGCCCGACGATGTGCAACTGGCCGAAAAAACCGCGCGCGAAAAAAATATCGAGCTGATCGGCTGGTATCATTCGCATCCGGACGCCCCCGCGCGCCCCAGCGAATTCGATCGCGAACACGCTTGGCCCTGGTACAGCTACATCATTATCAGCGTGCAATCCGGCCAGCCGCGCGATATGAATTCCTGGCGCCTGCGCGACGACCGCTCCGCCTACGACTCCGAGGGGATTGAATCTTCCGCCCACTCTGCGAGCATCTAAGTTAAAGTATTCCGCCAAACCCGAATCGCTGCGCCACGGATGTTTAGCACAAGCCCAGGCCGGCAGGAGGAATGCGAATGCCAGTGAAGGTGATCATCCCCACGCCCCTGCGCGCTTACGCCGGCAAACAGGAAAGCGTCGAGCTGCAGGCCAACAACGTAGCTGAAGCTCTAAACGGGCTGACGCTACGTTTCGGCGACCTGAAGAAGCACCTGTATTCTGACGATGGGAAATTGCGCAGCTTCGTGAACGTTTACGTCAACGACGAGGACATCCGTTACCTGCAAAAAGATCAGACCCAGCTTCGCGACGGCGATATCGTTAGCATCGTGCCCTCAATCGCCGGCGGCGCACACAATTAACCGGGAGAGTTTTGTAATGGCCACTAAATCAGAAATTTCCGCGAATCCGGCGGCTACAACCGCGCCGGTCTCGCTTTCCAAAGAAGAAATCCTGCGCTACAGCCGCCACCTCATCATGCCCGAGGTCGGCATGGAAGGTCAGCTGAAGCTCAAACAAGCCAAAGTTCTATGCATCGGCACGGGCGGGCTAGGCGCACCGCTAGGGCTTTATCTTGCTGCAGCCGGAGTAGGCCGCATCGGCCTCGTGGATTTCGACACGGTAGATTCCACGAACCTGCAGCGCCAGATTCTGTTCGGTACCAAAGACGTAGGCCGCCCGAAAATCGCCGCAGCCAGCGATCGCCTGCGCGACCTGAACCCGGACATTGAAATCGACACTTTCGAAACGCAACTTTCCAGCGACAATGCGCTCGACATCCTGAAAGACTACGACATCATCGTGGACGGCACCGATAATTTCCCCACGCGATATCTCGTCAACGACGCGAGCGTTCTGCTCGGCAAACCCAATGTTTACGGCTCCATTTTCCGCTTCGAAGGCCAGGTAACGGTCTTCGGCTATCCCGATGGACCGTGCTACCGCTGCCTATATCCCGAACCGCCTCCTCCCGGCCTCGTTCCATCGTGCGCCGAAGGCGGCGTGCTAGGAGTGCTGCCCGGAATCGTCGGATCGATTCAAGCCGCCGAGACGCTGAAGCTCATCATCGGCGCCGGAGATCCGCTCGTCGGCCGTCTGCTGCTCTTCGATGCCCTCGCCATGCGCTTCCGCGAGCTAAAGCTGCGCAAAAATCCCGATTGCCCGCTCTGCGGCACGCACCCCACGATCACAAAATTAATCGACTACGTCGAGTTCTGCGGCATTCGCGGCGAAGAAGCGCCCGCGCCGCAAACTTCCGTCCCTGAAATCACACCGCGCGAACTAAAAGCGCGTCTCGATCGCGGAGACGATCTCTACATCCTCGACGTTCGCGAACCGCACGAATATCAGATCTGCAATTTGGGTGGCCACCTGATCCCGCTCGGCGATCTTTCGAAACGCGTCAACGAGCTCGACAGCTCGCGCGAAATCGTGGCTCATTGCCGTAGCGGAAAGCGTTCCGCCGAGGCTGTAGAGTTCTTGCAGCGCGCGGGCTTTCGCAAAATTCTGAACCTAAAGGGTGGTATCCTTGCTTGGTCCGACGATGTGGATCCCTCGGTGCCGAAGTACTGATCGGCCTCGACCATGATGAGTCCGAAGCGCCCGCCCGCGGCCAAAATCTAGCCAGTCTCGATCGGAGGATCGAATGCCAGACGTAAAAGTTACTGTTGTGAATAACGGCCCGTTGCTCATTGACGGCGAAGTCGAAGTGGTCGACCAGGAAGGCCATGCCTACGGTTTAGGCGGTCGCACCAAGATCGGCCTCTGCCGCTGCGGCTTCTCCGAACGCAAGCCGTTCTGCGACGGTTCACACAAACGCTCCACGTTCCAAAGTGTCGTTCAGGCCCACGAGCTGCCCCCTCCACCGGCCAAATCCTGAGCCTCTAGCTTTTGGGTAGTCCCCGTAACAGAGTGTAACGTTTCTACCCCACGCCTCGAAGAGCCGCGTGCTGATCACACCTACGTCCGACGCCTCTGACTAACTATATAGCTAAAAATAAACATCTTAGCGAGTACTAGAACCAGTAGAACGAACGGCATCCAGCTTGCTCCGTAGTTCGCGGGCAAGTGTCAGTTCCTTGGGGGAATTGTGGCTCGTTCGGGCAGCTTTTGGGGACTTCTCCATCGTTTCCGCCTCGTCCTGATATGGACGATTGCCGGAGGCGCGTTTCTCGTTTCCCTCTGGGTCCTGCGTAATTCCGGCTACATAGCGGACCCGCTCCTCGATACTTATTTGCAGATGGCTGGAAGCCTGATTGGCTTCACCTTCGCAGCCAACGCTCTGGTTCGCTTCCGCGGAACCCACGATCGAATTTCACTCATTCTTGCTTTTGGCTTTGTGCTGGCAGGCCTGATCGAAGCGGGCACCAGCATGACTTTCTATCGCGGCATGTTGGTCACTCCGACGCCGGGAGACACCATTTCCTACGGTTGGCTGGCTGGCCGCACTTTGCTCGGAGTTTTGCTGCTCGCCGCGCTAGCGGTCGAACGCCGCATCCCCATTGCCCGAGAACCCGCCAAGGAAATGGCTGCGGCCACTCTGATGGTCGGTGGTGTCGCCTACCTGACCAGCGTCTTCTACTTCATGCTGCCGCACGCGCCGAAAATTCATCCTGGCGCCATCATCCCGCGGCCCGCGGATTTGCTGCCCGCGGCGATCTATCTTGCTGCGACGATCGGCTATGCGCGTCGTCTGAACCGCGTCGGTGCCTATCTGGACCGCGCGTTGTTTCTCGCGGCGGGCTTGAACGTACTCTGCCACATCACCATGAGCGAATCGCAGCACCATCTCGACGCACCGTACACACTCGCTCATTTCATGATGGTCATGAGTTACGTCATCGTTCTCGGTGGCACTCTGCTCGACAACGCGCAGCTGTTCGATCAGGTTAGCCAGCTAGCCGCTTCCGATCCGCTCACCGGTCTCGCGAATCATCGTCGCCTCGTCGAAGTTCTGGAAACAGAAATTCAGCGCTCCCGCCGCACCAACCGCGGCTTCGCTGTCCTGCTCTTCGATCTGGACGGCCTGAAGAAAATCAACGATCGCTTTGGGCATCTCATCGGCAGCCGCGCCATCAAACGCCTCGGTTCCGCTTTGGCAGACGGCAGCCGCGCGATTGATACGCCGGCCCGTTACGGCGGTGACGAATTCGCTCTCATTCTCCCGGAATCCAGCGAAGCAGACGCCGAGCAAGCTGCCGCACGCATCTGCGAACAACTAAAGAACGATGGCCAGCAGCCTCCCATCACCGTTAGCGTCGGCGTCGCCGTCTATCCCGACGACGGCACCACGATCGAAAAGCTCTTGGGCGCTGCCGATCGCGCGCTGTATCGCATGAAGGGGAAGGGTCAGAAAAAATTTCGCCTGGGGCATGTAGCGGCCTGCTTGTAGAAAGGGGAAGCATTGAAGATCCGATTTGGGATGGGGGTCCCAAAGACTTCCGCGGGACCGCGTCGCGAGACGCGCATTCCGATGGAAGTCGGCGTGCAAATCACCGGTCATCCCGCGCTGCCGGGTACGGAAACTACATTTACAGAGAACGTCAGCCCACACGGCGCTCGCGTCCTCAGCACGCGCCGCTGGAACACAAATGATCGACTGACGATCTCCACTCTTACCGGCGCCTTCCGCTCCATCGCGCGCGTCGCCTATTGCCAAACCACTCCCGAATCAGGTTTCGCCGTTGGCCTTGAATTTGTCGAACCCAGCGGCAACTGGGTCGTCGCCGAATCCCACGCGAACTAGCCCATCCTGTCATGCTCCCAAAACTCATTCAATAAATTGCTCACCGGATACGGCGGGCTTCAGACCGCGCGTCAGATTTTATGGTTTTCGTCAGGGCACGGCCTTAGCCGTGCCGCGACCGCAGCAACCTCAGAGCGGCTGTAGCCGCTAAGGGAACGCAGACCTACTGCACAAACCCGAAATTCGTCTCCGGCGCCGGTCCCGAGCCTTCCGGCAAAGTCCCAAATTGTGCTTCAAACCGCGCCACATTTTCTTTCAACGCCTGCAATAGCCTCTTGGCGTGCGCTGGGCTCAAAATCACGCTGGAAACCAGTTTGCCCTGCGGCACGCTGGGAAATAAATATATGAAATTGAGCGTAAATTCTTCGCCATTGTGATGAATCACCGCCAGATTCGAATATTGCCCCAGTAATTCCTTTTCATCCGCCTTGATCTGCACCTGTTGCTTCTGCTGCTGATTTGCCGGCTCGCTCATTGACCCACTCCTCCAGGAATTTCTCGTTCACTATAGCAGAGCAGGGAATCGCTCCAGATTAGTTTTTACTCACGCATTCCGCCAGAACCATTGACCTTCCCAATGGTTAAGCGTAGTTTATACCCAGAGTTTAGCTAGGTTAACCCGTGGATGCTCCCGACAAAAACTCGAGCCTGCTCGCAGCCCGAACGGCACATCCGACCACGGAATCCGCCGTGGCATCCGCTGCAGCGCCGGAGTTAATCGGTCTCGTCACGCACGAGGACGTGGATCGCGCTCGCGACCGCTGGGAAGTGGCGCGCGCACGATGGACAGGCCGCGCGAAAAAATTCGGAGGCATCCGCCTGCTGTGGCTATTGGTCGGCCCCGGAGTTCTCGTCTTTCTCGGTGAAAATGATGCTCCCAGCATGCTTTCCTATTCCGCCGACGGCTCGCGCTACGGCGTCGGCTTCTTCATCCCGTTCGTTGTGCTCACTTTTGTCATGGGATTCATCGTCCAGGAAATGACGGTGCGCCTTGGCGCCGTCACGCATCGCGGCCACGCCGAACTCATCTTCGATCGCTTCGGAAAATTCTGGGGCTTCTTTGCCATGGGCGATCTAATTTTCGGAAATTTTCTCACCCTGGTCACTGAATTCATCGGCGTGCGCGCCGGCCTGGGTTTCTTCGGCGTTCGGCCGTCCATTGCCGTCGGCGGCGCGCTCGTCATCGTCGTAGCCGCCATCACCACCGGCCGCTATTGGACCTGGGAACGAATCACGCTCAGCCTCGCCATCTTCAACGGATTGTTTATTCCCGCCGCAATTTTGGCGCGCCCTGATTGGCAGTCCGTCGGTCACGCCATGCTCACCTGGATGCCGTTTCCCGGTGGTAGCCGCTACGAAATCATGCTGCTGATTCTCGCTACCATCGGCGCCACCGTCACTCCCTGGATGCTTTTTTTTCAGCAAAGCGCGGTCGTAGATAAAGGGATGCAGCCGCGCGACATCAACGCCGGTCGATTCGATACTCTTCTTGGTGCTCTGCTCGCTTCCGTCTTCGCCATCGCCGCAATTCTCGCCACGGTTCCGCTGTTTCATCACGGCATCAACGCCGCGGATTTTCAAGCCGCGCAATTTGCCGAAGCACTCGAGCCATTGATCGGCCACACCGGCGCCGCGCTTTTCGCTCTCGGAATTTTCGAAGCCGGCATCGTGGCCGCCATCGCCATCTCCACGTCGTCTGCGTACGCCTTCGGTGAAGTGATGCAAACCGGCCACAGCTTGAATCGGCCGCTACGCGATGCGTGGCCTTTTTATTTGACGCTCTTCGGCTCGGCCTGCGCTGCGGCGGCTCTCGTCTTAATCCCTCATTTCCCGCTCGAGTTCGTGGTGTTGACTGTCAACGTGATTGCGGTCTTGGCCATGCCTCCGGCGCTGGCCTTTCTGCTGTTGCTGGTAAACGATCCAGAAGTGATGGGCGAACACGTGAACGGCTTGTGGGCCAACGTCGCGGGCGTCACCGTCACCGTGCTTCTGATTATTGCCGGGCTCGGCTTTGGCCTCGCCACCGTGTTCCCCAAATGGCTGGGCGGATAAATATTCTTCGCGGTGAAATGTATTGCTGGATATTGGCAGAGTGTCTGGGAGGAACGAAATTGGATTCACACTACGCGGAAGCTCCGGAAAATCAAAGCGCACTCGCGCCGGTTGACCTCAAGCCTGAACAACTGAGCTTGCAGGATCCGCGCGCCGTCCTCTCCTTGCTCGAAGCCGACCAAGTCGTCGCCGCCAAGCGCCGCACCCATTTCGGCCGCAAAAATCTTTCGGTAGGAACGAGGCTCCTGCTCTGGGGGCTGCGCATTTATGTCGTGGCCATGCTCGTAATCGTGCTCATCTCGGTATACCAAGCCATCCACGCTGCGCACTAGTCCAGCCCCAATCTCTCGAATGGCCGGAACGGAAGGGCGCGGCCTCAGCCCCGCCGTAAATGCGCGCAAAAAGGGGCTTTAGCCTCTGAAGCCCCGGTTTTTTTTGCCGTAGCCGAATACTTATTCGATGTGTTCGAGTCGCTCGCTCGGGCGCGGAAGTTGAAAATCCCGCACCAGAATGCGAAGATTTTATCGGAGCGAAAAAGTTCCGCAGGCAAACCCGCAAATCATGGCCTCCAACAAACTCGCTGAAGGCAAGCCCAACTCTGGATTCAAACCAAATCTGCTGGGAGTGTTCGTTGTGTTCATAATCGTCGCCGTCGCCGGCAGCGTGGTCGTCTATTCCCTCAGCGACTGGACCGCGCCGGAAAAGGCCCGGCAAATGCCGAATCCCTTTCCTTCCACGCCGCGAACCATCGGTATGGGAATGAGCACCTACCAGGACCGCTGCCAGAATTGCCACGGAGAAGATGGCAACGGAAAAGGAGAACGCGCGGAGAAGCTATCGCTCGCGCCTTCGAATTTCACCGACGCGCACGCGATGAGCAAGTTGACTGACGGCGAACTCTTCTGGAAGATTTCGGAAGGGCATCGCCCCATGCCGGCCTTCAAAGGCAAGCTGAGCGAAGAAGAGCGCTGGCAACTCGTGGATTACATCCGCACGTTTTCACAACCGTTGGTTGACTCGCCAACGGAATCGTCAAAGCCCGCGCCCAACAAAGACGCTGCGCCCAAATAAAAGCGCAGCGCCTGCTGCGGCCGCACGCGCCAGCGCGCGCCGTGCCACGAATTAATTCACCTTCGCTAGCGCGTCGGCAACTTCCTTCAAATCCGGCAACGTCGGAATGTCGTAATTCTTGAACCACGCGATTTTTCCGGAGCGATCGACAATCGCAATTGCGCGTCCCGTGATGCCTTTCTCCGCCAGATACACCCCGAATTTTTCGCCCACCGCGCCGCGCGGTTGAAAATCCGCCAGCAACGGATAATGAATTCCCATTTTCTCCGCAAACGCCTTGTGCGACCACGCGCTGTCTACGCTGATGCCCAGCACCTGCGCGTCCAGCTGCTCGAATCGTTTCATATCATTCACGAAGCAGGCGTGCTCGTTCGTGCACACCGGGCTCCAATCCAGCGGGTAAAAAACAATCACCACGTTTTTCTTTCCGTGAAAATCGGAAAGCTTCACTTCCTTCTGGCTCTGATCCTTCAACGTAAAATCCGGAGCGGCCGCCCCTACCGAGATTGCCATGCCTGATCCTCCCTGTTCGCTTAACGAACAAAATTGAATATTGCGAGTGTGACGCCCAACGCCATCCATGATAGCTGATGCCCTTGGCACGGACAAACGTCCGAACGCAGCGCCTGGACATTTGGCCCTGGCAATCTGCTACCATACGGCGTCGTAAGCAAGTTTTGGAACGGCACCCTTGGCGCGGATTTCCTACTACGAAGCGTATCCCGCAATCGAATTGCTACCGCGCAGCCACAATTGGTGGGCGTGGCTGAAGGGCACGCCGCCGGAATGCATCCACCTGGGCGAAGAATGCGATTGGATCGCCACTCTGCTGCCGGACACGCTCTATCTGCGCGGAAAGCGTAGCACCAAGCGCCAGCCGCCGCGCCCGGAAATCACGCTCTGCCGCGATTGCCTCGGCGAGGCCGTTGCCAGCGAACTGGAAACGTTCCCGGGACGCGTGGTAGCCTTCGAGCCGGATGCGGAAATATTCTCGCAGTACTTTTTCGTGGCGCAGCCGGACTTCGAACCGGTAGGATTGCGGCCGGAAGTTTCCGAGGCAATCGCCCGGCGCTTAACGCAACCGGGCGGCGCGTGCGCGGAATGCGGATTTTCCGCCACCTGGCTGTGGTTTTCGCATCAGCAGATCGCGAGCCTGGATGAAGTGGAGCAAGTCGCTACCGCGCCCGGCGTCACGTTGTGCGCGCGGCACGGAGCGCGAAAACTGTTCGCGGCGTTCGAGCGCATCGCGGAAGCGAATGTTTTCTATATGAATTTGCCGTACGGAGAAGCGGGCGCGTACGTCTGGATCTGACCATGAACTTGCGCAGCGTCATTGACAAATATCTGGCGGTGGCGGGCGCTTACGGAAAATCCGTGCCGCTGCAATCGCTCGGCCTTTCGCGGGAAGAGACCGAGCACATCTTCGACGTCCTCGACGAGGACTACCACATCAGCCGTTTTTTTCATTTCAGCAAAGCTGCAGGACAGTCTTTCCAGATCAGCGGATTTGCGCAGACGCATATTTCCATCGACTCGGAAATTCAAGAAATTTTGTAGCGGACAATTTCGAGCCGTCGCGGGGCTCGCGAGGCAAGCCTCGCTTGAGAAAAGCGGCGGCAAGCCGCCGCACTCCACGAAAGTTCGAGCGTTATTCGTGATTTTCATTTTACTGGCGGGTGAAAATCGAATTCGGGGTCGATGTCCACGGGAATATCGCTGGTCTTCGCGAGCAGTGCGCTCAATTCCGTTGGCATCGTGCCATATTTCTTGAACCACGCGTCCGTGCGCGCGCGGTCGCCGGTGGCTTCCTGCTCCAGCAGGTCCTTGGCGAGCGACGCGATGGCCGCGGGCATTTTGTCAAAATCGATCACGTAGAATCCCGTGGCGGCGTCGCGCGTGATCGCGCCCTGCTCCACGTAATAATTGAATTGCATGATTTCGCCGGCGCCGTGTGCTTCCGCGACGCCGAAACGCACGGTGCGAAAAATTCCTGCGACGTAAGAGGCGTACGTAATGTTGCGCCGCTCCTTCGCCAGCACGCCGTGATCAATCAACCAGCCGTAGCAGAATTCGCCGACCACGTCGGCCTTCGATTCTTCGAGCGCGGAATAGGAAGAGCCGATCGCTTCGTTAATGTGCACTTTGCCTTGCGCCGTGTGCGCGAAGGCGGGGCCGAGGCCGTGCGAGATTTCGTGCATGATCGTATCGGCGAGATATCCTTCGCCGCTGGCCATCGCGGCCTGGTCCGCGCGCATGGTGCGCTGGGCTAACGGCAAAATAATGTAGTTCACCCGCGCGTCCATGAAATTCTTCCAAAATATTTTCTTCGAGCCTTTTTCCTCGTGGATGCGCGGATCGTTGGGAAGATTGTCCGCCACGGCCTGATAGCCGTGCAGCAAATCTCCCGCGCGATAAGGCGAGTCCACCACTTCCATCGGCGATTGTTTTCCGCGCTTGGAAGGCAGATCGGCGGCGGGCAAGGGAAGCGCTTCTTGCAAATCGGGAACGTATTTCTGATACAGCGCGAGCTTCTGGCTTTCTGCATCGTTGCGAATCATTACCGAAGCGCCGTAGGTGGCTTTCACGCCAAGCAGCGAGTCGTCATAGACTTCGTACGGCGCAAACACCACATCGAATTTCGGATTCACCAGATCGAGCCAAGCGATGTCGCTGGCGTAATAATCGTCCGTCAGCAACGCATCCGCCCGCATCCGCAAGAATTTCGCAAACGCAGGATCATCGCTTAGCGCCGCAGCCTCGCGCAAATCCTTCGCCATCGGCTCCAGAAACTCGTGGAACTCGACGTGATAGGGAATCGCGATCAGCTCAGCGGCAGGGTTAGGTCGTGGTTTGTTTCGGACGACGGTTAGTGGTGAATACAACGCCAACTTTTGCGCCGGATGCGCCGCGACGTAAGCGTCGAACTTTTGTTTTGTCATGTCCGGGGGATAAAATCCGCGTCCGGGCGACATGGGCTGAGTGCCAACGAACGGTTTGTCATCATCAATCAGATCGAAACGGCTACCGTTGATTTTCAGGTAGCGGTACAAATCGTCAAAGTGGTCAGTCGACGAACGCAACGGTGTGCCACTGATATCCGATTGCCGGTGGATCGTATCCGCTAGCGACGAATACAGCTTCAATCCTTCCGGATCGTTCTGCCGCCAGTAGATGCAATCGAGCAGGCCGGACGCATCCACCAGCTTCGTAACCATTTCCTTCTCGCGCGCGCTGAGCCCTGTCGAATTAAAGGGCATATGCACCCGCTTGAATTTCGCCACGCGCTCCGCAAGGTCCGGCACAACATACGGTTTGGAGGACGACGCGGACTCCGCAGTCGTAGCAGCCGCGGACGGCGCCGCTGCCACCGATCGTTGGTTGGCCGCCAGTGGGTAGAGGGTCGCCACGGCGATTGCCGCACCGGCCGCTAACAGCAGCAAAGAGCGCAACGTGAGAGCAGGATGTTTGGTCATAGAGCGGCAATTCTACCGTGGCGGCTGGGGATTGGCGAAACTCGAAATGCAACGGGGTGGGTCAAGGGCCATGCAAGAGTATCCGTAAGGACCTCCCGAAAGCGCACAAGAATATCGAATACAAGCGGCGCGATTCGCAAGCGGTGATGCGCGAAGTACGATGCAAACTCCGAAATGGCCGAAAAAGTAGCGATTAGAAAATGTTTTCTCGTTTGTTGTGAGCGGGTTAGCTGGATTACTAATTTTTTGACGAGTAGCGATTAGAAATCCGTGATTGGGGAGTAGTGAGTGGCGAGGCGGGGCGCAGGGGAGGAAATTGCGACAAAAACTAGCGATTGATTTGGAGAGGGTGGGGAGTGTGCGCACAGGTGCGCCCTTCGACCCTGCCACGGGCAGGCTTGCAGGGTAAATGAAGCGCGAGTAGCATTGAGCATGTATCCCACTCATCGTGACGAAATTGGCCCGCGACCGATGTTAACATAGTCTGCAAGATAGAACAACAGTAAACACGGTGGTGCGGAGGCTTTTTGCTTAAGTCCTAGCCGACAAGGTGGTTGTCGCGGCCGCAGAGCGGTACCGCGCAAACGTTAAGGAAAAAGCAGATCCCTCCGGCGAAAGGCGCCCGCGGGATGACAATTGGAGCGTTTTTCCGCAGCCTGTGAAGCCGCTTTGATTTCACGACGGTTGCCGCACGGCACACGGGCAAGCTGGGGCGCAGCCCTTCGAACCGGCGCCGCCGGTTCGAGGGATGAATCGCCGAGTTGGGCAAGCCCTTCGAACCAGCACTGCTGGTTCTCAGGGTGAATCGCCCTGTTGGGCGATTCACGGGAATTATTGTGCGGGGCTGCCGAGCTGCTTTAGCTTCTGCTCCGCGCTCTGCCTGATGTCATCTTGGCGTGCGGCGTTGTCCGTCGTGTCCGACGCTAGCAGTTCCACCGCCTTCTGTGCGTTTTGCCGCGCCAGATCTTTTTGCCCGTCGGCCAGGTAAGCGTCGGACAAGCTATCGTAGACATTCGGCGAGTTGGGATAGACGGCCACATTCATTTGAAACAGCGCGATCGCGCCCTCGATGTCACCGGCAGCCAGACTTCCGTATGCGATGCGGTTCATTACCGCTTCTGAAAACAATACGACCTTCGGGTCAGCGCGCCGTGCGTCTGCGAACATCTGCTCGGCCTTGCGCAATCCATCGGGCTCGTCCGCGAAGCTCAAAAAACGCGATTCAGCCGACCACGGCACGAGCGCATGGGTCGCCGGCGGAGCGGGTGAATTCCTCAGCGTTGCGTTAAACCATTGCACAATCATCCCGGGTAATTCCTTGTGCGCGGCAAACATGTCCACGCCGTGCCCGCCGACGGAATAGCGCACAAATTTATTGGCAGGATCGGGCGAAAGATCGTAGATCCACTGCATGATCTCCGCCACGCCGGGATCAGAATCGTCGTCGGCCACTGCCAAAAATAGCGGCAAGCTGGGCGAGTTGTGCAGAAACTGCCGTCCGGGACGATCAGTGCTTTCCGACAGCAGCACCAAGGATTTCACTTCCGGATGTCGCCGCGCCAACTGCACCGCCTGATTCACGGCGCAGCTCGCTCCGCCGGCCCCGATTACGCCGCGATTCACTCCCGGCTGCGATTGCAGATACTTGAACGCAACGTCCACATCCGCCGGCCATTTCTCGTTCACGATTTGATCGGCTTCCTGCGCCGACGCGGCTCGGTCTGGGCTCTTGCCGCCGCTCTCCCCGTAGCCGCGGAAATCGACGGTTAATACGTTGAGCCCCGCGCCAGCAAGTTGGGTGGCAAGATCGTCCCAGACTTTGCGCTGGCGATTGCACTGATGCAGCAGCAGAATTCCCGGCCCAGTTTGCGGCGCACCGAAATACGTCGCTTTGAGAATTACGCCATCGGGCGCGACCAAGTCCACCACCCGCAGCGCCGGCGTTTGTTGCGCGGCGCAAGCCCCTGCAAGCATCAGCGTGCCCATCACGTAAAAAATAGAAATCCGGAACCAAGCGCGGCGGTAATTCATGGCAGCCTCCCGGGAATCCTGTATTTTAGACACCCGGAGAGATGGAATTGCAAGCGAAGATGTGCCGCAGCAATTGGACGATCGCGCCGATTCAATTGCCGTGAGCGGGGATGGTTTGGCGCAGAGGCGTTTCGCTTTTGGCGGCGTCCTTTTCAGGCTGGCCGGGAACCAGCTGGTATCCATGTTTTCCCGGTCCGGGAAAAACTTGCGAGAGCGCCATCAGATTCGTGTATTTGTTGAAAGCAATTTCCGCGGAATGAATTGTCGGGTCGGCCGGGATGGATACCGCTTCAACTTTGGCGGATGCACGGCCGCGAGGGTCTGTGAATTCCAGCGTCAATTTCGCGGCGCCCGGAACTTCGCGAATCACGAAGTTGCCCTCTGGAAACGTGGTGTTCCCCACCACGAACGGGCGCGACATCCGGAACACGATTTGCGTAGTGATTTGGGCGCTGGCAGCGAATACGCCGATGATCAGCGCCGGCACAATAAAGAGCGCAAGCTTTCCAGCGAGTGGCCTCATGAGCGAAATCTCCTTGCGGGCGGATTCTGCAAGCGAGGATATTTCCCATCCGCGCCGATGTCCACAGCAAAAAATGCGGCTGCGACCGCGTTACCGCGACGATGCCGCCAGCCAGGCAGCGGTGTTATGCTCGACCCGTGGCAACGCAGGATGAGGCGCAGCAAGAACGGGCGCGTGCAGGTCTGTGCGCCGATTGCGCGCACGCCCGGCGAATTCAATCCGATCGCGGCGCAATATTCTATCTGTGCGAGCTGTCCGCAGCGGATCCGGCCTATCGAAAATATCCGGCGCTGCCGGTGATCCACTGCGCAGGTTACCAGGCGAAAACTTAGCGCGCGCGAAGCGCCGCGAAGACAGGGGAACTCATGGCGATTCAAACCGTGTTGCAACTGGGCGACCCGAAATTACGTGAAATCGCCGCTCCTGTCGCGAATCCTCGATCGTCCGAAATCGCGGCGCTCGTCCAAGACCTCGCCGACACACTTGCCCACTGGCGCACCACCACCGGATACGGCCGAGGCATCACCGCGCCGCAAATCGGCGTATCCTCGCGCGTGATTTTCCTGCAATTGCCCGGCGCGCGGCCGTGGCCGCTCACTAATCCAGAAATTATCGAACGAAGCGCGGAGAAAATGGTGGTTTGGGACGCCTGCCTGAGTTTTCTTTCCATTTTTATGCAGGTGGAGCGCCACCGCGAAATCAAGGTGCGTTATCAGGACCTGCAGGGACAATGGCAGGAAATTCAAGCTGGCGCGGAACGTGATCTCGCCGAGCTGCTACAGCACGAAATCGACCACCTCGACGGAATCCTCGCTGTGGACCGCATTTCGGACATGCGGACGCTTTGTACGCGGGAAGAGTTCGAGAAACGGTATCGCGCTGCCAGTCCGTACGCCACGAGAGCGGCACTTTAAGGCATCAACCGAGCCAAGCACAAAGTCGAAGCGAGATCCTTCGCTGCGCTCAGGATGACGGCCGCGTGCCGGGACACTTAGAGTTTATGTACCGGGGAGCTACTTCGCGGCGACGGTGGTGCGGTGCAGGCGATCCTGCAGCGCTTTGTTCTCGCTGCGAATCTCCGCGGGCAGCCGGTCGCCGAATATCTCAAAAAATTTCGCCGTAGAATCTGCTTCCGCGGACCAATCATGCGCGTCCACGCTCAGCAGCTCATCGACCACGGAACGCGAAATCGCCAAACCATCCAACGCAAGTGAACCCGGCGCAGGCACAAAACCGATTGGCGTCTCAGTCGCAGCAGCGCGGCCTTCGATGCGATCCAGCATCCACTTCAGCACACGCACATTTTCGCCGTACCCCGGCCAGAGGAATTTCCCGTTGGCATCTTTCCGGAACCAGTTCACATGAAAAATTTTCGGCGGACGTTGGATCTTTGGGCCCATTTCCAGCCAGTGCTGGAAATAATCCGCCATGTTGTAACCACAGAAGGGGATCATGGCCATGGGATCGCGCCGCGGCACGCCCACAGCGCCGGTGGTGGCCGCAGTGGTCTCTGAAGCCATGGTCGCGCCGACGAAAACTCCGTGCTGCCAGCTGCGCGATTCATACACCAGCGGAGCAAGCCGTTCGCGGCGCCCGCCGAAAATAATCGCGGAGATCGGCACGCCCTCCGGATCTTCCCAGTGCGGCGAAATCGAAGGCGACTGCCGCGCCGGGACGGTGTAGCGCGAATTCGGATGCGCCGCGGGGCCTTTTTCCGGCGACCAAGGCTCGCCCTTCCAATCAATCAGCCCCGGCGGCGGAGGAGTGCCGATGCCTTCCCACCAGGGTTCGCGCGCGCCGCTGATCGCGACGTTTGTAAAGATAGTGTCATGACGCAAAGCCGCCATCACGTTGGGGTTGGTCTGTGCATTCGTGCCGGGCGCCACGCCAAAAAATCCATTCTCCGGATTAATCGCGCGCAGCGTGCCATCCGCGCCGATGTGCATCCAGGCGATATCGTCGCCCACGGTCCACACGCGATATCCCTGCGATTCCAGCGCCGAAACCATCATCGCCAGATTGGTCTTCCCGCATGCGCTGGGAAACGCCGCGGCCATGTAGGTCACTTTGCCGCTTGGATCTTCCAGGCCGAGAATCAGCATGTGCTCGGCCATCCAGCCTTCCGAACGCGCCATCCAGCTGGCGATGCGCAGCGCAAAACATTTCTTCCCCAGCAGCGCATTCCCGCCGTACCCGGAGCCGACGCTCCAGATCAATTTTTCCTCGGGAAAATGCATCACGAAGCGGCGTTCCGGATCCACTCCGGCCAAAGCGTGCAGCCCGGGCACAAAATTGTCGCTGCCCCCGATGCGATCCATCGCTGCTTTGCCCATGCGCGACATGATGCGCATGCTCGCCACTACGTACCGGCTGTCGGTGATCTCGACGCCCACCCGGCTATAAGGAGAATTTTGCGGTCCCAAAATGTAGGGCGCGACGAACATGGTGCGGCCCTTCATCGAGCCTTCGAGAATCGGCCGCACCCGTGCCTTGCCGTCGGCGGGGGACATCCAATTATTTGTGGGGCCAGCGTCGTCCTTCTTGCTGGTGCAAATGAACGTGACGCTTTCGGTGCGGGCAACGTCGTTGGGATTGCGGCGGTTCAGGTAGCAGCGCGGGTAGGTCGTCTCATTCAGTTCCGTGATGATGCCGTCGTGCATCAGCCCAGCGAGGAAGCGATTGTTTTCCTCTTCCGAGCCGTCACACCAAACAATCTTGTCTGGCTGCGTAAGACGCGCGGACTCCTCAACCCATTTTTCCAGTGGTGTGGACACCTGATCTCCGGAATGGAGCCGCTTAGGTCCCGCCCAACTAGCAGGGCGGGCAGGCCGCGACCATGCGTATGAAAGCTTATATACTAGAAAAGTCTAGGCCACGCTTCGGGGAATTGCAAGTATCAGTCGAGGGTTTAACTCACGCGTGCAATCCGAATTTCACTCTTGGCGCAGTGCTTGCATGGGATCGACGAGCGTCGCGCGATGCGCCGGGATGAAGCAGGCCAGCAAACCCGCAAGGAGCAAGGCCGCGGAGACCGCACCAAACGCCGCAAAATCAAACACGGCGACGTTGAACAGGACGCCATGCATCACCTTTCCTACGGCATAGGCTCCGAAGAGCCCCAACGCGAGGCCGACGCCGGCCAGAGTCATGCCTTCTTTCAGGATTAGCGCGAGCACGTTACCTTGGCCTGCGCCCAGCGCCATGCGCAGGCCGATCTCGTGCGTCCGCTGCGCGACCGCGAAGGACATCACGCCGTAAATCCCTACGGCCGCAAGCAGCAGGGCGACGGTAGCGAAGCCTCCGAACAGAAATGCCGTGAAACGCTGCGGCGACATCGATTCAGCAAGGACTTGGTCCATGCTGCGGGGCGTGCCCAGCGGCAAATCTGGATCGATGGACTGCACGATTCCGGCAATGCTCCTCGTCAAATTATCCGGTTCCACGGCCGCGCGCACCGCGATGCGCGCCTGCGGCCAGGGACTTTGCCAGAAAGGCACGTCAATTTCCGGGAAGTCTTCTTCCAGACGGCCGTTGCGGACTTCTTTGTAGACGCCCACGATCTGCCACGAGATTGGATCGCCGAATCTGGTGACGCCGGGAATCAATTGCTGGACGAGGATGCGCTGAGATAGAGGATCGACGCCTGCAAAGAATTGTTTGGCGAACTTTTCGTTCACGACGGCTACCTGCACGCCGCCGGCCTGATCCCGATCGTTGAATGCGCGCCCTTGCGCCATACCGATCCCGAAAACCTTGAAATAATCCGGCGTGACCATGTTGAAGCCGGCTAGGGGCCGCTGCGACATATCGGTGACTTCTTTGCCGGCAATTTGGAATGGCATTCCGAATCTAACGCCCTGCAGCGGCGCTCCCTCGGACGCCGAAGCGGAGGTGACACCCGGCAGCGCCTGAATTTTTTCGAGTACCTGGCGATAGAAAGTTGTGATTTGCACGGGATCTGCTAAGCGGCCTTGGGCTACAGGCAAATCGAAGGTGAGCAAGTGATCGCTGCGGAATCCCAGGTCCACATGCGCGAGGTTCCACAGACTATGAATCGCCAGCCCGCCGCCGGCGAGCAGGCTCAGCGCCAGCGCAAACTCGGCAATCACCAGCGCGCGCCGCAAGCCATGCCGTCCCGTGCTGCGCGCCGACCCTCCACCTTCTTTCAGCACCTCATTTAAGTTCATCCGCGCCGCTCGCCACGCGGGCGCGCAGCCGAATAACACGCCCGCGAGCATCACGCTGACTACCGTGAACAGCAGCACCGGAACGCTCATGCGCACATCGGTTTCCGAAAGCAAAGTATACGGCGGCATCGAGGCCACGATCGCTTTCATTAATACCCACGCCAAGGCAATGCCCAATACGCCGCCAATGGACGCGAGAGCCAGGCTCTCAATAAGGAACTGCGAGAATATCTGGCGCCGCGAAGCACCCACCGAAGCTCGCACGGCCACTTCTCTTTGCCGCGCCGCGCCCCGCGCCAGCAGCAAGTTAGCCACGTTGGCGCAGGCGATCAGCAGCACGAAACCCACCATCCCCAGCAGCAGCGGCAATCCCTTTTTTGTTTCGGGATTCAGGAAATCGTTCTTCAGCGGCACGACGGTTGCGCCCCAGCCCTTATTCGATTTCGGATAATCCTCCGCGATGTGGCGCGCCACCGTATCCATATCGGCGTTCGCTTGTGCCAGCGTGACTCCAGGCTTCATCCGCCCCAAAATAACCAGCCGGCGAAAATCGTGGTTGTTTTGGTCCGGCGTGATTACCAGCGGCAGCACCAATTGCCGGCCCAGGCGATCGGGCTGGCCGGGTGGTTGCACTCCGATCACGGTATAAAGCTGGCCATTCAAGTGGATTTGCTTGCCAATAATGTTGGGATCGGCGCCGAAGTGCGTTTCCCACAATTTGTGCGTGATGATGACCACGTGATCTTTGCCCGGAACCGTATCGTCCGGCAGCAAATAACGTCCCATGAACGGTTTGTCGCCAATCAACTGATCCAGGAAGCCGGGGGTCAAATAGCTGCCTTCGACTTGCACCGCGCTTTCGACGCCAGCGGACACATTGAATTGCTCGCCGGTCACTGCTCCCAATATTTGGAAAACTTTGCTGTCGCGCTTCCAATCCAGATAGTCGCCCGCCGAAACGGAATTCCTGTGGCCGCCGATGCTGGACCACACCACCACCAATTGGTCCGGCTGCGGGTAAGGAAACGGAGCAAGCAGAGTGGCGTAAAAGATGCTGAAGATGGCGGTGTTCGCGCCAATGCCCAGCGCGAGCGCAAGTATCGCCACCGCGGCAAATCCGGGATTTTTTCGCAGCAAGCGGAAACCAAAGCGGGTGTCACGGAGGAAATTTGCCATGCGGCGCTCTCCTTGTCCGGCAAAGCAGACGAAACAAGCCCCGGCAGAAGGTTACGATGCGGGCGATTACTTCATTCCGACGAGCCCAGCGCCAGCGCGCGAAGCGCAGCGCCAGTACCGCGAACACCCGAATGCTACATCAACTTGTGGATTGTTCGCGCGAGAAATGTCGCCGAGTCGCTTGGCTGCCGCTCAGGCAAACGTGCGCTAGACCGGATGCTATACTTCCAGAATCATGTACGCGCGCAAGCTGCAGGCAGACTTGGTGATTGGCAACGAGAGGCGCCCCGCACCGCTCGAGTGGCTCGACAGTTTTTGCATGAGGAATTTCACCGGCTCGGCGGAATTCGACGACACGCTGCCGACCGACGAAGGCCGCCTGGAAGCAGGCTTGACCGTAGACCCCGAACGGCTAGAGCAGGCTATGAGCGAGTGGTTCACAAAACGCGGGAAGGGTAATGGGCAACCGGTAACAATCGAACTGCGAGAAGTGAAATCGTCGATGTAAGCGCCTAGACCTACCTCACCCTCGAAGACCAACGCAAGCTACGTCGTGGCAGCTCAAAACCCTACAGAATTTCGGATTTTGCCTACGCGCGATGAAAGACTACGAAAAAAGAAGAGCCGAACACTCCCTGCGTATGATTGGGGCGTTGCAGCGGTCATCGCAGGAGGAGTTCGGCCCCTCACAATTGCTTCGACGCGCGGCGCGAGAGATGGTTAGCAGGCGCCTGACGCGCCTCGACAGCTTGCGGAAAGAGGTCGCGGGGGCTTGGTGGCGGCGGTCCCGCAGAGCGGGACCGCCATCGGTGATAGCCGCACCACTGATGGCGCACTAAAGTGCGCCGCTACGAAGACAAACCAAACGCAACTGCTGCCCGGTCCCAAAAAGCGGGACCGGCCGATGCACAAGCAACGTCAAAGACGCCCGCCTAACAAGAAAAAGCAGGCGGTCGCTACAAAGTCAAAAACCTCGGCCTAGCTTCCTTTCTCCGCAGACTGTTCAGGCGCTCTCAGCGGCTTTATTCCGCGGACTCGAATACCCCGTCGTTTTCCTCAGGACCGGTCGGGCCGCTGCGATTCAGCAAAGCTCTGATCTGCGGCATGGCCGCGCGCGTGGCGTCCTCCCCTGCGGCGATCAGTTGCGGCGACTTCACGAATTCATCCCACAGAATGTGATGCACGTCCGGCTCGATCAACACGTCCGTCATTCCGCGCCACGGCTGATTAGCCACCGACTGAATAATCGAGAACGACCGGCTGATCACCTCAATCGTGTTGCGCGGTTTGGAATCCAGCAACCCCGGTTCCAAATGAACTCCGATCACCATCTCCGCGCCCATCTTCCTCACTGCTGGGGACGGAACTTGCTCCGTCAGAAATCCATCCACCAGATAATGCCCCTGATGTTCCACGGGCAGAAACAATCCCGGATACGCACACGAAGCCCGCAGCGCCGGCCCAATTTCGCCCTCCGTGAAATGAATCGAAGTGCCTTTCAGCAGGTCCGTCGCGACGATCGCCAGCGGAATGCGCATCTGATGGAAATATTTCGCCGGCGTCAAGCGATGCAAAAAATCCACCAGCGGTTCATTCGAAGCCATCCCCATTCGCGAAAGTGTCCAGCGCCCAAAATCGCGAAAACGTGTGATCGCGGACTGCTGCGCCATATGCTCTAGCGTCGTCCCGCTCGCATAAGCCGCCGCAATCAGCGCGCCCACGGATGTGCCGGCGATGAAATCAATCGGGATTTCGTGCTCTTCTAGCGCGCGCAACACTCCAACATGCGCCACGCCGCGCGCAAATCCGCCGCCCAGCGCCAACCCAACCTTCGGCCGTTCGCCCGTTGAGCCATATGCGAAGCTGCGCAAGCCACGGATGGCTTTCCCCAGCCACTTTGTGGTGTTTCCAATTTCTGACATGCCGGATCCTTGACAACACTTTAACTCATTTCCTGTTTCGAGGTCTTTCCGGTTGACCGCTCCGTACTGCTTTTGTAACCTCACTGGTTGGGTAAACGCCCAGAGGAACTCCAGTGAAACGACGCATCGAACGCGTAGCCGTGTTGGGAGCAGGCACGATGGGTGCGCGCATCGCCGCGCATCTGGCAAATGCCGGCATCCCTTGTTACCTCCTTGACATCGTCCCGCCCAGCCTCACCCCCGCCGAACAGAGCAAGGGCCTGACGATGGAAAGCCCCGCTGTGCGCAATCGCATCGTGCTGGCCGGCTTTGAAGCGGCGAAAAAATCTCGCCCTGCCGCTTTTTTCACGCCCGATACTGCGCGCCTCGTCACCCCTGGAAATCTCGAAGACAATATCGCCTGGTGCGGCCAGGTGGATTGGATCATCGAAGCCGTCGCCGAAAATCTGGAAATCAAGCGCAGCCTCTTCACCCGCGTCGAAGCCGTGCGCAAGCCCGGCACCATCGTCACCTCCAACACCTCCGGCCTTCCGATCCACCTGATCGCCGAAGGCCGCTCCGAAGATTTTCAGCAGCATTGGGCCGGAACGCATTTCTTCAATCCACCCCGCTACATGAAACTGGTCGAGCTGATCCCCGGGCCTAAAACGCTTCCGGAGGTTTTGCAATCGCTCGACGAAATCTGCGACCTGCGGCTCGGCAAAGGCGTCGTCGTAGCGAAAGATACTCCGAACTTCATCGCCAATCGCATCGGCACATTTTCGATACTCAATGTGATTCGCCAGATGCAGGGGCTGGAAATGACCATCGAGGAAGTGGACGCGTGCACCGGCCCCGCGATCGGCCAGCCCAAATCCGCCACGTTTCGCACCGGCGATCTTGTCGGCCTCGATATCCTTGCGCATGTTGTGCGCAACATCTACGACAACGTTACGACCGACGAATCGCGCGACATCTACAAAGTCCCGCCGTTCATGGACGAAATGCTCAAGCGCGGCTGGCTGGGTGATAAAACCGGTGGCGGCTTCTACAAAAAGGTAAAACAGGGCGCTGAATCCGAAATCCTGACGCTCGACTGGCAAAAAATGGAATATCGCCCGCGCCTGAAGGCGAAATTCCCGTCGATCGAAGCCGGTAAAGCGATCGAAGACACGCGCGAACGGCTGCGCGCTTTGCTCGCTCCGGCTTTGGATGGCAAGGGCGACGGCAAAGGCGGCGACAAAGCAAATCGGCTGCTGTGGTCCAGCCTAAGCCAAACGTGCTTGTACGCAGCACGCCGGGTTCCGGAAATTGCCGATCGCGTTTTGGACCTTGATCGCGCCATGCGCTGGGGATTTGGCTGGGAGCTTGGGCCATTTGAAATTTGGGACGCCATCGGCGTTGAACGCATGGCCAAAGCCCTGGAACGCGACGGACAGGAAATGCCGCCGCTCGTGCGCAAGGTTCTGGATTCGCCCGCAAAATCCTTCTACCAATCCGAGAAGGGAACCACGCGCTATTTCGATTTGCCGTCGCAATCCCTGCAGCCCGTTGCCGAACCGCCTGGAATTATCATCCTGAAATCGCTGAAAGATCGCAGCGGCGTCGTGCAGAAAAATGCCGGCGCCAGCCTGATCGATCTGGGCGACGGCGTCCTCTGCTGCGAATTTCATTCGAAGATGAATTCCATCGGGGGCGATCTGGTCGCGATGATCCACGCGGGCATCGCGCGCCTCAGTTCAGACTTCGACGCGATGGTCATCGGCAATCAAGCCACGAATTTTTCCGTCGGTGCGAATTTGATGCTGGTGCTAATCAGCGCGCAAGAAGGCGAGTGGGATGATATCCACATGGCGGTGCGCCAATTCCAGCGCGTGAACATGGCCATCAAATACGCGCCGCGCCCTATCGTCGCCGCACCGCAAGGCATGGCTCTCGGCGGCGGCTGCGAAGTCCCGTTGCACGCCGCGCGCATTCACGCTGCGGCGGAAACCTACATTGGACTCGTCGAAGCCGGCGTCGGCCTGATTCCCGGCGGTGGCGGCACGAAGGAAATGCTGATCCGCGCGAACGAACATTCCGTGGGTGGCGAAGATCTCGATCTGTTCCATGCGCTCAAGCCAGTATTCGAAAATATCGCGATGGCGAAAGTTTCCACCAGTGGCGAAGACGCGCGCTCGCTAGGCTATTTGCGCCCGTCCGATCTGATCGCCATGAATCGCGACCGCCAGATTGCCGACGCCAAGCAAACTGCGCTCGGGCTGCTGCGCGCGGGATATCATCCGCCCGCGCCCGCGCAAATCCGCGTCCTCGGCGAAGAATTCTTGACCGGAGCCAAGCTCGCCATTCACATGATGATTCGCGGCGGTTATGCCTCGGAATATGACGGCGTCGTGGGACGCAAACTCGCGAACATTCTTGCGGGCGGTGCCATCACCGCACCGCAGCTCGTTCCGGAGCAATACGTATTGGATCTCGAGCGCGAAGCATTCGTCAGCCTCTGCGGCGAACGCAAGACGCAGGAGCGCATCGCGCATACCCTAAAAACTGGAAAACCACTACGCAATTAATTTTCGCGAAATCACGCCTGCATTGCGGCCGCCGCGCAACTTTCGTCCTGTTGCCGTGTTGTTAATCAGCGGAGAAACCTATTTACGCGAATTCGTATCTAAGTGTTTGAATTTCGCGTACTTTGATGAACTGGGGTGCGGTACGAACGTGTGGAACTTTTTCCATTGTTTTTGCGAAACAGAATGTCCTGATTTCGCGTGCTGCTTGCTCATGGCTTTTGGGCAGTGCGGCAGCGGAGAAAACGAGCGATCGGTAGCGTCGGAATTTTTTGAGTAGTACGCAGTCACCGTCGGCAATGTCGCCGCGCTCTCTGCAAGTGTATTTGTTTGCGATTGTAGCCCGGCTCGGAATCCGGAGCCTTACGATCACCACAGGATGACGCCAAGGGGAGACTTCTGATGCGAAAGAGCATTCATTTTTTTGCGCTACTGGCCATTGCGTTTTTGGGAATGATGAGCTTGTCTGCTTGCAGCAGTGGCGGCGGCGGCAGTCATCCCACCGTAAATGATATCGTCGTTCTTCCCGGCTCCTCCACCGTGCCGGCCGGTCAGACGGCTCAATTTACTGCGTTTCTGAATGGCGCGAGCACTTCCGTAACCTGGACCGCCAGCGGCGGCACGATTAGCGGCAGCGGCGCTTTTACCGCGCCGACCGCTCCGGGGAGCGTGACGATCACGGCGACCTCCGGTTCGGACACCGGCACGGCCACAGTAAGCGTCGTAGCTGCGCCAGCTTTGGTCGTGAATCCGGCCGCGCTGACGATTCCCGCGGGCGGCCTGCAGTCTTTCACCGCCACACCCAGTGCGGGCGTCGTTTGGAGCGTGAATGGCACCGCGTTCGGGGACTGCGTTGCGCCGCCTGTAGGCTCCGTAACGCAATGCCACGGCACAATTGATGGCAACGGAAATTACACTGCGCCGCTTTCGCCTCCCACCGGCGGCACGGTGACGATCAGCGCGGCCGCGGGTGGCAATTCCGGCACCTCCACGGCCCAGGTCCTATATTCCTCTGCGTCTCTCACAACCACTACCGTGGGAACGGGACAATATGCACTGGCGTTTACTGGGGTAGATTTCGAGGAGGGCGCCCCATGGAATGTTGCTGGCGGTATTCAGACCAGCGGTTCTCCCAGCTCTAATTCCGGAATGATTACCGGTGGCGAGATCGATCTCAATACCGGGGTGGCCGGAACGGCCTTCGATATTCCAGTGTTGGCGGGCGGCACGTTTCAAGTCGGACCGCTGGACGGACGTGTTTCCATCCTGCTGCCGCTCTCAACGGCTGGCAATAATGTCGCGGCGTCGTTCACCTTACAAGCCACGTTAGCTACCAATCAGCATGCGTTGCTCATCGACTTCGACACGTCCTTGACCGGCAGCGGCACTCTGGACGCGCAGAATCCCACGGCGTTCGCCACGCCACTCAACGGCCGGTTCGCTTACAGTTACTTCGGCATCGATACCAATGGTAATCCGGTAACGGTCGCGGGAACTTTCCTTGCAATGAACGACTCCATTCAGGTCAACAATCCCGATTCGCCGGTCAACGCTCAGGACTTCACTTACGTGCCTGTCAACACTGACACGTTAACCGTGGTTACCAACGACATCACACTCAACGGCTTGTACACCAATCCGGACACTTTCGGACGCGGCACTATCACGATGAACTCCACCGACTTGGGCACCATCAATTTTTCGTATTACATGATCGATCAAACTCACCTAAAACTCGTAGAGATCGATCCGGCGCCGCAGCCCTACATTCTCTTCGGCGAGGCGTTTAGCTCGCCCACCGTCACCACTCCCTTGACTGGTGGGGTCGTTTGCACGTTTGGCGGCGCCGCCAACGGCGCCCCCTACGCGGGCGGCGCGGTGTTTTCGATCACTGGCGCTACGGTAGGCAGCGGCGGCACGCTCGACATCAATAACAGCGGCGGCGCCGGTACGCAGATAAACAGCGCGATCAACAACGGAAACTACGCCAATGTGTTGACTGAAGGCAATGTTCCGGCTCGCTATACGCTTTCGCTCACCACCAGCAAGGGCACCACTTTGTTTGCCGCGTACACTTTTGTCACAGCATCCACGACTGGCGCTGAGCTGGTTGAGATTGACACCAACAACAACGTGGACGGTGCAAGCGGCACCGCCTACCAGCGCGGAGGCGTCAGCACCGTGCAGGGAAGCTTCGCCTTAAATCTTTCGGGTGTGGGTTCCTCGAAATCTCAGGCCGCGTTTGAGCAAGATATCACCGGCCAGCTCGGCCTCGTCAACAACAGCACCACGCTGACTGGGACGCTGGACATCAACAACGGCGGGCCGATCCCGGGCCTACCCGTGAATTCCACCAGCATCCTGAATGCGGTCGCCTCCAACGGCCGCGGCACAGCGCAAGTAAATGTCTCTTCCAGCGGTGTCTCGGCGAAATTCAATCTGGTCTACTACCAGGTTGATAGCAACACCGAATTGCTGCTCGATGCCGACACCAATCGCGTAGCCAACGGCATACTCATCCGGCAGTTCTAGCCGGCGCTCGCAGCGTTCAGTTCATTTTTCTTCGGGAGGCCGCCGCAGTAACAGCGCGGTGGCCTCGCCCTGGATTCCCTCGGTAGCGCCCCAATCGCTCCGCACTCCAACGAATTCCCTGGTAACCCATTGCGTCTCGGTGCGTCTGAATGCCTAGCGGGTGTGTGCGATGTGCGTTTCGCCAGCGCTTGTAAAAATAAAGCTCTGACTTTGTAGCGGCCAGCGCAGTTTCATCCACACGTGCGACGTGCGTGCCTGGGAGCCCAAGCAAAGTTGTTGCGTTCGCGCCGCACTGCCGCTAGCATCAGTCGCTTTTTAAGTGGCTGCGCCCCGCATTCGTCGGGCCGCGGGCCAATCGTGAAACACATTGTGCTGAGGGGTGTGCAATGTATGTTCGCTCTCGTCGTCTAAATTCGTTGCTCCTGGTTGCGGTGTGTGCCGCCGCGTTGGTTGGTTGGGTGTGCACGGCGCGTGGGGAAGGCGGTGAACCGCGCTATTTTGCAATCAAGAACGCGCGCATCGTGACGGTTTCCGGGGCGGTGATCGAGAACGGCACGGTCGTCATCGCCAAGGGTCTGATCCAATCGGTCGGGACCAATGTCACAGTGCCGGCTGAAGCTTGGGTGATTGATGGCACAGGCCTCACTGTCTATCCCGGCCTGATCGACGCCGGAACAAATCTGGGCCTTACGCAGGATGACGACGCGAAGAAGCGCGGTGCAGGTCCGGCCGCATCAGGCCCGGAAGATCGGCCAGGCACCTCGCCGTGGCGCGTGGCCGCCGATGAACTCAAAACCGACGACAAGCGCATCGAATCCTGGCGCAACGCCGGATTCACCACGGCGCTCGCCGTCCCCGAGGGCGGAATTTTGCCCGGCCAAGCCACCGTTATAGATCTTGCGGGCGAACGCGCCGGAGATTATGTGGTGCGACCGCGCGCCGCGGTGCCCGTTTCGTTCAAGCCCGTCGGCGGCTTTTTCGGTTTTCCGGATTCGCTGATGGGCACGATTGGCTACGTCCGCCAAGTGCTTGACGACACCGCGTGGTACGCACAAGCCGAACCCATCTACCAGGCGAATCCCACGAAGACCGAGCGTATACCGTACGACCGCACGGAATATATACTCAATCGCGCGCTGCAAAACAACGAAATCGTCCTGCTGCCTGCGAACAACACAATTCAGATCCTCCGCGCGCTGCGCCTCGCCGACGAATGGAAGATTCGGGCGGTCCTCTACGGCGGGCAGCAAGGCTACGAAGTCGCCTCGGCTCTTGTCGCGAGCAAAATCCCGGTGCTGGTGAGCCTGAAGTGGCCGGAGCGCGCGAAAGACGGCGACCCCGAAGCCGAACAAACTCTGCGCGAACTTCGCTTTCGCGATCGCGCCCCCGGAACACCCGCAGCGCTCGCCAAGGGCGGCGTGAAATTCGGGTTGTATTCCGGCGGGCTCGCCACACCCAAGGACATTTTCAAAAATCTGAAGAAGGCCACGGACGCAGGCCTCCCGCAAGACGCCGCCCTCCGCGCTTTGACTCTGGATGCCGCTGACATTTTGGGCCTGAGCGATCGCCTCGGCAGCATCGCGCCGGGGAAAATCGCAAATCTCACGATCACCGACGGCGACATCTTCAACGAAAAGACAAAAGTAAAACACGTTTTCGTGGATGGCCGCTGGTTCGTGATTCACGAAGAGGCTCCGCCGGAAAAGCCGGGCGAAAAAAAATCAGGGGACGATGATGACGGCGCATCCGCCGCGCACTCGCAGCAGGTGGAAGGGGTGGGCCGATGAACCGCCAAATCCTCTGCACCGCTGCTGCGCTCCTGATGATCGCGCCGCTAGTTACCCGCGCGCAAAATCCCAGCACCCTCTTCATTCAAAACGCCACGATTCTCACCGTCACACACGGAAATATCGAACACGGCTCGATCCTCATCCGTGACGGCAAAATCGCAGCGGTAGGTTCGGACCTGAAAGCTCCCGACGGCGCGACGATGATTGACGCGACCGGCCAGTTCGTAATGCCCGGCATCATTGATTGCCACTCGCACATCGCCATAGACGGCAGCGTCAACGAAGCCGGCCCCGCGGTCTCTTCGATGGCGAATATCGCGGACGTCCTGAATCCTGATGACATTGACATTTATCGCGACCTCGCCGGCGGCGTCACCAGCGCAAACATTCTGCACGGCAGCGCCAATCCCATCGGCGGCCAGACGGTCGTCATCAAGTTGCGCTGGGGCAAACCCGCCAGCGAGTTGCCGTTTCAAGGCGCGCTCCCCGGCATAAAATTCGCGCTCGGCGAAAATCCCAAGCACTCGAATTTCCCCACGCCGCCCGGCGTCACGCCGCGCTATCCCGGCACCCGGCTCGGGGTGGAAGAAGTAATCCGCCAGGCTTTCATCGAAGCGCGCGAATACAAGAAGCAATGGGACGATTACAATCAACGCAAATCCGCCGGAGAACAAAATCTCATCCCGCCGCGCCGTGATGTCCACCTCGATCCTCTGGTCGAAGTGATGGAGGGCAAGCGCTACGTACACGCCCACTGCTATCGCGCCGATGAAATCCTGATGCTGATTCGCGTCGCGAATGAATTCGGTTTCAAGGTACGCACGTTCCAGCATGTGCTCGAAGGCTACAAAATCGCCGACGAGATCGCCGCTTCCGGCGCAGGCGGTTCCACTTTCTCCGATTGGTGGGCCTACAAAATGGAAGCGTTCGACGCCATCCCCTACAACGCCGCACTGATGGCGGATCGTGGCGTGATTGTGTCCGTCAATTCCGACGACGCGCAGGAAGCTCGCCAGCTCAATCAGGAAGCTGCAAAGAGTATGAAGTTTGGCGGCCTCTCCGCGAATGACGCGTTGAAACTCATCACTCTGAATCCCGCCATTCAACTGGGCATTGACGCGCGCGCCGGTTCGATTGACGTCGGCAAGGACGCCGATCTGGCGATTTACAATCACGACCCGCTCAGCGTCTACGCCGTGGTGCAGAAAACTCTGATTGACGGGCAAGTTTATTTCGACCGCCAGCGCGACATCGCCGAACGCGCCACGCTCGCGGCGGAAAAGCAATCTCTGCTGGATAAAGAAAGGAAAGCCGCAGAAGCACAGAAGGCCGAAGAAAAGAAGCCTGACGATAATTCTGAGAAGAAGCCGGACAAAAAGTCCAGCCAGAAAAAGAAACCGCCGCAGGCCGCAAGCTTCACCGGCAACGCTAGCGCTAGCGAAAATGCCGCGACCGGCGTAGCGGGAGGCGCGCGATGAAAATGTTCAAACTCAGCTGGCATGCCGCGATCGCCCTCGTTCTAGCGACGTCTCTCGCAATCCCAGCATGGCCGCAAACCGCCGCCACTACCACCGCGTACGCGATTAAAGGCGGAAAAGTTTTCACGCTGGCCGGCGCGCCCATCGAAAATGGCACGGTGATCATCCGCGACGGAAAAATCGCGGCAGTCGGCGCGAACATCGCGATTCCGCAGGATGCGCAAGTGATTGACGCGACCGGCCTGGAAGTTTATCCCGGTATGTTCGATCCCGTTACGCAGATCGGCCTGAACGAAGTAAGCGCCGTAAGCGCCACGCTGGACGTGAGCGAACTCGGTGATTACAACCCCGAACTCGTCGCCGCCACCGCCGTCAATCCCGCCAGCGTCCACATTCCAGTCACGCGCGCGAACGGCGTCACCGCGGTGATCGCCGCGCCCGGCACTGCTGGATTCGACTTGCAAAGCGGCGGGTTAATCGCCGGCCAAGCTTCCGCCTTCAACCTTGCCGGTTGGACCATGGACGAAATGCAAATCAATCGCTCCGTCGCGATGGTCATCAATTGGCCCAGCATCCAGACCGCCAGCTTCGATTTCGCCACCTTCAGCGTGAAGGAGAAGCCCTACGCTGACGTCAAGAAGGAATACGACAAATCAATCAACGCTCTCAGCGACTGGCTCGATCGCGCGCGCCACTACGCGCAGGCCAAAGAAAAAGGCTCGCCTGCGCTCTACGAACGCGATCTGAAACTGGAAGCGCTGATCCCGGTGGTGGAAGGGAAGTTGCCCGTGCTGGTGATTGCCGATCAGGAGCGCGACATTCGCAACGCGGTAGATTTCTGCACTAAGCAAAATCTGAAAATGATTCTGGGCAGCGGCGCCGAAGCGTGGAAAGTGAAAGATCTGCTGAAAGATAAAAAAATCCCAGTCGTACTGGCTCCCACCAATCGCCTTCCCGAGCAGGAAGACACTCCCTACGACAAGCCGTACACCGAGCCGTCCGAACTTTTCGCCGCGGGGATTCCCATCGCGTTTTCCAGTTTCGGCACAGCCTTCTCGCGCCGCCTGCCGCAATATGCCGGAACGGCAGTAGCCTACGGCCTGCCACACGATGAAGCGCTGAAAGCGGTGATGCTGAATGCGGCGCAAATTTTCGGCCTCGCAGATCAATTGGGGACCCTCGAGCCAGGAAAACTCGCCAACGTAATCGTCACGAATGGCGACCCGCTCGAACTCCAAACTCAGGTCCGCTACCTCTTCATCAAAGGCCAGCTAACCAGCACCGACAACAAGCATCGCGACCTGTACGAGCAATATCGCAAGAGGCCGCAACCTGCGCGCTGATTAGGTCGGTTGGCAATTCGCTGGCGTGGGTTATAATCGCTTCCCATCGCATGACAAAAATAAAATTAACTTCGCCCGGTTCACCCATAGGAGAAGCCGTGCAATTCCTCCGCGCCCGTTCCAGCGTCGCATTATTCTTATTGGTCATCATCGCGCTATCCGTTGCCGGGTGTGCCACCACGGCAACTCGTCCAGACGAATCCGCCAAGAAGCCGGGTGCCCACCCCACTATCGTCTTCATGACCGACTTCGGCGTAGCCAACGACGCCGTCGCCATCTGCAAAGCCGTGATGGTCGGCATCGCGCCAGACGCTCGCATCATGGACATCACCCATCTAGTGACGCCCTATCAGATCGGCGAAGCCTCGCGCATGCTCGAAGGCGTCACTCCGTACTATCCCGCCGGCACCGTTTTCGTCATCGTAGTTGATCCGGGCGTAGGCACTTCGCGCAAAGCCGTAATCGTAAAAACAAAAAAAGGCCAATACTTCGTAGTCCCTGATAACGGCCTGATGACTCCCATCGTGGACAAAGACGGCCTGGAAGGCGCGCGCGAAATCACCAACCCCTCCTGGATGATCGGCGACAAAATTTCCTCCACATTTCACGGCCGCGATATTTTTTCGCCCGCAGGCGCCCATCTGGCGCTCGGCGAAGATTGGACGCAAGCCGGCCCGCCGGTGAACGAACTGGTTCGGCTGAATCCGCCGACGGCAACCACGGACGCAAAAGGGATCACTGGCGAAGTGATCGGCCTCGACGATCCCTTCGGCAGCTTAATCACAAATATTTCGGGTGACGATTTCAAAAAACTAGGCTACGCCCTCGACGAAAAAGTCACAGTGAAGATCGACAACAAGTCTTACACCGTTCCCTATGTGAAGACTTTCTCAAATGTGCCGGTAGGGAAGCCGCTGCTCTATCTTGATTCGCGCGATCGCGTGGGCTTCGCCCTCAACCAGCGGGATTTCTCGAAAATCTACAAAGTTACGCCGCCCGTTCCCATCTTCGTCCCGTCAAAGCAAAATAATTCACCTAGCCCGCGCGACCGTCGGCGGAATCCGGGCACCAAACATCGGCGCGCGCGAAAAACCTCCTAAATCGCATCGCATTCATCGGTGTGCTTTCATTAGTGTTCATCTGCGTTCGTTCGTCGTGCTTCTGACTTTCGAGATGTCCTGGTATCGCCCACCCTCCGCACTTTCGCCCCCTCTTCTCCACGTACGAAAGTGCCTAAAACGCTCTCCCCCAGGTACCAAAGTACTATGGCGCGGAATGGCACAGCCCGCGAAAATTCACTTTTGCGGGGGTTTACGTTTCATTTTCGGGGGACGGCGTACTACCGCCGTTGAGGATTATGGCGCCACTCACCAAAGATTCGCTCGACGTCGCACACTCCACCGCTTCAGACGTTACGGCTGCGCCCAGCAGCACCGCGCCGAAATCCGCTGCGCCCGCCGGACCAAGCTTGCGCGCCGACGCGCTGTCGCTCGAAGTTCCGGTAAAAGTCCACGGCTCGCGCATCACCGACGCTGCTCGCGGAGTCGCTCCGCACACTGAACCCTTCGAAGAAGAAACCGGCACCATGATTGTGTTTCCGCACGGCGGCGTCTTGCGCATGTCCACCGCGGTCACCGTAAGTCAAATGCTGGTGGTCACGAATTTAAAGACGCGCCAGGATGCGATTTGCCGCGTCGTCAAGGTGCGCACGTTTTCGAATATGCAGGGCTACGTCGAAGTCGAATTCACGCACCAGCAGCCAGGATATTGGGGCGTCCATTTTCCGTCTGAGGGCCCCGCGCCAACCACTCAGCCCGCGCCGGCCGTTCCAGCTGCGGCATCGGTCGCGATTCTCGAAGCGCCTGCAGCAGCTCCGCCTGTTCAAGCCGCGCCGACGCCTTTCGTAGCACCGCTACCGGCGGTTGTGACGCCTTCACCGGCCGTAGTGCAGCCGCCCGCCGCGCCAATTGCTCCTGCAGCGTTCAATCCGCCACCGGTGCCGGTGATCCCGCTTCCGCCCAGCAAACCCGAACCAACATTCGCTTCCTTCGGCACGCAGGAGAATGTGCAGCCCTTCGCTTCGGCCACTCTGGTCCCGGCCGCCGAACGTGTTGCGCAATCCTCGCCTGCCGCACCCGCCCACACCCGGCCGGAGCCTCTGCCGCCAACATTTATTTCGGAAACTCCTGGTGCCAGCGCGTCCAACGATGCGCTTGCCATCGCGCCGATTGATTTGCTCGCCGCACCGCCGATTGCGCCGCCGCCTTCGCTAACCATGACGGAGCTACGCGGCGACCAGCGCGGAATCGCGGTGGCCCCGCCGGCCGAAACATCACATCCAGCCGCTGCTGCGGAGCATGCATCCGCGGACGCTAAGGAAGCGCCCGCGCAAAGCTCGCGCGCCGTTTTCGGAACCTTCAGCGGTAGCGCAGCTCTTGGTGGCAGCCATTCAGTTTCCGTGGATGCCTTCGGCGCCCGCCTCGATGGCGGCAGCGAGTCGAGCGCGGAGCACACCGGAGCATCGCGCAGCAATAGTTGGATGTTGATCGCAGCCTGCGTCACGTTGTTGTTCGCTACGGTCGTTGGCGGGGTTCTTTACTTCCGCCCGCACACGGGCGGCCCCGCGCACAACAGCGCAGCCAATCCGCCTGCTTCCGCCGTTCCGCAGCCGCTTGCGTTTCAAACTCCAGCTGCCGTTCCCGATGCCACCTCGCCGGAGCTAGCGCCCGCGCATAACTCCGCGACGCATCCCGTCGCTGTGCTAGCGCAGGCGCCCGCGATCAACCCTTCCATAGTTGTGAATGCCAACGATTCACCTAACGAGGGGCCCAGAATCGTGCCGAAGCCCGCATCGAATCTTCCGCCCGGTGCCGTGAAGGGTGCATCGGAAACACACCCGGTTTCTACGCAACGAAGTGACGGGGACCAAGCGGTGCAAGCGCCGTCGCTGGATGCGGCGCCCGGCGAAGGCTCTGCAAACGCTGGCGCCCTCTCCGGAATCGTTTCGTCCGACGTCGCTGCCCCGGCAGCGCCCGAGTTTCGGCCCGACGGCCCCGTCAAAGTGGGCGGTACCGTCAAGCAGCCGCGCCTGATCACCCGCGCGATGCCCGAATATCCGCTGGTTGCGAAGCAAGCGGGCATTCAAGGTGATGTCGTCGTGAACACCACCATCGACCAGAAGGGCGACGTAGTTGACATGAAAGTCATTTCTGGTCCCGCGATGCTCCGCGGGCCCGCGCTCGCAGCGCTGCGCCGCTGGAAGTACGAGCCCTCTACGCTCAACGGCCAGCCCATCTCCGTGCAAATGCTTGTAACCATTAAATTCAGCGGCAGCCACTAGGCGTCGATGGTTGATGTTTGTCCCGCCCGCGCGATGCCAGCGCCACACTCTGCGTCCTGTTGCTTTTTCGCTCCTGCTGCATCCAATATAGAGTTCATGAATAATTAACCTGCGCCGCTCGAGGTGAAACAACCATGGCTGAAGCAGTCATCGTAAGTTCCGTGCGCACTGCCGTCGGTAAAGCCGGTAAAGGCACGCTGCGCGCCACTCGGCCCGACGATCTCGCCGCCGCAGCCATCAAAGAAGCGATAGCGCGCGCGCGAGGCCTCGATCCCGCCGAAATCGAAGACGTCATCATCGGCTGCGCCACCCCCGAAGCCGAGCAGGGCATGAACATCGCGCGCATCGCCTCACTGCGCGCTGGTTTGCCGGTCACTGTCTCCGCGATGACCATCAACCGCTTCTGCTCCTCCGGCCTGCAAGCCATCGCTCTTGCTGCCGAGCGGATAATCGCCGGCGGCGCGGACGTCGTCGTAGCGGGCGGCGCCGAATCCATGTCGATGATTCCCATGGGCGGCAATAAAGTCTCAGCGAATCCTTGGCTCACCGACAATCATCCCGACACCTATCTGAACATGGGCCTCACCGCGGAAAATCTGGCGAAGAAATACGGCATCACGCGCCAGCAGTCCGACGAATTTTCGCTTGCCAGCCATCAAAAAGCGCTCGCGGCCATTGCGGCCGGGAAATTCAAAGACGAAATCGTTCCGGTGGGCGTCAGCTACACCGTCCTCGAAGCCGCGGCGGCCGGAGCAACCACATCGTCTAAGCCAAAAACCGTGAAAGTTTCTTTCGATACGGACGAAGGGCCCCGCGCCGACACTTCGATGGAAGCTCTTGCGAAGTTAAAGCCCGCGTTTCACACGCACGGCACGGTCACGGCAGGGAACAGCTCGCAGACCAGCGACGGCGCAGCTGCCGCGGTAGTAATGAGCGCCGAGCGTGCCCGCGCGCTGGGACTGAAGCCCCTCGCGCGATTCCTCGCTTTCGCTACGGCAGGCTGTCCGCCCGAAGAAATGGGCATCGGCCCGGTCTACGCAATTCCCAAAGCGCTGAAACTGGCAGGATTGAAGCTGGATCAGATTGACGTGATCGAACTCAACGAAGCTTTTGCCGCGCAAGCTCTCAGCGTAATAAAGCTTTTGGGGCTCGACGCCGGGCGCGTCAACGTCAACGGCGGCGCCATCGCCCTGGGCCATCCGCTAGGCTGCACCGGCGCAAAACTCACGGCCACAATCCTGCGCGAACTAGAACGCCGCAAAGCCCGCTACGGTATGGTCACTATGTGCGTGGGCGGCGGCATGGGCGCCGCCGGCATTTTCGAGCGCGTCGCCTAACCCGAGCCGTTGATTTTGTCTCGGGCTGTGTAGCGGCCGGTCCCGTCTTGTGGGACCGGGCAGCTGTTGGTTCGCAGTTGCTCTTGCAGCTGGAGCGCCGCAGTCTAGCGCGCTATCGCACCCCTATTTCTTAGTCGCGGTGGCTTGCCAGATCAATTGATAAGGCGCATCCCCACTCTGATACGACTCCTCAATCTGAATGGTCTTCTCCCTAACATGCGAATAGACGGCCCGCATATGCATCGCGCCAAATTCAGTCCGTATCACCAAATTGTCGCCTTCCCATTTCGCACTCCCGATAATCGCTCCCGGAAAACCATTTCCCACCGTCACCGTGGTGTAGGCGTCCTTCATCGGATCCCACGTCAGCAGTTCGTGCCCGATCTCGTTATCCAGCGTGCTGTCCGCTTCAAAATCCGCAATGACCGAAAACCCGCCCGGCCCCAAACGCGCCTTGTACCACCCCGTTTGCTTCGCGCCGTTCCCAGTCGTCGGCGATTTCAAGTACTCACCGTCCATCGTCCAGTCGCCAAGCAGAAAATTCAGCCGCTGCATTTCCGGCCCCGGCTGCGGCGCTTGCATTGCCGGCGCGCTAGCGGGCTTCTCGCTTGAAGATTGCTGCGCCCGCAAACCAATTCCCAGCATCGCCACCAGCATCACGAACCACAGCATCAATCCAGCTTTGCGCATCGGAAAATTCCTCCTCTGAATTTACTTTGCGGCGGGCTTCCACAGACCAACGGTGTTTCCCGCAGGATCCTGTATCCACGCAAACGTCCCGGTAGGAATCGGCACCGGTGGCACCAGCATTTTCCCTCCGAGTTTCGTCGCCTTGTCAATGTAGCCCCGCACGTCATCCACTTCGACGTAAAAAATCGTGTAGTGAAACGGCTCGTGCCCCAGAGCAGTGATGTGCCCCGTGGGCCCCTTCCCGGCGTCAATCATCGCCGCCGGTCCAGCCTCCGCGATCTTCCACTCGAATAATTTCGCGTAGAATTCCTGCGTCGCTTTGCTGTTCTTGCATCCAATTTCGAAATGCACCACCGGATTTGCCATGCTCGCTCTCCTATGGCTCCAGAATTTTCTGAAATTGCGCGTGCTGCTGCGTTTCCAGCTGGGTCGCGGTTTCAGGGGCGATCAATCGGCAATACGCGAAACTGCCGTTTCCCCTCGATCCGGTAGGTCGCAAAGTCGGCATGATCCACGGTGAGAATCTCCGAAATCGATTCCCGCTTCGCCCGATACACCAGCGTAGCATCCGCGAAATCCATGGGACGACCCCAGTTACGTGACATCAGAGAGCGCACACTCCCGAGCTCGCCGTCCTCGATCGCGCCCAGCAGCAGCGCTCCGGAACGCACAAACTTCCAAGCCGCCTCCATCTCCGCGCGCGCATCGCCGACCAGATGAAATAGTTCCGTCAACACCGCTTCTGAAGTCAGCAAGGGAAGCCGCAACTGGCGAAACGTGCCGACGCAAGCCTCGTGCCAGCGATCGCTGCGGTCCAGCAGCGCCAGAATCGCTCCCGTATCAATCAGCGTGCTAGCGGCCACGAGGCTCTCGCCGCCGCTGCAACCGCCGCCGAATCGTTTTGCGCGTCGTTTCCGCGCGGCGCGAATTTCCACTCGCCACAGTTCCCAGGCAATTTTCCGCGGCCGCATGTAGCGCGCGCTGCGTTTCGTCTCCCGCCACGTTCGCACCGCTTTTCTTCAGCCAATCGCGCACGGCCAAATCCAGCACAGAGGAAACCGGCAGCTTGCGCAATCGCGCTTCGCGCTCCAGATCCGACTTCAGTTCCTCCGACAATCGCCAGCTGTACACTTCCGCCTTCATGCACCACGTTGTAGTGCATTCGCAGCAATCTCGCAATCCCACCCCTCGGGCGAAAGACGAACTTCGACGGGCCACCCAAGTGCGATTTGCGGCATCATCTATCAACAATTGCCGGAATCAGAATCACTGGCGGGAGGGGGAATTATGCACAAATTAAGTTTCCTTGCGGCCCTGTGCCTCGCCTGCTGCTCCGCGCTCACAATTTCCGGCTGCAGCTTTTATCCCTCGGGAAGTTCCGGCCCCTCGGCAGGCGTCACGGTCGCGCAATCCACCGATCTCGGCGCCATCGGCTCCAATCCTAAAATTCTCGGCAGAGATGGCGGCTACAGCGGAGTCTTCGCAGGCTACGCAGTCTGGCTCTACGGCGACACCTTTCTTGCGAATCCCAATGCCGAAGGCCAAACCCTTATCAGCGATTCGTGGTCATTCACCAGCGACTTCAACGCCCAGGACGGCATTACCGCCTTCCAAGAACGCGAAGATTCCGCCGGGGCCCCCACGATGCTTCTGCAGCTGACCGCAACCGAGCAAGCTTTCAACGCCGCCCACGCGGGAAATCCCTGCCAGCAACAACCCTGCGGCGCGCGCTGGGCGCTGTGGCCCGGAGCGATGGTTGGCGATCCAGCCGGCAATCGCGCGCTCGTTTTCTATCAAATCGTTTCCGCGCAGCCCGGCAATTTCAATTTTCAGACGGTCGGCTACTCGATCGCCACTTGGCAAAATTTCGCGGACTTGCCGCAACGTCCCACCATCAATCCCACCGCCGAGCATCCCGATCTACTTTTCAGCGAGAATCAGCCGAGCTTCGGCTCCGCGGCTCTGATAGCTGGCGACACACTCTACGCCTACGGTTGCTACACGTCGCTGCTCAGCGTCGCCTGCGTCTTGGGGCGAGTGGATCTCGGCGCCGATGTTACGGACTTGAGCCAGTGGACCTATTATGCCGGCAATGGAAATTGGTCCAGCAAGCTCGGGGATGCGATGTGGGTTTTCACCGCGAACCATATCCTGAATGTCTCCTGGAACGATTACCTGCAAAGATACGTCGCTGTCTACAATCACCCACTGTCGGGCGACGTCGTGATTCGCACCGCTCCCGCACCCGAAGGCCCGTGGTCCGCCGAAGTGACGGCCTTCGAAGCCTTGCAGCCTGCGGCGGGCCAAAGCCCCGTGGACGACGCGCAAGCGCATCCCGAATACAACGTGAACGGCGGCCAAACCATGTTCGTCACCTACACGCACGGCACCGGTCCCTTCACCAGCGAAGAACGCCTCGTCTCCGTGCGGTTGCAACTCGCGCCCGCTTCGACACAGTAAATTCGCACTTGCTTTCACACCGAGCTGCACCGGAAGGGCCGGGCTCCAGCCCCGGAAGCCATGCGTCCCGACACCAGCTGCGTGTTTGTGCGATAAGCGCCGGCCTATTGTGTTACGCGGAAATGCGCGAGAGAATCGGGGCATCGCATCCATCACTCGGAGGCAAACCATGGCCACGGCCCCTGTCTCGCAGGTCCTCAATCGCGGCGGCGCGTTCCTGATCACTCCCTGCCGCCCCGAAGACGTCTTCACCCCCGCGGATTTTTCCGATGACCAGCGCCTGATCGGCCAGACCGCCGAGGAGTTCGTGCAAAAGGAAGTCGTCCCCGCGATCCCCGAGCTGGAAGCGCACAAAGATGAACATCTAATGGCGCAGATGCTCAAGAAGGCCGGAGAAATCGGCCTGCTCGGCGGTGGTATTCCCGAAGCCTACGGCGGCTCGGGTCTCGACAAGATTTCCGCGGCCGTCCTCGCCGAAAAGCTCGCCGGCTACGGCTCCTTCGCCGTCTCCCACGGCGGACACGCTGGCATCGGCACCGTGCCCATCGTCTATTTCGGCACTGAAGAACAAAAAAAGAAATACCTGCCGAAAATCGCCACCGGCGAATTGCTCTCCTGTTACTGCCTCTCCGAGCCACAGGCCGGTTCGGATTCGATGGCTTCGCGCACCCGTGCGGTCCTCTCGCCCGATGGCAAGAATTACATTCTGAACGGGCAGAAAATGTGGATCACCAACGGCGGCTTCGCCGATGTCTACGTCGTCTTCGCCAAAATTGACGGCGAGAAATTTTCCTGTTTCATCGTCGAACGCGGCACGCCCGGTTTCACAGCCGGTGCCGAAGAAAAAAAGATGGGAATCAAAGGCAGCTCCACCACCCCCATCTTTTTCGAAAACTCCCCGGTTCCGAAAGAGAATCTCCTGCACGAACCCGGCCGCGGCCATGTCGTCGCCTTCAACACGCTCAACGCCGGTCGCTTTAGCCTGGGCGCCTATTGCATCGGCGGCGCCAAGAAAATTCTGGAAGCTTCCTCGAAATATTCCAAGGAGCGCACCGCCTTCGGCAAGCGCCTCTGCGATTTCGGCCTGATCAAAGCCAAGCTCGGCGAAATGGCGATTCAGATTTACGCCATCGAGTCCGAAGTGTATCGCACCGCCGGCGTGATTGAAGCCGCCGTCTCCAGCCCCGATGCGGGCAACGACAAGACCAAGCAAGCGATGCAAGTTCTCGAGGAATACGCCATCGAAAGCTCCATCAGCAAAGTGGCTGGCAGCGAAATGGTGGATTACGTGGTGGACGAAGGCGTGCAAATTTTCGGCGGCTATGGCTTCCACGAAGATTATCCCGTCGCGCGCGCCTACCGCGATAGCCGTGTGAACCGAATCTTCGAAGGCACCAACGAAATCAATCGCATGCTCATCATTCAGATGCTCATGAAACGCGCTCTCGGCGGCGTTCTGCCGCTGATTCCCGCCGCGCTGAAGCTCGGTGAAGAAGTCCTCGCCGGACCTTCCTTCGAAGAAGCGCCGACCGGGCCCTTCGCGGAAGAAGAAAAATCGCTCGAGCAGGCCAAAAAGATTTTCCTGCTGGCTTCCGGCACCGCGATGCAGAGATTCCGCGAACAGCTGGCCGAGCAGCAGGAAATCGTGGCCTCGCTCGCCAATATCGTCATGGACGTTTACGCCATGGAATCCACGCTGCGCCGCGCGCAAAAGGCCAGCGCTGCTCGTGGGGAAGCGGCCAGCGTAATGTGCGATGCCGCCCGATCCTTCATCTACGACGCGATGGACCGCGTGGAAAAGGATGCCCGCACCGCGCTCACTGCGACCGCCGAAGGCGATACGCTCATCACGCAACTCGCCGTCCTGCGCCGCTTCTCCAAACATGCACCGCTCGATACGATTGCAATTCGCAGGCGCGTCGCCGAAGCTGTGCTGGCCCAGGATCGCTATCCATTCGAAGGTCGCTGATCGCTCGCGGCCGCAGAACACAACTCGACTGTTTGCGGTGTCATTTCGCCAGTTAACGATGCAGTAATCGCCGTCAGAGGCGAAAATAAGTGACAAAAAAAGTCTACAGCCCCTAGTTTCACTTCGGAATAGAGTCCCGCCGCCGCGAAGAAACCATTTTCCGCTTTAAGTCGATTTACAGTGCCGAGCCTTCCGCTGTCCTGCCCATTTTCAATCACTTACGCGCGGTCCATTTGGAAACCTCCGTGCATCTATTCCTGTGAGGGTCGGAGGATCATGAAAACGCATCTTAAGAAATTGCAGACAATGCTGGTGGGGGTTATCGAAAAGGCGAAGGTACGCAAGGGCCTCTTGTCCGTTCTGGGAATATTCTTCGTTCTCCAGGTCTATTTCGTACGGGAATTAATCGCTGCAGAATTGCTCTTTGCTCTGGGCTTCGCGCTCCTGATGGTTTTGGGCGGGGTTATTTATCTCGCCGGCGCCATCGGCGAACGCGGCCTCGACTGGATGACAACGGGAGTTACGTTCAGCGCCGCAGTGGCGCGTCGCAGCTACGCGGGCCTGGAAGAACTCAGTAGAAAGCCATTCCGCCATCCACGTTCAGAGTCTGCCCAGTAATCGCGCTCGCCTGATCGGAGACCAGGAAAAGGGCCGCGGCGGCTATCTCATCAGCCGTTTGCGGCCTTCCCTGTAATATTCCCTGGCACATCTGCTTGAATAATTTCTCGCTGTCTGCCTGAAAATATTCGGCCAGGCCGCGCCCCAGTTCCTGCGACATCATAGTTTCTGGCACCGGTCCGGGACTCAGCGCGTTCACTCGAACTCCTTTGCGCGCGCCCTCCGCAGCCAGCGTCCGCGTCAATCCGATAAGCCCCGCCTTCGATGCGGCATACGCTCCGTTCAATTGAAATGCGGCCTTTGCCGCGATGCTCACGATGTTCAAGATCGAGCCGGAACCGCGCGCGTACATTTCCGGAAGCACCAACCGCGAGAGCAAAAACGGCCCGCGCAAATTCACCGCCATCACTTCATCCCAGCTGCGCGCGCTCACTTGCTCCATCGGCGCCACCGGCCCAAGCAATCCCGCGTTGTTCACCAGGATGTGAATCGCACCGAACGCGTTGCGCGCCTCGCGCACGATCCTTTCGCAGTCCGGCTCGCGCGCTACGTCTCCCGCCACCGCCGCCGCTTTTCCACCGGCATCCTGTATCTCCAGCGCCACCTGCTCGATTTCTTTTTCTGTGCGCGCGCTCACCACGACCGACACACCCGCCGCTGCGAATTTCTTCGCGATGGCCCGGCCGATTCCACGCCCGCCGCCGGTTACCAGCGCCACCTGCCCCTTCAGTAGCATTTTTCGCTCCCTCATCGGTGTCAGTGAACCGGGATAGTATCACGCAGGTTCAGTCGAGTTTATGGGCCGAAAGGACAGTTGGCGAATCAGGCACGTTGCATTCGCTTCATTGCCCCGCCGCGCTAGAATTGTGGGACGAGGCCGGAGCTCGGGCTGGGCCGTCGCGATGAACGCGCATGAAAAAAGGTGAACTCATCATCGGAATCGCTGCTCTCGCCTTACTCGTCAGCGCGGGCTGGCAGGTTGCGTCTTGCGCGCTGGCTAATCGCCAATTGGAAGAAGATCTGCGCGACTTGGCGTCACTCAACGCCGAACACATCGGCTTAACCGGCCCGGCCACGGATGACGACCTTCGTAACTCCGTCGTCCACGATGCGAAGGGGCTGGACATCGCGCTGGAGCCAGAGCAGGTGAAAGTGCAACATACTGGGGAAGGGAAATCGTCGGCCGTGCATCTCTCTGCGGACTACACAGCGCGTGTGAACCTGCTCGGTGTTTGGCTTAGGCTCCACTTCACTCCCTCCAGCGAGAGGCCGCCCGCGTAGAATGTTTTTGACTTTGTTGCGGCCGCCTGCTTTTTCTTAGGCGGGCGCAGTTGACATTGACTTCGTAACGACCATCCTTAACCGAAAACACCCGCGCCGTCGCGCTGCCCGCAATTTGATCTTGCGTGCTCGCATATCGTGTCAGCACCGAGGCCATTTTGGAGTACGGCGGCTCGCCGCTGCTTTGCCTGGCGCGAGGCTTGCCTCGCGTGCCTCTGATCACAGCGCTGCTCGCACGTCATATCGCAATCATTGGGGCAGGGTTAGGCACTGCTTCACCGGCCGCACGTCTTCACAGCGAGCGCGTGAATTTGCCGTTCCCGCAGCACACAGCGAATGCGAACAAAGTAGCCGCAAACGGCCTGTTCAGGTAAAATAAAGGAGATTTACGGAGAACGAATTGACGCTGACCCAAATCAACGGCACTAATCACGGAGCCAAGACGCTTGTGCGCGTGCGCCCGCGCGGCTTCTGCGCCGGCGTAGTTCGCGCGGTGGATATCGTGGAACTCGCGCTGGAAGCCTACGGCAATCCGGTTTACGTCCATCACGAAATCGTGCACAACCGGTACGTAGTGGACCAACTGCGCCGCCGCGGCGCGATTTTCGTCGAGTCCATCGAAGAAGTACCAGTTGGCGCAGTGCTCGTTTTCAGCGCGCATGGCGTGCCGCCCCGCGTTCGCACCGAAGCGCAAGAACGCCAGCTGCGAGTGATTGATGCCACTTGCCCGCTCGTAACCAAAGTGCATTTGGAAGCCCTGAAGTTCGCGCGCGAAGGGCGCACACTTCTGCTCATCGGCCATCGCGACCACCAGGAAATTGTCGGCACCTCCGGCGAAGCACCGGATCAGACCATCGTCGTCGGCAGCGTCGAGGAAGTAGATCAGCTCGTTGTTCCCGATCCGGATCGCCTCGCGTTTCTCACGCAAACCACTCTTTCGCTGTACGACACGCAGGAAATCGTGGCGCAGCTCCGCCATCGGTTCCCCACGATTGTTGGGCCCGCGTCGGATGACATTTGCTACGCCACTCAGAATCGCCAGGAAGCGGTCGAAGCGCTCACCCGCGAAGTGCAGTTGATCCTGGTGGTCGGCTCGGCGAATAGCTCGAATTCCAATCGCCTGGTGGAAGTCGCGAAACGCGCAGGTGTCGCCGCGCGCCTGATCGAGGACGCGAATGACGTGGATGGTTCCTGGCTCGAAGGCGTGAAAACTCTCGGCCTTACCGCCGGAGCATCGGCGCCGGAAATTCTGGTCGAACAAGTCAGCCAGCGTCTCGCGAGTCTGGGTTTCACCAACCAGCGCGACCTGGATCTGATTCGCGAAGATGTGCGCTTCACCTTGCCACCGGAACTTGCCGCGCGGCAAGCCGCGCACTAACGAAATTTCGCCGGCGCTGCAGTTTCAGCAACTCTGCCGCGCAGGCCGGCCCGGGCTAAATTAACCTAAGGAGCCTTTTGCGTGGCGGTAAAGATTGTCCGGCAGGCCAACAAGATCGCTCTGCTGGGCGCCCCCACCAGCGCGGCCGCAATGTCCGCCGGCCTGGAAGGCGCACCCACCGCGCTGCGCGCCGCAGGCCTCGTTGATCGCCTGAAAACCATCGGTTACGCCGTCGCCGATCTGGGTGACGATCCCGTTCAGCTTTACAAGCCTGACGAAGAAAGCCCGCGCGCCCGCAATCTCACGCGCGTGCTGGCCTCGCTGGAAGCGCTGAAGCCTCGCGTCGAGCAAGCCGTGAAATCTTCCGCATTGCCGCTGATTCTTGCAGGGGACTGCTCCGTCGCGCTCGCCACCGTAGCCGGCGCGCGCCGCTATTTCCGTAAAGTCAGCATGATTTACATGGACCGCGACGCCGATCTCAATACTCCCGCCACCACCCCAAGCGGATGCGTGGATGGCATGGTCGTTTCGCACCTCGCCGGCCGCGGCGCCGCGGAACTCGTGCGCTTCTGGGGCGAGCCGCCGCTGGTTCGCGAACCTGATCTGGCGCTTTTCGGTGTCGCGCGCCTCGATCCTCCCGAAGAACAGCTTCTGGCTACGTCGCCGCTACGCCGTTTTCTAGCGAGCGATGTGCAGCGCGTCGGCGCCGCGGCCGCGGCGCACGCCGCCATTGAACGCATCCGCGGCAACGGCTACCAGTTCGTCCTGCATCTTGATGTGGATGTGATCGCCGACTTCACGGCCACGAATTACCCAGGCACGGGCGGTCTTTCTCTCGCCGAGGTCCGCGAAGCCCTGCTGGTCTTCGCGCAACAGCCGGAACTCGCAGCGATCGAGGTCACTGCCTACAATCCGACAAAGGACCCCGACGGCAGCGGCGCAAAATTAATCATCGATCTCCTCGCCGAAGTGCTAGCAGCGCGCCTCAAGACTCTGCAAGCTGCTGAAGCGGCCGCTGCTCCTCCTCCCGTCGCCGCCGCAGCTGCCGCCGGACGAGGTTCCAGTGCGCCCCCGGAAAAAACCGGCTCTGCGCACGATTCAGCGCCCGCAGCCGCTCCCGGCGAAGCCTGGTCCTCCGATTCGCTCGACTTGGAATCCGACGCGGCCGCCTCGGCCGATGCTATCGACACAGCCGCCGACGCCTCCGACTCTTCCGAAGAATCGAGCGGCTCCCATTCCTGATTCCGCCCGCCGCCGTAAATCCTGCACTCCGTCGCGTGGCTCCATCGCGAAGCCCTATCCGTCCGTAATCATTTTCGATGTGGACGGCGTCCTCGTGGACACCCGCGGCTCCTTCCAGCTCACCACCCTGCAAACCGTAAAATTCTTCACCAAAAAACGCGTCACCGCCCGCGAACTCCATGCCTGGAAAAATCGCCCCGGCTTCAACGATGATTGGAAACTCTCGACCGCATGGGTAAACGATCTCGGGGCCAACTTCTCCTACGACGAAATTAAAAAGAAGTTCCAGGAAATCTACTGGGGCCAGAACCGCCAGGGAAACGTGCGTAAGGAGAAATGGCTCCTGCGCAAATCCACTCTCGCGCGCCTCACTAAACGCGCCGAGCTGGGCATTTTCACAGGCCGCACCTGGCAGGAACTGAATTACACGCTTGACCGCAACGACGTCCGCAGCAGTTTCAAGACCATCGTCACCGTAGAAGAAGTCCTTAATCCCAAGCCCGCCCCCGACGGCCTCGTGAAGATTCTGAACGGTCGCCCGCCCGCCGAAGCGCTCTACGTCGGCGACAACATCGACGACGCACTCGCCGCGCAATCGGCGCAAGTGCCGTTTCTCGCGATTCTGCCCAGAACGGGCGAGGAGCGCCGCCAGCGTAGTACGCGCCTGGGCGAACTTGGGGCGCTAGCTATCCTCAACGATATCAGCGAGCTAGAGGCGTGGCTGCGTAGGCCCGGCGCAACCTGAAATCGTCCCAGTACCTCCCTCCCACCAATTCTGTAGGATATTCGTTAGTACTAAACACGACACCGGTACCATTGTCCCGGCCGCCTCTTCCCCCCACACTTGTATGCAGAGGCGGGGCTTAGCCCCACATATACGTGACGAACCCGAACATTCGACCTGCTGCGGCTCGCGCCTTCATTCGCAGCCTCAACATCCTGCTCAAGTTCGCGCGGATGTATGATTTCGGTCATCCGCGCACCAAAAAACAATACGAAACGGCCTGGTCCGAACTGCGCACCGCGCTCGGCACCGGCACCGAAAACGAAGCCGGTGTGCTGCTCGCGGTTTCCGGAGACCAGCTGCTCCTGGATGGCACGCCGCTTGAATCGGCCGCAGCCGAAAAAAGTTTCGCGCGAATGCTTTCCGCCGCAGGCATCGCCAGCATTCACTTCGCTCCCAAAGTTACCCAAGCCAGCCTCGCGCGCTTCGTGCGCGGTTTTCCCACCGGTACCGGTGCGAAGCCGGTGCAGCTCGCCGAACAACTGAAGACCGCCCTCCAAGGCGATCCGTACATTCACGTGAACGAAGTCTGCTTCGTTCCCGCCGACTCCGCTGTCGCACGCTCTACCGTCGCGCAGCAATTGGCCGCTCACACGCTCGGCCTGAATTCGCAAGCTTCCGATGAACTGTTCGCAGACCCAGAGCGCCTACTGCAATTAATCGTCGCTGCCGAAGGCTCCAAAGGTGGGGGTGGCGGTCGAGGTTCTGGCAGCGGTTCTGGCGACGGCGACGGTGAAGGCAATGGCGGGGGAAATGGAGATGGCGGTGGCGGCGTGGGTTCCGGCTACGGCACTGGTGGCTCAGGCTCCGGTCATGGCTACGGCCCTGGTGGCGGCTACGGTCCCGGCGACGCCGGACCAGCGAGTGGTTTCGGTGAGCCCGGTCCCGGCGGCGGTTTTCATTACGCGCCTGAAGCAGCAGAGATTACCCGTGATCTTCCTTCCGTCGGCGGATTACCCAGCGGTGCCAGCCCTGTTTACGTCGCCGGCGCGACCGAAGCCGGCCAAGCATCCGGCTCCGGCTCAGCAGAAGCCGGCAGCGGCGGCGGACCCGGTTCCGGCACATGGAATATCGTCGGCGGCAGCGGCGCGGGCACTCCCCTCGCGCCCGATGCCCCTGGCTTTTGGCTAAACAAAGGAATCGCAGGTTCTGCGGGCCCCAGTCAAGCCTCCGGTAGCGGACCGGCAGAAGGCGGCAACGTCGCGGGAGTCGGTCCCGGGCCTAGCTCCTGGAACATCGTCGGCGGCACAGGAGCAGGCACGCCTCTTCCTCCCGATGCACCGGGTTTCTGGTTGAACAAAAACGCTGCGACCGACGCGGCCGCGGGTGGCTCACACCAAGCGAGTGGCAGCGCGCTAAACGACATTTCCCCAGTACAACTTCCCGGGGGCGATGCCGGCACAGGCGCAGGTACTGGTGGATCAGGCGGCGGTCCGGGCACAGGCTCTGGCAGGGGTTCCGGCAATCGTTCCGGTCGTGGCCCCGGAAATGGCCGAGGCAACGGTCCAGGAAGCGGCAAAGGCTCAGGTCCCTCCGGCGGCGGCAGTTCGAGCCCGCGCGGATGGAATCTAGCCGACGCCGTCAGCGAAGGCGTCCAAACCAGCAAGCCCAGCCGCTGGGGCAACGCCACCGCAGGTATTCGCGGCAACCGTTCCGCGCGCGCAGGCGCCGGCTCCATGGCAGTCGAAACCGGCTTGATGACTCTTCACGAGGACGAACTCAAGGGCATCATGCAGATGCTCGCGCAGATCGCTCGCACCAGCGAAGGTTCCGATCAAAAACTCGATTCGCAGCCTTTCCAGTCGCGACTTTCCACTCTGCCGCGCCGCGCCCGCTTCACCGTCAGCCAGGCGCTCTCCGCCCTGGCCGCGCAAGCGCCCACCGATTCATCGGACAAGCCCACACTGTTGAAACTAGCCGAGCACATCGCCATTCGCTTCGCCATGGAAAGCTACGAGCGCGGCGACATCGAAGTCAACGCCGTGCGCCAAGTCCTGGACGAAATGAGCCAGGAACTGGACAGCCTCCGCAAGATCATGGGCGTATACGAAGAAAAAATGGCGCGCCACGGTATCGAAGTTCAGTCGCACACGGACATGCTCGCCCAACAGTTCTGGGCGCAAGTGCCCAACGAAAAGCGCAAAGCCGTCCTGGAATCCGGCGAAGCATGGTGCGTCCCACCAGTTCAGATTCGTGAATACGTCGAAGGTCTGATCACCGCCGGAGAAAAAACCGAAGCCGAAAAAGTTCTCACGAACTACGCCAATTGCGTCACTCACAAATCGGCGGAAACGCGCCGCCAAGCTGCCATGGGCCTTGCCGAACTCGCCGGCACCTACGCGAAACTTGACGAGCGCCTGCTGCTCAGCACCATCCGCCTGGTCGGCGTGCAACTCGCCGAAGAGCGCGACTCCGAGCTCGAAAGTTTGGTTGGCGCTGCGTTCGTGCGCTTGTCGCAGGAAGCCACCAAGTCCCGCTCCTATCCGGCGATTCAGCGCGCCGTCGAGCTTGTGGAATACGTCGAAGCCGAACGTCCCGGCCTCGGCAAGAATCTTCGCCCCAGAATCGGCATCGAAGATCGCCTTCCCGAATTCATCGACGAGGCCCTCAAAACGGGTGAGGCGCCCTCCGGTTTGAAGGATCTGCTACGCCGCATGCCTGTGCCGGCCTCGATTCACCTCGCAGGCCGTTTCAATCGCACCGGCTTCCGCGAAGATTGCGACCTGCTCATCTCGATGATGCAAGTTCTGGATGTCGAGGGCCTGGAGAATCTACGCCAGCTTCTGCGCAACGGCGATCCCACCGAAGCCATCGAAACCTTGGGCATACTCGCGCGCCTCGACCCCGAACTCGTTGAACAGATTCTTCCCGAGCGCATTTCCGAATGGAAGCGCACCGCGCAGGATCGCGTCGTCCGTCAGATAGCCGCCAGCGGCGCTCCCGATCGCGGCCGCCTGCTTCTCAATGTTTTTGATTTTCTCGATCCGCTGATCCGCCCGCTTGCCGTGGATGAAATCGGCATGGCCGGGGATCAAACCGCTGATATGCGTTTATTGCGCATCGCCGAAGGCGACCTTCCCAAGGGCGGTACCGAGTATTTGCAGTTGAAAGCCATCGAAGCGCTCGGCCGCCTGCGTACTGCGGGCGCCGAAGCCATCTTGCGCAAGATCGCCGAGACGCGTCGCGCCTTCCGCTGGGCTAGCCCCAGCGAACTGCGCCTGGTCGCTTCGCAGGCCATGGAGAAGATCGATCCCGAATGGGTGCGCGCCTTCGTGCCGCGCAGCGGGCTGAGCGTCGCTGAATTTTCCATCGAACCGCTCGACGTGGATAAGGAGTCTTCGGCCATCCGCCAGCGCCGGTACCCGCGCCTCCGCCTCGAGCATTCCGTTGCAGCCACCACCACCAACCTCAAGGAAAATTGCCGCCTGGATATTCCCGAACTGACGCTGGGCGGCGGCGTGGCCGTCTGCGAGCAAAGCCTGCATCCCGGAAGCCTGGTGAGTCTGAAACTCACCACCTCCACGAAATCGGTGAAGGTGTTAGCCATCGTTCGCGACGCCAACACTCAAGCCCGCGCGTTCGAAGTGGTGGACATGGAACTCGAAGAACGCTCCAAGCTCCGCAAACTGCTCGTCAGCCTGGGCAACGTAATGAGACAAACCTCGCCCAAAGCCCGGGCCCGCCGCGGCACCCGCACTCTTATCACCCCAACGACGTAGCGTTTTGCCGTCGTAGCACCGCCCTGCCCGCCGCAGGAGCGCACTCCTGGCTGTGCACCCTCACGCAGCGCTAACCAATCCGCTCAAATCTGCACGCGATACCGCGAATGTCTCACCTCTCTCCGTCGCGCAGCGAACCACAGCGCGCCCAGCAGAACCGTCGCGATAATCACCAATCCGGAAATCGCGGAGCGCCGAATCCGGCCCTCCATCGCAAGCCAACCCAGCAATCCCAAAAATGCCGTCAAAAGATAACAACTCACCGCCACTTTCCGCGCCGTCCATCCGGCCGCCAACAAATAATCATAAAAATGCGCACGATCTCCGTGAAACGGCGATCGGCCCCGCATCACCCCCCGCGTCACGACCACCAAAGCGTCCAGTAACGGCAATCCCGCGATCAAAAACGAAAACAGCAGCGAACGAGCTGCGCCACCGTCGCTGTGGGCGCTAACGGAATCCAAGCCCAGAAATGCCACGCTGAACCCCAGCACCGTGCTCCCGGAATCCCTCATAAATATTTTCGCCCGCGGAAAATTGAAGCACAAAAATTCCGCGCCGGCCCCCAGCAGACTCCACGCCAACGCACGTCCATAAGCGCTCAGCGCCAAGCCGGGCAGCGCCGCGAACTCCAGCGCGATCACCGCCGCGATGCCCGCCGCTAATCCATCCACGCCGTCCAGAAAATTGAACGCGTTCCATGCGTTCGCGCAGCAGTTGCACGGCGGTTTCGCACGTCTTCCAAATACCGTTTCGAAGCGCCCCAGCCAGATACGCGAAACAATCGGGCTCACTGCCAGCAAAAACGCGAACGCTGGCACTCCCAGAAAAAAATACCAGCCGGTACGAAGCGCGATACACCGCCGGAGTCGCCTCGGCGAGTTCAGCGAATTACAATAGAACACAATGAAACGAAGTTATTGCCCGCGCACGGGTCTCCAGCTTCCGGAGCCGCGTCCGGCGAGCGACTTCCACACACCCAGCAACGCCGCCAGATTCACAACGCAAAATGACGTCGGCACCGTCCACGGAAATCTCAGCGCCCGTCCTCGCCACAAAAATCCCAGTAAAGCCTCAGCGCAAAACACGACCTGCAGCAAAAAACACAACCGATAAAACGGCGCAGCAAGAAACGCGCTGCACAGCAGCATCCCCAGCAAGAAATAAGGCACCAGCCAGCGCAAGAGTTTGTGCGACCACAAACCCACCGCTGTCGCTCCATACGCAAACGGGTTCAGCAGTACTCCATAAATCCGCAGCGCTCGAAAATCCTTGCTGACGATCCGCACTTTCAACCGGAACATCGCTCCGACATCCACCTGCGAAAGCCGCGTCACCGTCACCGCTCGCCGTTCCAGCACGTTTCGCAATCCCGCCTGTACCACGCGCAGCGGCAGTTCGAAATCGTCTCCCAACTCGCGATGCAACGGCCGCCACAACCGTCGCCGCATCGCAAACAAAGATCCCGAAGCCATCGCCAAAATCCCGCGCCGGCTTTCCTCCTCGCGTATCCACGATTCGTAGCGCAAATACGCGCTCTCGTTCCGCGTAATTTCCGACTCGCCCGAGTTCAAATAATGCGGCGTCGCTGTGACCAACCCGATTTCCGCGTCAGCGAAATGCCGCACCAGCATTCGCAGCGCCCCAGAATCAAATTCACAATCCGCGTCGCTGAACACCAGAATTTCCCCAGACGTCGCCGCCACCAATCCATTCTGTATCGCGCTTTTCCCCATCTGTCGCGGAAACGAAATCAGCCCCACGCCATCGCCTCTATACTTGCGCACAATTTCTTCGGTGCGATCGGACGACCCATCGCTCCCAATCAATATCTCCAGGCGCTCGCGCGGATAATCAGACGCCAGCACATTTCGAATCTTCGCCCCAATCGCCGCTTCCTCGTTGTGCGCCGCCACAATCACGCTCACCAGTGGCAACGTCCCCGCGCCCGCGGCGAGTCGCGCGTCGGCCGAAGTCGTAGCGGCATCGTCCCGCGCCGCATCATCTCTCCGTCGCCCAAGCACACCCATCCACAGCAGCGGCGGATAACCCGCATACACGTACCCAACGATCGCGAAACATATCCAGAAACAAGCCCGGAATAAGATCAGCAAGCTGTCATCCTAAATGCCGTTGCGCCAGCGTCGCACCAGCCGCATGCCGGACGGCCCGACGTTCGCACAGTTCTCGGTATGTTATCAACTGGATCCCGCTGCGCGTCACCACCTCGCGCAGTTCCGGATCGGTCAACCAGCGAAACTCCGCCCCCCGCAGCGCGCAAATCTGATCCATCTCCGAAAATCCTTTCTCGAAAAGTCCCGGATGGCAAGCCAACCCGAACGTGCCGCCAGGAAGGTGCGCCAATGTGCTGCGCCAAGCGTGCTTCAAGCGGTTCGCATGATGCCGGTCACGCGAAAGAAACGAAATCCGGCTCCCCGGCGAAATCAGCGCGCCGAAAAAAGTAGCTTGCACCGCCGCGCGGTAGGCTTGCACCGACAAACGTCGCAACAACCCACCTTCGTGCGGCCCTCCAAATCCGGATCCAAAGTCTCCAGGAATCCGAATTCCGGAACCAGGTGCATCTGCCCGTGCGCGCATTCGTGAATCAGGCCGCAGTATTCCGTCACATCGCCTGCGAAAAAAACTCCGGAATCAACGCGTAACCTCTTTCCTGCAGCAAACGCACCTGCGTGCGCTCGAACTCGCTCATCGCGAAGCGCGATTGATTGCTGCGAAAAAGTTCCCGCATGCCCGCCCCCGCGACGCGCCGCGAATAAAACAGCCGTGCCTCGCAGATCGCGCTGTAAAGATGCGGCTTGCTGCGCGCGGCGCGCAGCAAGAAAGGCGGGCGTGCAGAATTTGCCTGCGATGTTTTCTTCATAATTTGCGCTCTTTTAGGACTTCTTGCGGTGAAACCAGCCGGCGCGCGCGTCCTGATCGCCGCCCGCCGATACTCGATAATCTTCCTGCAATTTCAATTTACAATCTACGACGGACAGCCCACGATCTCGTTGCGAAGCGCCCCGCGGCTAGCGCCGCACGCCACTCAGTCCGCTGTTCCGGCCGCCGCGGCGAATCGCTTCGTCACAGGCTGCGCCAGCGGCGCAATCTCCAGCATCAAGTCGTGAATCGTCTCGCACACTTCGCTCACTTGCCCCGCGCTCATCGCTGAAAACATCGGCAGAGCCAGGCATCCATCCGCCGCCAGTTCGGTCTGCGGCAAAGGATGCTCCATCCCCACGCCCGCCTCGCGGAAATAAGGCTGCTGGTGAATGGGAGGGAAGTAGGCCTGACACGCGATCCCGCGCTCTCGCAATCCAAACATCAATCGATCGCGTGTGGATTTGCGAAACATCCCCTGCAGCTGAATCACATACGCAAACCAGCTCCGCTTCGAGCCCGCCAATTCCGTCGGCAGCGCGATCCCGGAGATTCCCGCGAGCCCGTCCGCGTACAGATCCGCCACCGCCGCGCGTCCCGCGAGCAATTCTTCGATGCGTTCCAGTTGCGCGAGCCCCAGAGCGCAGTGCAGGTCGCTCAGCCGGTAGTTGAATCCCAGCCGCGTGTGCCGCAGCCACTCCGAATCCTCGCTGCGCCCCTGGTTGCGCAAACTCCGGCACACCGACGCCTGCTGCGCGTCATCCGTCACGATCATCCCGCCTTCCGCCGTGGTCATCTGCTTGTTCGGATAGAACGCAAATACCGCCGCGTCCCCAAACGTCCCCAATGGCTGCCCGCGATATTCCGCGCCCACTGCTTCGCAAGCATCCTCCAGCACGCGCAGATTAAATTCGCGCGCGATTTCCAAAATTGCGCCCATGTCGCAGGGCTGCCCAAAAACATGCACCGGCAAAATCGCCTTCAACACGTGCCCCGTGCGACGGTTTGTATGCCTGCACTTCATCCGGTCCCAAATGTAATCCGCCGCCAATATTTTCCGGATCGCCGCGGGATCAATGTTCAGCGTCGTGGGCGAAATATCCACAAACACCGGCAGCGCTTTTTCATACAGCAAACAATTCGCAGACGCCACAAAGCTAAAGGAAGTCGTCAGCACTTCATCGCCGCGTCCGATCCCCAACGCCTTCACGCACAAATGGAGCGCCGAAGTCCCGCTGTTCGTGGCCACCGCATACCGCGTCCCCACGTAATCCGCGAATTTCTCTTCGAATTCCGCGAGCTTTGGCCCCAGGCACAATTGTCCCGAGCGCAGCACGTTCGTCACATATTCGATTTCGCGTTCGCCGATGTCCGGTTGCGACAGTGGAATTCTCATGCCGCCTCCACGCCCGCCAGCGCGGAAATCTCCGCTGGCAGCATCACGGCAGCCGCGGAAGCGTCTGCCGTTCGTCCCCTTTTGAACTCCGGCGCGAATTCCCCCAGGTACTCCAGCAGCCCGTGGTAATTTTCGTGCGCCAAAAACGTCTCCATGCGCTCGATTTTCTTCAAGATTCCCGCGGCCTGCGCATTCTGCTCCGCCACCACCAGAATTCGCTCGTTCGCGGTCGCGGCCGGGCGCTCCCACTCCTCCCACAATTCCTCCGCGATTTTCTCGCCTTCATTCAGCCCCGTGAACTCAATCGCGACGTCTCGCTCCGGCTTCAATCCCGCAAAAAGCATCATCGTCTTCGCGAGCTCGTAAATATTCAGCGGCTCGCCCATATCGAACACAAAAGTTTCGCCGCCGTTCCCCAGCGCCGCCGCCCGCAAAATCAAATGCACGGCTTCCGGCACGGACATGAAATAGCGCGTTGCCCGCGGGTCGGTCACCCGTATCGGCCCGCCTTTCTGAATCTGATCCCAGAAAAGTCGCAGCACGCTTCCCGTGCTTCCCGCCACATTGCCAAATCGCACGCTCGAGAATTTCGCGCCGTGCGCGCGCGCCAGCTCCTGCACGCACAATTCCGTCAACTTTTTCGAAAGCCCCAGGTAGCTGCGCGGGCTTACCGCCTTGTCCGTGGAAATATTCACCAGCCGTGCCGCCCCGCATTCGAGCGCGGCCTCGGCAAGGTTCCGCGTGCCCAGCACGTTGTTTCGAATCGCTTCCTGCGGATGCAATTCCAGCAATCCCACGTGCTTGTGCGCCGCGGCGTGAAAAACAATCTCGGGCTTCTCCTGCCGCAGAATTTCGCGCAGCCGGTCCTTGTATACCAGGTCCGCCAGCAGTGGTTTCACGCGGCTCGCCCCCAACTGCTCGCACATCGCGCGGTGCACGTAGAACAGGCTATTTTCGGATTTATCCAGCAGCAGTAGCATCCGCGGTCCTGCCTCCGCAATCTGCCGGCACAATTCCGATCCAATGCTCCCGCCCGCTCCTGTCACCAGCACCACTTTCCCGCCCACGATTCGTCGCGTCTGCTGCACATCCACGCGAACCCCTTCTCGCTGCAACAAATCTTCAATGCGCGGGCGGCGCAAATCGCGCCGCGACACTTTGCCGTCCACCAGTTCCGATAGCGACGGCAGCGTGCGCACCGGAATGCCGATCTGCCGGCACGCCGCCAGGATGTCGCGCATCTGCACGCCAGTCGCGCTCGGAATGCAGATCAGGATTTCATCTGCCTCGTGTACGGCGGCCAGCCTCGCCAGGTCCCGTGTTCCACCCACCACCGGGACGCCCAGAATTGTGCGGCCCCACTTTTCCGGATTGTCGTCCACGATCGCCACAGCCCGGGAAGCCGCCGCCGCGTCCTGCGCCAAGTCCTTCAACAAGGTGATTCCCGCATCGCCCGCGCCGACCACCATCACGCGTTTCCCGTCCTTGCGCCACTCCGCGCGCTCCGTCTTCAGCACCCGCGCGCCGAAATGGAATCCGGCCCACAACAAAATTAGAAACGCCGCATCCACAAACAGCGCGGCCGCTGGAACCCGCAACGCCGGCAGAACCCACGCGGTCGCCGCTCCTGCGAGCAACGAACTCGTCGCAACTGCCTTCACGATTGAAATGAAATCCGGCACACTTGCGTGCTGCAACGATCGCCGGTAGAGCTGAACGCTCACCAGCCCTCCCAGCCTGAACACGATCATTACGCCCAAAGTCGCCCACAGCGCGCGGCCAGGCCAACCCACCCCGCGCGTTTCGGCAACAGCAAAAACTGCCAGCGAGTAAGAAACCGCCGCCAGAAATAATTCCGCGCCCAGCACCAACGCGGACCGATGCTTGCGCCAAGCCCAGCCAGCCACGCGCGCCACCGTAAATTGCGCGCTCGCCGCTGGATTCGCTTGCAAAGTCCAACTCGTTCTCGCCGGTGCCTGTGCAACCAAGAGGCTATTCATTTGTGACCCCGATTTTCCCGTTTTGTGCTGCTCAAACCACCCGCTTCGTCCCACGAATTCGGCCACGCGGCGAACCCACAAACCCGCCGTCGCCGCTATCCAAGCCACATGCGCATTCTACGTCAATCCGATTCCGCGTCCGAATTCGAAACCAATTTCGCCAGCATCCGAGGTCTTAACTTTCCAATTTCCTATTTCCATTTTCGCTTCTAACGTTATCAGTGTTGATCTGCGGTTATCAGTGGTGCCTTTGACCTGAACTCAACCCGGCCGTCTCCGCCCCGCCAGAGCACAGCTCCGCCGTCTGAGTCACAGCCGCACCCAGCACCCACACCTCCACGCCCGCGTTACGGTGACTCGGACCTTGTAAGCTGTTCGGAATGTTTACAAGTTTCTTTAAATTACGTCCGGCATCGGAAACGTACGCTTGTTCAGGACGGCCCCCAGTATCGGAACTCTTGCCGCTTCCAAACTTTCTTTGGCCATGCGCGCGGGCTCGCGCCGCGTGCTGTTTGACCCCACCACCAAAATGATTCCGTCGGTTAATTGCGTCAGCAAAGCGGCATCTCCATAGGTATGAATCGGCGGCGCGTCCAGAAGCACATAATCGAATTCATCACGCAACTCCCCAATCCGCGTGCGCAGCCGCGCCGGATTCAGCGCGCCGTTCGGCTCTTTTCCCGTCGCGTCAGCGGTGATCGGCCACAATTGGTTTCCCGAAGCCCGTCGCGCGTATTCGTGCATGGGTGTCGTGCCCTTCATCGCTTCCGTGAATCCCGCGCCGTTGGTGAAGCGAAAATGCTCGTGCAGCGATGGCGCCCGCAAGTTCGCATCCACTATGCAAACCGTGCCAGTCACTCGGTCCGCCAGCACTTCGCTGGCGTGCGCGCAAACCCAGCAGCATCCGGCGGCGCGATCCACCCCCGCGAACGTCACCGCGCCGGGCGCTTGTGCCGCTCCCGGCAGAATGAAGACGCGCTGCACTAGCTTCAGTACTTCATCGTCAATCACGTCATGGATCTTGCGGTGCCGTGCCGTGCCATTTGGCTGGACGTTGGGCCGCGTCGCGTCGCGAGCACCGTCTGCTGCTTTTTCGGCTTTCAGCAGAATGTCGAAATTGCGGCTTATGGTCTTTCCTTGTGCGCTTCCAGCGTTTCGGGCCTATCCGCAGTTTCCGCTTGACTCACGAATCCCGGCTTCAGATACAAAGGCAGCCGAATTCGCTGTCCCGCCGCGATGTGGCTCACGTCGCGAAGAGACGGATTCAGCGCTATTGTCTCTTCCAGCGTCTTCGTGTCGAACCGCTCCAGATGCTGCATGCACAAATCGAGCAACGTCGCATCTATTGCGGTTGCAACAGTCAGGATGCGATCGTTGTCCGATAGACCCGCCGCGATGCTTGATGGTCCCGGCGCAGTTCGCACTGCACTCCGCGCCTGCACCGGAACCGTCGGGCTGGGGGCTGGGGCGGCATCGCTGCCGCCTGCGTCTTCTCGCGGGGACGCGCACCGCTATGGTCGGATCAAACTACTGTGACCATCGAGGTGCCACAAGGAGCCTTATGTTTTGCGATCGCGGAGCGTTTCGCAGGGGCGAAAGTGGCGGATTGGCTCTCGCTTTCGCTATGGCGGGCGCGGCAACGGGGATGGTTGTCCTACACCGAGCGGCCTCAGCAATGCGGCTGGATACACTGGTAGTTTTGTTCGTGCCAAAAGGGGAATCGCGCCAGCAGGCTCAGGTGAGAAGACGAAGGTTTGCAGCTCTCAGCGCGAGTGCAAAATTGCACAGTCCAGAAAATCCGCGCGCGTAACAAGCCCACATCGCCAGTGGGTCACAACACTTACGCCGTTTGCCGGATTAGATTTATTGGCGCATCGCGCGCCACATCGCAACAATTCCGGCTCGGTTCCGAGCGAACGCCTCCCGGCCATCGCGCCAGAAGTAGGCATTGCTTATCGGCCGCACGCGAGAAGTGGATCGCGAATTTTGTCCGCACGAAATTCGATTAGCTGCCTCGGCCGGTGCTGCGCGTACGTATTTATTGTGTGCTGTATAGCACAACTTGCGCTTGTGCCGCGCGCGCCAAGGCCGGTAGAATCTGCATCCCTTCAAAAATCCCAGCTCAAAAGGATTTCGATGCCCAACGTATCGGAGGCGCGCGGTGATGTCGTGAACATCGTCGTCGCTGAAGCCAACGAGATGAATTGTCAGCTGGTGCAAAGCGCATTTCGGCCGAAGCGCTTTCGCGTGGCGGTGGTTGCCAGCGCGGTGAAGTCTTCGCTGACCGTGGCCTTGCTGAAGCAGTGCCACCCGGACGTCGCGATCATCAGCTCGCAACTGCACGAAGGTCCGCTGGAAGGTTTTCGGGTGCTGCGCGAGCTGCGCGCGCTGCAATCGAAGACACGCGCGGTGATGTTGCTTGCGTCGCGCGATCGCGACCTGGTGGTGGATGCGTTCCGTTGCGGCGCGCACGGCGTGATCTTCCGTGACGAGCCTGTTGAAACTCTTTCCAAGTGTATCCACGCTGTGCATCACGGCCAGGTGTGGGCCAATAGCGAGCACCTCGGCTACTTGCTCGATGCGTTGGGCCACGCCAAACCCTTGCACCTGCAGGATGCGCGCGGCCTCAACATCCTTTCCAAGCGCGAAGAAAATGTGGTGCGCCTGGTTTCCGAAGGCCTCACCAATCGCCAGATCTCCAGCGACCTGGGCCTGAGCGAACACACCGTAAGAAATTACCTTTTCCGCATCTTCGACAAGCTGGGCGTTTCCACCCGCGTCGAGTTGGTCCTTTACTGCCTGCAAGATCGTCCCATGGCGCAGGAAGAGATGGTCAGCTAAGCGGCGCCGCGTGATTTGTGAATCGTGATTTGTGCCTCGCGAAATGTGGCACAGCCCCTGCTTACGGTGTTCCTTCCGTTGATTTAGCCGCTTTGCAGATTTCAGTTGGCCATCGCTCTCTCGCCCGCGCGCGAAAACTTGCGCAGGCGCAAAAACGGCCGAAAAACTAGAGATTAGAATGGGTCGCTGATGTTTGTTTTCAGTCATTTGCGGCGATTTCTAATCCTGGAGCACTAGAGATTAGAATTTGCGGAGCCGCGCTGAGAGTGCTCGGAAATGGAGCAAAGGCGCGGGTGTTGGCTTGCGAATCGCCCGCTGTGGAGGGCGAGTCCAGCTGTTAACGAGGTGTACAGGCGTTACTTCCCGGAGAATCCTCCTGCGCGAATCTTTATTAGTGTTCCTGCTTGGTATGGCGGGTTTGATATCGAGGTGGACTGTATCGCCGCGGTTCTCTGGATGTGAGGCACGCGGTGGGCGAGTTATGTGAGTTCGTGAAGTGGGAAGATTCGTGCGTGTTGGTTGCGATGGAGGCGGTTGCGGCCTTTGGGACGGCGGGTGCAGCCACTGAGTTGTTGGGAACAATGGGGCGGCTCGCGAACCGCCATCACCGACGGCAGAGGGAAAAGAGCCGACGGGACGCCTGCCTCCGGCAGGCAGGCCGGCGCTGCGCAACGGCGACGGCGCACAGGCCAAGATTGCCTATGCTACCTTGGCGACGGAGTTGCGGTTAGATGGGGGATAATCCTGTTGATGATTGTACTGGTGATGGGTGCGACGGGGTCGGGGAAGACCACGGTGGGGAAGCTGCTCGCGTCGAGATTGGGGTGGGTGTTTTTGGATGCGGACGATTTTCACCCGGCGGAAAGTATTGCGAAGATGAAGCGCGGGGTGGCGCTGACGGACCTTGAGCGCTGGCCGTGGTTGGATGCGATCCATGCGGAGCTGCTGAAGTGTGCAGCGAAGAATTTGGATGCGGTGCTGGCTTGTTCGGCGTTGAAGCGGAGTTATCGGGAAAGGTTGGCGGCGGGGGTGGAAATGCGGGTTTGTTATTTGAAGGGAACTTATTCTGAGATCGCGGCGCGTTTGCGAGGGCGCACGGGGCATTTTGCGGGGGAGGGGATTTTGGCGGGGCAGTTTGCGGATCTGGAGGAGCCGGGGGAGGCTTTGGTTTTGCGCGCGAGTGATACGGCGGAGGGGATTGTTGGGGATGTGGTGGAATGGTTGAAGATTGGGTAGCGTTACGGCGATGGCGGTGGTGGGCCATCGATGGCGCACTGAAGTGCGCCGCTACGAAAGCTGGGTCAAATTCAGATTCAAAGTCAACCACGCCCGCCTAAATAAAAGCAGGCGGCCGCTACAAATTCAAAGGCCACGGCGACTGGCGTGGCCGGGGCCGAAAAGGGACTGGGAAAGATTAATGGATTGCATGGAATATTTGGATTGGACATTGTTTGTAGGTGCAGGCAAAGTAAACATGCCGATCATCTCCCCGACGTGGTGATGGGCGCGAACTCAGAGGTTCCCTCCTAACCGCTGTAATTCGAACGCGACACTTGCTGACACCGTTGTCCGCAACGAATCAACCTTAGCAGCGCCGGCACGAAGGGTGCGGCGGCGTTTACGACAACGAATTCCTGAGGAGGAATTTATGACTTCGAGCAAGAAACTGTCCCGGATTTGTGTGTTGATGCTGTCTTTGGTTTCGTGCTTTGCATTTCCCTCGAACGCGGGAGCGCAGCCGGTGATCGCCGGCAAGTTCACGCTAACCAGCCCGGCGAAGTGGGGCACGCTGGTGCTGCCGGCCGGAGAGTACACCTTTGCGGTGGAGGACAGCGTGTCGCCGCCGCCGGTGATAATTTTTTCGGCGGATGGCAATGGCAAGGGGATTGTGGTGCCGGCGTTCGTCAGCGAGATTAAGCGCGACGATACGGCGAAGGTGACGATGGAAATGAGAGACGGAGAAGCGGTGGTGACCGCGTTGTACGTGGAGCGGCTGGGATTGGTGCTGCACTACGGCGCGGAGCGGGGGAATGCGGAACTGGCACGAAAGATGGCTGCGCCTGATTCGAAGATGAGCTCGTATTTGCAGGCGAAGTGAGAGTGGTGATTAGTAAGTAGTGATTTGTGATTTGTGCGCCGGTGCGGCGGGAGGCGGAGAGTTCGCTTGCTGCCGCGCCGGGGTTTTTTTGTGCGTGGTTATGAGGCGGATTTCGAGGAGCGTTTTACTTCTTCGGAGAGGATGATGGCTTCGGCGATTTGCTTCATGGATTTGCGGGTTTGGCGGCTTTGCTGCTGGAGAGTCAGGTAGGCTTGCTCTTCGGTCATGGACATGTCGCGTTGCAGGATGCCTTTGGCGCGTTCGAGGAGCTTGCGGGTTTCGAGGCGCTCGGAGAGTTGAGTATTGGCGGTCTCCAGGCGCGCCATTTCGATTTCGGCGCCCACCAGGAAGCCGACTGTGGAGATCAGTTGGATGTCGCGCTGTTTGTAAATGTGCGGGCGGATGTGCTGCAGGTTGATGACGCCGACGAGGCGGCCGCGGCAGAGCAGCGGGACTGACAGGAAGGCCTGGTATGAGTCTTCGGGCAATTGATTGAAGAACTTGAATCGCGGATCTTTGGCAGCGTTGCGCGAGACGGCTACGGCGGTGCGGTGTTCGGCGACCCAGCCGGTGATGCCTTGGCCGACGCGGAGCTTCAGGCGATCGACTACTTCCTGATGGGGATTTTTCGAGGCGCGCAGGACTAGTTCTTCCTGTTCCTGGACGTAGATGAAGCAGGAATCACACTTTACAAGGGCGACGGCGAATTCGAGGACGCGTGCGAGAACTTCGTGGAGTGGGTCTTGGCCGCTCGCGGCGATGCTGCTGCCGAGGTCGTGAAGCAAATCTACATCGGTGTCGTGTGTTGTTGTGGTGGTGTCCATATAGAAAGTTAGCGAGATGGGACGCGGAAGTCCAATCGCAAATCCGAATGCGCGGGATAGAGATTCTGGGCGGTACGCGGCGACGCTTGGGCGCGAGATTCGCAGCCCTGACAATTAAGAACACGAGGCAGCGCCGGGGGAGAGCTAGTGTAGCGAGAACCGCCAGCGCACACGCTGGTTTTGAAGATGACCTCAGACCCGCGGCCGATCCTGCCGGTTGCGCGCGGAGTCAGCGGCGAGTTTAAATTGCGCGACCATTTGTTCGAGCTGTTTGGATAATCCGGACAATTCCTTAGCCGACTTAAGAGACTGCTGAGCGTTGGTGGAAGTACCGCGGGCGGCGTCGGCGACACCGGTTATGTTCTGGGTGATGTGTTCAGAACCTTTGGCGGCCTCGGTGACGTTGCGCGACATCTCGGCGGTTGTAGAACTCTGTTCTTCGACGGCGCTGGCGATCGTGACGGAGATTTCGCTGATTTTGGCGATGACGGAGCTGATGCCAGAGATGGCGTCCACGGCACCCTTGGTGGCGCCTTGCATCACGGCAATTTTGCTGCTGATTTCCTCGGTGGCTTTGGCGGTCTGCTTGGCGAGTTCCTTCACTTCACCGGCAACGACGGCGAAACCCTTTCCAGATTCGCCGGCACGGGCAGCCTCGATGGTGGCATTGAGTGCGAGCAAGTTGGTTTGCTCGGCGATGGAGGTAATGACTTTAATGACCTGGCCGATTTCGATGCTGGAATCGCTGAGCTTGGCCATGCTGGAGCTGGTGGCCTGGGCCGATTGGACGGCTTCGCCGGCCACGCGGGAGGCCTCATCGGCATTTTTGGCGATTTCGCGAATGGTGGCACTCATTTCTTCGGCGCCGGTGGCCACGGTTTGCAGATTCTTATTGACTTCCTCGGCGGCGGCGGAGACGACGCCGGCCTGCGCAGAGGTTTCCTCGGAGTTTGCGCCGATCTGCTGGCTGGAGGAGGTAACGTTCTCGCTGGAAGAACTTAGCTCGCCGGCGGCGCCGGACATTTCCTGAATCATGGCGCGCAGATTATTCTTCATTTTGTTGAGGGCGGCGACGGCCTGGCCGACCTCATCGTTGGAGGTGATCGCGATGTCCGCGACGGAGAGGTCGCGATCGGCAATGCGTTCTGCGAGGGCGGCGGAGGCGGCGACGGGTTTAACGACGAAGCGGCGCACGACGAACAGGACGACCAGGACAGCGGCAGTGAGGGTCATTCCATTGATTGTCATCAGGGCCATGCTGTTGCTGGAGGATTCCTGCTGCAGCGCAGTAACCGGAGCGGTTACGACGAAGGCTGCGCGAAGGTCGCCGACGCTCATGCCCTCCTTCGGATAACCAAATTGGTCCTTCTCGCCCGCAGGAAAGCCGTGGCAGAAAAGGCAATCCATCGTCAAGCGGACAGGTTGGGCGTAGCTGATAACTTCCTGACCGGCGACGGTGCGGCGTTTGTAGAATTCCGCCAATTTGGGATCAGCCTGAAACGCTTCGAGCGCCTCTTTTTCAAAATCGTCCGCAACATTTTTCGGATCTCTGGGGTGCAAAGATGGAGTGGTAAATTTCATGCCCTGTGATTCCGCGTACTCGCGGGCGACGCTCCAGGCGACGACGACGGGCACCTGTTTTAGTTCCTTGAATTGATGGTTGGGGACGTAGAGATCAATATTGGCGGAGAAAAAGACAAGGGCCTTGTCGGCCATGCCGTCGGTCTTGCGCAGCTTGTCCACGAAAGCGGCTTCGGCCTGTTTATTAATGCGGTCTTGTGTGACGAAGAAGCCTGCGACGGAAGTGACCAGGAGAGTGACGGCGATGGAGCCGGCGATCTTGGGAGTAAGTTTGAGATTTTCAAACATGGATGTATCTCTCCTGGGTGGCACTTCGCATATTTGACTTATCGGCGAATTTCGGGTGGGAGCGTAGTTAATTTTGTAAGAATGTGGCTACGGCCTGAATCGTTTTCCGGATTGGCACAGAGTAAATGGCAGTTTCAGCGCTTTTTTAGCGACAGACACGCGCTCGAGAGTAGCGTTTCGAGATAGCGGGCAGACACAAACTGGTTTGGCTTGTATCGGGGAAGATGGCGCGGAGGGGCAGCCGACGGAGTCGTCGGACGATCTGGTTCCGAGTCTGAAACGCAATTCCCGTTGTGGGTCGCGACGCCAAGACCGTGACGTGGACGAGCGTTGCTTTCGGCGCAGGTGGAGATACGGATTGACTCCTCGGGCGGAGCGGTGTAGCGTCGGGCGGTTTGGGCCCACTGCGTTTCAAATCCAGGAGGAACTTGTGAGATTGACGACTCTGACGGCAGGTGTGGGTGTGTGTCTGCTTGGTGCGGTTTCGGTGACGGCGCAGGCGCCGGCGCCGAAAGCGGAAATTGCTGCGCTGGAATTCCAGACGCCGAAGAGTGGAATGGTGCAGCAGTACGAGGCTGGACGGAAACAGAAAGTGGAATGGCACAAGCAGCAGAAGGACACGCAGCCGTTGTTCGTGTTCGAAACGCTGACCGGCGAACGCACGGGAACTTATCTGGTGGGGCGGCTGGGGCAGCATTGGGCGGATATGGATACGCCGTCGGTGACGGATGCGGCGGATCTGGTGGAATATCAGAAGGCGATTGGGGCGACGGTGGACAAGCTGGTGACGGCTTACTATGAGTACATGCCGAAAGTGAGCAATCCCCCGACGGAAATGAACGGGAAGTATACGGACATCATTACCTTTCACGTTCGCTACGGTCACAACGACGATTTCCGCAGCGCTATTGCGCGGGTGCACGAGGCGCGGACGCAGCTGAAAACGCCGACTCACTATAACTGGTATCACCTGGTGACGGGTGGGCCGGGTGGAACCTACGTGCTGACGATTGAGCATGCGAACTGGGCGTCGTTTGAAGATGATCCGGCGATCAAGCCATTGCGCGACGTGCTGCGAGAGGCATTTGGCGAGCAGGAAGCGATGTCTGTGATTGAGCGGATCAATAGCTCGGTGGAGAGCACTTACGACGAGCTGATCGAGTTTCGCCCGGATTTGAGTTATTTGCCGGCGAAATAGGGACTGCGGTGCGTTTGGTCACTGCAAGGTAAGAGAATCAACGCAGAGGACGCAGAGGGCGGAGCACAGAGGGCGCAGAGAAAACCTAATGCGCCCCGCCCTCACGAAAAGTAACGGAGGACAGATTTGACAATCGCCGTTACGAGGCGTCGAAGGGTTGAGATCGTGGCGAGAAGGGGCGCAGCCCTTCGATCCCGCGCCAGGGGATCTCAGGATGAATTGCGCTGTGGCGCGATTCGCGAGCAGCGCCCCTACCGTGGCTGCGTGGGGAAGAGGCTGTGGGTCATGGGCGAGGCCAGCCTCGCCTAGCTCGACCGCGATAAGTCTGCAGCTGTCACCAAAGCGGCGCCAAGCCGCCGCACTCCAAAATGGGCTGGACGGGGATCGAGCTGAGGGCCTTCGTCAAACATGGACAAGGGGATGATGCGCGGGCTAGAGTGGTTGCGCATTGCGACTTCGCTCTAGCGGGACACGAAAATTTGCGCTTGTGGCGCTCGCGGTGTTTGTGTTTTTGTGCGCGGCGGGCGGCGCGCTTTCCATTTCTGGCGGCATGCAAGATGACGGGTTGTTTTCTCCTCGTGCCGCGCAAGCCAGCGGGCTTTCTGCTTTCGGCTTGACGCAACGCACTAATGGCTCTTCTGCGGTTCCTACCTTTGAGGATATTTCCGCGCGGGCGGGGCTTACTGTGGCGCACATCGCTTCGGCTGAGAAAAAATATATTGTGGAGTCCATGAGCGGGGGCGTGGGGTTTATTGATTGCGATAACAGCGGAGTGTTGTCGGCACTAGTGGTGAATGGATCGACGGTGGAGCGCTACAAGAACGGCGGCGATTTGATGGTTACTTTGTACCGGCAGGTGGGGGATCGCGCTAGTGGAGCGCCGGTGAAATTTGGAGATGTGACGCAGGCGGCGGGGCTGACCCGCAAAGGCTGGGGCATGGGCGTGGCCGTCGCGGATTTCGACAATGATGGAGTGCTGGACATTTTTGTTACGGGGTACGGCGGGAACGCGCTGTATCGCGGGCGCGGAAATTGCACGTTTGAGGATGTGACGGAGAAGGCTGGGGTGCGCGGAAGCGGGTTCATGACGGGGGCGGCTTGGGCGGATTACGACAAGGACGGGGCCGTGGATATTTTTGTTTCGCGCTACGTGCACGTGGATTTGGATAACGTGGCGGCGTTCGGCACATGCAAATTTCGCGGGATCGTGGTGCAGTGCGGGCCTTGGGGAATGACGGGCGAAACGGATTTGCTCTATCACAATCGCGGGGACGGGACGTTTGAGGAAGTGTCAAAGAGAGCGGGCGTGAACGATTCCAACGGGTATTACGGGTTGGGCGTGGTGTGGGGCGATTACGATAACGACGGCTGGCCGGATTTGTATGTGGCGAACGATACGGGGCCGAATTTTCTTTATCACAATAATCATGATGGGACTTTTACCGACCAGGGAATGCTGGCGGGAGCGGCACTGAGCAGCGAAGGCGACGCGGATGGGTCGATGGGCGTGGATTTTGGGGACTACGATCACGACGGGCGGCTGGATATTTTTGTGACGAATTTTGCGGATCAGGAAGACAACCTTTATCACAATTTGAGCGCGAAGGGGTTTGATGATGTCAGCTGGAAGGCGGGAGTGGCGAAGCCGAGCTACCCTTATGTGAAGTGGGGGACAGGTTTTTTTGATTTTGATAATGACGGCTGGGTGGATTTGTTTGTGGCGACCGGGCACGTGTATCCGCAGATGGATCAGCTGGAGGGGATTGCGCGTTACAAGGAGCCTTTGCTGCTGCACATGAACAATCATGACGGGACGTTTACGGAATCGGCTGCGGCGGCGGGATTGGGCGCGGTGCCGGTGGCGTCACGGCGGGGGGCGGCGTTTGGGGATGTGGCGAATGATGGGAATGTGGATGTGCTGTTGTTGAATGTGGGCGAGGCGCCGACGTTGTTGATGAATCATGGACTGGCGGGGAATCATCGCGTGGAATTTCGGTTGGTGGGCACGAAGAGCAATCGGGCGGCGATTGGGGCGCGGGTGACGGTGCGGGCGGGGAAGCTGGTGCAGTTTGATGAGGTGCGCGGCGGGGCTAGTTATCTTTCGCAGAATGATTTGAGGTTGCATTTTGGGTTGGGGAAGGCGGCGAGTTTGGAATCCGTCGAGGTGTTATGGCCCAGCGGGGCGGTGGAGAAATTTTCTGGTCTTGCGGCGGATCGGATTTACGTTTTGGGGGAGGGGCAGGGGATTCGGGGAGCGACTGAGTTTGCGGGCGAAGCTAAGTCCAAGGCGGCACTGATAAACGCAGATGAACACCGATAAAGGCAAGACGATGTGAAGCCCCGAGCGAGAGCTCGCGAGGCAAGCCTCGCGTGGCTCGACCGCGACAAATAGTCCATGGTCGCGAAAGCGGCGGCAAGCCGCCGCACTCCAAAATAGACTCGGCGGAGACCGACCAGCGACGTATCCCGTCGATGGCGCAGCGGGGCGATTCACAAGCAACCCCCCAGCCGGGGCTAACGCCTGATAGCGTTGTGCGAAATTAAAAAGGGCGCTGCGGTTTTTTGCGGCGCCCTTTTTTTTGCCGCGTACCTCGCCGTGCGAACCTTCGCGTACTAGAACAGCAGCTTTAGGCCGAACTGGAAGATGCGTGGGTTGTGGGCGGCTTGTGGCTGCAGGAAGCCGTTCCAGGCGGCGGGGCCAAGGCACGACGGGTCGGCGGCGGAATTGTTTGCGCCACCGAAGCAGGTCAGCGAGTTATTCGCGTCGCCGCCGCTGCCCGTGGTGCTGGCTGTGGAATTGCCGCTCTCCCATTGGGTGTGATTGAAGATGTTAAAACCTTCGGCGCGGAACTGCAGGGCAATAGATTCGTGGATCGGAATGTTTTTGAAGAGGGCCATGTCGAAGTTCAAGCGGCTGGGATTGTTCAGGAAGTCCCTGCCGGAGTCGCCGAAGGTGAGGCCCGTGGGCGCGGCAAAGGCGGCGGGATTGTAGAGCAACGGTCCGCTGCCGGGAACGAGTGACGCGAGAACGGCTGCGGACGGCTTGCTGTAGGGACTGATGCCGGTCAAATCGGCGTAGGAGCCGTTGGTGCCCACGCCGTTGCCCACGCCGGCGTTGTCGCCGAATACGCCGTAGAGAACGCTGAACGGCTGACCGGTATTGAAAGAGGTGATGCCGGAGTATTCCCAGCCGCCGAAGACTTTTTTCGACCAGCCTTCTTGAGTGAACCAAGGAATGCTGTAAACGTAGCTGAAGGTGAAAATTTGGCGTTCGTCGAAGTTGGAGCTGGCGCGGTTGCCGCGCACATCGTAGGAATTCACGAAGTTCTGATCGCCCCAGTCGGAGGAGTCATCGATCGAGTGGCTGTAGGTGTAGGAGGCGGAGATGACCAGGGGAGCGATGGTGCGGCGGATGGACACTTGCAGCGAGTTATAGGATGAATCGGCGCGATAGGACTTCGAAGTGATGGAGCCGAAACCGACGAACGGACGGAAGGGCGATGGGTCGTTGCCGCAGGCCACGGCGAAATTCTCCTGCACGCTCATAGGAGAATTAGTGATCGGAGTAGTTCCGTTTACGACGTTGTTATTGCAATCCGATTGAGTAAGGACCTGGCCGGGTTGATAGGGATTCTCGGCCGCTGGCGTCGGATGTAGTTGATTGCCGTCCAGCTGTAGGGAGAGATTTGTACCTTTGCTTCCGACGTATCCGATTTGGCCCACGGTGTTCTTGAAGAGCTCGCGTTCGATGCTCAGGTTCCATTGCTGGGCGTAGGGCCAAATGCTTTTCGTTGGGATGGAGAAGACGGTCAGAGGATAGGCTAGTGCGCCGCTGCCTCCGATGCAAAGGTAGCCGGTGGATTGAGCGCAGCCGTTGACGCCCGCAGCGATGTTGGGTTGCTGTGGGTTGAGCACGAACGGAGGGTTACCTTCCAGGGATTCGGTGTTGGCTTCGTTGCCGTTGCCGTGATCGAAGAAGACGCCGTAACCGCCACGCAGCGAGGTTTTTCCGTCGCCGAAAATATCCCACGCGAAACCCACACGCGGCGCGGGGTTGAATACGTGTCCTTGCATGCAAGTGCGGGGAAAACCTGACGTACCGCATTGCACGATGCCGTTGTACAGGAGGGGCGCGTCGGCTGGATTTGTGGGTGAAAGGAATACGCCTGTATTTGGAGGGGGCTCCACTAGCGCACCTGAACCGTTGGGATCGACAGCGGGCTCATTGGCCATTGTCCAAGCGGACGGCTCGAAGTTGAATGCATGGCCGTACTTCTCGTAATAATTGCCGAAGAGGCTCAAGCGTACACCGACATTAAGAGTGAGGCGCGAAGTGACGTGAAAATCGTCGTTGATGTAGGGTTCGACGTACTGGTAGCGGTTGTAGTATTTGGGCTCGCGATTGGGTTGGGAGAAGCTGGAGATGTTTCCGACGAGAAGATCGGCGAAGGCATTTCCGTTGGAAACGACCGAATTGGCCGCGTCGAAGCTGAGGGAGCCCTGGAGCCCGATGCTGGCGAATTCGTTCTTCTGAGCGATGACACCGTATGCGCCCATCTGCAGCGTGTGCTTGCCGAAAATTTTGGTGAGGTTGTCGCGAATGGTGTAGGTGGGATTCGCGTTGTTCCAGGGCTCATCGGAAGGATCCGCGGTGAATCCTGCACCGTAGGCGGCGTTTCCGGCGACCGAGACGGTGGGGAGTTTCCCGCCAAACTCAGGAAAAAGGCCCGTCATAGTCATGCTAGCCGGGCGTTCAAAGGGGCCAACGTTGGTCAGGTCAATGTGGTCGGCGGTATAGCTGAAGACGAATTCGTTCACCAGAGTGGGCGACGCGGTGTACGTCAAGCGAGCGACGGCGCTGGTAGTGGGGCCGACAAATTTTGTTTGGATGGAGGGCAGGGTGGCGTTGGACCACAACGTGGTGGGCGTGGTGGTATTCCAGGAGTCGTGGACGTAGTGAAACATGCCGCGCAAGTTGTTGGTGAAATTGTGATCCACGCGGAGAAGCTCTTCGCGCCAAAAGGTGGGTTGAGAAATGGACGCGTCGTAGCAGGCGCCGATCGTGGAAGGGCAGCCCGTGGTGCTGTTGGGAGCGCTAATCTCGGCGAGGATGGCTTGGCCGTTGGGGTCGATGGTCACTTGATTGTTGGGGAAGGTGTTATAGGAAGTGATCGCGGGATTGCCGGTGTTGGCGGAGGCTGCGGGGCAATCCGGATAAAACGCGGCCGGCTCGGGGTTGAGCACCATATTGGGATCGCCGCGGTAAAATACGGTGCCAGCCGCGGGGCAAACGTCGGAAAAATTGCCGCCGCGCTCTGCGTTGGATGGCACGGCTAGGTTGAAAGTGTTGGGGACGCGTTCGAGGCGCCATTCCTGCGAGAAGAAGAAAAAGGTCTTACTCTTATCCGTGTTGTAGTGCCCGGGAATGTAGATAGGGCCGCCGATGGTGTAGCCGAAATCATTTTTCTTGTAGGGCGGGGCAGAGGATGTTTGATCGAAGTAATTTCGCGAATTGAAAATGTTGTTGCGATTGAATTCGTAGACGTCGCCGTGGAAGCTGCTGGTGCCGGACTTCAGCTCGGTTTCCACCGTGCCGGAGGCATTGCGGCCGTATTCCGCGCCGTAATTCGAGGTCAGGACACGCACTTCCTGGATGGCGTCAATGCTGGGATAAACGTTCAGCGAGTTGTTGCTGCCATTGTCCATGTTGTCGCCGCCGTCGAGTTCCCAGTTATTGTTTTCGCCGCGGCCGCCGTTTACGGAATACACCGTATTGCCTGCGATACCGACTGTTCCCTCATCTTGTCCCGTTTGATTATTGACCCCGGGCGTTAAGGTGATTAGCTGCGCGAAGTCGCGGCCGTTCAACTGCAGCTGCGTGATTTCGGAGCCGGTGATGGTGCCGCCAACTTGGGCGGATTGTGTTTCCACCTGGGCGAGGCCCTGGCCGGCGACGACGACTTCGCTGGTGAGGGAGCCGACTTCCAAGGTGACGTCTATGCGCGCCTTTTGGCCAACCCGGAGCACCACCCCTTTGGCCTCGTATGTCTTGAATCCCTTGGCGCTGATATTGACGTCGTAGGCGCCGCTGGGCAGATAGGGGATGACCCAGTCGCCGTCGCCGTTGGCAGTGGTGGTCTTGTTCATGCCGATGGTGGCGTTGCTGACGGTGACTGTGGCACCGGCGACGACCGCGCCGGTGGTGTCATGCACGGTGCCGTTCAGAGTGGCGGTGTCTTGCGCGAGGGTGGCGATGGAGGCGCAGAGGAATAGTGCGATCAGGCAACACGCTTGGCGAAGAAATTTCATTTACGTCTCCAGGTAGCGCGTGGTGTGCGCTTGATTTGCGAGCCCGAAATACTAGTACCCGAACTTATGGGTTTTGCGCGAAACGGGGCGGAGGGCGCGGCGCGGCTGGCAGGCTGCGCTGGCGCGAGCGCGGGAACAGTTATCCCGGCAAACGGCTTCAAGTAGCGTGATGGACTCCACCCCAAACGTTTTATTAAATTTATTAAAACTGATTTATATACGGGAGAAAAACTTGGGGTCAGAACGGCGGGGGGAAACCGAGGTGGGATTACGACGAGACCGAAGCCGCGGCGCGGCGCTTACGGGAGAAGCGGGGGGAGCGATCACTGAGGTGCGACGAGGCTGACATCGTGGCCCTTTGATCCCGCACCGCGGGATCGAAGGGTGAATCGCGCTGCAGCGCGATTCACGAAGTGTGCTAGTTTTTAGCCGTGACTTGCGGCGACAAATTGCGCGTGGTGGTGTTGGCGGCTGCCGTTATTGCTGCGGACGTTCCGGTGGACTTGGCCGCCTATTCGCAGGCGCGGCAAGCTGTGCAATCCGGCGGAAAGATGCCGGCACAAGATGTGGCGGGGCTATTTGCGGAGGGGGAAGCGGCCTTGCGCGCTGGGGAATTGGACCGGGCGAGCGACGCGTTCAGGAAAGTTTTGGCGGTGGATCCGGGGGCGGTGGGGGCTTATGCGAATTTGGGCGTAATTGCGATGCGGCGGCAGAAGTGGGGGGAGGCGCTGGAGCTCCTGCAGAAGGCGGAGGGGCTGGCACCGAGCGTGGCAGGGATACGTTTGAATGTTGGATTGGTTTATTACCGGCAGAATGATTTTCGCGCGGCGATCGCGCCGTTTGAATCGGTGGTGCGCGATCAGCCTGCGTCGGCGCAGGCGCGATATTTGCTGGGGCTTTGTTATTTTTTTACGGAGCGGTATGGAGATGCGGTGAATGCTTTGGAGCCGATCTGGGCGAAGGAATCGTCGGACTTGAATTATTTGTACGTGCTGGGGAATGCGGCGAACAAGGCGGGGCAGAGCGATTTGGAGGAGCGGGCGCTTTCGCGATTTGTGGAGTTGGGGCAGAACACGGCTGAGTATCACATGTTGATGGGGAAGGCTGCGCTGAATCGCGAGGAGAATGATAAGGCGATCGCGGAATTGCAGCAGGCGGTGGAGATGGATGCGCGGTTGCCGTTTGTGCATTTCAATTTGGGGCTGGCTTATTTGACGCGAGCGGATTTTGAGAAGGCACGGGACGAATTTCTACGCGATGCGGAGATCGAGCCGGACGTGGCGTTTGATTACGACCGGTTGGGCGTGGTGTATGCGTATTTGCAGGATGACGCGAAGGCGGAGGAAAATTTCAAGCGGGCGCTGCGACTGGATGCGCACCTTTCCAGCTCTTATTTTGGATTGGCACGAGTTTACCAGCGGCAGGGGAAATTTTCTTTGGCCTTGGGGGCGGTGGATTCGGCTTTGCAGTCGGATGCCGATAATCCGAACTATCACAATTTGAAGGGGCAGGTTTTGATGCGGTTGGGGAGGACGCAGGAGGCGCGCGCGGAATTGGCTGCGGCTACGGGATTGTTGAATGCTAGTCGCGAGCGGCGGCACAACGAGTTGAACGAGGGAGCTTTGCCGACGCCGGAGCTTAGTGCTGAGCCGAAGGTGCGGTGATGCATCGTGCGTGGGAAGAGCGAAAAGGGAAAATAGAAAAGAGAAAATTGAAATTGCGGATCCCTCAGCGGCTGAAGCCGCTCGTAGGCTGCGACGGTTACGGCACGGCTGAAGCCCCGCCCTTCCCATCGCCGATTTACCGGATGGCTCTTCCGTGAATTGCCGTAGGCGTCGAGTTTTCTGGCGACGATTTAGCTCTGGGAGTTTAGAAATTTTGCGACTTCGCGGGCTGTGGGCATGGAGGGTTGGGCGCCGTTGCGCGTCACGGAGATGGCGGCTACGGCCGAGGCGTAACGGGCGGCTGCGAGGGGATTTTTGCCGGAGAGCAGGCTTACGGCGAGGCCGGCGTTGAAGGCGTCGCCGGCGGCGGTGGAGTCGATCGCTTTTACGGCGAAGGATGGAACCATTTCGCGGATGCCGTCGGCGGTGGCGATGAAGCCGCCTTGCGCGCCCATTTTGATCACGACATTTTCGGGGCCGCGTTCGAGCAGGAGATTGGCGCAGCGGGCGGCTGTTGCGGGCGTCACCGGCTCGGTGGGCGCGAGGCCGCAGAGGATGCGCGTCTCGCTTTCGTTGGGCGTGATCCAGGCTGTGACTTGTAGCAGGCCGCTCGGCAGTTCGCGGGCGGGGGCGGGGTCGAGCATCAGCGGGATTTTGTGGCGATGCGCGAAAGCGCCGAGAGTTTCAAGAGTGATGAGCGGGATTTCCAGTTGCGCGAGAATCATGCCGGCTTTGCGCAGCAGCGCGGAGTGCGCGGTGATGTCTTTCGGCTGAAGTTTGCCATTCGCGCCGGGGACCACGACGATGTTGTTCTGGCCGTCGCTGCCGATATTGATGAGCGCGACGCCAGAGGAGCCTTTCACAGTGCGAACGGATTGCACTCCGACGCCGACGGCGCGCAAGGCTTTCTTCAGCGCGGAGCCGAAGGAATCGTCGCCGACATTTCCCAGCATACTTACCGGGTGACCAAGTTTCGCGACGCCTACGGCTTGATTTGCGCCTTTGCCGCCGTGGAACGTGCGGAAATCCTTACCGATGATGGTTTCGCCGGGAAGTGGGACGTGATCGGCGGTGGCGACGAGGTCGAGATTGATGCTGCCGACGACTACGATTGGTTTACGCATTGTTGGTGTGCTCCTCCGAGTTCGCGGTTTACGGAACAAAGCGCGTCGGGCACTCGCAGCTGCGATTTTTGGAGCGACATCGGTTGTCGTTGCAACGCCGATGGCACACTGAAGTGCGCCGCTACGACGGCTACAGTAACGTCACAGACCAAGTAAGAGTGAAAACGGCAAAGTCAAAGACGCCCGCCTGAAAAGCAAAAGCAGGCGGCCGCTACAGAGTCAACGGCTACCGCTGAATGCGTTTCGCCGCGAGCTGTGCGGCGGAGGCTAAGGCTATCACTAACCGGCCCGAGCATGACGGTCGTCGGGCAGAATTTTTTGAACTTGTGGACAGGTGCCTCGCGGAGGGGCGTCGTGCTAATCTTTGGTGAGTTTTCGCGCGGTTTCTCTGTCGGCACTGCCCGGGTGGCGGAATGGCATACGCGGAGGACTTAAAATCCTTTGTCCTTAACGGGACGTGTGGGTTCGACCCCCACCCCGGGCACTTCATTCAAGAAAATTACGCCCTCGAATCCTCGAACACTTTGCGTCGCGTTGCGTCCGGCGAGCTACTTTTGCGGGAGCTTGTCTTCCAGTTCGCTGGCTAGCTTGTGGACATCGGTTGTGGCGGCGAAGCCTTGCAATTCGGTGTTGGAAGAAGCTACGTCCACTCCAAGGTGGCGGCAGATTTTTTGCTGCATCTCGAGCATGGTAGTAAGTTCCTGTTCGGAGAGCATGCCGACCTGCAGGTCCAGGTGGGAACGCCTTTCGGCCTGGCGGGTCATGCGGTTTTGGCTGATCAATACAAAAATAGTGAGGATCACGCTTTCCGATGAAATAACCAGGGCCAGGATACCGAAGGGGAATGGATCGAATGGCTTTACTCCCGGGATCAACTTCAGATTGATCGCGGTCCAAGTGAGCACCAGAAGGAATTGCAGCAGTAGGAAAGCCACGCTTCCGATCAATTTTGCGATTGCCTCGCTGATACGTTCGGCCGCGCTGCGCCGTTCAAGCGCGTCGTGCTCCAGTTTCGCGATCGCTTCAATGTTGTGCCCGGTGGGATTTCTCTTGGCGTGATCGGGCAAAGCGCTTGGCATGTTGGAATCCGCGATAAAGCTTACGATGCATTCTGGCATGCGCCTGTCGGACACCGCAATCAGGGTAAATGCGTACGCGCCGGGGTCGGGGAGGGTTACGCGAAAGGAACGGCCGCCCGGGAAGTGGGGGCCGGGCGGCCGTTTGCTGCAATTTGACGCGAGCTGAATCGCGTCTTAGGTTTTACTCATGCCCTGGCGGATTTGCGATACGCCTCGCGCACGTAGCCGCGCACGGTGAGAACCGGGCAAGGTGCATGCGAGACGACCTTGTGAGCGGTGGCGATGGGCAGGTGCGTTGCGGCGCCTGGGAAACCGGTGGTTTGGTGCACGCCGAGAACGATCAGGTCCGCGTCACGCTCTCTTGCGACCTGCAGGATCTTCTCCGCCGTTTCGCCCTGCTCGACCACGAATCGCGGCTCGCACCAGAGTTCGGCTTCGGCCGGGACGAGGTTGCGCAGGTGCTGTTCGGTGGCCTTAACGAGCTCGCCGGGGAGCAGCAAATCGCCCGGCGCTTCGTTCGCGATCACGTGCATTAGGGTGAGATGCGCCTGGAATTCCTCCGCCAAAGAGATGGCGTGAGCGGCGGCCCGCACGGATTCCGGGCTGAAGTCCGTCGCGTAAACGATCTCCTTGATCTTGCCGTCTGGCAGAAGCCTTCCGGGAGTGAATGGGCCGACCGTGAGTACCGGGCAAGGCGCCTGGCGCAGAATCTCTTCGGCAACGGAGCCCAGGATAAATTTCGCAGCGCCGGAACGGCCGCTGGTACCGAGGACGATCAGATCGATTTTATTTTTCTCAACTATATCGAGCACACCGGCGTAGAGATCGCCTTCTTCGATAAGTACTTGCGGTTCGAATCCGGCGAACGATTTGCGGAGAGTTTCCCGCTGCTCTGTTGCTTGGATTTCAGCAGCCTTTTCCAGGGTGGTCCAGGTGGCCGGCTCAGTCATGGGGTTGATGACCGGTGTCCGCATGTGCAGAGCGAACAGCTTCGCGCCGAAGCGCTTGGTCACTTCCTTGGCGTACGGAATCGCCGCATCCGCCGCTGGTGAAAAATCGGTAAGGAACAGAATGTTCTGCAATTGAATTCGAGTGGTGGTGTCAAGAGCCTTCATTTTGTGCCTCCTTGCTGCGTATCTTCGACTTCGTGTTTGGCCTAATCACGGTTGCAGTTTGCCAAGAAAGCGGCCGAGGGGGATGTGACTGCCGTCACATTTGCACGTGCGACGGGTCACCGCCAGCATAGGCGGGACAGCGCAAGGTAGCGCCAGGAGGCCGATTATGATGAAGACTCAGGCCGAGACACAAATCAGGCTGCAGAACATTCTGTACCTCACGGATTTCTCGGGAGCCTCGGAAGCAGCGCTGCCATTTGCGGTCACCCTGGCGCGCGCGTACGGCGCGAACGTGCATGCTCTGCACATCTTGCTGCCAACGCCCTATCCTTACGCTTACTCGGCCCCTGGGCTGATCGCAGCCGCGCTGGAAGCCGAAGAGGAAAACGCTCAGGCGGAAATGCAGAAGGTTGACTCGCAATTGACCGGTCTGCAGCACGAAACGGATGTGGAGAGAGGGACCAGGATTTGGCCGGAAGTGGAGCAAGCGATTCAGGAAGACAACATTGACCTGGTGGTGGTGGGAACGCACGGCCGCACGGGTGCGAACAAGCTCATGATGGGTTCCGTTGCGGAAGAGATCTTTCGGCGATCGCCGGTGCCGGTGCTAACCGTAGGTCCGAACGTGCGTAGCGGTGCGCACGAGGGCGGGCGGTTCCACCGCGTGTTGTTTGCTACGGATCTGACGCCAGAGTCGCTCGCGAGAGCGCCATACGCCGTGTCGCTGGCGCAAGAAAATCAGGCGCTGCTGTTGTTGCTGCTGGTGATGCCAAAACCAGCGTATCCAAGTGCTGACGACAAAAAGCGTCTTGAGATGTGCACCTCCGAGGCGATGCAGTGTCTGTCCGATATCGTTCCTGACGATGCGAACCTCGAATTCTCGTGGGAAGCGGTCGTGGAATATGGCGAGCCGGCGGAGCGGATCGTGGAAGTCGCCAAGCAGCGCGGAGTGGATTTGATCGTGCTGGGGGTGCGCAAGGCTACGCATATGGACGCGGCGGTTCACTTGGGGAGCGCCATTGCACATAAGGTGGTGGCGCATGCGCCTTGCCCGGTGCTTACGGCGAGGGCGTAGGCTTCAGACTGTGCGCTTCGGTTTATCGTCGCAAGAGCCCGGTTTTGTGGATATCTGAGAGGGCGAGGCAAGCCTCGCCTAGCTTGAACGCGCCGAGTCTTAATTTGTCGCGAAGGCGGCGGCAAGCCGCCGCACTCCATATGGGGTTCGGCGGGGCTCTGTTGCAGATGTTTCAGTGCCGCGTTGGGGGCTGCGTTAGGGTTTTTGCAGAGCGGGGATTACGGCGGAGAAGTCTTTATCGCCGTAGCCTGCCGCGATGGCTTTTTCGAAATCGGCAATGGCGGGGGTGGCGGTGTTCATCTGTACTCCGTGGCGGGCGCCTTCTTCGCGGGCATAAGTTAGGTCCTTCGCCATCAGGCGCAGGACGAAATTTGGCGTGAAGTCTCCTGAGGCGGCGCGGGTGGTGAGCAGCTTTACCAGCGGGCTGCCTGGGGCGCCGCCGGTGAGGACTGCGACAGACTTTTCACGATCGAGGCCGGTGGCATCGAGTAATGCCATGGCTTCGGCCAGAGATGCGGCTTGCACGCCGCAGAGAAAATTATTCACGAGCTTCAGTGTCGCGCCGCTGCCGATGGGGCCGAGATGCAAAATGTCGCGGCTCATCACGGCTAGCACCGGTTTGACGGCAGCGAGAGCTTCGGCGCTGCCTCCTACGAGGAAGAGTAATTCGCCGGCGGCGGCTTGCGGTTTTGAGCCCGTTACCGGCGCATCGATCAGTTCGCATTCGCGTTTCTTGGCCGCAGCGGCAAGCTCGTGAATCCACGCGACGCTTACCGTGCCGGATTCGATGAGCCACCTGCCGGGGGCGGCGCCTGCCAGCGCGCCGGTGTCTCTATCCAGCCAGACGGCGCGCGAGGCGTTGTCGTCCGCGAGCATACTGATGATGATGTCGGCGCGCGCGGCGGCATCGCGCGGCGTGCGAGCGACGAATGCGCCGGCTTTCGCGAAGGGTGCGGTCTTTTCCGGATTGCGATTGTAAACCGCCAGCGGAAATCCGGCCGTGAGGACGCGCCCTGCCATCCCTGCGCCCATCAGTCCTAAACCCAAGATTGCTACGCGCGGCTTTGTCATTGATTGGTTCACCTTAGTGAAATTGGCCCAGCGAAATTAACCCAGTGAAATTAATCCAGTGAAATAATTTCGATTGGTGCGGGGTCGGCGGCAGCCACTTTTAGTGGATTGCGCAACGGGCGGCCGAAGCCTGCGAACTGAATTTGCATTACGTCGCCGGTGGTCAGGCGAATGCCTTCGCCGAAGCTCAGGCTGACGGCGCCGAAGAAATGAACGTGCACGTCGCCCGGGCGGCGGTGAATTTCGTATTTGAAATGATGGTGCTCCATGTTGCGCAGGCTGTGACACATTTCGGCTTCGCCGGTGCGGATTTTTTTGCTCCAGAGTGTTTTTCCGCCGCGTTCGATGGAGACATCGCCGGAGACGGAATCAAAGTCGGGATCTATCGCGAGTTCAGGCCCTAGCGAAGCGGTGCGGAGTTTTGAACCGGCGAGGTTCAGGTAATTCTTTTTTTCGAAAACGTGGTCGGAAAATTCGTTACCACACGTCATGCCGACTCGGCGCGGGCGGCCTTCGGAATCTATAATGTAGATTCCGGCGATTTCGGCTTCTTCGCCGCCGTCTTCGGCGTAGGACGGAACATCGAGCGGCTCATCGTGTGCGCGGAGAAGCGTGGCGGTGCCTTTGTAAAACCATTCGGGGGGCGTGCCGATTTGTCCGGCGGCGGGACGGCCGCCTTCGATTCCCCAGCGAAACATTTTCATGCTGTCGGTGAGATTTTCTGCGGCGATGGCGTGCATGTCCTGCCGATCGCGGGCGCTGCCGAGGTGCGTCAAGCCTGTGCCGGAAACAAGGCAGCGGGTTGGCTCGTCGGGGTGATCGATGGGGAGCAGGACGCGCCAATCGGATTGGCCTGTGTAGATGGGGTCGTAGTCGAGCACGAGGTTCGAGAGCTTCTGTTGCACAAGAGTGGTTAACTTCACTTTGTTCGCGACGGCTTCCTGCGCCAGCGAGTAGATGGATGCGGTCTGGTGGAGCAGGCGGAGACCTGGTTCCTCGACGAGGGCCACGGCGCGGTCGTTGTCTTTTGCGATTTGGATCAGTCGGGTCGTTAATCGGCTCATGGGCGGCGGCTCACTCCATCACTTCGAATTTTGCCAAAGCTTTTTCGTTTACAGTGAGGCCCAGGCCGGGAAGATTGTCGTCGAGATCCACGAAACCGTCCTTGGCTTTGGGCTCGCCTTCGAAGATATACCAGAAAAGTTCGTTGCCGACTTCGACGTCCACAATGGGGAAATATTCGGCCATCGGGGAATTCAGGCTGGCCATTACCACGTGATAGTTGTGCAATTGTCCGGCGTGGGGAATCACGGGTACTGAATATGACTCGGCCAGTGCGGAGATTTTGCGGGCTTGCGTGATGCCGCCTACGCGATTGGTGTCGAACTGAATGTAATCAACGGCGCGAGCTTGGAGCAGCTCGCGGAAACCGTATTGCGTGAACTCGTGTTCGCCGCCGGCGATGGGAATGCGCGCGTAGGATTTCAGTTCGGTGTAGCCTTGGATGTCGTCAGGGATTACGGGCTCCTCGAGCCAGCGCAAATTGAAAGGCTCGAGGAGCGGCAACATGCGTTTGGCGTAGTCGAGTGTCCAGCCCATGTAGGCGTCGGCCATTACGTCGATGCCATCGCCTACTGCCTGGCGCACAGTCTTGACGAGGTCAACATTGTGTTGCATGCCTGCGGCACCGTCGGTGGGGCCCCAGCCGAAGCGGAGTTTCATGGCGCGATAGCCTTCTTTTTTGTAGCGCTTGGCTTCGGCGGCTAGTTCACTTAGTTCGATGCTGTAGAGACGGCTGGCGTAGACGGGGATGCGCGGTTTGGTGCGGCCGCCGAGGAGGCGGAAGACCGGTTGTTTGGCGCATTTGCCGAGGAGGTCCCAGAGGGCGATGTCCACAGCGGAGATCGCAGCCATGCCGATGCCTTTGCGGCCGAAGGCCATGGTCTTGCGGTACATGTGCTGCCAGAGAAACTCGATGTTCCAGGGATCGGCGCCGATCAGCAGCGGCTTGAGGTAAAGATCGACCACTTGTTTTGTGATCGGCGGAGCGAGGGCGGCGTTGCCGACGCCTACCTGGCCGTCGTCGGTGAAAATTTCGACGATTAGCCAGCCGTGGAATGTGAAGGTTTGCATGGAGGCTTCGGGGAGTGTGAGCAGGTCCATGGGATTGGTGCAGAAATGCGGGGGCAAGGGAACCGTCTTGCCGCGCCAGCGAACTGCTCTTGTGCGAATTTCTTTAATCTTCATCGCGCTCCCTCACGAGTTGGTTTCTATTGCGAATTTTTGCGCTATGTTTAGCGGGGCGACTTTGGGCACGGCGATTAGTATCACCAGGAAAGCGATTACGTGAAAGGTGGCGGCTACTTCGAAGACGGTGGCGTAGCCGAAACCGTGATCTAACAGGTAGCCTGCTAGTTCGCCGAATAAGATCCCACCGATGGCGCCGCCGAAGCCTATCAGGCCTGCGACTGAGCCTACTACGCTACTGGGAAAAAGATCGGTGGGGAGGACCATTATCAGGGTGGACCAGGATTGCTGGCCGAAATAGGCGAGGCTGAAAATCACGATTGCCCAGGCGATGGGGGCTCGAGTGACCAGCAGGATCATGGGCATTACTGCGGCGCTGAGGCCCAACGAGATTTTGCGGGCTGTGTTTAGCGTGAAATTTTGGCGGACCAAGTAGCTGGAGGACCAGCCCCCGACGAGGCAGCCGATTCCGGCGGCGGCGTTGGGGATCCAGGCTACGGCGCCGACGGCTTTGATGTCGAAGTGGCGCACGTCATAGAGATATTTGGGGAGCCAGAAGAGATAGAAGTACCAGGCGGCATCGGTTAGGAATTTTGCGGTTACTACGCCCCAGGTTTCCTTGAAGCGGAGCAGATCGAGCCAACGGATTTTCTTCGTGGCGGCGGTGATTGCCGGATCGGTGGCTGGCGGAATTTTTTCGCGTTCTTGTGCGGTGAGTTGTGGGTGCTCGTTGGGTGGGAAGTAGGATTTGTGCCACCAGGCGGTCCAGAGAAGACCTAGCGCGCCGGTGATGAAAAAAATCCAGCGCCAGTTGGCGTAGAGCAGGATTACGGCGATCAACGGCGGGGCTATGACCGCGCCTACTGCTGTGCCTCCGTTGATTATGCCCATAGCCGTGGCTCTTTCGCTGACGGTGAACCATTCTGCTACCGCGCGGGTGGAGGTGGGAAAACCGCCGCCTTCGCCCATGCCTAGCGCGAAGCGGCTGACGGCCAGCATCGCGAACGTGATGGCCAGGCCGTGGCTGGCGCAGGCGAGCGACCAGAAGATCATTATTACTGTGAAGCCGCGGCGTGTGCCTAGGGCGTCGGAGAGTTTGCCGCCCCCGGCGTACATGAAGGCGTAGGCGAGGAGGAAGGCGGATTGGAGATTGGAGAATTGCACGTTGGTTAGGGGGATGTCTCGGCTGATGGCTTTTATAGCGACGGGGAGAGTTTGGCGGTCGAGATAGCTGATGGCAATCGCGGCGCTTACCAGGATTGCGATTCGCCAGCGCAACATTTTGGGGCTCCCGGGTGAATTGCTCAGGTAAAAAATGGCGCACCGAAGTGCGCCGCTACGTCGGCTACGTCAAAGTCCAAATCAGAGTGAAAACCAACGGCAACGGCTGCCCGGTCCCGAAAACCGGGACCGGCCGCTACAAATTCAAAGGCAAACGAGCCGGCGGGACGCCTGCCTACCGGCAGGCAGGCCAGCCCTACAGGGTCAACTGCTCCCTAGTGATTGTCGCGAGCCACGGGGGCGCCGCTTTTGCCGACCAAGAAGTCCAGGTCGGCGCCTAGATTTGCTTGTTGCACGTGCTCGGTGTAGAGCTTTACGTAGCCGCGCGCGGGAACTTGCGGCGGCGTCCATTGAGCGCGGCGCGCGGCTAGTGTGGCTTCGTCCACATTCAGGCGGATGGTGCGGCCGGGAACGTCGAGCGTGATCGTGTCGCCGGAGCATGCCAGCGCCAGCGGGCCGCCGACTGCGGCTTCGGGCGAAGCGTGCAGAACGACCGTGCCGTAGGCGGTGCCGCTCATGCGCGCGTCGGAAATGCGGACCATGTCTTTCACGCCTTTGCGCAGAACTTTTGGGGGCAGGGGCATGTTGCCGACTTCAGCCATGCCGGGATAGCCGCGCGGGCCGCAATTCTGCAGAACCATTACGCAGGTTTCATCAATGTCGAGATCTTCCCGATCGATGCGCGCGTAAAAATCTTCGATGGAATTGAAGACTACGGCGCGGCCGGTGTGCTGCAGTAATTCCGGGCTGGCGGCGGAGAGTTTGATGACGGCGCCATCAGGCGCGAGATTGCCGCGCAGAACGGCGATGCCGGAATTGCCTTTGAACGGTTTTGCGAATGTATGGATTACCTCGCGATTCCAGCAGGGGGCTTCTGCGACATTTTTCCAGATGGTCTGGCCGTTTACGGTGAGGGCTTCGCGATCCAGCGCGCCATTTTCGCCGAGTTCGCGCAGCACGGCAGGGAGGCCTCCGGCGTAGAAAAAATCCTCCATGAGATATTTGCCGGAGGGCTGGAGATTCACCAGGCAGGGGAGGTGTGACGCGAGCGTATCGAATTCAGCGAGCGTCAGCGGCACGCCGATGCGTCCGGCGATAGCGATCAGGTGAATCACGGCGTTGGTGGAACCGCCGATGGCGGCGTTGGCGCGGATGGCATTTTGAAATGCGGCGCGCGTGAGAATTTGCGATATGCGCAGATCTTCTTTGACCATTTCGACGATGCGGCGGCCGGTGAATTGCGCGAGAGTGTTGCGGCGCGCGTCCACGGCGGGAATGGCGGCGTTTCCTGGCAGGGCCATGCCGAGCGCTTCGACCATGTTGGCCATGGTGGAGGCGGTGCCCATGGTCATGCAGTGGCCTTTGGAGCGATGCATGCAACTTTCCGCTTCGAAAAATTCCTCAAGCTTCATTTCGCCGGAACGAACTTTTTCGGACATTTGCCAGACGCCGGTGCCCGAGCCGAGATCGTGGCCCTGAAATTTTCCGTTGAGCATGGGGCCGCCGGAGAGTCCGATGGTGGGCAAGTCGCAGGACGCCGCACCCATTAATAGGGAAGGCGTGGTTTTGTCGCAGCCCATCAGCAGGACGACGCCGTCAATCGGATTGCCGCGGATGGATTCTTCCACGTCCATGCTGGCGAGATTGCGGAAGAGCATCGCGGTGGGGCGCAGCAGAGTTTCACCCAGGGACATCACCGGAAATTCCAGCGGAAAGCCGCCCGCTTCCCAGACGCCGCGTTTTACCCATTCGGCGATTTCGCGGAAATGCGCGTTGCAGGGGGTGAGTTCGGACCAGGTGTTGCAGATGCCGATGACGGGGCGGCCGGTGAACATATCCTGCGGCCAGCCTTGATTTTTCATCCAGCTGCGGTAGAGAAAACCGTCGCGGTCTTTGCGGCCAAACCATTCCTGGCTGCGCAGTTTTTTTACGGTCATGAATGCGAATCTCCGCGCCGGTTGGGGCGCAAAATACTTGGTGCTATGTGCAGCGCTGCCGCCGATTGAAAACGTTTACTCGCGCGCCGCTGATTGCCACGAGGCAATTATTCTGTACGGGCGTCTGCGCGTGAGGTTTCCACGACTCGTGCGGCTCGCCGAAGCAAATCCGCCGTTCGGCAGTATCGCATTGCATTGGCACGAAACAAAACGGTGCAATGATATCGCAAAATGAATTGGGTGGCTGCGGCAAGTCAATGGAGGACATCCCGCGAGCCGGGGTGGGCGCAACCCTTCGAACCGACGCTGTCGGCTCTCAGTGTGAATCGCGCAGTAGCGCGATTCACGAATTCAACAGTCAATTCAACTGCAGGGGGCGCGGTTACGCGTGATTGAGGCGGACGAGGCAAGACTCGCCTGGGTCGTTTTGTTGGCGGACGTTGAGTTTCGACGAAAGCGGTGGCAAGCCACCGCACTCCGAAATGGGCTCGGCTAGGATCGAGTGGAGATCTTCGGCTGCGACCTTGGTGATCGGACACCCGCTGGCGGCGATCAGACTGCGAATCTAGCCGGACCAGCGGTTGCCGCGCAGATCTTTCCAGGCGCCGCCATTGGTGTAGCGTTCGGGGTAGAGAGCTTTGGAGCGCGGGTCTTCGGCGACGTCGAGCTGCAGGACCATCCACTTTGGATAGGGGACGCCGGGATCGGATGCAGCGTCTAGTTGGCGGATGTCTTCTGGCGCTAGCTGCAGGTCGACGGCGGCGATGTTGTCTTCGAGCTGATCGAGCTTGCGGGCGGCGACGATCACGCTGCTGACGGCTGGGCGTGCGAGCGTCCAAGCGAGCGCTACGCGCGCGGGACTTACTTGATGTCGCGCGGCAATTTCTTTCAGCGTGTCCACGACGCGGTAGCCCATTTCTTTATCGAAGGGAACGAACGCGCCGGCCTCGGCGTATCGCGTGCCGGCAGGAGTTGGGTTCGCGCGAGTGTATTTGCCGGAGAGAAAGCCGCCGGCGAGCGCGCTCCAAACGACGATGCCGATATTGTGGTATTCGGCGAACGACTGGAACTCGTGTTCGAGGCCGCGGCCGACGAGGCTGTAGTACATCTGCGCGGTGACGAATTTTTCGAGGCCCAGGTTCTGCTGCAGCATTACGGCGGTGGCGGCTTGCCAGGACATGTAGTTGGAGAGGCCGATATAGCGGACTTTGCCCTGGCGGACAAGGTCGTCGAGCGTGCGCAGAGTCTCTTCGAGCGGCGTGTTGCTGTCCCAGCCGTGAATTTGGTAGAGATCGAGGTAATCGGTCTGCAGGCGGCGCAGGCTGTCTTCCACTTCGCGCAGGATGTTCACGCGCGTGGCGCCGCTGTGATTCAGATTTTCGCTCATGGGCAGGCGGACTTTGGTGGCGAGGACGATTTCCTTGCGCACGCCTTTCAGGGCATTGCCGACGAGAGTTTCGCTTTCGCCGAGGCTGTACACGTCGGCGGTATCGATGAAGTTGACGCCCTTGTCGAGGGCGAACTTCACCATGCGCGTGGTGGCTTCCTGATCGAGGTTGCCCATGTTCATTTTGCCGCCGAACTGCATGGTGCCTAGGGCTACTTCGCTGACGATTAGGCCGGTGTTGCCTAGCTTTCGGAACTTCATTTTTTGTGCTCCTCTGCGCGCGACCTGGAATTGCGACAGATTGATTTGTTCACAGCGAGATCTGTGAAACGGGGTCAGCATATTAGGTCAGGGATTATAGTCCTCGCGAGTCGGGTCACCTAGAGGCTGCGTCAGAATACATGATTCATTCCCTCAGCGGCTAAGCCGCTCCCAGTATAGGGCGCCTACAGGACGGCTGAAGCCGTGCCCTGACGGAAACCAATACTTCTCGCATACACTCCAAAACCGCGCCCTGACGCAAGGCGAACAAGGTTCTTGACGAAAGATGACGGTGGACTGACTATCTCTGTCGGCGAGTTTGTTCGTGAGAAAGAGCAGAGCTGGCTGAGGAGCCTTGAACATGACCCGTTCCCCGTTTTACGGATTGGATTTCAGAAGGACTTTGCGTGTGGTGATTTGTGCGGCGGGCGCGAGTTTGGCGGCGTTCGCGTTGCTGATTTCTGCGATTGCGACGAGCGCTGCTGCAACGGGCGCGGCTTCGCAGGCGGCGAACAAGACGTTCCGAGTTTATTTCGTAGATGTGGAGGGAGGCCAGGCGACTTTGTTTGTTACGCCCAGGGGGCAGTCGCTGCTGATTGATACGGGGTGGGACGAGAACAACGGACGTGACGCAGACCGCATTGTGACAGCGGCGAAGAAAGCGGGGATCAGCAAAATTGATTACGTGCTGATCACGCATTTTCATGAAGACCACGTGGGCGGAGCGCCGCAGCTGGCGGCGCGAATTCCGATTGGGACGTTTATTGACCACGGCGAGAACCGCGAGACCACCGACGGGCCAACGGTGCAGGGATGGCAGGCGTATCAGGCGCTGCTCGCGACTGGAAAATACAAGCACATCACGCCGAAACCGGGCGACGTGCTGCCGATTGAGGGAATACGCGTGGAGGTGATCAGCGCGGATGGGGCTTTGATTGAAAAGCCGCTGCCGGGAGCGGGACAAGAGAACGCGGCTTGCAAGGAATCGGAGACGCGCCCCACAGATAAGACGGAAAATCTGCGTTCGCTTGGGACTTTCATTACGTTCGGGAAGCTGAGGATTTTGGATTTGGGCGACCTGACGTGGGATAAGGAAATGGAATTGATGTGCCCGGTAAATAAATTGGGACACGTGGATGTGTACATCGTGTCGCACCATGGCTGGCAGCAGAGCAGCAGCCCGGCGCTGGTGTACGGAATCGCGCCGCGGGTGGCGATTATGGATAACGGCGCTAAGAAGGGCGGCACGCCTTCGACGTGGGACATCATCGAGAAGTCGCCGCATTTGGAAAATTTGTGGCAGCTGCATTTTTCGGATGAGGGCGGGCCGGCGCATAACGTCCCCGCGGAATTCATTGCCAATCCGCCGGGGCCGGACGCGGGGAATTATTTGGAATTGACTGGTTTTGCGGATGGGAGCTTCAACGTATTTAATTCGCGCACGCAGAAAAAAAGGCATTATCCGGCGCGGTGAGCTCGTGGAAGTTATTTTAGTGGAGCGGCATGTGGCTCGACGAGCGGTTCGGGGATTGGTTCGATGCGGCCGAGCCAGAAGACGTAGCCGGCGATGCCTGCGAGCAGGAAAGCAGTGGCCACGACGAAGGCCCAGGCGAATGAGTGCGTCGCCGTTACTACGTATCCGGTGACGATGGGCGCGGCGATCGCCGACAGTTGATTCCCGAAATTTAATATTCCACCGAGAGTGCCGACGCTTCCTTCCGGTGCAATCAGCGATGGGATCGACCAGCCCACGGGAGCCGCGGCGGCAAGACCTCCCAGGGAAACGCTGATCCAGAAAAGCGCGCTGGTGGGTGTGTGCGCATGCGCGGCGCCCAGGATGCCGAGGCCGAAGGCTGTGCCTCCTACCAGGACGACTTGGCGGACGAGAGAAGCATCGCGTCCGCGATGGATGAGGGCGTTGACGAGCCAGCCGCCGATGAAGAGATCGGTGCAGGCGGCAAACAGCCAGGGAACGCTGGAATAGAGGACCGAGTGCAGCAAATTAACGTGCAGCGCCGTGGAAAGATAGCTGGGCATCCAGGTGAGCAGCAGGTAGAAAGTGTAATTGTAGGAGGCGTAGCCGAGCAGCAGTCCTTGCACTTTGCGCTGACTTAAAAGGTAGGCGAGCGACGCGCCTTGGGTGATTTTGCCGCGGCCTTCGGCTTGCGCGCCGCCGCGCAGAATAAATTTGTGTTCTTCGGCCGTGAGGGATTGGTCTTCGCTGGGATTTCGGTAGAGCCAGTAGAACAATAAAAAATAGAGGAAGCTGAGAATGCCCGTGGCGGCAAAACTCCAGCGCCAGCCGAAGCGAATGAGCAAAAGGCCGAGCAGCGGCACGCCGGCGGCGGGACCTAATTTAGAGGCTGTATCGAAAATCGCGGTGGCGAGGCTGCGTTCGCGTCCTGGAAACCAGTAGCCGACGGCTTTGGAATTGCCCGGGAAGGTGGGAGCTTCACCCACGCCGAGCAGCAGGCGCGCAGCGAAGAAGCTGCCGACGCCGGTGGCGGCTGCCGCGCCGAAAGACGCGACGCTCCAAATGAAAGTGCTGACGCGGCCGACGAGTTTTACGCCGAAGCGGTCGAGCAACACGCCGCAGGGGAGTTGCAGGGCGGCGTAGCTCCAGCTGTAGGCGCTTAAGAGGTAGCCGAACTGCACGGCGTTGATGCCGAATGCGGCGTGGAGAGCGTCTTGCGAGACGGAGATGTTCACGCGGTCGAAATAGTTTATGAGAACGCCCAAGCCCAGCACGCAGGCGATGACCCAGCGGCGGCGGGGATCGGGGGCGATTTGGTCCGGAATTGTTTCGGCGCGGGGCGGTGTCATTTGGTGGCTTGCGGTGCTGTTGCCGGGGAGATTGTAGACGAGGTGGCTTGCTCGCGGTGAAAAATGGTTTAGTGCGCGAGGAGTGGAGGCCTGAGGCAGTGGCGTCTGCTGCAAATCTATCGGCAACGTCGACGGCGCTACAAATGCAACTGCAACGTCAACTGCAACGGGGTAATGTCGCGGGCTGAGGCTCGGCGTCTTGGGGGGCTGTGGTTTTTATCGAAGATGGGAATCAAACGGATATATCATTGTGTGAAGCTTGGGGTTCGGCTCGGCCCCGGCACATTCAAATATGAATCGAAAAGACAGAGTATTCGCTTCGGTGGACCTTGCGGTCGCGGATGTCCCCGATGGCGCTACCGTCATGTTCGGTGGATTCGGCGGCGCGGGATTTCCCAACAATTTAATCCAGGGATTGGCGCGACGGGGAGCGCGGAATTTGCGCGTGATCAGCAATAATTGCGGGACCGGTGACGGCGAGCTGGGAATTCTTTTCAAGAACCGGCAGATACGGCACGTGGTGGCGGCTTTTCCGGGGCCTGGCGCGACATATTTTCAGCAGCAATTCGATGCGGGCGAAGTGGAGCTGGAACTGGTGCCGCAGGGAATCTTATGCGAACGGATGCGCGCGTTTGGGGCTGGTATTCCGGCGTTTTATTCGCCTGTGGGAGTGGGGACGGACGTGGCGAAGGGGAAGGAGGAGCGCGTGATTCGCGGCAAGCGATATATTTTGGAGCAGGCCCTGGGCGCGGATTATGCGTTAATCAAGGCTTATCGCGCGGATCGCATGGGGAACCTGGTGTACCGCAAGGCGGCGCGAAATTTTAATCCGATTATGGCGACGGCGGCGAAGGTCACGATTGTGGAAGTAGACGAAGTGGTGGAAACGGGGACGCTGGATCCGGAAATGATTGTGACGCCTTCGATTTACGTGGACCGCATCGTGGTGGCGAAGGGAATCCACAATGCCTAAGGCGCGGCTGACACGCGAGCAGATTGCCGAACGCGCGGCGCTGGAATTGCCGGACGGCGCGTATGTGAATTTAGGCTGGGGGATTCCGAATCTGATTGCGGCGTATGTGCCGAAGGATGTGGTGGTTTATTTTCACAGCGAGAATGGAATCCTGGGGATGGGACCGCGGGCGAAGACGGGCGAGGAAGATTACGATCTGGTGGATGCGATGAAGGTGCCGGTGACACTGGTTCCCGGCGCGGCCTTTTTTTCGCAGGTGGATGCGCACGTGATGACGCGAGGCGGGCATCTGGATATTTGTATCCTCGGCGGATTGCAGGTGTCGGAGCGTGGCGATTTGGCGAATTGGCGAGTGCCGGGAGCGAAGGGCGCGGGCGGAATTGGCGGCGCGATGGATATTTCTGTGGGCGCGGAGAAATTGATTGTCACGATGGAGCACAATGCGAAGGATGGGCAGCGGAAAATCGTGAAGAAGTGTAGCTATCCGCTGACGGCGATTGAGTGCGTGAATACGATTATTACGGATCTGGCGGTGATTGATGTGGGGGCTGATGGATTAGTGCTGCGGGAAGTGGCGCCGGGATTTACGCCGGAGGAAGTGCAACAGCAGACCGAGCCTAAGCTGCGTTACAGCGGAAAAGTTCCGGAGATGAAGCTGCGGGCGAAGTGATAGCGGATGTATTGTTACTGCGAAATCGGAGTATGACTTTTTGATCATGGACAACGGGACCATCGAACGGAAGAAGCCGCCCACTTATTGGATCGGCGAAGGGGGCGGATGGCTGCTGCGGCACGTGGTGAGCGGCCTGGCGGCGACGGGCATCACGCCGAATATGTTTACGTTTCTGGGTCTGGCGGTAAATTCGTGGGCAGCGGCGCTGTTTGCAATGGGATTATTTCGGCAGGCGGCGGCGGTTTTGTTTCTCGCGGGATTTCTGGATATGGCCGATGGGCAGGTGGCGCGGCGCGTGGGCCGGGTGACGGCGTTTGGCGCGTTCCTGGATTCGACGCTGGATCGGTATTCGGATTTGGCGTTGTACATGGGATTGGTGGTGCATTACACGCTGGTGGGGCGGCCATTTTATATGGCGCTGGCGGCGGTGGCGATGGCGAGTTCGTTCATGGTGAGTTATGCGCGCGCGCGGGCGGAATCGATAATTCCTTTGTGCAAAGTGGGATTCATGGAGCGGCCGGAGCGGCTGGTGCTGCTGATCATGGGCGGCGCATTCAATCGCATGGCGCAGGTGCTGTGGGTGATCGCGGTGATTTCGACGATTACGGTGATTCACCGCGTGGTTTATACCTGGCAGGAATTGCGCGCGGGGCGATCGTTGCCGGCGGCGGATGAGGCGCAGGTTTCTTGAGGCGGAAGTCGGCGTTACAAATTCAAAAGCTAAGTCAAATGCTCCCGCCTAAGAAAAAGCAGGCGGCCGCTACAAATTCAAAGGCAACGTCAACTGCGCCCGTCCCGCAGAGCGGGATGGCAGCTGCAAGGTCCAAGGCGCACAGCCAGGAGAGGAGGCTGTGCCACGTTATGATGCGCAAACTTTGATTACTTCTTCACTGGATTTTCCTTCAGCGACTCTTCAACTGGGTTTGAAACAATTTCCTGCACACGTTGGCGGAGTGCGTCGACTTCGGCGCGCGCGATCTTCGTTGTGTCAATCGTGTCGTGCAGATGAACCGTGATTTTTTCGGGATGCAGCATCCAGTGGCCGGTTTGGAAGAATTGGTAGGAGCCGACGATGCTTACGGGCACGATGGGAATTCCGAATCTTTGCGCGATGCTGAAGATGCCTTTTTTGAAGGGCTGGACGTGGCCATCGCGGGTGCGCGAGCCTTCGGCGAAGGCTACCAGGCTGACGCCGGAGTCGAGCGCGGCCTTGGCGCGCTGCGTCATGATTTCCAGGCCTTCGCGGCTGGGCGCGTCGGGTACGGGAATATTTCCGAAGCGGCCCATCATCCAGCCGTAGACGGGGACTTTGAAATGGGATTCGAGTTCGAAACCGCGCAGGAATTGCGGGATGGCGGAGTAGATTACGAACGGGTCGAAAAGATTTACGTGATTGCAGATGAAGATGCTGGTGCGGGTGGCGTCGAAACCTGGGGCGCGTTGCACGGCAAAGCGCGCGCCAGCCAGGCGCAGGATGTTGCGGAAGAACACGCGCTGCGGCCAATCGTTCTTTCTGGGATCGATGATCGCGCCGATGGCAATGAGAATTGTCCCGACTAGCGCGAAATGTAATCCGCTCGCGGCCCAGAGCAGCGCTGATCGGGTGTTGAGGTAGGCTTTCCTCATACGATCACGTCCAGCGCGGCGGAAAGAATTTCCAGGGACTGACATTCCAGGCGCATGCTTTCGCCGTCTACCATTACGTTTACCGGGCCAGTTATTTCGAAATCGATGCGCTTGGTGGCTACGCGAGAGGCGCGGGGATGATGGATATGTGTGCCGGTGAAGAGGCGCGGGAGTGTCCAGATCAGGCCGAGGCGGCCGATGGGACCCCAGCGGACGTATTCGATCAGGCCGTCGGTGGGATCGGCGTTGGGAGCGATCATCATGTGGCCACCGGTGAATCTGCTGTTGTTGAAGGTGAGGAAGAGGGCGGGGCGGCGATCCAATTCTTTTGCTTCTGCGAGACGGTGCGGAAATGCGAGATGCCGGAGCTGCACGAGGCGCGTGAAGACGCCGAAGATGTAACCGAGTTCGCCCCAACGCTTGAAGCGGCGGTTGGTGGTTTCGGCGACGTCGGCCGGGAAGCCTAGAGTGAGCAGATTAAGGAAATAAAGCACTCCATCAGAGTGGCGCAGGCGGATCACGTCGCAGGGGCGGCGGCTATTTTTTTTCAGGGCTTCGATGGTGTGTTCAACGCCGCGCTTCGTGAAGTCTTTCAGGAATGAATTGCCCGTGCCTAGCGGCAGCAGGCCCAACCTAGGGCGGCCGTGCGTTTCGGCTTCTGGGAACAGGCCGTTGATGATTTCGAATGAGGTGCCGTCGCCGCCGACGGCCAGGAAATTGCGGACTCCTTTGCTGTAGGCTTGGCGCGCGATTTCGGTGGCTTCTCCGGCGCGGGTTGTATGCTGGATGGCTAAATCGATCCCTGCTGCGCGAACTCTTTCTAACATGCTACCGGCGAGTTGTCCGGATTTGCCGCCGCCTGCCGCGGGATTCACAATCGCGAGAAATTTAGTGCTCACTGGGGCCAGGGCTCCGGCGCTGAAATGGCGACGTGGATTATAGCGGCACCACGGCGGAACGGTGGCGATTTTGGCGGATTTGTTCGGCCAACTCGGCGCGTTTGATTTTCAGGGAGGCGGTTAGCGGGAAGTCGCGGTCCCAGGGGAGATAGCCGCTGATGCGTTTGTAATTCAGCAGGCGGCGATTGCGCTGGGCGACGCCTTTTACCAGTGCTTCGGTAATTTCTTGCCCGCTTTCCGGATGGAGGACGAGGATGAGTTGTTCGCCGACCATGGTGCGGGCTGGCCACAGATAATTCGCGGCGAAGACGCAAAATTCTTTTATGGGAAGGCCGGCGAAATAGGTTTCGACGTCTTCAGGATAAATATTTTTTCCTTCCTCGGTGACGATCATGTTTTTCTTGCGGCCGAAGAGTTGGAGATGGCCGGAGGGGTCGAGGCGACCGAGATCTCCGGTGAGCAGCCATCCGTCCACGATAGCGTCGGCGGTCATTTCGGGATCGTCGAGGTAGTGCGACATTAGCGTGCGGCTGCGTACGGTGACTTCGCCGATGCCTTCGGCGCCGGGATTGGCGATTTTCACTTCCATGCCGGGGAGCGGCTTGCCGACTGTGTCTGAACGAAACGGCATTAGATCGTTCACGGTGATCGTGGTGCCCGCTTCGGTGCAGCCGTAGCCATTGCCTACTGGGATTCCCAGATCGTAGAAAAATTGCAGCGTTTCGGGTTCGGTGAAAGCGCCGCCCACGAAGAGGGCGCGCAGCTGGCCGCCGAACGCTTGGTGAACTTGTGGAAGCAGGGCGCGGCTGATTTTCAAATGGGGCTGGCGGCGCGTCAATGCGCGGTTTGTGGCGATCAGCGCGTTCAGGATCTTTCGCTTGCGCGGCGGCAAGTCCGCGAATCTTTGGCGCAGCCCGCGTTCTAGATTTTTCAGAACCATTGGCACAAGGGCCATGTAGGTGATTTTGTATTTTGTGAAGGCTTCGCGAATGAATTCGGGGCGCAGAGTGCGCAGATGCACGACTGTGGCGCCGCAGGTGAAGGGGCCGATGAAACCGACCATGAAATCGATTGCGTGATTCGTGGGGAGAATGCTGAGGTAGCGCACGCCGGGCCAGAACGGATAGAGCGAAGTGAGCGCGACGCATTGCTCGAGATAATTGTCGTGGGTGAGGACGCAGCCTTTCGGACGGCCGCCGGTGCCGGAGGAATAGACGATGCAGGCGGAATCGGTGCGTTTGCGCGGGATGAACGTTGGCTCGGCTGCGGCATGAAAATCTTCCCAGCGATGCGCGCCGGCGAGGTCGGCGTTTGGCGGGGCTTCGGTCACGAGCACTGTGCGGACGGCTAGATTTTTGAATTGCTCGGCTTGCGTAATTGCGCGCCAGAGGTGGTGTTCGACTACGAGGAATTCCGCGTGCGAGTGGGAGAGTAGCTGTAATTGTTCAGCGGCTGTGAGTTTGTAATCGAGCGGGACCAGGACGCCGCCGCAGAAGAAAATCGCATAGGCCGAGAGCAACCACTTGGACTGATTGGTCATTATTATGGCGGCGCGCGTGCCATCTTTTAGTCCAGCGCTTTGCAGCGCGCTCGCAAGGGGCAGCGCTTGTCGTTTGAATTGGCGATAGGTGAGGCGGGCGTTTTCGCGTTCGCGATCGGCTTCGATCAGGCAGATTTCGTCTGGCCAGCGATCGAGTGCCGCGCGCAGCGCTTCTCCGAGCGAATTGTACTGGCGGAGATCCAGCATTACAGGCGTGATTGAATCCGTTGGGCGAGGGTGCGGAAGTCGCTTACGCCCTGGAGTTCATAGTCGGGGAGCTCGATTTGGAAATGCTGTTCGATGCGGGTAAGGAGGTCGAGGGCCTGGAGACTGTTGATGCCGAGCTTTTTGAAGAAATCGTCGTCGGGGGAGAGTTCGGCGCGCTGCACTTTGAAATGTTCGGCGGCTAGGCGCAGCACTTCGTCGGTGGTTTTGTCCAGAGTGTTCATGTCTTGCTATCTTGCCACAATTTTGCCCGGGTCTGCATGGTTGGCGCGCGAAGCTAGGGGAGATACGGAAGCGCGTCGGTGCTTTCGACGAACTTGCGCAGGCCGGCGTCGACTGCGGGGCGCATGAAAAGGTCGCAAAAGATGTCGATTTCCTGGCGCAGCTCGTCGTGGGGGATCGGTTTGATGAACTTCTTGGCGGTGATGGCTGTGCCGCGATCGAATTTTTTTAGTTGGGCGGCGGTGGAACGGGCTACGCGCAGGGCGTCGCCTTCCGCTACCACTTGACTGACAAGGCCGACGGATTGGGCTTTCGCGGCGTTGATGCTGCGACCGGTTAAAAGCAAGTCGCGGACCACGGCGTTTCCGAGGTCGCGTTTTAGGCGGGGAATTCCGCCGAAGCCGGGAATCAGGCCCAGACGCAGCTCGGGGAAACAGAAGCGCGTCATTTTATCGGCGACGATCAGGTCGCAGGTTAGCGCGAGTTCGAAGCCGCCGCCGAAGGTGACGCCGTGGACCGCAGCGATCGTGGTTAGCGGGGATGCGTCGAGGGTGTTCATGACGTGATGGATGCGTTCAAGGAAATCGCGCAGTGCGGCTAGGCGTTCGTCTTTCGGAAGCTCGTGGGCTACGCGGTAGGTTTCGCGGAGATCAGCTCCGGCGCAGAATCCTTCTTTGCGCGTGCTGTTGATGATCAGCGCGTGAGCTTCGCGTTGCAGCGCGGGAAGCGCAGCGATGAATTTTTCCAGGTCGGCTAGTGTGGCGCGACCGATCTCGTTGCATGGGGCGCGGTTGAGGGTCAGCTCGATGGTGCCGTCGAGCACATGCCACGAGAGTGTTTCGCCTTGAAAGATGTTCATGAGGATTTCTTTTGGTAGAGCGCTTCGATTTCTGCGCTGAAGCGCGCGGTGATGGCGTCCCGTTTTAGTTTGCCCATGGTGGTGAGCAGGCCGCTTTCCATGGTGAAGGGTTCGGGGACGACGTGGAACGCGCGAATCTGTTTGTAGTGCGGTTGCGCGGCGTTTACGGCTTCGACGGCGGATTGAATTTGTTGGTCGGTCAATTTGTTTGCGCCGTTGGTGGCGTTGGGTGTGACCAGGGCGCTTAGGAAACTGCGTTGATTGCCGATCAGGATCACCTGCTGGGCTTCGGGCAATTGCTGCGCAAGTTTTTCTTCGATGGGTTCGGGCGCGATGTTATGGCCCGAGTTCAGGATAATCAAGTTCTTAATACGGCCGGTGATCCGCCAGTTTCCGTTTTCGTTGGGCTCGCCTTGATCGCCGGTGTGGAACCAGCCGTCTTGCAGGGCTTTGGCGGTTTCGGCAGGGCGCTGCCAGTATCCGGCGAAAATATTGGGGCCGCGGACCAGGATTTCGCCGTCCTCGGCGCGCTTCATTTCCACACCGAGGATTGCGGGGCCTACGAAGCCGGGCTCGACTTGCGCGGGATCGTCGGCGGTGCAGATGGCGGTGGTTTCGGTGAGGCCGTAGACCTGCAGGACGGGAATGCCGATCATCATGAAGAAAAGTTGAGTATCAACGGCCAGCGGAGCCGAGCCGCAGATCAGGGCTTTCACGTTGGGGCCGATGCTTTTGCGGATGGCGGGGAACATCAGGGAGTTTCCGAGCGCTAGCCAGATGGGATCGCCGAACTTGGATTGTTTATTGTGGCGGCGGACGAAGGCTTGTTGGGCGCGGGGGAAAATTGCTGTGGCGAGACCGCCGCGTTCCTGGACTGTGGTTTGAATTCTGGCGCGGACGCGTTCGAGGAGCGTGGGGACGTTCAGGAAATATTCGGGTGCGGCTAGTTTGAGTTCGTCGGAAAGTTTGGCGAGGTCGGTGGAGAGCGAGAGGACGCTGTGACGCGAGAGCGCGGTGAGCAGAAGGATCCAGGACGCGGCGAAACAGAACGGGGCGTAATGGAAAATGCGATCGGGCTGGGTGCGCGGGCCCATTAGTTTGTCGAGTCGGGAATTCGTCGCGCTGACGATGTGGTTTACGTTTCCGGCGGTGAGGATCACGCCTTTGGGTTCGCCCGAGGTGCCGGAGGTATAGATGATCGAAATTACGTCCGAGTCTTCGTGGTGCATGGGCGGCTTGGGCGGAACCGGTTCGCCCGCGAACACGCCTTCGAGTAGCGAAATTTGCGGGGCTTGAGGCCACAACTTTTTTATTTCGGCGGCGATCACTGCGTCCAGGCAAATGATGCGCGAGGGCGTAGAGTCTTGCATCATCGCTACCAGTTCGGCGGGGGCTTGGCGCGCGTAGAGCGGCACGACGACGATTCCTTCGGCCATCAGGGCGAGGTCGAGCGCGGCCCAGGGAATGCTGTTTGGGGCGAGGAGCGCGCAGCGGTCACCTTTCTTGAGGCCGCGGGCTAGCAGGAAATGGCGAGCTTGCTCAGTGAGCGCGAGGAGCTCGCTGCCGGTGACGGAGTGAATTTTTTCACCGTGAATTTCCTGCAGCACCGGCTCGGTGGCGGCATGATTCAGCTGGGCGAAGATATTTTCGACGAATGTCATGCGACGAGGACTCCGCTGTGTTTTTCCAGTAGTTTTACGAGGCCGGGGCCGAGCGGGGGAAGATAATCTTCCCAGCCTAAGACGCCTCTGCGCACGGGGAATTGCGGGTAGCGGCGCGCGACTTGCTCTTCGAAATAGGTGCCCATGCGAGCCATGAGTTGAAGATTGCGCGCGACAGTGCGTTCCATGGCATCGGGAATTTCTTCGGCTTGGGAATCGAGCGCGCGGAGGGCTGCAACGATTTTGTCGGCTAGGCCGGATTCGTCCACGCGCATGAGGAGATGTTCGTGGCCGCGTTCGCGCAGGAGGTTGCGGATGCGCTCGTCCATGGTGACCCCAGCGGAAGGAATGCCGGCGGGCATGGTGGTGACGATGGCGTGATAGCGCGAAGAGAGCAGGCGATCGCAGGCGCGCAGGATGCTGACGAGTTCGTACATGTTGAATTTGTCGGAGCCGAAGACGGGAGCGCCGCCTAGTTTTTGGGCGACGCGCTCACAGGCGTCGCGGTCGAGCATTTCCATGGCGACCATTACCGGGAAAACATTGCGCGATTTTTGATAACCGGCTACACCTGTGGCCATTTCGCTGAGATATTTTTCGTAGGCGGCGTCCACTTGCGAGCCGGAGCGATGGAAATAGATGGTGCGGTAGTAGCTTTTTTCGTATGCGCCTGCAACCGAGTGCGCTAGCCACTTCGCCAGAGATGCAGTGACTGGCCACCAGAATGGATTAATCGGGCAGACGGCGAGGAGAGGAGTCGTGCCGTTCCAGCCTGCATCGCGCAGGGCTTTGCGGCCGTATTCGGAGGCTAACGGCTCGAAAGTCCAGGCGGTGTCTGTGCCTAATTCCGTGGGGACGCCTAATTTGCCGAGAACGGCTTGCGACTCGACATTGCGGGTAATGATCAGGGAGTCGCGGCAGTAGCGGCGCGTCATTTTTTGCAGCAGCGGATCCATGGCGCCTGCTTCGGCGCCGTAGGCGATGCTTAATTTATTTTGCGCGGAGGCGATACCTAGAGAGCCGATCATCATTGTGGTGAGGGCGTTGGCGAATTTGCTTTTGAACATCGAGCCTTCGCAGGCTACGACGCCGTCGTTCGCGCGGACAACTCGGTGCAGGAACGGCGGGAAAACGTCTGGCAGGTGCACCTGGCGGGCGTCGCCGAAATATCCGCGGGTGAGGTCGAAATTCTGCGACATGACGCTGAGGGCAAGATTTTCGTCGCCGAGGATGCGGCGCACCTGGCGGATCATTTCTTCCACACGGACGTCAGAGCCGGTGTTGCGCGTGCCGTTGTAGCCAGCGAAGAGAAGTTTGAGCTTGGTGCCGGGCTGCCAGGCGTGTCCGGCGCCGAGCATCCATTCGAACTTGTTGAGTTCGATGAGGCCGCTGACCCAGGATTCTAGGAGCAGGTCGGTCATTGGCGCGAATCCGGGGAGGCGTTGGCCGCGCGGGAAGCGGTGTGCACGGGCGCGTCGGCGGGCCATTCGCGATATTTGAAGACGAAATGATTTTCGCGGCTGAAGCGGAGGAGCGGGAGGCTGTATTGCGAGAAGGGGGCCGGATGGCGGCCGAGTTCTTCGACGACGCGAGTGTTGTCGAAAACCGTGTTCCATAGAAGGTAAGGGAGGAAAACCTTCAGGAGCGTGGCCAGGCCGCCGATTTTTCCGGCACGGCCTGCGAGGGCGTTTACGATTTTCTCCGTGGATTTTTCAAAGCTGGGGACGAAGACAGGACCGCGTTTGTCTTGCGCTCTGGAGAGCGCTTCGGTTAGTTCGATGAAAGTTTCGGACTCGCGGCCGGACGAGAGATGATAAATCTCGTGCGCGGGATTTTCCTTTTGATGCAGCGTGGCGACGGCGTCGGCGACGAAATCCACCGGGACGATATCAATGCGATCGCCGGGGCGGAAGGGAAGCATCGGCAGGCTGGCGAGAAAAACGAAGGCGCGCACCATATCGAATTGATTGGTTTCGGGGCGGCGGCTATCGCCCAGGACGATGCTCGGACGGAAGATGGTGCGCTGAACGTCGGGCAACAGCTGATGGACCATGTGCTCGCAGAATTTTTTTGTGCGGGCGTAGGGATCGTAGTCGGAGCGATTCCAGTCGATGGCCGTGTCTTCCTGAACGACTTCGTTGGAGCGTTGGCCGGCGACCGCTACTGTGCTGACATGGCTGAAGCGGCGAAGGCCGTGCTGATCGCGGGCGCGCTGGGCGAGTTGGATGACTTCGAGCGTGCCGCGCAGATTTACGTTGAGGCAGCTTTTTTCGGATTTGCGATTCAGGGATGCAGCGCAGTGGATTACGGAGTCTGTCGTGCGCACGAGTTGCGCGTAATCGTCATTCGAGAGGCCGAAATGCGCGTCGGTGAGGTCGCCGCGAAAAATGCGGATGCGCGAGCGCAGCATTTCATCGAAGCGCGGAAAATCCAGATGCAGCTGGAGCGCGCGCCAGAGACGTTCCTGCGCTTCCTGTTCATCGCGCGCGCGGACGAGCAGATTCAGCGGGTCGGAATGGCCCGTAAGCAAATTCGACGCGATGTGCGCGCCGATATATCCGGTGGAACCAGTCAGGAGGATGGCCACAGTGATTGAGTTTCAGGATGCCGTTGCCGGACCCGAGCTTGACGAACCCGCTGCTCCCGCCGCGCCTGCAGCGGTGGTGGCGTTCGCGTCGTTGCGCGCTGCGAGCGGCACCGAACGCCGGGGACGCGATTCCGGCTGGCGTCCTTCGATGAGAGGATAACACCACTTGCGCAGAGCGGGAATGTGGACGTTGATCCAGTAATCCCACCAGTCGAGGGCGCGGGAATCGTAGCCGAAATCGGCTTGTTCGTCGGGGGGAAGCGCGGCACTGAGGCGTTCGACATTGGCGGCTTCGAACACGTGATCGTTGTGAAGGATGAAGGGTTCGAAGAGGGAGATGAGCTTGACGACTTTTTCGAGTTCGCGTTCCTGGCGAGCTAGCGGAGGCTTGGACGCGAACGGTTCCATGGTCCGGTTGATCGCTTTTACTACGGCTTTTTGCGCGGGGGCGGAGATAGCTTTGTAGCGTGTTTTGGAAACGGGGATGGCGTCAAACCGCAGACGCATGCGTTGCTGGATGTCGGCGTGCGCACGATAAAATTTTCGGTGGCCTAGGCCGGTGAGTTCGATGGAGCGGCGCATGTTGCAGGCGTTGGCGACCGAGGTGGCTAGTTGATAGACGCGCTGGTGGCGGTGAGTGACCAGGGCGGCGGAGATCAGAGTCATCCCGCGGCAGACGAGATCGACCGGGATGAGGTCGAGGCACTTCGACTCGTTGGTGGGAAGTTGGCGGAAGAAAGTTCCTAGCAGGTAGGAGAGCGAGGCGGAGGTGTTGATGCCTTCGTTCCAGCCCAGGAACGGTTTTTCGAGCGACGATTCGACGATTGCGGGGCGCACCACGGCGATTGCAACGGACGGGTTGGCGTCCAGGAAATTTCGAATCAGAGATTCGGAAATGCTTTTCGTGAAGGTGTAGGTGTTGGGCCAGCCTAGTTCGATGGCGCGGCGCGAAGCTGCGTCGGTAAGCGTTTGGCGGAGCCAGCGGACGCGATTTTTGCGGATTTGATTTTCGAGCGCGGCACCTTGCAGGTCTTTCGCGGCGTGTTCCTTTTTTTGCGCAGTGCGGCGGAGTTCGGCTGTCACTTCTTCGGATTCGGCGCGGGCTTCTGTTTCTTTGATGAGATTTTCCAGGGATTGCCATTCTTTTACCGCGTCGTAATTGGGAATGCCTCGCGGGCTGTAATTCTTGGGCAATTCTTCCAGGACGCGGCCGTCACGTTGGCCTACTACGTAGCAGGTGGAGAGATGCAGGAGCGATGCGTGCGCACATTCTTTCAGGAAATCGAGGACGTAGGCTGTGGAGCGGACGTTTACGGCGAGGGCGTCGCGCAGGTCGGGATTGAAATCGGTCAGGCCGGAGCTGTTGACGATTACGTCGAGAGTGCGGGAAAGCTTTTGCTGGTCTTGCGGGCTTAGGCCCAGGCCGGGTTTGCTGACGTCGCCATCCACGACTTCTATGTGATCTTGCAGAAATTCGGCGAATTTTTCGCCGTGGTGCTGGGCTAGCTTTTCGAAAACCGGGGATTCTTCGATTACGCGTTGCATGCGTTGCAGGGAAGTGTTGGCGCGGTTGTGGCGGACTAGCAAATAGATGCGGCCAATTTCTGGGAGATCCGTGAGCAGATTCGCCAGCCAAACTTTTCCGATGAAGCCTGTGGCGCCGATGAGCAGGACATTTTTTCCGCGCAAAGCTGCACGAGCCGAAAAAACCGGATGGCCGTTGCGCGATTCGTAGTGGACTACGGGGACGTAGACTTTGGGCGCGGTGCGTTCGGCTGGTCTGATGGCTTCGTCCAGCACTTGTGGATTTTTTTCGAAGCCGAGAATGCTGATTAACTTTTCGCGGGGAACCCGGCCGTCTGGTTGGCTGCCGGTGAATCTGGCGAAGGCGCCGCGCGGGCGGATTACGGGATCGAGAAGGCGTCCGGTAGCCATGCCTTCGCGGAAATCGAGGCGATTGGAGACGATGCGGAAGATGCCTAGATGCTTTGCCAGCGGGCGCATGATGTGGTCGAGGCCTTGGCTGACGAGGACGATTTCACCGCCTGCGGCTATGGCTTCTTGCAGTTTGGCGATGCCTTTTTGTTTCAGGCGCGGCTTCAGGAAATATTCGAAGAATTCTTCGCCCAGGAGGTCGAGGCGGTCGCGGCTGACTCCGCGGAGGACGGTGTGGAGCAGGCGCGTGGCGAAGACGCGGTCGGTAATGTAGAGGAACGGGCGGCCTACCGCGAGGACGGCCATGGCGCCGCGGCGCGTCCAGCGCTCGAGGAAGCTTTGCGAATTCCAGGCGAAGAAGCCGACGGGTCGGACGGCGGTGAGATTGAGCAGGCTGCCTTCGACGCGCCAGAAGACAGGCTCGCGCGCGAGTGCGGAGGCTGGTTGCGCAGGCCCGGTTAATTTCGAGATTTGAGCGTTTGAATTAGACTGCGACATCGTTGCGTGAGTTGATGCTGGTGATTCGGAAGTAGTGAAATTATCACGGTATTTGGCGGCAAGCAAGCGGGTCAGACCAAGCGTGGTTCGGCGAAGGCCTGAAGATTTGCCGCAGAGGTGCAGAGAAAAGCGGAAGCGAAACTAGTCTGCGGGGCCGGCAAAGAGCAGCAGATTGCCGTCTGGATCTTTGACTATGAAATTTTTGGCGCCCCACGGTTGCTTTTTCAGTGTCTGGTGGAGGGTAACGCCGGCGGACTGGAATTCAAGAAACAGCAGCTTGATCTCGTCGACTGTGGCGACGGTCATGGATACCGACAGCAGTTGCTCGCGATCCCGGACCGTCGGCGCGATTACGGGCTGTGCGACACATCTAAGGTTGAGGCGTGCTGCGTCGCGACGCACTTGCGCGTAGTAGGGAGGGTCGCCGTAAGTGAACACGAGCGAAAAGCCTAACTTTTGCTGGAAGAATTCGCGCGACTTTTTGATGTCGGTGACGAATAGTTGCGGCTCGGCGCAGGTGATCGTCGCTTTGGATGGCGACGATTTTGCATTGCGCGACGTGGGAGAAAGTCCGGCTTTCAGGGCCTGCCAGGTATTGAAGCCGCGTTGTCTTGCGATCAGTTCTTGCGCGTCGCTGAGTTTGAAGTTCGTGGCCAGAATCTGCGCGTCGTGCATGTGCGAGAAACGAGGCAGCAACGCGCGGATTTGTGCGGCGACGGGATAGTGCTGTTCATGGTGCCAACGAAGGATGAGCTTGGCTTGCTTTTTGAGGTTTTCTAGATTGGGCATGTAGGCCTCCACGATGAGATCTCGTAGGTGGGCATTGCCCTTCGGCGTTGCGCCGATGCACCCTACATGCGCCGACAGAAGTATTTGCTGCCCTGCCGCTAAATGTCAACTGGGAACTACGACATCAAATGGCCCGAAAACCGGTTGAGCGGTGCGGCCTACGCCCGGGCAAGGTGGGGCGCAGCGAGCAGCGCCCCTACCGCGGCCACTCCTGAGAGTGACGGTGGGTGGCAGGCGAGGCCAGCCTCGCCTGGATCGTTGTGGCGGCGGACATTCGGTTTCTACGAAGGCGGCGGCAAGCCGCCGCACTCCATATTGGGCTAGGTGCGCGGGATTGGCCGGTGATTATTTTTCGGGCTTTGGGTAATTGAAGCGGAAGGATTCGTTGGCTGGGCCCGCTACGCCTCGGGTGTTGTACTTCAGGATGTAGTCCAAGTGTAGTGGGTCTTCTGGGTATGCTACGCCATCGGGATATGGGTATGGCGTTGTGGTGTGGAATGGCAGCGGATCGACTGTGTCGCCGTGGGCGGCGTAGAAGTCCATGTCTTTGGCGAAGCCGTTGGCGTAGAGGAAATAGTCGCGGGTCCAGCCGCTGGGAAGGTCGGGCAAGTGCGTCGAATCGAAATCTACGGAGACTTCATCGCCTGAGCCGAAGATCACGTACTCATCGTCGGTCTTCTGCACGAGTTCGGTTACATCGCCGTAGCGGGTGTAGTTGCCGATTTGACGGGCGTAGGGACCTGTGGCGCTGACGTCCTCGTAAATGTAAGAAAGATCGTTTATCGGATTGCCTTCTATTACGCGAGGGTAGCCGCGAAATTGGAGTTTGGCTTCGGCCAGGGGGACTTCGGTGAGTTTAAATTCGGTGTCTTCGGGAGAATTGTCCACGCGGATGCGGTCCCAATAGACGCGTAGATTTGTGGAGATGCGGATGAAGCGGGCGCCTGCGGGAATTTTTCCGGTGAGGTCAGCGACCATGGTGCGGGAGAGGCCGGCGGGGAAGCCCATGTCGTCAATCACTTTCACCCACTGGCCGGAACCATCTTGCACTTCGACGTAGGGGGGGACCGGAGTGATTCCGGCTTGCCAGGCGGCGTACATGGAACTGGCGCTGAAATAATCGGTGAAGCCGTCCATCAGCAGGCGCAGCGGGCGCGAGGAATCCCAATCGCCGAGGTCGAGTTCGATCCAGTGCATTTCGGCGAAACCTGCGTAGGGAGCGAGCGGGAAATTCGTGACGTATTTGTGATCTCGCTCGCGGAGGAGCGGGAGGAGATCGCGGCTGTGATCGTCCCAGGCTCCGGCGGGGAGATGCGCATCGCGGCTGGCGATCACTTTGAATTGCGGGAAAGGGAGTTCGCTGGCGAAATGCTCGTTGGGATAGACCTCGACGTCGATCGGGTGATCTACCGCGAGCAGGCGGGTTTGGTCGAGATAGTCGAGTTCTTCCATCGGTTCGAGCATCTTGAAACGCAGGCGGCCTTCTTGCGGCTGGGCGAGCGAGCCGGTGACTTTGAAATATTCGGCGGGGTTGGGAATGTTGCGTTGGTTGGGGCCGGTCCAGTGGCCGACGATGCCGGGGCCGATCATGTCGGCGAGAAATTCGAATTTTTGGCCGTTCCAGACGAAGACGATGGGGCAGGAGCTCCCGCGGCGATCAATTTCTGTGACGAGTTCTTCTTTGTGCGCTGGGATTTCCAGTTCGTCTTGCAGGACGCCGGTGGGCCAGAGAAGGCGGAGCACGTCTGCTTGGCGTTCGGCGCCCAGGCCGGCGACGATGGGGGCGGGGCCTTGCCCCAGGTAGCCGGAGGCGCCGGGGATTTCCCATTTTTGTTGCAGGGCACCGGCGTAGAGTTCTACTTTTGTGCCGATGGCGGATTTGTTGTCGTTCTCGCCTTTTAGCGCGATGCGCAGCCAGTTGTAGCGATTGCCGCCTTCATTTTTTAACAGCACCGGAGGCAAGTTATTTTGCGTGACTAGGAGATCGGTGGCGCCGTCGCCATCGAAATCGAAGGCGATGATGCCGCGGGGATTTTTCAGCGCGATTTTGTCGAGGCCTGTCGCGGCTGTGACGTCGCGGAAACCGGCGGCGCCTTCGTTGCGGAGCAGGACGATGTGTCCTGCGCCGGAGAAATCTTCGCCTACTGCCACCAGGTCGATCCAGCCATCGTCGTCGTAATCGATTGGAGCGAGGCCCCAGGCGCGCATCCAGTCGAGGTCGGGAAGATTCACCCGTTCGAAAGATTTTCCGTTGTTGTTGCGCCAGAGGCTCAGGCCGGGGGCGCCCCAGTGGGTGAAGGCCAGGTCCATCCAGCCGTCTTTATTGAAATCGAGCGCGACTACTCCTGCGGTGGGAGCGGGCATGTCGCTGCTCCAGGGAGTGGTGGCTTGGAAGGCGCCTTCGCGGGGATTTAGATAGGCGACGGGGGATTTTTGCCAGCCGGTGACGACGAAATCTATGGCGCGATCGTTGTTGATGTCACTGGCGATGGCGCCTACGGAGGGCGCGGTGCCGGCTAGCGCGGTTTCGGTGGTCCAATTTGTGAATGTGCCGTTGCCGTTGTTGCGCCAGAGGACGTTTCCTGGCGCTGGGGCGTCTGTTGGAAATTCAAACGGGCCAGCGGTGTTAGCTAACGGGAAATCGTTGAAGCGCGTGACGTAGAGATCGAGATCGCCATCATGATCGAAATCAATGAAGGTTAGGCCCAGGGCTATGGGGCCGGCTTGCGCTTCGGTGTCTATGCCGGCTTCTTTGGTGACGTCTTTGAATGTGCCGTTGCCTTCGTTGTGGAATAGGATCACTCGGCCGTTCATGCTGACGGCCAGGTCGGACTTGCCGTCGTTGTCGTAATCACCGACGGCGCAAGCCATGCCTTGGCCGTGGATATCGAGGTGGGCTTCGCGGGAGACATTGACGAATTTTCCAGCGCCGATATTCTTGTAGAGCGCGGAGTTGCCGCGGCCGTCTGCGTCCACCAGGAAGATGTCCGGTTTGCCGTCGCCGTTGTAATCAATGATGCAGGCGCCGCTGCCCAGGAATTGAGCGAGGGAACTGGCAGGGGACTGTGTTGCGGGTTTCGGGGTGCGAGTTTTTCGCACGGTGAGAGTTGCGCTGCCAGATGCTGATGGGGTGGTGTCCGCGGCGCCATGCAGTTGCGCGGTTGCGACGCGCGCTCCGGTAGAGCTTGGCAAGTTGGCGGCTTGCGTGACGTTGACGAAATGGACCGGCATCGCTTGTGGGACCGGCTCGGGGGCGGGCTGCAAGATTTCAGCGAGGGAATATTTTCCTTGCTCGCCGTAGATGAAGCTCACGGGCTTGCCGAGTTTTTGCGACGTCATGTGCTGGAAGCGATCGAAGTGAACTTTGGCTTCGGCGGTTTTGCCGCTGCGTTGCAGGGCTTGGGCCATGCCGAATTCGGCGGAAACCTGGAAGGGATTCAAGGTGAGCGCGCGCTGGTAGGCGGCGATGGCTTTGTCGTACTGCTGTTGCTGGGAATAAATCAGGCCCAGGAAATATTGCGTGTCGGCGTCGTAGGGATCGAGTGCGGCGACTTTCTGGAAATCGGCGATGGCGGCGTCGGCGTCGCCTCCAGCCTTTTCCATCAGCCCGAGGTTGAACCAGGCCCAGGGATTGCGCGGGTCGCGCTGCGCGGATTTTTGCAGAATTTCGCGGGCTTCGTCGAAGCGCTGCATGTTGAGGAAGGCAATGCCGGCGTTGAGGCAGCCGACGTCGGTCTGGGGGTCGAGGATGCAGGCGCGCTGGAATTTGCCCAGGGCTTTTTCGAATTGCTGGCGATTCATCAGGGAGACGCCGAAATTGTTTTCGCGGATTACTTCGGCGCGGGGATTGGCGGGAGGTTCTTGGGCTGTGGAATCGTCGTCGGTTTTTGCGATGGTGGGGCGCGGGTGCGCGTGTTCTTGGGGCTGCGATGGTTGCTGCGGCTGCGTGGGTTGCTGCTGTGGTTGCTCTTGGCTGGCTGCGATGAGTGTGCAGGCGAAAATCGTCAGCAAAATCGCGGCGCGGGTGATGCGGATCATTACGCTCCCTTTCTGATTGCGTGGGACATTCTACCGCGTTGGGGGCGGTTTGGCTTCGGCGGTGGAGTATTTTCGAGTGACGGGGCTCGTGAGGTTGGGGCGCGCCATTTCGTGCCTGTGGAATTTGCGAGCAGAGCGGGCGAGGCAAGCCTTGCCTAGCGCGATTTTTGATGCGGTTGAAACTTTGGCGAAAGCGGCGGCAAGCCGCCGCACTCCAAAATGGGCTCGGCGGGGCTCGGTCGGAGATGATCCACTTTTGCGCCACGGTGCGGCTTGCGGTGCGGCAATCGGGAGGTTGGCGCTCCGGGGAACGGCGTGCCGGTTGCTGCGTGCTAGACTTGGTTGCGTGATGAATTTCTTGCGCGTCGGCAAAATTCTTCGTGAGCGTTTCCTACTGAAGCCGCTATGAATGATTTGAACTTTCTTTCGGCGGTGGAGATGGCGGAGCAGATTCGCGCGCGGACTGTTTCGCCCCTGGAGTTGGTGGACGCGCATTTGGCGCGGATCGCGGAATTAAATTGCGGCCGCGAATCGAAATTGAATGCGTTTGTGCATGTGGATGTGGATCGTGCGCGTGAATTGGCGAAGATTGCGGAGGCTGCGCTTGGATTGCACTCGCGCGCGGATTCGCTGGGGCCTTTGCATGGCGTGCCGATTTCTGTGAAGAGCTCGGTGGATGTAGCGGGGTGGCCTTGCGAGTGCGGGAGCCGTTTGCGCAAGGGTTATGTGCCGTCGGAAGATGCGACGCTCGTGTCGCGGCTGCGTGGGGCCGGGGCGGTTTTGTTGGGGAATACGAATGTGCCGGAATTTTTGATGGCTTACGAGACGGGCAATGCGCTTTACGGGAGGACGAATAGTCCTTGGGATGTGGAGCGGACTCCGGGCGGGTCGAGCGGTGGGGAAGCGGCGGCGATTGCGGCGGGATGTTCGGCGGGGGGAGTGGGAAGCGACGGCGGCGGATCGATACGGATTCCGGCGCATTTTTCGGGGATTTGCGGATTGAAGCCTACGCCGGGGCGCGTGCCTTCGTCGGGACATTATCCTGTGTCCGCGGGGCCGTTTACGCAACTGGGCGTGGTGGGGCCAATGGCGCGGACCGTTGGGGACGTGGCGCGATTATTTGCGGTGATGGCCGGGTACGACATTGGAGACCCGGCTTCGGCACCGGTGCCTTTGCGGGCGTGGCGAGACGAGGAAATTCTGAAGCTGCACGTGGCTTATTTTGAGGATGATGGTGTGACTGCGGTGACTGCGGAAACCGCGGCGGCGGTGCGGGCGGCGGCGGAAGCCTTGCAAGCGCAGGGATTTCAAGTAGAGCCCTGGCGGCCGCAGAATCTGGATCGCGTGTGGTCGCTTTGGTGGAATTTATTTGGGCGCGCGGTGCAGATGGCTTTTGCTCCGACCGTGGAGGGGCGCGAGGCGGAGTTGAGTCCGATGTATCGGGCTTGGCGGGAGCGTGTGGCGCTGGAGCCTGCTCTCGATGGGCGGGAGTGGCTGAACACTTTGGTGGGGCGCGACGCTTTGCGCGAGAGATTGCTGCGGCAGATGGAGACGTTTCCGATTTTATTGTGTCCGGCTTGCGCTGTTCCGGCGTTTCGTCATGGGGAACGGGAATGGGTGGTGCAGGGGCGCAAGGTGGAATATTTGAAGGCGATGAGTTATTCGCAGTGGTTTAATTTGTTGGGGAATCCGGCGGCGGTGGTGCCGGTGGGGCGTTCGCCGGAGGGGCTTCCCATTGGCGTGCAGATTGTTGGCAGGCCTTGGGAGGATGAGGCGGTGTTGGCGGTGGCGGCGAAGATCGAGGCGGCTACGGGAGGTTTTCGCAGGCCACCGACTGCGTAGTGAATGGCGCGGAAAGCAGATCCTTGCCTGCGGCAGGCACGCCTCTCTACGTCCCGCGCCCGCCAAACTGCGGCGGAAAAGAAAAAGCGCGGGACTCCGTTCGGGATAACACGCTCCGTTAGCTTGCGGTGTTGGCGCGAGCGATCAGAAAGATCGCGAGGAAATAGAAGACGAACATCAGCGCTAGAAAAGCTTGCGCGCGTTTATTGGCGCCGGCGAATTCTTTCCAGACGAAGATGCCCCAGAGGGCGGCGACCATGGGGGCGGATTGGCCGATGGAGTAGGAGATGGCGACGCCGGTGTAGTTGGCGGCGACTAGATTGAAGACTGTGCCGGTGGTCCAGATGGCGCCGCCAAGCAGGCCGAGGACGTGGCCGTTGACGGGGCCGCGAAAGAATCCGCTGAATGCTACCGGTTCGCCCACCAGGGGTTTCTTCATGAAATACAAGTTCCACCAGAGGCAGGAAAGCAGTGCGCCGCCGGTGAGGAATACGGCGATGCTGTAAGGGCCGAGCGTGTTTCCGTGGGTTAGGGCGCGGGTGGAGAAGGGCGCCCAGAGGCCCATCAGGACGCCGGAGATTACGCAGACGATGATGCTCTTGCGCGAGGCTTCCCTGTTGGTACCGAGCTCGCCGTAGGCTTTGCCGTCGAGGATTACGGCGACTACGGCGCAGAGGACGCCGGCGCCGAGCATCATCACGTTGCCACGTTGCTGCTGCACGAAACTGAGAACGGTGCCGACTACGAGTGCGATGCCGATGGCTACGGGGAAGGCGATGGCCAAACCGGCCATGTCAATCGCGGCGACGAGGAGCAAGTTGGCCAGGTTGAAAATAATACCGGCCAGCAGGGCCCAGCCGATGTTGGAGAGGTCGGCGGAGCGGACGTTATTAAGGAAGCTGGTGGGGCCGTTGGTGGTGGAGCCCATGGTGAGGGCGTAGACGAGGGCGGCCAGGAAAATTCCGACAGCGTAGTCCCAGTAGAAGAGTTCGAAGCGATAATTCTTTACGCCTTTGTAGGTGTTGGCCCAGGAGCCCCAGCAGGTGGCGGAGACGATCATCATTAGCAGGGCGGTGCCGAAGGTAGTTGGCGTGAACATTGAGATCCTTTATTCGGATACGATTGAAAAACGCGCCGGTACGACTGCAGAACCAACGGCAACGGCTGCCCGGTTCGATGAGGCCGAACCGGTCGCTACAAAAGCAAACCCACAATCAACTGCAAAGAGCCGGCGAGACGCCGGCGCTCCAAAGTCAAAACCTGGGCGCGCGGAATTAAAACGCGGCGGCGCCTTTTGGACTTTGCTGCTTGATCAGCGCTATTACTTCATCGTGTTTGGCCATGGCGCGGGCGCCGATTTTTGTGCAGCATAGCGCGGCACAGGCGTTTGCGAACAGGCCTACTTTTTGGCAGTCCCAGCCTTGCAGTAGGGCATACGAAAGTCCGCCCATGAAAGCGTCGCCCGCGCCGGTGGTGTCCACTACTTCCACTTTAAATGCGGGCACTCGGGCGATTTCTTTGGGGGTGGCGATCAGGCAGCCGTCTGCGCCCAGTGTAATGGCGATCACCGTTGGACCCATACGGAGTAGAGCGTGCGCGATCTTTTCGTAGTCGGCCTCGCCGGTTAGTTCGCGAGCGGCTGCTTTGCAGGGCTTCAGGACGTCAACCAGGCGAAGAGCGGTGCACAATTCCGCCTGGGTGCCGAGGTTGGACTCGGCGTAGAAGCTAGGGGAAACGTCGAGATCGAATATCACGCGGACTTTGGCGTCGTGGGCTACCTGCATCGCTTCTTTTACGGGACCGATGGCGAGCTGCGAGGCTTCGGTGTGGAAATGTTTCGCGGCCTGAATATGGGGCGCGAAGCGATGCAGCACTTGATAGACGGAAATTTTTCCGGTGACGTTGGGGAACATGTAAATGCAGCGTTCGCCGGCAACGTCCACGGGAATCCAGGTGAGGGCCGAGCGTTCGCCCTTTACGATTTCGATGCCGGAGAGATCCATGCGATCTTCGGCGAAGGCTTTCTGGATGATGAGGCCGTTTTCGTCGTCGCCGATCAGGCCCAGCCAGCCGGTGCTGACGCCGAGGCGAGCGACCTGCGTGAGATTGTTGGCGGTGACGCCGCCGGCGTGGATTTCCATGCGCGTGGCGTTGATTTTTTCTTCGGGACCGAGCAGGCGAGGTACGACGGCGAAATAATCCACAGTGCAGCTGCCGATTCCGACCACGTCTATTTTTAGTGTGGTGTCTGGCATGGGCTCGATCCCGACTACTTCGTCGCTGATGAATGCGCGGCGGGCGGCAGCGCCATCAGGTCAATGAACATCTTATAGAATTTTTCCTTGTTCAATTCTTCGGGGATGTTAACGAGCTGCTCGCCCAGGCCCGGTTGCGCGCCTTCGGTCCAGACCAGAACGTTGCCGTAGCCCGCGGTGTGCGAAATGTCGATGTCCATGAAATATTTCGTTTGCTCGGTGATGACGCTCGGATCGAGCCATCCGGCGACGGCCAGCTCGTCCCACATGAATTCTTCGTCGGCATATTTTGCCAGGTATTGCGATGCGGGGCTGGGCGATTTGGCGATTTCGGCGATCAGCTCTTTGGTCATGCGGGTTTTTACGGAAATATCCACGGTGGTGATGGTGATTTTGTGCCACGGGGCGGTGAGGACCATGTGCACGGCTTCGGGGTCCCACCAGAAATTAAATTCACGGCGATTTTCGGCGGCCCAATCTTTGGGGACGACGGGGGCGATGCTGCCGCCCATCACGACGAGCTCTTGCGCGAGTTCGGAGACTTGCGGATCGAGGCTGATGGCCTGTGCGATGTCGGTCATCGGACCGCCGGCGTAGATCGTGACTTCGTGCGGATATTTGTGGACCATGCGGATGATGAAATGCGCGGCGTCTTCTTTCTGCGCTTGCAGAGTGGGATTGCCTTCGGGGAGATCGGGGACCTCGAAGGGCAGGTGATATTTTCCACGTAGGCCGTCGCCGAGATTCATGCCGGGGCGGTGGCCGTTCCATGCGCCTTGATAGTGGACCGTGCCGTAGAGTTTTTCCCAGCGTTCGATCATTTCCATGCGATTGATTAAAGGATAGACCGCGCCGGGATAGACGGGGATGGCCTGGTGGCCGGTGAGTTCGAGCATGCGCAGCGTGTGGGCGACTTCTTCGTCGCGCCACATATCGCCGCTGACGACTGTGATGCCGAGCGTTTCAACGTTGGGCGATTGCAGGAACATCAGGATGGATTGCTGGTCGGTGGTGGCGGCGCCGCGGGCGTCCTGGTCAATGATCACTTTTCGTTTGGCTTGCGCGGTAGTGATGGATGCGGATGCTAGCGCGACTAACACGACGATGGCAGTTAACGGCACGATTCTCTTCAGGCCCATGGCAGTGATTGATCCCCTTGTGGTATTTCGGCTGAAAATTGTTTGCGGCTGGCTTCGCGTGAATGCGTTCCGGCGGCAGGATACCTGTGGCACCAACGGAGCTTATAGTTCTCCCGGGAGTGCGAGTCAAGGAAAAACCGCGTTTTTAGGGGTTTGGAGGGTTGTTCCGAAACGGGCCACGTCAATAGCGGATGTTATAATCCGCGGATGTTTGCGGAGCTCGAGACAACGCGGGAATCGTTTGTGCGGCTGCGATTTATGGTGATGCTTTCTGTTGGTGTTGCGCTCTGTCCGCTTTCCTGCCAAGCGCAAGGATCGGCGCCGGCGCAGCGGCCGGCGGCTTTGATTGAACAGGCTCGGGCATCGGCGGCGGCCGGGCGATTTACGGACGCGATTGCGGATTACGAGGAGGCGTTGCGGATTGCGCCGCGAAATCTGGATGCGGAAATTGGTTTGGCGCAGGCGTATCGCGGGGTGCGGAACTTTGATGCTGCGACGCTAACTTTGCAACAGGCGAGGCGCGAGCATCCGAAAAGCGCGGCGCCGCTGGCGATGCTGGGCGATCTGGATCTGGAGTTGCAGACTTATGACGCGTCTATCGCGCACTTGAGCGCGGCGCTGGCTCTTGCGCCCGCAAATCTAGACGCGCGCAATCGGCTGGCTGTGGCGTACAAGGCGAAGGGCGATGCGGCGGACAAGGCTACGGCGCTCGAGCAGATCGCCAAAGTGCTGGCCCTCGATCCACAAAATGCGCTGGCGCTCTATACCCGCGCGGAGATTTACGCGGATGAGAATCGCGACGGCTTGGCGCTGCCTGACGCGGAAAGAGTTGTCGAGTTGCAACCGCAGAATCCGCGGGGGCGTGCGCTGCTGGGGAAGATTCTAGTGCGCGCGCCTGGCGGTGCTACGCCGGAGGAAATTAAACAGCGCTGCGGCCGGGCGGTGCTGGCGCTCGAGCCGCTGGTGAATGTTGCAGGGGTAGCGGCTTCGGCGGCAGCGGATTCGGAGACGCTATTTTTATTGTCGCGCGCTTATCGTTGCGCGGGGCAGGATGAGAAGGCCGCGACGACCCTGGAGGAATTCGAGAAGTCGTCGCAGAACGACCGGAATACCAAGGAAAATCAGACGCAGGCGAAGCATCTGGTGCAACAGGCGGACGAGCTGGCCATGAAGAACGATTTCGCGGGATCGCTTGCGGTATTGCAGCAGGCGATTGCGATGGACGCGACCTATCCGGCGGCTTACTCGCAACTGGCGAAACTTTATTATTCCGCGGGGGACATCGAAAAGGCCAGTCATGCGATTGCGCAGGCTTTGCAGCGAGCGCCTTATCATCCGGAATATCTTTACGTGCAGGGCAAGATTTTGGAGAAGCAGGGCAAATTGGATGATGCGCTGGGGGCTTTCCAGCGGACTGTGTTGGTCCATCCGAAAGAGTCCGACGCTTACTTCGAGATAGGTGTGATTTACCAGCAGCGCGGTGAGCGCGCGAAGGCGCGGGCCGCTTACCAGAAAGCGGTGGAGATTTCGCCGGATGATGCTGATTACAAGCGGGCGTTGGCTGGGTTGAATGGCGGCCCGAGCGTTACGCGTTGAACAACAAAGTCAACTACGCCCGCCTAAAAGGCAAAAAGCAGGCGGCCGCTACAAAATCAAAATCAAAGTCAAAGACGCCCAGCTAAAGCTGGCCGCTACAACTTCAAAATCTGGGGCCGGGCGCGTTTTTCGGCATAGTTGTCCCAGGCGGATTCGTCCGCTGGCGGGTTTCGTATCTGGTAAAATCCTGGCCCTATGCGAATTCACAAGGATTTCCTTTTCGCCGCAGTTTTTGTCGCTGTTGCAGGCGTTGTGGCGGCTGTGTCGCTGCACGCGCAAAAAACCGATTCAGTGGCGGAGCGGGTGGCCGCGCAGAACGCGCTGTTCGAGGAGCAGTACGAAACCGATCTGCGGAATTTTCCGGAGCGCGCGACGTCTTACGGAGACTATCGCTACAACGACAGGCTCGCGGATTATTCGCTGGCAGCGATCGCGGAGCGGCACAAGACCGACGAGGCGTTCTTGGCGAAGCTGACCGCGATTCCTACGACAGGATTCCAGGATCAGGATCAGCTTTCGCATGACGTGATGGCGCGCGTGCTGCAGCAGCGCGTGGCTGATTTCGATTTGAAAGAATATGAGATGCCTGTGAACCAGCAGAACGGCATCCATACCAGCCTGGCCGACCTGCCGCTTTCCGTGCCGCTCGATTCGGTGAAGCATTACGAGGACTACGTGGCGCGGCTGCAGCAGATTCCGCGCGCGCTCGAACAGACGAGCGAAGTACTGCGCGCGGGGATGCGGGACAAACTGATGCCGGTGCGGTTCTTGCTCGAGAAAATTCCGGTGCAGTGCGACGGGATTATTGAGGCCGATCCGTTTCTGCAGCCGACGAAGAAATATCCCGCGGACATTTCAGCTGAGGAACAAAAGCGGCTGACGCTGGAGATCACGGACGCGATTAACAAGGATGTGATTCCGGCTTATCGCACGTTTGCGGCTTTTGTGCGCACGGAATACGCGCCGCAGGGGCGAACCACCCTGGCAGTGACTTCGTTGCCCGATGGTGAGAAGCGCTACGAGAACGACATTTACGGGCGCACTACCACGCACATGTCGGCGGAGGAAATACATCAGCTTGGCCTGCGCGAAATCGACCGCATCGAGGGCGAGATGACCGCGATTGCGAAGAAGGAAGGGTTTGCCGACCTTGCTTCGTTCCGCGCGTCGATTGCAAAGAATCCGAAATATATTCCGACCAGTGCGGAACAGATCCTTGATGACTTCCGGCACTACATCGCGGAGATGGAGCCGAAGCTGCCGGAGCTTTTCACTTTGCTGCCGAAATCGCCGGTGACGGTGGAGGCGATTCCTGCTTTTCAGGCGGCTGCGGCGACGCATTACGTAACGGGAACGCCGGACGGGAAGCATCCGGGACGCGTGGTGGTGGCGACATCGGATTTTGCGAAGCGGTCACTGGTGGGCGATGAGGCGATTGCTTACCACGAAGGAATTCCGGGGCATCATTTGCAGCTTTCCGTGCAGCAGCAGCTCACCGGGTTACCGAAGTTCCGGCTGCACGGTTTGGGATTCAACGCTTACACCGAAGGCTGGGCTTTGTACGCGGAGCAGCTGGGAAAGGACGCGGGACTGTACCAGGACCCGGTGTCGGATTACGGGCGGCTGTCGTCGGAACTTTTTCGCGCGGTGCGTTTAGTGGTGGATACGGGGATTCATTCGAAGGGCTGGACGCGCGAGCAGGTGGTGGAATTCTTCCGCAAGTCTGGCGCGGTGGACGAGCCGACGATTCAGTCGGAGACCGATCGGTACATTGCCTGGCCGGCGCAGGCGCTCAGTTACAAGCTCGGGCAGCTGAAGTTTCGCGAATTGCGCGAGCGAGCGCGGACGGAATTGGGCGCGAAGTTCGACATACGGACTTTTCACGATGCGATGATTAATGGCGGGACTTTGCCTTTGGATTTGCTGGAAGCGCGGACGGATAAGTGGATCGCCGAGCAGAAATCAAAGTGAGTTTTGTTTGACCCGGCCGTCCGGAGATTTGCGAGCGGCTTCGAGCGCGATGGCTAGATCTTGCACGCCGCGACGGATTTCTTTGCTGTCCACCGCCGCGAATCCCAGCTGCAATCCCGTTGATGCGACATTGCCGTGGCTGTAGACGCTCAGCGGGATGACCTCTACGCTTCGCTGGGCCGCGGCTGCCGCGGCTGATTCACCGTTTGTGCCACGTTGCAACCAGCCTACTGTTTGCAAGCCCGCTTCAACTCCTGAAATTTCCAGAAGGCCCGCTAGATTTCGTTTTGCAGAGTGCAATAGGACGCTCAACCGCTCCGCGTAAATTTGGCGCATGCGGCGAAGGTGGCGGCCGAAGTGTCCCGCCGTGATGAAATCAGAGAGGATGGCTTGATCCATCAGCGGAGCGTGGCGGCGGGTGATCGAGAGTGTGGCGGCGAAGCGATCTGTGAGATCTGACGGGAGCACGAGATATCCGAGGCGGAGCGAAGGGAAGAGAACTTTGCTGAAGCTTCCCATGAAGAGCACTTGGCCGTGGCAATCGAGGCCTTGCAGCGCAGGGACGGGGCGTCCCGAGTAGCGGTATTCACTGTCGTAATCGTCTTCCAGAATCAGCGTGCCGGATTTGCGGGCGGATTCGAGAAGTTGGAGGCGGCGGGGAAGGCTCATCGTGATTCCGAGTGGAAACTGATGGCCGGGTGTGACGTAAACAAGGCGCGCGTTGCGCAGAGTGGCTTCGCCGAGCTTCATGCCTTCTTGGTCCAAAGGCACGTACGATATTTTCGCGCCAAGCGATCGAAATACCGCCGTCGCGCCGATATATCCGGGATTCTCCATGCAGACGCGATCGCCGGGATTGACGAGGAGGCGCGTGACGAGATCGAGGGCTTCCTGCGCGCCGGAGACGATGACCACTTGCTCGGCGACGCAGTTCACGCCGCGCGAAGTGCTCAGGTAGTCGGCGACGGCTTGCCGGAGCGGGAGGTATCCCAGCGCATCGCAGCCGAGCAGGAAATTGGTTGCGACTTTGCGGAGGCGGCGGGCGGCGACTTGCGCCCATAGCGTGGTGGGAAACAGATCCAAGGCGGGCAGATTGGGACGGAACGCGCGAGTGCGATGCGGCGCGAAATTCGGGAACAGACTGACGCGCGCGGCGTAGCCAGAAATCCTTCGCGGCTTCGTTTTTTCTTGCGGCGGTTGCAGCGGCTGGGAGCCGCGCGCGATCTGGAGTAATTCGTCGGGGAGAGTGCTGCTGACGTAGGTGCCTGATCCGGTGCGGGCTTGTACGTAGCCTTCGGATTTGAGCTGCTCGATAGCGTTGACGATGGTGCCGCGCGACAGGCGATATTGCCGGGCGAGATCGCGCGTGGCGGGAAGACGGGAAGCGGGGTGCAGGCGGCCCTCGAGGATGGCGGAGCGCAGGGAAGCGTAGAGCCAGCGGTAGGCGGGGGCTGCTGAATCTTTTGCGGGAAGCGCGAGTTCGAACGTGGTGGCTCGTTTGGCCATGGAAGTGGTACAGGCAGAATAGCATAAATGGACCTTGTGAATGGACCGCTATGGATTTAAGTTCGACACTGCGGGAGGAAGCGATGAGAGTTTACGAAATGGCGGGACGAAGCGCAGTTGCGGCGCTGTGTGTGGTGGCGGCGGGATTTCTGGGGTGGGAAGAGGCGCGCTCCGATACCCAGCGGGCGGAAAAGAGTGAACGAGCGCGAATCGTGCTGGCTGAGGCGCTTCCGAACATGGATGGCGGGCATTTGAAGGCGACTGTAGTCGAGGTGAATTACGGGCCGGGCGAATCGTCGCAGCCGCACAGCCATCCTTGCCCGGTGATTGGTTATGTCATCGCGGGTGCGCTGCGAACGCAGGTGCGCGGCGAGAAGGAAGCGGTGTACAAGGCGGGTGAAAGTTTTTACGAGCCAGCCAATGGCGTGCATGCCGTTTCCGCAAATGCAAGCGAGACAGAGCCAGCAAAGCTGATTGCTTATTTTGTTTGCGACCACGATGCGCCGTTGAGCGTGGCGGCGCCCGAGGACTCGGGGCCGGGAGGGAAGTGAACATGCGCGAGACATCGTCAGGGACGGCGACCCTGCCGCACGAAATTGCGAGCGGTGCGGGTAAAGTGAATTGGGAGCGGTGGGCAACACTTTACGCGCGATTGGCGCTCGGCGCGGCGTTCTTATCGGGAATAGCCGACCGTTTCGGTTTGTACACGGGCCGAAACGTGGGATACGGAAACTTTGCGGGGTTTGTGGAGTATACGGCGAAGGTTAATTCTTTTATGCCGGCGGCGACGATCCCGTTTTTGGCGTGGGCGGCCACAGCTGCGGAGTTGTCTCTGGGCATCCTGTTGATACTTGGTTTGTGGCCGCGTTGGGTGGCTTTGGCGAGCGCGTTGCTGCTGGTGCTGTTTGGAACTGCGATGGCGATTTCGTTTGGGATCAAGTCGCCGATGGATTATTCGGTGTTTTCGGCGTCGGCCGGAGCGGTTTTGGTGGCGGTTTACTCGGATCGAAAGGGCAGTGCGAAAACGTGAGTAGCATGATCCAAGATATTGTGAACGTGACCAAAGGAGGATTTATGGAAGCGCGATTTGATTTTATGAAGGCGGCGCCGGGGGTGTACGAAGCGATGCTGGGCCTGGAGAAATATCTGCAGAGCTGTGCTGTGGAACAGGGCCTGCTGCACCTGATCAAGCTGCGCGCTTCGCAAGTGAACGGCTGCGCTTACTGCTTGGACATGCACTGGAAGGATCTGCGGGCGATTGGCGAGAAGGAGCAGCGGATGTATTCGTTGGACGCGTGGCGCGAATGCCCGTATTACACGGAGCGGGAGCGCGCGGCGCTGGCGTGGACCGAGGCGGTGACGCTGATTACGAATGGTCACGCGCCGGACGTAGTGTACGAACAGGCTCGGGCGCATTTCAGCGAGAAGGAAATTTGCGACCTGACGTTAGCGGTGGCGGCGATCAATGCCTGGAATCGGCTGGCGATTTCTTCGCGCACGGTTCCGGGAGGGTATCGGACTCAGCCGGCGAAGGCTGCGCACTGAATTCTGGCGCAGTGAGCGGATGTTTTTCCACGCGTGGCGCGCAGCATTCGTTGCGCGATGAAGTTTTGTATTTCGGGATTTTATCGAGTGTACGGGTGTGTCCGAGCGGGAAGCTAAATTCACAGGAGGAAAATATGCGTCGCACAGTACGGATGATGATTGGTATCTGCGTGTTAGGAATGTTGATCGGACCGGGTATGGCGTACGGGCAAGACGATCGCGGGGAAATTCTGAAGGTACGGGAGAGCGTGTGGCGGGCGTGGTTTGCGAACGACGCGAAGGCGCTGGAGAGACTGGTGCCGCCGGACACGATCGTGATCAGTTCCGATCAGGAGACGTGGAAGAACCAGGCTGATATTTTGCGGACGGCGGCGGAATTTCAGGCGGACGGCGGGAAATTGGTCCGGTTGGAATTTCCACATACGGAGATACAGCGGTTTGGCGACGTGGCGATTATCTGGACGTCGTATCTGGTGGAGACGGAGGAAAACGGGAAACGCGAGGTGGTTTCGGGGCGGGCCACGGAGATTTTCGTGCACAGGAACGGCGAGTGGGTGAATCCGGGGTGGCATACGGACAACTTCAAGGCGAAGTGACGTTTGTTCTGACACAGGCGCGAGCGACGGGCGAGGGTGTTTTATGCGATACAGTGTGCGGTATTGCACATATTTGAAGAGTGACGGAAGGCATAGTCGGGCTACCGTGGAACAAGCGCGGAATTCTGGGTCTGGAGGCCTTCTCCATGCATCGTGCACATCGTTACGTCGCTTCGTTGTTCTTAACTGCCGCTTTGGCGGCCCCCGTGTCAATGATGGCCGCGCCTGTGCCGCAAGATGCCGGCGTTCAGGTACGCGTCTACGATCGGGATCACCACGATTATCACAACTGGGATGACCACGAGCGTCACGCATGGGGATTGTACCTGACGAGCAACCACCGGCCGGATCACGAGTACGCGCACGCCAATCGCAGAGAGCAGAGGGACTACTGGAATTGGCGTCATTCGCATCCGGACTAATTTTTGGCTCGGTCAGTTTCTCGAACGAGGAAACCCCCGATGATGTGAGCGTCTGGTCCGTCAGCTTGCGGATCGGACGCTGTCGTCGGGGCTTGGCCTTACGAGAGTAGTGAACTTCGAAGTTGCGGTTCCCGCCTGTTAGAGCCTGCGTCGCACAACCAAAAATGATATTTGAGCGGATAAGACCGCGTCGACTTCGGGGGGCTCATGTTGTGGCTGCGGCTACGAGCGACAAAGTCACTGGAGCTGCGAACCCGTGTTTCCGAGCCGTGTGTGGATGTGGTGGAGGCAGTAGGCGAGGCAAGCCTCGCCTGGAGCGTTTTGTTACCGGACATTTACCTTCGACGAAAGCGGCGGCAAGCCGCCGCACTTTAAAAAAGGCTCGGCGCGGATCGGGTGGAGATGTTTGATTGCAGCGTGGCGAGGATCAATCTGGCGATCGCAGTACACGCAAACTTATGCCATCGATGGCGCACTGAAGTGCGCCGCTACAAAGTCACAGACTTCGGGCGGGGGTAGCCGATGAGGTAGGCGATGGGGACTCTGCTGCTGGGGTTGGCGCCCTCGCTCAGTTCCCATTGGTATTCGGTGGCGGATAGTTTTGCGATGATTTCGCGGAGTTCCTGGGGACGGTAGGTGCGCAGGCAGGAGACGACTCCATCGAAGAGCAGGACCAGCGGGATTATGGGAAGGACGTAGGTGCAGAGCAGGCGCGACCAGCGGAAGGGGCGGATCCACGGGGTGAACAAGAACGGAAGCAGCGCCCAAAGAATCATGTATGCGATTGCGGACGGGGCGCGGCGGGTGATTTCAAATATGCCGATGCCTTGGCTCGAATCCACGGCATTTTGCAGGATGGCGCGAGCTTCTTCGGGTTGAAAGTGATGGAAGGAGGTGAACATGGTGCGGAAGCCGCGCAATTCCGGAGGCACGTTCGTGGCGTCAACCGGAGCCGCATGGAAAGCGATGTGATTTTGTGAGGCGGCGCTGGCGGATTGGAACGCGCCGAGGTTTGGGTATTTATCAGTGAGCAGGATTTGCAGGGAGGCGTGATTGTTGGCATGCAGCCGGGGAGAAAGTTTCAGCCAGGGGCCTCCGCCTCCGGAGCACATGTCCACGATGATGGGGCTGTGCGTCGCGTCCAGCGCGGATTGCAACAGCGGGGCGACGGGGGCGTAGGCGCCGAAGAAGTTCATGGCGGATTGCAGAGTGTCGGTAATTTCATCGCGAAGGAATTTGGGGAACCACGGTTGTTCGTGGAGCTCGATTAGGTGTGCGCGGCGCATGGCGATTGGCGTTGCGGGTAGTATGCGGCAACGTCGACGGGCACGGCAAATGGATCGGCAGCCCTAGAGCGATGCAACGGCAACGGCGAAGGATTACCGCAGAGGCGCAGAGGGCGCAGAGAGAGTCAAAAGATTTAACACAGAGCGCACAGAGAAAAACCGGAGAACACAGAGAAAGATAACGGCGCACAGGCCCCTTCGCGCAGGCTCAGGGCGGGCAGGGCTGTGCCGCCGTTAGTACATGATGGTGCGGGTCAGGTGATGGGGCCAGTCGGTGGTGTGATAGTGGGTCCAGATGCGGGCATCGATTTGAGGAATGATGATTTGGGCGTCGGGGGCGCGGAGCTTATTGATTTCCTCGGTAAGGAGCGCGGTGGCATAGATGCAATGGGCGCGGATTTCGATTTCTTGGGTGCTGTCGCGCGGGATCAGCTGGTGCGTATTGATGGCTTTTTCCAGAGCGGGGGAATACGAAGTGATGCCCATGAGGCGCAGGCCGACGGGCACGATGTAATCGGCGAAGGCGGTCATGGAGTGGATGTCTTCAATCTGGAATTTTCCGGATTTGTGCAGGCCGGAATACAGGAACCATAGGCCGAGCTGCGGAAGTTTGTAGATCTTGATTTCATGGCCGTCGTAGATACTGACGTCGTTGAAGCGCGGGAATTCCACGACGAGGCGGTCCACCATGCCCTGGCCGTGATCGTAGAGGCGCGGCGAGCAGGTGCGCATGAAATTGTGGAAGCGGCCGTTGTATTTCGCGGCGAGCACGGCGCCGGCCTGGCGCCAGAGCTCTAGCTTCTCATCGAGCATGGGGATTTCGATGTTGCCCGCGAAGATTTTTTCCATCTGCGGGCGAGTTAGCTGGGCGAGGTAGTGGCCATCGAGGATGGGGATGCCCTGGTCCATGGCGCGCTTCAGGCAGGCGACTTCGGCGTCGGAATCCGACCAGTGCTGGCCGGCGTAATCCACTTGAAATTTTATGTGGGTGGTGAAGTCGGTGAAGGCGGTGTCGATGACGTCTGCGACCATGATGAAATCGATGGTTTCGTCGGCATCGCCGGCGCCGACGCCCATGGGCAGGAAATAATCGGGCATGGGAAGTTCTTCGTAAGCCATCCACCCGGCGACTTCGACGAGCTTGTCCACGTTGGTGTGGACATCGCGCGAGTTTTCGATGACGGGAGGGAGGCTGTCGAGGACGGGACTGCCGATGGGTTTGGGCCAGCGGACCTTTTCACGTACAGGTGATGAAGTGGAGGCGGCAGCGCGCCGGAGGCTTTCGCCTCCGGCTGCAGCTGTGATCACTGAACTGGTTGCGGTTTGTAAAAACTGCCTGCGTCCCAGACGCCCCGAGGTCATTAGAAAATGAACTTGGCGCCTGCTTGGAACGCGAAGGGCGTGCTGCCGGGAGCAATCTGATTAATGCCCCGATAATTCGCTGCCGCCATTGCCGCCTTGATGCTTGCGACCGTGTACGGCGTGCAGCTGTAGCCAATCGCACCGGCCACCGAACCGACGAACGTGGGCGACGGCGCAGGCGTGTTGGGTGCGCAATTTGCGGAGTAGTCGATGGTGCCGTTCGTATCCGGATTGGAGTAAACGTTGCCGCGATTGGTGAGGTTGTAGAAGTCGCCCGACAACTGGACGCGGTAACGTTCACCCAAGGCGAAGTCCTTCTGGAGACGGGCATCCCATTCGGCGAAACCGGGCTGGTTGTCAGGATACCGATCGAGCAACACGGTCCTGCCGCTGGGCAGAGTAAGAGTGGGACGATCGTTGTTGTGTGAGTAGCCAGAATTGGCCACGCCGTCACCGTTGACGTCGACGTCGATGTAAAGCGGGTAGGGCACGCCGCTGTGAGCGATAAACGAAGAACTGACCGCGAAACCCTTCGGCAGTTCATAAACGCCCGCCGCCTTGAATTGATGTTTGATGTCCAGACCGTTGCGGCCGTAATCCAAGGCGAGATTGAAGGGGTCTTGCTGGCCGAAGTAAGTATCGGTATCGCGCTCGCTCGCGCCATTGTCTTTATTTTCGGACCAGATGTAGTTTGCAAACACCTGGAAGTGGTCTGAGAAACGCTTGGTGACGTTCAAGACCGCCGATTCATAGTTGCCGTGCGCGTAGCTGGCAGTCGTGTTTGTGGTTGTGCTCAAAGTCGGGTCAAGCGGAGTGGCGCTGAAGCTACCGAACGCGTTTTGCAGACACGGCGTTTGGCCGGCAACAGCGCAGACGTAGTTGGTCTGCCCCGCAAGGAGGGTACGGCCGAATGCATCCTTTCCGTCTGGAATGAAGTTGCGGTACCAAGCTTCTTCCGAACCGTAACCGCCCGTCCGCAAGTGTTGCGAATTGACCCAGGCGAAAGTGGCCGTGACCGTCCAACTGCGGGCGAAAGTGTGCTCCACACCGGCTGTGAGGTTCGAAATCTGCGGATTCCGGAATTCCGGGTCGACCAGATTAGGTCCAGGGCAGCCATAAACGACGCCGTTGGATGGATCCGCCGTGGTGCAAAGCTGATTGACGCCCAACGTTGTGCTGCTGGGGAAGAGGTAGGGGAATCCAACTGCACCCTGAGCCTGCAATGGCAAGCAGGTTGGATTGAAGAAGCAGAACAGTCCGACAGTGTTTCCGCCACCTGCGGTAGGCAAGAAGAGCAGGGGAATCTGTGCATAGTACAAGCCCCAAGAAGCGCGGACGACAGTGGGATGTTCGTTAGAGCCCACGTTCCAGGCGAGACCGAGGCGCGGGCCGAACTGTTTGAAGTCGTCGGGAACGCGCTGGGGGATCGGAATCGTGCGCGTGTTGGCTCCGGTGCCGGTATAAGTCTCGCTGCCCGGGAACGCCGTTTGTGGCTGCGGATACCAAGAGCCTTCCCAGCGCAAGCCGTAAGTGAGAGTGATCCGCGGCGTGATTTGCCACTTGTCCTGCCAGTAGAGACCCAAGGCGCTGTTGTAATTATGATAGAGGGTGCCTGACTGGAATAGCGGCTTGCCGTTGAGGCCGAGGTTTTGAATCAGGGCGAACGGGCTAACGTTTCCTGAAGGGTTGTCGCCTGTGGGCCCGCCCGAAAGAATTCCGTTGAAGGCATCCAGCGAGCCGAACTCGTATTCTCCGGAGGACCAGCCGACGAAGGTGTCTTTGCGGTCGGTATAGGTGTCGGTGTCGCCGCCAAATTTCACATCGTGCTTGCCGAAGGAGTAGGAGAAGTTGTCGGCCGCTTCCAGCTTGCCACCGTCACCATTGATCGGAAGATAGTAGCGCTGGCCGAAATTGATGTCGGAACCGATCAGTACGGTCGGAGTTCCCGGTGCGTTCGAATGCCGCTTGCGAGTCTCGCCTTCGATGCTCAGGCGAATTTCGTTGACCTTGCGGCCGAGGACGGTGTTGAGGTCGAACGTTCCGCTGACGCCCTGGTTGATGAAGTTTTCCGTCTCGCTGAAGGCGGCGGGGACTTCGTTCTGGCCGAGGCCGCCGGTAAAGCCGCTGGTGTGGTTCCTGGTGCCGTAGCCGCGAATGCTGAAGTGATTGGCGGGGCTGAATTGATAATCGTAGTGACCGAGCACCGTGAAGAGATTCTGGAATTGGTTGCTGGACCCCTGCATGTCAGCCAGTGAATTTACTCCGAAGCAGGCGTTGAGGAAGGATTGACCCGCCGTCGGCGTTTTGCAACCTGCCGGAAGGGAAAACCCCGCATTGGAAGGACCAGGGAGCGGGATCTCAGGTCCGGTGCAGGTTGCGGCCGTGCAATTCTCGAAAACAGGGCCCGTAGAAGAAGCCAAACTTGCGGAGCAAGCGGCAATGCTTTCACCCGGGCAAAAATTCGTGGCGAGAGGGCCGTTTTCGCGCTGGATGTCGGTAGCGAGGAACAGGAACTGGCGATCTTTGTGAATGGGGAAGCCGACGGAACCCCCGAACTGGTTCTGATTGTCAATGTTGGGCGGATTGCCGATGGCATCGTTGGCGGTGAGACTGCCGCCGCGATAATACTCGTGAGCTTCGCCGTGCAGTTCGTTGGTGCCGGATTTGGTGACCACGTTGACCAGGCCGCCGGTGGCGTGACCGAATTCGGGGGCGAAACCGTTGGTGACTACCTGGAATTCCTCGACCGACTCAAGAGGCACCGTGAAATTTTTTGTTTCCAGTGAGCCGAAGAACTCTCCGAAGTAGTTGTTGAAGCTGTCCTGGCCGTCAATGACGAGCGCGGCGTAATCGCTCTGCTGGCCGCCGAGGCGGATGCCGCCGCGGAGGCCGGGAACGACTTGCGCGGAGGAGCTGAGTTCGGCCAGGTCGCGATAATCGCGGCCGGAGAGGGGCAGGCTTTCCAGATCGCGCTGATTGATAACCTGATTGATGCCGGCGGTGGAGGTGTCCACAACGCCTGTGGATTCCGCGGTGACCGTCACGGTTTGCGTCTGGCCTTTGACAGGGAGGGTTACATCAAGGGCCAGGCTGGCGCCGATTTCCACGTGGATGTCGGTGATTTCAGAAGCGGCGAAACCCTGCGCCTCGGCGTGTATTTTATAAACGCCGGGCAGCAATTGCGAGAAGGTGTAGGAGCCGGACTGGTCGGTATCCACCTCGCGCGAATATCCCGTGGAAGGATTGGAGATGATGACCTTCGCGCCGGGCACCAGGGAATGGGTGGTGTCGTAAACGTAGCCGCGGATTTCACCGCGCTCTACGGATTGCGCGCGAGCGCTGGGGGCGGCGAGGAGAAGACTCGCGAGCGAAAACGCGACGGCCAGTGCTGCCAGAAACACAACCTTCACCATTTTCATCGTTACTCTCCCTCTGGGTGTGGAGCGATCGACTGCGAGATTTGAGTTGCCGGAATGCGCGAAGTGTTCGTTTTTCATGCTATTTGCCCGCCAGCCGCGAATTCAGCAGCTGTAGAAATTTTTCGGCATTGACGCCGGTGCAGACCTGCACGTTGGGTTCAACGTGGTCCACGCCCTCGATGATGTAGCGGTCACCGTGCAGCACGTTTCGTTCGACAGCATTGTGGCGATTGGCGACGGTTTCGCCGCGGGTAAATTCGCCGCGCGATTCGACGTCTACGTGCATCGCTTGGGTCACGACGATTGACGGATCGACCGCGGTGCCTACGGCGAGCGGGTCGTACATAGGAGAACCACCGCCCGCGCCGTACTTCGCTTCCTGGCCGAGCAGAAAAGTTAGAACTTTCACGATGAAATCGTTTTCGGGGCCGTGCGTTTTCGCCAGCTGATCGAGGTGCGCCTGGTCGTACAGAGTCTTGTCGCCGACGTCGAGGCCGACCATGGTCAAGCGCCAGCCGGCGTGGAAGACGATCTGCGCGGCTTCGGGGTCGTTGTAGATGTTGGCTTCGGCGGCGGCGTTCACGTTGCCGCCGGAAATCGAGCCGCCCATGATTACGACTTCCTTCACCAGCGGAACAATCGAAGGATCTTTCAGCAGAGCGAGCGCGATGTTGGTGAGCGGGCCGACGGGGACCAGTGTGATCTCGTGCGGCGACTCGTGAATCATCTGAATGATCAGGTCGGGACCGAAGCGCGGATCGGCTTTGCATTTGCTCGCGGGCAGATCCACGTTGGCCAGGCCGTTCGCGCCGTGCCAGAGTTCGGCGGTGATCAATTTTTGAAACAGCGGATGCTGCGCGCCGCCAGCGACGGGGATGTCGCAGCGATTGGTGAGCGACGCGAGTTTCAGAGCGTTTTCCAGGCCTTGCTGCGCGGTCACATTGCCGGGGACGACGGTGAGAGCGCGCACATCCAGTTCCGGCGAATTCAGCGCGAGGAGAATTGCGATGGCGTCGTCGGTGCCGGGGTCGGTATCAATGATGACTTTTTTGGGAGCTGCGGGCGGGGTGGCGCCGGCGGCAGAGCGCGCATTTTCGTCCGCGCGCGTCGCGGGAGTGCCGAGGAAAGCGGCCAGGGCGAGAACGATTGTGACGAATACGGAGAACGCTGCGCTGCGCGATTCGGAGCTGCGCGTGGCAACGCGCGCTTCTTTACTCACACCGCGAGAGCGGGGCGAGAATTTCGCGTCGCTACACTTCGCGAACTGCGGACTAATTATAGGAATCACTTCCGGACGAGGGCCCCCCAGCCCAAAGAATGGAAGCAGGCTATCCTTGGGTTCGCGCGGAGTCAACACGAAACTGAGAGCGAGCGAAAGATTTCCACAGACCGCGAATGAGTTCCACAACAGAACAGGGCTGTATGAAATTTGGAAAGAGCCTTCCGCAGCTGCGAGTGAGCGGGCACGGAGTTGCTATCTGCGGAGCGAGCTCGCGCGTCAAACTTGATGGTGTCGAAGTGCGCGGTAGCTTCGTTGTTTGCGAGCGAGTAAATCAGCTGCGTGCGGAAGTAGCGGCGCGAGCAGGCGAGGCAAGCCTCGCCTAGGTCGTTCTGTTGCCGGGCGGTAAGCTTCGACGAAAGCGGCGGCAAGCCGCCGCATTCCAAAATCGGCTAGGCCGGTGAAATTGGGCGAAGCACGATGCGGCAGTGCCGCCAAGCATACTTCTCAAGCGATGCGTTCGCGAGTCGATCTCGGACATTATCCAACAGGGTGTGACGTGGTACATAGATTGGATGTGCTGTTAGAATCTGTCCGGCAATGACACAGCAACGAATCCTTCTGCGCACGCCCCTGCTGATTTCTCTTTCTATCCTTATTATGGCGACTGCAGATGTGTCCGGCGCATTGCTGGGCCCATCGGCGCGCGCAGCGTATCGAACTTTGATTGCGACGCGCGGGCAGCAGGCTGCGCATCGACCGGCCCAGCCGGCGGCGCACGGGGAATCCGCTGGGGCGGAACAAGATGACACTGTAAGGTTGCGGCACCGCAGCGAGATCACGAATCCGTATCACGTGGAATTTCGCGATGTGACCGGCGCGGCGGGAATTCATTTTCATCACGAACGCGCTTCGTCGCCGCAGCGGTTGTACCCGGAGACGATGGGAGCGGGCGTCGGGTGGATTGATTACAACCAGGATGGATATCTGGACGCGATTTTCGTGAACAGCGGTTACACACCTTATTATCACCCGTTGGTGCCGCCGCAGCCGGCGCTGTATCGCAACAATCGCGATGGGACTTTTACGGACGTGACGGAGCAGAGCGGAATTAAGAGCGACGGGACGTTTTTCTTCGGCGTGGCCGTGGGCGATTACGACAACGACGGCTTTCCGGACATTTATATGACCGGTTACCGCCATTCGGTGCTCTGGCACAACAATGGCGACGGGACTTTTGCGGACGTGACTGCGAAGGCCGGAGTGGGTGACGACGGAAATTGGGGCACGGCGGCGGGGTGGTTCGATTACGATCATGACGGCAAGCTGGATCTGTTGGTGACGAATTACGTGCAGTACGACGTGGATCATCCGGTGCTGTGCGGCGATATACGTCCGGGATTTACGGGAATTCCGCAGACCAGCGCGTATTGCCATCCGGACAGCTTTCACGGGAGCTCGGCGAAGCTATATCACAACAATGGCGACGGCACATTTACGGACGTCACCGAAAAAGCGGGTTTGCTGAACACGGACGGGAAGAGCCTGGCGGTCGTGCTGGCGGATCTGAACGGAGACGGCTGGACCGATATATTCATCGCGAACGACACGCAGCGGAATTTTCTGTACCTCAATAATGGTGACGGCACGTTTCGCGACGCGACCTATAAATCGGGCGCGGGATTCAGCGAGGACGGGCGCCCGGAAGCGGGCATGAGCGCGGATGCGGCGGATGTGATGAACAATGGGCTGATGTATCTCTTCGTGAGCCACCTGGATTTCGAACTGAATCGCATGTATCGGAATAATGGGGATGGGACGTTTACGGATTACACGATTGCTTCGGGGATCGGGCAGACGAATATTTTACGGAGCGCTTTTGGGGCGCGATTTTTCGATTTTGACAATGATGGCTGGCGCGACTTGCTGGTGATCAACGGACATATTCTGGACAACATTGCGCTGTACCACCCGGAAGTCCGTTACGAAGAAGAGAAGATCCTTTATCGCAATCGCGGCGACGGGAATTTCGTGGACGCTACGCGCACCGAGGGCGAGGATTTTCGCAAGCCGCGCGTGGGGCGTGGGCTCGCGGTGGGAGATTACGACAACGACGGGTGGCAGGATTTCCTGGAGAGCAATAACGGGGAAGATGCGCAGCTTTTCCGGAATGAGGGAGGCAGTTCTCCCGCGGCACAGGGAAATCATTGGATCGCGGTGCGGTTGATCGGCGTGAAATCGAATCGCGATGGGATTGGCGCCTCATTGAAATTGACCGCGGGCGATTTCAAGAGCTACGACCAGGCGAAAGGCGGGATGAGTTATTGTTCGGCGCAGGACCCGAGGATTTATTTTGGGTTGGGCAAGCATGAGAAGGTGGATTCGATCCTGATTCACTGGCCCAGCGGGTACGTGCAGGAGTTGAAAGATATTCCGGCGGATGTGATTGTCACTGTGACGGAAGGCGTGGACGCCAAGGCTGGGAAGTACAGAACCCTGCCGCAACGATAGCTCGTCAGCGTTGCCAACAATTTTTTGACGTTCACGGGAGTGGTGTGTTTCGTTTAGGTTGGCAGGAAGCCCGTGGCGACGATGTCGTTGCCGCGGCGTTCGAGGATTAGTTGGGGAAGGGGTTTGGGAGGAGGGCCGTCCAGGACAGTGCCGTTGGTGGCGGAGAATATGCCGCCGTGGCACGGGCAGGTGAAGATGTGGTCGGCGGGCTGATAGAACACCGGGCAGGTGTGATGGGTGCAGAGACGGCTGAAGGCGACGTAGGTGTCTTCGGCGGGGCGAAGGAGGAAGCAGGGGCGGTCGTCGGCGGGATAGGTGAAAATTTTGCTGCCGCCCACGGGAATTTCCTTGGCTTGGGCGATTGTTTTTATTGGGTAGCCGGGTTTGTGTTTTTGCCAGTAGGCGGCCAGGGCGCCTGCCAGCGCGAGAATGCTGGCTGTGCCGAACCATTTGTGGAAGCCGCGGCGGGTAATCGGGGCCGGTTCCTCTCGTTGCAGGCGCTCGTAATCTGTTTCGTTAATGGCTCGCTCCTTGGATTTAGTGGCGCCGCAGCGCTTCGACAATTGCCGCGGTTAGCTCCTCGGCAGTAGGGGCGCAGCAAGCAGCACCCCTACCGAGCGTTCATTTCCCCGGCAATACTTAACGCGGGCACGGCATGCAGTGCCCCTACGAACTCCAAAGCGCACGGGCAAGATTGCCCTCCCTCGGCGGGCAGGCCAATGCTACGCGTCATGACGCTAGATGGCCTAGCTGCAGCCGCGTTTGCAGGACGTGCAGGATCGTGTCGCGGGCGATCATGCCTACGATTGCGCCGTCAGCCACTACTGGCATTTGATTGATGTCTTCGGTTTGCATGCGCTGCAGGACGCCTAGCGCGGGCTCGTCGGGCGTGGCGCAGTGGGCGCGGTCGAAGGGCATCATTACGGCTTGGATGGAGGTATTGGCCCACTCTTCGCGAGGCAAGGCGCGCGCGGAGGCGAGCGTGACCAGGCCAACGGGGCGGCCGGCGCCGGTAACGACGTGGCAGCGGCGTCCGGTGCGCAGGACTTCGTGTACGTAATCATCCACAGAGATGTTGCGTTCGACGGTGGGCACGTCCTGCGTCATGATGTCGCCGGCGCGGACGCCGGTGAGCGTGCTGCGGACGGCGACTTGCGTGTAGCTTTCGCGCGCGGCGCTGAGTAGGAACCAGCCGATGAAGGCAGTCCAGATGCCGCCGACCCAGTTGCCGTTGAAGGCCTGCCACACTCCCACGAAAATCAGCGCGTAGGCGAAGAATCTTCCGGCGTAGGAAGCGATCTTCGTGGCGCGGGTGTAGTTCTTGGTGACGCCCCACGCGATGGCCCGCAGGATGCGCCCGCCGTCGAGCGGAAAACCGGGGACGAGATTGAACAGGGCGAGCATCACGTTGATTTCCCAGAGCCAGGTGCAGGCGGCGACGACGAGTTCGTTGCCGTGGAAATAGTGAGTCACCAGCCAGAAGCAGCCGCCGAGAAAGAGGCTCGAAAGCGGGCCGGCAATGGCGATGTTGAATTCCTGCAGAGCGCTGGCTGGATCGCGCGAGATGCTGGAGAGCCCGCCGAAGACGTACAGCGTGATGGATTGCACGGGAATGCGGTAGAGCTTGGCAATTACGCTGTGGCTGAGCTCGTGAAAAACCACTGAGCCGAAAAACAGGATGCTGGTGATGATGCCGAGCGACCAGTGCTGTTGCGGCGACCATCCCGGATGCTGCGAGGTGAATTGGGTGCGCAGCGAGAGGGTGATGAGCAGGAAGATGATGAGCCAGCTGGAATGCAGATATATGGGTATGCCGAAAATGCGGCCGATTTGAAAGCCGCCGGTGAGTTGGCCGGGACCGGTGCGATTTGCGGCGGAGGGCGGAGCGCCGGGGTGGTCCTGGTCGGGAGTGGGCGTGGTGGCCATGTTGTGAGCGTGTGGCTGAAGCCGATTCTAGCAGAGGTGGGGCGATTGCGGGGATGTGGCGACGGCGGGTTCGCTGTGCGCGCTGCGGCGCGCGTTGCGTCTGGATTTCCACGACGTGTTTGTGGGCGCACGTTTGTGGGCGCGTTGCGCGGGGTTTGATTGCGCGTGAGTTTGCTGGTTTGCGTTCGCAAGCCATTGAAAACGTTCGGTTGGCGGTCGCGTTGGCGCTTTGAGGCTTACTGTTTCCTCGATTGGTTTCCTGCCTGCTTTTAGTTCGATTGCAGCCCAGCGCACACGGAGGAACAGGCCATGGAAAGCGGGATTGGATTTGTGGCGGTGGCAGTGGCGATTTTTGTGTCGTTCGCGGTGGCGCTGGGGATGGAGTGGCTGAGTTTGGTTTTGCTCATGAAGGTGATGCCGTCGCGTAGTTCGCCGCAGGCGGTTGCGCAGAGGATAGCGGCGGTTTCGGGGTCGCCTCGGAACGACGAGTCGGGGCAGCGGGTGGCGTAGATTTCTTAGATCGCGAAGGCGGAACGGTCTTTGCGTCTGCTGAGGCGGGCACGGCATGCCGTGCCCCTACGACGGCAAGAGCAGAAGTGAAGGCGAAGTCGAGGGCAGAGCCAAGAGTGGCTGTGCCATGACGGTGATGGTGAAGGCAAGAGAGGTGACACATGCTTTTTCTGCGGCTGTTGTTGTTTGTCGTCAGCGTTGGGTTTTTGGCCGTGGCTGTCGGGATCGTGCTTTACGACATTTATCTGGCGTTTGAGCTGAATCGGATTTTGCGTTTGGGCGAGCGTGCGCCTAAGGAGTTGGCGGCGAGCCAAGTTGCTGGGACTGCAGGCGAAAACACCTCGTCGTCCGCAGCGGCAGGCGGGAGCGGGACGCCGCCGCTCGGCACCACTGCGGCGGTTGCCGCGACCGCTTCGCGTCCCGCGTTTTATCTGCCGCCGCGATCCGCTGGGCCGCGGCGGGCGATACGGTGGTCCGCTGCTGCGAAGCTCGTGGCGCTGGCTGCGGTTTCCAGTCTGCTGGGGAAAAGCATTCTGGTGGTGCCGGATGGCTTCGCGGCAGTGCGCTTGAGCCAGATCTCGGGGGTGCGGCCGGGAACTTTGTATGCCGGGACGCATTTGATCGTGCCGCTGGTGCAGCGCGGGCAGCTATTCGATATACGCGAGAAAGTTTATTCGACGGCGGCGTCGGAGAATCCGCGCGACAAGGGGCTCGAAGTGCTGACGGTGGAAGCGCGCGAGGGGTTGTCAGTCGGCCTCGCGGTGACGGTGCGCTACCGCGTGGATCCGCGTCATCTGGATTATGTGGATGCAAATTTGCCGCAGCCGATCGAGGACGAGATTGTGGCGCCGGTCGTGACCAGCACTTTCCGCGACCTCGCGCCGAACTACATCGTTCGCGACGTGTTTTCCACCAAGCGCGACGAATTTCGGCAGCGCGCGACGCAGGCGATCACGGCGCGGTTGGGCGAGGACCAAATTATTGTGAAGGAAGTGCTGCTGCGCAAAGTGTTGCTGCCCGAGCAGTACCAGCAGGGGCTGCAAGGCCTGTTGATGAAGGAGCAGGAAGACGATCAGGTGACGGTGGACCAGAGCATCGAGCAGAAAAAAGTGAAGATCGCGGAATCGCAGGCGGAGGCGCAGAAGGTGCGGCAGATCAAGCACGCCGAGGCGGACGCGCGCACGCGCGTGTTGATGGCGCAGGCGGAATCGGACGCAATGCAATACACCTTGCCGCTGAAGCAGAAACAGATCGAGCAGTCGCGGCTGGAGGCGGAGGCGCGCAAGCAGACCACTTTGGAAGATGCGGACGCGGCGGCGCAGGCGCGCGTGAAGAACGCGGAGGCGGAAGCTCAGGCCAAGGTGATTGACAGCAAGGCCGAACAGCAGCGGCGCACTTTGCTGGCGCAGACGCAGAACGAAGAGACCGTGCGGGGCGCGGAGGCGGCGGCTCAGGCGAAAGTGATCGATGGCAAGGCGGAGAAGGAAAAGCAGGATTTGTTGGCCGACGCGGAAGCGAACGAGATTCGCGTGACCGCGCAGGCGGGCGCAGAAAAAATGCAGCTGGAGGCGTCGGCGCTGAAGGTGAACCCGATGCTGGTGCAGTTGACGGTGGCGCAGCGGTTGAGCGACCGCGTGCAGATCATGATGGTGCCTACGGACGGGAAATTTTTCTTTACGAATGATGTGTTGAAGTCGGCGCAGGCTTTTCCGGGATTGAATGATCCGCCGTCGCGGGCTGGCGGGAAGCCATGATTTTGTGACGCTGCGAGATTGAAGAGATTCCCGGCCGGGGTTCTCGCGGCCTGTTCCGCGAGTAGGGCAGCCCAGTTCGGGAGTGACGCCGGCAAAAAACCCTTGCGGGTGGCACGGTGAGGACCAGGACACAAAGCGACGCGACCGCCGCAGCGAAGATTGCGTCCTGGAGCTGAGCCGCAGCCACCCTGCTGGCGTGAATTGAGTGAGAGCAGAAAAAAGAGCACCGCGAAGAGTCGCTGTGCCACAAAGGCAACGGCGGAGAACCGAAGAGAGATCCTTCGCTGCGCTCAGGATCACGAATTCGAGCAAGAGCACGGCCAGGAGTGCCCTCCTGCGGTGGGCAGGTCTGTGCCACGGATTAACGGAGCGGGCACGCGGCGCGGGCTGCGGTTCAGTTCGAGGATTCGGCGGTGTGCTAAGATGACGATTCGCGAATGCGATTTACGATTCGCGCACACTGATGCGGCCTTCCCGCGGACTTCCTCTCGCAACTCGCGTTGCGCTTCACACGATTCTGTTCGGTCTGTGGTTGAGCTTCGCACCGCATATGAGTTTTGCGCAGCCGACGCCCACACTGCCGAAGCCTTGGAATGATGCACTGGCAAAACTCGCCGACGAAGTTGCCGCAGCCGTGAGCCCTACTGGTGTGAAGCTCGTTGTGGAAAACGTGTCTTCGCTCGATGCTGTGCACGTTGGCGCGATTAGCGAGGCTCTCACTGAGCAATTGCGGCGTCACAGCTTCACGTTTCCCGCGACGAATTCCACAGCGGCGCAATCGGCGCTTCCATTGCAGCTTACGCTTTCGGAGTCCGCAACCGAATATGCGTGGGTGCTTGAGGTTTCCAAAGATTCGGCGGACACGACTTCGGTTCCGGCGATGATCGTTTCGGTTTCTAAATCAGCTTTCACCGAAGCTGAGCCAGGCGAGCAATCCTTGTCGCTCGAAAAGCGCTTCGTCTGGAGGCAGCGGGAAAGGTTTTTGGATTTCGCACTCTCCACAGATTCGGCTTCAGGGCAATCCTTGCTCCTGGTCCTCGACACAAAGCGGCTAGAAATCTACAAAGCTTCGGGTTCTGGATGGCAACTATTGCGCAGCACACCGATTCCGCAGATGGCGGCTCTGCCGCGCGATTCGGAGGGCACGATTAGTCCGAAAGAGAGGAAGATTTGGTTCAAAGGATTTGAGTGCGTCGGCGATCCGGATCTCACCGGAGCCGTGCAGTGCAAGATTTCGCCCCCGTCCCACAACCTTGTCACTCGCGTGAAGATACCGGGACTCCCCAACAGCTTAGGTACTTTGGTATATGGAGAATGCCGGGGCGAAACGCTCTCGGCCTACACCGGTGAGGGCGATTGGACGCAAACAGATTCGATCCAAGGCTATTTGATTAGTTCTAATCCAGTCTCAGCGGTTGCCGTTGGCGATGCGATACAAGTTCGTGGTCCGGTGATCTCCCTGCAAGCGGAACGCGATGTGAGCGCGGTGCGTGTAGTTATTCGCAATCTGAAGACCGGGGAGTACGAGGCTTATATTGTTACGGCGGCTTGCAGTAATTAGCGCGTTGGCGGGCGTGGTATTCGCGGCCTTACCCGCGCGGAGCGCGCGTCGGCCGCGGTATGGCGGGACTTTGCGCGTGGAGATTGCCGCTTCCATCGCGTCGCTTGATCCTGACGTGGCGGCTGCGACGGCGGAAGATGCTGCAGCGAAATGGCAGATCGATTCGCTGATTTTCGATCATCGGGACGCGGATGGCAGGTTCGCGGGCGCGGCAGGGAGCGGGGCGTTTCGTGTGACGGCTTTCGAGGCGGGGAAGCGAGCGGTGCTTGCGGCGAATGAGGAATTTCGTGAGGGGCGGCCGTTCGTGGACTCGATTGAGATCAGCATGGGGCGCGCGGCGCACGAGCGGCTTGTTGATCTGGAGTTGAACAAGACGGACATTGTGGAAATTCCGCCGCAGGATGCGCGCCGGGCGGCTGAGCAGGGCGTGCGCGTCAGCGTTTCGCAGCCGGATGAATTGTTGGCGCTGGTTTTTGTTGAACACGATGCACCGCGAGCTTCAGGGGGCGGCGCGTCGGGGAGCGCTGCTGGGGCCGCGGGTGGGCGCCCGATTGCACTGACCGATGGAGAGGCCATGGGGCAGGCGCTTTCGCTGGCGATTGACCGCGTGGCGATTGTGAATTTTATTCTGCAGAAGACTGGGGAGCCGGCGGGCGGATTGTTGCCACAGTGGTCGAGTGGGACGGCGTTTTTGTTTCCGGAGGTGGCGCCCACGCAAGCGGATCTGGAGCACGCGAAGGAACTTTCGAAGGAAATCGCGGCGGCGGGGCCTTTGGTGTTGGGATATGATTCCGCTGATCCGCTGGAGCAGAGTGTGGCGGAGCGGATTGTGGTGAACGCGAAAGAAGCGGGGATGGCTGTACGGGCGCAGGCCCTAGCTGGTTCTAGCGCGGAAAAATCGCGCGGCGGCACGTTGCAAGCCGGGCACGTGGATGTGGAGTTGGTCCGCTGGCGGATGAGTTCGCCTTTGCCTGGTGATGCGCTCAGGGATTTTCTTTCGAGGATTTATGCAGGGCCGTTGGCCGGTGTCGAACCCGGAGCGTTTCCGGAGGCTCCTTCGCCGGAGGACATCTATAAGCAGCAGCGGGCGGTATTGAACGCTTATCGCGTGGTGCCGTTGGTTTGGTTGCCGCAGGTTTATGGGTTGAGCGCGCGGGTGCGCGATTGGAAGGCTCCGCGACCGGGGGAGAATTGGCCGCTCGCGGACGTGTGGTTGGATACGGATGCGGCGACGGGAGTGCAGTAAGCTTTTGGGGGTGAATGAGGAGTGGGAGCTTCAGCGGCTAAAGCCGCAGAGTAACTGCAACGCTTATGTCGTGGCTGGCGCCACGAAGCACAAAGATTGTAAGGCGCATAGGCAAGATCGCCTGTGCCACGAAGGCTAAACGTGACGTTTCGTACCAGGTTGTTCGTCAATTTTATGCTGGCGCTATTGCTGTCGGTGGGATTAATCGCGGTGGGAGTCACCGTCGTGACGCGGCGGGCGTTCGAGGAATTGAATCGCGAGCATAGCGACGCGTTGCTGGCGCAATTTCAGCGGGAATATGCGCGCCGGGGCAGCGAGGTGGTGGAGAGCGTGAAGGGGATCGCCGACGCGGAGCCGACGGTGCGGATGGCGATTGATTTGAGCCGGCCCAATGCGGATGTGTCGGTATACGTGAACGACGCGCACGGCGTTTCGAAATCGCACCAGCTGGATTTGCTGGATTTTGTGAACAACGACGGGACGATTATTTCCTCGCAGGAATCTCCGGCGCGTTTCAATTACAAAATGGAATGGGTGACGAAGCCGCAGGATTGGTCGGCGCTCGGCCCGTTCCTGACGAAGCTCGATACCGAAAACGGGCCGGCGCTGGCGTTGCTGTCCGTCGCGACGGTGCGCGTGGGCGACCGGGATTTGTATGTTGTGGGGGGCGAGCGGCTGGGGAAGGATTTTCTCGCTTCGCTGGTGCTGCCGGGGAATATGCGCGCGCTTTTGTATTTGAATTTGGATCCGGAATTTCAGGATGCGAATTTGCTGGACGCGAACGGGCCAGCGCCGGATGCGGATCGCTTCGCGCCGCTGGTGGCGAAGGAAAAAGCGGATCCGGTGGAGCAGTCCACGGAGATTCGCTGGAGCATTGACGCGGCGAGCGCGGAAATGTTTCATGCGTTGCCTTTGCAGGGACGGCAGAAGGAATTGCTGGGCGTGCTGTTCGTGGGCAGTTCGCAACGCACGGTCGTGAGCTTGGAGCGGCGGATTCGCTGGCTGGCTTTGGGCGTGGTCGCGGTGGGATTGCTGTTTGGATTGATGCTGAGCTGGTGGGGCGCGGCGCGCGTGACGCGTCCCGTGCAGAAACTAGCCGAAGGCGCGCAGGAAGTGGCGGACGGAAATTGGAACGCGCGGGTAAACGTGCGCGGGCGCGATGAAGTGGGGCAGCTGGCGGAGTCGTTCAACAAGATGACCGAGCAGTTAGTGGAGCAGCGAGAAAAACTGGTACAGGTGGAACGCGTGGCGGCGTGGCGGGAACTGGCGCGTCGCCTCGCGCACGAGCTGAAGAATCCGCTCTTTCCGCTGCAGACGACCGTCGAGAATCTGCGCAAAGCTCACGAGCAGCCATCCGGACAATTCGAGGAAGTATTTCAGGAATCCACGGGGATTTTGCTGGCCGAGATTGAAAATCTGAAAGCGATTGTTGGGCGGTTCAGTGATTTCGCGAAGATGCCGCAGCCGGAATTGGCCACCGTTAACCTGAACGAGATCGTGCGCACCGTCGTGAAGCTATTCGAAGGCCAGTTCAGCGCGGTGGGGCGTCCGGCGATTACTCCGGAGCTGCATCTCGAAGACGATTTGCCGCTGATTCAGGCGGACGCGACGCTGTTGCACCGGGCCGTTGAGAATCTGGTGCTGAACGCGATGGATGCGATGCCGGCCGGCGGCGTTCTGATGTTGCGCACAACGCACAAAGATGGCGAAGTGAAGTTGGAAATTTCGGATACCGGCACGGGACTCACGCCGGAAGAATCTGAGCGGCTGTTCACTCCTTATTACACGACCAAGCAGCACGGAACCGGACTGGGTCTCGCGATCGTCCAAGCGGTGGTGGCGGATCACGGCGGGCGAATTTCTGTGGAGAGCGAGACGGGCGTGGGAACTTCCTTCCATATTGACCTGCCGATCAAGCCGCCGCACAAGGCGCAGACTTTTCCAATCGTTTTCGAGAAAAAAGAAGACGGGACGTAGCCTCTCGTGTCCGCAAAAGCCCACATATTGATTATTGATGATGACGCGAACACGCTGGCGTCGTTGGCGCGCGCATTTCGGTTGGCGGGGCACGAGGCAACCGTCTGCGACAACGCTGCACGCGCGCTAGAACTGGCAAGAGCCGAGCGCTTCGATTTGATTCTTTCCGACGTGGTGATGCCGGGGCGCGATGGGATCGCTTTGCTGGAGGATTTCAAGGCGATTGGCTTGGCTTCGCCCGTGGTGATGATGTCGGGGCAGGCTTCGATTGAGATGGCCGTGAAGGCCACGCGGTTGGGCGCTAGCGATTTTCTGGAGAAGCCCATCTCCAGCGAGAAGCTCTTGCTGACGGTGGAAAATGCGCTGCGCGTGCGGCATCTGGAAGAAGAAAACCGCGATTTGAAGCGGCGCTTGGGCCGGCATCACATCGTGTGGGCGAGCGCGGCGATGAAGGAAGTGATGGCCCAGGTGGAACACGTGGCGGCGAGCGAGACGCGAGTGTGCATACGCGGCGAGACGGGTACGGGGAAGGAATTGATCGCGCGAACGCTGCACGAGAAAAGCGGGCGGCGCAACGGGCCGTTTATTTCCTTGAATTGCGCGGCGGTGCCTTCGGAATTGATGGAGACCGAATTGTTCGGACACGAGAAGGGCTCATTCACTGGGGCGGCTTCGCGGCACATCGGGAAATTCGAGCAGGCGCATCATGGCACGCTGTTTTTAGATGAAATTGGCGACATGCCAATGACCATGCAGGCGAAATTGTTGCGTGTGCTCGAAGAGGGCGAGATCGAGCGGGTGGGCGGGGACAAGCCGTTTACGGTGGATGTGCGCGTGGTGGTGGCGACGCACCGCAATCTGGAAGAGCAGGTACGGCAGGGAACTTTTCGCGAGGATTTGTATCATCGTGTGTTTGTGTTTCCGATTGTGCTGCCCTCATTGCGCGAACGGCGCGAGGACATTCGCGTGCTGGCCGAGCATTTTGTGCGCCAGCTGGAAGAGCAGAATAATTGGAAGCTGCGGAAATTATCGCCGGAGGCGATTGCGGAGCTTGAGCGTTATTCCTGGCCGGGGAATGTGCGGGAGTTGCGGAATGTGGTGGAGCGGGTTTTGTTGCTGGCGCCGGGAGACTTGGTGGATGCCGAAACTGTAAGGCGAGCCTTGCCCGGGGCGGCTGGGATTGGCGCGTCTGCGGCGGGCGGAAAGGGATTGTCGGCTGCGGCGCTGGAGGTTGGGATGCTGTCGCAGCGTGTGGAGGCTTTTGAGCGGGAGACGCTGGTGGCGGAACTGAAGAAGCATCATCATCACATGACGAATACGGCGAAGGCGCTTGGTTTGGAGCGGAGCCATCTTTATAAGAAGTGCCAGCAGTTGGGGATTGATTTGCGGGCGATCCGGCAGACGGAGTAGGGTGGAATCGGAGCGGCGAAGCGAAACCAACCGCAACGGCTGCCCGGTTCGATGAAACTGAACCGGCCGCTACAAATTCAAGAGCAACGTCAAACGCAAAAGAGCCGGCGCTACTAAGTCAAATCCGTTTGCTACGAAGGCGTGTCTGATTTTTTTCGCGCAGAGATCAGATAGCTTGAGGCGATGTAGGCGAGCATGGAGGCGGCGATCGTGATCCAGAAGGCTTTCAGGTTCAGCGTCGCGGCAAAGGCAGCGATGGCCGCGAAAAATCCCCACATGAAGAGTTCGCCCACAAACGCTTGCTTCCAGCGAGGTTTGAGGCCGCTGTCGGGCAGGCGCGGTTCGAGCGACGGCCAGAGTCGTGGCACGCGGCGGCAGAATTCGCGGTAGGATTCGCCCTGCTCTTTTACCAGATTGGATTCTTCCAGGCCGATCAGGCGCAGGCAGAAAATTAAATTCCCCACTACCATCACCACGAATCCCACCCGGCAGGCGAGGAATCCCATGCCGAATGCCATCAGAATATTTCCGAGGTAGAGCGGATTGCGCACGCGGCGGTATGGGCCGGAGGCGACGAGTTTTTCGGCGCGCAAATCGTGATCCTGCATGACGTCTGAGCGCAGGTAGGACGTGGCCCAGGTGCGCAGCAGCGCGGCGAGAAGAGCCAGCAGGGCGGCGAAAGCGAGGGCGCAGCGCGCGAGTAGATCGGCGCGCGGTGAATTTTCGCCGACGGTCATATTGATCAGGTATTGCACGAAGTTCACGTGGTCGAGCGCGTAGAGCCAGAAGCCTGCGCCGAAAATCACGCCGAAGATCCAGAAGCGATTGCGAAACTCGAAATCGGTGGCTTTCATGAGGCTCCCGATGCGACCGAATGTTCCGACGGTATGTTATACGCTCGATGCTGCTGGTTTGTTACCGGCTGTCGTTGCGCGACGTCGGCGGCTGAAACAGGCGGCTGAAGAGTACGTGCGACGGGAAGTAGACCACGAAGACGAGGAAAAGGTACGTGATGGCGAGGTGCGTGGGAGCGGGGCCGTAGGAGCGATGCAGGAAGGGATCTTTGACGGCGAAATTGAGATTTTGCTCGGGGGTGACGAAGCGCGAGGCGATCAGGACGGGCAGCAGGATGGCGGATTGCAATTTCCAGCCGCGGCGATCGTAGCGGAGGCGGGCGAGCGACCAGAGCAGGATAAAGGGCAGGACGATGTGGAAAAGCGAGAGCAGGCGAGCCCAGAGCGGGGTGGCGGCGTTGAAGAGATATTCGGTGCCGCCGATCAGGTGGTGGCCGAAGAAAAATCTAGCGGTCACGTCGAGGGTCCACACCAGGTCAATAAGTACCGAGGAGATGGCCTGGCTGGAAACCAGCAGCGCGTTGTTGGTGAACAGGCCGATGCAGGTGAGGATTACGGCGATGTCGCAGAGATGCAGGAAATTCGCGAGGCCCCAGGCGTGCCAGTAGGCAGCGAACCAGACCGCGAGCCACAGCAGCGCGACCCAGCGGAACCAATCGGGGATTTTCTCGCCTGGTGCTGGTGAGGTGTACATTTTGTGGCTGCGAAAGCGGCCATCGTAGCAAAACGGTCGCCGAAATCCCAATGAGGCATGGCGGTGGTTCGATTTCGGCGCGGGGATTGCGCGGACCGATCGTGTTTGGTTCAGGCGATGCGACGGTGCTCGCAGCTTATAGCCGGCGAGGCAAGCCTCGCCAGGATCGGGCACACCGAGGCTCCATTTCGTGCGAAAGCGGCGGCAAGCCGCCGCACTCCATATGGACCGTGGCGGACGGTGTCCTCGAACGCGGCTTTGAAAATTCCACATTTGTTGGCACGCGGCGTGAGCGCGTGCGAAGATTTGAATGGTGATGACGATCAATCCAGCTTGGTTTGCGGCGGGTGGCGCGTGCGCGGCGGGCGGGTTGTTTGCCTGGGGGGCGCTGGCGCCTGCTTCGCAGCTTTTTGGTTGGACGCTGCGCCGCTTGGACGATGCGAAGTGCATGGCCATCACATTCGATGATGGGCCGAATCCCACTGTGACGCCGGGAGTGCTTGAGCTTCTCGACCGACACAACGCGACGGCTTCATTTTTTCTGATTGGGCAGCGCGTGCGAGCGTTTCCCGGCTTGGCGCGGGAGATCGCGGAGCGCGGGCACACGATTGGGAATCACACGGAAACGCATCCGTCGCTTACTTTTTTACCGCCGGGGAGAATCGAGCAGGAACTCGAGCGTTGCGACGATGCGATTTTGGCGGCGACGGGGAAAAAAACGCGATGGATGCGGCCGCCCTTTGGTTATCGTAGCCCGCTGCTTGATTCGATTGTGCGGCGGCGCGGCGGGGCGGGTGTGGCGATGTGGAACGTCGCGGCTCGAGATTGGCGGACGCATTCGCCGGAGCCGGTCATTCGGCGCTTGCGCAGGGCGCGTGGCGGGGATATCGTCCTTTTACACGATGGAGATCATCGCGCGCTGGAAGGGAAGCGCGGGCACGTGCTGCCGGCGCTGGAATATTGGTTGCCGCGTTGGCGCGACGCGGGCATACAATTTGTGAATCTGGATGAAGCGCAACTTAAAACTCAGGCGGGCTAAAGCTCATGGATGAAAAAAGGTATTACGACGAGAAGCCCGAAACGAAGCAGATGACGCTGGTGTGTCCGCATTGCCGGGAAGAGGGCGTTTACCCTGTGCGATGGATGGCGCGGACGAAAAAGGGCGCGCTGCCTCCAGGCGGGAATGAAGATGACCGAGCGAAATTCGCGAAGGCGCGTTCGTATATGGTCCGCATGGACGATATGGTGGCTTGCCGCAACATTCGCTGCCGGAAACGGTTTGATCTCACGGGGCAGACGGTGATTCTGACTTAGGTTCTGTGTGCGTTACGAGTTGGCGGGGACGCCTTCGAGAATTTCGCGGATTTTGGTGGCGAGCGCTTTCAGATTGAAAGGCTTCTGCAGGAATGCCATGCCGCCTTCCAGCACGCCGTGACGGAAGACGCTGTCGTCTGTGTAGCCGGAAATGTAGAGCACTTTGAGGTCGGAGCGCGTGGCAGCGAGGCGCGTGGCTAGTTCGCGGCCGCTCACTTTCGGCATTACCACATCCGTGATGAGCAGCTGAATTTTTCCTTTGTGGGCGGACGCAATTTCCAGCGCCTCGACACCGTCGGCTGCATCCAGCACCTCATACCCGCGAGCCGTGAGATAGTCGCGGACAAGTTCGCGCACGCTTTGCTCGTCTTCGACGAACAATATGGTTTCGGTGCCGGGTTCGTGGCCGCTCGCAGGTTTTTCGGGCGCTTTCTTTTCCGCCGGTGCCTGCACCATCGGCAGGTATACCTTGAAAGTTGTGCCGTGGCCGACTTCGCTGTAGACCCAGACGTATCCGCCGCTTTGCTTTACAACCCCGTAGACCGTGGCCAGGCCCAGTCCGGTGCCGCGGCCTTGCGATTTGGTGGTGAAAAATGGCTCGAAGATGCGCGCTTGGGTGGCGGCGTCCATGCCGATGCCGGTGTCGCTGACGGTTAGCATGACGTAATCACCAGGGTCAACGACGGCGTGCTCGGTGGCGTAATCGCGATCGAGGTGCATGTTGGAAGTTTCGATGGTCAAGCGGCCGCCATCGGGCATGGCGTCGCGCGCGTTGACCACCAGATTCAGAGCGACTTGCTCGATCTGGCTGGGGTCGGCTTTCACGCGCCCCAGGTTGGCGCCGGGCAGAAACGCGAGTTCGATATTGGCGCCGATGACGCGCGAAACCATCTGAATCATTCCTGCGACGACTTCGTTCAAATCCAAAACGCGAGGCTGCAGTACCTGCATGCGGCTGAAGGCGAGTAGCTGGCGTGTGAGACCGGCGGCGCGTTCCGCAGCTTGCTGGATTTGTTCGACGTTCTGGCGCGCGGGACTTTGGCGATCGCCGGAAGAGCCGGGCAGGCGATCGAGCAGCATTTCGGCGTGGCCCTTCACCACCATCAGCAGATTATTGAAATCGTGGGCGACGCCGCCGGCAAGTTCTCCTACGGCTTGCAACTTCTGCGACTGGCGCAGCTGGTCCGCGAGCTGTTTGCGGTCGGTAATGTCCAGCGCCACGCCAATCACGCCGATAATTTCGCCATCGGGACCGCGCAACGGGCGCACGTGCGATTCAAAGATGCGTTTTTGCCAGTGCAATTCGTAGGTGAGCGATTCCCCGGCGAGAGCGCGCCAGTGCGCGTTGATGGAAGGGTGCTGCGGATCGTCTGTCTCGAAATATTCGTTGAGTGTCTTGCCGGTTAGACCGCCCGACTTGACTCCCAGCGAATCGAGGCCCGAGCCCATACTGGAGGTGTAGCGCAGTTCTTTATCGGTGGTCCAAAGGACGGCCGGCATCCGGTCGATCATCACGGCCAGGCGCGCGCGGCCCTCGTGACGCTCGGTCTGGGATTTTTCCAGATCTTCAAGCATGCCGTTGATGGCGACGCCCAGGAACGCCAGTTCGTCGTGGCCCGGCACATCCAGCCGCGCGGAGAGATCGCCGCTGGCGCCGATTTGAGTGATGTTCTCGGTGAGGTTGGCGATGCGCGAGATGACAACGCGCTCCAGCAGATACAGCGTGACCGCACCGAAAACAAACCCCGCCGCAATCAAGAGCAGCAGAAACTGCACCAGGCTGGTGTGCCCCTGCTCGTAAATGGTTCTGGGTAGGAGGACACGGATGATCACGGCGGGCCGGCCGTAAATGTCATTTAACACCTGGTAAGCTGCGAGCGACTGGCTGTCAAGCGGGCGGACGAAATTCGGGGTACCCTTGGAAATAGCGTCGGCCGCTACGCGGAAATCAGGGCTCAGCGTGGCCGAAGCGAGCGGCTGCGCCTCGACGGGCATCAGCGTGAGGTCGCCCAGATGCTGAATTTCAGCGGCATCGAGCAGATGCCCCATGATCATGGATCCGGCGGCAGGCCCAGAGCCATCGCTCGCGAGAATCGGACGGGAATCCACCAGAGCTGGTCCGCCGGGAAGATCCAGAACCCCGGCCAGCTTGCCGCGGGCCGATTGCAAATTCAGGAGCGGCGACCCGGGTTTCAGATGGTCGTCCAATCCCCCAGGCAGGGGCATTTCGCCGCCGTGCGTCAGATCGAAGCCCTTGGCGAAGAGTCTGCGGCCATGAGTATCGAAGATCACCACGAAGCTGATTTTGAGCTCCTGAAATGTGGGAGCGGGGAATTCGGTTTTTACATAATTCGGCCGCTGGCCGCGAGCGTAATCGTAAGTCAAATCCCAGGTAGCGTATTCGCTGGTGGTCTGGTCGAGCGTGCTCAGTTCGTTGGCCAGGGCGCTGGAGGCGCGCTGGATGTCCCTGCTGGCGAAGTCTTCTTCCAGCTTGGCGAATCCGCGCATGAGGACGATACGGGAGAGCACGAATAGGCCGCTCACCAGCCCGAGCATGGTTATGCCGATAATTAGTAAGGTCTTGCGCCGTAGAGAGGACGGCACGCGAAGCTGGGCTATGTGGAGGGGAGCCAAGAGAAGCCTCAAGAGCAATTATATCTGGTGTCAGGTGGCCGTGGTTTTTGCGGTGTCCTAGTCGTACACGGCCGGTTTTGCCCGACGGCCAGAGGAAGGAAAGCGTGGCAGCCGGCGGCGAGAGGGCTTATCCTTCATACATCTCGCTGGGCGTGGGCAGGCATCCTTATTACTTAACCTTTACCCGATCACGTTGACGAGGGATCCGATGAGAAAGAGTCCGCTCCACCTACCGCAGGCGCTTCTACTGCTCTTGGCCGCTGGCTGCGCGCTTCCGGCCCTGGCGCAAGATGCGGGGCCAATGCCTCCGCCGCCAGCCTCGGCTGCCGCTCCCGCGAGTCAGTCTACGGCGCAGAAGACGCAGGACCCGTCATCTGCTGGCGCGGCTGCATCGGGAACCGCGGTTGCTCCGGCGCCCGCCGCCACTTCCCCTACTAATAGCGCCGGTTCTGCTCCCGCTGCTCCCGCTGTTTCGGCAGTGACGCCAGCTTCCAAGATCATGGTGCCGGCAGGGACGCACATTCCGCTGGTGCTGCACAATGCGATTTCGACACGCAGCGCGCGACCGGGCGACCCGGTGTACTTCGAGACTTTGTTTCCGGTGATGATTGACGGCAAGGTGGTAATCCCGGCGGGATCATACGTGAGCGGCGAGGTTACGGAATCGAAGCGGCCCGGGCGGGTGAAAGGCCGCGGCGAATTGATGATCAAGTTGACGACGATGATTCTGCCGAACGCCTACATGGTGAACTTGAATGCGGTGCCCAGCAATGCTGGGACGGGCGGCAACGAGACTACGGACAATGAAGGGAAAATAATCGGCGATTCCGAAAAGGGGCACGACATTGGGACGATCGCGAAGACGACGGCGGCGGGCGCAGGCATAGGGGGCCTGGCGACGCGGACTGGTACCGGCGTGGGAATCGGCGCGGCAGCCGGAGCCGCGGCTGGTTTGGCGGCGGTGCTCCTTACGCGCGGGCCGGATGCGGAGATGCCGCGCGGGTCTACGGTAGAAGCGGTTATTGACCGTTCGCTTTACTTGGATCCTGACAAGGTGCAGTTCACTGGGCCGGGGCAGGCTTCGTCGCTCGCAGGGCCGGCGAATCGCGAACCGGTGCGCAATCGCGATCCCTTTTAGATTTTCGCTGAGGCGCCTTTGGCGCGATTGTGTCGTGGTGACGACGGATTTCGGAGCCTTCGCGAATTACAGCGACAGCGCACTGCGCCGCTGCGAAATCAGGATGCGCTGCGGTTTACTTGCGCGTACGATTTTGCGGTGGCAAAACGTAGTGGCGAAAAACTCTCCGTGTTGAAATCTGATTTTCCGTCGACGATCCAATCGCGCATGATTTTTGCCGTGGCGGGAGCTAGCAGGATGCCATTGCGGTAGTGTCCGGTGGCGAGCCATAGGCCTGCGATATCGGTGGGACCGATGATGGGCAGGAGATCCTGCGTACCGGGGCGCAAGCCAGACCATTCCTCCACAATTTTCGCATCGGCGAGGGCCGGAGCGAGTTCCAGCGCGGCATCAAGGATCTGACGGACTCCCTGCGGCGTGACTTGTTTTACGAAGCCGGCATCTTCCAGCGTGCTGCCGGCGATGATGCGGCCGTCGCGGCGCGGCACCAGGTAGCCGTGCTGCGAGCGCAGGACTTTTTTCAGATGCACGGTTGTTGAATGCAGCGCGAGCATTTGGCCGCGTATGGGATGCACTGGGGCGTACTGGCGCAGATGCGGTTGCCGATGTGAATTGGCTTCGTGCGCGGCGTCTGCAATTGTGCTGCAAAAACTGCCGGCGGCGACGACTACATGCTTCGCCGCAATTTTCTGGCCACCTGCTATCACTCCGGTGCATGCGCCGCCTTCATAGAGAAGGGATTCCACCGCGCAGTTGGCGCGAATTTCCGCGCCGCATTGTGTTGCAGCTGCAAGCACTGCTTCCATGAGCAAGCGCGGATCAACCGTTGATTCTTCGGGTAGCCAGGCGACCGCGCGCGCATCTGGGCCCAGCGATGGCTCGTGCTTGCGCGCTTCGTTTGCAGACATCGCCGCCGCTGCTAGTCCGGCATGGTGTAATTCGGCGACCATTTTATCGCGGGCGTTCTCAGCTTGGGGGCCGCGGAAGACTTCGAACGTGCCGTTGCGCGCGAAATCCGTGGACTTGCCGGAGGCTTCTTCGATAGCGGCGACGAATTCTGGGTAAAGGCGCAGGCTTTCTATTCCGAGTGGAACCAGCGCCGCGGATTCGGGCGAATCCGGCCCCGGCGAGAGCATCCCGGCCGCCGCCCAGGAAGCCTCACGGCCTGGCTCCTGGCGATCGAGCAGCACGACGCGCAATTTTTCAGAGGACAGCTCGAACGCGATCGAGCCGCCGATCAGTCCGCCGCCAACGATGATGACGTCGTAAGCGCTCACCGATTCATAATATCAGGAATTGCGGCGCGGATATTCCCGGACTCGACGGCGGCCAGGGTTTTGGGTAGGAGCGCAAATGACGTTGCGAAATTTGGATTAAAGGGAGTCGACGAGTTCGACGGAGAGGAGGCGGGCCTTTTGGGCCAGGGTTTGGGCGCGGGACCAGTCGCCGGCTTTGCCGGCTTCGTCGGATTGGGCCAGGAAGCTGCGAATTTTTTCCTGTAGATCCTGCTGCGCGGCGCTCAGGACTTTGCCGGTGGCTTGCTGCAGATTTTTTTGCGCAACGCCGGCGTCTTCCACCGTGCTGCGGCGCATGCTGGCCTGATCGCCGGGCGAAAGTTGAGGCGAGATCTGCGGCGGCGGAGTGCGCGCGGGCTGCTCGGCTGCGGTATCCGAGGACGCTTCGCTAGGCTGGCGGTGCGGCGGCGGAGGCACCTTCGTATGCGCCGGCTCAACGGGCAGCGGAGCAGCAGCGGTAGCAACGGGAGTTGGCGGAGGCGCTACGGCTTCGACCGGCGGGAGAGCGTCGGTGTCGGGCGCGATGTTGGTGATGGGTTTGGAATCGGCGGTGGAGGGAGCGGGCGCGGCGATGACCGGCGCGGCGGCTTTCACCGTCGTGCGGTTACACCCCGCCACGCTGAACGACAGCCCGCTTAAAAAAAAGGCTGCCAGCAACGTGGATTCTGTTTTTCGGCTGGGCATTGAGCTTCTAACTTTTAACTAGCAACTGACTTCCAACTTCTCATTTCTATCTTTTCTCTTCAGCAAAGGGTTGACCGAAATCGCGATGCTTCCCCGGCGCGGCTTCCAGGGATCTCGCCAGTGGCAATTCCAGGCGAAAAGTGGTGCCGCGTCCCGGTTCTGATTCGAATTCTATCCGACCGTTGTGCAACTGCACAAATCGAAATGTGTTCGCCAGTCCGATGCCGGTACCTCCGGGACGGGTTGTAAAAAACAGCTGGAAAATTTTCTTCTGATTTTCGGGCGTGATTCCGGAGCCGGAATCGGCCACGGCGATCACGGCGAAATCGCCGTGGCGGCTCAGGCTGAGCGCGATCGTGCCGCCCGGACGTGTGAAGTCGCTGGCATTCAGTAGCAGATTAAGGACGGCTTGATGGATGAGCTGGCCATCCACCAGCACATGGGGAAATTCCGAGGGCAAATCCACGCGGAGTTCGATGCCGGCTTTGGCGATGGTGGGGCGCGCGGCTTCCAGCACATCGTCGAGCAAAATCCGCAGATCGGTTTCTTCGAGCTTGATTTCCAGTGGCTTGGTGAAATTCAGAAAGGTCTTAACGGCGCGATCGAGGCGATCAATTTCGCTATCGAGCATTTTCACGGCTTGCTGCGGCTCGGGCTCGACGGGCATATTGGCTTTCAGCACTTCCAGCCAGAGGCGCATGGAATTCAGGGGATTTTTTACTTCGTGCGCGACCCCGGCGGTGACGCGGCCCAGCGCGGCGAGGCGCTCCGAAACTTGCAGCTGGCTGCCGATGCGCTCGAGCGATTCCACGTCGCGCAGCGTGATGAGCGCGCCCATGGCGATGCCGTGCTCGCGAATTACTTGCGCGCTGAGGCCGATGCGCTGCGAGCCGTGCAGTCCGGCAAGCGTGATTTCCGCGTTTTCGATGTGGCCCACTTCGTCACCGTGGATACCCAGAGCCTCGCGCGCGGGATGGCCAGGAGGGAAAATTTCGCTGACGCGCAATCCGCGCAACACTTCGGAGCGTTGGCCGAGGAATTTTTCCACCGAGGGGCTGACGAGCACCGCGTTGCCGCGCGCGTTGAAAAGCAGCAGGCCGTCCTCCAGTCCGCCCATCACTTGATCGAGATTTTCACGCAGCGTGCTGAAAATTTCGCGCACGTCTCGCAATTGTTTACCGATGCCGATGATTTTGGTGCTCACCGCGCCGAATTCGTCGCTCCGTTCCACCGGCTCCAGATCGAATTCTCCGGCAGAGATGCGATCGAGTTGCGCGGAGATGCGGTCGATCGGCGCCAGCGAGGCGCGGCTGACGATCAGCGCCAGCAGAGTGGATAGCAGCACGGAAGCCAGCGCGTAATATCCCGCGGAGACCAAGCCGGGCGAAATTTCGTTGCGGATGAGGGCCGAAGAAAGCCCGATGCGAATGTCACCGAAGGGGCCATTGATGTTGAACGGCAGCGAATCTTCGTACACCAGCGGCGGACCGTAGAGTGTGCGCAATTGCTGGAAGAATCCCCCACGTTCCAGCGAGTCCACGGGCGGGCGCTGGGCGATTTTCTCACCGCGCAGACTGGCATCGCTGGAGACCAAGACGATGCCGTCAAGATCGCTGATGGTGATTTCATAGATGGTCGGCGAGTAACCGATCGCGGATTCCATCACGGAATTTAGCGTGCTGCTATTGTCGAGCGCGCGTTGCACGTAAGCCCGCAAATCCGCCGGGCTGGATGAAGCCGGAGATTCGCCGCGAGCTGCGGCGTCCGTCAAGGAATTCTGGCAGGCGAGATAGATTTGGCGCGCGACGAAGCGTGCGCGGTCATCGGCCTGGCGCAGCGTCTGGCGCGTAAGGCGCGCGATGTACAGACCGGAGACCGCAGTGACAACCGCCAGCACCAGCAGGGAAGTCGCCAGCGTGAACTTAGTTTTCAGGCTGAGACGCATCTCGTCGCCCCGCCTCGTATTCTTTTAATTTGTTGTGCAGCGTTTTCAGGCTAATTCCCAGAAGTTCGGCGGCGCGCGTCTTGTTCTGGCTGGTGGCGCCCAGGGTCTGCAGGATCAGCTCGCGCTCGACGGCGTCCACGGTGGTTCCGATGGGGAAGCGCAGCCCGCCCAGACCGGAGGTGGTCATGGCGGTGACGCGGCCGAATTCAGCCGGCAGGTGCTGGCGCGCGATCGTGCCGCGGTCGGAAGCGATGGCGGAACGCTCCAGCACGTTGCGCAGCTCGCGCACGTTGCCCGGCCAGGGATAGGACTTGAAGAGTTCCATAACGTCGGTGCCCACGCCGGTGACTTTTTTTTCGTGTTTATTGGAAATGTCGGCGAGCAGGTGCTCGACCAGCAGCGGCAAATCTTCTTTGTGTTCGCGCAGCGGAGGAAGATGGATATTGAAAACGTTGAGGCGGAAATAAAGATCCTGGCGCAGATGTCCATCGGCGACGGCTTGTTCCGGATTCTTGTTGGTGGCGGCGACGACGCGAACGTCCACGGGGGTTTCCACTTTGCTGCCGAGGCGGCGGACTTTGTGATCTTCCAGAACGCGCAACAGTTTGGCCTGCGTTTGCGCGGGCATTTCGCCGATTTCGTCGAGCAGCAGCGTGCCGCCATCGGCGAGTTCGAAGCAGCCGATACGGCGTTCGGCGGCGCCGGTGAACGCACCTTTTTCATGGCCGAAAATTTCGCTTTCCATCAGCGATTCGGGGATGGCCGAGCAATTGATCGCGACGAAGGGGCGATCGGCGCGCGGCGACAATATGTGAATGGAGCGCGCGACCATTTCTTTGCCCGAGCCAGTTTCGCCGGTAATGAGAACCGAGGCGGTGGAGGGCGCGGCGATTTCCACCTGGCGCATTACGTCCTGCATCGGTGCGGATGTACCCACGAGCGTGCCCAGTTTTCCAGCGGCGCGGAGGTCGCGGGTCAATGCCACCACCGCTTGTTGATTACGCACGTGGCCCAGCGCGCGTTCGAGCAAGGCGCGCAGCACCGGAGGCTTCAGCGGTTTTTCGATGTACCAGTAAGCGCCGGCTTCGATGGCTTGCACGACGCGCTCGTCGCTGCCGCGGCCGGTAATTATGATGACGGGAATGCGCAGGATGTCGTCGCCCAGCTGCTTGAGCAGGTCGAGACCGTTCATGCCGGGAAGCTCGACGTCCGCAAGAATCAGGCTGGGCTGGAATTCCTGAAATTTGGCGAGCGCTTCTTCACCGCTGCCGACGCCGAGAATTTCCCAATTCCATTTGCGCAGCAGGGCTTCGTAGCCTTTGCGGGCGTTGTCTTCATCTTCAACGATCAGAATGCGCTGCTGGTTGGGAATCGGAGTGGCCATCGGAACTTTCAGCCTACCAGCAGTGCAGCGGAAATCCAATAGAGGGGCGGACGGGACGGCGAGCCAATCAGGATCGAGGCGCTTCCTGAAGTGGGACGGATTATCAGCGCCAATTTGGCGGCGGGAAGATCGCATTGGACTTAACTGTTTTATTGTTAGCAAGGGCGGGTGCGGTGCTCGGCCCCCGTCTTGCAGCTGCTTTCAACGGTGAGCCATGCAAGAGAACAGAATCGCGGCGCGCTACAACATTCAGGTGCCTTTGCAAATTAGCGTGTCGCAGCAGCAACCGCCGGAGTTCAACGTTGGCCAATTGTTGAACATCTCGCGAGTGGGGATGCTGTTCCGCTCGGAAATTTCGTTCGAAATTGGAACGGTGCTGGAATTGGCTTTTTGCCTGCCCGCGGAACGGGAGCGCAACACGTGCGTGCTTGCGCGCGCCACAGTGAAAACGCTCCGCGCATGGCAGTTGCCGGATGAACCCGCGCCGCTCTTTGGAATTGCGGTAACCATCGACCGCATCGACTTCGCGCAGCCTTCTACTTCGACCGCCGCATGAGCCTGGTTGATCGACACGCGAATTGCTGGTCCATTGCCACTCTGGGTAGATTCCCAGCTTGGATGAAATGAAGCGAATCCGGGCGAACTTTTGGTTCGCCCGGAACGCTCCGATTTGTTGCCTACAGGGTCATCACGATCGAGACGGCGTAGTGGACCTAGCGGTCATCACGACCATTGCGGTCTTGCGGTGCGAAAGCCACACCGCGGAACACTTCGCCTGCCTTCGCTGATCGCAGGGTCACGAAGTGGCCGATGAAACCACCCCAGGGATTGTTGTTCGTTGGCAAAGTGGTCGCTGAAAGGATATCGGTGACCTTCACCAGTTTGTTCGGGTCAGCGCCCGTGTCGCCGTTTGCGCTGATGGTGGAAGTGATCGCGTAGATCGTTACTGTGCCGTCATGATTGTGCCGTCCGCTGATGTTGCGGCAGCCGCCCGTTGCGGGATCGATCGCGGCTGGATAATTCGGCACGCTGTACGGCACGCCGATGTTCAAGCCGTCTTGCAGGACGTAGAGCATGGTCCACGTACCGTTGACGAGGCTCCATTTCTGCAGCCCGGCGGTGGCCAAGCTCTGCGCGTCGGCGACGTTGCCATTGACCGGCGGGCTGACCAACGTTCCGTCACCTTCGTCGCAGACGTAGAGCGTATTGGGATCGGCGAACCACAGACCGAACGGAAACGCCGTGTTAGTGCTAGCAGCTGTGTTGGGGAATCCAGGCAGAATCGTCAGTGGCACTGTTGCAAGGTCCGCTGCAGAGCCCGTCGGCAATGTACCTGCGGTGCCCACCTGATAGACGGTGTTGACGCCATTGCTGCCGCTGCCTTTGCTGATATATACGGTGTTGTTAAAAATGGTCAGGCCACGGAAGTTGGTGTCCTTGCCCGCTTTGTCTGTGCCGAATTCCAGGCGCCCGATCATGGCAACGTTTGGCGGCACTGGCGGCGTTTGTCCTGGAAACAGCAGCTCGGCGCCGGTGGCGTTCACCAAGTCAATGCCATCGGGGGTGCTGGTCAGCTGCTTCTTCGAGAGATTGCCGCTGTTGTCGTTTCCAACCATGTAGTACAAGCCGTTCGCGCCCTTCTTGGCGGCACGACCATTATCTCCGCTGTAGGCATTCCCTTCGGTGACGCTGAGGTGGCCGTCTGCATCCACTTCGGCGACGGAGCGGTAGTAGGCCGTGGGTAGAGCGGCACTGCCCTGATACGTGGTGATCACGGGATTGGTGGGGTCGCAAACTCCCGGCGTGTTGGAAGCAGATACATCGAGCAAGTTTGGCGCGGTGGGGGAGACGGGGAAGCCGCCGCATCCCGGGCCTCCGCGATAGGCCATGAAGGTGATGGACCTGCCGTCAACCGAGCGATTCAGGGCGAGCTCCGATTTGGAGCTGAAGCTGGTGACCACTTGATCAGTAGGAATTGTAAGAGTGCCGAGCAACCAGCCATCGGTGGTGAGGTCATCCAGAAAGATCGGTGAGGTGACGCCGAAACTACCGTCCGAATTCGCATTGTTCCAGACGTTGTGCGAGTCGAACAGGTTCGGGGCTTCGCCATTGTCGGAAGCGATGCCGCAAGTGACCGTGACCGGCGTGGTGGTGCCCGCGGTAGTGGTTGGCACGTTGACCGTGGTGCTTCCGTTTGGCCCGCCTGCGCATCCGAGGGGCAAGGTCTCGCCGATGGTGACCGTCGAGGCTGTTCCCACATAGACGCTGCGGCTCAGCACCAGAGTGTCAGATTGAAATTGAAAACGGCCGAAATTATCGTCGTTGGCGGCTACTTTGCTTACTTGAGTTCCGGCTGCCAGCGCCGCTGCAACGGCGACGGTAATCGCCATTGGAATAATTTTTTTCTTCACGTATTTGGCCCTCCCGGGCGAGCAAAACGATCACACACGCGTACGGCCGCTCGTCTACGCGAACGTTAATATTGGGTGAAGCGTTTGTTGAAGTGCGGCGAGGCCTAAGTTCTGCCGAGATGCAAAGGCCGCTCCAGGACCAGCTCGAGCTTCATGTTCTGCGGCAGGGTAAGTTCTTGGCCCAGGCCGGAGGTCATCATGAATGCAGTCGCGGCGGAGATGGCTGCGCCCATAGCCGCGTCTTGTTTATTTTTGGATGCGATGCCGGGTTCGGCGCCGACGAATGCGGCTTCGGCGGCGGCGAAGGCGGCGTCTTCCTGCTTGCTGTTGGTGGCGCGTATTTCGCCTTCACGGTCGTAGAGCACTCGGATGGAATGAACCCCGGGGGCGTCGATCAAGTCGGCTACCAGGGGGATCCAGCCAGAGGAATCGTGGATTTCATCGAACGTGAGCCACAGACGCGCGCGGCCCACTTTTCCGGCGGGCTGAATTTTGTCAATGTGGCCCCGGACTTGCGCGCCGGCGGGCAGCGTGGCGCCTTCTGCAGTGGTGATTGGTTCGAGCGTGCGCGCGAGGAATTGCTTGCCCACTTTATCCTCTTTTGTGGAGATAGCGGTTTGCAGCGAAATCAGGAATCGAGTGCCACGAGCGGCGGCGTCGGGTGGAGTATCTTGGGCTTGGGGAGTTGGCTCCTGCACTTGCGCGTGGGTTGTTAAAGGCAAAAACACCAGCAGAATGCACATCGATGCGAAAATCCTCCAGCGTTTCATGAACTCCTCCAAATTTTAGTTTGGCGCTTTCAGCTGGAGGCGAAAGCGGGTACGTATTGGACTGAATATAACAAATCCTGCGCGGCGACGCGAGCGCCGCCTGCAAACACAGGCGGGCTTCCGGCGTCGCGGCCGCGCGGGGCGAAGACTGAGAAAAAACTGTACAGGAACGGGCGGGCGTGAATTATAATCCCGCCAGTTTTACGGGTTGCGGTAGCACACGCTCGATACTCCCTGATTCGGCCCCCTTCGAGTCCTGTGATTTTTTTTCATTGCGTCGTCTGCAGGGGGAAGAATGGGTGCTATCGTCGGTGCGGAACGATGGGCCCGGGGCTGTGCTGAGGAGGCGTACTTTGAAAGTGCTAGAACGTGCCGCTATCCTGATTGTGGCTGTCTTTTTGATTACAGCGGCGGCGTTCGCCGACAATAGCAAGCCGCGCCGCGCAGATGAGACCGCGAGCTCAGGCTCGAATTCGGCGACGAGTGCAGCTTCCTCGACCGACGCGACCGCGAAAGCCGCGGCTGCCGCGCCTGATTCCACAACGGCGAGCGGTGCTTCCGATGCAGCGGGCACGCCTGCAGGTCCTCCAGCCGCCGCGACGGCTCCTTGGCCGCTGGCATCACCTTCTGCATCGCCCAAACCCAATTCCGGCGCGGCTAAGTCGAATGCGGCTGTGGCCGCTGATGAAGATTCGGAGCAGCCGAATTTTACGCCCATGCCTGCGCTGGACGGCAATCCGGGACTTTTCACGCTAGAAACCGGTGAGACGCTGCCCAAGCATGGCTGGTCCCTGGGCGTCGGGCTCAACAAGTTTTCGCGCATGCCCGGGGACATCACCTCGCTGCAGCTGGTGCCCTCGGTGGGCTACGGCATCAACCGCTGGTTCTCGATATTTTTTCAGATCAACTCATGGGACTACATCCATGTGGGCGAACCGAGCCTCTTGAGCCTGTCGTCGGTCAATGCTGCGAACCCACAGTACAAGAACACGATTTATAACTCGATCATTCCTTCTACCGGCTTTCCGCCGGCCTATGTGGAGGATGCTCCGTTCGCTTCGCACAACGGCAGCGGCGTGGGGGAAATGGATTTGGGATTCAAGATTGGGCTGCTGTCGGAGCGGCGGGGGAAGCCGATCAGTCTTTCCATTCGCAATGATTTCTATCTTCCGACTAAGACTGGGTTGACGGACTTGCTGCAGAACCAGGTGCAATATGGGAAATTCAATTACGGAGTGGGCCTGGAGGCCAGCAAGACGTTCTTTCACGGCGGGATTACCGCGACGGCGAACTGGTCCTACCGATTCACGCGCGATTCCAGCTACACGGAGAGCATCGGCGGCGTGCCCGAGACGGTGGTGCTAAACCTGGCGGATCAGATGCAGGTGGGCGCGGGGCTTTTGGTTTTTCCGACGAAGCGCTTCCAGATTATGACGGAGTACGACGGCACGGTTTATATCGGCAAGGGAATTCAGAACACCACGTTTGGCGCGCGCGATCCCGTGGACAATATTATTGGCTTCCGGCTGTACGCCTGGAGGTGGGCGGCGATGGACATCGGCTACCGCTATTCGCTGGACCTGACGAATCATCGCGACCGCAACGGGTTCGTTATTAAGGTGGGCGCGGCGCACTGGCCGGAAAAGCCGCTGCCGCCCGATGTGGTGACGGCGTCCTGCGCGGTGGATAGAAATTCGGTGAAGGAAGGATCGGAAGATTACATCACCGCGAATGTCAGCGCCACGGATGCGAACGGCCTTCCTTTGACCTATCAGTGGACCGCGACGGGCGGCTCGATTAATGGATCGGGACCGTACGTGCGCTGGAATTCCACCGGTGTGGGCGCGGGCAGCTACACTTTGACGTCGCGCGTGGATAACGGCGCGGGTAAGAGCGCGAGCTGCACCGCGAACGTGACGGTGCAGCCGAAACCGGCACCGCCTGCGCCAACCATGACTTGCACCGCGGATCGTTCGACGGTGCTGGCCGGCGAGCGCGCGGAAATCACCGCGAATGTGAATGATGCGTCGGGGACGGCGATTCGATTTACATGGCAGGCCAACGCTGGGCGTGTCGTCGGCAGCGGCTCGATTGTGCAATTCGATACATCGGGCCTCGATCCGGGGACTTACACTGTAACTGGGCGTGCGGAAAATGAATTGCACAGCGCGTGCGATTGCACTGCCGCCGTTACAGTGCAGGCGCCACCGCCTCCGCCCCAGGCGAGCAAGGTGAGCGCTTGCGACTTCGCTCCTGGGAGCGCTGGCGCGGATAACGTGTGCAAACGTAATCTGGATGATGTCGCGGTGCGGTTGCAAAGTGATCCGCGCTCGAAGGTGGTTTTGGTAGGCTACGCGGATCCGCACGAAGCGCACGCCGCGAAACTGGCAACCGAACGCGCGGCAAGCGGCCAGAAGTATCTGCAGGACAAGAAGGGCGTCGACGCTTCGCGCGTGGAGATACGTACCGCGGCGGGGCAGGCGGGCGCGGGCAAGGAAAACCGGCGCGTGGATATCGTCTTTGTGCCGGATGGCGCATCATACTAATTGCAGGTTTATCGCAGCTGCTGAGGGAGAGAGGGAGCAGCAGAGCGCCCGGCCCCAATCGCGGGCGGTGGAGTTTATGCGAGCAGTGACTTAGGGAAGTCTGGTATTGGAAGCATCGTGCTGCTGCGCTCCAGAGTCGGCGCAGCCCGGTGCTCCGAATCGAACGCAATTCAGGACTTGCGAACTCGCGCGGATTCCGCCGCATTTTTTGCCAGGTGTTTACGGCCCGTATCTAACATGACTTCGCTTAACAGGTCTCTCCGGAATTTTCCCATCGTGCTGTTTGGCTCAGTTTGCGCGTGGTTGTGTGCGTGTGTTAGCGCGCCGCCGGCTCAGGCGCAGGTGTGGCAGGCCGTCGGTCCAGCGGGCGGGGATGTGCGCGCGCTCGCTAGCGATCCGGCTCATCCCGAGATCCTGTATTTGGGCACGACCGATGGCGCGATTTTCGCGTCACACGATGCCGGAGCCGAGTGGGTGCCGCTTGGGCTAGTGGGCGAAAACCAAAACGCGGTGGTGACGGCGATTATCGTGGACCCGCGCGATTCGGCGCGGCTGTATGCCGCGACCTGGACGCGCGAATCTGCCGGCGAAGGCGGCGGAGTATTCTTGAGCAGCGACGGCGGCAAATCGTGGCGCGGATCGGGGCTCGCCGGGCAGGCGGTGCGCGCGCTGGCGCAGGCTGCTTCCGATCCGGCAATTCTCGTGGCTGGCGCCCTGGATGGAGTTTTCTTGTCGCGCGATTCGGGCGCGACCTGGCAGCGGATCACGCCTTCCGGTGACGCCGAGCTGCGCAATTTTGATTCGCTCGCGATTGACCCGCGCGATCCGCAGGTAATTTACGCCGGAACGTTTCATCTGCCGTGGAAGACCACCGACGGCGGCCAGCATTGGACTGCGATTCATGCGGGAATGATCGACGATTCCGACGTGCTCAGCCTGCTGACGGACGCTGAAAATCCGCAGCGGATTTTTGCCAGCGCTTGCTCGGGGATTTACCGCAGCGATGATGCCGGCGCCGCCTGGGAAAAGCTCGAAGGTATTCCATACTCGTCGCGGCGTACACTGGTCATTCGTCAGGATCCGAGGCGCCCGGCCACCTTGTATGCGGGAACGACCGAGGGATTGTGGAAAACGGCGGATGCCGGAGCGTCCTGGCGGCGGATTTCACCGCGGAGCTGGGTGATTAATTCGATGGTGGTTCTGCCGCAGCTCAGCGAGCGCGAATCACGCCTGCTGCTGGGAACGGAACAGCACGGCGTTCTGGCGAGCGATGACGGCGGCGCCAGCTTCCACGCCTCGAACGACGGATTCCATCACCATCGCATCGTGTCGCTGGCGGTGGACGCGCAGGACCCGGAGCGCGCCGCCGCGGTACTGGAGAACGCGCCCGTCGCGCTCGTGATGACTCTGGACGGCGGCAAGAGCTGGTTGCCGATGAGCGCGGGGCTCGGCGGAGACGCGGCGCGGCAGATTTTCTCTTCTCCGGTTGGTTGGTGGGCCGCGCTTGCTGACGGTGGGCTGGCACGATTCGATGCGCAGCGAAACGTTTGGGCGCGCATCGGAGTGATTTCCGATGTTTCGACGGTCGATGCGGCGAATGATTCCTCGCGGGGTCGCAACGAGCTTCGCGCATTCCGACAAGTGGTGAACGATATGTTTTTCGGCGACTCGGCATGGTTCGCCGCTACCGACACGGGGCTTTTCGTGTCGCATGACTCTGGCAGATCCTGGACAGAGCTCCGCTTCGGGCCGGGTGAACTGCCGGTTGCATCGGTGCGCGCCTCGCGCGATGGACGCGAAATTCGCCTGGTATCTTCGGGCGGCATGATTTTCTCCGACGATGCAGGGCGCACGTGGGCTTGGCACGATCTTCCGCTCGAATCGGGCGGTGCGGTACGCCTCGAGTGGGCTCCGGACGATACGTTGCTGGCGGTGACGCGGACGGGTTTGTACCGTTCGCGCGACGGCAACAGCTGGATCAAGGCGCAGGCGGGATTGCCTGGCGGCCTGGCCGATGCGTTGCTGACGCGGCCGGAATTCTGGTTGGTCTCGATGCAAGCGGCGGGGCTTTACATTTCGCGGGACGAAGGCGCGAATTGGACGCGCGTGAAGCGCAGCACAACTCTGAGCACAAACGCCGGCGTCGCGCGCGGCAACGAAGCTCCATTCCCGGTGCTAGTCGCGGTCGGCTCGGCGGAACGGATTTACGCCGGGTCGGCAAATGACGGCTTTTATATGCTCGATTTTTCCGGAGATTCCGCGCCGAAATCGTTTTCCCCGGGCACCGCAGGCGCGACCAGCACGACAGGCGGCCATTGAACGGCTATTACAGGCGCGGAACGAATAATTAGCGGCGGCAGTTGAGAGCCAGTTGTAGCAAATTTCCCTCGTTGAAACTTCGACGTTCCCAACGTTGCACTACCTACGAGAAAATAGGGTTACAGCGCTGCGTACTATTACGGACTTGTTAATTGTTCCATTTCGACTCTACACTTCACTCCACGTTCTGCCGAATTAGGAACTAAACGATTGATGTGCGGGCAGATCCGGAAACGTTCCCATTTGGTGCTTGTGTTGCAAATAGATTCGGGAAACGAAAACGGGAAAGGGGAACGAATACCATGGCGGTGGGAACGGTGTTCACGGCGGAGCGCCCGATATCTGCGACGGTGTTGATTGTGGATGATGAGGATGCAACCAGGAGCTTGTGTCACGACGTAGTGACTGACTCGGGATTACGCACGCGCACGGCTTCGACGACGGAGCAGGCGCTGGAAATCCTGGACCAGATGCCGGTGGATATTCTGATTACGGACTTGCGCGTTCCGCAGATCGGCGGCCTGGAACTGTTGAAGCGCGTGCGCAGCACCTACCCGCAGACGGCCGTGCTGGTACTCACGCAGTACGGCACGATTGAAAGCGCGGTGGAAGCCACGCGTCTGGGCGCCGCGGATTACATCACCAAGCCATTTCACATCCCGGAACTGCGTAGCAAGCTGGACCGCATGATCCGTCTGTTGGACGTGGATCAGGAAAACCGCGTGTTGCGCGAGACGCTGCGCACGCGGCCTGGATTCGCCGATTTGATCGGCGTTTCGCTGAAGATGCAGCGCGTGTATCGCTTGATCGAACGCGTGAGCCAGCACGCTTACCCGGTGCTGATCCTGGGCGAGAGCGGCACGGGCAAAGAATTGGTAGCGCGCTCGGTGCATTTCTCGGGCGTGCGGCGCAACAAGCCGTTCATTCCCGTGGATTGCTCGTCGCTGGTGCCCACTTTGATCGAGGCGGAATTGTTCGGCTACGTCAAAGGCGCGTTCACGGGCGCGATGCACGCGAAACAGGGGCTGATGGAAATCGCCGATGGTGGCACTTTGTTCCTGGACGAAATTGGCGATCTGCCGTTCGACATGCAGGCCAAGCTGCTGCGTGCGCTGCAGGAAAAGGAAGTGCGGCCGGTGGGTTCCACGGACCGCATACCGCTCTCGGCGCGCATCATTGCCGCAACGAACCGCGATCTGGATAACGCGGTGCGTCAGGGAACTTTCCGACAGGACCTTTTCTTCCGGTTGAATGTGGTCCAAATCAAGATTCCGCCGCTGCGCGAACGAAAAACCGACATTCCCATCCTGGTGAATTCATTCCTGGAAAAATTCAGCGAGGCCAATGGCAAAATGCGCACAATTTCCGAGGACGCCATTGCGCGAATGATGGCTTATGACTGGCCCGGCAATGTGCGCGAACTGGAGAACGCCATCGAACGCGCCATTGCCCTGGGTTCCGGACCGATCCTGCACGCCGGCGATCTGCCAACCAATCTGCAGTACGGCACCGGCGATCGCTTGCCGCAAAATGACGAAATGCTGCCGCTCGATGAACTGGAGCGGCGCGCGATCCTGCGCGCGTTGCGCGAAGCGGGCGGCGACAAACTGGCCGCTGCCCGCATGCTGGGCATCGGCAAGACCACGCTCTACCGTAAGCTGAAGCAGTACGACGCCCAATCCCAACCAAATTGATGGCTCGGCAGCCGGCGGCCCGTACAGCCGAGCTCTCGCGCTAAGACTCGGCGGATCGAACCCCACAAAAAATCCCTAGAGGGGAAGGTCTGTATCGAACTGGGAAGTTCTCCACTTTTCATTTTCCCTTGCATAGCCACCACGCTGATTCGTAGGGACTTACGCTAGCGCAACTTGGTCCAAATCATGCAATGAGTTTTCCATGCGTACCGTAGCGTACCATGCAGACCTCGGCGCAAGCACTCTTCGTGTGAACAGCGGTAGCCGCGAGCTGAAGTGCGCGGTCGCGCTCGGGGTCCTGCTTTCCCGTTTGCTGAGCATCGTCTGCCGCGGGAAGGTGGTCCGGTGAAGCAGCCTGCGGCCCCCACTCTGCCGGTGCAGATGAAGCTGCCTTCGGCCCGGCCCATGACAGGTCTCCAGTCACAGTTGAGAGTGAATGCGTTGTTTGGCGACGCCGGCTTCGCGGCCGTGTTTGACAGCAGCGCCGAAGCACTGCTGGTAGTGAGCGCGAAAGGAATCATTCAGCGGGCCAATCCGCGGGCTGGCGAGTTGCTGCGCTGTCACGAAGGCGACCTGGCGCAGGCGGACCTGGGGGAATTCCTCCTGGAGCCGCCGCGCGAGCAGTTTTCACAGTTGTGCGCTGTGCAGGCCGTGGCCAAGGAGCTGTCAAGCCTGGAAGGGGCTCTCGCCAACGGGTTCGCAGTGCGCATCAGTTTTCGCGCCGTGCTTGGGGGGACGCAGAATTTGCTGCTCTGCCTGGAAGACGGCGCGGTGGTGCGGCGCGCGGAAGGAAAGTGGCGGCAGGCGGAAGCTGAATTGACCAGCGTCCTCGACGCGATGCAAACCGGCACGATCCTGCTGGATGCAGCCGGGCGCATTCGTTTTTGTAACGCGCGTTTCGGTCAGTATTTCGGCATGGAGCGCCGGCAATTGCAATCTCTGGAATCCTTCGGGAACCTCACCGCGTTGGTGGCGCCGCGCTTTCGCGCTCCGGAAAATTTTGACGCGCCGTGGAAATCGTTTGCAGTAGGCCAGGGAGTTCCCGGCCATGACGAACTGGAAATGACGCGACCGACGCGGCGCATCCTGGAGCGTTTTGCGCGCCCGGTTCTGGACCGCGAAGGCCGTGCGGTGGGATGGCTGGAACTTTATTACGACGTTACCGGCGAACGGCAGATTCAGTCCAAGCTGCTGCAGACGGAAAAAATGGCCGCCGTGGGGCAATTGGTTTCCGGCATCGCGCATGAATTGAACAATCCTTTGACGGCCATCATGGGTTACGGGCAGTTGCTGCTAGGCCAGGGCCTGCCGCCCGAGCAGTATTCGGAAGCGAGCAAAGTGTTTCAGCAGGCGGAGCGGGCGCGGCGCATCGTAAAAAATCTGCTGTACTTCGCGCGGGAAAACGAGCCGGAGCGCACGCGCGTGGACTTGAACGAAATCGTGGAACGCACGCTGGCGCTGCGCAGCTACGAGCTGAGAGTGGAGAACATCCTGGTGGAATGCGAGCTGGCCGCGGACTTGCCGGAAACGATGGCGGATCCTTACCAGCTGCAACAGGTAGTGCTAAATTTGCTGATGAACGCGGAGCAGGCGTTGTTGCAGGAGCGCGGGCAGGGAAAGGTGAAAATCAAAACGCGCATGGCTGACGGTCATCGGATTGCATTGGAAATATCCGACGACGGCCCCGGCATCCCGCGGGAAATTGCTTCGCGCATCTTTGATCCCTTTTTCACCACCAAGCCACCGGGAGTGGGAACGGGGCTGGGACTTTCGATTGTGTACGGAATCGTGAAGCAGCACGGCGGGGAAGTGACGTTTGAAAATCAGAGCGGCGGCGGCACGCGTTTCGCGGTGGAGTTGCCCGTACTGGAGATTCCTGCGGGCGAGCGCGAGCCGGCCGCACCGGAATTCGCGAGCGATTCACAGCCCGTACGCTGCGGACGGATTTTGGTGGTGGAGGATGAACCCAGCGTAGCGCAGTTGATCGTAGACGTGCTGCGGGAAGAGGGCCATCAAGTGGAGGCGGTGCTGGAAAGCCAGGAAGGGTTGGCACGGCTATCGCGCGCGCAGTATGACCTGGTGGTGTGCGATCTCCGCATGCCGCGGCTGGATGGTCCGGCGTTCTACGAGGCGCTGATTCGCGCGGGTAGCCCGGCGCAGAATCATATTCTGTTCGTCACCGGTGACACTCTGGCGCCCCGCACGATGCAATTTCTAGAGCGCAGCAAACTGCCCTACCTGGCCAAGCCGTTTTTGGTGGAAGAATTAAAGCTGGCTGTAAATCGCCGGCTGGAACGCAGCCGCGAAGCCGACGCGGTCACAGCGGGTTCCGCTCCAGGGAGGGGCCGGAATACATGAGGCCGAACGATAACCCGGCGCGAGTGCCCAAGGAACGGAGGGAGATTCTGGCCGCGCGAGGCGCGCTGCTGTGCATGACCGATTCCGGGCTTGCGGCAGAGCTCACTCGGGAATTGAGGCTCTGCGCCCAGGTGGGGACTGTGTCAGTCGCTGCGAACCTGCCGGATTTAATCGAACGCATCGAGCAGGATTCACCGTGCGTGATTCTGCTGGACGATGATGTGTTTCAGGATGCGCCGCTTTCCGAGCTCTTGCGGCAATTGACGAAATCCGCTCCCGTGATTTTGCTGGCGGCCGCGGAACGGCAGACCGAAATTCTGCGCATGGTGGCGGAGGGGGAAGTAGAATTCGTGGCGCGCCGCGGTGAATTTATTCCGCTGGCCGCGTGCCTGATGGAGCGGCGCGTGCGCTGGGCGCAGCGATCTGAATTGTCCGGAGGATCGCCCTGGGCGGATATGCCAGACGATGTGGCGGAGATTTTCCGCCACGAGATCAATAACCCGCTTACCGGAATTCTCGGCAACGCGGAGCTATTGCTGTCTCACGGGGTACGGTGGCCGGCTGCGGACACTCAGCGATTGCAGACTGTCGTAGATCTTGCGGTGCGGCTCCGCGAAACCATTCGGCGTCTCAGCGATGCGTGGGATAGCCAGACGCGTCTGCCAAAATCGCCGGCGCCGCCCTCGGCATCCGGCGTTTCGCTGGCCTGACGAAATTATTGCGGTGTGCTCTTCTGTTGCCACGCGGCGGCCGCTGCCCGCGCCTTTTCCAGTAGTGCATCAAGCTCTTGGCGCGAGAGAAATTGTCCGGCGAGGACCACTGCGGAAATTTTCCGCGTGTTTTCAATATTCTGTGATGGATCGGCCTCCAGCAAGACCATATCCGCGCGCCGGCCTGCGGCGATGCTGCCGATATCTTTTCTGCCGAAGAATTCCGCCGGATTGACCGTGGCGGTTTGCAGAGCTTCCTGCGGCGTGAGTCCTGCTGCAACCAATTCCCGCAGCTCGGAGTGCAGGCTGCTGCCGGGGAAAACGTAGCGGTCGAGCGAATCACTGCCTGCCAGCAGGCGAACTCCTGCACGATGCATCTGGCCGGTCAATTTGCGGTCGTTTTCATATTGCCGCTCCCACCAGGCGGCGTCCGCCAGTTCCTTCTGCGAAGGCTGCCCCGTTAGGCGCCACTCTTTTTGCAGCGCGAGTGGAAGATAAGCCAGCAGCGGATCATCAGGTGATTGTTGAGCCGAGTGCGCCAGCTGCGAGATGGGGTAAAGCGTCGGCGTGACCCAGGTGCCGTTGTGTACAAACGTGGCCCAGAGCGCCGTGGCTTTCTGCGGGGAGAAGGTACTGTCCGCGTCGTCATACACGGCGGCATCGGAGCGGTCTCTTTTCGCGGCGGCTTGCAGCAGGCGCCGGCGCAGCTCTGCCTCCTCGTTCGAGCAGTCCAGCGCGAGCGAGCTATAGATGATGTGCTCGATGCTTTTCTGGCCGGCCGCCGATGCTTCGCTGGCGGTGACGGCTGTGGGAATGTGGCCCACAAACGTGATGCCGTCTTTTTTCGATTCTTCCGCGACCGCGAAATAATCTTCGCGCGAGAGCTGAATCACTTTGATGAAATCGGCGCCTTGTTTCTGCAGCGAGTCCACCGCGGCGCGGGCTTCCGCGGGGCTGCCGATCTCTAAAATTGAAGGGTCCGTCGATTTCGGCTTGCCCTGTCGCGGCGCCGGCACGAGCATCGGACCCGCCGCCACGATCTGCGGACCCAGCAGTGCACCGGATGCGATTTCGCGACGCCATTCCTGCAGCGCATGGAGGTCGCCGCCCATGTCCCGTATGCCAGTGATGCCATTCGCGACGAACAGGGGCAGCAGAACGTTCTTAGACCACGTAGGGTCGGCGCTGATTCCGGCGACGTGCGTGTGCAGGTCCCATAAACCGGGAATCAGGAACTTCCCACGCGAGTCGAACTGCAATTCGTCTTTGTGCGCGGGGCGTTTCGGGTCAGCGGAACTGCCGATCCATTCGATCGTGCCGCCGGAAACGAGCACGGTCATATCTTTCTGCGGCGGGCCTTGCGGATTAACGATGATGACGTGCGTGATTGCGACGGGAGCCTTCGCGGCGGAGTTCGGCGCGGGTCCTATGACGGCGCCGGGGCCCGGAGCGGACGCAAATCTGAGCAGCGTTGCACAAATACAGACGGCAAATCCATGTGGCAGAAACCGCACGATGGCACCCCTTGCTGCTTCTGCCCCGCTTAGACGCTACTTCGAGCCTTTTAGGTAGCGGTCAAACCAATCGATCGTGCGGCGAATCGCGTCAATTTGATTCTCGCGTTTCGCGAAACCGTGGCCTTCGTTCGAGTAGTAATGCGCGTCCACGGTTTTGCCGGAATCCTGCAACGTCCGCACCACTTGCTCGGCTTCTTCCTTGGGCACGCGAATGTCGTTGTCGCCCTGCAGCACTAGCAGCGGCGCTTTGGCGTTCTTGATGTAAGTGAGCGGCGAATCGGCGTCGTAGATCGCGCGGTCTTTCTCCGGATCGCCGAGCAGGGATTTTTCGTATTGCTGCAGAAAGGGGTCTTCGTGCTGCAGCATCGTGAGCCAGTTGATGATGCCGTATTCTTCCACGGCCGCGGCCCACACGTCCGGCGCCTTGCCGATGGCCATCAGTGTCATGTAGCCGCCGTAGGAGCCGCCGGTGATGCCGATTTTCTTCGGGTCCACGTAACCTGTCGCTTCCAGGAATTTCACGCCATAGATTTCGTCCTGCAAATCGCCGCCGCCGAGGTCCTTCACGTTGGCCTGCTGAAAATCCATGCCGTAGCCGGTGGAACCGCGCACGTTGGGTGCGATGCAGATGTACCCGCGCGTCGCGAGCGCCACCACGGCGCGATTGAAATAGTCAGTGGTCTGTCCGGTGGGGCCGCCGTGCGGCAGCACGATTGCGGGATTCGAGCCGTCGCGCTTCAGATTGAAGGGCACCCACACGAAAGCGCTGATGATTTTTCCGTCGAAACTTTTATAGTGCACCAGCTGCGAGCGCGGAATCTTCGCTGCGGTGAGGCTGGCGATGGCGGAGAAGGTTAGCTGGCGCGCTGATTTCTGCGCGATGTCGAAAACCCACAGATCGCCGGGCTGCGTGGAGCTTTGGTGCGAAACCAGCAGGCGCGCTCCCAAGTGTGCAAAAGGAGAGGGATTTCCGGCGTAGCTGTTGAGTCCGGCGGGCAAATTGATTTTAGCTCCGTGGCGCGTGGCGCTGTCGGCGAGATAGGCGTCGCTGCGGCCATCTTCATTCACTTCGTAGGTAAATTGCTTGCCGTCGGGCGAGAAGTCTCCCGCGTTTGCTTCCCACTTGAGGTCGGTGACCCAAGTCAGCTTTTTTGTGGTGACGTCAATTTCGGCGATGTTGCTGTAGCCGCCGGGCCGGTCCGAAGCGACGAGCAAGGTACCGCCGTCTGGGGAAACAGCGGATGCCATGGTGCGGTGATCGCCTTCGTGCGGCGACAAATTTTCCAGCGCGCCTGTCGCGGCATCAATGCGGTACGCGTCCGAATCGGTGAAGCCGGCGTTGAAGCGCGTCGCGTAGATGAATTTGCCGTCCGGGCTCCAGATGGCGTTGCTCCACAGGTGATCCGCTGTTTTCTCCTGCGTCAGGTTGCGCACGGCGCGAGTTTTCCAGTCGAGGACGGCGACATCGGTGGCGGAAGCGGTCTTCGGTTTGTACGCGAACGCGATCGTCTTGCCGTCGCGCGACCACACGGCGCCGATTTCGGAAATTTCGGGAGTGTTGGTCAAATTCACAACCTCGCCGCCGTCGCTGGGAATCGCGAAGAGGTCGTAGATTTCACCGCCGCCCTGATCGGATTGAAAGACGATCCATTTTCCATCGGGAGACCATGCGGCGCCGGACTGGCGATCGTCGGACTGACTCAGCTGGATCGGCCATCCGCCCGCAGCGCTTACTTTCCACAAATTGTTGCGGCCGGTGAGGTTCGTGCTGAATACGACTTGCTTGCCGTCCGGCGACCAGGCGCCGCCGCCCACAGCGCGCGTGTAGAAAAGATCGTCTACGGGAATCGGCACGGCTCCCAAAGCGGGCAGAGAGTCGACAGTTTTCGGGTCGGTGATTTCGCGCGTGTCGGGCGAATCCGAAGCAGCCAGCATGGTGATCGAGAAAACGAGCAGCAAGGCGAGTCGGCTGAATTTCACGAGGCCTCTCCTGGATAAGAGAATCGCGCCATCATATTTCGCGGTCGTGGAGACGTCAATGTGGCAGGTACGCAGCTTTGGGCTTCACTGGCGGTTGAGAATTGCTCGCTTTTCATCAGATCAAGGCAGTCGGGTGTCGGATGCGCGCGTTGGTTTGCGTTCGCGCACGGCGTGGCTCGGTTCCTGGAGCCACTGCAAGATGGAGGTTGTTAGAGGCGCGGCCTTTTCGGGGCTCCGGATGAACTGCGAGCCGCTAGCACGAGGCAGCGGATGGCTCCCAAGAGGTTGTGTTGCCGCAACGCGCACGGACGACGCGGCATGTGGCGCGGAGCTTTGCGGTGTTGGCAATGATGTGCGGCGCCGCGTTGCATGGGACGGCGCTCGCAACCATCGCAGGCATGAAGATGCGAGAGCGCTCCACTGGAAGTCGAACCTGGCGACGTTCCACTTCTTGTTTCGCCACACTGAAAATACTCCGGAGAGAGACGAGGACAATAAGCGCGCGCGCGTTTGCAATTGCTTCAGACGAATTCGTGATGCCGATGCGATCGCGGATTGCGCGGAGTTCACCCTATTCGCCACGGGAAGCTGATGGTTCGTCGAGCGATTGCGCGGATCGTTTGCAGCACCCGCTGTTTCCTTCCGGACCACCGCGACAGGCGCTACGACGTTCGGCGCGGCCGCGCGCTCAACGATTCGCGGTTCGACCGGCGCGGCGGTGATGGAGACCGAAGCGAGGCGGGCGATCATTTCGTTCGCAGCAGAAGACGCCTGCGGCTGGCGGTGACTCGGCGAAGGAAACACGATGGGGGCGTGCGAAATTCGCGGCGCGGCGGGACCAGCTTCCAGATCTGGCGAGTGAGTCGCAAGACGAGCGAAGGGCGCGCGTGCGGATTCGCCGGCGGCGGCTGCAGCAGCGAGAGGCTTGGGTTCGCAAGTCGCGATGCCGGACGCCGCGGTATCGAGCGGTGCCGACTGCCCGAAGGAAGCCGCTGCCGCGAAAAAGTCTGGAATTTCGGCAAGTCCCGGCGGTTGCCCAAGCGCACCTGAAAAGACGGCGGCATCTAGAGCGAGGTGCGGCATGAACGGCCCGATCTCGTCATATTGGAGTTCCCGGGCGGCTTCGCCGACGGTGCGTCCGGGCACGGGACGGATTTTTTCGCGCGCGGCTCGCATCAGGGTTTGTTCGCACAGCGCGTTGAGCACGCGCGGGAGTCCGCGCGAATAATGCGACAGGGCCTGCACCGCTTCGGGGTGGAAAACCGCGGCGCCCGACACGCCCGCGACGCGCAGGCGAGCGTCAATATATTCCTGAGTCTCCGCGAGCGTCAGTGGCATGGTACGGCAACGCAGCGCGATGCGCTGGCGCAGCTGGCGCAGTTCGGGACGCTTCAGAGTTTCTTCAAATTCCGGCTGGCCGCAGAGGACGATCTGCAGCAGGCTCCCCTCGCCGGTCTGCAAATTCAAAAGCATGCGCAGCTCTTCGAGTGCGCGCAGCGTGAGCCCTTGCGCTTCGTCCACGAACAATACCGGGGTCTGGCCCGCGCAATTACGATCCTGCAGCCAACTATGGAGGTGCGCCAGCGCGGTCCCGCGGCTCGCGTTAAAAGGAATGCCAAAATCCGCCAGAATCAATTCCAGCACTTCGCTGGCCTTCAAATGCGAATTGAAAATGAACGCTTTGGGGATGCGCTCCTGCTCGAGCCACTCCATCAGGCGATTGAGCAGGACCGTCTTGCCCGTGCCGACTTCGCCGGTAAGCAGAAGCAAACCTTTGCGCGCGCGGATGCCTTCGATGATCTGGTCGAGGTTGGTCTTGGTCTGCCGAGTGAGGAACAAGTAGCGTGGGTCTGGGTTGGCGCGGAAAGGATTGTCACGCAGATCAAAAAAACTGGAAAATAGCCCGCTCATAGGGGTCCTTGAGGGCGGGGAACTTATGATAGGTGAAACCACGCGCCGAGGCAACGCTTTTGCAGAGCCGAGACCGAGCGCCAGAGCTGGGACGGAGCCCGGGAGCGTCGACGCGCGAGAGAATTGACGCGCGCGTTATTCCTTGGAACAGTCCACAGCTACTTTTTGGAGCTCGGGAAGTCTTCGGTGTGTGATTCGCCTTTGCGGCCGAAGTATATGACTTTCCTGCCGGTGAGGAAGGCCCAGTACGCGATTACGCCTGCCGCTGCGGAGCGTTTCGCAAATTCTGGATAGCGAATCGTGTCTGCCTGGGCGCCGCGAATTGCGGTGAGCAACGTGGATTGCGAGAACTCCTCGGCGATGGGCGCCCGCGGAAGAATCATTTTTTCCGCGTGAGTCTGGCCGTCGCGCATGTAGAACGTTTCCGTGCCTCTCGCCAGGTCGCAGAAGTACGACTCGGTGCCGATTTCGAGCAGCCTGCGCACCACTTCTGGGAAGACCAGCTTGCCCGCCTGCGTTTCGGCCATTACCGCTTGAATCATGTTGGTGTCCACGCTCTTATTCCTTCGTATTTGAATTCTAACGCAGCCAGAGGGATAAGCGGCGCTCAGTCGCTTCTGCTGGTAGCGTTTCTGCCCTTCAGCACGAGTACCAGGATGCGGCCGTCGGACTGGAAGCTGCCGCCGGTTGCTGTGCTGGCTTCGGTGAGCGGGTCGGCGGGAGTCACATGGGCGCGCTGCACCACCAGCCCGGTGCGCGAAAGAGTGTCGTTGACATATTCGCGCTCGCCGTCAATTGCGGGATCAATCTTGTGCGTCACGCTATTGTTACGTTCGTCGCGCTCGAAGCCGGTGTCGTGCGTGGCCGCGACGCACCACAGCGGGCGGCCGTCCACCACGTAGGGCGATTTCCAGGCGCGCAGGTGATTGCGCGACATCGCCACGCGCACCGGCTCGGCGTGCGCGAAGCCGTAATCCTGCGGCCGGTCGAACAGGAAGAGCGTGCTCATCGGCATCGTCAAGTAATCTTTTTTCTCGAGCGAATCAATCACCGCGTTCATCACTGCGTCTTGCACCGAACGATCCACGCGCACCCAGCCGGCTCGCGCAAAAACTTGCACTACTTCCTCCGCCGTGCCCACGATCAATATGTTGACCATGTCACCGGGCTTGCCCTGCGGGTCGGAAACTCGTCGCGGAATTTTTCGCAGCAGCCCCGGGGTGATGAACGAAACTGGCGTCTCCGGAGGCCCACCGATGGCCATCGCGGCGGCTGTACTCAGCCCCGGATCGAGCACTTCGATTTTCACCTGGAAATTTCCCTTGGCGCCCGCCGCGTCGCGCAAGCTCTGGTTAATGCCCAGAAACAGCCGCCCCGCTACCGGCGCTTCATACTCCGTGCTCGCGCCGATCGCAAACGCTTGCGCGACGTTGTCGTCGCCCAGGCGCCCCACCAGCGAGCCGTGGCCTGCATCGCTCACTGGGTACTCGTGGACCAAATCGCCGAAGCCGCGCGCAAGCCCGTCTGGACCAAACGATCGGCCGTCGGGATGTTTCTTATCCGCGGGATAGGTGATCGTTCCCGTCGCGACGAGGCGCAGCTCTTCTCCGGCGCGCAAATCAATTTTTGTGTCTACCCACTGTTTGCCAGCGTCCACATCAACTTGGTAGGAGGTGACGCTGGCGGAGTTTGCGTGCAATGCTGCTGATGAGAGAGTGGATGCAGCGAAGACGATCGCCGCGACGATCGCCAAGGGCCGTCTAAAGACCGCCGTTACGAAGGCCTCGCGCATTAATCACCCGAAAGGTTCTTCGGCGATTTCAGGTTCAGCGTGGCGATCAGCAGCCGGGCGCATTCCGGCGCGGGCTCTTTGGCAAAGAGCACCACGCCCCTCGCATCCACGGGTTTCCCATACAAGATTGTGTTTGCGTAATTGTCAGGGCGCAGCGTGGACCCCGCCAGCGAGAGGCCCGCGAACAACCCGCGCGCGCGCGAGTAGGAAAACACCTCGGCGCGCATCCTCACATCGGTTTCGGCTGTAACGTTGCGGCCAACCGGGCCCGCCGCCACGGAAAAATCGGCTCCCAACTTTACCTTGCTGGTCAGAATGCTGCTGGCGGCGCGGTCGTTCATGAGTAGAAGAACGAAATCCGTGGCTTGGCCGCCCAGTTGCACGCCGAAACTGCCGCCTTCCAGGGCCATCATCGTCGGCGATCCCCACGGACCTTTGAAATTGGGGCCGCTGCGGCAAGTCATCAGGCCTCGCCCATAGCTCGCGCCCAGTACAAACGCCAATTTCACCACGGAGGGCAGCACCACCACGCATTCCGCTTTGCCGATAACACTCTTGGGAATGTCATCGGGGATGTTCATGATCTCTTTCATCACCCGGCCCGCATCTTCCACGCGGACACATTCTTTTTCAGCCGCAGGCGCGGTGAGCAAGAGCGCCGCAATCAACCCCGCGGCGGCAACAGCTTTGATCATCAAGTCTCCCGATGCGTTGGCAACAACCAGGGCCACACAAATGCGCTACCCGGCCCCGCGCAAGGTCCCTTCCATGTACGAAAGCGTAGTTTCCCCGAACCGCAGTGAATTCTACATGGGCGGAGAAGTCGCGGCAACACCACGGCCCGGTATGGCCCAATGTGACACTGTACGGCCCCAGGGGAAAGCGCTGTAAAAAGGCGGCAGCTATTTACTTCGGGCGCGAGTTTACCTACCATGTGCGGTGCCAGCGAAGCCGCTCCTGGGCGAGCTCTCACTTTGCTGGCCCCCGAGAAAGCAACTAAAACCGATGCCACGTGCCGCACGACTTGTTGTTATAGAACCTAATGGTGTTCGCCGGGAAGTCGCCATCACCACCACGCCGTTCCGTATAGGGCGGCAAGCCGGCAACGAACTGACCCTGCGCGACAGCCGCATCAGCCGTGAGCAGGCGCAAATCCTTTCCGTGAACGGCAACATGGTGCTGGAAGACATGGGCAGCCGGCATGGAACGTTCGTCAACGGCCAGAAAGTAATCAAGCACGAGCTGCAGCCGAAAGACCAGATCGATTTCGGCATGGCGGACTCCTACAAGCTGCTGTTCCTGGGCGAGGGCGCGACGATCGAGGAATTGGTGGAGCGCGTGGAAGCGCCGGCGCCGACGCATTCCGGTTCACGCGAGCTGTATCACCTGGGCGTGCTGCTGGAAGTGGCGCGCACGCTGGGCACAGGGCTTTCGCTTGAAGACGTGCTCACCGCCGTGGTGGATGCGGCCATTCAAGTGACGCGCACCGAACGCGGCGTTCTGCTGCTGGCGAACGACGCGCACGAATTGCAGATGATCGTAGCGCGCGACGCGCAGCGGCGCACCTTGCGCCCAGACCAGTTGCAGGTTTCGCAATCCGTGGTGAAGCGCGTGGCGCAGACGCGGCGCGAATTAATCGTCAGCGACACGGGCGAAGACGGCGGCATGAGCCAGCAGGAAAGCGTTGCGAGGCTTGAGCTGCACACGGTGATCGCGATTCCTGTGGACAAGCTGCCGGTGATCGAAACGTTGGATGCGACGATTTCGACGCGACAAGGCGAGTTGCTCGGCGTGCTGTACCTGGACAGCCATGTGCCGTCCAGCGCGTTCTCTGACCTGGACCGCGAAGTATTGCGCACTCTGGCGCGCGAAGCGGCGACGGTCGTTGAAAACGCCCGCCTGTTTGCTTCATCGCGCGCGAAGCAGCGCCTGGACCACGAAATTGAAATCGCCAGCCAGATCCAGAAGCAGTTGCTGCCGAAATCGCTACCCAATTTGCCGGAGGTCGCGGTGGCCGGTTCCACGCTCTCCTGCCACTCCGTTGGCGGCGACTGCTTTGATGTGATCGGGCTCGGCGGCGGGCGCCATGGATTTTTTGTGGGCGATATTTCCGGGAAGGGCGTTACCGCGGCGCTGCTGGCCACTTTGCTGCAAGGCGTTTTCTTCACCACCGCCGCGATGGATATCTCGCTGCCCGGAGTTTTTTCACGCGTCAATCAATATCTCTGCGAGCGCACGGGTGAAGATCGCTACGCCACCGTCTTCTACGGTGTTCTGGACAAGCTCGGCCGCTTCGAATACGTGAACGCAGGGCACGTGCCGCCGCTGCTGAAACGCAAGGCGGGCGGACTCGAAGGCCTGGGCTCGGCGAATTTTCCCGTGGGCATGTTCTCCGAAGCTGAATACCAGAGCGCGCGCGTGCAATTCGAGCCTGGGGATTTTCTGGTCATCTATACGGACGGCGTTTCGGAAGCGACCAACACTCGCAATGAATTGTTCGAAGAGTTCCGGCTGCGAACGATCGTGGAAGAATTTAACGGCGACAACGTGACGCAGCTCGGCGATGCCATTCGTGAAGGCATGCGCGTATTCACGGAAGGCGCGGCGCAGTCCGACGACATCACCATCCTGGTGATCCAGTACAAGGGAAACCCGTCGTGAAACGCAAGCCCGCTCAGCCCAGCGAAGTCGGTCTGCCTCTCGAGACGCTCGAGCAGGTGGTGGCGACGCTCAATCCAGAAACCGAGCCGGGCGAACTGGCTGCGCAGATGGTTTGCGTTCTGGCAGCTCCGGGGCGGTTGGAAGGGGCGCGGCTGTGGCGCGTGGTCGGCGGCTCACCATCGGTGTGGCAGGAAAGCGGCGACCTCCCCAAGGCGGACGCGGCGCGCATCGAGCGAATTCTCCAGGGGAAGGATTCAGGAACGAACGGCAACAGCTGCACGTGGGTGCTGGGACACGGCGCAAAGCCGGTGGGAGTCCTGGAGGCGTGGCCGAAGGGCGCGCTCGATCCCCGAACGCGCGGATGGTTGGAACTTTTCCGGCGTTATGCGGAAGTGGCTCTGGAGAGCAGCGAGCGGCGCCATGCGGTGATCGAGCTTTCCACGATTGTGGAAGCCACCAAGCGGCTCAATTCCACGCTCGATCTCGCCGAACTACTCAACATTATTTTGCAACTCACGACGCGGCACACCGGCGCGGAACGTGGCACGGTGTTTCTGGTGGATCGCGAGCGCAACGAAATCTGGTCGCTCGTAGGGTTGGGCCTCGACACGCATGAAATTCGACTGCCCACCAGTCGCGGGATCGCCGGTTGGGTGGCAGAACACGGCGAAACCGTGAACCTGGAAGATGCTTACGCCGACCCGCGATTCGAATCCGAAGTGGACATACGCCTCGGCTATCGCACCAAGTCGCTGCTGTGTTTGCCGATTCGCAGCAAGAGCGGCGAAACCATCGGTGTGCTGCAATTACTGAACAAAAAATCCGGCCCGTTCACGCACGCGGACGAAAACCTGCTGCGTGCGATTTCCGATCACGTAGCTTTGGCGTTGGAAAACGCGCAACTGCACCGCGACCTGCTGCACAAGCAACGCATGGAACGCGATCTCGCGCTGGCGCGCAGCATTCAATTGGGTTTGTTGCCCGAACACCCGCCGGTGCTCGAGGGTTTTGAAATTGGCGTGGCGCACCGGCCGTCGCTGGAAGTTGGCGGCGACTATTACGATTTCATCGCGCTCGCGCCGGATACGATTCTTACAGTGGTCGCGGACGTGGAAGGCAAGGGCGTCGGCTCCGCGATGGTGATGGCCAACTTGCAGGCGACGCTCCATGCGCTGCTGGCGCATCTGCATTCGCTCGAGCGCCTGGTGGAATCCTTGAACGACATGATGCTGGCCGATACGCGCGGTCAGAAATTCATGACCATGTTCGTGGGTTTGCTCGATCAGCCGCGCCGCACATTGCATTACGTGAATGCGGGGCACGTGCAGCCCGCAGTGGTGCGCGTGAACGGGGACGTCGAATTCCTCACCGAAGGCGGCATGGTGGTCGGCCTTTTCGCGGGCGTGCGTTACGAGCGCGGACACGTGAAGCTGCATCCGGGCGACGTGGTGGTCTTCTGCACCGACGGAATCACCGAAGCCAATAATTCGTCGGAAGAAGAATTCGGCACGCAGCGCCTGGTGGACCTGGTGACGCGCGAACGTCATCTGCCCGCGCAGGAGATTGTGCAAGCGGTCATGACGTCTGTGGATGCGTTCTCGCGCGGCGGAACGCACGAGGATGACCGCGTGATTCTGATCATCAAAGTCACTTGATTTTGCGGCGCCTCAGGGTTTGCCTGGATACCTCTCGAAAAAACTGACCACGCGGGTTTCGTATTCTGCCGGAGCTTGCCCCAACGCTGAGGCGTGCCCCGCTCCTTGCACGATCCACAGCTCTTTCGGTCCAATCGCTGCATCGTAGATGGCTTCCGCGTGGCGGCAGGGAATTCTGTGATCGTCCGTCCCGCAAATCAGCAGTACGGGGAACGGACGTTGCGCCACGGCTTTTTCCGGCGAGGCTTCGTCGGGATCAAAGCCCCCTGTTTTGGCTACCGCGCGCATGACGAAAATCGAAGCGGGACGGAATAGCGTCTTGCCGAGGATAGGACTCACGTCCAGTCCGGCGTAGTCGTACGTGACCTCACGAAGGCTTGCGAAGGGATCTTCGGCGGAGACAGCGGCGATACGGAGTTCGACGGCTGCGGATTGCAACGCGATCGCAGCCCCCATGGAAACTCCGTGTGCATAAAGATGGCCAACTTTTTCGCTGGCGTACAGCGCATCGGTGATTGCGACAGTGTCAACGCGTTCCTTCCAGCCGTACGTCGCCATGTCGCCGCCACTTTTTCCGTGGGCACGCGAGTCCATCATCACCACGCTGTAACCGTGGCGCAGCAGAAATTCGGCGTGGCCCAGATCGCCGGTGCGATTGTCGGAGACGCCGTGAAAAAGCAGCACCCAATCGCCGTTCGGTGCGGGCGGCACGACTTTCCAGCCGCGGAGTTCGACGCCGTCGGCTGCGCGCACGGAGAAATCTATTTTCGTCGCCTGCGTACGCGTGAAAACTTGTTCTGCTTCCGCGAGGCGCTCGGGGTTCAGGTTCGCAGGATGCAGCACTCCTGGACCGATCGCATTCCCTATAAATCCGGAGGCGGCGGAGAGCAGAGCGAGCACGACGATCGCCATGTATGTTGCTCGGCGCAAGTGAACCTCTAAAGATGTTACGCAATTGCGCTGCTGCCTGTTTCAGTTGGGCACGGGAATGTCAGGTGGCCGAAACGAAGCCTACGTGCCCGTGGAAGAATAGTGCCGCGTGCCGAAATTCCACAGCGAGATTGCTACGGTGAGGAACGCAACAGCGACGACCGGCACGAACGAGAGGTATTGCGGCGAGACGGTGCGCCCCAGCATGCGCACACTGGGATAGAACGACGCGAGGCCGAAGGGAATAATCCAGCAGAGAAAGAATTGCACCACGCCGCTGTAGATCGAAAGCGGGTAGCGGCCGAAGGCCATCACGTTCCACACGGGCGGGTGGACGCCGATGCGGTCTTCGAACCAGAATGACACCGTGGTGAGAATCAGGAACACCGATATATAGATGATGCCGGCGCACAGCCCGAAGAAAATTAACATGCCAACTTTCGCGGGAGTCCACGCCAGGCCCAAATGGCGCGTCGCCCACCACATGCAGAACACTCCGGTTGCTACTTCCTGCAGCGATTCGATGCGAAAGGTTTCGAACAGCACTTGAAAGAGCGAGGAGATCGGCCGCAGCAGCACGCGATCGAATTTCCCCTCGATGATGTAATTGTTCCCGAAATCGTAGAGGTTCAGGCTGATGATGTTGAAGATGCCGTAAGGAATCAGCGAGAAGCCGTAGAGGAACAGCACCTCTTCGAAGCGCCACCCGGCTAGCTGAGGAACTTTCTGGAATAGCACCACGACGAAACTCAGCGCAAAGATCGTGGCGGCGAAGCTGGTAGCCAGGCTGATGAAGAAATCGCCGCGATAGCTGACGCGCACCTTGGCATACTGCGAAAAATAATCGAAGAACAATCCGAAATGACGCCGCGTGGCGTCGAGGAAGCCGGCCATTCCTGGTTTCTCCGTGATGGGCGTTGATGATGGCATGGTTTGCGTAGCGCCGGCGTCTTGCCGGCAGGTTCAGATTCGGAATCAGCGAAAAACGCCGGCGAGACACCCGCCTACCGGCAGGCAGGCCGGCGCTGCGAATTACCCTCCGTGAATTGTGATCTTGCGCGCCGCACGCTCCCACCACACATGCGCGAGCCAAAGCAGCGCGATCACCCACAGCCACTGAGTTCCCAGCGCGCGCAAAGCCGTCGCGCGATCCAGCTTGCCCAGATAAATCTGCAGCGGCGTGTAGGCGATATGCTCGAACGGCAGCCACGCCAGCACTTTTTGCACTCGGTCCGGAAAAAATGCCATCGGTATCAGTAGGCCAGAGAGCAATTCGATCAGCCAGTATTTCGCCCGAATCAGCGCGAGAATGGATTTCAGCGGAATCGCGCACGTGCCGATCATGAAATTGATCGCAGCCATCAGGAAGAAGCTGCCGAACACCGCCAAGATGAACAGCAGAAAATTCTCGCGCGACGCCGGACGTTGCACTGGAAATACCAGCGCCACCACGACAGCCGTGGGCAGCGTGAGCAAACCGAGGCGAAACGCGGATTCGCCGATCGCGCGCGAAATCCACATCCATTGCACCGAAACCGGCTTGATCAGGTCCATGGCGATCTTGCCTTCGATTACTTCATACGCCATTTCCTGATCAATCGTGTTCCAGTAGAACGAGCGAATCATCCAGCCGACGCTCACATAAGTAATCATCTGCGCCAGGTTGTAGCCCGCGATAGAGAGGCCGCCTCGGTACACGGCGCTCCAGATGAAGTAGTACACCGTGACGTTCAGAAAGTAAGTGATGATGCCGGTGAAGTAGCGCAGCCGGAAAGCCAAGATGTTGACGAACCCCACGCGCGAAAATTCCGCGTAGGGCACCAACGCATGTACCCAGCTGCTCATCGGCGATTGCTCCACCAAGCGACGATTAGCTTAGCTTGGCGCTCGACGTTCATAGAGCAAAGGTGAAATTCGTTAATTTGTGCCCGCTCTCGGAGAGCACTAACACATCCAACGCGTTTGAGATGGATATGCTGTTCGAGGGAATTCTAATCGAGAGTCCCCAGCGAAGCTGTTCATGCTCCATCCACCAGCCCAAAATCGGTGGAGTCTTGGTCACTGACAAATTGCTGACCGTCCTGCCGTTATCGCCGTCCATCCAGTCCGCTGTAACGCTAAAGTTGTTGACAAAATCGTCTAGCACCGTGCCAGTTGCAGAATTCGGAACAGAGGCAGGGCAACTCCCGATCGTTCCTTCGAGCGAGAATTCGATCTCATCCGGAAACTCGCGCACGACCTTTGATTTTCGACGGAATTCGACGCCCTGTTCTGTTTCGATTCGCTGCAGTCCCTTGAAAAACTTGCCTGCACCCGCCGTTCCAGAGAGAGCACCGCAAATGCCGTCGGTCTCGAATCGGTGTGCGGGCAAAACCACGACAGTGTCGTAGGTTGTCTTCTTGGCAGCATGTCCGGGGAGGGCTAGCCCCGCCGAAAGGCCCGCGAAAAACACCCACGACCTCGTTCGCGTCTTGAGTAACGCGGTCACACGCTCACCTCAAGATGCGCTTCGCCGGCGTAGATGCGTTTGATGATTTCTTCGATGGGCTCGTCTTCGATCAGCAGGTCGCGTACTTCCACTGCATCCAGAATCTTGCGGATCAGATCGGACGTGGAAACTTTCACGCGGTCGAAGCGGATGCGATACGTCAATTCGTCCACCTGGTCCACTTCCAGGCCATCGCGCGAGAAAGCGTCCAGGCAGTCGGCTTGCGTGCGGTCCTTCAGCACAAACTTAATCTGCTTGGTGCGCAGCAGTTGCTGCTTCAACTGCGCCAGGTGGCCGTCATAGAGCACTTTTCCGCGGTCAATAATCATTATCCGGCGGCAAAGTTCCTCGATATCGTCGAGGTCGTGCGTCGTCAGCAGGACGGTGGTGCGGAATTCGCGATTGATAGCGCGCAGAAAATGGCGGATGTGGTCTTTCGCCACCACGTCTAGGCCAATCGTCGGCTCGTCCAAAAACAGCAGCGGTGGATTGTGCAGCAGCGCCGCAGCCAAATCGCAGCGCATTCGTTCACCCAGCGAAAGTTTGCGAACAGGAGTGTGCAGGTAATCGCGAATGTTCAGAATGGCGTCGAAATGCTCCATGCGCGCGTCAAAATCGCGCGGCGAGACGTCGTAAATCCGTCGCAGCAGCTTGAACGATTCGATTACTGCGATGTCCCACCACAGCTGCGTGCGCTGGCCAAACACCACGCCGATGGTTTTCACATATTGGCGCCGCTGGCGGTAAGGAACGTATCCATTGATGCGGATTTCGCCGCTGGTGGGAACCAGAATCCCGGTGAGCATCTTGATGGTGGTGGATTTTCCCGCGCCGTTCGGTCCGATGTAGCCGACCATCTCGCCGCGTTCAATGGTGAATCCCACACGGTCCACCGCCGCGACCGTGCGGTAATCACGAACGAAGAGGTTTTGAATCGAGCCCCACACGCCTTCGCGCCGCTTGAACGTGCGGAAGTGTTTCGACAGTTTGTGGACGTGAATTAAGGAGTCGGCGCTCATCCAATTCGGAATTCTAGCATTTACGGAGGACGAGCGCTGATGCGGCACGAACTCTCACGCCACGGCCCAGCGCATCACCTGCGCCGCGCGCCTCCGCCACCCCGTCTGGCTGCTTAGACGTGAGAAAGTGGAATTCGGCGCGCAGGAGTTACAAAGGATTTGAGCCTGCCGCGCGCACAGGACCGTGCACGGGTGTAGGTCGCCGCCTAGCCTTTATGACAGACCGAGCAGTGCTTGGCTTCGTAGTTTTCCATCGTGACTTCGAACATATTGTTGCATCCAATACACACGCGATGGATCTTCGCGGGCGGCTTTTCGCCCCGTTTGGTCTCAGTGGCATGCGCGGGGTGCTGACTATCTTGTGGCTCGCTCATGGGCGGATTCTAGCATGAAGCGAATCGCCTGGGCCGCCGCAACTCGTCATCGACCCGCCATTGATGTACAGATCCGGCACAGGCCGCGGCCATGCGAGCCGAAGCACCCAGGCGGCGTTTGCGCAGGCAAGCCGCGAACGGGTCTGCTACAATTTTACGACTTCGGGGGAAGTCCGAGCGGTAGCGGTGCGCGAAATTACATGCCGGCAAACAACAAGTCAAAATTTGTGATTGCAGGCCTTGCCGTGGCCTTGGGTATCGTCCTGCTGATCGTGCTGGCGGAGCTGGGGCCAACGCCCCAGGTGCAGATTGTCAGCGTCACGCGCGAGGATTTGACGGCGTCCATCACCGGCAATGGCAAAGTGGAGCCGATTGCGCCGACAGTTGCCCGCGCGCAGTTTCCCACCTTCGTCTCGGACGTGAAAGCCGCCGAAGGGCAGCCCGTCCGAACGGGCCAGTTGATTTTGACTTTAGACGCCGCGGACCAACGAGCGCAGCTTTCGCAAGCCCGCGCGGATTTGCTCGCGGCGCAGACGGAATTGCGCAACGCGCGCGCCGGCGGGCCGCCCGATGAAGTGGCGCAACTGCAAGGGAATCTGCAGAACGCGGAAACACAAGTTGCCAGCCTCGAGAGAACGCAGCAAGCGCTGACGCAGCTGGTCGCGAAGGGCGCGGCCACGCGGGACGAAGTTGCACAGAACCAGACGGCGCTCACCACCGCCCGCGCAAACCTGCAAACGCTCCAGCAGCGAAAAGCGGCGCTGGCGCAACGCGCCTCCGTGACCGTGGACGCCGCGAGCCTGCGCGTGAAACAGCAGCAGGACTTGGTCGCCGCGCTGCAACAGAAGGTTGCGTCGGCCACAGTGATCGCGCCGGTGGATGGAACCCTTTATTCGTTGCCGGTGCACAAAGGCGATTTCGTGAAGTTGGGCGACGTGTTAGCCGAAATGGCGGACTTGCGGCACGTGCGCGTGCGCGCTTTCGTGGATGAGCCGGACCTGGGTTCGCTCGGGCAGAATGAGGGCGTGCAGGTGTTGTGGGACGCGATGCCCAACCGCATCTGGAATGGCAAAGTGGAGCAAGTCCCTAAGCAGGTGGTGGCGCGCGGATCGCGTAGCGTGGGCGAAGTTCTGTGTTCGGTGGATAACGACAAAGTCGAGCTGCTGCCGAATGTAAACGTGGAAGTGCGCATTCTGGTTCACGAACAGCGCGGCGTACTGGTGATTCCGCGTGGCGCAGTGCGTTACGACCAGGGACAGCATTTCGTGCTGGCCTACGATGGCGACGCAGTTCACCGGCGAGACATTAAGGTGGGAGTCGCGGGTGCCGACAAATACGAGGTGCTTGCGGGACTGGCCCAGGGCGACAAAGTGGCGCTGCCCGGCGATGTGGATTTGCGCGATGGCATGAAAGTCCGAGCCGCGGAGGCTAAATGAGAATCAGGGACCTGAACAGCGCGAGAGTGGCGGGAGCACGTAGCGCAGCCTTGACGGCGATGGTGTTCGCGGTGATCGGCGTACCCACACCAACCGTGCAAGCCGCGACGCGAATCGCGTCCTCGCTCAACGATTCGCCCTACGTCGCTGCCGTATCCAAAGCGGACGCCACGGCTCAGATCCAGGCCGCCCAGCGGCAATTCAACGCCGGAAATTATTCGGCGGCGATTACTACGTTGCAGGCCGCCGTCACGCAAAATCCCAACAGCGCGGAAGCGTTCTACTGGCTGGGCCGTACGTCTTACGAAGTCCGCGATTACGACAACGCGATTACCGCAGCGGAGAAGTCCGTCGCGCTCGATCCCAAAAATTCCGTTTACCACCAGTGGCTGGGCAGAATCTACGGCGGCAAGGCCGACCGCGACCGCAGTTTTTCCTACGCGCGCAAAGTAAAAAAGGAATTCGAAGCAGCGGTGCAATTGAACCCTGACAATATCGCGGCGCGGCGCGATCTGGAAGAATACGATTTGCAAGCGCCCTGGGTCGTCGGCGGCAATAAGGACGAAGCGAAGGCGCAAGTAGACGCCATTGCCGCGGTCGATCCCGTAGCGGGTCATCTGGCGCGCGGCGTTTACGATTCGGACGGTGCGAAGAAATTCGACCTGGCTGAGAAAGAATACCGCGAAGTTCTGGCCGCCAAACCCGGCAAGATCGATCCGTACCTGGAAGTGGTCGCGTTCTTCCAGCAGCAGAATAAGCCCGCGGACATGCAGACGGCGATCGAAGCGGCAGCGCTGGTTGCGCCGAGCGATCCACGCCTGGGATATTGGCGCGGCGCGGCCTTAACTCTGGCCAATTCGAATCTCGCCGACGCCGAAAAATACCTGAAGGCGTATCTGGCCAGCACTCCGGACCGCAGCGATTGGCCTTCGCACTCCGCCGCGCGCGGATGGCTGGGGCGTGTGTACGAAGCGCAAGGCAAACGCAGCGAAGCCGCTGAGCAATATCGCGCCGCGCTGCAGCTGGATCCCAACGATAAGGACGCCAAGACGCGGCTGGACCACTTGGCGAAATCCGCGCATTAAATCCGTGAAAGATTCGCTCGAACCTCGCACCCCGCATACCGCATCTCATCCGGTGATGACTCCGCTCGCGCCAGCGCAGAAGACGACGCCAATTCTCTGGGCTGAAACCTGGAGCCTTGCTCTGCAGGAGCTGCGTGGCAATAAAGTGCGCGCCATGCTCACCATGCTGGGCGTGATCATCGGCAGCGCCTGCATCGTGCTGGTGGTGACGGTGGCGCTCGCGGGGAAGCGCTACATCGTGGGACAGATTGAAGGCGTCGGCGCCAACCTGATTTACGGCGAGCTGATCCATTCCGGCGACGCGCAACGCACCACGCTCGCCGACGAAATTACCCTGGCGGATATTGCCGCGATCAAAGCGGCTCTGCCGCACGTGGCGCAAGTGGCGGGCACCCACGACACGCCAATGACATTCGTGGTGAACGGAGTCAGCCGGCCGGTGGGCCTCGTGGGCGTCACCGACGGATTTCAGGAAATTCGCCGCCTGAACATTCTGCGCGGCCGCTATTTCGATGAAGACGACATGATCGCGCACAGCAAAGTGTGCCTGTTGAGTCGGGAACTCGCCGACCTGGCTTTTCCAAATGAAGATCCGTTGGGGAAGGATATTCGCCTGGGCGACCTCCACTTCACGGTGATCGGTGTGTTTCACGAGAGGACCGCCACCTTCGGGCAGACGGAAATCACGCAGAATTCCGTGCTGGTGCCGATTGGGCTGATCAAGTCCTACACCGGCGAGGATTTCCTGCGCACTTTTTACGTGCAAGCCGACCGGCCGGAAGATGTGCCGGGGCTCACCACCGAGGTCGCGCAATTTGTCAGCAGCCGCCATCGCCCGGGCGCGGAATATCGCGTGCAGAATCTGGGCTCGCTGCTGGATTCCGCGCGCAGGATTTCCCTGGCGCTGACGGTGCTGTTGATTGTGGTCGCGACCATCGCCCTGACCATCAGCGGCATCGGCATCATGAACATCATGCTGGTGACAGTGACCGAGCGCACGCGCGAGATTGGCATCCGCAAAGCCATCGGCGCGCCGCGCGATGCGATCCTCTATCAGTTCTTGATGGAAGCTTTCTTGATCAGCGGGACGGGAGCGCTGCTGGGGATCGCGATTGCCGTAACGATTCCGGCCGTGGCGAATTTTGCCATTAGCCTGGTTCCGGAATTGTCCGGCGTGCACATTCCAGTGTCGTGGGTCTCGGTGGTTCTGGCGTTTTTGGTATCCTGTTCCACGGGCTTGCTCTTTGGATATCTGCCGGCAAATCGCGCCGCGCGGCTGCAGCCTACGGAATCGTTGCGCTATGAATAAATCGCATTCACTGAAATTGCTCACGCTTTGGGGCGCAGCGGCGGTGTTGCTGCTGACGCTTTGCGCCGCGTCTCCCGCGCGCGCCCAGGAAGCCCGGAAACTCAGCATGCGCGAAGCGGTGGCGCTGGCGCTGCAGAACAGCCGCGATCTGGCTCTGGCGCGCGTGCAATACTCCGTCGCGCTGAATGAAGCTGGCGTGGACCGCTCCGCGTTCCAGCCCAACCTGTATACCGGCTCTGGCGCAGCCTACACCTACGGTTTCCCATCCATCGGCGGGGGGCCTCCGGCGGTCTTCCAGTTGAATTACAACCAGGCGATTTTCGATCCCGTGCTGAAAGCTCAGCAGCGCGCCGCCGAAGATCACGCCAAGAACATGAAGCTGGAAATTGATCGCACGCGCGACGACGTGATCGTGCGCACAGCTGTCGCCTACCTGGAACTCGCCGAGGTGCGCCACTCCCTCGACTTGCTGCGCAAGGAACAAGTGAGCGCGGAAAAAATTCTGGGCGTCACGCGCGAGCGCGTCGAAGCCAACCAGGAACTCGCGATTGAAGTGACGCGCAGCGAACTAACCGCAGCGCGCGTGCAGGAGCGAATCATCAAGCTCGAAGGGCGTGAGGAAACACTTACGCAGCAGTTTCAGAACTTGACGGGGGTCGCCGACACGGAAGCGATTACAGTAGACACCGAAGAGCCCTCGTTCGCCAGCGATCGGCAACAAACTGAGCTGGCTAATCTGGCGATTCAGAGCGACCGCGGCATCCAGGAAGCGGAAAATGACCGCTTGGCGCGCCAGCACATTCTGCGCGGTGCCAAGCTCAGTTACTGGCCGACGCTAAGCGTCATCGGCCAGTACAGCGTTCTCTCCAATTTCAATAACTACACGAAGTATTACAGCGGCCAATACCAGGCCAACAATTTCGCGGTCGGCGTGCAGATTACGATTCCGCTGTTTTCGGCCAAGACGCGCGCGAATGTCGCTCTGGCCAAAAGCGAATTGCAGCTGTCCGAGCTGTCGCTGGGAAATAAGCGGCAGGAAGTTCGCCAGGACGTGCTGCAGAAACAGCGCGATGTGCGCGAGTTGGAAGCAACCTACGAAGTGGCGCGCCTGGATTTGAAGCTGGCGCAGGAAACCGTGGAACTGACGCAGGCCAAATTTGACCAGGGCCGCGCTACGCTGCGCGATATCGAAGAGGTTCGCCTGGACGAAAACGACAAATTCGTAGCGTTTCTGGACGCGGATTTCGCCCGCCAGCGCGGCCAATTGACGCTGTTGCGCGCTACCGGGCAGTTGGCCAAGGTGTTCCAGTAGCACGGAGCGCGAAAAGCATGGCTTGGGCTGAGTGCGGAAATCGAGTAAAATTAGGTGTTGCTGGTTAGTAAGAAGTTCATACGTCTTTTTGGATGCCCTGAGGGGGTAATATTTGATGGCGTCTGTAATGAAAACATTGTTCTTGAATCCGCCGAGCTTTGAGAAATTTGATGGTGGCGCGGGCTCCCGTTGGCCCGCCACGCGCGAGATCGAATCGTACTGGTATCCGGTTTGGCTCACATATCCCGCTGGAATGCTTGAGGGTAGCCGCCTGCTGGACGGCCCTCCGCACGGCATCACGCCCGCTGAAGTCGTCACGATCGCGCAGGATTACGAGTTTGTCGTGCTCTTCACCTCCACCGTCGGCTTCTGGAGCGACCTGAAAATGGCGCGGGCCATGAAGGAAAAAAAGCCCGGGCTGAAAATCGCCTTCGTCGGTCCGCAAGTGCAGATCAAACCCGCTGAAAGCCTGCTGGCTAGCCCGGACATCGATTTTGTGGTTCGTGGTGAGTTCGATCTTTCCGTCGTGGAGTACGCGCAAGGCAAGCCGCTCTCCGAAATTTTGAGCGTGAGTTACATCAAGGACGGACAAGTCGTCCACAATCCGCAGCGGGCGATGTTGCAGACCGCCGAGCTGGACGCCCTGCCTTTCGCCACCGACGTCTATCAGCGAGATCTCACCATCGAAAAATATAATGTGCCGTTCCTGCTGAATCCGTTCGTTTCGTTCTATACTACGCGCGGTTGCCCGGCTCTTTGTACGTTCTGCCTGTGGCCGCAGACGCTTTCCGGCCATGCCTGGCGCGTGCGCTCGGTGGAAAACGTAGCGCGCGAATTCAGGCAAGCGCACAAGATGTTTCCGCAAGCGAAGGAATTTTTCTTCGACGACGACACTTTCAATATCCGCAAGGACCGCGTGCTGGCGCTCTGCAAGGAATTCAAACCCGTGGGCTTCCAGTGGTCCTGCACCGCGCGCGTACACAGCGATTACGAAACCTTGAAAGCCATGGCTGATGCCGGCGCGCGTCTGCTGATCGTCGGCTTCGAATCGGGCGACCCGCAAATTCTGAAGAACCTGAAAAAGGGCGCCACCGTCGAAATGGGCCGCACCTTCGTGCAGAACTGCAAGAAAGTCGGCATCCACGTGCACGGTGATTTCATCATCGGTCTTCCGGGCGAAACCAAGGAGACTATCGAAAAGACCATTAATTACGCCAAGGAGCTGGATTGCGAGACGATTCAGGTTTCCATGGCGCACGCCTATCCCGGCACCGAACTTTACGATCAGGGCATGCGCGAAGGCTTTCTCGCCGGTGAAGCGATCACGGATGATCTGGGCCACCAGCTTCCGCATCTTGAATATCCGCATCTTTCGCGCGAATACATGGTCGAATCCGTCAACCGCTTCTACGACGAATATTATTTCCGTCCCCGCGTGGCCTGGCGCATTGTGCGCGAAGCTCTGTGGGATTCCCACGAACGCAAGCGCCTGTTCCATGAGGCCGTGGATTTTATGAAGCTGCGCCACGACCGCCGCAAGGTGGCCAAAAAAGGCGTGCAGAAAAAAGCCATGGTGCAAGTAAAAGTGCCCCCCATGGAGCCACAAACCTCCGGCGCGGCGGGCGATTCACACGGCGCATGACGTCGTCGCAAGGCCTGCACCTGAAAACCTACGTTTTCCTTTTATTTATGGTCACGTTCGGCCCGTTGGGCGACGTGTTTCTGGCCGACGGCATGAAAAAAGTGGGCGCGCTCAACATGCAGGATCCCGGGTCTGTATTTCATTTCTTCGCGCGGGCGTTCGCTTCCGGCACGGTGTGGCTCGGCGTTCTGCTGCTGCTCGCGTTTTTTATTTCCTACACCCTGGTTCTCTCCTGGGCGGATTTCAGTTTCGTGCAGCCGGCTTCTTCGCTTTCCTACGTGATCGTGGCTCTGCTCGGGCACTTCTTTCTGCGTGAATATGTCAGCCCGCTGCGCTGGGCCGGCATCGCGCTGCTCTGCCTGGGTGTCTTGATCGTCGGCTACACGCCGCCGCGGACTACTGAGCGAGTCTGATGGCCTGGACGGTTGCTCGCGACGCGCTGTTGGTGCTGGCGCTCGCGTCGTTCGCTTATTACGTGGTCGCCATCGTTGCTGCGCTGCGATTTTTTGGCCGACGCGATGCTGCTGCACTTCCTTCAGATTTCACGCCCCCTGTCAGCATCCTCAAACCGATCTACGGGCTGGATCGCGAGGCATACCAGAACTACGCGAGCTTTTGCACGCAGGACTATCCGGATTACGAAATATTGTTTTGTGTGAGCGACGATCAGGATCCAGCGATTCCAGTGATCGAACAACTGGCGCGCGATTTTCCGCAGCGCCGCATTCATCTCCTGATCGGTTCCGATCCGCTGGGCGTGAGCGACAAGGTAAACAAGCTCTGCCGCATGGCGCGCGAAGCTCGGCACGACATTCTCGCGGTCAGCGACAGTGACGTGCGCGTCACGCCGGAATATTTGCGCGCCATCGCCGCCCCCTTTCGCGATCCGGCCGTCGGCGCGGTAACGTGCCTCTATCGCGGGCTTACCGACGGCTCGCTCGCCGCGAACTTGGAAGCGATTGGCAACAGCACGGACTTCACCGCTGGCGTGCTGGTGGCGTGGCTGTTCGCGCCGGTGAATTTCACGCTCGGCGCCACCATGGCCACCACGAAAGAGCGCCTGGCCGAAATCGGCGGTTTCGAATCTCTGGTGGACCATTTTTCCGACGATTACGAGCTGGGCAATCGCATCGCCGCGCGCGGCCATCGCGTCGAGCTCAGCACTTTTCCGGTTTCCATCGTGTATCCGCACCAAAAGCTCGCCGACGCCTTCCGCCACCAGTTGCGCTGGAACGTGAGCATTCGCTTTTCGCGTCCCGCCGGCCACTTCGGCCTGATTTTCACGCAAGCATTGCCGCTCGCACTGCTGGCTGCGATTTTCGCGCCGTCCGCGGCGTGGGCGATTAGCTTGCTCCTGGGTTATCTGCTCCTGCGAGGAATTTCCGCGTGGGTCGTCGGCGTGTATGGCATGCGCGACGCCGGCGTACGAAAACACCTGGAGCTGCTGCCGCTGCGCGACGCCTTCGCCTTCATCGTATGGGTGGCGAGTTTCTTCCCCCAGCGCATCCACTGGCGCGGCCGCGAATTTTACGTCCGCGACAAGCGCCTGGTTGCGGCAGCTCCGCGCCAACCGTGACGCGCCAGGTTTAGAATTTAACGGCGCGCCGCGGGCGCAGGGAAGGTAGGGGCACGGCATGCCGTGCCCGCTTCTAATTATCCCTAGTCCGGTTTCTTCAGCTGCTTGTACAACTCGTTCGCGATCTTGAATTCCTGCTCCAATTCCTTCGAAGTAAGCCGCGTGCGCAAATACTCAACCGCCTGCTCCAGCCGATCCAGCGCCCGCGCAATATTGTCGGTATTGGTATGCGCAACATCGCGCCACACTCCGTAAGGACTGCCCGCCAGCCGCAACATATCCTGCGATCCCGGGCCGGCAAGCGAAAGAGGCAAGCCGGTTTCGTCTGTCTCATCCTGCACCACGCGTGCCAACGCCACAGCCAGCAGCTGTGGCAAGTGCGAGACAATTCCCACCGCCCAATCATGCGTATCCGCGTCGCACCACACCGGCTCCGCACCCAGCGCGCGCACCAGCGCATGAAATCGAACCACGCGTGGATCCGGATCGTCTTCCGAACAGATCAACGCATACCGCGCGCCCGAAAATAAGTCAGCATCGGCCCGCGCGATCCCCGAGGTTTCTTTCCCCGCCATAGGATGCCCGCCAAGAAAGCGAGCACCGCCAACGAAAGCATGTTTCGCCGCCCGGCAAATTGCAGCCTTGGTGCTGCCAGTATCAGTCAACAGCGCGTCGCCACCAGCCGCCGCAGCAATTGCGGGAAGCGCCTCAATCGTCGCTCCAATCGGCAGCGCGATGTACACCAGCTCCGCCCCGCGCACCGCGCTCGCGAGATCGCCCGCAGCCTCCCGCACCGCTCCACGCGCCAGCGCCGCCTGCAAAATCTCCGCGCGGTCGTATCCCACAATTGAAATGTCCGGAAAATGTTTGCGCAGCGCCAGGCCGAACGATCCGCCGATCAGGCCGGTTCCGAGTATGGCTACACGGGAGAAGGGAACTGCGTTAGTCGTCGAAGGCACGCCGTAGTTTAAATCAAATTGCTGAAATTCGTCATTCAGCGCGCGGTGGAACGCGCCGCGCGTCGCTCGCTTGCAGAATCATCGGGCTCGACCACTTCCACTTGCGAAACGTCCTCGAGCTTTTCGATCTGTCGCACCAGCGTATTTTCCGCGCGATCGGCCTGCACGGTCATTTGCACGTCCAGAAAGTGGCCGTCTTCGCTCGTGTCTGCGGTCAGATGCAGCAAATCGAAACGGCGCCGGCGCGTAACTCCCAGAATGCGCACCAGCGCGCCCTCGCTCTGCTTCACGCGCAGTTGCAGGGTAAATTTCGTCACCGCGCAACCTCGCGCGCCACTTCATGCTGGTGCATCATTTCGGAATTCGAGCGACCGGGACCGACGATCGGCCAGACGTTCGCCTCCTGATGAATCAGCACGTGCGCAAGCACGGGCCCCGGTTCCGCGAGCAGCCGGTCGATCGCGCCAGAAACGTCGGCGCGATCTTCCACGCGAAACGCGGGAATGCCCATGGATTCCGCCACGCGGCAGAAATCGGGATTGTCGGAAAGATCCACTTCGCTGTAGCGCTTGTCGTGGAACAATTCCTGCCACTGGCGCACCATGCCCAGCGCGCGGTTGTCGAAGAGCACGATCTTCACCGGCAAATCGTAGCGCCGCAGCGTCGCCAGCTCCTGCAGGTTCATCATGATCGAACCATCGCCGGAAACATTGATCACCGTGGCATTGGGGAACGCGAGTTGCGCTCCGATCGCCGCCGGCAGGCCGTATCCCATGGTGCCCAGGCCGCCGCTGCTCAGATGCTGGGAGGGGCGATTGAAATGGAAATGTTGCGCCACCCACATCTGGTGCTGGCCCACATCGCACGCGACGATGGAATCATCGCCCGCGCGATCCGAAAGTTCTTTAAGAAAGCCGGGCGCGTACACTTCCGTGCCGGGTGCGGCATAATCCCACGCGTGCGTTTCCTTCGACGCAGAACATTCGCGCCGCCACGGCTCGATGTTCGCGAGCTTGCACGTCAGCGCTTTCAGCGCATGACGCAGGTCGCCGATCACCGGAACATCCGCTCGCCGCAGCTTGCTGATTTCCGCGCGGTCCACGTCCAGATGAATCACTTTGGCATTCGGCGCGAACGCGTTCAGCCGGCCGGTGGCGCGATCGTCGAATCGCGCGCCCACGCAGATCAGCAAATCGCAAATTTGCACTGCGTGATTCGCAGTCTTCGTGCCGTGCATGCCCATCATTCCCAGCGCGAATTCGTGTGTCGTGGGCAGCGCGCCCAATCCTTTGAGCGTGGCCACCACGGGAATGCGCGTTGTTTCAATGAACGCGCGGAATTCCTCCAGCGCATTCGCCATGCCGATGCCGCCGCCGGCGTACACCACCGGGTTGCGGCTCTCGCGCATCAGCGCCAGCGCGCGCGTGATGGATTCCTTGGACGGTTCGGCGATTTCTTCGCTCGTGTCGTCTTCGTGGAATTCGTATTCGGCCACGGTGTTGGCGATGTCCTTCGGCAAATCAATCAGCACCGGGCCAGGACGTCCCGAGCGCGCGATGCGGAAAGCTTCATGCACGATGCGCGGCAACTCCGCGGCGGTTTTCGCAAGGAAACTGTGCTTTACGACAGGCATGGTGATGCCGAAAATGTCCACCTCTTGAAACGCGTCGGTGCCCATCAGCGAAGTGGCCACTTGCCCCGTGATTGCAACCATCGGAACTGAATCCATGTAAGCGTTCGCAATTCCCGTCACAAGGTTGGTCGCGCCGGGGCCGGAAGTCGCCATGCACACGCCCACTTTTCCCGTAGCGCGCGCGTAGCCGTCTGCGGCGAGCGCCGCGGCCTGCTCGTGGCGCACCAGGATGTGCCGGATCTTCGAATCCAGCAGCGCGTCGTACACCGGCATGATCGCCCCGCCGGGATAGCCGAAAATCAGCTCGACGCCCTCGTGTTCGAGAGCCTTCACCAAAAATTCTGCGCCCTTCATTTGGCACCTCTTGCGGTCGCCGCCGTCTCCGGCTTCAACCAGGACATTTGCGCGCGCAATTCCGCACCGACTTTTTCAATCGGGTGGTTCTTGTCTTTCTCCAGAAGTTTGTTGTATACCGGGCGGCCGGTCTGATTCTCGAGGATCCATTCCTTGGCAAAAGCGCCGGACTGAATTTCCGTGAGAATTTTCTTCATGCTTTCGCGCACATGTTCGTCAATCACACGCGAGCCGCGCGTAATATCGCCATACTTGGCGGTCTCGCTGACGAACTGGTGCATTTTGGCGATGCCGCCTTCATAAATCAGATCCACGATCAATTTCAGTTCATGCAGGCACTCGAAATACGCGGCCTCCGGCTGATATCCCGCTTGCACCAGCGTTTCCCATCCTGCCTGAATCAATTCGCGCGCACCGCCGCACAGCACGGCTTGCTCGCCGAACAAATCCGTCTCGGTTTCTTCAGCAAAAGTCGTCTGAATCACCCCAGCTCGTGTGCCGCCGATCGCGCTAGCATAAGCAAGCGTGCGGTCAAACGCGTGGCCCGAATGATCCTGATGGATTGCGAGCAAGCAGGGCACTCCACCGCCGCCTTCATAAGTGCGCCGCACCAGGTTTCCCGGGCCTTTCGGCGCGACCATGGTGATGTCCACCGTCTTGGGCGGCGTGATTTGCCCGTAATGAATATTGAAACCGTGCGAAAACAGAATCATGGAGCCTTGCTTCAGGCTGGGCGCCACTTCGTTCTGATACAAAGCAGGCTGCGCCATGTCCGGCGCCAGCATCACGATCACGTCCGCGCCCTCCACCGCTTCCGCCGGGCCAGTAAGCTTCCAGCCGTCCTGCTCGGCCTGTTTCCACGAAGGACCGCCGCGGCGAAGTCCTACCGTCACATTCAATTTGCTGTCGCGCAAATTCAGCGCGTGCGCGCGGCCCTGGCTGCCATAGCCCAGCACGGCAATGCGTTTTCCTTCCAGCGCGCGCGGATTCGTGTCGGTGTCCCAGAACATTTTCGCCATCGTCGTTCTCCTTGTAATTGCAATTTCTACGCGGCGCTGGTTACTGCGCCCAGCGATGCCGATGTAACAAGCTTTGCGTATTTGGCCATCACGCCCGTGGTGTAATTCGGCGCGGGTGCTTTCCATTGCGCGCGACGCTCTTCCAGATTGGCCGCAACGTCCAGCCGGCGCGCTTTTACATCCAACGTAATAATGTCACCATCGCGCAACAACGCGATCGGCCCGCCGCTCGCCGCTTCCGGCGCCACATGACCCACCATCAATCCGTGCGTCGCGCCGCTGAATCGGCCATCGGTGATCAGCGCGATCTTGTCGCCGATACCTTGGCCCACCAGCGCGCCCGTCACCGCCAGCATCTCGCGCATGCCCGGGCCGCCCTTCGGCCCTTCGTAACGAATCACGACGACGTCTCCCGGCTGAATCTGGCGGCTCTGCACCGCCGCAAAGGCAGCTTCTTCGGAATCGAAAACGCGCGCAGGTCCGCTGTGCAACACTCGTTCGTGCCCAGCCAGTTTCACGACGCAGCCTTCCGGCGCGATCGAGCCATGTAGAATCGCCAGGCCACCATCGGCCTTGATCGGTTTTGCCAGCGGCCGCACCACTTCCTGTCCGGCCGTTTCGCTCGCGTCGCTGATTTCCTCGAACAGTTTTCGTCCCGATGCCGTGATCCCGTCTTTCAGCAGCCCCGCTTCGCGCAAACGCTGCCCCAGCACGCGCATTCCGCCCGCGCGGAACATATCCGGCGCGTTAAACCGCCCTCCGGGCTTCAAGTCCGCAAGCACAGGCGTTTTCGCCGAAATTTCATCGAAATCCTTCAACGTCAGCGGCACGCCGGCATCGGAAGCAATCGCCAGCAGATGCAGCACCGCGTTCGTCGAGCCGCCGCTGGAGGCAACCGAAGCAATCGCGTTGTGCAGCGATTCGCGCGTGATGATTTGCTTGGGGCGGATGTCGTCCTTCAGCAGCTGCATCACCAGCTTGCCGCAATCGAATGCAGCCTTGCCCTTGCGTGGATCCGTCGCCGGAATTTCATTCGCTCCCATTGGCGAAATTCCCAGAAACGTCAGCGCCATGGCCATCGTGTTGGCGGTAAATTGCCCGCCGCAAGCTCCGGCTCCAGGACAAGCCACGTCTTCCAATTCGCCGAGCTGCTTTTCGGTCATTTTGCCGGCAGCGCACGCGCCCACTGCTTCGAACACATCCATAATCGTGACTTCATGTCCGGCAAAATGTCCGGCCAGGATTGAGCCGCCATAAAGCGAAAGGGAAGGGAGGTTCAGCCGCGCCAGAGCCATCACCGTGCCGGGAATCGTCTTGTCGCAGCCGCAAATCGCCACCACCGCATCGAACGCGTGCGCGCGCACAAAAAGCTCGATCGAATCGGCAATCACCTCGCGCGACACCAGCGAAGCTTTCATGCCTTCGGTGCCCATGGTGATGCCGTCGGAAATCGTGATCGTGTCAAATTCGATGGGCGTACCGCCCGCGGCTCGCACGCCGGCCTTCACTCGCTCCGCCAGTTGGCGCAGATGGAAATTGCAGGGCGTAACTTCGGTCCAGGTATTGGCTATGGCCACCAGCGGACGCGCCAGATCGGCGTCGGTGAGGCCGGTAGCCTTCAGCATGGCCCTTGCGGGCGCGCGGGAAATCCCCTTCTTGATAGCGTCGCTTTGCATGTTGTCCTTAGTAGTAGGCGTCTGGGGGGCCGATAAGTCCAATTTGTAATTCTTCGCGAATTCATAAAATAAGCTTATAGCGGAATTCCGCACGCGGCGCTTGACGCTGGCCCTCCGCTTTCGTATAGTGGTGCCTCGTTAGGGTTTAAGAGGACATACAAGGCGCGTGGGTAATAGGTTTTATTACCGTTTCGCTTTTACTAGCCGCTTCCCTTATACCGGGGAGCGGGCCGGCGAGACGCGCGCGGAGCACCTAGCAATCAGTAACTAAGCACCGCACCAAGTCTTCCAAGCCGGCCGCGACCCTCAAAGGGAACGCGGCCTTTTTTGTTTTAGGGCACATTTTCAGCGCTCGATGCAAAGGGGAGAAGCGGGATGAGTGAAATCAAAATTGGCGATTGGCGCGCGAAAATTGACGCGATTGACACCACCCTGCTGCACCTGCTGAATGTGCGCGCCGGCTTTGCGCTCGAAGTCGGCCGCTTGAAGGGTGAGCGCGGCATCGCCCTGCGCGTCCCCGCGCGCGAACAGGAAATTCTCACGCGGATGAAGAAACTGAATCCCGGCCCGCTCGATAGCGAAGCGGTCGGCAAAATCTACAGCCAAATTCTGCACGAGTCCATACGCATCCAAGCCGATCACGGCCTGGGCTCGCCGCGGGTTCCGAAACGCGAGAGGGCGCGCCTGACCGAAAAGCGCCGCAAGGTGGCGGCGGCATGAAAAGCGTGGCCACAGCGCGGATCGCGTTTCAAGGCGAGCGCGGAGCCTTCAGCGAAGAAGCCGCGCTGAAATTGCTCGGCGCGGACGTCACGCTCGTGCCGTGCACGACGTTTGATGCCACGTTTTCCGCGATTCACAACCAGGCCGCCGATTTCGTGCTCGCGCCGATGGAGAACAGCCTCGCAGGCTCGGTACATCGCTCGTTCGACCTGCTTGTCGAGAGTGGCCTGCACATCGTGGGCGAGGTGATCATTCCGATTGTGCACAACCTGATAGGCATTCCTGGCGCAATGCTCGAACGCATTGCGTCGGTGGAATCGCATCCTGTGGCGCTCGCGCAGTGCGAGCAGTTTTTCATCGCGCATCCGCGGCTCAAGCGCATTCCCGCCGAAGACACCGCCGGAAGCGTCCGCGAAGTCATGCAAGTGGGCGACGCCACGCGCGCGGCGATCGCAAGCAAGCGCGCCACCGAGCTGTACGGTGCCGTGATTCTGCAAGAGCATCTCGAGGACGACCGCGAGAACTACACGCGCTTCTTCCTGCTAGCGCCATCCGCCGCGCAGCCGCGGGAATTGGCCGACGTGGCCGCCTCCGACAAAATCTCGCTCGTCTTTCAGCTGGCGCACAAGCCCGGTGCTCTCCATCACGCCCTCGAGCCTTTCGCCCGCCGCAACATCAACATGATGAAAATCGAAAGCCGCCCCGTGCGCGGCCGACCCTGGCAATACCGTTTTTATCTCGATCTGCAAGCCTCAGCTAGCGATCCCGAATTCGTGGCCGCGCTCGCGGAACTCGAACGCGAAGCAGTCGAACTGAAAGTTCTAGGCTCGTACAAATCGGCGGAAACAGCGCCGGCCGGTAAATTTGTTTCCGAGGGGATCCAATGATCATCAACATGGCGGTGGAAGCAACCGAAGAACAGATCGACCACGTCGTGAAACGCATCCAGGAGTGCGGTTTTCAGGCGCACCTGAGCCGCGGGGAGGAACGAGCCGTGATTGGAGTGGTTGGCAAAAGCGAAAAGCATCGCGGGGAACTGGAGGCGCTGCAGGCGGCGCCAGGCGTAGAAGAAATTATCCGCATCAGCCATCCGTTCAAGCTGGCTTCCAGAAATTTTCGCCCCGAAGGCTCGGTGATCGAGCTCGGCAAGGGCGTTTCCATCGGCGGCACCGAAATCGTGGCGGCGGCTGGGCCGTGCGCGGTTGAATCGGCCGCGCAGATCGGGGAAATCGCCGAAAAAGTGGCGCGCGCCGGAGCGAAATTGCTGCGTGGCGGCGCGTTCAAGCCGCGCTCGTCTCCTTACTCCTTTCAGGGACTCGGCGAAGAAGGTCTGAAACTGATGCGCGCCGCCGCGGACGACAACGGCTTGCTTGTCGTCAGCGAAGTAATGGACCCGTCGCAGATTGACGTGATGCTGCCCTACGTCGACCTGCTGCAAGTGGGCGCGCGCAACATGCAGAACTATTATTTGCTGCGGGCTCTGGGCGAAATTCAAAAGCCCGTGCTGCTCAAGCGCGGCATGTCCGCCACCATCGAAGAACTGCTGCTCAGCGCCGAATACATCATGGCTGGCGGAAACTACAACGTGATTCTCTGCGAGCGCGGCATACGCACGTTTGACACCTACATGCGCAACACCATGGATATTGCCGCAATCCCCGTGATCAAGCAGCTCTCGCACCTGCCGGTCGTCGCCGACCCGTCGCACGGGACAGGCCGCCGCGACAAAGTCGGTGCCATGGCCCGCGCCGCGGTCGCAGCCGGCGCCGACGGCCTGCTCATCGAAGTCCACCAAGACCCCGAACGCGCCCTCTCCGACGGCGCGCAATCCCTCTACCCCGATCAATTCGCCCAACTAATGGCCGAAGCAAGAATGATCGCCCCAGCAGTAGGCCGCCGCATCGCCGAGGAAACCGCGCAAAAGCGCGCCGCGGTGTGAGGCGTGCTGAAAATGAGACACATTCGCTGGAGTGCCAGCATTTGTCTCCGAATGCGCTTAACCTATTTGGCGGAGGTTCATGCCAATGACGATTCGGGTCGATCTTAACCCCGAGACCGAAGCCCGCTTGATTGCCCAGGCGCGTGCCAAGGGTCTGCCATTGGAAAAAGTAGCCGAGCTACTTCTAAACGATGCCTTGAACGGGCGTTCGCCATCTCAAGGGCGGTTGCGCGTAGAAGAGTTTCATCGCATGCTGAGCGCAATGGCAGAAGGCTCTGAAAAACTCCCCGATTTGCCCACCAAAATTTTTTCTCGTGCCAGCTTTTATGAGGACCGGATAGATGGCGGAGACGCCTTACCTCGTCGATAGGAATGTGCTTCTACGCTGGGTCAAGCCCGACCAGAGCGAGTAGCCCACCTTTTGCATGGTCAAAGGGCTTGCGAATCACGCAGGCTAATCACCGCGAAGGTAGCTCTTAAAAACCTTAGCTTTCTGGGCAACTGATGAGCTGACGGACGGATTGGCGCTCGGAAGCCATTCGGCGAATGAAGGCATCGCAATGTCAACGAGGGTCCTAAATATTTTGCTCGCGTCGCGGCTAGGCTGGAGGGCAGCCAAGTAAAACAAAATCCAAACCGCCACTCCAAATATCAGCAAGCAAGCCGACAGTCGCGGTCCGAAATCCAAACTGAAGACAGCCAACCGCCGGAACCAGAAGCCGATCGCAAGTCCGAGCAAAACAAACGCATGCACCAGTGCCACCAGCGCGCCCGCGAACGAGGTAAGGACGAGACTTTCCATGAACGCAATTTGCTCAGCGAACTCCGTTCGCAAAGACCCCGGAGCAAAATTAAGAATGTGGTACCAATAAAACACGCCGTCAACGCCATAAGTGGCTTCCGGGTAAAGCTCGTAGGTTGCAATGATGTTCCCCAACAATGTAGAGCGCTCGGCGTAGCGCTCGGTTCTGCCATCCTCGTCACGCCGAATCGGAAAGTCACGCAGATGCTCGTAACTTTCATAGAGTGCATTTTGCTGAGCAGTGGACAACGAAGCAGCAGGCCGGGGTCCGTACACGGCCATAGACAACTTTGCAACCCGTCGCTCGTTTGCGCGAAACGCCAAGCTCGTCAGCCACGACAAACGGAATCCTTCATAAACATAGAAGATCCACTGAATCGCACTGCTCAACACCAAGCCAAAGACGACGACCTCAGACACCAACATCGCCAGAGCACTCAAACCGTAAAGCGACTCGGTCACCAAGATAAATTTCATAACCAGAGGGTGAATCCCACTCGCGAGAACGATACCGGGGAGAACGACGCGCCGAAACGTGTCTGACGAAAACACATCTTCAATGGGTTTCACGGGCGCAGGCCTCTCCTTCAGCGCGATCCTTGTCTGCTGTCGCTATGTTTTCCGACTGGGTTTTTGGGGCTTGGGGTCAGGTACGTCTTCTGGTCGGCGAGGTGGGGAGGGTGCAACGTCCTTCCAGGTCCTGTCGTCTTTCGTCTTGTCTGGCGTTGTCACGATCGCTTTAGCGGCCATGTGAGGCTCCTTCCTACGAAAGAATGATTTCATCGCAGAGATCGCTAACCCACGACTCGGTCCGAGATCTTGGTGGGTTTGTAACCACGGGCGGGGCGATCTTATCTTAGAATCAGTTATCATTCCATCTAATAGAGTCGAGCGGAAACGAACCATTCGATATCGTCCGAACGAATTCGCCAGGAACTTGCAGGCGGCGGATAATCGACGGGGCGTGTTTCATAACACCGAGTCCAAAACTGCACGCTGGGCTGCGGTGAGAGTGCGACTTGCGGAAAATCTAGCGACGATCACTTGTGAACGATGGGTGGCTTAGCCATCTGCCTCTTCGACCAGCGCTCGCCGATACAGCATATCGTTCACGCCGCTACGGGCTTGTGGGTATGGCGTGATTTTGCGCGACTGCTACTCTGCCTCCATCAAAAGCTAGTACGCAGTACGAGCCGAACGGGTTTGGTGGATTGAGACGTTAGGAGGAAACGCGCATGGCAACACGCACATTGTCTGTACCGGATCAATCCTGGGGAGCCGAGCATGAAACCAAGAACGAAGCGCACTCCTCCGGCGTCTCCTGGCCTGCGGTAATCGCCGGAGCGTTCGTCGCCGCGGCGTTGTCGCTGGCGCTGCTGGCTCTGGGAACCGGAATCGGGCTGTCCGCAATTTCCCCCTGGGACGGCGCAGGCGCATCCGCTTCCGCCGTAGGCAAGGGGGCAATCGTCTGGCTGATCCTCACTGAGTTGATCGCGTCGTTGCTCGGCGGCTATCTTGCGGGGCGCCTGCGTACAAAGTGGGTGAACATCCACACCGACGAAGTGTATTTTCGCGATACCGCGCATGGTTTTCTGGTCTGGGCCGTAAGCTTGGTTATCACGGCGGCGTTTCTGGCATCCGCAGTCGCCTCGGTTGGAAGAAACGCACGCGCCGGTGCAACGGCCGCAGAGGGCTCCGGTACGGCGCCTTCCCGAGCGGCCTTTAGCGCGAATGAATATCTCGTAGACTCACTGTTGCGGACGAGTTCTCCCAGCGGCGCACAAGACGACGCCGCACTGCGCGGCGAGGTTGGACTGATTTTCGTAAACGCCGTGCGTCAAGGAAATATCCCAGCCGCAGACAAAAGCTACCTGGCGCCAGTAGTGGCCGCAAGAACAGGCGTCAGCGAACCCGAAGCCGAAAAGAGAGTGGACGATGTGTTCGCGGAGGCGATGCAAGCGGCCGACACGGCGCGCAAGGCCGCAGCACACACGATGTACTGGACCTTCCTCGCGCTATTAATTGGCGCTTTCTGCGCGAGCTTCGCCGCAACCGTCGGAGGAAAGCAGCGCGACCGAGTGATCATCGTCTGACGAATTTCAATTCCATAGGAGATCTGACCAATGCGCTCAATCATATTGCTCCTGCTGGGTGTTCCAATCCCTTTCATCATTCTGATCGGGCTCTTCAGCCACTTCTGATTTCCAGTCTGCGACCTCGCCTGCGGTCAGTCTGCCGCAGGCAACGCCGTAGGCGCCACACGCGCCCATCACCTCGTCGTCGTCGGCCAGTCTTGCCCGTCATCGAAACCACCTCCTCGCTTCTCTGAGGGATTCGCGCCGCAGTTCCAATTGTTCTTGCAGCTTAAAAACTAAACTCCGACAATCGTGTTAGTGAGTAGGTCGGAACCCGAAGCCGAAGATCCTCGTCGGCTCGAACATTCACTCCTTCGCGATTGCCCGGGGGAACAGGATGCACAGCTTCAAGCGGCGCGCGGCTGGTGCAGTTTTATTCGCAGCGGTATTCTTCCTGCGATTTCTCGCGGTCTCCGCGTCCGCACGAACCCCTGCGCCGGCCGGAGTTGAAGACATGGTCGTAGGCGTGAACGTGGTCAACCCCATGCGCTCGAGCGTGGCCGATCAGAACACGCTACTCAGCCAGCTCAAAGCCGCACAAGTGCGCATAATCCGCTGCGGCATCTCGAACGACGACAAAGGCATCGATTTTGCCAAGCGCGCCGCCGCGGGGGGAATTCACATCCAGCTGATCGTCGGCCCGCAGTACGCACCCGGCGCGCCGATGCGTCCCTATCACCCCGATGGATACCCGGCCATGTGGAGCGGGCATCCGCTCTCCTTCGCTGACCCCGCGCTCTCAAAAGAAAACTTTCAGAAACTGTTCGACAGCCTGGATGCGAACGAAATCACCCTGGGCGGCGTCGAGCTAGGCAACGAAATAAACTGGGCGGCGTTCAATCCCGAATTCCCGCTACCGGGCGAGGGAAAAATTCTCAGCAGCCAGGATCTCTTGCATGATCCCGAAGGCAAACAGATCGCGAAAGGTTTTCTGCAGTACATCAAAATTTTAACGGTCCTCAAAGAAGTCCGCGACAACTCGCGCTTGAACCACAGCACGCCGATCATCTCCGCTGGCATGGTTAGCGCCGAAGATGGCGCAAAGCCTTACAACAATAAGAAGGAAGACATGGTCAGCCTCGCCGCCACTATCGCGTTTCTCCGCGCCCATGGCCTCGATTCACTCGTTGATGCCTACGGAGTCCACAGCTATCCTTCCGCTTCGCAGCCCGGCAACCCCACCGCCGCGGCCCAGCGCGCCGCCCGCCTCAACAGCGTTGATCTCGCCGAGTGCCGCGCATCAGGCAGCAAAGAAGGCAAGCCCTGCTGGATCACCGAATGGGGCTTCCCGAACAAAGACGTCTCCTGTCCGCCGAACGAAACCGCGCGCACGCTCCTGATCGAAGAGGTGCGCAGCGATTTTGCCGCAGCCGCCGCAGAACATCGGCTCGCAGGCATCGATTACTTTTCCTGGGACTCCGATCCATGGTCCAAGACGATCGATGCCGACAGCGTCTATCGCTGCGGAGCGTTAACAGAGAGCGGTCGTGCGGCGATCGCTCCCGCCGGCGAGGAAAAAGCTGCGAGTCCAACCGCCTCGATGCGCATCCGCGTCGGCGTACCGCTTGTCGCGCGCGGCCCAGCTCCGAACATCGCCGACAATTGGTTCACAGAAATCCAGCTCCCGAATACCCTTTACCGCGGCTTCACCGCCGCCGGCACCACCTTCGCCGTTGACGGCAAACATCCATACGACATGGGCGGCAAGGCCGCGACGGTGCTGAAGCCGGGACCGGCCGGCAGTCCCGATTCCTGCGGCCAATGGATTCAGCATGTCGAACTGGAAGGCAAGACTCTCTGGGCCTGGGTGCACAACGAAACCGCCTGCGACTACGCGAAAGACGGCCAAACCCACGCCTCCATGACCATCGCCACTTCTACCGACTACGGTCTCACATGGAGGATTAAAGGCCCGATTATCAGAAGCACCGAACCCCCGGCCGCAGGCAAGGAAACCGGCGACAGTTGCGCCTCCGCGGTGCGTGGCCCAGACGCCTACGATTACGCCTTCTGCATGCATAACGGCTCTCATGCCTGGGAAGGCGGCTACGGTTTCGCAGCGCGCGCGCCTGCCAACGATCCCGGCCCGGGCAAGTGGAAAAAATATTTCAACGGCGAATGGAGCGAGCCGGGCGTTGACGGCAAATCAACTAAAGTGGACGGATTGGGCGTGGCCTACTGGACTACCGCTCACCAGTTCCTCGGCCTCAATTGGGTCAAAGGCGGCGTGGGCCTGATTGCCTCTCCGGATCCGCTGCATTTCACTGCCGCCTTGTCCCAGCCTCTGATGCTCGCCGAACCGGGAGATTGGTCGCGCAAGAATGGACTCGAGCTGCTCTCCTACCCCAGCCTGATCGATGCACACACGGGACTCAACCAGCTCGCCGACCAATGGCTGCTCGCGTATATGTATCTGCAGCCGGGTGAAAATTTCGGCAAACGCTATCTCATCTTTCGCCCAGTGGATATTTCCTGGTCGCGCGCTCCAGGTGAACCGCAAGTCGGCGAGATGCTCACGCATTGGTACGACGCAGCCGCGCACGACCACTGGGCCACCACCGCACCGGTGCCCGGAAACTACACCGCGTACAAACTGGTAGCTGAGCTCGGTTACGTGATGACCGCGCCGCCCGAGTCCCAAGAGAAATCCACCGAATTGGAAGAATGCTTCAGTACATGGCCCGGCCACCCCGACCACATCCTCATCCAGAAGGGCGTCTGCGAAACCCAAGGCTACAAGCGCCTGCGCGGCGCCGGCTTCGTCTTCGCCGCCGAGCAGGCGAATACCCAGCCGTTATATCGCTGCTACTCCGATACAGAAAAATCCCACTTCGCTTCTAACAAAGACGACTGCGACAACATGGGCAAGCGCGAAGCGCTGCTCGGCTACGATCTGAGACAGTAGTCGGCCGCGCACCGCAGACGTTTAACTTTCAGTTCTGAACTGTTAATTCTGAACTCTGAACCGCTTGATGCTATACGCGCTTGGGCGGCGTGGAAGGCTCTGCCACGCGCTCAGTTTCCATTCGACGACCTTACGCCATGCGTGCCTGCACAGCCGTTGGCCAAATACAGACTTCTATGTATCGCTCTATTTAATTGGCGCTTTTAATCTTGAGGAGCTGACCTGAGAGCCAGATGCCAAAAACCATACTCCTGGCAGACGACAGTCCGATAGTTGGCCAGGCCCTCTACAGGTTGCTTGCAATCGAAAAGAATTGCGAACTGTGCGCGCAGGCGGCCGACGGCTACGAGGCAATTTCTCTTGCCAAGCAATGCAAACCCGATTTGGTAATCCTCGACCTATCCATGCCGAAAATGAATGGACTTGAAGCCGCACGTGAGCTGAAGAAAATCATGCCCACGGTTCCCATTATCCTGCTCACGCTTCACGCCAGTTCCGTGAATGAATTGCTCCCGAAAGATTTGTGCGTCGATTTGGTGGTTCCCAAGGGCGACCTGGGGCGTTTGATGGACCATGTGCGGAAGCTGCTCTTCGCGGAAACCGGCGAGCCGGCGGACGATTCCGCGACGCTGTGATTCAGAAGTCCCACCAAGATCGTCCAAGAATTGCGGTGCATAGTCTGCAGCGATGGCACCGCACTCTCACCGCACGTGAGGGTAAGCGCGTTCAGGCGCGCGGGAGAAAAGGCTTAACCGCGCTTCTAGAACCGGAAAACGAAGCCGGCCGAAATTCGCAGGTTATTTTGCCGGCCATTTACGCCGTTCGGAAAATGCGTCAGATAGTAGTCAGCTTCAAACGCGCGGATGCCGATATGGTGAGTCACATCAATATCCAAGCCGCCGCCGGCTATCAGCGCAAAGGAAGTATATGAACCGGATGCGCCGCTGAGCGCAGGCTCATAGGTGCCAGACGCGTGCGCTCCGCCGAGGAGCACTTGCGCGAAGGGAAGCCAGCGATCGGATTTCCGCAGCGTGTAGCGCGGCCCGAAAAGGTACGAGTACAGCGTCAGGTCCTCGCCCGTCGCGTTGATATTCCCCGCATGCTGGCCGCTGAATTCGCCCACCGCGCTAAAACTGTGGGTGAAGCTGTATGCGGCCCAGATGTTGCCGCCATTCATGGAAAAGCAGCTGCACCCGCCAGGAGGCCCGTTGGCGCGCACGTAGTTGTAATCGATTCCCACCTCCAGCGGCGGATGATCCTCCTGCGCGCCGGCCGCGGCAGCGAACATCATGATCGCTGCGAGTCCGCAGAGGATCGGCACAACCGATTGCAATAGCTTGCGTACGTTCATTCTCGTTTGTCCTCTCAACTTCGCTAAACGCCTCATTGGACCACCACCGTAACGGTCGTTGATGGATGCAGCGTGCCGCTCGTTCCCGTGATGGTGATCGTGTACTGGCCCGCGGGCGTGCTCAGCCCCGCGAATCCGCCGTTGCAACTGGACATGACCAGCGCCGCCACCGCAATCGCGCCGACGCTCAACACCACCCTGGCTAGCCGCGCCGGCGGACGCCTGCGCAACATCGCTCCCATCATCGGAATCATGCTCATAACGATCAGCAGCGAACCCATGACGGTCGTCGACCACATCGGGTTTGGCGGCAAGGAAGGCCGCGAAGGCATTGGCGCGGGCAATTGCGCCGAAACCGGCGCGAGCTGAATCGTCATGATCGTCTGCTCGCCGTCGGCTCCTGGAGTCACTGTCGCCGGGTTGAACGTTGCGGTCGCGCGCGGCGGCAATCCGGTCGCCACCAGAGTCACCACGTTGGTGTACGAACCACCCAGCGGCGGCACCGTCACAGTAATCTGCACCGAGCCGCCTTCGCTCACCGTGAACGGCGTTTGCGGCGCTGTCACGGTGTACGCCGCTGTCACGGTTTCGTCTTGCGAGCCGGACGTCGAACCCGTAAACGCCGTGTTGCCCGAATACACTGCATAAATATTGTGATCCCCCACGGTCAGCACCGCAGTCGTCATCATGGCGCTTCCTGCCGCAGTTATGGTCACCGTCTGCAGCAGCGTATCCGCACCGCACGGATTGCCGCCTCCGCCGTCCGGATGCACGACGGAGGGTGCTCGCGCACTTCCGCCAACTTTTCCCCCGTCGATGTGGTGCACTACGGAGTCGTCTGACCCCGCATCGCAGAACGTAATACTGCCGAGTGCCGTGCCCGTTGGAACAGGCGCTACCGTCCCCGTCAGCGTGATGGTCTGGCCTGACGCGCCAGGACTCGGCGAAATCGTCAGCAAGGTCGTGGTGCTGGCCGCCGCGGCGATTGTCACGGTCACAGGATCGGAGACGGAAACTGCGAACGAACCAGTCCCGGTGTAAATCGCACGGACAATGTTCGCGCCCACCGCGAAGCTGGAGGTCGCTAGGGTCGCGACCCCGCTCACCCCGAGGTTGCCGGTGCCGAGCAGAGTGCCTCCACCGCAGGTGGGTGTTTCCGGCGTCGCCGCGGCGCGCGTTTTCCATTGTCCCGGCAATCGGACCGTCGCTGGTCGCGTGCGCGTCACCGAGACTGGCCCATCACCGCCCAGGCAGAAATCCACGCTGCCCCATGTCTCGCCGGTAGGCGTGGGAGTGATCGTCGCGGTCAGCATCACCGTCTGCCCTGCAAATGCCGGATTAGGTAACGCTGTCAGTGCCGTCGTCGTCGGCGTCAGCGTGGCAACGCCAGTCCCGCTCACCGGCACCGATTGCATGCTGGTGGCCGCCGGACCGAGACTGTTGTCCGTCAAAGCGACGGCTGTTTCATAACCGCCAGCCGTTGGCGGCTCAAACACCACGCCGAGAATGCAGTCGAGGCCGGTCCCCAGCGCGGATGACGTCGAGCATGAATTGTCCGGCCCGCTGAGGTTGAATCCGGTGGGCGGTGTGATCGCCGCAAAATCCAGCGCCTGGTTGCCGATGTTCGTTACGGTTACGTCTTGCGGTGCGCTTGGGGTATTGACGTTCTGCGGGTCGAAACTGAGTCCCAGCGGAATCGTGCGCGCATATAACAGCATCACCTCAGCCTCGGGATCGACCACCGCGAGATTACCCGTCGGATCCACCGTCAGGTCCTCCGGAAAATCGGTCGGGATCGCGTAGGTTGTGATGATGCCGCTCCCATCCACTCTCCTGATCACGGCGTTGCCATTGTCGGAGATGAATAGGTCGCCGCCCGCATCCACGCTTACGAATCCTGGAAGATTCAGCTGCGCGCTCGTCGCCAGCCCGCCGTTACCGCTGGAACCTGCCCCCAGCCCATTGTTTCCGGCCACGGTCGTGATTTTCCCCGTCAGGTCCACTCTTCGAATCACGTTGTTGTGCGTGTCCACGATGAACAAGTTTCCGGCGCCGTCTACGCGCACGCCTAGCGGATGATTCAATGTCGCGCTCGTCGCCGTTCCGTTGTCCCCGCTATAGCTCGCTGCGCCCGAGCCTGCCACGGTGGTGATGATTCCAGCCAGGTCCACTTTGCGGATTCGATTGTTGCCCGCATCGGCGATGTAAAGATTGCCCGCGATGTCCAGTGCGATTCCGTGGGGTTGGTTCAGCGCGGCATTCGTAGCGGGTCCGCCATCCCCGGAAAACCCGCCGGACAGCCCATTATCGCCAGCCACGGTGGTGATGGTTCCGTTCATGTCCACTTTGCGGATTACGCCGTTTCCCGTATCTGCGATGTACACGTTCCCAGCGCCATCCAGAGTCACGTCTTCAGGACTATTCAGTTCTCCCGGATTGGTTGCGGTTCCTCCGTCCCCTGCGTAACCGCACGATCCGTAGGTGCCCGCATATATGCCGAAGTCCTCGTCTTCGCTCGCGATCCAGATCACGCAGGCTGCGTCGTCGGCTATAAAAATCGGGCCGCCTAGGTAAACTCCCGCTCCCGCTACCGCCACAGCGACCGGGTCTGAGAAACCGTCGTTGGATATCGGCCCCGATGCCAGCGCCGGCAGAAAAGCGGCCTCAGCCGCGTTACCCGTGCCGGACAGCGGGACGGCCAAAACCTCTCCCAGACATTCGTCAAGGATCTCGACGGCTCCCGTGCGCATGCCCGGCGCGGTGGGCTGAAACGTTACCGAAACCGTGCAAGGCGATATCACGCCACTGCACGTTACGGCGGACTGCGAAAAATCCAGCCCCGAATCACCCGTCGTCAGAACGTTTACATTCGAGATTTCTGCTTCCGTCACTGAGAACTGCAGCGTCGCCGTCTGGCTGCATGGCGCCGGCGCCCCGCTCTGGCACACATTGGCGTATCCCATAGGCACCGAAATCGTGCTGAACTCGATCACGTCACTGTTAACGTTGTCCGGGATGAGTAGGTCGTAGTTCGAATCCACCGCAAAATAAGTTGCCGCGCCCAGCCCGCTCGTCGCGAGCGTGGTTTGCAGCGCGAGCGGCGTAATTTCCACGATCACTGCGCCTTCTCCGCTCTCGGCCACATAGACGTTTCCTGCTGCGTCCACAGCCACGCCCCTGATGTTCGATAGCGACGTTCCCACATTCGTGCCCTCGCCGCCAGACGGCGGAAATTTCACGATGCTCGAAAGCGATTCGTCCGCCAGGTACACGTTGCCCGCGGCATCCACGGCAACATCCACCGGACTGTTCAAGCCAATCTCGAAATTGCTGCTCGCGCCGCCGCTGGTGATCTTCACGATGTATCCGTCTACGTTCTCTGTCACGAACACGTTGCCGTTCGCGTCCACCGCCAGCCCGTCCGGCGTGAGCACCGAGGCAAGTGCGGTCGCTGTTCCGCCACCGGCCAGTATCTTCACCACGCGGCCGTGGCCGCTGTCGCTTACGTATAAATTGCCCGCGCCGTCCACGGCTACGGCCAAGGGAGAGCTCAGCGTCAGTGGCGCCGCGCTCACCACCGTCTGCGTCCCGGTCGGCGTGATCTTCACGATGCGATTGTTGCCCGTGTCCGCGATGTACAGATTCCCGGAGGAATCCACGGCGGCGCCGTTCGGCCCGCCCAAGCCCGTCGTCGGAACCGTACGCTGCGCCCCGAGGAACGATACTTGCGCGGGCAACGACGCAGCACACAGCAGGGCCAGTCCCATTAGACACTCGAATCTGCGGCTAAAAATTCCACGGAGAATCTGGCTCACGGACGACGTTGCAGTGAATTTCACGAAGTTCCCCCAGGACGGCTTGGCACAATCTTCCTGCACTATCGTCTCGTGCCGGATTTACATTAGGGGAGCAACGAATTTATTTTAGAATTGCCACTGCTGAGGAAGGTGAATTCGCGGTGAATCTCAGTGGCACAGGTTCAATCTGAAACGATCGCGGTCTTGCAGCTGGCTCACATGCTTTTCAACTCTGAACTGTTAACTCTGAACCGATTGTTAATTTGTAATTCCTGGATCCCGATTCGACACAATTTCTGAGTTGAATCCAGCAGTTCAGAATTCCAGACGCAATTGAAACGCAATCATGCGTGGTGTGCTATCACCGCCCAGGCCAACGCCGAGCAGGCCAGTCGGCGGAGATGTCGTGTACGTAAGCGCTCCAAACCCTGTTTGCGTCGTGCGCTTCCCCGGAATGCCTGCCAGCACCATGCTCGGCAACGCGAAATTGGGATGATTGAACACGTTGAAGAACTGTGTGTCGAACCGCAGTTTCACGCTCTCAGTCAACGGAAACGATTTCGTAAGGTAGAAATCGCTCCACACAAAATCGGGACCGCGCAGTGCGTTGCGGCCAAGATTCCCGAATTGACAGTGCGCTGGGCTGTCGCCTCCTGCGCACATCCCAGTGCTCGGATCAACGGTTGACGCAAACGCGTCGGGATTGAGCCACTGCACTGTGCCCGGTTGCGTGACGCCTGGAATGGGATTGTGTTCGTACAGCGGTACCCCCGGAACGCCGCTAGCGAATTGCGGCCCACTGCCGTTCACAATGCCGCAGGTCTGCTGCGGCTGTGGTGGTGGCGGCTGCTGTTGGCATGGTGAGGAGTAGGGCGTGCTTAGAACGGAAAACGGAATCCCGCTGTGCCAGAACACGGTGCCGGAAACCTGCCAGCCGTTCAGCACATATCCAAGAGCCCGTTTCTCAACCTTGAGCGGAATTTGATAGACATACTGCGCGTTAAGATTGTGGCGGATATCGTAATCGCAAGGACCGTAGTCGCGGGCGAGTTCTCCGGGCAGCGGCGACAGGATCCCGCCCGCTGAAAATTGCAAGAAACCACCGTTTGAAACGGTGTCCATGCAACGGCTCCAGGTGTAGTTGATCTGTCCCATCAGGCCGTGTCCCATGCGCTTCAGAGCGGTCATCTGCAATCCATTGTAGTGACTGTTCGCGCCGGTGGAGAGCTGCGTCACGGCTCCGAATCGGGGATCGGTAGGCTCGTTATACGGAAACGGGGCAAAGCATCCATCGCAAGATGTCGTCGAGCTCAGATACCGCAGATAGCCATTCACTTGCGTCAAATACGGTTGGTTCACCGCGCGCGTGCCAACGTATTGTGCGTGGATGCTTCCCGTAGCTCCCAACTGATGTTCCAGGCCAAGGCTCCACTCCATGAAATAAGGTGCGTGAAGTTCGCCATCCGGCACAGCCGTGATGGCGACTGGAGGAAGGCAACTCCCGGAAGTCGCTTGCGCCGAAGCGCAGGAAAGCTGTCCGAGGGGAAAACCCGAACTGAAGGTTTGATTGGCCTGAACGAGTGCATCAATCGCGCTGTCGGGCACTCCCGGCGCGATGGCTGTGCCCCCGACGGTTCCAAGAAGTCCGCCTTGGAAAGTCTTCACATAGGGTGGGTTCACGCCAACCACATCGGCGATACTGCCCGGTAAAATATCACTGAAAATTCCAAAGCCTGCGCGCAGCGCGGATCGTGGCTCAAACTGCCATGCGATCGCCGTGCGCGGTTGCAAGGTCGCGAGCGGCGTCGAGGAAAATACGTGGCCCAGACCCGTTTGAATGGCGGAGTTCAAGGGCTGATTCACATCGTGCGAAATGGAATCGAAAGAGCCGCTCAGTCGAGCGATCTCCCGGTGCGGATTCAATGGGTTGGAATTCACGGTATCTCGGACTCCGAAGGTCCACGTAAGCGTCTTGGTCACCTTCCAGGTGTCTTGCGCGTACAGGTCGAGGTTCAGAAAGTTGAACGGCTGGTTAGGTGACGTGGGGAAAGTCTCTGTTGCCGTGGACGCTACCCCGTAAATGTACTGCGGAAGGTCGGTGTACGTGACGGTCGGGACCGAACCCTCACCGAAATCATAGTCGTTCAACCGCAAGATGCGAGTATTCGTGCCAAAGCGAAGCTCGTGCGCGCCGTGGCTCCATGCGAGGTTATCGTTGATAAAGAATCGCGAGGCGCGTCGTCCCTGTACCCAGGTATTGTCGAGTCCGCCCAAGGTGGTGAATGGCGCGTTCGCGCCGCTGCCCTGCAAGACAATCGGGAATGCGGCGAGCGTTTTCTGAAGATCGCTCGGGCCAAACAGGCTCTCGTACCATGAAAATGCCGGGTTGAAGTAGTTCACCAGATTCTGCGAAAACACGTGCGTGTAGCCCGCTGCGAAGGAGTACAGCGGTTGCGGGGAAAGCGCGTCGAACAAAGGATTGATGGGATCGGTCCAGGCGGCTTGCAGCCCGGTATCCGCCTGAAAACGATACCAGGTGGTGTTCTGTTCATTGATGTTGTAATCGATTCGAGCCGTCTGCACTTGTTCATGATCGTCGCTTGAATGCGAGACGCTCTGGCGATTGGCGCAACCATTGCCATCGTTCGCCACGGCGGGCGAACCTCCACCAACATCAAACGGGCAGCCGAGAATCGCGAGCGGCGTTCCGCTTGTATTTCCGTAGAGCGAAAACATTTTTTGATAGAACGGCACGGACTGTGGCGATGGCTGATAGACCGACCCTGTGACGGAGTCGGTTCCACCCAGCGGAAGTTGCCGCAACACATAGCTCGCGAACGCCGCGGTTGGAACGGTCGTCGCGGTGACAATCGGCAGCGCAATCCGGACCCACTCGCTATCGAAAAAGAAAAACAACTTGTTGTGAACAATCGGGCCGCCCACGCTCCCTCCGAAGTGGTTCACGGTCGAGCGCGGTTTGTGATTTCCAGCAGTGGCGTTCGTGAAATAGTCGGCCGCGTTGAACCGCGAACCGTTCCACAATTCGTAGAGGTTTCCGTGGAACTGATTGCTTCCGGATTTGGTGACGTAGTTGACTTGCGATGCGCCGTAGCGCCCCTGGTCAACCGCGTAGGAAAGCGTATTGACGGTTACTTCCGAGATTGAGTTTAGTCCCAGCACAAGGTTCGTCGACAGCCCGCTGTTCAGGTTCGTCAGCGGATCATTGGTTTCCAGGCCATCCACGATATAGCCGTTGGAAAGAGCAGGGAGTCCGTTGAACTCGACGTTGCCGTATCCGTTCGTGCCGCCCACGAAATCATTGCCGCTACCGGCCGTGTTGACCAGTGCGCCGGCTGCAAACTGCAGCGGGTAGGTGAGGTCGCCGCCCGGGTTGGGCAGATTTTCGAGCGATTGTGCATTCAGATTTGTGGACGTGTTCGCATTAGCGGGGTTGATCAGCGGAGCCTCAGCGGTTACTTCCACGGTCTGATTTGATTGCGCGACCTTGAGGACGAAATCAACAGTCTGCGTCTGTCCCAAATTGGAAAATACCGCCCGATTTTGCTGCGTCGCGAAGCCTGCCGCTTCCACTTGTACCGCATAGGTCCCGGGTTTCAGTTGCGGGAAGTTGAACCGCCCTGAATCATCGGTTTTTGCTCCGCGCTTCAGCCCGGTTTCCTGATTGGCGATCGTCACCGTGGCACCGGCCACCGCCGCCCCGGTGACATCGCTCACTTGTCCCACAATGGCAGTCGTGGTTTCGCCTTGCGCCAGCATTTCCATCGGCAGGAGAAGCACCGAAGTTAGCAGAAACAACGCGGATGGAATATTGCGCAACATGGCTTAACCCCGAATGATTAGCTATATTAACGCCAGTTAATTACGAAAGTAAACGTAGATTTATATGATGAAATTTCGAACCTTCTTTAACCCCCGGACGAGCGCCCGACGAATTTGAGGGTTTTAATGTTCTCGTGTTGAACTCTTACCGTGATCTCGCTCTACTTGCTCCGCCGGCATCGAAAGCATGTTTCGCGCAAGCATTTTGGCGCCTGCCCGGCGCGGGAGGGCACTCTTGGATTGCAAGCGGCAGCTGGCATACAGTATGCGTTCGCATGTCCGGAATGAATGCCCAAGAGCGAGAGAGTGGATGCGCCGAATGGCAGCGAAGTTGACGGTGTCCAGTTTGGTCTTCACGTGGGTCGCCGGCATGTATTTTGCGAAATTGGCGCGCCCCTCGGCGTCCGGCAAAACTTCGAAGCCGGGTGCGGTGACCGGCGTCATTGATGGCGTGTCGTTCGAAGGGGATCAATATTACGTACACGGCTGGGCTTGCCAGGAGGGCGAGCGCGGTTCCATCAGCATCAACCTCTACGCGAATCACCCGGCGGGTGCGAAGCCGCCGGGAACGTACGTCATGGCAGATACGGCCAATCTCGCGAACGAGCCTGCCGTCGACCACGAGTGCCACGATGCCAACGGCGGCAAGCACAGATTCCACACCGCGCTGCCCAACCAACTGCTGAGAACTTTCCAAAACAAAAAAATCTACATACATGGCATCGCGCTCGCGGGTAACGTCGAGAATTCTCTGCTGGCGGGATCGGGAAAGTTTTCATTTCCTGCACCCAAGTGGCCGCCCGATCCGCCAACGCCCAATTTGCTAGACGGTCCGCGCGCCGCGGCGTTCGACACCCAGAAGGAATCCTGCGAGCAGATTGATATCCCAGACGCCGCCGCTCGCGCGTTCAAAGACTACAAAGGGACGATCCATCTGATCGCTTCACACTATGTAACGCGCGCGGGCCTCGGACCCACGCTCGAAACCGCGAAACATAATTGCCAAGTGGTCTACAAATCGCCGCACGACGGGAGCATCGCGGATTTTAACGACGCCACATGGTTGAATTCGTTCTACAACGTTGACGGCAAGCGCATCGTGGCGCTCGGCCACATGGAATATCACGGTTGGGAGCACCCCGGCATGTGCGCTCAGAAAACTGACACGGCCGCCTGCTGGTATAACGTGGATACCTACAACCTATCCGATGATGGCGGCTACCATTTTGCCCGCCAGAAACCGCCCGGAAATTACTTCCTCAGCCTGCCGGTTAAATACGAAGTGGATCAAGGCCCGGAAGGCTACAGCGTGGACGCGAACGTCGTTAAGGTCGGCGAGTGGTACTACGATGAAGTCTATTCGTGGGCTTGGCCGCCAAAGTGTGGCGGGGGAAAGGGGCAGAAGCCGTGCCTCGTGCCCGATGGCGCGTGCGCGATTCGCACGGCGAACATTCTGGACCCTGCGTCATGGCGCGGCTGGGACGGCAAGGATTTTACGGTCGAATTCCTGGATCCCTACCGAGCCCCGGTGACAAATGCAAAGGCGCATGTTTGCGCCACGGTTCCTTACCTGGATTATTCCACGGGAATCAACTATCACGCGGCGTCGCATCTTTTCGTTGCGACACTGTGGAACCAAGGCTCAGCCGGTTGGGGACCGATCGGCCTCTATTTTACAACCTCTCCGGACTTCATTCATTGGAGCAAGCCGGAGCTGGCGATGACGCAGAATCAAATGTTCCGGCGCGAGCCGGAAGGGAACTGGTCGTACGCATATTTTTCGCTCATCGATTCAAAATCGGCGGACTCCAGCTATATGACGATCACCGATAGTCCCTACTTGTATTACGTGCGCTCGGACGGCAACCATCCACCCTACCAGCGAGTGTTGTTTCGCCAGAAGATCAAGCTGGATTGGTTCGCGGCATTGCATCCGGAGCCAGCCGCGCCTGCGAGCAGCCACCATTAACGCAACGCTTTGTCAGGGGTACGGCCCACCTGCTCGGAACAATCCCACCGTGATGCGATCAAAAGCAATGAATGAAGTTATAAGGGTAGTCGAAGGCGCGCCCAATCAAAGAAACGCTTTTCGCCCGCGCCCTTAAAAGAACAGCTGTACTATTTTTCGTCGAAAAAAAGTACAGGTCGCGGTCGACTTTCGGTCAGTTACACAAATCCATCCCAGCGTACAACTGCTTTTCCATTGCCATCTTGGGAGCATCGAACGGAAACGACAATATGGAGATGCACGAACGATCGAACGATGCGTGCCGGCGTCCAGCGCTGATGCCCATCGCTGTGCGCCGACGTTGCATGGTTCACCGGTCGCGGGCTGCCGGTCACGAATCACGATCCACTCATCGCTCGCCACCGTCGCCTTCGGCGCGCGTTCTAATCGCTACTCAATTATTAGAAACCGGCCGAACCTGCTTAAAACCAACGCCAAATGCCTTTCTAATCGCTACTCTTTCGGCTGTTTTTTTCCGCTCTCTCGAGCCGCGCTGCGTTAGCACACCGCTATTTCTAATCGGCTTCGCCGCGATTAGAAATCGCCGCAACCCCATGAAAACAAACGGAGGGCTGTCATTCTAATCGGTCGACATAAACGCGTTTCGCGCACACTTTTGGCGCGGCTTTTCCTGAAAGCGCCGTTCTCCCGAATGGCGTTTTGCAGCGTGCTCGACCAGGGCAACGACGTGCGCGAAAAGCCACCCTGAGGCCTGCCCGACGACCGCTTTTGATCATTAGAATCCCCTCATAACGTGCAATAGCGCACAGTATTGGTGCGTACCGAACTTCATACTGGGGTCTTCCGAGCTACTTAAGGAGACTTCCTGTGCAAAAGTTTGCGGCATTGCTGGCAGTGCTGACGGGTTTGGGTGCGTGCGCGGTCGCCCAGGCTCAAACGGCAGCTTCGTCCGAGAGCAGTCATATCGTCATCTACCGAGAGAACGTGGTGAGCCGCACGACTCGAGCGGTGAGCTATAAACACCGCAGCGGATCCACAAAAATTGATTTTGCGGGCACCGATTTGATGGCCTCGGCCCAAGGTGAAGCGCGCGTGGATAGCAAACGCGGCGCGCTGGAAATCAAAGCGGAATTTTCCGGCCTCGAGCGGCCCACGGCCTTCGGCAACGAGTATTTGACCTATGTGTTGTGGGCAATTTCGCCGGAAGGCCGCGCGGTGAACATCGGCGAAGTGTTGGTGGGCGATAACCACCGCAGCAAGCTCGACGTGACCACCGATCTGCAGGCGTTCGCGATGATCGTAACCGCGGAACCTTATTATGCGGTGCGACGCCCCAGCAACGTGGTAGTGCTGGAGAATGTGATTCGTCCGGATACCGTCGGAGCCAGCGAAGCGGTGGACGCGAAATTCGAGCTGATTGATCGCGGCGGATACATCCCTACAGGCTATAACTTCGATCCGGTTGTCTTGAGCGCCCAACTACCTCTGGAGTTCTATGAGGCGCGCAATGCGGTGCGCATCGCTCGATCGGCTGGAGCGGAGACTTATGCAACCACCAGCTATGGGAACGCGGTCGCGCAATTGGCGGTGGTGGATGGAATGGCGGGGATGCGGCACGTCGAGACCAAAGAGCTGATCGCGAAATCGCGTGAGGTAGTGCAGACGGCCGACGACGCGCGCGAAATCGCAGTGAAACGCGAAGATGCGGATCGCTTGAACGCCGAGCGGGACGCGGCGGCTGGACAGGTCGCCGATGCCAACGCCAAGTCCGAGGCGGACATGCAGGCTAGGCGGCACGCGGAAGAAGAACGGGCCGAAGCCGACCGGCGTCGTGCGGATGCCGATCACGCAGCGGCTGCGGCGCAATTGCAGACGCAGGCCGCCCAAGCGGACGCCGATCGCAATCGAGCAGCAGCTGCGAATGCGGATCAGGCCGCCGCTGCAGCACAGTTGGCGGCGCAGGCTGCCCAAGCGGACGCGGATCGCAATCGGGCCGCGGCTGCGAATTCTGACCAGCAACTTCAGCAAGCCGTGCAGGATCGTGAGCAACTGCGCGCGAAATTGCTGCAACAGTTCAACGCCATTCTCTCGACGCGCGACACGGCTCGTGGGCTCGTGGTGAATTTGTCTGACGTGCTTTTCGATACGGGCAAGTACACGCTTCGTCCGGGCGCGCGAGAGAAACTGTCCAAAATTTCCGGGATCGTTCTGGCTTATCCGGACTTGCGATTGGCCATTGAGGGGAACACTGACAGCGTCGGCGGCGACGCCATGAATCAGACCCTATCGGAGCAACGCGCGAAAGCGGTGCTCGATTACCTGGCCTTGCAAAACATTCCCACGGCGTCCATGACGTCGCAAGGATTCGGCAAGACACAACCAGTCGCGTCGAATGACACGGCGGAAGGGCGTCAACAGAATCGCCGCGTGGAAATGATTGTCTCGGGCGAAGTGATCGGAACAACGGTCGGGCCTGTGTCGCAAAATCTATCGCCGGGTAGCCGGCCGTAGATTTTCTAGGTTCGACGGTTCGAGCAGAGCTGCAAGTTAACAGCTAAGAGTTGGCAGTTGGAAGCTAAGAGTTAAAAGCGAAAGGTCACCGATTACTGAACGTCGGTGACCTTTCCGTTTGTAAAGATCACTTTCATGTCGGGGTAGAAGTACATTTGCTTCGCGCCCAGGTTGACGATTTTTTGCGGCTGGCCGAGGATTCCGATCACTTGGTCAGTCGTTTGGCCCAGTGCAATCGTCTTCGGCGGCGCGGAGGATTGCGCGGGAGCCTGCGCCGCCGGAGCAGCATTATCAGCAGCCGGCGCGTCCGGCGCGTCGGATTCCGCCGTGACGACTTCCTCGATCTCTTTCATGAGATCGTCGGTAGGAGGAACGACGTTTTTCTGGAAGGGGAATTTCAGCTGGCCGTAGTAACGCACGTCGTTGTAAGGATCGCTGTAGAATACAAAGACGACGCCGTCCGGCTTCACGATGTAGTCGGTGACCCAAAACTTCTCACCGGTGACAAACTTGCGCTGCGCAATAGCGGTGGTTTGCTGGTTGGCCGGCGCGAGAGCCATGCCCCACGCCATGTTGGCTCCGAATCCGAAAGAGATCGTCCCGTTCTTGTAGGTGTTGGTGGGCGGGGCGACCGCTTCGGTGCTGGCCATCACCAGGCCGTCCTTGTGCAGGTCAAGTACGGAGCCTGCTGCCGCAATATCCGACTTGTCCGCCGTCATCTTGGTGCGCTTGAACTCGGCGGTGAGGCGCTTTTGAATTTCCGTGCGCTGGTCTTGGCCACGAAGCGCTGGAGCTACACATGCGAGTGCGACCGTGAGTGCCAGTACCGGGGCAAGATAAAGTATTCGGCGCATAATCAGCCTCCTCTTGAGCCGCAACGGCAATGCCAGTTTGAAGTGCCGGCCAACCGGCGAATAAATTACACCCACTGCCGTTCCTACGCAATTCTGGCGCGTTACAGGTTCGTGACAATAATGAGTCGCCACGCGCGCTCCTTCACGTAGCTTGTGCCAGCGCGTGTTTCATTCGTCTCCCTGTTCCGCGATGAACGCGTCCACAGTGAGTACCCTCGCCTGCGCCGGGAAAATCTTCCCAGTGAGAACGCGGTGAACTTCGGGATCAGGGTCGAAGCAGGCGTCCTGCAGGACCACGCAGTGGAAATCCAAGTCGGCGGCGCGCCGCAGTGTGGAGAGTGTGATGCCGCTGGTAGAAATTCCGAAGAACACCAGATTCTCAATGCTGCGCGCTCGCAGAATCAGGTGCAGCTGGTTCTCCGAAAACGCGCTGACGCGCTGTTTGTAGACCATGAGATCTTCCGGGCGCGCGACGGCGCTGTGAAATTGGGCGGAGGGCGTGCCGATTACGAAGAGATTGCTTTCCTTAACGCGCTTGAAGCGGGATTCGGTTTCTGGAATTTCAGGATGGCCGGCGGAAAACCCCAGTCCCACGTGGATGATGTGAAATTGCTTTCTGCGCGCAAATTCCACGGCTTTGGCCGCGGCGGGGACGACAGCTTCGGCAGCCGCGACAAATCCAAAAATGCCTTTCTGAAAATCGAGAGTAAGCAGCGCTGTCTTTTTTGGATCCAGTTTCATGGTTCTCCCTTTGTGGTTTATGTGATGACGCCCAAAATCAGCGCGACTCCTTCGAGACGGCCGGCGGGTTTCTCGCAATGCCCACGCTCGCGGGCTAGGCTTTGCGTTTGGGTCTATAGGTACAAGACCTTATTTACAGGCACTCCGTCAGCGTGTGATACTTTGCGGTCTGGGGGACGGAGGTACGTCCATGCGCAGCTCGATTCGTGTAGTGTCGCTTTTCCCGGCGATTCTCGCCGCGGCCCTGTCTTGCGTGCTTGCAGCGCCAGCATTCGCCTTGGGCGACGACAAGCCCGTCGCGTCGGCTACCGCGAGCGCGGCGACGGCGCCAGCTACTGCGCCCGCCAGCGCACCGGTTGGCAAGGCGGCTCGGCCGGACCGCGACAAGAAAGTTTACACTAACGATGATATTGATCAGATGTGGCCGAAGCCGCAAGCGGCGACGAGTGATGCGCAGATTTCTGCGGCGAGCTCGTTCACACCGTCTTCTGCACGACGATCCGTTGTGGTTTCGCGCGTCGCGAGCGCCACCACCGCGCCACCGAGCCGCGAAAATGATCCCGCGTGGTACGCGGCGCAGGTCGAATCGCTCTACGCGGAACTGGAGCGGCTGAGCAGCAGGGAAGCGAGCTTGAGTGATTACCGGGCGACGGGATCGGATGCCGGGGTGACGATCGGGCTGCAATTCGGCGCTCCGTGCGAAGGCATCACCACGGACAACGCTATTCAGCAACTCGCAATTCGCAAGCAGGAAATCGAGCAGCAGATCAGCGATTTGCAAGACGCGGCGGAACAGAACGGCATGCCGCCCGCGGTAATTCAGGACCCGTCCGAAGTTCTGCAAGCCGCGCGCAAGCCGCTCAGCCCCGGACAGGAACGAGCGACGCTGTTGCAAAGGCAGAGCGACCTGATCGGCCAGCTCGACGGCGTGCAGAATCAGTTGGCGGACATGGCCAGCCAGGCCGCCGCACAAGGCATCGTCCTGCTGCCTCCCACTCCACAGTGGGGCGGCAACCTCACCACCGGTCGCATCCAATCGCTCGATAACCGCGCCAGCCAAATCCAGAACGCCCTCGCTGAGAATGAGGATGCCGCCCGGCAAGCGGGCGTCGCGGCGTCCGCGCTGCCGTAGACTTGATTCCTGCACTCGCAGAATAGTCGCGAGCACATTGTCCCTAGGAGCGACGATACTTTCTCTTATTCAGCGGGTTCGAGTCTTCTCCGGCGAACGTCTATTTCGCCTTCCCGTTTTCATCGTTCACTGACCGTCGTACAGCCTTGATTCGTCCATTTTTACAGGAAATACCCGAGGGGAGAGCTCTCTTGCGGCGACTATCATCTTCTTCGCCAGCCCAATCTCATAGACTAGCGAGGTGGGTTGTGAGCAAACCTTCAGCGATACGTTTCGTGTTTCTCTCCCTTTGCGGCGCCGCTTTCCTGCTTGCGGGCTTGCCGTCGAGTCAACTCAAAGCTTCGGTCGCGCTGTCACCCGTGATGAATCTTCAGCCTGGCGATGAACCTGCGGCCGCCACTTTTTCGGGCAAAATCGTTTCGCAGAATGGCGTCCGGTTCATTCTGCGCGATGATGCCAACGAGGTCTGGTACCACTTGGACGATCAGGCGCAGGCACAGAAATACTTCGGCAAGGACGTTGTGGTGACCGGTGTACTGGACGGGCGCTCGGATATGATTCACGTGCGCAGTATCGTCGAGGCAAAACCTTGAGAGAGAGCGTCGGAGCGGCGAACAATAAGGCGCTTTTTCGTGAGCTGATCAGCGAGGTTCGCTGACAGCGCGGGCAGCAGGTGGGGAAAATGCCGGACGAGGTGCGGTGGGGTCCGCAGCGGGCGACTGGTTGATGACAGTGACTCCCGAGGACGCCCAGGCGAGCCGGCCGTCGCTCTTCGCGACTTCCGCCACGATTTTCGAGAACAGGCGATCCTGCATTGTGGTGCGCTCGGTATAGTTCACCACATAGTTGACGGTGAATTCCAAAGATCCGGAATTCACTGCGAGCGCGGCGATGGGCTCGAGAGGCGGGTTTTCAGTGCGATAGTCGTCACTGACAGCGTTCCACGAGTTCTGTGCCTCGACAAGGTATTCGCCAATCACCTCATTGGCAACTCGTAAAAGCATTGTTCTGGCTAGTTCCGCATCGCTGGTGATGGTGAGCACAACTTTAATCTGGTCCCAGATGAAGCGGAATCCTTGCGAGTAATTAAAAACGGAATTTTTCAAGACAGTGTTATTCGGGATACGCACGATGCGTCCGCTGTATAAGTCGCGGCCAACCCAGCTGCCGACTTCCATCAGAGTAGTTCGCAGCAGGGCGATGTCAATCACGTCGCCGCGGGTGTCGCCGATCTGAACTCTGTCTCCGACGGCGTAGAGTCTCGAAAAGCCGATGGAGAATGCGCCCGCAATACTGGCCAGCACATCTTGCAGAGCGACAGCTACGCCCGCGCCGGCGATACCGAGGGCGAAGCTGAGGCGACCCAGGCGGTCTTCAAAGAGGATTGAGAGGAATAGAACAATCGATATGTATCCGGTGAAGACCACGAACTTGCGAACTCGATAGCGCGCATCGGCGCGGCCAAAATGGCGGGGCAGAGTCTGTTCAAGCACACGAAAGCCGGTGTGTATGAGCAAGATGCCGACAATCGCCGCGACGCACTTGCCGAGCAGCGAAAGCGAAGCAGCGTCTTTGAAGAGTTCTTTCATTCGTTCACTATCTTACTCACGTTGCGGCCAGAAATGCAGGCGCGTCAGGATTTTTTCTTCCGTTTCTCCCACAGCTCCATGAACAATGCGACGGTGGCGGGTCCGTAGCCGGCATAGTGATTGTTCGCGTAGGCGTAGACTTTGATGCCGCGCCGCGTGGTTTGGTAGCAATAATCCACCCAGTGGGACAAAGCAGCGCGGCGATCAACGATGGTCTTGTCCCACACTTTCGTTTGCTCTTCGATTCCTTTGCGATCTCCCAGCCAGCGCACATAAGTGAAGTCGGAGGTAATGGGATCGAGCCGGCTGGTTAGCTCCGTAATGCCTGGCATCCACGATTGATCGATCACTGCCAGCGCGACGTTATGTTCCCGCAATACCTCGGCGAATTTTTCATCGAGCCAATTCTTATTGCGGATTTCGAGCGCGAATTGATGGCCTTTGGGGAGTTTCCCCAGGAAGGGACGCAGGCGCGCGAGGAACTCGGCGCCGGTCTTGAACTTAGTGCGGTTGAAATAGGGAAACTGCAGCAGCATCGGTCCGAGTTTGTCTTCTCCTAGGCCTTCGGCGGTCTCAATGAACGTCTTGAAATCGTCGTCGCAATCTTCGAGACACTTTTCGTGGGTGATCACTTGGGGGACTTTGAGCGCGAAGACGAAATCGGGTGGAGTCTTATTGGCCCAGCCGGTGATGGTGGAGCGCGCGGGCGTGCGGTAGAACGTGCTGTCCACTTCGACGGTGTTGAATTTCGTGGCGTAGTAAGTGAGAAAATCGCGCGGCTGCATTCCGGTGGGATAAAACGTGCCTTCCCAGCCTGCAGCGGTGAATGCGGACGTTCCTACGCGAATCTCGGCTTCGATATGAGGCGTCACGATGTGCTGAGCCTAGCGTATGGAGGTGGTTGACGAACTTCGCTTCCGCCAGTAAAGTAGTTTAGGGTCGTGCGAGCGACCCTTTTTTGTTGTCTCCCCTCGGCTGGGAGGTCGTACAATTGGCAGTACATCAGATTCTGGATCTGATTATCCTGGTTCGAGTCCAGGCCTCCCAGCCAACTTTCAAAACGCTCTGAATTTCCCGACGATATTGTCCGCGGCGTGACCGACTGGAAACCAAAGCGTTTCAGGTGCTAATCGGGCTATGTTAAAATTGGGTTTGGAGGAAGATATGCGGTTATTTGCCAAGATTGCGCAGGGTTTGTCGCTCGCAGGCGTGATCCTGTGCTTGTTTGCGCTGACTGCTCCGCGTGTGCAGGCGCACGATGACTCCACGCAGAATGCGCAGGAACATCTGCTGCGGCTTTACAACACGCACACCGGCGAACGGCTGGAGATCGTGTTCCGGCGCGGGGAGCAGTACATTCCCGCGGCGCTTGCCAAGCTTGATTATTTCTTGCGCGACCACAATACCGGCGACGTCCGCCATTTTGATCCGCGCTTGTACGATATTCTGGCCGACCTCACGGCGTCAGTGGGGCATCCCAACGGCGAAATTGACATCGTTTGCGGCTACCGCACTCCTTCCACGAACGAATCGCTGCGCGCTCACACCTCCGGCGTGGCGAAAAACAGCCTGCACATTCAGGCGGAAGCGATTGACTTGCGGATGCCGGGAATTGATACGCTCACTTTGCGCAGAGCGGCGCTGGCGCTGCGGCGCGGCGGCGTGGGCTATTATCCTCATTCTGATTTCATCCACGTGGATGTGGGACGGGTGCGGCAGTGGTGTTTCGATTGCCCTGCGCGTCTGATCACTGGCAACTAACCCCGCCAACTAACCCCGGCAACTAACCCCGGCAACTAACCCCGGCAACTGACCCCGACGACTCACCGCTAGCCGGGATACGGATAGCCCTTGTCGAGAACTTTTTCGAGCTCGGCGTCGTGCCCGTAGATGTCGTCGTAAAAGTGAACTGTTCCATCCTCGGTGACGATCGCCGTGCCGTAGACAATCAAGATCGGAATCGGATGCGCGAGATTTATCTGCTGCGTCGTGCTGCCATTCATCGCCGCTCGAACATGATCCATGTTCCAGTTTCCCGGATTATTACGTAGCACCCAGACCGCCAAGTCCGCCGGTTTTTCCAGGCGAATGCAGCCGTGGCTGAAATCGCGCCGGGTCTTCGCGAAAAGTTCCTGCTCGGGCGTGTCGTGCATGTAAATGTCGTAGCTGTTCGGGAAAATAAATTTCACGAGGCCGAGTGAGTTTTTCGGGCCGGGATTTTGCCGGATGAAAAGCTTGCCGGCGCGGAGCTGCTGGAGCACATCGCTCGAGACGGCGCCGGACGCGACGACGTCCTGACGGCTGTCCACCACCGCGAATCCTTTTTTCTCCAAATAATCGGGGTCGCGCTCGATTTTCGGAAGAAACTCGGCTCTGGCTATTGAATACGGAACGCTCCAGTACGGGCGGAATATCACATACTGCATCTTGTTCTCGAATACCGGGGTGTCGTGGCCATACGCTTTGCCTACGACGACGTTCATGGTCAGTGCAACTTTAAAGTTTTCATCATACGCGCGGAGGCGAAACTCCGGAATATTCGCAACGATCGGCGCGTCGTGCAGGCCGACGGGTATCCAGCGCCATCGCTCCAGAGTGAGTTGCATCTGACGCAGGCGGGCGGAGAGCGGCACGTTCAGATCGGCCAACGTCTGCGCGGTAATTTTTCCGTCCGGAGTGCGGCCGAGGCGAGCCTGAAAATGTTTCACGGCGTCAACGAGCGGACCCTGGAACACCGTGGCATCGGCCGGGACGTTCGCATCGGCCGGAAGGTCGCCAACCAGCTTGAGCAAGCGAATCAGCTGAGGAGCGCCAGGATAGGTGTCGCCCGGAGCGATCGTCTTTCCTGTGGTGGGCAGCGACGCGCCATCGTTTTCCTTCACGTATTGAAGATAGGTTTGCAGGGCTCGAACGGTGCGTTGGTAACCCGGGTACGGTGGTTCCACTTGCGCCAGGACGCCGGCGACGTCGGGTGCATCTACCACGTCGGTTTTAAGGAACTGCGGCAGATCGTATTTCTTGGTGTCAACATCCAAGCCGAAATCGAAATGTTTGGGATTGACCTTGCCGATGTGCAGGTCCGAGACATACCGCATCACGCAAACGGTGAGCGCGACGTCGAATTGCACGGCATCCGCTTCCGACGGTTGTGATGTGGCGGGTTTGAGCTTCGCGAGGCGGTCTGCCCAACGTGGGCCGTCGTAGTCCTCAGCGGACAATCCCTTCTGGTCGGCGTGCAGCAGGAGCGCGATGACCTGTTGTGCTTGCGCGGTCGGCTGCATTCCGCGGACCCAGGGGAGGGCATTGCCGTACGAGTCGTAAAACTCCTTTACCAGCTTGGTGTAATCGCTGAAATCGGGCCAGCGCAGTTGCGGCACATTGCCCGAATCGATTGCGGCACGCAACGCAGCTTGGCCTTCGGCGCTGAGCTGTTGGGGCGGCTCTGCAGAGTTTGCTGAGGTTTGCGAATGCGTTCGCGCATGTGCAGTCGACGCGATGTTGTGGCTGTATAGCAGCGCCAGTGCGACGAGCGTCAGTATTAGCGCCAAGGCCTTGGGAATTCGCGATTGCGTCATCGGATTCTCTCCGCTTCGTTGCAGAAGTTAACAGCAGGCCAGCCGCAACACAGATAGATGCGCGAGCACGGTTAGCGGGTCAAATTATTTCTCAGTGCCCGTTCTGGAGGAATTTGTGCTGTTTCCCCGCATCTTCGGCGCGCGCGATTCGATTTCAAGAGAAGCAGATTCTATAACATCTGGGGAAGGGTTAAACCTAGCGGCACGACGATATAGATGGAACGCGATTCCACACAGACTCTAAAGAGCCGGCGAAATCGGCGGCGCGGACTAGGACCCGGTGGATTGCGCTGATTTCTTGGTCGGGTGCGCGACGCCTCGTTTGGCGGCGAGTTCGGAGGCCCACAGCAGGATGTCGAACAGGCGGGCGCGTTCCAGATTGTCCAAGCCACGCATGGGATGGACCAGGCCGGCGGCTTGCTGCGCGCAGCAATGCAGGAAGCGGTCGATCGAAACGGAAGCGGCTTCACCGGGATCGGCGAAGCGGTTCGCGTTGCACTCATTCAGGCGTTCGTAACAGCGCGCAATGAAATGGTCCACGCAGAGATGCTTTAGTTCCAGCGAGGACATCGCCGGACGTCCGCAATTTCCGGTGTCACAGCGGGTGAGTTTTTCCGCAAGCGATGAGCGATCTTGTTGTGAATCCGATGTCTGCTTTTCATCGGGAAATTGCTGCGTATCTTCGTTCATCAAGTTCATGGGTCCCAAGGCCTCGATTTGCGCGTGAGTGATGCCGCACACACGGTTGAACCATTCGGCGTTTACAGTTCGCGTCAGCACATGCGTGCATCAGACAGCTCGCGCGGTCGGGGAGTCGTCTCGTCGGATTCAGAAAGTTCCGCTTCGTAGGTGTGAACTTTCACGCGCACGTCTATCAGCGCGGCAACAAGTTTGCGCACCGCCGGTGAATCTTCCCAGTGATTTTCAGTGGCTTGCGGCGCGGTGGCCCACAGGCTGAGCACGCGAATCAGGCGCGGTTCTTTGTGCGAGGTGAGCACGAAGATTCCTGAGAAGCCGGTTTGCCGCTTGAGAATTTCTGAAACTTCGCGGCGCATGCAGTTCCGCAGATGCTGTTCTCTTCCTGGCTTAGCAATGAACTCTACCGCCCGTGCGTTCAAGTTAGAAGCCTCCGTGTCTTGACTCGATCCCAAGAAGAGACGCGCGATACGAGGGTCGGGGTTGCCGAGCAATTTTGCGCGCGCGTCCAATTCTAAGTAAGCGTGTGAACTCATTTCAAGAATCCTCGCTTCCGCCCGCATTCGCGCGGGCGCAGATGGGGGGAGGCGCACCCCGGTGGGGTTCCCTGACCGTCAGGGCCGGGGCGCGCCCGGGGGATGGGACATCGGCTTTCGCCATCGCATGGATTGGGCCATCTGGATCACCAATCCAATCTCAGTACAAGTACGCAGAGGTAGTGCCGTTGCGCGATGAATCGTTTCAATTGCGTACGAAATATTTCTGGCGTGGCCGCAACACAAATAAATTGAGCAAGAAAGAGGACGGCGGCGCGTCGTAGCTCCAGTAGTCCTGGGCTGGGGTTTGATTGCGCTGTTCGTCCACGGCGGGATATACTCACTGGCCTTCGAGGCGCGTGTGGAATTTTTCTCCTTTGATGAGGCCTACCTTAAACGGCTCCGGGAACGGGACTTCCCGACGGAGCAGCATTTCGTCGCGTACTTTCGCAAACTGCTGGTGATCAAATTGAGGTCGCGACTGCGGGGCTCGCAGGCGGTGGAGGATGTCGCGCAGGAGACGTTCCTCAGGGTGTTCAAGGCGATCGGTTCCGAAACGGGAATCCGCCAGCCCGAGAGGCTGGGCGCGTTCGTTAACTCCGTTTGCAACAATGTGTTACAGGAGTTTTACCGTTCGTCTGCCCACGACACTTCTCTGGACGATGATGCGCCTGAACCAGTAGATCAGGTACTCGACCTGGACGGTTTTCTGGTGAGCAAGCAGACGCGGGAGCAGGTTAGAAAGGTACTCAACCAGCTTCCCGAAAAGGACCGGCAGCTGTTGCGCGCTATCTTCCTCGAGGAAAAGGAGAAAGACCAGGTGTGCCGGGATTTTGGCGTGGATCGCGATTATCTCCGTGTGTTGCTGCATCGCGCCAAGAATAACTTCCGCGTTTTCTATGAGAAAAGCGGGGCGGAGGGGCCGCGGCCCGCGAAACAATAGGGAACGGGATGAAACGATTTGGGGTTTGCCGTCACTACTGGTAGGACGGAATACATGGAACACACACAAGCTATACAACTGAAAGCCGCTGAGCGGTACGTTCTCGGTGAACTGCCGAGCGACCTCCGCGAACAATACGAGGAACACTTCTTCAGCTGCATGGAATGCGCGGAAGAAGTGAACCTGGCGGCGGCGTTCGTTGAGAATAGCCGGGCGGCTATGGGTTCCGAGCCCACTATGCCGCCCGTCCGTCTGCCGGTGGTTGTGGCGCAACGGCCGGTTACCGGCGGTTGGTTTGGCGCATTTTTGCGGCCGAGCTTTGCGGTGCCAATGTTCGCGGCGCTGCTGATTCTGGTGGCTTACCAATCATTCTTGGTGATTCCGCGATTGAAGGGGACGGCGACGCAGTCTGTTGGAACTCTTGCGTCCGCGCCACAAGCGCTCGCGTCATTTTCCTTGATCACCGCGGATTCGCGCGGCGGGGAACCGTTAACGGTGACCGTTGCGCCGGGGCAACCTTTCAGTTTGTATTTTGACATTCCTCCGGACGGGCATTACTCCTCGTACAGCTGCGTATTCGAGAACTCTGCGGGCAAGGCGGAATATTCCTTGAACATTTCCACCGAACAGGCTAAGAATGCCGTGCAGCTTCTGATTCCTTCTTCAAGCTTGGGAACCGGGAAGCACGTGCTCGTCGTGCGTGGACTTGGGACGCAGGACAGCGCGGCCGGTGGTGGCACCGAAGTAGCACGCTACCCATTCACACTGGTAGTTTCCCAGTAAATAATCCCATCCTAAGGCGGGAGGGCGATTCCGATGGCTACCGACCCCATCAAGAAGACTTATATCCACACCGGGCATGCTTATGGCTTTAGCGCGCGCATTGACCGGCCGTTCGAGCACTTGGTGGACGTTCACGCGGGAAGCACGCTGCCGACGACGGGTGGCTTCGAGGTGTCGCGCGCGGAAAATTTTCGATTAAAGGAAATCATATCGTACAAGGCGGCCTATTCGGTGGTGGGCTCCAGCCGCAACCCGAAGGACGATACTTATAACACTTCGGCAACTGCGACGATCGAGGGGCTGAACATTCTGGATATGGTGACTGCGGATCGAATCGTCGCGCGGGTTACCTCGAAGCAGCGTATGGATGAAGAGGAGCCGACGATTCTTTCGATCGGGAGCCGCTTCGAGAATTTGCGGATTGCGGGCTGTCCGGTTCAGGTGGATCTGGACAATGAACTTTTCACCCGCCTGGGCACGTTTGCGTCTTTTAAGAAGGAATACACGGAAAACCAACAGTCCCGCGAAATGATGCAGGGACGATTCCTGTGGGGAAAACCGAAGGCGGACGTACCGGAATTTCTCCGGGAGAGGTATAACTGGGTCGCGGGCGATGAGTTTCCGGAATCGAAAGGGATCGTGCTGTGTTCGCTGGTAAAGGACGTCAAGACCACTTGCTCGGAACTGCGCAGATACGGAAATGTGATCGTCGTGCCGCACTTCGGCAAGATCTACCTGGCCGAATTGCAGCTGCAACGCCACGAGCGCGAGCTCGCGATGCTGCGCGTGGAAATGGGCTCGGTGGTTGGTGGCTCGGGAGGCGGTCCTGGAGCGGGCGGTGGCGGCTCAACGTATCCCTGAGTTGTCTGGTTGTCTGGATTGCGGTCGTTGGATTTTGCGGATGCGGTTCGTCAAAACGGGTCGAGCCAGATAAGCGCTTTCAAGAGGCGCGGCTCGAATTTGAACATGGCGACTATCTGCGCGCATCGCGGGACGCAGACGCGGCCTACCGCGAGTATGCCAGTATCGATCCGGAATGGGCATGGCGCTTCCGGGTGCTCGAAGCCGAAGTGTTGGTGTCTCGGGGTCTAAGCGCGGACTCTCTGACGCTTCTGGACGCGCCGCTTCCTGGAAGTCTCGCGCATGGTGAGGAGGCGGTCCGCAAGGAAATGCTCGAAGGCCTGGCGGATTGTGGACTTCAGCGTTTCGCCGATGCGGATCAGCACCTTTCTTCGGCGCAGCAACTAGCTGCGGCCAATCAACCCAGAACTCTCGCAGAAGTAATTCTCGCCCGCGGCACCCTCGAATTTCTCCAGGACAACTATGCTGCCGCGCGTATTTCCTTTCGCCAGGCCCTTCAGCTCGCTCGGCAAGTTCAGCAGCCTTTCATCGAGGCCAAAGCTGTAGGAAGTTTGGGTCTCGTCTCCATGTATCAGGAGCGCTTTGACGAGTCCATCGACTGGTTCACCAAAGCGCTTGAACTGTCGCGGTCAATAGGCGCCCGAGCCATTACCGCTAAAACACTGGGCAATATGGGCTGGTGTTACTTCAGAATGGGCGACGACGATCGAGCCTTGTCTTTATCCACCGAGGCAGAAGATGCCGCGGTGCAGCTGGGTGTGGAGAAGGACCAGATGCTTTGGCTGCTCAATATCGGAGCGATCGAACGTGAGCAACATCTTTATCCCACGGCGGAGCAAGCTTTCCTGCGAAGTCTGGCGCTTGCCAAAAAGCTCGATAACAGATCGACCGAAGCGGTGTGTTTGAATAACCTCGCGCTCGTTAATTTGAAGCAACAACGCCTCGATCAGGCGGAACAATACATCCGCGAAGCGCTTGCTTTGGAACGCGCGATTGAAGATCGTGCGCACGAGCAGCTGTCGCTGATAACCGAGGGCTACATCGCCATTGGCCGCGGTGAGTTCCACCATGCAGAATCTGACTTCCGCGAGGTAATTCACGACAAGAATGCGGCCACCTATTTGAACTGGGAGGCCGAAGCTGGTCTCGGTAAGGCTTACGGCGCCGAAAACCGACAAGCCGACGCCTCTTCGAGTTTCGGACATGCCATGAAAACCATCGAAGAGGTTCGCGCCTCAATTCAGCGCGAGGATCTCCGCCTCTCATTCGTATCGGGAGTATCCAGATTCTACGAAGACTATCTCGACTTTCTGATATCGAATCGGAATTCTGAGGAGGCACTGGCTGTAGTGGAAGCGAGCCGGGCGCAGACCCTCGCTGAAGGACTCGGGATCGAGAATTCGAGTACCGCTCCGATGGCTCGGTTCAATCCAAAGCAGATCGCCAAGCGCCTAGATACTCATGTCCTCTCGTTTTGGCTTGGAACAGACCAGTCGTATTTATGGTTGATCACGCCGGAACGCGTCGAGCTTTTCAAGCTACCACCGGCTGCGGAGATTGATCCGCTGGTGCAGACTTACCGGCAGGCGCTGTTGGGGTCGCGCGATGTGTTGGAGACGCAGAATGCGGCGGGGCGGAAGCTTTATGATTTGCTAGTGGCACCGGCGGCGAAAATGATTCCGAAGGGGGCGCGGGTCACGATATTGCCGGATGGAAACCTCTATGGATTGAATTTTGAGACTTTGCTGGCGCCTTCGCCGCAATTGCATTACTGGATTGAGGATGTGGATGTTTCGTACGCCAATTCTTTAACGCTGCTGGCGGCTGGGGCTAAGCGGCATGCTTCGGCTGCGAAGAAGCTTTTGCTGGTGGGCGATCCTGTATCGCCGGATGCGGAGTTTCCGAAATTGCCGCAGGCGGCGGTGGAAATGGCGGGGATCGAGAATTATTTTCCGGCGGCGGAACGCACGGTTTTTTCCGGCGCGGAGGCGACGCCTGATTCGTACTTGAAGAGCGAACCGGCTGGATTTTCCTACATTCATTTTGTGGCGCACGGGACGGCCAGCCGCACCAGCCCACTCGATTCGGCAGTGATACTCTCCAAGCAAGGTGACGACTACAAGCTCTACGCGCGGGACATTATTCAGCATCCATTACATGCGGATTTGGTCACGATTTCGGCGTGCCACGGCGAGGGCGTGCGCTCTTATTCAGGGGAGGGGTTGGTCGGCTTGTCTTGGGCATTTTTGCGCGCGGGGGCGCATGGGGTGATTGCTGCGTTGTGGGAGGTGAATGACAATTCTACACCGCAGCTCATGGATCATTTGTATTCGGAAATCGGCAAGGGTACGCCGCCCGATGCTGCTTTGCGCGACGCGAAGTTGGCGCTTTTACATTCTGGGGGCGTATATCGCCGGCCGTTTTATTGGGCGCCGTTTGAGTTGTATCGGGGTTCGTAGGGGTTTGCGAATCGGCGTTGCTGAACGTCGCTATCTTGACTTCGTGGCGAGCCGGGGCGCAGCAAGCAGCGCCCCTACCGAGTATTTGCATTCCCGCGACGACTACGAAAGGCCGGGCACGGCGTGCCGTGCCCCTACGACGTGCGTTCCGCTCGCGCGTAGGATATATATGCGGCGAGCAGGACTGCGAACATTGCAGAGATTATGCCTCCTGCGATGCGATCCCACGTGCTAGTGAATTTCACTTCGACTTGATGGATGCCCGCTGGAACCGCGACTAGCATTTGGGCGGTTTCTGGGACTGCGCCGGGCAGAATATTTTTGCCGTCAATCTGTACTTTCCATCCGGGATAGTTCAGCAGGCGTAGCGCCAGCGTCGTCGGCGCGGCATCTGGCATGGCAAAACGTTTTTCGTTTACGCTCCAGCGCTCGACTTCCACCGTGGTGTCGGGCGCGAATTTGAACCGGTGCGTTTCCTCGTCAAACTGCTGAATGCGCGGAGCGGCCTTGCCGATCATTTCGCCCAATGGGTCGGTGCCGGGCAATTCGTAGCGATCGCAGCCCAGCGGTTGATATTCGTCAGTGCCTTCGTAGCCGCGGCCGGATTTGATTCCTTTAGTGAGGACGGGAATGTCTTCGCTGTCCCACCAGCCGTCGTTCACCAGGGCAGCGGATAGCGTCGTCAGAGCGATGGCGATCGCGAGGGCGCCAACCCAAGGGCGCTTGGCGCGTCCGATGGCGGCCGCGAGGAAAAACGCGAAGACGAAATCCAGCACGCCCAGCCAGCGCCAGGGAAATTGCACAAATTCCAGTTTGGGCAGCCAGCGCCACAAGAACATGCTGGGGGGAAACATTAGTAGAACCGCGGTGGCACCGAGAGCGAGGAGCATCCACCAGATCTCCGGAACCTCCCGCCGGCGGCGCGCGACCAAAACCGTCGCAACGCCGGTGATGAGCATCACGCCCATCGCGACGCCTGAAACTTTCCAGTTGAAGATTAAGAATTCGGGATCGATGGCGTGGGTGAAGAGAAAGTTTTGGTCCGGGCTTAGGAGATCGGCGAGAGCTTGATGAATCTGCACCCAGCGCTGTTCGTACGCCGCGGGGAAAATATAAAACGCGGCCAGGCCAAAGCCCGCGCCCATGGAAATGCCGCCCAGAAGCAACGGACTGATGCTGCGCCGCATAATGGTCGCGACGAAGAACAGCAGCATGAGGGAGTACGTGGCCAACACCGCGGCGGGCGCGTTCGCCAGCCAGATCAACGCGAACGGGACGGCGAGAAAATGTAGACCGCGCCAGCTCTCGCGCAGCACGCGCACGACGCCCCACAATGCCAGCGGAAGCAGAGCGCTGGCGAGAAGCTCCGCGAAGTCGCTGCGATAGTAAACGATGATCAGGTGATACGGATTTACAGCGTAGAGCACTGCGGCGCCCGCGGCCTCGCGCGGCGAGAGCCATTCGCGCGCAAAGCGCCACATCGAGTAGCCGGCGAGCAACAGCGCCAGCCAGATAAATGCTCCCGGCGCCATTTTCCACGGCAGCAGGGAACCGAGCGTTGCGCCAAGCATCCAGGAGCCCGGTGGATAAAAAATGAAGCGCGGCTCGCCGTAGCCCCAGTTGGCCCATTCGGCCCAGCGCGGGAAGAAGATGCCTTCGCGCCATTGGCCCGCCACGTCCAGCCAGGAGGCGAGGTGAAATTGGAAATCGTGACCGGACGCGTTACCCAAAAAAAACATGGGCGCGATCACGGCAGTCGCGGCGACGGCGACGAACAGAAGGGCCACGCGCGGCGAGCCTGCTGCTGCGCGCGACGCGGGCTGGGATGAAAGGTCGGTGGTTATGCTCGATTGAATTGTTTTCGTCCCATGGGAGTTCCCAGAGCCGACAGCCAGCTTCAGATACGAACCGTTAGAGAATACCCAATTGCGCGCGCCATTCGCCACTGGTGCCACGCTCGCGACCCCCGCTTGTGATCCGAGGCGCACGGCGATGCGTACCAGAGTATGCGTGCGAGCAGCGGACTTGCCAATACGCTGCCGCAGCGGGTAGAGTTCTTGGGGCTGATGAGAGCTCACAGTCGCGGAATGCTGTGGCTGCTCCGCGAAATTCGCAATCATATGCATGCCAGGCACTGCCGATAACAGACAAGCATGGAACCCACGTTAACTGCCGAAGAACAGAGGCTGCGGGCCAGCGCCGAGCGCTACGCCCATTGGAAGCGCTGGGGCCCTTACCTGGCGGAACGGCAATGGGGCACGGTGCGCGAGGATTACAGCGCCAACGGCGACGCATGGGATTATTTTCCGCACGATCATGCGCGCTCGCGCGCCTATCGCTGGGGAGAAGACGGCATCGCGGGCTTCTGCGATCGACACCAGCACATTTGTTTCGGCCTGGCGCTGTGGAATGAAAAAGATCGCATCCTGAAAGAACGGCTTTTCGGGCTGACCAACAAGGAAGGGAACCACGGCGAGGACGTCAAAGAGTATTACTACTACCTCGATGCCACGCCGACCAGTTCGTACCTGCAATTCCTGTATAAGTATCCGCACGCGGCATACCCCTATGATCAGTTGCGCGAAGAGAACGCCAAGCGCACGCGCCACCAGCCTGAGTACGAGCTGATTGATACTGGAGTGTTTGCGGAAAATCGCTATTTCGATGTTTTTGTGGAATACGCGAAGGTGACGTTCGAAGACATCGTGGTGCGCATTACGGCGTGGAATCGTGGTCCGCAAGCCGCGCGGCTGCACCTGTTGCCGTCGCTGTGGTATCGCAATCGCTGGGACTGGGGCGACGCGTATAACACGCCGCAGGTGACGCGCGTGCCAGGGCTCCAAGGCGGCGAGCTGCTCGAACTCACGGAATTTCATTATGGGCAGCGCTGGCTGGCAATCGAAGGAGCGCCGGAGCTTCTCTTTACAGACAACGAAACGAATATGGAACGCCTCTTCGGGCAGAAGAGCAAGACTGCTTATGTGAAGGATGCTTTTCACCGCTACCTGATTAATGGCGAACGTGGCGCGGTGAACCCCGCCTTCACCGGGACGAAAGCTGCGGCTCACTTCGCGTCGGAAATCGCGCCGGGACAGAGCTGGACGATTCGTCTACGGCTCACCGACGAAAACGTCGCGGAGAATCGTAAGCCGGCGAGCGAGCTCTTTGGCCCCGCGTTCGATGCAACCTTCGACCAGCGCAAAAAAGAGGCGGATGAATTCTACGAGAAGCGCATTGACGCAAAACTAAGCGAAGATGCGCGACGCGTGCAACGACAGGCTTTTGCCGGCCTGCTGTGGTGCAAGCAAAGCTATCACTACGACGTGCGCCGCTGGCTGGAAGGCGATTCGACGCAGCCGAAACCCGACGGCAACCGGATGAACGGCCGGAATCACGACTGGACGCACCTCTACAATTCCGACGTGATTTCCATGCCGGACACGTGGGAATACCCGTGGTACGCGTCGTGGGATCTAGCGTTTCACTGCGTCTCGATGGCGCTGATTGATCCGGAATTCGCAAAGGAGCAGCTGATTCTGTTCCATCGCGAGTGGTATATGAATCCCAGCGGGCAAGTGCCCGCTTACGAATGGAATTTTTCCGACGTGAATCCGCCGGTGTTGGCCTGGGCTACTTGGCGCGTTTATAAAATCGCAGGGCGCGTGGAAGGGAAACAGGATCGCAACTTTCTGGTGCGGATGTTTCACAAACTGCTGCTGAATTTCACCTGGTGGGTGAATCGCAAGGACCCCGAAGGGAAGAACGTATTTGAGGGCGGCTTTTTGGGATTGGATAACATCGGCGTGTTCGATCGTTCCTCGCCACTGGGACCGGGAAATTTTATCGAGCAGTCCGACGGGACGAGTTGGATGGCCATGTTTTGCCTGGACATGCTGGCGATGTCCATGGAACTGGCGCACGATGATCCCGCGTACGAGGACGTAGCCAGCAAATTCTTTGAGCACTTTGTGTACATCGCGCAGGCCATGAACGATATCGGCGGCACGGGAATCGGCCTATGGGACGAGGATGACGGCTTTTATTACGACGTGCTGCATCTGGGAAACACCGCCCATTTGCCGATGAAAGTTCGCTCGATGGTAGGACTGATTCCGCTTTTTGCGGTGGAGGTTTTCGAGCCGGAGGATCTGGCGCGGCTACCGAGTTTTCGCAAGCGCATGGATTGGTTCTTGGCGCACAACCCGGACGTTGCGGAGCACGTGGATATGACCGAGCGCACCGACAAAGGCGCGCGCCTGATGCTCAGTATCGCCAATCGCAAAAAGCTGGAACGGATTTACAAATATGTGCTGGATGAAAATGAATTTTTGTCGCCGCACGGCGTGCGAGCGCTTTCGAAATACCATAAAGATCATCCGTTCGTGCTGCATGTGAACGGCCTTTCGCAGGCGGTGGATTACGAGCCTGCGGAATCCACCGGGGATCTGTTTGGAGGCAATTCCAATTGGCGCGGGCCGGTGTGGTTTCCGTTGAATTTCCTGTTGATCGAATCGTTGCAGCGTGTGCACTACTACTTCGGCGATGGCTTCAAAGTGGAATGTCCCATGGGCTCGGGCCGGCAAATGACGCTCTGGGATGTGGGGCGCGAAGTTTCGCGGCGGCTCTCGCATATCTTTTTGCGGAAGGATGGGCACCGCGCAGTGTACGGAGACATTGCGCTTTTTCAGGATGATCCCTACTGGCGCGACCTGATTTTGTTTTACGAGTACTTCAATGGCGATAATGGCGCGGGGTTAGGCGCGAGCCACCAGACGGGGTGGACGGCGCTGGTCGCCAAGTTAATCGAGCAGAGCGGGGAATAGCCACGGCCGGTTACCGTGGTTCGTGGCGCTCAGAAATCAGTGACGAGACCCAATCCCAGCGAAACGCGGTTGATGTAATTAAAATAAGCTACGGTTAGAACTGTTTCACGCACCGCGGCATCGTCCCACCCGGCTTTCTTCAGAGTGTCGGTATCGGACTCTTCGATGTCATCGGGATGGCGCGTCAATTTATCCGCGAAGCGCAAGAGCGCTTTCACGTTGGAATCCACGGCCGCATTTTCGTAATCCGCGGTCAGTTTTCGTGCCAGGGCCTTGTCCACTCCGAAGCGACGCAGCAGCTCCATATGAAACATCACGCAGTAGGTGGAGGAGTTAATCCCGCTCACCACCAACCCGATCTGTTCTTTCACGATCATGGGAAGAGCGCCGTCGGCCATGACCGCTTCGCTCATTTGTAATTGCGCTTCGATTACGGCGGGTTTAGCGCCCAGGGTCTTGAAGTAGTGCGGCAGAAACCCCAAATTCTTTTCGATTTTACCGTAAATCTCGCGCAGGCGCGGGTCTGCCTGAGTCTCTTCGATCTCATTTACAAATGGCATGGAGCTGCTCCTCAGATGAACTGTACGTGGAATAAATTTTCGTTCAGAGCATCGACGCATTGTAGCACGCTCGAATGAACGCGAGGTTACACGAAGCCATCGCGTGAATAGATACGAGGGGTTCATTCGGCGGCTTACGCTCGCGGCGGCAATCTGACCGGCGCTAGCGCGCGGCTTCCACGAGTTCGATAAGGACTTTCTTTGCATCGGGAGCAGTGGCCAGGAAGAAATTCACACGCGTTCCGTCGGCTCCCGCGCGCGTGGCGGGATAAAGAGGCGGCAGCGCGAATCGCGTGCGCAGAATTTCCGTCGCACGATCCACGTCGCGGACGTAAATTTCGATCTGCTGAATGCCTTCGCCGAACTTTTGCAGATAGCGCGAAATGGCGCCGGGGCCGCCAGGCTCGCGCGTTGTGAGAATATCGAATTCGATGGAGGCGTCGAGGTGCAGCTCGAATTCCTGTGCGTCCTGATCAGCGGGCACGTCTGCCAGCCGCGGAGAATTATTCGCCGTGCGAATCTGCTCGAAAGTATCCGGCTGCACGGCAATTCCCACCACGATGGCCGAAGGCTGGGAGCGAGCGTGAGTCTCACCGGCCAGCTTGCCGGGCAAAGTCAGTTCGCGGAATTCCGGATCGGACACCCAGCGGCTGAGTAGTGGCGTGCACAGACTGACGCCAGCGAGATAAAGCCTCATGGCGGACTCGATCTTCAAGCGCTCGTCCGAGCCAGCCAGGTCGCGAATCCATCGCGCGATGCCAACAGCCTCTGTCATGAACGCATGGCGCTATGGCGCCGAAGTGCGAGGGGACTTCACAGAATTGATGTTGGTCAGCGTGAGGTAACTGGGCTGGCCCGCGCGGACCGTCACGGGCACGTCCCAGCGCTCGCGCGCGTCTCCTGCGACAGCTTCGATATTCAGCGTGCCGAGCCAGTAATTGCCGGGAGGAATTCCGCGCAGCGCGCCCTGGCCTTGCATGTCCGTTTCAACTCGAGCCACCAGATATTTTCCGCGCGCCAGGTCCGCCGTTTCGCGGCTCAAATCGGACAGGTTTTTGGCCTTCAGCATGTCCCACTTGTGGCCGGGATTTACCTCTTCCAGGCCCAAGTCCAAGCCGTCCTTGCTGTCGGGATCGGCGATGATGAAAGTGCGGATGGCGTCGTGATATTGGGTCACAAGGCGGTCGTACTTCGCCGGATCCTTGGCTCGGTCTTCGAGCTTGTATTTAGGAGTGGGGAAACCTGCGGTGCGGTCGCCGACGTTTCGCTCAGTATACGCGGTGAAGAACTCCGGCACGTTCATAATGTCGTCCGCTTTGACCATTTTGACGAAGTCTTCACCAGAGAGGTTTACGCGATGGTTCGACTTCATCCAGGCTTTCAGTTCCTTGGAAACGTCCAGCGAGTCTATGAATTTATCCTGGCTTGGGACGGGAGAGGTGGCTTCGGCTTCCTTCTGAATATCCGCGTAGCTTTTGCTGAGCAGATAGAAGGGTAGAGTGCGCACCGGTTCGTCTTCGCCCGCTGAGGGGGTGACGCGCGCGACAAACTGCACCGTGCCGGTCTGTGCGGCAGCGCGGGGAGCTTTGCCGAGCACGCCCGCGACGAGCAGAAGCACGGCAACCGTGGAAATTGAAATCCTCGAGGAGATTTTCATAGCGCTCATCGTAGCAGATGCGAGGAGGCTCATGTGCGGGATGGTCCTTAAGGTAAACGCCTGTGCGCGGCAGATATTCCAGCCGAATAGAACTCAGTAGAGGTGGAAAGTTACTTCGATGGTCTGGCGTACCGGCGCGGGCCTGCCATTTGGTCCTGCGGCCGGCCGGAAGCGCCAGGTTCGTACCGCTTCGATCGCTTTTTCGTCGAGGCCCAGACCGAGACCCTTCAGCACCTGAATGTCGGTGGCTTTGCCGTCCGCGGTAATGATCGCGACCAGCGTTACCGTGCCCTGGTATTTTGCCTTTACAGCTTCGTCGGAATATTGCGCTTGTGGGCAGTAAATGCACGCGGGATAGCCGTAGCCGCCGGTGCCGGCGTTGAAGACGCCTCCGCCAGTGCCGCCGCCTTCACCCGGTCCTACGCCGCCGCCGCTGCCGCTGCCGACGCCCGTGCCATTGCCGGAGCCGATACCGTTGCCGCTGCCGGGCCCATTCGAATCGTTGATTACTTTCGACAGCGGGTCGCCCCAGTTATTCATGTTCGGACTGGGCAGCTTCAATTCCGGTGGACCCAAAACCGTCGGAGTCATCGCCAGGCGCGCGTTCGGATTCGTGACGACCTTCGGCGGAGTGAACTGCGTCATAGAGAATTTTGGAAGCTTGCCGCGGCTCGCGGGCAGCGGGTCATGCGCGCCGCCACCGCCACCACCGCCGGCTTTCTTCGCGCCTGGTGGCAGCTTGGGCGAATACGGCGAGATGACCATCACGTCCACTTGCGAATTGGCTTTGGTTGTCGAAGGCGAAGGCAGCACCAGCAGCAACGGCCCAATAATCAGCACCAGAATCGTTACGTGCACGGCGAGAGATAACGCCTGCACACGCGTGAACTGCGTATTCTTGGACCAGATCTCCGGCACAGCGACGGCCTGACTGGTAGTTTTCAGCGGCGCCAGTTTCGGCGGCGAAATCAGGTCGCGCAGGTTCTGCCAGAAGCCGCCGAAACCCGCATTCCAGTTTACCAGTAGTTCGGAATTCACCGGCCCACGCGGGGCGGAACGGAAAAACTCGCTCAGATTGTCCCGCAGGCTCTCTCCGAATCCGGGGGTGTTAAATACGGTGGGCTTCACGCCCTTCATATTCACAGGGCGTTCAAACAGGAAATCCCTTACGTTGGAAAAGAAGTTTCGCAGCTCGGAATCCGCGACGGGAGACTTGTAGCGGCCGATCTCGAGGGTCGGTTCTCCCTTGGTGCCGCCTGGGTCGCTGATTGGCGTTGTGAATTCTGCCATTTGAGCTGCCTGCTGCTTGGTGCCGCAGTCCTCTGTAAGCTTAGACGCACCCGCAAGAAAAAGGATGTCTGGCCGGGCGCGGCTGACACCATTCAAAAACCATTGTAACATACGAGCTGCAAGTTTCGTTGTGCAGCAACTCACAACTGTGCTTCGGTAAAAGGGTCATGGAGCCAGGTGCTTTAGCTGCCCCGCGCGCAACTCTATCTCGCAAGATAGAAAGGCTTCCGAACCCCTAGAGATGGCTAAACCTGTGGACCTGAAAAGCACCCTAAATCTTCCCAAGACCGATTTTCCGATGAAAGCGAAGTTGCCTGAGCGCGAACCGGAACAGCTGGCTGCGTGGGAAGCCCAAGGTTTGTATTACCGCATTCTGGAATCACGCGCGGACGCGCCGCTCTTTGTGCTGCACGATGGGCCGCCTTATCCGACGGGCGAAATCCATCTGGGCACCGGCTTGAATAAGGTTGTGAAAGACATGATCGTGAAGTCCAAGACCATGTCTGGGTTTCGCGCGCCTTATATTCCGGGATGGGATTGCCACGGACTGCCGATCGAAACCAAAGTTGAGAAGGAACTGGGCGGCAAGACCAGCAAAGTGCCGGCCGCCGAGTTTCGCCGCATGTGCCGGCAGTTTGCCGCGGGATTTGTCGAGAAGCATAAGGTGGAATTCAAGCGCTTGGGGGTTCTGGGGCAGTGGGATCGGCCGTATTTGACGATGGATGCGCGCGATGAGGCTTCGATCGCTGGCGCGTTCCTTGATTTCTACGAGAAGGGTTACGTGTATCGCGGGCTGAAGCCCGTGTATTGGTGCATCTTTGATCGCACCGCGCTGGCTGAAGCTGAGGTGGAATACGAGGATCACAGCAGCCCTTCGATCTGGGTTAGGTTTCCGGTTGTTGTCGGCGACAAAGCCAAAGAGCTGGGGCTTGATGGCGATGTGAGCGCTCTGATCTGGACGACCACTCCTTGGACGCTACCTGCGAACCGCGCTTTGGCGTTTCATCCGGAATTTGAGTACGTGGTGGCGGATACCTCCGCGGGAAATTTGTTGCTGGCGAAGGAACGTGTGAATGCGCTGGAGACCGAACTGCACATCGAAGTTCATGCTGTGCACGCGACGTGGAAAGGCGCGAAATTCGAGGGAGTTTTATTTCAGCATCCGTTTCTCGAGATGCAGGTTCCCGGCGTTCTGGCCGATTACGTGACGCTCGATCAGGGCAGCGGGATCGTGCATACCGCCCCCGGCCACGGCGCGGACGATTTCCGGACTGGGCAGAAATATGGGTTGGAATCCTACGCTCCGCAGGACGACGACGGACGTTTCATCGAGGGCTTGCCGGAGTACAAGGGCAAGACCGTGTTCGAGGCGAATCCGATCGTCATCGACCTGCTGAAGAAGCGCGACATGCTTGTCGGGGAAAAGAAAATCACGCATAGCTACCCGCATTGCTGGCGCTGCCACAATCCGGTGATCTTCCGCGCTACCGAGCAGTGGTTCATTCAGATGGATGCCGGGACGGCCGCGATTGCTGCGCCCAAAGCGCCGGCGCTGCGCCCGCGCGCGCTGGAGGAAATTGAAAAAGTGAAGTGGCTCCCAGCTTGGGGCCGCGAACGTATGCGCGAGATGATCGCGGGGCGCCCGGACTGGTGCATTTCGCGCCAGCGTTTCTGGGGAGTGCCGCTGATTGTTTTTTATTGCGACGCTTGTGGATTGCAGTTGAAGGATCATGCGGCGCTGCGCCACGTGCTGCCGTTCTTTGAACGCGAAGGCGCAGATGTTTGGTTTACGCGAACCGCGGAGGAGCTGCTGCCGGCGGGAACGAAATGCTCTTGCGGTCACGCGAAGTGGCGCAAGGAAACGGACATTCTGGATGTGTGGTTTGAATCCGGCTCGACGCATCTGGCGGTGCTGACGCGTGACAACCAGCGTTGGCCGGCAGACGTGTATTTGGAAGGACCGGACCAGTATCGCGGATGGTTCCAGAGTTCGTTGCTGGTGGGTATCGGTACGCGCGGCGGAGCGCCCTACAGAGAAATTGTGACGCACGGCTGGACGCTGGATGAAAAAGGCGCGCCGATGTCCAAGTCGCTCGGCAACGCTATCTATCCAGCGGAAATCTGCGCGAAGTGGGGCGCGGACCTGCTGCGGATCTGGGTCGTCTCACAGGATTACACGGCGGATGTGCGCATTTCCGAAGCGATGATGACGCAGCTGGCGGAAGCGTACCGGAAAATCCGCAACACGTTTCGCTTCGCGCTCAGCAACCTTTACGATTTCGATCCCGCGCGCGATGCCGTGGCCGACGGCGAACTGTGGGAAATGGACGCGTGGATGCTGCGGCGCACCGGAGCGCTCGCGCGCGAGTGCCGCGAGTGGTACGACAACTTTGAATTTCATCGTGTTTATCACGCGCTGCACGATTTCTGCACGGTGGACCTCAGCTCGTTTTACTTCGACGTGTTGAAGGACCGCTTGTACACGTTCGCCCCGAAAAGCCGCGGTCGGCGTTCGGCGCAGACCGCCGTGTACCGCATCGCCGCCACGCTGTTGCGGCTGATTGCGCCGATCACCGTGTTCACAGCGGAAGAAGTGTGGAAGCATTTGCCGCGCGCGGCATCCGAGCCGGCCAGCGTGCACATGGCGACGTTCCCGGCCGCTGCGGAACTGGAACGCGTGCTGGACGAAACGCGTGCCAAGAATTGGGATCGTTTGCTGCTGGTCCGCGAAGAAGTGCTGAAAGCGCTCGAGCCGGTGCGCGCGGCGAAGACCATCTCATCTGGCCTCGAAGCTCGTGTAACGCTTGGGGCGAACGCCGAGCTGGCGGCGCTACTGCGGAAATATGCCGCGTATCTGCCGGGGCTGTTCATCGTCTCGCAAGTGGAAATTGCGGACGGCACCGTAGAGGGCGCAACTCCGAGCGGAATCGAAGGCTTGCAGATTCGCGTCGAGCGCGCGCTCGGCAAGAAATGCGAACGCTGCTGGAATTATTCGACGCACGTCGGAGAAAGCGCGGATTACCCGACACTGTGCGAACGCTGCGTTGCCACGCTGAATGAAATTGAACGCGATGGCGGCGTGGCTGCCGGGAGTTTGCAGTCCTGATGGCTGCTGCTTCGCGTTTTCGTGGGCCTGCGCTCGCAATTATTTCGCTGGGTGCGCTCGCGGCAGATCAGCTCAGCAAGCACGCGGTGGAAAGACATACAGCCGTGGGTTCGCTGCGCGTGGTGATTCCCGGATTGTTGAATCTGGTGCACACCAGCAATCCCGGCGTCGCGTTCGGCTTATTCGCCGATTCTGAAAATCCCTGGAGAGGCCCGCTGCTCATCACTTTTTCCATCGCGGTGATCGCGATGCTGGTGTGGCTGCTGGCGACGGGCCGCGCGGGCGGCCGCTGGGGCGAAAGTGGGCTCGCTCTGATTCTGGGCGGGGCGCTGGGAAACGTGCTGGATCGCTTTCTGCGCCACAGCGTCACCGATTTCATTGATTTTCACATCGGCGCGCATCACTGGTACACATTCAATCTGGCGGATTCCGCGATCGTGCTGGGAGCGGCGCTGGTGGTGCTGGAACTCTTTCGCGAGCAGGCGCATCCTAATCAGGAGCCGGCATAGGCATGCATCCGATACTTTTCAATTTCTTCGGCATCCCGATTTACTCCTACGGAGTGTTGGTCGCCACGGGTGTGCTGATCAGCCTGTGGTACGGGCGCCGCCAAGCCCCGCGCGCGGGCATTGATCCCGACAAGCTGTGGAACATGGGGATTTATTTTGTCCTGGTGGCGCTGCTGGTAGCGAAAATCTGGCTGATCCTGAGTGCGTGGGATTATTACCTGGCGAATCCGCGCGATATTTTCAGCGTCGCCACGTTTCAATCGGGCGGCACTTTTTACGGCGGCGTCGTCGGCGGAGTGCTGACGATTCTTCTGTACACCCATTTTCAGAAAATGCCGCTGCTGCCGACGCTCGATACATGCGCCGCCGCGCTGCCCATCGGTCACGCCATCGGACGGCTGGGATGTTTCGCGGCGGGTTGCTGCTACGGCAAGCCCACCACTGTGCCTTGGAGCATCACGTTCAAGAACCCCTTGGCCGAGCAATTGGCCGGCACGCCCCTGGGAGTGCATCTACATCCCACGCAGCTGTACGAAGCCGCTCTGGAATTTCTGAATTTTCTCTTTTTGATTTGGCTGGGGAAACGGCAGCGCTTTGTGGGCGAAATTTTCGGCGCCTATATGATTTTGTACGGCACCGAGCGCGGCATCATTGAGTTCTTCCGCGGCGATCCCGGACGCACCATGATGTTTCACGACAGCGTCTCGCTGATGCAGATCGTGAGCCTCGTATTGATTGTGAGTGGCGTGTTGCTGTGGTGGCGCGGGCTGCAGGGCAAGGCGCCGATTCAGCCAGTGACGCCTGCGCGAGCCGAAGCCGGAGATTAGAACGCGCGCCGCGCGAACCGGATACGTTTGGGTTATTGCTCGGCGGTAGGGGCGGGTCTTAGGCCCGCCCCTGCAAAACCAGGTGTGGCCGGGCATGCAGCGATGGTCCGTAGCGCTCCGGGCAGATTCAACGAATTCCTTCATGCACGATTATCCCGACACCGATAACGACGACAATTTCGACGCGCCAGGCGATTCGCTCCGCCACCACGAATTCGTGGTGCAGGAAGAGCAGGCCGGCCAGCGCCTGGACCGCTTTCTCGCTGCGCAATTTCCGGACGTAAGTCGCACGCACGTGCAGACGCTGATTGACGAAGGCCGTGTGCGCGTGAGTGGCATCACGAAAAAGGCCTCGTATCATCTGGAAGCGGGTGAAACAATCACGGTGGAAATTCCCGCACCGCCCCTGCCCGGCGTGGAACCGGAAAATATTCCGCTCACGATTCTTTACGAAGACGACGACATCGCCATCGTCAATAAGCCGGCGGGAATGATCGTCCATCCCGGCGCGGGCGATGATGCCGGCACTCTGGTAGCCGCGCTGTTGCATCGCTTTGGCGTGGAGCACGGGCTTTCGAGTGTCGGCGGCCCGCTGCGGCCGGGAATCGTGCATCGCCTGGACAAAGGCACCTCCGGAGCGATGATAATCGCGCGCAACGACGCCGCTCATTTGAAACTGGTGGAAGAATTTCGCGTGCGCCGCGTGCAGAAAACGTACATCGCACTTTTACACGGAAATGCAAAAGGTGAAAAAGGTCGCATCGAATTGCCCGTGGCGCGTGATCTGCGCCGCCGCTCGCGCATGACCGCCCGGCGCAGCGAAGGCCGCGAAGCGCGCACGGATTGGCGGCTGCTTTTACGGCTCGGCGCGTTTTCCCTCATCGAAGCGGACTTGCACACAGGACGCACGCACCAGATCCGCGTGCATTTTTCCGCGCTGTCACTGCCCGTAGTGGGCGACACGCTCTATGGAGCGCCTCACCAGGAATCGATTGGGCGCGAGCAACTGCCATCGCTAGGACGCAACTTCTTGCATGCCGCGCGCATCGCACTAGAACACCCCCGCACGGGAGAGCGCATGGAATTTCGCGCGCCGCTGCCGCAAGAGCTGGTGACCTATATTCGGACTCTCGGTGCGATGGCGAAATCGCCTGCCGGCGGCATTGACGTTGCACTGCGGGATTACCTATGATGATTCGCGTGAGAACTCTGCGCACGATTGCCGTGCCCTCCGTGTTGTTCCTGGCAGCGCTGTTCCTGATTTTCGCCGTTTCAACCCGCGCCCAACAAACTGTCCCGCCCCCGCCGCCTCCACCCGCCACTGCGGGCGATGCGCAGGCGCAGAATCCGGAACAAACTCCGGCGAAGCCTGCTACGCCGCAGGCCACTACTCCACCAATCACTTCCACCACAGGCTTGGTGCACCTCGTCGCCACGGTGATGGACCGTCGCCACGAGTTCGTTACGGATCTTGAGCAGAGCGATTTTAAAGTTCTGGAAGACGGCACGCCGCAGGAAATTCGCTATTTCGGGCGCGATACAGACTTGCCGCTGCGCATTGGCATCCTGCTCGACACCTCCAACAGCATTCGCCCGCGCCTGGAATTCGAAAAGGAAGCCGCCAACGATTTTTTGCAGCACGTCATTCGCAGGAACAAGGATCAGGCGTTCCTGATGACGTTCGACAACGAGCCCGAGGTGATTCAGGATTTCACGGGCGATCTCTCGCTGCTCACCGACGCAATTCGCAAGCAGCGCGCCGGCGGCGGCACCGCGCTGGACGACGCCATTTATCGCGCCGCTGAAAAGCTTTCCAACCCTCCGCTGCCCAAGGGACCGAATCCTGAAGTTCGCCGCGTGCTGGTGGTGATCAGCGACGGCGACGATAATCTGAGCGATCACGCGCTGAGTGAGTCGGTGGAAGCGGCCATACGCGCCGAAGCCGCAATTTATTGCGTCAGCACCAATACGGACTGGCTGGCCATCGATGGCGACAAGCCGCGCAAGATGCACGTCGAAGGCGGCGACAAAGTTCTGGAACAGTTCGCGGATCAGAGCGGCGGGCGCGTGTTCTATCCTTATAAGGTGGACGACCTGGCGCAGTCATTCGTGGATATCGGGACGGAGCTGCGCAGTCAGTATTTCATTGCGTATTCACCTTCGAACCCGCAGTCCACGGGGAAGTATCGCAAGATTGACGTGCAGACCGATCGCAAGGGCCTGAACGTGCGCACACGCAAAGGTTATTACGCTACGACGCCCACCGTGCCGCCATCCGGTAAGTAAGCGCGCTACAGTCTTCTCTGCGTCTCTGCGGTGAAATCGAATCAGCAAAGAGATAGCGAAGAACCACTCGTTACTTGAACGGCGCGTAATATCCCTTGCGCGCCAGAACTTTCACGTCAGGGCGTGCGACCGTGACTTGAATTTTCCGGAAGGCGCCATCGCGCTTCACGTTGGTGGGATAGTAGCCCAGCACGTATTGCGAACGCAGCTCCTCGGAGATTTCATCGAACGCTTTCTCCAGCGATTTTTCGTTGTGCACGTCAATCACGCGCCCGCCGGTGTCTTCCGCCATGCGGTGCGCCACGCCGGGGCCCGTGCCGAACGTTGCCATGCGATCCGAAATCAGCAGCACGTGAATCACCGCGTCCGACCGCTGCGCGGCTTCGATGGCGTCACGCATTGCCAACTTGCTGCCGGTGTCTTCCGCGTCGGTTAGAATGATCACGCCCTTGCGGCCGGCTTCAGTGGCCAGTTCGTCGTGGCAGGCCAGGTAGATCGCGTCATACAGATCCGTCCCGCCGGCGTTGCTGCCTTGCGGAATCGTGCCCGGCGTAACTACTCCGCCTCCGCCCACCGAATTCACGCGCGCGCGGCGAATCGCGCTGGAAAGCACGGAAGTGTCCTGGGTGAAATCGGCGAGCAGGTCCACGTCGAAGTCGAAGGTGATCACCATCGCTTCGTCCTTCGGACGCATCACCTCGCGCAGGAACCGCGAAGCGGCGTCCTGTTCGGCGTCAATCATGCGGTCCATGCTGGCGCTGGTATCAATCAACAGGCCCAGCGTGATGGGCATGTTTACTTCTCGCGAGAAAAATTCAACTTTCTGCTCGACGCCGTCTTCGCTGATTTTGAAATCGTCCTTGGTCAGGTCGTTGACGATCCCGTGCTGCTTGTTGCGCACCGTGGCGAACACGTTGACGACGTTGGTCTGGACTTTGAGCGGCCCCTGCCCCTGATCTTGCGGCACATTCTGCGGGTTCGATTGCTGGCCCGATTGCAACTTGAACGGAACCGGCGAGTTCGTATGCGCGGCGCCCTTGGCGGGCGCTTCCGTCGTCACTCCTATGTATCCCGCCAACGCCAATGTGAAAATGCCCGCCGCGAGGCTGGTCAGCCGCATTGTATAATCTCCCTGTAGCCGGTTGCGTTTGATACGATGCATCGAGCGCGCCAGCGGATGGCTCCGGAAGCGCCCGGCGCGAAATGAAAACGGAACTCTAAAACGGCGCCCCTCTGCCGAATCGAGAAGCTCTGATGATGCGATTAATTTCGACGCTCGGTATTGTATTACTTTTCGGCCCTCTTGCGGGTGGTCGGCAGTCCGCCGCGCCGGGATCGCAGCAGCAGGAATCCAAGCCTCCTGTGCAGCCGGGGCAGTTGGCGCCGCCCGCACAGCCTGCCGCGCCGGTACAGACGCCGCAGCCGCAGACCGGGCAGTCGCAGCCCGCGCCGCCACCGCGGTCCCCGCAGTCTCAGAATCCTAAGCAACAAGGAGACACGCGACAGATTCTCAAAGTGCGCACGAACCTGGTGATCGTTCCCGTAACCGTCAAGAACCGCGACGGCCAGTTGATCGGCGATTTGCAGCGCGACGAATTTCGCGTGTTCTGCGACAACGTGGAACAACAAATTGTCTACTTTACCTCCGATCCTTATCCGCTCTCCGCCGTCGTGCTGATTGATGACGACCTCTCGATCAAGTCCGCCGACCAGGTGCAAAAAAGTTTGACCGCGATTTCCGGCGGATTTGGGCCCAACGATGAAGTAGCGATCGTGACCTACGACCAGTTCCCTAACACGGTTTCGGAATTCTCTTTCAACAACGATCTGCTTTTCACTCAACTGAAGCGACTCGACCTGCATTCGCACTATCCCGGAGCCCCGGTCGGCGGTCCGCTGACGTCGGGCGCCACTTCCAACGGACGTTCGCTGGAAACGGGAGCGCCGACGACGCTCGGCGTGCAGCAGCAGAAGCAGGACAAGGACATGGACGATGCGGTGTACGCGGCGGGCCAGATGCTGCAGAGCCGCGGGCGCGATCGCCGGAAAATAATATTCCTGATTTCGGATGGAAACAATTCTCACAGCAACGAACACACGCTGGACCAGACCTTGCAACTCCTGTTGAAGTCCGATGTTTCGGTTTATTCGATTTCCGTGGGTCACGCGCTCGGCCAGAAGGAAAGCACGCGGCTAGAGAGATACGCCACCTCCACTGGTGGCGATACTTTTTACGCGGGCAAGGATCGCGGCCTCGAGAATCTCTACGCGTCGGTCACGGAACAGGCGCGCAATCAATACACCATCACGTTTCAGCCGCAAGATACCGACCGCAGCAAGGATTTTCACAGCATCGAAGTGCGCGTGCGCCGCCCGGACCTGGACGTAACCGCGCGCCAGGGTTATTACCAGAGCGGGCTGCACTAAATCTCGCGCGTTCGTCGCGAGCCTAATCGCAACTCGCGTATTTTTGCGAGTCGTGGCTTCAGCCAAGACGCCGAAACAGAAAAATCGCGGCGGCTTCAGCCGCTGAAGTACAAATGTTGCTTCCGCTCAGGGGAAATCATTGTTCGCTAGCGCTCCGTTGTTTTTTTAATTGCGTCGCAGCCAAAGTTTTTCTGCTTGACTTCAACGTCGGCGGCCTTTATAGATTGACGAAGCGAATCGAGCGCGCTGTGAAATTCGCGGCGCTGCTGAATCGCGGGGAGAAAGTTCCACAGTAGTTCATGCGCGGAACATCCCGGGCTTAGTCAGGCAGAGAAGCCCAATTGGAAAGAGAAACGGGGCGTCGCGAGAAATCGCGACGCCCCGTTTTTTTGTGCGGCCAGGTTTTTGTGATCGAGTCAGTCTGAACGCAGCGGCGAATCTGCACTTTCTTTCGCGCCGGATGGACGCTGCGATTGACGAATCGAAATCAGCTGCTCGTGCGCGGGGCAGAGCGGCCTGTAGTCGCAGAATCCGCAGCCAAAGCCCGGCTTCGCGGGAAATTCGCGCGCGCGAATCAGGTCCGCTACTTCCGCGATTTTCTCTTTGGTTTCTTTCAATGCCTTGGCGTCGCGCGTGGCCGCCACACCTTCGTTGGTCACCAGGTTGTAAAACAGCAGGCGCACCGGATCGAGGTCCAGCACTTCTTCCGCGGCCAGCGCGTATATGCCGAGCTGCAAATCCTTGGCCGCGGATTTTGCGTCCTTCGGTTTGCCGGTTTTGTAGTCAATGATTTCGACCTGGTTGCCTTCGATGCGATTCACCTGATCCATCCGGCCGGTGACGATCACATCGTGCTCCAGCTGCAGCTCGAAGGTTTTTTCCTGATACAGCACATCCGCCGGAGCGCCGCAGTACGTGCGGTGAAACGCCTCGAGTTGCTCGCGCCCCGCCTTGCGATATTCCTCTTCGTGATATTCGTCGATGAATCCCGCGGCGGACCATTCGCGGTCGTAAATCGCCAGCACTTCTTCGAGCGGAACTTTCTTGCGCTTGCCGAATTCCGCGACGAATTCCTTGATCGTGCGGTGCATTACGTTGCCGAACGTGGCCATCGCGTGCGCGCCGCCGCGTATGCCCCACACGTACTGGAACATGTAGCGCATCGGGCAGCGGTCGTACGCGTCAATCGCCGAAGCGCTGAGCTGCAGTGGTTCGGGGCGCGGCGGATGAAAGGCCTTCGCCCACAACGCGACGCGCGAATAGGCTCTGGATGGTTCGCTGCCGGGCGGGAAGAGTTGCGTCGGGTCGCTGGAATTGGCTTCGGGTCCGGCGGCTTCCACTGCGGGAGGCACGATTACTTTGGGCGTGAGTTGATTCGTGTCCAACGTTTTAATTTTCGCATTCGCCAGGAAGTCATCGAGAAACGGCGAAGGTTTCTTGCGCTTGTTCACGAGCGTTGAAAGCGTCAGTTGCCGTTCTGCACGCGTCAACGCCACGTAGAAAAGGCGCCGCTCTTCCTGCATCTGAAAATCAAACTTGGGTTGTTCTTCTTTCATCAGTTCCGGCGGAAATTCGAAAACCACTTTGCGCACGCCGGAAGGGAAGTCGTTCTTGGAAACGCGCAGGATGAAAACGTGCGGGAATTCCAGGCCCTTCGCCGAATGCACGGTCATCAACTGCACCGCGTCGTCGGAAATTTCTTCCTCCAGTGAGATGTCGCCGCCCGCTTCGTAAAAATAGGCGAGATATTCGATGAAATGGCGCAGCTGCTTTTCTTCGCTCTTGCGTTCCCATTCCTTTACGAACGCGACGAAGCGGTCGAGGTAGTAGCGATCTTGGTCCGAAGGCAGCGGTGCCAGAGCCAGGCCGGCGATCAGTTCGTCCAGAACTTCCGTCGCGGTGGCGCGTTTCGCGGCTTGGCGCAATTGAAGCAACAACTGCACTAGCTCGCCAAGCTTGCCGCGCTTATTGAATGGCGCTTCGTTCTGCGCGGTCTCCAGCTCGTCGCCCATCGGCCGGCGATGATTTTTCTCGGCGCGCTCTGCCAGGCGCACCAGGTCGCGCGGTTCCAGGCCCCAGTACGGCGCGGCCAGCACACGGGCGCAGGCTACGTTGTCACCGGGCACGACGATCAAGCGCAGCCACGCGAGCAAATCGCGCACCAGCGTGCTGGAGAGAATTGATAATTTGCGAATCACGAACGGGATTTCGCGCCTGCGCAATTCATCCACGAGTTTTTCGCGGTGCGTGTGTTTGCGGTACAGCACGGCGAAGTTGCGCCACGGCGCGCCTGCCGCGTGCAGCCGCTCGATTTCGGACGTGACCCAATGCGCTTCTTCCTCGGGAGTGCCAAATTCCGCGATGCGAATTTTCTCGCCTTCACGATTTTCGGTGGTGAGCGCCTTGGGCGGCAGCAGAGGGGACTTTTCGTTGTGCTGGATCACTTCGCCGGCCACGCGCAGAATGCGCTGCGTCGAGCGGTAATTCTGCGAAAGCGAAACCAGGAATTTTTTTGTGGCGGGGCCGAGCTTGGCATCGGTGACACCGCAAAATCGTTTCAGAAAAATCGTGAAGCTGCCGAATGAAGCGCCGCGGAACCGGTAAATCGCCTGATCGTCGTCGCCCACGGCCACAATGTTGCGGCGTTCGCCCGCGAGCAGCCACAGCAGCTCGAGCTGGGCGATGTTGGTGTCCTGAAACTCGTCCACCAGAATGTAGCGGTATTGCTCGTGCATTTGGCGCAGCAGGGATTCGTCGTTCCGCAACATTTGCACGGCATGCATCAACTGCTCGCCGAAAGTCAGCAGGTTGCGTTCGCGCAGCAAGCGCTCGCTCACACGATAGACGCGCGCCAGTTCCTCCTGCCGCGCCACTTCATCCTCCGCGATTGTAAGCGCATCGGATTCCAGCGATTTCTTGCCAGCCTCATGCATTTTACGCAGGCGTGTGACGAATCGCTCGTAATCCTCGGGCGTAACCAGCTCGTCCTGGCAGCGCGAGAAGAACTTCACGAAGTCACTGATGAATTCGCCCGGGTCCTGTAGCCTGCGGAAATGTTTCAGATTGAGTTCACCGATGTGCCGCCGGAGCAAAATCTTGTGGTCAATTTCATCGAGCGGCTGCGAATCCGGATTCGTCGCCTGCAATATCTTTTCCAGGCAAAACTTGTGGAAGGTGCTGAGCCACACGCCCTCGGCGCGTTCGCCAATGGCTTTCACCACTCGGCCTTTCATCTGTCCGGCGGCTTTGTCGGTGAACGTAAGCCCCAGGATGCTCTCGCCGGCCAAGTCCGGATTCGTCTCCAGCAAATTGCGAATCCGCTCGATGATCACGCGTGTCTTGCCGGTGCCCGCGCCCGCCACGACCAGCAGGGGCCCGTCGCCATGCTCCACTGCTGCGCGCTGGCCGGCGTTCAGTCCGACGTTCGCCCCGGATTCGCGCTGCGAATTTTCGTTAAACTTCATCGTGTAGATTTCCGCCCGAGTATCTTAACAGATTGCGCCACGGGCGAACGGAAGGCGAAGGCGCGCCGCGTCGCGGGGTCGTTTCTCGACGTTACGGCACTTCCAGGCAGCTGAATTTCGCATCGAGATGCTCAGCCGGGCTGAATTACGACCCGGCTCGGCGTCAATCAAGATGCGGAGAGGATCTTCACTTGCTGTTCGTTTAGCCCGTACAGCGACCAAGTGGCGACGCCGAGGATCCCGAGATACGCGTAGATCTGGCCGCGATGATGCACTTCATGCTCAAGCATTGCGCGTAGTAACTTCCAGGCGGTGATCGGGTGGCCGTCGGCGGATTTGCCCTTCGCGTTCCACTGCTCGTCGGACATTTCCCGAAAAATCTGCATGGACTCCGCGTGCAATCGTTCCATGAACGCGAGGATGTTCTGTTGACCATCGGCGAGTTCGCGGCCGCAACCTCGGTATTGGCTTGGCCGTCCGCAGGCGCCCTCGGCGAAGACGAATCGTTCGGTCGTGACGATGTGGCGCGCTAGGTCGCCAAGGGTGAAAGCGCCCGCGCGGCAGGTCCACTCGAACTGGTCCGGCGGAATGCAACGCACCACGCGCATAGTTCTCTCGCGGACTTGCTCGAAATTTTGCAGGAATTCGTCACGTTCCATCACTGTCCTCCGCGGACATGGGTCGCTCATTCAGGCGGAATTTCCGGACGATATTACACCTGAATCTCAGAGCAGCGCTGCGCAGGGCTTCCGCCGCGCGCGATATCCGAACGGCTGAAAATTGACCGCGTCTGGCGCGGCGCTTATAATCTTGATTCCGACCTGGAACGCCTGAAGGAGCTGCCACTATGGAACGAGCCGTCATCCTGAGCGCCGTGCGCACGCCCATTGGAAAATTCATGGGCGGGCTCTCGCCTCTTTCCGCGACGGAACTCGGCGCGAAAGTTGTCGCCGAAGTCGTGCGCCGCGCCGGTATCGAGCTAAATCAGGTGGACGAAGCGATCATGGGCAACGTCGTGCAGGCAGGCCTGGGCCAGAATCCCGCGCGCCAGGCCGCTCTGCGCGGCGGTTTGGACCCGCGCGTCGCCGCGATGACCATCAACAAAGTTTGCGGCTCGGGATTGAAAGCTGTCGCGCTCGGGGCGCAAGCCGTGCAGCTCGGCGAATCAGAAGTAGTTGTTGCGGGTGGCATGGAGTCCATGTCCAACTGCCCGTACCTGTTGAAGGGCGCGCGCACCGGATTCCGTCTGGGAAATCAGGAAATTTTTGATTCGATGATCACCGACGGCCTATGGGACGTGTACGAAAACTTTCACATGGGCGTCACCGGGGAACTGGTCGCCGAAAAATACGGGATTTCGCGCCAGGAGCAGGATCAATTCGCGCTGGAAAGCCATCAGAAAGCGATTCGTGCCATCAAATCGTGCTTCTTCAGCGCGCAGATTGTGCCCGTGGAAATTCCGCAGAAGAAGGGCGAGCCGGTCGTAATCAAAACGGACGAATCGCCGCGCGAAGATACGTCACTGGAAATTCTCGCGAAGCTGAAACCCGCGTTCAAAAAAGACGGCACGGTGACGGCAGGGAACGCGCCGGGAACGAATGACGGCGCGGCGGCCGTGATCGTCACCAGCGAAAAAAATGCCGCGCGCTTCGGCAAGCAGCCCATCGCGCGCCTCGTCGCGCAGGCCGTCAGCGGCGTCGAACCGAAGTGGGTGATGATGGCGCCGGTGGACGCTGTGGAAAAACTCCTGCAGAAAACGGGGTGGGACCGCGATAAGGATGTGGACCTCTACGAACTGAACGAGGCTTTCGCGGTCGCGGCCATCGCTGTGACCCGCGTGCTCAAGCTCAACCCTGAGAAAGTAAACGTCAACGGCGGCGCCGTCGCGCTAGGCCACCCCATCGGCGCGTCAGGCGCGCGCGTCCTGGTAACGCTGCTCTACGAATTGCAGCGTCGTAATCTGAAGCGCGGAATCGCGGCTCTCTGCCTCGGCGGCGGCAACGCCGTCGCGCTCGCCATCGAGCTTCCGTAGCGTCGGCATCGCGCCCGCTGCTGACGTTGTCCAAAGACGTTTCGGAGCAAACTGAAATCCATGTTTTGCCCCAACTGCAAAGCTGAATATCGGCCGGGCTTCAGTCGTTGCTCCGACTGCGACGTCGCTCTCGTGGAGCATCTCGAAGAAGCGGACGTTCATTCGAACAATTCTGAACTTTCAGATGCGCCCGAACTATTGTGGACCGGAACGGACGCGAGGATTCGGGACGGAATCATCGATACGCTCGACACGGCGAACATTGCGCACCACGAGCGTGGCGACAAAGTCGGCTCGTTGCCGGGTTGGTCTAAGCAGGTCTATGCAGTCTTTATTCACTCGCGCGACCACCGTGCGGCTGGCGCAGCGCTGGAAGAAGCGGCTCGCCGTCGCGAAACAGCGCCCGAGGATTCAGACGAAGCGTTCCGGGATTCGAATGCGCCGCTGCAGGACTCGTCCGCCGACGAAGACCACGACGATTTGTCCGATCTCCCGCCCGATTACGTTCCCGAAGATTTCGATCCGGACGACGCGACCGCCGAAGTGTGGTCGGGCCAGGACGCCACCACCCGAGACAACCTGATCACCTGCCTGCGCGGGATTGGCATCGGCTCCGCAACAGACGAAGTGGCAAGCCAGCTGCGGATTCGGGTGACGCCATCATCACAAGAACGCGCGCAGGAAATGATCCGCCAAGTTACCGACGCGACTGGTCCACGATAATTAGATCGCGGTCCATTGCTGGCAGAATCCTTTCCCTTTTCGCACGTCTCGAGCCAATTACTTCGCCGGCACTTGAAATTCAGTGCGAATGAAGGCTTTGATTCCTTCCTCGCCGGTCAAACCCAGGCACACGAGGTTACCTTCGCGTTCCAGATCAATGTGAAAATTGAAGAAGGAGCAGCATTTTGCTTCGGTGGTCACCCAACCCGCAAGCTCCGCGACGGAGACATCCGACGGAAGGTACTGAAATTCGTAGCCACGCGGCAATTCGACGATCTCGTTGCGAGCGGCGATCAGTTTCTCAGTCAATTGCTTGTGCCGCGCGCGTTCGGCGGGGCCCAGTGCTTTCACGTTGCAGTAAAACTTGCTGTCGCTGGTTGCCTGTTGTGTCCCAGCATTCGTTGCCGCCGAAGCCCGCACAGGCGCCAGCCCCGCACTACTGGTTGCCAGCAGCAGCGCCACGCCGGCTGCGGCGGCGGTACTCTTGCTGATTCCTGGGAATCGTTTCTTGTTCATGGATTTGCTCCTTTTGATTTGCCGTCAACTGCTCCTGCATGCTAAAAGTTAAAGTCAACTTTAAGTCAAGCGATTATTTTCGAGCGTGCCTGCGAGGGGAACGTGAAGATTGGAGAACTTGCCAGCCGGAGCGGCCTGAACGCGTCAGCGATTCGTTATTACGAACGGATGGGGCTACTTGCGCCGCCCTACCGCACCGGCGGGCAACGCAGGTACCCCGCGGAAGCGGTTCACCGCGTGCTGCTCATCCGTTTCGCCGGCGATATGGGTTTTGCGCTGGCGGAAATCAAAATTTTTCTGGATGGCTTGCGCAACGATTCCCCAGTGGGTCCCTGCTGGAGAAAACTGGCTGAGCGTAAGATAAAAGAAGCGGAGCGAAGCATCGAACGCTCGCGCCGTTTGAAATCCTTGTTCGAGCATCTGCTGCGCTGCCGCTGCGCGTCGCTTGAGGCGTGCGTTGAGCGGCTCAGCCTGAGCGAAAACCTGAAGCAGATCAGCGCGGATCGCGGCTGATCAAGTTGTCGAAGCGGGGCGGGTAGGAACGTCGCCGGCGAACCAGCGGGAGATTGGCGCGTGATCTGAGTCCCGCGACGCTTGACGTTCCTCTGCCTACTATGCTTCCTTTACCTCCTCTACATTTTTTTTCGGCTTGGAGGCTTGATGTCCGTTTATGAAATCAAAACTGTCGCTGTGCTGGGCGCCGGCACGATGGGCAACGGGATAGCGCACGTCTTCGCGCGCGCCGGATACAGCGTGATTTTGCGCGACGTCGAAACACGCTTCCTGGAGCGCGGCCTGGAAACGATCGACAAAAATCTCGACCGCGAAGTGAAAAAGGAAAAAATTCCCGCCAGCGAAAAGCCAGTCATCCTCGCGCGCATCCAGCCGACCACCGAGGTCGCCGCGCTTGCTGTCGCCGATTTCGCGGTAGAAGCGGTCCCCGAACAGCTCGATCTGAAAGTGCGTCTGCTGAAAGATGTGGATGCGGTGCTCAGGCCCGGCGTAATTCTTGCCAGCAATACATCCTCGATTTCCATCACGCAGCTGGCCGCGCAGACTTCGCGCCCGGAAAAATTCATTGGCATGCACTTCATGAATCCCGTACCGGTAATGGCGTTGGTGGAAGTTATCCGCGGCTTGGCCACCAGCGACGATACTTTTGAAATCACCAAGATCTTGTGCGAAAGGCTCGAAAAGAAAGCCGTCGCGGTGAACGACGCGCCCGGCTTCGTTTCCAACCGCGTCCTGATGCCGCTGATCAACGAAGCCGCTTTCGCCGTGATGGAAGGCGTCGCCACTTCCGAAGCCGTCGACGCAGTGATGAAAATGGGCATGAATCATCCCATGGGCCCCCTGGAACTGGCCGATTTTATCGGCTTGGACGTCTGCGTGAATATTCTCGAAGTGCTGCAAACCGGCTTCGGCGATCCCAAGTATCGCGCCTGCCCCCTGCTGCGCAAGTACGTGGCCGCCGGCTGGCTAGGCCGCAAATCCGGCCGCGGCTTCTACAAGTATTGATACGATGTGCAAAAGGTAATTATCCCCTGGAGACAAGTAGGGCATGAGAATCCCCAAAAAGCACCCGCGTAGAATCAATTCAAGTTCTGGCCAGAAATATTTACCTGAATTGGGATTTTCTGTTTCGACAGATCAGGCAATAAGCCTAACGACTGTAATACAAACACCGTATTCTTCGCGGCACCTCGCCAATGTAGGGGGCAGTTATCCATCTTCGATCTCACTATTTCCACGTCGCCGCCGGAATAGAACAAATCGCAGTTCGTAAGTTGGCATTCAATAAATACGGTTTCTTCCAAGTCGAATGAGCGCCCTTCAAAACTTTGGTTTTTGAAAACCTGCATAAACGGGTTCCTCCTCAGCGGGAGTCTATGTCGCACGAGACCCTTAGCGCAAATATAACTCGTGAATTTTTCACGAGTTGTTTTAGTTGAGAGATATGGTTAGAGTATCGGCACAAACGAGGCGAACGAAATTAGACGTGTGCTAATATGCCCTCATTGAAACAGGAGCGTATTCGTGACCGAAAAAC
>JBEKHD010000003.1:0-229271 GCA_050012455.1 Candidatus Acidiferrales bacterium | reverse complement strand
GCCAGCTCCACTTCAACCTGCCGCAGCAGGGTCACGATCTGTTCCGGCTTGTATTTCTTCATCGGCATACCAGCTTCCCTCCAGAGTGAATTCTCTCTCACTCCCGCTGGTACAAAAAACCCAGGTCAGGTCAAACCCCAGGGTAGACGATTCGCTTGGCAAATTGAGGGTCATCCCGCAACCAATGTTTGTAGCTCCTAAAGCTCTTTTGAAGGTCCCAGAGAGTCTCTCGGATTTTCAGGTCTCTAGCGCGGTCCTTCCGGCGTTCGACCTCTGCGCGAATCTCTTCCGGTGTCATAAATTTCCCCGCTATTTACATCCTTTGGCTTGCCAGCGTTCATGGAACTCGGACATGCGCCTGCTTATATCCTTCTGTTTATCCAGGATTTTGTCCATTGCTGGGGCAACCTCCGGCGTAACGGTTGTCGTGCGTTCCACAAAAACGAAAAACTCTTGTTCAACTCGCGTGGCTTGGGCAATTAGCGGCGCGGCTTCGTGAATGGTGAGACTCTCACAGGGATCGTTTACATCGAGGTGGGAATCGGCCTCAACTCTTACTCGCCGTTGGAACTTTTCGTTTTCGAGAATAAGGTCATCCAAGTACGGTTTACGTTTGAGCATTCCTTGTCGGATTGCTTGCCAGTCAGCATCCTTCATATCGGCATCCAATTTATCTCTGTCATCCGTCCACTTCTGCATGACGTATTCGCCGTCTCCAGAAGTGGTTATCTCACCACTGTGGAACGCCGCATTTAGCTTGGGCGCGTGCTTCTCGAAGAAATCAACGTGTTCATCGACGATGCCGAACGCGAGGCCGAACAGGCCCAGAACGGCCCAGAAAGCGAATCTCGGATATTGCCGCATCCACGAAAACCAGGAGAGGAACCGTTTGCGAAACGGTATTTCGCTATCAGTGCCGCACGCACTACAAAATCGATTGCTGAGGATTGCGCCACATTTAGAGCAGTGCGTCTTGTAGGTACTCATGGCAGTACTTCCATCAAATGTTCACTTTCGAGTTGACGGGAGGGGTGTATCACGGAATTACGGACACAGCAAGGAACTACCCCCCAACGCGTACAGATTTCAGAACAAACCCGGCTCACGAGAAATTAGGGTTCGATTCGGAAGCTTCGAAAGAACCTGTCTGCGTCTGACTCCGTGCGACCGCCTTGCGGTCCGGAAACCAGTAGCAAGAATCCCTCGGAGTCGGTCTTGTAAATCCTTCCGCGAAGATCTCCGGTGACTCCGTTCCCGGGAAATGTTGCGACGAACTCGTTTCCCGGATACCCGTTAAGATCGACCGACGACGTCCTGATGATCGTACCTTTCAGCTTGGCGACTACCGCATTGCGCACATTCCTAAAGTACGATTGTGCGTCGGCATTTTCGGGAGTGAGGGTCGCGTTGGAGATTACAAAACCCCGGACATCGTTACCGAAAGCTTCCTGGGTTATGCCGTTTTCCAGTGTGGATGCTCGGGCCTGGCCTGGGGCCTCTACCTCGTAGTGCCCACTTTCTGAGTGAAATTCAGCCCACACTTGTCGTCGAGAATGAGCGACGGCTAGTGAGATCAAACAAACAAGAACCCCGGCAGCGAGCCCCATCACGTTCGCGTGGCCCATCCTGATAGGACCAGGTGGCATCGGGCCGTAAGTTGCCGCGACCCGTCGCGATTTGTTGAAATACGAAACCCACAGCAGAGTGCCTAAGAAACTGCCTATCAACGTTGGTGCCGATTCGCTTATGTCCACGCCCGCTGAAACTACGGCCAGGACCGCAATGCCAGTCCCGAAGATCAAAGAACTCACCAACTGAGCTTGTGCGAGCTTCGGTGCGCTCGGCCACCTATTCAGCAGCGCGAGCGCGACGAAGAGCGACCACCCAGAAAAGATGCCGCCCGCAATGGTTAGGGTGAAGAACCAGCGATCCGTCCAAATCTCACCGTATAGGGACAAAAGGTATATGTTGAGAATCGGGGTTAGGAGCATCCCGATCACCAGTGGAACAAGCCAGCCGCCCACCCCGGATGGACCTGGCGTTTGTTGCGCTGTCGGCGCGATTGCCCCTGCGGGATTCGACTCGACAGCGGGTACGGCGTCGGCCAGAGGTGGCTTCACCGCTTCGAGATTGGCATCCGAGGTCGGCGGAAGACCGGACAAGGCCGCGCGTCGTGACTGTTGACTGTCACCACGCTTGCCACCCAACTGTAGAAAGAGAAGCGCCGTAATGACACAGCCAGCAATCGAAGAGCGAACGACGGAATCCCCCGCGATCAGCAGTGATCCCACGATCCAGATCGCACCACACCAAAGCACGACCCATTGCTTCACATTTGGACGTTCCATAGGCACCGCGTTGCGAGCGGAGATGTGCCCCGCATGAATGATTCCGGCTGACCGCCGTGGCGAAACAATACCACTAACTACGCCACGAACTGAATTGATAAACTCCGGCTCCCTGCGTCGGCCGCAGTTGCTTCCGCGTTTCGGCCGCGCTAGAATCCCCGCCGTGCTCGCCATCTACAAGCGCCACGCGGCCCCCTGTCCGCAAAAGTCCCGCCAATATCGCCGCTGCAATTGCCCATGCTGGGTCGAAGGCACCGTCGAAGGAAAATATTATCGAAAATCCCTGAAGACGCGGAATTGGGAACGAGCAACAAAACTTGCGCGAGAGATCGAGGAAGGCAAAAAGCCGCGGGTTACAATCACGGAGGCGACGGACGCTTTTGTGCGTGACGCCGAGGCCCGAGGTTTGCGCCCAGCGAGCGTCTACAAATACCGGCTACTGTTCAAACAACTGAAGGCGTTTTCAGAAAAGGAAGGCCTTCAGCTTTTATCTGAATGCGACGTTGAAACACTTCGCCGATTTCGTGAGTCCTGGATCAACAAAAACTACTCCGCCCGCAAGAAACTCGAAGCGTTGAGAACCTTTTTCCGGTTTGCGCATGAATCAAGCTGGACAGATTCGAATCCGGCATTGCTGATTAAACCCACCAAGGTAGACGACCCGCCGACGTTGCCGTACACCAAAGCCGAGTTTCGAAGCGTTGTTGAGGCGTGTGGGAAATACCCGCGTCCGGAACATCCAAACGAGCGACGAGGCGCACGATTGAAAGCACTGGTGCTCTTGCTTCGATACTCCGGTTTGCGGATTACGGATGCCGTAACTCTTTCGAAGCACCAGATTGAAGACGGCGTCCTAAAGTTGCGCACGGCCAAGACCGGTACGGACGTCAGGGTGCCACTCCCGCCGCGGGCAGTCGATGCGTTGGATGCGTTGCCGACGACAGGGGGCTATTACTTCTGGTCGGGGCACGGCACAAAAAAGTCATGCGTGGGCGACTATCAGCGGTCGTTCAAAAAACTCTACAAATTAGCCGGCGTTGAGAACGGCCACGCCCACCGGTGGCGGGATACCTTTGCGGTCGAGCTGCTGCTTTCGGGTATGCCGATTGAACAGGTATCCTTATTACTTGGACATCAATCTATTGCTGTGACCGAACGCCATTACTCGCCCTTCGTCAAAGCCCGCCAGGAACAACTCGAGGCCAGCGTGCGGAAGACTTTTGAGACGGACAAAATGGCGTACAGCTAATATAATCATCGTAAAAATGCACTTCTGCTTGACGATTTGAAGATGGAGGCGGGGGGAGTTGAACCCCCGTCCGAGAAACCTTGCAACACGAAGCCTACATGCTTATCCCGTTCCGTTGGTTTCGCTGCTAGCGCTCAGAACAGGCAAGACGCGCCAGTAACTAGTCCGATGATCTCGCCGCCGCATTGCGGACCGAAACGCGACAGCCAGCCTACTGTGTGACGCCCCGACCCACGCGCGTAGGTAACGCCTGGGGGAGCGCGTAGCCTAATTTAAGTTAGGCTGCGAGTGCCAACTGTGAGTTGCCAGTTGTGTTGTTCCACCATGTTTCGGGGAGGTGGGTCCCGGCATGCCTTCGAGCCGCTGCAGTTTCCGTCGAAACCGTTGCGCCCCCGTAGGACCCCACTAGAATATCACTTCAGCGAATACCGCGCCAAATCGCCGCGCCCACCATGCGACCTAACGCGTCAACGCGATCACCATTGCGGCATGCTGCGGAAATTGGGTAATCAAGTCCTGCCGCTGGCCGGTTTCGTAGTCCGCATACTCAAACCCGGGCGCCATCGTCGTCCCCAGCAGCGCATATTTCCCCCCCGGGCGAACTCGTGAACCCTGCCACACTCCTCCCGGCACGATGTGCTGCAAACGCATCCCTCCGGCGATGTCCTGCCCCTGCACGATCACTTCGCCGGTTCCATCTGGTTTCAACTGCAGCATCTCCACCGCATCGCCCATATAAAAATGAAACATCTCGTCGCCGCGCACCCGGTGCATCGCCGAAAAAGTATCGGGCGTCAGCAAATAATAAATCGCAGTCGAAATCGCCCGGTCTCCGGGATAGCCCGGCAACAAGCTCTGCGGAATCACTTGCGCGCCGCGATACGTCTCCGAAAAGTATCCGCCTTCGATCGGATGCGGCCGCATCTGCAACAACTCTCGAATCTGTTCCGCCGTCAGCATCTCTCGTTTCCCCCACTCGATCGGCAATTAATTTTGCAAGAACCAATGCCGCGTCGCTGTACTGACAGGCATGGAAATACATCTTACGCCCGAAACGGAACAGCCTTAGACACGCTAGTCCCGTGGAATGATCACTTGTCGAATACAGTTGTAGCGCGGCTATCAGCAGCGGGGAACTCCAGCCCAGAAGCTTTCGATTAGTTGCGTTCTGTGTTATCGGAATTACAGCCGAGACCAAACCACATCATTAGTCTCTGACGCAAACCGGTCTGCCGTCGTGGTCCGTGGAAGCGTGCTGTCCTGCTGGACATGACGGAGCCTCGCCTGGCCGGGCTGCATCTCGGTCGCGGTCTCTGTCACGGTCTTTGTCCCGGTCGCGGTCTCTGTCTTGTCCCGACGGTCCTGGATCTCCCGCGGGACCCTGAGGTCCAGCCGGACCAGCCGCTGGAGTCGTAGAACAGCCACCGATCAGCAGCACCAGCGACAACGTGCCCGTAAATAGCGATTTCTTCATTCCGATTCTCCTTATGCCGTCGCCCGGGGCACAATGTTGCCACCGCAAACAACAGCGCACGCTTAGCATCGTATCCAGAGCGCGAAGACTGGCGCTGTCCCAATTCGCACAGTATTCAAACAGGCTGGAACGGCACCAGCCCCTCACCTCGCCGCTGCATGGCAGGAACGCGCTTCCGTAATGTCCGTTGACACCCCTCGTCACCGTTTCCATAATCCAAAAGAGGCGGATATTCCTTTGACTCCAAGGAAAACATCGCTCGAGCAGGCCCTGGAAGAGGCGGTTTCGCGCGCCTTGCGCGATAACCTCGCGCCGCTGCAGCGCACCGCGGACGAACTTCAGCACGCCTATTCTGATCTGGTCGCCGCCTGCGCTTCCAGCCGACCCAGCAACGCCTTGCCGGCGTTGCTGCGCGCGCAAACTGCCGCCGCCGCTCTGGCTGCGGGACTTTCCGTGCTTTCGAACTTCGTTGCGGTAGCTCTCAATCCTCCGCGCGAACAGCAATCTTCCGAAGACCGCGAACCTGCCGAAGCGTCGTCATCCGTCGCGGTAGCGGAACCGGCGGAAGCGTCCGAGGACGTTGCAGAGGAAGCAGCTGTTCACGAATCGGCGCGCGAAACCGTGGAAGTCGAAGAAACCACGCCTCCAGCCGCCGTTCAGCAGCCAACCGAAGCCGAACTCGAATGGGTCGAAGAGCCAGAAGAAGTGCTAAACGCAGCGGCCGAAACGGCTGCCGCCCCTCCGGCTGCACCACCCCCGGAACCGGAGGTCGTCGAAGAAGTCTTCGAACTCGCCAATCTTCCCCGCGAAGAGCAGGAACTGCACCGCCGCGCCAACCGCGTGGCCAAAGTAGCCATGCAGGACATCAAGCTGTTGCAGCCCAAGGAAGTGAAACTCGGCCGCGAACACAAGGACATCTGCGTGCGGCTGCGCGTGGATATCGATAAAGCACGCAAGGAATACGATCGCCGCTTTCGCGCGATTCAGGATCATCCGGTGGATTATTTTTACGATTGGATGGTGGAAATTCTCGCGGATGGCGATGCCAAAGCCCTCGGCGAATATCCGTATCCCTCGCCCGTTCTGCGGCATTAGAATAAATCTGTATGAAATTCCTCGGCCCCGCAATGCGCGCAGTCGCGTTTCTATCAGTGTTTTCGGTCGCAGTATGCTCGTCGCCCGTTGCCTTAGCGCAGCACGCTTCGCAAGGTCAGATCCATCCGCCGGCCACCACGCACGCGAAGAAGCCCGCCGCTTCCTCTGATTCCGTACCCGCGCCCTCCGCAGCCGCCACCAAACAGCTCGAGCAATGGACGCGCGCCCTGAAACAGAAAAATCCCGCTGCCGCCTATGCGAAGCTTGGCGCCTTCGCGCTGCAGAAATCTTCGGGCGTGTTGGGCGATCGCGCCGCGTTGGCGTTGGGATATTACGATTATGGTAAAGCGCACTATCCGCAGTCTACAAATTGGCTGAAGATCGCGCAAAACGATCCGCTGCTGCGCGATTACGCTCTTTACTGGAGTTCGCAAGCCAATCTCGCGCTGAATCACAATGCGGAGGCTCTCGCGCAGCTGCAGGAATATCGCAAGGATTATCCCGACTCCGTGATCACCGACCAGGTCCTGCAATCTCTTGGCATCGCCGCGCTCGCGGTCAACCAGCCCGCGCAAATTTTCGCCGCTCTCGACTCCTACCCGTCAACCGCCGATAAGCCCGCGCTGCTCTTTCTGCGCGCCGAAGCCCGCGAACAATCCGCGCAACCTCTCCCGGCTGCCGCGGACTATCAGCGAGTTTATTTGCACTTTCCCCTGAGCGATCAGGCCCGCGAAGCTGGCGAGAAACTTTCCTTCCTGCACAGTTCCCTTGGTGGCGAGCTGGCCGCGATTCCCATCGAACAGCAGCTCGAGCACGCCAATACGATTTTCTCAGCCCATCAGTGGAGCGATGCCCGCAACGAGTACGCGCGCCTGCTGCCGCAGGTGACGGGCGCGGACCGTGAACGCGCGGAAATTCGCATACTCGAATGTGGCGTCGCTCAGGGCGCGAGCACTTCGGAGCTTTCCGCACGCAAAATTGCCGACCCCGACGTGGACGCCGAACGCTATTACACCATCGCAAATTACTATCGTGACCGCCCCTCCGAAACGCAAATGATCGCCGCGGTGGAATCAGCCGTGGCGCGCGCTCCAGACAGTCGCTGGTCCGAATCCGCGCTCTTCCTGGCAGGAAATTATTATTGGGTGCAACTGGATCGCGACCGCGCTGCGTCCTTTTATCAGCGCCTTTACGCCAATTTCCCGACGGCTGCCGATGCGCTTCCGGCTCAGTGGCGCGTCACCTGGGCAGCCGTTCTCAAACGCCAGCCCAACGCAACCGCGGACCTTGCCGAACACCTGCGCCACTTTCCCGGCTCGCAATTCTCGCCGGACGCGGTCTATTGGCTCGGCCGTTTGTCCGAGGAAGCAGGGAACTCCGCGCTGGCGCGCACCTACTACGCGAAATTGCTGGAGCGTTTCCCGCAGAATTATTTTGCGGTCATTGGGGCCAAGCGCCTGCGCGCGCTCGGGCCTGGTACGGGATCCGATACGGATATCCTCGCGACGATTCCGCCCGTGCCTCCAGTGCTGCCACTCGGCAATTCCATTCCGGCGGCCGCCGCGAGCCGCCAATTGCGCGCCGACGCGCTTCGTTCGATCGGCTTCGACGCTTCCGCGGAACTCGAACTGCGCGCAGCCTTCGCTGCAACCGGTGAACCCCGGCTCTTGCTCGAAGCCGCACAAGAAGCAGTAAGCGCCGGGCACATGGGCGCCGCGATCGCAACCGTGCGCCAGATGTATCCGCAGCTCGAATGGCGTCCGTTCGGCCAAGTGCCGCGCGAAGTCTGGCTCACTGCCTACGCCATGCCTTACGAGTCTTTCATCGTGGCGCGCTCCACCACGGCCGGTGTCGACCCTATGCTCACCGCCGGGTTAATCCGTCAGGAGTCGGCATACGATCCTGAAGCTCGCTCGCACGCCAACGCCTTCGGGCTGATGCAACTCTTGCCGAAAACGGCACAGCGCTTCGCAAAGCAAGCCAAGGTGCGCTATTCCACGCCGATGCTCTTTCAGCCGGATTACAATATTCATATCGGGACGATTTATTTTGCCGGCCTGCAACGCAGTTTCGGCAGCGTCGAATCCGCGTTGGCTGCCTACAATGCCGGAGAAGATCGCGTCGCCTTCTGGACCACCGGCCAGAGCTATCGCGAGCCGGCTGAATTTGTCGATTCCATCCCTTTCACCGAAACGCGCGAATACGTGGAAATCGTTACGCGCAACGCCGACATTTATCGTAAGTTATACGGGACGCAACCCGTGCGAGGCGCGACGAATGAATCCCGTAAAGCCGCAACCAGCCCCGGCCACTAGCCCGCAGCTTTCCTGGAAGGCCGCGCAGTTCACCGAATCCGTCATCCGCGAAATGACGCGCCTGGCTCTGCAACATAAAGCCGTGAACCTTTCCCAGGGTTTTCCCGATTTTCCCGCGCCCGCTCTGATTAAAAGCGCTGCGCAGGAAGCGATCGCCGCTGACATCAATCAATACGCCATCACCTGGGGCGCGAAATCCTTGCGCAACGCCATCGCTGAAAAATTCTCGCGCACGAATGTCGGCATGAGCATTGACCCGGAGCGCGAAATCACTGTTTGCTGCGGTTCCACCGAAGCCATGATTTCCTCCATGCTGGCCGTGATCAATCCTGGGGACGAAGTGGTGGTCTTCGAGCCCTTCTACGAAAATTATGGGCCGGACGCGATTCTCTCCGGCGCCGTGCCGCGCTTCGTCAAGCTCCATGCTCCTGATTGGGCGTTTGATCCGGCGGAACTCGCGGCCGCGTTCGGACCAAAGACCCGAGCCATCATTCTGAATACGCCAAACAATCCCACTGGCAAAGTCTTCACGCGCACCGAACTCGAATCGATCCGAGACCTCTGCGTCCGTTGGAATGCCTACGCCATCACCGACGAGATTTACGAGCACATGCTCTACGACGGCGCGCAACACATTTCCATGGTCACGCTGGAGGGCATGCGCGAGCGCACCATCACCATCAACGCGCTTTCGAAGACGTACAGCGTCACAGGCTGGCGTGTCGGCTGGGCGATTGCGTCGCCGGAAGTTAGCTCGGCCATCCGCAAAGTCCACGATTTTCTCACCGTCGGAGCCGCGGCTCCGTTGCAGGAAGCAGGCGCCGTCGCACTGCAATTTCCGCCGGAATATTACACGACGCTCGCGAGCGAATACGCGCAACGCCGCGAAAGGCTGCTCGGTATTCTCACTGGCGCCGGCTTCAAATGTTTCAAACCGCGCGGCGCGTATTACATCATGACCGACATTTCCGCGTTCGGATTCCCGGACGACGTCGCCTTCGCGAAATATCTGGTCACCGAAATCGGCGTCGCCGCCGTCCCCGGCTCCAGTTTCTACCGCGACCCCGCCGACGGCCGCACCCACCTCCGCTTCACCTTCTGCAAAACCGAAAAAACCTTCCAAGCCGCCGCCGAGCGCTTGACCAAACTGAAGAAGAGCGCATAGCGCCGCCTCTGTATCCAGCCGCAGCGATTGATCTCGTATGCGGCAGCTCGTTTTTTTTCCTCTGTGGCTCTGTGCCTCTATGGCAGATTTGGTTTTTTTGCCGACACGAAAAAACACGCGCCCAGACCTGTGCTAGAATCCGCCAGTTCGCTCAGGAGGCCAACGCATGGCCGTGGAATTCGTCTTGATACCGCCGGGCACGCGTCTCACCGCGAACGGCGAAGGCCAGCCGTTGGATATCTCCTCCAGCCAGACCCGCACGTTCCTGTGCACCATGGAGATTACCGATCAGATGGAACAGGAATCCGTGGATATTTCCGTGTGGGGCTCTGCCGACGGCCAGGACTTCGGAAAAATGCCGCTGCTGAAAATGCCGCAGCGATTCTACCGCGGCGAGACGCGCCAGGTCCTGGACCTTTCGCTCAAACCAGAAATTCGTTTCATCCGCGCCAAGTACGATCTAACCCGCTGGGGCCGCGTCGCCCCGCATCCCATGTTCGTTCTCGGCTTCCGCGCGACTGAAATCCCCACATTTGTTGCGCAAACCGCCGCCCGCTGAGCGCGCGTGGCAACTTCTAGGTATTTAAGTCGAAGCTCTGCAGGTAAGCCGGCACCACCACTGGCCAATGAAAACGGCTGGCGATGCCGGCGCGCAATCCCTCCAGCCCACTTGGTTCGCCGTGCACCAGGAATGTCTGGCGCGGCGGAACGTTAAATCCCGAAAGCCAGCGCAACAGCTCGCTTCTGCCGGCGTGCGCGGAAAGTTGATCCAGCGTGACGACCTCGGCGCGCACCGGCACTTCCTGTCCGTGAATGCGCACATACTCCGCGCCGTCCTGCAGCGCGCGCCCCAGCGTCGCGGCCGCCTGATAACCCACCAGCAGCACCGCGCTGCGCGAATCGGGAAGCCTTTTCGACAGGTGGTGCAACACGCGCCCTCCCGTGGCCATGCCGCTGGCGGAAACGATGATGCAGGGCGAGGTCACGTCGTTGATTTTCTTGGAATCTTCCACGGCGCGCGTCATGTGCACGCCTTGCAGATTCAGCGGGTCGCGATCGCCTTGTTGTTCCAGCTTCGTGAAATCCAGATCGTGATCTTCGTGGTGCCGCGCGTAAATATCCGTCACGCTGATGGCCATCGGACTATCCACATACACAGGCAGCTTCGGAATCCGTCGCGCGTCGTCGAGCTCGCGCAGGTAATACATCAGCGTCTGCGTGCGCCCCACCGCAAAGGAGGGAATCACTACCACGCCGCCGCGCTTGGCCACGCGATTGATCACGTCCGCCAGTTCGTCCGGCACCGAGGCTGTGCCATGCTCGCGATCGCCATACGTCGATTCGCACAGCAGAAAATCCGCGCGCGTCGGCGGCTCCGGATCCTTCAGAATCGCCTGATCGTAGCGGCCAATATCTCCTGAGAAAACCACCAGCGTCTTCTTGCCGTTTTCGGTGATCGTCAATTCCAGCCATGTGGAACCCAGGATGTGGCCGGCATCGTGCGTGCGCACGGAAAATTCCGGGCTGATCGTGAACGCATCCTCGCGCGGTATTTCCTGGAATCGCGTGAGGGCCTCCTCCGCCTGCGTCACCGTGTACAGCGGCAGCGGCTCTTTGTGGCTGCTGTACTTTTTGCGCGCCGCGAATAGCGCGTCCTCTTCCTGTAGGTGCGCGGAATCCGGCAGCAGCAGATTGCACAGCTCGTGCGTCGCGGCGTCGGCATACACGGGCCCGCCGTATCCGGCGGCCACCAGGCGCGGCAGGTAGCCTGTGTGATCGATGTGCGCGTGCGTCAGAAGCACCCAATCAATCGTCGCCGGATCCACCGTGAGCGGATTCCAATTCCGCTGCCGCAGTTCTTTCGATCCCTGGAACAGGCCGCAATCCACCAGCAATTTTTTGCCGCCCGTTTCCAGCAGATACTTCGAGCCTGTCACCGTTCCCGCCGCGCCCAAAAATGTGATTTTCGCCATGGCCCGAGCATTCTAGACGCATCGCCGCCGCGATGCCATGTCGTTTGTCGGCTCCGCGATTTGCGAATATTGCTTTCGCGTTTTCAGCTTGACCGGCTGGTCTTCCGCACGTAGTCTCGCCAGTTCACGATCGGCGTACAGCGCCGCCGCAAATTCGCCGCAGCTAGGAAATGATATGAAATTGTTAGCCGCACTTCTTTGCAGCTTGATACTTACCACCGCCGTCGCCGCGCAGGATTCGCCTGCCGCGCCCGCCCCACCTATCGCGCAGGATTGGGCAGCTCAATCGCTGACGAGACATGCCTGGGAATTGGGAGTTCTCGGCGGCGGGGGCCTCGGCTTCGGGAAATCGGATGACACCCAGTTCGCTTACGGCGGGGGACGCATCGGCTGGATCCTCACCGGCAACCATCTCCACGGCGTACTGCACGGTAATTTCGAGTGGGCTGTGGACGTTCTGCCACTCTACGCGGTCCTTCCTCCCGCAGGCGGCGTTTACGGCGGCAGCTTCAAGCCGGTCATCTGGCAGTGGAATTTCACCAGTTGGCAGAAGATGGCGCCCTACATGGCTATCGCCGGAGGCATCGTCTTCACCAAAAGCAATATTCCTCCTGGCGATACGTCGCCCGTAAATTTCACCCCGCAATTCGTGGTGGGGACGCACCTGTTCGTGAAGCCACGCCGCGCGCTTTTCCTCGAAGGCTCCTTCGGCCATCTTTCCAGCGCGAGCCTGGGCAATCATAACCCCGGCTACAACGGCACGTTCCTGTTCACCGTAGGCTACAGCTGGTTTAAAGGCGGCCGCTAGAAACGCCGCGCGACGCGGCTTTCAAATCGCGCAACAGCTTTTCAATGTCCTAACCGCACCACACGATTGCCACCGCGTATCTTCGAAAGATGCTGTCCGAAGTGAGGATGACCATCTCCTCCATTAGCGCCTGCGCGATTAGCAATCGGTCAAACGGATCGGTGTGATGCTTTGGCAGATCGTAGACGGCGAGCGCATGTTGATGAAGAATTGGGAGAGGAATTATGCCTTGGTCGGCCAATCGCTTGGGTACGTAGCTTGGGGGCGGCCCGGGCAATTGCAGTTTTCCGGACGCCGCTTTTATGCTGATTTCCCAGCTACTGGCGGCCGACAGATAAAACTCCTGTTTTCCGTCTGCCAATAGGTCACGGCCCTGTTTGTTGATCCTGTCGACGGAGCCGACGCTCCACAACCATATAGACGTATCGAGCAGGTACCTCATTTTCGCTTCTGGCGTCTTCGCTTCTTTCTGGCCGGGCTTTGGGGAAGCTCTGCTACTTCTACTCCCAGAAATTGCGCGAGCAACTCGGGGGGCAGGGGATCGTTGAAATCATCAGGAACCACGACGGAGCCCTTATCCATGCCCAGTGGACGCGTGGTTCGCTCCGGCTGAATTCGAACCAATCGCGCGATCGGTTCGCCCGCGCGTGCGATGACAACCTCTTCGCCCTCCGCCACGCGTTGCAGCAGTCGCGACAGATGCGTCTTGGCCTCATGAATATTAACTTCCATGCTTGCCAGCGTAGACTAAGTCTGTGGACTAAGTCAATGGTACGCGGATCTCGGCTTTACTATCCGCGATGGCTGGGGCAATCGCCAACACAAGCGCGTTTGACCCCGCGCCGCACGGGTGCTATAAAGAAATGAGCACTGTGGGGCCGTAGCGCAGTTGGGAGCGCGCATCGATGGCATCGATGAGGTCACGGGTTCGAACCCCGTCGGCTCCACCAAACCACTCCTCGCAAGTTCGTACTGCTCTGAAACTAAGCGATTTACATCTCTCAGCCGCAATCGATCGTGCCAGTACCTTCGGCACATACCCCGTTCTGCGTTTTCTGCTATGCTTGAAACGATTCAGGGCATTCGGTGTCTAACTATTTAGAAGGACACGCCCTGAAGCTCGGCGCTTCGGGAGGGTAAACAGAACGGCATGTCCGACTTTGCGCAATCACTGCCGTGGGGCCGCGATGAATCGGAATTAGTCACCGAGCTGCAAGCGGGCTCGGATGCGGCATTCGACTGGCTGGTCACCTATTATCACGCAGGGGTGTACAACCTGGTTTACGGCATTCTTTCGGATTCTGCAGACGCCGCCGACGTCACGCAGGAAGTTTTCCTGCGCGCCTTTCGCGGGATTCGCGGATTCCGTCAAGGCAGTTCGCTGAAGACGTGGCTTTATCGCATCTCCGTTCGTCAGGCCCTGAACCACCGCCGCTGGTGTTGGCGCCATCATCGGCAGCAAGTTTCGATCGACGCGGAAGAAGAAGGCAAGAATCCCGCGCTGGATCTAAAGGATTCCGAAGCTTCGCCTTTGGAGCAGTGCGAGACGCGGGAAATGCAAGCTACAGTTCGCCGTGCGCTGTCGCAAGTACCGGATGCTTTCCGCAGCGCTGTGATTTTAAGAGATCTCGAAGGCTTGTCTTACGAAGAGGTGGCTGAAGTGCTTGAAGTATCCGTCGGCACCGTGAAGTCCCGCATCCTGCGCGGCCGCCGCCTGCTGAAAGAAATTCTCGATCCGCTGGTGCGCGCTCCGGAAAGGACTTCTTCCGCTACGCCCGAGCACGCGAGCCTTTCGTATCCGGCAACGTCCGAGCTGCATACTCATCAGCATCCATCGCCATCCGCAACCACATCCGCGGCGCCACTTTCTGCCGTGGCCGCTCAAATTGCCGCTCGTTCGTTGAGAGGTCTCCGATGAACTGCCGTCAGGCCGCACGCTACCTCCCGGGATATCTCGACGGCGCGATTTCGGCGCAGCAACACAGCTTGGTTCGCGAACATCTCGTCGCCTGCGAAGACTGCAACGTGCAGCTGGAGCGTTTCCGCCGCTTGGCCGTTTGTCTGGCTGCCGTTGCGCCCGCTCCACCGCCCGCGGATCTTGCGCTGCGCATCCGTATGCGTGCTGTGCAGTCTGGCGCACCCTGGGCAGACGTTCGCCGCATGTGGTCTCGCGCGGCCATCACGTTTGAAAATATTCTGAAGCCCCTGGCGGTTCCGGCTACGGGCGGAATTTTGACGGCTCTGGTGGCCTTCGTTCTGATCGTGCAGAACATTCTGGTCGGCGTTCCCATGGGCGGCATCGTGCCGAACGACCTGCCGCTGAACCTGGTGCAGCCGGCGCGCCTGGAAAGCCTGGCGCCATTTCCGGTTCCCGGCGTGGTCGGCTCTGCCGCGCATTCCGAATCCGGTGAGCTGCTGCTGGAAGCCACGCTGAACGCCTCCGGCGAAGTGGTCTATTACAAGATTCTCTCCGGTCCCAACGATCAAGCCGTGCAGCACCAGCTCGACCAGGTGATGCTCTTCTCGCGCTTTCGCCCCCAATTCAGTTTCGGTCGTCCCCAGGCAGGCGGCCGCGTGCTAGTAAGCTTCAGCGAAGTCCACGTCCGCGGCTGACAGCAGCACGCTTCTACGGTGTTGCAGTGGGAGGGACGCTGCTCGCTGCGCCCACTTTTGATTTGTTCCTCTGCGCGCTCTGCGTTCCGACCTCTGTGTCTTCTCCGTTGAATCTCTTGGTGTGGCGCGCCGTTGCCTACGTTTTCTCTGTGCCCTCCGCTTTTCCTCTGTGTACTCTGTGTAAAATCCTTTGACGTGCTGAACACTTGCCTAGCCCGCTGCCTCCTTGACTCTGCTCAGGCTGCCATTTAGAGTCTCTCTGCATCTTTTATACAAGAAGTGCGCACTGCACGGGGCTGTGCGCGAGTTCCTGAACTAAGCACAGCGAACTCGGCAAAATAAGTGAGGAGTTCCGTCATCCCAAAGCGTTCCCAGAAATTTCTAGCGCAAGTTTTTCTCGCTGCGACCATCATATTGCTCAGCACCGCCGTCCCTCCCGCCACGCGCGGGCAAGCCGGACCCGAAGGCGCCCAGACCGGAGTCAGCGTCGAAGCCAGCCAGTCGATCTTCTCGGTTATGTGCGCTCTCGACGCCGCCGGCTTCGCCGCCGACGAAAGCACGCTCAGCGAAATGCCTTCGCGGCTGGCGCTTCGCGGCGAACTGCTGAAGCTGCAAGGGCCGGCCACCGACGCGCTCCGCCAGTTCTATCGCGATTACGCGCTGGCCGATCCCGGCGAGACGCTTTCGCGTTATATCACTTTCGCCCTGGTGATCGGGCCGCCGCCCAACTTCACATTTCTCCTGGATCACGACGTGCTCCCTCCCGACGCGCTGGCCATCGAAGGCTTCCAGGAAGTGCTCGCCAATTTTTATCACGAGGCGCATCTCGATTTGCGCTGGGCCTCGGTAGAACCGGAATACAATCGCGCCATCGAGCGCTATCAGTCTCCGGTGCGCCGCGTCGTTACTGTCTCCGACGCCTACCTGCGTGAAATCTACAAGCCACGCTATGCGCATTCCTTCACCGTATACATCGAGCCGCTGGTGGGCAATCGCACCAACTTCCGCAACAACGGTAATCATTACGCCATCGTCGTGGACGGCGGCCCGCAATTTCCGGAGGCCGACGTTCGCCACGCCTACTTGCATTTCCTCCTCGATCCGCTGCCCCTGAAATACCGCGAAGCCGTAATGAAAAAGCGCGGCTTGCTGAATATCGCCGCACGCGCGCCGCGACTTTCCCCCGAATACAAGAACGATTTCATGGCTTACGCCGATGAATGCCTCATCAAAGCCGTCGAGCTGCGTATTCGCCACCTGAAGCCGGACAAGGAAGAAGCCGTGCTGGCCGAAGACGATCAGGACGGATTCATCATGGTCCGTTCGTACGTCGCGCAATTGCAGAAGTTTGAGAAAGCAGAGCCTGCAATGTCGTATTATTTCCCCGACCTGATCGAAGGGATTGACCTGGCCGCCGAGCAGAAGCGCCTGCAGAATTTTCAGTTCGCGGCGCTGCCCGAAGCAGGCCCGGAAAAAGCAGCGCCCGGCGGCGCCCGCGCCGGATTGCAGCCCGGACAAGCCGCCAATCCGCAATCCGAACTGGAAGCCGCCTTGGCGCAGGGCGATCATGAAATCGCGCTGCAGGATCCCGCGGCAGCCGGAAAAACTTTCGAGAAGATTCTGGCGAAATATCCGGACAACGCCCGGGCAAGTTTCGGTCTGGCTGTCGCGTCCTTGCTGAATCACGATGCGGACCGCGCGCAGGAGCTGTTCGAAAAATTGGTGGCTGCTGGCCCCGTGGCGTCGGCCGCAGCTCCCGATCCCGGCGTCGTGTCTTGGTCGCATGTGTATCTGGGGCGCTTGCACGATTTCGCGGAAGAGCGCGAACAGGCCGTCGCGGAATATCGCGCGGCGCTGGCGATTGCCGGCGCGCCGGAAGCAGCTCGCGTTGCCGCGCAACGAGGAATTGATGCGCCGTATAATCCGCGCGGCGCAGGCGGCACAATCGCGCCGCCAAAGCAATAGGCTTCAACCCGGGCTATCAGCCGGCCGTGGGTTCGGAGTTATTCTAAAAAGGAAGGCAACAAAAAATGATGATCCCTTCGATCCGCAGTGGTCTGGCAGCTTTTGGCGCGCTCCTCGCCGTGTTCCTTTTGCCTCCCCATTCCTTCGCGCAGCAGGGCGGAGCGCCGACAACGCCGAGCACCCAGGCCCCAGCTGCATCTCAGGCGCAACAACAAACGCAGAAGGAAACGCAACCGGCAGCCGCACCCGCCGCGCCCAAAGCCGATCCGGAAGAAGAGGCCGCCTACAAAGCCTTCAGCGATACGAAGCCGGAAGAAGCGGACAAGCGCATCTTGCTCGGCGAGAAGTATGTCGAGAAATATCCCAACGGCAAGTACGACGCGCAGGTGTACCAGGGATTGACCACCGCGGAATATTCCAAACAGGATCTCCCCAAGATGTACGCTGACGCCGATAAAACTCTCGCTCTGAATCCCGACGACGTCACCGTGCTCGTCTTGGTCGGTTGGGTGATCCCGCACAATTACGATCCCAACGATCTGGCAGCGGAAAGCCGGCTCGACAAGGGCGAAAAATATGAAAAGCACGCCTTGGAAGTTCTCGCGGCTCTTCCCAAGCCCGCGAACTTGACCGACGAGCAGTTCGCCAAGGTAAAGGCGCAGGGCGAGTCGCAGGCGCACAGCGGACTGGGCTTGATTTATTTCCGCCGCCAGGACTACGAGCAATCCATCGCCGAGCTGAAGAAATCCACCGCCGACCCTGCCAATCAGGACGCTACCGACTATTACGTGATGGGCGTGGAGCTCACTCGCCTGAAGCGCTTCTCCGAATCCGCGGACGCGTTCCAGAAATGCGCGGCGATGCCCGGCGGCTTGCAGGATCGCTGCAAGCAAATGGGCGCCGACGCCAAGAAGCAGGCCGCCGCCCAGCCCGCGCCGCCTAAATAATCATTACGGTGATTGCGTCATGACACCAGAGGAGCGCGCCGAACTCGAATCCATCCTCGGCCACCATTTCCAGCACCCCGAGGAACTCGGTCGCGCGCTCACCCACCGTTCGCATCGCCAGTCTTCGAATGGCACGGACAACGAGCGCCTGGAATTCCTCGGTGACCGCGTTCTTGGATTGATCGCGAGCGAATACCTCTGCCGTGCTTTTCCCGACTGGGATTCCGGCCAGCTTTCCAAGGGGCTGGCGCGCGTGGTAAGCGCTACCTCTCTCCACGCCGCGGCGAAGAAGTTGAAACTCGGCCACTATCTTCGTCTCGGCCCAGGCGAAGAAAAAACCGGCGGCCGCGACAAGAAGCGGCTGCTCGCCGACGCCTACGAAGCGATCCTCGCCGCTATTTATCTCGATGCCGGGCTGGCCGCAGCCGCTTCTTTTTTACAGCGTACGGTACTCGACCCTGTTCTATCCGGACACGGCGAAGGCCTCGAGCGTGCCGACCACAAATCAGCCCTGCAGGAATGGCTGCAGCAACGCGCTCGCTCTCCCGTCGAATACCGCATACGCAGCGAGTCCGGCCCCGAACACCAAAAAGTTTTCGAAGTCGAAGTCTGGCACGGTGGCGAACGCCTCTCCGCATCCACAGGCCGCAGCAAAAAAGAAGCCGAACAACAAGCCGCGAGCACCGCCCTACAAATTCTCGAGTCCCGCGACACGCCCCCCGTTTCGTAGTGCTCCTGCGCGCCGCGCCCGTTTTTCTGTCGTGTTGATGTGCGTTCAACTGACCGCAGTAGGGGCGCTGCTTGTGAATCGCCCTGGAGGGCAATTCATCCTTCGATCCCGCGGTGCGGATCGAAGGGCTGCGCCCCCGCTTGGCAAGATCGCTGATTTGACGAGTTGCCGTAGGGGCACGGCATGCCGTGCCCGTTGCTTTGATCCCCAGCTTTTCGTGCGCCCACGACAGAACCACCCTTGCTGATTTTTTCCCCAAGCTGCTAAAGTGAATGCATGGCATCTGAAACCACGGCGCTCCCAGCAACCGCGCCCGAAGCCGCACCGCTCGCCGCCCACGGCACACCCGCAGCCCCACACAAAATCGCCCGGCCCCGCAGCAGCCTAGCCGAATTTCTGGAAATGCTTCTGGTCACGATGCTCCTGGCCCTGTTCGGCACTACTTTCATCGTTCAAGCGTTCAAAATCCCTTCCGGCTCCATGGAACCGACGCTGCTAATCGGCGATCACGTCTTCGTGAACAAGTTCATCTTCGAAGGCACCGGCGCCTGGTACGACAAATTCCTGCCCTATCGCGACATTCGCCGCGGCGATATCATCGTGTTCAAATTTCCTTTCGACGATCATCCGCACTACGTGAAGCGCGTGATCGGTCTGCCCGGCGATCGCCTGCGCATCGTGAATGGCGGCGTTTACATCGACGGGGAACTGCTACATGAGCCTTATGTGGTGCGCGATCCGGCGTACCAGGACCCTTACGGTGACAATTTCCCGCCCGCCAATCGTGCAGCACTGGAATTCGTCGCCCGGCGCGAATGGGCCGCCCAGCTTTTCGATTACGTGCACAACGGCGAGCTGGTCGTCCCGCCCAATCATTATTTCGCCATGGGAGATAATCGCGACCATAGCGCGGACAGCCGCTACTGGGGTTTCGTGGATCGTGACGCCATCATGGGCAAGCCGATGTTGATTTACTGGTCGGTGCGCGCCACTTCGGCGGACTATCGCTCCCGCGATGCCTCCAGCGCGCTGCGCGGCATCGGCGAAACCCTGTTGCACCTGCGCGTGCAGACCCGCTGGAATCGCATGTTGCGCGAGGTCCATTAACACGATGGCCGCGCACCGCTACCTCAGGAATCTTTGTAGGTACGCGCGGCTTTTGCCGCTAAGGTAGGATTCGCGGTGGATGTAGGGGCACGGCATGCCGTGCCCGCCGTTCAAGTTTCCAGCACGTACGCTGTCGCCGGTAATGTCGCAAACACTTTCAGAACCCGTTCTGCACAACACCCCGCCGCCGGAACCGGCCCCGCTGCGGCGTCGCTCCTGGTCGCCTTGGTTTAAAGGGCTCGTCGCTCTGCTGCTTCTTCTGTGGCTCGCGGACGTCGGCATATCGCTGTTAATCCGCCATCCCCGCCTGCAGAGAAGATTGACCGCCAAGCTCGAAACCGTTTTCGGCCGCAGCGTCGAAGTCGGCAGTTACGATTTCTCTCTGTGGGGCGGGCCCACCCTCCAAGCGCATTCCGTCACATTCGGCGAAGACCCGCGCTTCGGCCACGAATATTTTCTGCGCGCCGATTCCCTCACCGTGCGCCTGCGCTGGCAAAGTTTCTTCCGCGGCCACATGGAATTGGGCGCCATCGCGCTGGAACACCCCAGCCTGAACCTAGTGCGCAATTCCGAGGGCGATTGGAACGTCGCCGAATGGCTTCCCAAATCCGCGAACGCCGCGCCGTCGTCATCCACAGCCCCGGCGGTGCGCTTCGGCCGCATCGACGTAACCTCCGGCCGCATCAATTTCAAACGCGACGACGAAAAACTTCCCTTCGCCCTGACCGACGTAAACGGCTACATCGAACCCGATCGCGCCGGCCGCTGGACGCTGAACCTGGAAGCTGTCCCAGCGCGCGCCGCCGTGCTCCTGCAACAGGCCGGCACGATTCGCGTTTCCGGTCACGTCGGCGGAACTTCATCGCGCTTGCGCCCCGCTGTCCTTGATCTGGCGTGGGACGAAGCTTCGCTCTCCGACCTTCTGCATCTCGCGCACGGCTATGATTTCGGCGTTCGCGGCGATTTAGGGCTCGTCGTTCACGCCGAAACGGAAGGCAGCAACTGGGTGCTGCAAGGTCGCGCCGAACTGCGCCGCCTGCATCGCTGGGATTTCGCCGTTCGTCCGGACAATCCCGCCGTCAACGTCAATGCGAAGATGATCCTCTATCCGCTCGCGTCTGGCCTCGACATCACCGAAGCCACCATCGAGGCGCCGCATTCCTGGGCGCGCGCCGACGCGCATTTCGCGTGGCCGTCGCCCGAGGAAGCAAAAATCGCGCCGGCGATCCTGGCCGTCGCCACGCCCGCACAATTCGAAGTCACTCAATCGCAGCTTGATCTGAATGATGTGCTCGCCTGGATCCGTGCATTTCGCTCCAATGTCGCTCCCGACATCGCGTTGCGCGGCTCGGCCAGTGTGCGCGCAGGATTTTCCGCGTGGCCGCTGCGCTTGACGTCCGCCGCCGCTGCCATCGCGAACGTAAATCTCACGAGTCCCGCGCTGCGTGTGCCCGCGCACCTGAGCCAAGCCCAATTCCGTTACGACCACGAAATGTTTACCCTCCAGCCCGCCACTGTTTCCTACGGCGCCGCAGACGGTTCATTTCGCATCGAAGCAATCGCCGGTTCCGGCCAGCGCGAATTTCCCACCTATCGTTTGTCCGGCAGTCTCGCGCAGGTCCGCGATCTCGTGGCTACGGCCGGCGCGCTCGGTTGGAATATTTCGCGCGGGTGGGATCTTGCTGGTCCCGTGCGCTGCGATTTGCGTTGGCAGGGCGCGCACTTTCCCTGGCAGACCCAACCTCTCGGCACTATCGAGTGGGGCGGGGAACCGGCCGGCGCCTCACTCCTCACGCCATTCTTGAATCAGCCGGTGAAGCAGATCAGGGCGCGCGCGGAATTGAAGGTGGGCGTGCGCCATATCGCGCTCACTTCCGCCGACGCTTTCGGCGCGCGCTGGACCGGTACTTTCGACCGCTATGAAGCTCGCCGCGACGATCGTCACGCCGACGCGCAACCCGCCGCCGAGTGGCAGTTCGCGCTATCCACCGACACGCTTTCCGCTGCCGACCTCGATCGCTGGCTCAATCCGCGCTGGCGCCAAAGTTTTCTAGACCGTGTGTTGCCGTTCCTGAATTCCAGTTCGCCTGCGAACGCAGTTCCGGAAAACTTAGGCGCCCAAGGTCGCATCAACATAGAAGATTTCGCGCTCACTCCCGTGGCCCTTCACCATTTACAGAGCGACGTAAAGATCGGCGGCCGCCACATCGAAGTTTCGCGTGCCGCCGCTCAATTCTTCGGCGGCACGCTGGAAGGCTCGCTCGACGCGCAACTCACGGCCACGCCCGCCTACCGTCTGAATCTCGATTATTCCCGCGTGGACATTGCAGCTCTCACTGCTGCTTTTCCCACGCTCGCCGATTTATTTACCGGCTCGGCTACCGGCGAATTCTCGCTCGAATCCAGCGGTGCCGCGCGCGCCGACCTGGTCTCGTCGCTGGAATGCCGCGGCAACGCACGCATCACCGACGCCCAGCTGCAAAATATCAACCTGCTGGACTCCGCGCGCGAAGCGCAGCCGCGTCCGGGATCGAGCTCGTTCCCCGCAGCCACTGCCATATTTTCATGTAGCAACGAAAAAATTATCTTCGAACGATTGCGCCTCACCGGCGCGGCGCAAGACGTAGCCGCCACAGGCTCCGTGGACTTCTCGCGCAATCTGAACTTTCAGCTGCGCGTGCTTCCCGGCGCCGGCGCGAGCGCCCCGGCGCACCCCGCCCCCAACGCAGCGCAGCTCTTCAATCTCACCGGACCCATCCGCTCTCCGAAGCTCCAGCCAGTGAACCCGTCAGCGTCGCGCGCCACCGAGCAAGAAACCACGGAGCAGAGGAATTGATCGGCTTGGAGCCCTCGTGCGCAGTTCGTCAGGGCACGGCTTTAACCGTGCCGAAAAGCTCGCGAACATCAGGGGTTTCAACCCCTGAGGCAGGCCGCGAACCCTGCCGAAGCAGTTATGTGACGAGTAATGGCCACCACCGCTTCGCTTGCAGCATGTCCCTGGCCTGTTGCGCCGGGATTCTCGCAGGGTTGTTGCTGCTCCTGCCGTCCCTCGGCAATGCCGGTTCGCCGCGCATCCACTTAACTCCAAACTTCACCATGGGCGAATCCTTCCGCTACCACATCGAATCGCGCACCACCACCACGGGCACCACAACTACTCCAATCGTCAATCCCGAAGCCGCGTCGCAACTGAAACAGGTCGCCAACATCGAAGTTCGCCTGGATGTCGTCGGCGTGCAGCCCGCCACAATCGGCACACCCGGTGCCGCACGCCTGCGCGCGACTTACGAAAAAGCCGCCGCCTCGACCGAAACCGATGCCTACGATCCCGCCGCCGCTTCCCTCGACGCGCAATACAACAATTTGCAGGGCCGCTTCGTGGAATTCACGATCGAATCCGACGGGAAAATTTCGCACATCACCGGCCTCGATCAAGTCGTCTCAAATCCCTCCGCGGCCGCTGCCGTACGGGCCTGGATCAACGGATTTTCTCCCAGCGGAAATTTGCCCGTCGAAGGAATCTCCATCGGCCAGAAGTGGGAAGCGGAGCACCCTCTGGAAAACACGCCGCTCGCGAATCTGCTCTGGCGCAGTTCATCCAGTTATCTCCGCGATGAGCCTTGCGAGCTGCCGGGCCAGTCAACATTGCCGGCGCAGAATTCCGCAACGGGCGCCGCTCCGGCTTCCGTTCCCGCGCCCCTCGCGAATTCGTCCGAGCCACTCTGCGCCGTGATCCTCACCACCTTCGATATTCTGCGCCGCGGCTCCAGCGCCGACGCCACGCCCGAAGATTACCGCCACAACGGCCTGCGCACTTTCGGCACGTGGATCGGCAACGGCCAAACCCTCGACACCATCTCGCTGCAAACCGGCATGCTGCTGCGCTCCACGCAAACCAGCACCCAGAAAATGGACTTCGAAATCGTAAGCGCCCTCTCCGGCTCGAAAATGCACTACGCCGGCCAGGTGCAAACCCAATCCGAAGTTACCCTGGTTCCGAACTCCACTCCCGCTGCGCCCTAGCTCCCAGTCCAGTCGCCGCACTTGACTTTCGTGGCACAGCCACTGTTGGATTTGCGCTGTCTTTGTTTCTGAATCCCGAGCTCACCGCGGCGGACGAAGGACCTCTCTCCAAACCATCAACCCGGCACGCGTTGACTTTGGCCGTCACCCTGCTAGTCCTGAGTGATTTTGCGAAGGAAGCGCAGCGAAGTCTGCCTGCCGCAGGCAGGGATCTCTCTCCGAGGTTTCTAAGCCTTGACTTGGGCAATGCGGGCAACCATCGGCAGTCACATTGGCTGGCAACGACTTGACACACCGCAGCACAGCGACTAGCATCCTGCGCAGGTTTTTTCCCGGCAAAAAAAATCAAGAGGTGACAGGTGGGTGATACCGCGCGGCTGCGCTATTTGCGAATCGCCTTGATTCTCGTTGGACTGATCTTTATTTTCGGTGTCTATCCGATGATGATGGCTTGGTGGCCGTCCGGTTGGCGCTGGCAACCCAATCAGCCCGAGTATGAACAAATGATTCTCGGCGTTTATGCAACTCTGGGGGTATTTCTCTTGCTCGCCTCGCGAAATCCACTGCAGAATCGCAGCCTGATCTGGTTTACGGTTTGGTCCAGCCTGGTTCACGCCGGAATCATGACCGCGCAGGCGCTCAACGCCCCCGGCGAGCACGGTCACCTGCTCGGTGATATTCCTGCATTAGTCTTCGTGGCAATCCTGCTCGGGGCGCTAACGCCCCGCGGCGCAGTAGCGCAAACCCAATGAGATGACGAGATTTCCCGCGCACAAACGGCCAGCGCGCAGATTCCATTTTAGCGGCGCGCCATGTACCCTATCGCCATAATGCAGCCGAGGTACACAGAATCGGTGAGCGAGAAAATCGGCAAGGCGATGGCTGACGCCTATTACACCGCACTCGCCGCCTTTCTCTGCGGACTGTGCCTCGCAGGAACCATAAAACGATTCGATGGTCCCTACCTTGCCGCGACGATGTGCACGGGTGCGTTCGTGCTCTTTGGAGTGTTCTGGACTCAGCACGCGGTTCGGCGCTTGCTTTCCGCAAAATATACGACGAGCGAAACTGCGAAACCGAGCGCCCGTCAATTGGTAGGATTCACTATCGGCTTCGCGGTGAATTCCGTCACTCTGGGTGTCGCGGTGAAGGCCGCGACGCTTCATCCGTCCGACGGCTTTTATCCCTTCGAGATATTCGTTTTCGCGATCCTCTGTTGTGTATGGTTTTACTGCGTTCACCGCGAGGCTAGACGCCTCACTTCCGCGCTCGTCTGATTGCGACTTTCTGTCTCCACTAGTGTTAGACTTCATGAATCCGGGCGCATTCCCCCCAGCTAGCCCGGTTCGCATTCAAAAAATACGATCAGCGAGCGACCTCGACCCGCGCATTTGATCGTAAACTCGAAAACCAATAGGAGCTGTCTCTGAATATGCCGCTACCAAGATCAAGCAGAACCTCATATTTTTTGCTCTCGCTCTTAGCCTGCGTGCTGTTTCTCGCATTGCCGGGCATCACCACCGCCCAAGACGATCCTCCTAGCCGCGTCGCGCGCATCAACTTCATACAAGGGTCTGTTTCTTTTCAACCCGCCGGCACCGAAGATTGGCTTGAAGCCGGTCCCAACCGCCCTCTAACCACGGGCGATCAGCTCTGGACCGATGATGGCTCCCGCGCCGAACTTCACCTCGGCAGCAGCGCCATTCGCGTTTCTGAACAGACCGGCATTTCGTTCCTGAACGTCGCCGACCAAGCCGTCCAGATTCAAGTGGCCCAAGGCACGGCCGATATTCGCATCCTGCATATGTGGGATAACGAGGTCTACGAGATTGACACTGCCAACGTCGCGTTCACAATTCTGCGCCCCGGCGAATATCGCGTGGACGTGGACCCGGATGGCACCGAAACCCTAATCACGGTTCGCAACGGCGCCGGTGCAGTAACCGCAGGTGGCCAAGATTACGATCTGGCCGGCGGCCAGCAGTACGCGTTTGAGGGCACAGACCAGATCAACTACAGCGCCGACTATATTCCCGATCCCGATGACTTCGACGGTTGGTGCACGGACCGCGATCATCGCGAAGACAACGCGATGTCCGCGCGCTATATCTCCCGCGAAGTTACCGGATACGAAGACCTCGATACTTACGGAACGTGGCGCACCGATCCAACATACGGCCCCGTATGGGTTCCGACGGGCGTAGCAGTCGATTGGGCGCCTTATCACACCGGCCACTGGGCCTTCGTCGGTCCGTGGGGTTGGACTTGGGTTGACGACGCACCCTGGGGTTTCGCTCCATTCCACTATGGACGCTGGGCTTATGTCGGCGGCGCGTGGGGATGGGTTCCCGGCCCTGTCGCTGTGGTCGGGGTCGGCGGAGTCGCGGTCGTGGGCGGCGGATGGGGCGTGCGTCCTGTTTATGCTCCCGCGCTGGTCGGATTTGTCGGCGGCGGCGGGTTCAGCGCGTCCATCGAAATCGGTGGCGGAGTTGCGGGAGTCGCGTGGGTTCCCCTCGGACCTCGCGACGTATGGGTGCCCGGGTACCACACCAGCGCGGCGTACATGACCAACGTCAATGTTACCAGCACGACCGTGATCAACAGAACTCAGATCACCAACGTGTACAACACAACGATCATCAATAACAACACAACCACCGTCACGAAGATCACCTATTCCAACCAGGCCGCTCCCGGCGCTGTTACCGCTGTTCCGCAGAACGCGTTCCAAGGCGGACGGCCAGTGGCCGCTGCGTCCGTCAAGGTCTCGGCGGAGATGGTCTCCAGTCCTAAGGTGGTATCTGCAAAGCCGATCGCGCCAACTGCAGAAAGCGTCAGAGGACCGGCGCGTCCAGCGGCGGCTTCCGCACGGCCGCCCGCGTCGCTCGCCAGCCATCCGGTGGTCACGAAGATGGCCCCGTCGCCGAAGGCGATACCCGTCGGGCATTCGGCACCTTTGACGCCCGCAGCGTATAAGCCGGCCACCAAGCCGAATGCGCGTCCGAACACGAGCGTCAAGCCCGCAACGCGACCGACCATTGCAGCGAAGCCTGCCGGAGCACCGGGTGCCAAGCCCGCCAACGCGACAGCAGGTAGACCCGTGAATGCCGCGCAGCCCAACAACGCGAATCCTCCCGCGCGCAACGCGAACGCCGCGGCACCGCCACCAGCGAAGCCGACGCCTCCACCGGCGCAGCCCGCACGCGACAATACAAACTCGCGCGAAGAGGCGGCCAAGCCGTCCGCTGCTCCTGCGAAGCAACCAGCGGCCGTCAGGCCACCTCCACCGCCGCCTCCCGCTCCGAAGCCAGAGGCCAAGCCTGCACCAAAGCCCGAAGCCAAGCCTGCGCCCGCAGCAAAGCCAGCGGAACCGCCGAAAAAGCCGGCTGCGGAGGCTCAGGCGCCACCCAAGAACCAAAACAAAGAACCAAAAAAGGACGAGAAGAAACCACCAAAACCAGAGGACAAGAAGCCGGAGAAGAACTGACCGGTTTTACATCGGAGATCGAACCGGCCCCGAGCAATCGGGGCCGGTTTGGCTCAACCTGATTAGCCAGATGTCTGCGCCGATCGCCACAAACTCCTGCCACAACCAGCTATAATTGATTGGCATGATCCCTGCGTCCTACAAGCCGAAAAAGAAATTCATGGAGTTGGCCATTGCGGAAGCCAAACTCGCCGGCGACCGCGGCGACTATCCCATCGGCGCAGTCATCACGCGCCTGGTTGGCAAACAAGAGGTGATCATCAGCAGCGCCGGCAACCGCGTGAAAACTTCCGGCTCCAGCATCAAACACGTGGAATTAGAAACGCTCAAATATGTGTGCAGCGGCTACGGCCGCTACCTGCCCGATTTCGTCCTCTATTCCACGCACGAACCCTGCGCCATGTGCGCCGGCGCCTGCGTATGGTCCAGAATCGGCGCCGTCGTCTACGGCGTTTCACAGGAAGACATCGCCGCCTACGGCCGCAAGCGCGGCACCGAAGACTACAAGTGGCGCGCCTGCCTAATCTCCTGCCGCTACGTCTTCCGCAAAGGCAATCATCGCATCCCAGTCTTCGGCGGTTTCCTACGCAAAGAATGCCAAAAGCTCTTCGGCTACAAGACCGCGCGTAAATGACCAACTCGAACCGCAGCCCCCAGGGAACGCCAATTTCCTGATTGGTGATCCGCGCTTTCTCCCGCTTTCTCTGTGTCCTCCGGTTTTCCTCGGTGCCCGCTGTGTTAGATCTGTTGCCTTTCTCTGCACCCTCAGCGTCTCTGCGGTATCCTTTTGTTGCCAGCTCGACGCCCCAAGCACGCCTCCCCAAAATGAGTTATAATCAAAGTTTTCCGCGCTGCCCGTTCAACGCGCTGAGGACGTCTTCATGAATTTCAAGCTAGCCAGTGACTACGAACCCCGCGGCGATCAGCCGCAAGCCATCTCGCAGCTCCTCTCCGGCCTCTCCGCCGGCGACCGCCACCAGGTCCTCCTGGGTGTCACCGGCTCGGGCAAAACTTTCACGATGGCCAAAGTAATCGAAGAAATCAATCGCCCCACAATCGTCCTCGCCCACAACAAAACCCTGGCCGCGCAGCTTTTCCACGAATTCAAATCCTTCTTCCCCGATAACGCAGTCGAATATTTCGTCAGCTATTACGATTATTACCAGCCCGAAGCCTACGTCCCCGCCAGCGACACCTACATCGAAAAAGAATCCACCATCAACGACGAGCTGGACAAGCTGCGCATGAGCGCCACCCGCTCGCTCTTCGAGCGCCGCGACGTAATCATCGTCGCTTCCGTCTCCTGTATTTACGGCCTCGGCTCGCCCGAAGCGTATTACGGCATGATGCTGCTGCTCGAAAAGGGCATGTCCATCAACCGCGAAACGATTCTGCGCAAGCTCGTCGAAATTCAGTACGAGCGCAGCGAGGACCTCCGCCGCGGCACCTTTCGCGTGCGCGGCGACATCATCGAAATCTATCCGCCCTACGACGATCTCGCCGTGCGCATTGAACTCTGGGGCACGCAGATCGAAGCCATCCGCAAGATTGACCCGCTCACCGGCGAAATCCGCCTCACGCGCGAAGGCGATATCACGCGCCAGCCGATTTACCCGAAAACGCACTACGTGCTCCCCGCCGAACAGCGTGAGCGCGCCATCCAGAGCATCTACGAAGAAATGGAATGGTGGAAAGGCGAACTGAGCCGCCAGGGGAAAATCGTCGAATCGCAGCGCATCGTGCAGCGCACCAATTTCGATATTGAAATGATGCGCACGATTGGCTATTGCCACGGTATCGAAAATTATTCGCGCCATCTCTCTGGACGCTTGCCCGGTGAAGCTCCGCCCACGCTGCTCGATTACGTACCCTCCGACTATCTTCTTGTCGTGGACGAATCGCACCAGACCGTGCCGCAACTGCATGCCATGTATCACGGCGACCGCTCGCGCAAACAAACGCTCGTGAACTACGGTTTCCGCATGCCCTCGGCCCTCGATAATCGTCCGCTCACGTTCGAAGAATTCGAGCACCGCACCAATCAGGTCGTCTACGTCTCCGCCACGCCCGGCCCCTACGAGCTTACGAAAACCGGCGGCGTAGTCGTCGAGCAGGTGATTCGTCCCACCGGCCTGGTGGATCCCGAAGTCGAAGTTCGCCCGGTGAAAGGCCAAGTGGACGACTTGCTCGAGCAAATCCGCCAGCGCACCGCGCGCAACGAGCGCATCCTCGTCACCACACTCACCAAGCGCATGGCCGAAGACCTCGCCGAATATTTCGCCGAAGTCGGCATACGCGTGCGCTATCTTCACTCTGAGATAGACACCCTGGAACGTGTGCGCATCCTGCGCGATCTGCGCCGCGGCGAATTCGATGTGCTGATCGGTATCAACCTGCTGCGCGAAGGCCTCGACCTGCCGGAAGTTTCGCTCGTCGCGATTCTCGACGCGGACAAAGAAGGCTATCTGCGCAGCGCCACGTCTCTAATTCAAACGATGGGCCGCTGCGCCCGCCACGTCGAAGGCCGCGCCATTCTCTACGCCGACCGCATGACCGATTCCATGCGCCAGGCCATCGGCGAAACCAGCCGCCGCCGCGCCATCCAGGAAACCTACAATCGCGACAACAACATCACGCCGCAATCCATCATCAAATCCGTGGACATGCAGCTCGCCCGCATCATCGAAGCCGACTACCTCACCGTTCCCGCCGACGAGCCAGTGATCGGTGAAATCACCAGCGAGGCGCAAATGGTCCAGGCCATCGCGCAACTCGAAACCCAAATGCGCGAAGCCGCCAAAAATTTCGAATTCGAGCGCGCCGCCAGCATCCGCGACCGCGTCCGCGCCCTGAAGCAACGCGACCTCGGCGCCATCTTCGCTCCCGCCGCCATCGAATCGCCCGCCGCGACTTCCGGAGCCGCTGCGGCAGCAGTCGAAGGCCCTCCGACCGCCGAAGTACCACCAGCTAAAGCCCCGGCCAAGGTTCGCAAACGCTCCGCCAAGTTGTAGGGGCACGGCATGGCATGCCCGCTGCCACTCTCTCCGCTGAAAATTTCAGGGATATGGACTAATATCTTCGTACCGTGTTGCTGAACAGTGAAAGGACCAATGCATAAATTCCGATCACCCATCGCCGCCGCGCGTCTGGTCCGGCTGGCACTCGCAATCCTCGCTATTCTCGTCACGCCGGGCCGCGCACCCTCTCAGGATGCGGCGCAAACTCAACCGCCGCCGCAACCGCAACCGCTCTATCCCCCCGGCAACGAATTCGCCGTCTGGGGCGGCTACTCCGTCGGCAATTCCCAGGTCTTCGGCATCGAAACCAACCGCCAACTCGGCGTGCTGGCTCTGCGCTATGCGCGCACTCTTTATGACAAGCCCTCCACCGCGCTGCAGTACACGCTGGATGTGGTCCCCGTCGCAGCCGTGCGTCAATACACCTACCAGGTCTGCACGCCGAGCCCGGGGCAAACCACTTATTGCACCAACGGCCGTGAAACGGTTTACGGCGGCGGCGTCAGTCCTGTCGGCTTGAAGCTGAATTTTCGCCGCGAATATCGCCTGCAGCCGTTCATCGCTTCCACGGCGGGATTCGTCGCGTCGGTCAGGCCCGTGCCCGTGGATGTTCCCGGCGGCACGCAATTCAATTTCACTTTCGATTTTCAAACAGGGGTGGACTGGTTCAATTCTTCGCGCAACCGCGCCTGGCGCTTCGGCTACAAATATCAGCACATCTCCAACGCCTACCGCCACACCTTCAATCCCGGCGTGGATTTCCACTTCCTCTTCGTCTCCTACTCATTCTTCAAGTAACCAAACGTCTTTCTCCGATTTACCTCCGCCTTTGCTCTGTGTTCTCTATGTAAATCTTTTGTCTTGCTCACACCACCCCGCGCTTCAATTCCTCAATCGGATAGAACGTCCCCCGCCACCAAATCCCCGCCTGCCGCAAAGTCACGACCGTCGATCGCACGATCATCCAAGCAAAAATCAAAGCCCCCAGCGGCTGCGTCAACGCATACAAAGGCGATTCCGCAAATTCAATCGCCGCCCCAGCCTGCGCCATCACCGGCAGCGCAATCGCCACAACAGCAAATCCTCGCGCCCATCCGTGCACAAACGGCAAAGCGACCCACGGCAGCACAAACATCAGCAAAATGCCCGCCACCTGCCCGCAAGCCACCCACAAGCGAAAGCCCGCAGTCGCATAAAAATTCTTAGTCGTTCCGCGAATAATGTTTCCCAGCCCAGCGTGCCAGTAGACGCACACCGCGCGCCCCGCCTTCGCCACGCCCGACCGCAGCCCCGCCTGCTTCACCAGTTTTCCCACCTTCACGTCGTCCACCACCTCCATCGCCAGCCGCCGGTGCGTTCCCATTTTTTCGTAGGCGCTGCGCCGTATCAGTTGAAACGCTCCGACCCCCACATACGCGCCCGATTTGGGGTCGCTCGCCCGCCACGGTTTCAGACCCAGCAGGAACGACATCCCAAAAAACGTCATCGCGATTTTTTCCCCCACCGTGAACATTTCCGCGTGGCACAGCAGCGTCAGGTGGTCCCACTGTCGTTCCTCGGCCAGGGCGATGGTCGTGCGCAATACGTCTGGCTCGAACCGCACGTCCGCATCGGTCAGCACCAGCCACTCGCCGGTGGAATGTTCGAAAGCTGTTTGCAGTCCGTGCGGTTTGCCCAACCAGCCCGCGGGAAGGGAAGTGACGTGGACCACTTTCAGCCGCGAATTCGCCCGCGCGGACGCATCCAAAATAGCCCCAGTCGCGTCCTCCGAGCGATCGTCAACCGCAATCACCTCATAGTCCGGATAATCCTGCGCCAAAAATGTCGCCAGCGCCGCCGGCAATTTCTCCGCTTCGTCCAGCGCCGAAAACAAAATCGAAATGCTCGGCAGTCCGGCGGGATCGTTCGTGGAATCGGGGAGGGGGTTGACTTTGTAGCGGCCGCTTTCAGGCGGGCGTATTTGCTTTTGACTCTGCCTCAGCGCCGGAATCACCAACGCCCCCCGTGCCAAATCAATCGCCGCATACAACCACCCAAGCGCAATAAAAGCGAGCAGTCCTGTCCAGAACCAATGCAATTGTAAATTTCTCCCAACGCGCGGCGTGCGAACACGCTATGCTATCACTTTGCATGTCGCGCTCTGTTTCCATCGTCGGCGCAGGACGCCTCGGCCGCGCGCTCGGTCGCTCCCTCCGCCGCCTCGGATGGCGCATTGGCCCGGTTGTAACGCGCTCGACGGCCCATTCCCGCGCTGCGGTACGCGCGATTGGCGCGGGAAAGCCGCTCGCCACACTTACAAGCGAAGTCATGGATGCCGATGTTATTCTGTTAGCTACGCCGGACGATGTTCTGGCGGATGTAGCGCGCCAGCTGGCGAAGCTTGTCGGTAGAAACTGTCGCGGCAAAATCGTTCTGCACGGCAGCGGGGCGCTCGATCACAAAGTTCTACGACCGCTCGCGCGTTGCGGCGCAGCCACAGGCTCAATTCACCCGATGCAAACATTCACCAACAATTCGCAGCCGAATTTGAGAGGGGTGATTTTCGCCGTCGAGGGCGATCCGCGTGCCCGCCGCAGCGCTGCCGCAATCGCGCGCTCCCTCGGCGGAGTTCCCGTGGCCGTCGAGAGCAGCAGTAAACCCGCATATCACGCGGCCGGTACGCTGGTTGCCGGCCACGCCCTCGCCTTGACCGAGGCCGCCGCGCAGACGCTCATCCAGCTCGGTTTCTCGCGCCCGCACGCTGTGCAAACGTTGCTGCCGCTGATGCGCCAGATGCTCGACAATTTCGAAAAACACGGCCCGCGCGCCGCGTGGACCGGTCCGACTTCGCGCGGCGATTACGCCACGCTGAGAAAGCACCAGCGCGCCCTGCGCCACTACCCACGCGAATTCGGCGATTCCTATGCCGCGCTTGTGCGCCTGTCAGCGCGCGTCCTCGCCAAGAATCCGGCCGCAAAACTGAAACAGCTCGATCGCGCTCTGAAAAATCCCAGGAGGAACTCGCAGTGAAGAATCTGCACATCCCAGTCGAACACGCAACGCTTGCGAACGGTTTGCGCGTCGTAATTTCGCCGGACCGCTCGGCCCCGGTCGTCACGGTTGGCGTTTATTATCAGATCGGTTTTCGTCTCGAGCCGCGCGGCCGTAGCGGCTTCGCGCACCTCTTCGAGCACATGATGTTCCAAGGCTCGGAAAACGCCGGCAAGATGGAACACATTCGCCTGATCAATTCTTCCGGTGGCATGCTCAACGGCACCACCAATTACGACATCACCAATTATTTCGAATCCGTCCCATCGAACGCCCTCGAACGCGTCCTGTGGCTCGAAGCCGATCGCATGCGCGCCCTGAAAGTGGACGACGAAAATCTGCGCAACCAGCGCGACGTCGTGAAAGAAGAAGTCCGCGTCAACGTGATGAACCAACCCTATGGCGGTTTTCCTTGGCTCGACCTGCCCCCGGTGGCCTTCCGCAATTGGCCCAACGCGCACAATTTCTACGGCGATTTTGCCGACCTCGACGCTGCCACGCTCGCCGACGTGCAAACCTTTTTTCACACCTACTATTCGCCGAACAACGCCGTGCTGCTGATGGTCGGCGACGTCGATCCCGCCGAAGGTTTCGCGCTCGCCAAGCGGCATTTCGAAAATATCCCCACGCATTCGCTGCCGCCACGTGCGGATGTCACAGAGCCGCCGCAAACTGAGGAGCGCCGCGGCGAAGTAATCGAAAAATTCGGCCCGCTGCCCGCCATCGCCGTCGGCTACACCGTGCCGGATCGCCACAATCCCGATTGGTACGCCGCCTCAATTCTCGATCACGCGCTGCACGGTGGACGCGTCGGGCGCATCTATCGCCGCCTCGTCCTGGAAAAAGAAATCGCCGTCGAAACCGATGGTGGCGCGGACTTCGTCGAAACCAACGGTCCCACGCAAATGGTCACTCGCATTTTTCACAAGCCGGAATTCACCAGCGACGAAACCATCGCCGCGTATGACGAAATCATTCGCGAAATTCAGGAGCAGGGAATCAGCGAAGACGAGCTGGCGCCCGTGAAAGTGAAGCTGCGTGCCGATTACTATTCGAATCTCGAAGGCGGAATGGGAGCGCACATGCCACGCTTCGGCTTGATGCACTATCTTGCTTGCTTCACTCTGTTCGACGGTGATCCCGGCCGAATCAACACGATTCTCGATGGCTTCCAAGCCGTCACGCCGGCGCAAGTGCAAGCCGCCGCGCGAAAATATCTCGTACCCTCAAATCGCGCGATCCTGGTTCGCCGCCCCATCGCAAAGGAAGTGGCCGCATGAGCGGCACAACTACAAAACCCATGACTACTACCGCCAGCTCGATCGCCGCAACGCAGTCATCAGCAAACTCCGTGCCCGCCGTCGGCCCCGAACGCCCTGTCGCATGGCCCAAGCGCGCCGTCCGCGCTCTTCCCAACGGCATGCAGGTAGTGCTCGCCGAACTGCGCACGTTTCCGAAAATTTCCGCGCAACTATTCTTTCGCAGCGGCAACGCCAGCGTCGCCCACCGCACTCCCGGCCTCGCCGAACTGACGGCCACCGTCGTGCGCACCGGCACTGGCTCGCGCTCCAGCCGCCAGATTGAAGAAGACCTGCGCCGCATGGGCGCGGACCTCGGCTCGCACGCCGGCGCGGATTCCAGCGCCATCTCCATTTCCGGCCTCGCTGAATTTTCTGAAGGCCTTTTCGATCTGCTTAGCGATCTTGCGCGCAATGCTTCCTTCCCCACCGAAGAATTCGAACGTGAGCGCGGCCGCAAAATCGAAGGCCTGCGTATTGAACGCACCACTCCCGGCTTTCTCGCCAGCGAACGCTTTCGCCGTGTGCTGTTCGGCCAGCATCCCTACGCCATCGTTTCACCCACCGAAGAGCAAGTGGCAGCCATCGAACACCCGCAACTCGAGGAGTTCTATCACCACAATTATTCTCCGGCCAACGCGCTGCTCATCGTGGTCGGGGATTTTTCCGCCGATGCCATGTTCGCGCAAATTGAAAAAGTATTCGGCAGCTGGGCGGCTCCGCAGCCCGCGGGAATGATATCGCTAGCGCCGCCGCACAATGTTGGTCGTAAAGTCCATCTCGTGCATCTGCCCGGCAGCGTGCAGACCCAGGTCGTGCTCGGCAATCTGGCGATTACCCGCCGCGACCCGGATTGGCTCCGCCTGGTGCTTGCGAATTCGATCTACGGCGGCGCGTTTCACTCGCGCCTCGTCATCAATATCCGCGAACAAAAGGGCTACACCTACAGCCCGCGCAGCGGCCTGCAATCGCTGCGCCAGCACGGCTATTTCAGCGTGCATGCCGCGGTGCGCAATGAAGTCGCCGCCGCCACGCTCACCGAAATGTTTTACGAAATGGACCGCATGCGCTCGCTCCCCGTCACACCCGAAGAACTCGAAAGCGCCCGCAGCTACCTCACTGGCGTTTTTTCACTCGGGGTCGCGACGCAAGACGGCCTGCTCGGCCAGCTCTCCACCATTTATCTCGACCATTTGCCCGAAGATCATCTCGAGACGTATCGCCAGAAAGTTCACGCCCTCACCGCCGACGATATTCTCCTCGCCGCGCGCCGCCACTTCGATTCCGCCAACGCGCAAATCGTCCTGGTCGGCGACCGCGCCCAAATCGCCGGCCAAGCCGCCCTCTTCGGCGAAGTCACCGAGTACGACGCCCAGGGAAATCGCCAAAGCTAGAGGACGTGGACTTAGCTACGAATGTGCGACAGACGATACAGCTGCGATGAGGTGAACGCGTACCTGCGACGAGAGCCGTGAAACGCGCCGCGATTATCGCGCTTGTGTTTTTCATCTGTGCGCTTGCGGTGAGCGCTCAGAAAAAGCAGCCGCCCGCGCATCCGCCCGATCTAAACGTCGCGAACGTCAAGGAACTGCAGCAAGTCCCCGGCATCGGCCCCAAAACGGCCCAAGCCATCGTGGATTTCCGCCATAAAAGCGGCCCTTTCCGTCGCGTCGAAGATCTCCTCGCAATCAAAGGAATCAGCCAGCGCAAACTCGACAAGATGCGCCCATAGTTGAAAGTCACGCCACCGCCACCTCTGCCGCACAAATCGCCATAGCAGCGCGGCAGGCCAGGTTTTCTCTGCGTCTCAGCGGTAGCTCCGTCGTTCTCCGTGTTTTCAGCCTTTTCTCTGTGAACCCTGCGTTAAATCTTTTTCCCTTGCCTTCCGCGTCGCTAACAAAAGAAAATCAGTTCTCGGAGATATCCATGCTAACGAAGAAGTTTGTCCTGTCAGCCATAGCAGCGCCAGCACTCATCCTTGCTACGCTCGCCGCCAGCAGCACACCAAAATCCGCGGCGCGCAATGCGGCCGATGCTGCTCCCGCTCCCGCGCCGCCCGGCTACCACCTGTTGAAAAAAGTTCCCCTAGGCGGCGACACCGGCTGGGACTATCTCGCCTTCGATTCCCCCACGCGCCGCCTGTTCATCTCCCGCGGCCTCAAGGTTGTCGTGCTGAACGTGGACACCGGCACCGTCGCCGGCGAAATTCCCGACACTGACGGCGTCCACGGCATCGCCTTTGCGCCGGAGCTGGACCGCGGCTTCACCTCCAACGGCCGCGCCGGCACCGTCACTATCTTCGACCTCAAGACCCTGCAAGTGATCGGCACTGCGAAAGCAGGCATGAATCCCGACGCAATCGTTTACGATCCCGCCTCCAAGCGTGTCTTCACCATGAACGGCCACAGCAACGACGCCACCGCGATTGACGCCGCCAGCGGCAACGTGCTCGGCACGATCCCAGTAACCGGCAAGCCGGAATTTGCAGTGGCCGATGGTGCGGGCCACGTCTACGTGAATATCGAGGACAAAAGTGAGGAGCTGCAGATCGACACGCAGAGCCTGAAAGTCACAGCGCAGTGGCCGCTCGCGCCATGCCAGGAGCCTTCCGGTCTCGCGATGGACATCGCGCACCGCCGGCTTTTCGCCGGCTGCCACAATGAAATGATGGCGGTCGTGGACGCCGATTCCGGGAAAGTGATTGCCACGCCGCCGATTGGCGATGGCGTGGACGCGAACGCGTTCGATCCCGGCACTGGCTTCGCCTTCGCATCCAACGGGCAGAGCGCAACGCTCACCGTGGTGCACGAAGACGCGCCCGATAAATTTTCAGTGGTGGAAAATGTAGCGACGCAAAGAGGCGCGCGCACCATGGCGCTGGATCCGAAATCGCACGAAGTCTATCTCGTGACCGCCGATTTCGCCCCCGCCCCGTCATCCGCGAACGAAAACCCCAAGCCGCGCATGATGGCCGTGCCAGGCTCGTTCGTAGTGCTCATCTATGCTAAGTGACGGCGCGCTCAAGTTTTGATTTTGTAGCGGCCGCCTGCCTTTTTTTAGGCGGGCGCCGTTCATTTTGTTTTTCGATTTTACGTCGCTGGGTTCACGCTCATCGAACCGAAACTCGCATCCCCGCCGTCCGCTACAAAATCTGGTGGCTCGACTTGGTGGAATCAATCGCCAGCGGCACCTGGTCCGCAATCTCCAACCCGTAGCCTTCCAGCGCCACAACCTTGCGCGGATGATTGGTCAACACGCGAATCCGCCGCAATCCCAAATCAATCAATATTTGTGCGCCGATTCCGCTTTCCCGCTGCACCAGCCGCTGCCTCCCCAAATCCTGCTCCACTTCCTCGCGCGCGTGAAAACGAATCCGCGGCAGCTCGCCGTTTTCCGCTTCGCGCGGCGCATCAATCTGGAATCCGCGCCCGGTATGATGCAAATAAACGAACACGCCGCGGTCCTCTTTGGCAATCGCCGCAAGCGAGCGCTCAATAATCGCGTGGCAATCGCAGGCGGTCGAGCCGAATACGTCACCGGTGAGGCAGTGCGAATGCACCCGCACCAGCGGAGGCCCGGATTTTGCAAGGTCGGCCAGCTCCCCGCGTACCAAAGCTACGTGCAATTCATGGTCCGCGTCGTTCGAATACGCAATCATGCGGAAATTTCCGTGGCGCGTGGGCAGCACGGATTCGGCGATGCGGCGCACATGCCGTTCGTGCTGCATGCGATAACGAATCAGGTCCGCGACGGTCAATAATTTCATCGAATGCTGGCGGCAAAATTCCACCAGCTGCGGAATCCGCGCCATCGTTCCGTCGTCGTTCATGATTTCGCAAATCACGCCCGAATGGTCCAGGCCCGCCAGACGCGCCAGGTCCACGGAAGCTTCCGTCTGTCCCGCGCGCACCAGGACCCCGCCATTGCGCGCGCGCAAAGTGTAGACGTGCCCCGGCCGCGCCAGATCTTCCGGATGAGTGTTCGGGTTTGTGGCTGCAAGAATGGTCGTCGCGCGGTCGGCAGCGCTCGTTCCCGTGGTCGTGCCGCGCCGCGCGTCAATCGGCTCGCAAAATGGCGTGCCAAACATTGAAGTGTTGCGCGGCGTAATTGGCGCCAGCGCCAGCGCGTCGCATCGTTGTTCAGTCATCGCCAGGCAAATCAGGCCGCGGCCGAATTTCGCCATGAAGTTGATGGCTTCCGGCGTCACTTTTTCCGCCGCCATCGTCAGATCGCCTTCGTTCTCGCGATCCTCGTCGTCCACCAGGACGATCATGCGCCCCGCGCGTATATCTTCCAGCGCTTCTTCCACGCTCGCAAAAGGTGGTTTTCGCTCACTCATCTTCACTGCCTCCACGCCAAACCAGATATTACCATCGAATCGGACGCTGCCGCTCGGCCCGTAACCATTCAAGGACGTTGCCTGAACTCACCAGCACGCGCGGGCCGGTTTGTTTTACGATGGGCCTCGATGCCACGCTCACACGCTCGTGTTTTTCTGCCGCTCGCGATTGTTGCCCTATGCCTCGGCGCGTGCTCGCACGCTCCCGATCCCGGCTATCTGGAATTGAAGCGCTCGCAAGACGCAATACAGCAGGCCACTAGCTGGCAGAACGACGTCGCCGCGAAATATCCGACCGGCCAGCCGGTGATCGTCGAACTTTCGAAAGTCGATTGCCCCGGTCGCATGGAACGCGTCGGCATCCTGCACGAACAGCACAACACCTCCGTGCGCGAAATCTGGCTCGATGGTGTCTATTACAACAAGACCGAAGGTGTATCCGTCTGGGTCAGCCATCCCGCCAGTTTGAATCCGTTTCCGGAATGCGGCCGCGGCCCGTTCATGATTTGGGATGGCGTGCTCTATGACGATCTGGAAAAAGTTCACGCCACCGGCGAAATCCATCGCGGCAAGACCGATAATTACGATAACGTCTCCTGTGTCTGGTGGGATCTGATTCCAGCTAAGGGCGCCCCGCCGCACTATTCGGCGTGCGTCGGCGAAACCGATCACCTTCCGCGCGTCGTCACTTCCCTCGAGCACGACCTGCATTACACCTACACGCTCACGCGCTGGAACGCCACCGTCGTAACCCTCCCTCCCGAAGCCAGAGTGACTCCGAACTGACCGCTGCGCACGAAAATTGATCGCTCGTTCGCGATCGGCGAATCCTCTCGAACATCAACCCGCTACCCAACCGTCGTTTTCTTCGCGCGCCTCCGCACCCAATGGCGAACCAACTCATACTCTGGCACCGCCGTCGCGGAGCGCTTGGAAATTTTGATTAGGCAGCGTCGCTTGAGCAGCCGAATCGCGGCCTGCACGGCCGATTTGGATAATCCGGTAAGTTCAGCCAGTTGCTGCAGGCTGATTGCCACGCTCCGCTCTTCGGATCTGTAGAGTCGAGTCCACAGAACAACATAAGTGAGGAATGCCGCGGGCGAGTGGTCGTGGCCGGTAAGGTCCGGAAGCAGCGTGTCCAGAACGTAATCGTCAACCGGCACATGGAGCATAATCACTATAGTAGCTAATATCATAGTCCGTTGCAATCAGAACGGCGCTTGCGCAAAATCACCAGCCAGAAGGCGGCTCAGCCGCCGGAAATTCAGGCGGCTCGCCGCGTGCATCTCCAGCAGCGAACCGTGGAGGCAACTATGATCAAAGGAATCAAGTTCGCAAGCATCCCTGTAAGTGATCAGGATCGCGCCCTTGCGTTCTACACCGAGAAACTGGGCTTCCGCTTGCTCACCGATCAGCCATTCAGCGAAGAACAGCGTTGGATCGAACTCGGCATCCCCGGCGCCGACACCCGCGTCGTCCTTTTCAAATTCGGCGAAAGTCTTCAGCCTGGCAGTCAGATGAACATTACTTTTTGGGCGGATGACGTCGAAGCCACGGCCCGCGAAATGAAGAGTAAGGGCGTGCAGTTCGTCATGGAGCCGAAACGCGAAGACTGGGGCACAGCCGCTGCGTTCAAAGATCTCGACGGCAATACCTTCGTCCTCGGCTCCAAGTAAATCGCTGGGCGAAAGAATTGCCGGCCGCCAGGCACGGAAGAATGGATTGTACTTCGCAGTGAGGCTCAACCAGCTGATCTTTCAGCGCCCACCGTTCGAAAATCGAACCGCGGGCGCCCAGCGTTACATTGTGTTCCGCGTCGATCAGCTAAATAACTCGTCGGCGCGCCAGTCCGCCGGCTGCCCGGCATTTGGGTTCGTGTTCCGCGCGCAGCTCCAAGCGCCCGCCATTTAACAAATGATGAAAATTCCATGAAACGAATCGCGCCTTTCCTTCACTACTTGACCGGTACCACTTTAGGTATCTGACTTGGTGAAGGGAGGACCACGAAAATGAAATCACTTCGTGCCCGGCCGGCTTGGCTGCCCGCGCTTTTCGTAATGCCCGTACTGGCCGTTGCTGGTTGCATGACTCCTACGCCCAAGGTCGCACCGCCGTCGGGCCTATACACCTGTCCCGAGACGGTCACTATCACCGACGCCAAGGCCGGCGCCGATATCTTCTACACCACCGACGGCAGCGCGCCCACCACCTCCTCCACCAAATACACGGGACCGTTCGCAGTGGCCGCAACAGACAAAGTGCGCGCCATCGCTCTGGCATCAGGCGATAAAGTCAGCCACGTCGCCGAGGTAAGCTACACCTGCAGGTTCAATCGCGGAGATTTTGCGGTATTGATGCAGCAGCGGTTTGCCCTGCCGCCACCGAAGCGGCCGATTGTATTTCCGGACGTATCACCAAGCGACCCTATCTATTCCGCCGTCGAGGCCGTGGCGCCTTTCGTTGATCCGCTGGTCCTGTGTCCCGGTTGTGCCCTGAGCAGAAACTTCGCTCCCAATGAACCCATCACACGCGCGATTGCGACCATCGCGCTGGTGCGCATACTCGCTTTGCGCGGACAACTGCAATTTCTCAGCGTCTCCCAGGCAGATGCTTTGCTGGCGAACTCACCGGACGGGAAGCGGTTGCCGTCGCTCGCACGCCAGTACTTTGCCACTGCCATTTCACACCGAATCATTGCGCTCCGCCCCGACAATCGGATCGATATGGCCGCGCACGACACACGAAACGAAATCACCGAAGTGTTGGACCGGATGCAAACGGAATTGAAACCGCCCGTAGGTACACTCCAGTGAACCGCGCCCCGCGACGTCGCAAGTCCGAACAGCCCGCTGAGAGGAGTTCAACCATGAACACCGCAACTCTGCATTCCGCGCCTGCCGCGAACCACGGGACTCGCACATTCTCTGAGGCCTTCACGCCTGGCGCGCTGTTCATAATGGCGCTGCTGCTGGGTTTGCTTTGCGGTGCAACCTCCGCCGGAGCGCAAACTTGCGATCCGAGCAACAATTGCGATGTGGAAGACAACGGCGGCCCTATCATGCAGGGGCCCACGACCGTGTTCCTGATCTTTTGGTTGCCGAATGGTTCCCACTTCGATTCCAGTACCGCAAACGGTGACGCGAACTATGAAACGCTGGTGGCGCGTTTCTTTAACGACGTGTCCGGGTCGTCTTATCTGAATACTCTGGCGCAGTATCCCAGCACCTGCGGTTCAAATATACCCACCGCGCAACGCTGCCTGGGCACGATCACCGCGAAGTCTCTGCCGGTGGACACCACCGCTTATAATCAGTTCAATGCAGCCGACCTGGGAACCTCCAATCAGCCTCTGCAGGATTCAGATATCCAAAGCGAGGTTCAGAAGCTCATCACGAAGAATGGAATCACTCCCGGCCTCAACACCGAGTTTTTCGTCTTCACGGGCGCAGATGTGCAGGAGTGCATCTCCCCCGGCGTATGCACCACCGATGTCTTTTGTGCCTACCACAGTAACGCTGTTACCGCTGCGGGCAATTCGATCCTCTACGCTTACATGCCGCTGGTAAATTCAATTTCCGGCTGCAGCACCGGAAACGGGCACTCACCTAACAATCAGATCGCGGCAGATCAGGAGATCCCGGTCATGAGCCACGAGTTCTTTGAAAGCATGAGTGATCCGCTGATTGGAGCGCCCGCCAGCAATACCGCCTGGATCAGCAACGATTCCAGCGGCCAGAGCGCCCCCGGCGAGATCGGCGACAATTGCGATCTGGAAACAGGCTCGGTGCAATCCAACGGCAGCAACGTCACTCTGAACGGCAACCCATACCTGGTACAAACCATTTGGAGCAACGACGATGACGCTTGCGTGCTTAGCTTCGCGCCCGCCATACCGGGGCCCTCGATCGAATACAATATCGGTACGGGCGGAGATGACCTCCGCGGCGACAGTTCCGCTACCTCGGCCCTGGAGTCGCGCACCGGAACCGCGTTCCAAAACGTCACGCTAAAAACTCAAAGCCAACCTGGTTGGGACAATAACTCTACGCACGTTCGCGTCTTCCAATTCAATCAGCCTCAATCGCCGCCTACGCCCTCCGATCTCGGCCTGCTCGCCGTCACGCTTACCTCGCATGACTCGGGATTCGAAACCCAGGACAATTGGAACATCCAGAATCTGAATGTGAAGTTGCGCAATCCGAACGGCTCCGTCATTTGCAATCCCGCGTCCAACGGGAATCCGCTTGCCCGGCTAACTGGGCAGGCGCCCACGGCTCTGTTCGCGACTCCTGCCTGCGCGCCCGCGCCGTTGTCCACGGACTTCGTCTCGGTCACTATTAATATCGTCACAGGCAACGACGACGCCAGAAAAGACACCGAACTCTGGGCCACGTTTACGGGTGAACCGGCGCTCTGCTTGAAGCCTTCCAACAACGCGGATTCCGATGGAGTTTGCAACAACGGCGGCTCAGCTACGGATAAGAACGGACAGCAGGATTGGGGCAACGGAAATAACAGCACCCAGACCTTTACCTTGGCGACGCCGCAAGCCCTCGACGGCGGAACCGTGACCATTCAGCTCATCGAGCACAACAGCGGCTTCGAGACCGATGACAACTGGGACATCCAGGGCATTATCATCGCCGCTACGGATTCTAGCGGGAACTCAGTTATATTGTTGAGTATGGCCGTCCCGCTAAACGGAAACAATTGCATCGCGCGGTTGAAGGGCGCCCCCAATCCGTCCAGCGTCACCTACAACCTAAGCGTCAGCGCACCCGCGACGAGCAATCTCTCAAATTCAACTTTCGGTCCCACGCCTCCAGGCAGCTGCCCGCAGTGATCGCTGCGCCGCAGTCTGCGAATGGCGGCGCGAAGTTCACGGGCTGCGACTTGTGGGCCTCAGGTCGGGGTATAATCGCGGTTCATCTATGCCCCTCCTTCCTGGCTCGCGCCTAGGACCATACGAAATCGGCACGCTACTGGGTGCCGGCGGCATGGGCGAGGTGTATCGCGCGCGCGACCCACGGCTGGATCGCACCGTGGCGATCAAAATCTTACCCGCTGAATTATCCGCGGACAGCGATCGCTTGCACCGCTTCGAACGCGAAGCCCGCTCAGCCTCCGCGCTCAACCATCCCAACATCGTCACCATCTACGAACTCGCGCAGGACGGTTCCGCTCACTACATCGCGATGGAACTGATCGAAGGCGAGACGCTGCGCCAGTTGCTCGTCGCCGGCACGCTGCCCATACGAAAGACAATCGAACTCGCGGCCCAGATTGCTGAAGGGCTCGCGAAAGCGCATGAAGCCGGCATCGCGCACCGCGACTTGAAGCCTGAGAACCTGATGATTTCGCTCGACGGCTTCGTGAAAATTCTTGATTTCGGCCTGGCGAAGATTGCATCTCCCACAGCGGAACAAAACGAAACGCGCACTTTCGCTTCGTGGCAGACGCAACCCGGCATGGTAGTCGGAACGGTGCAATACATGTCGCCGGAGCAGGCCAGCGGCGCTGCGCTGGATTTTCGCTCGGACCAATTCTCCTTCGGCCTGGTGCTCTACGAGATGGTCACGGGAAAGTGCGCGTTTCACCGCAGCACGGCCGCCGAGATTCTGGTGGCCATCATGCGCGAACAGGCCGAACCGGTCGCGGCGCAAAATCCGGATGCGCCCGCTCCTTTGTGTTGGGCGATCGAACGCTGCCTGGCGAAAGATCCCGATAAGCGCTACGCCACCACGCGGGATCTTGCCCGCGAACTTGCCGCCATACGCGACCGCTTCTCGGAAAAACCCGCCAGGCAAGCCGAGCCTCGCCCCGCCAATATTCCCGTGCAGCGGACCGCGTTCGTAGGCCGGGAGAAAGAAATCGCGGCTGCGAAAGAATTGCTCGTTTCGAAGGATATACGCCTGCTGACGATCACGGGTCCAGGCGGAATCGGCAAAACGCGGCTCGGCGTGGAAATAGCCACTGGCCTGCAGGAAAATTTCCCGGGCGGAATTCATTTTGTCCCGCTTTCACCGCTGCGCGATCCCGCGCTGATCGCTTCCGTGATCGTCCAGACGCTGGGTATCCGCGAAGCCGGAGGTCAGTCGCCGCTGGAATTGCTCAAGAAATATTTCCAGGATTCATCGCGCGAGCCGGTGCTGTTTTTGCTCGATAATTTCGAGCACTTGATCCAAGCCGCGCCCGTCGTGGCGGATCTGCTGGCCATCGCGCCCAATCTGAAGATCCTTGTGACGAGCCGCGCGGCGCTGCACGTCTACGGTGAACACGAATTTCCAGTGCCGGCGCTGGGCGTGCCGGATTCGCAGGCCAAATCTTCGATCGACGCGCTATCGCAATTCCCTGCCGTCGCGTTGTTTGTGCAGCGAGCCGTCGCCGCCAAGCCCGATTTCGAATTGAACCAGCAGAACGCCTCCGCCGTCATCGAAATTTGCGCGCGCTTGGACGGGCTGCCTCTCGCCATCGAACTCGCCGCGGCGCGGATCAAAGTTCTTTCGCCATCCGCCATGCGCACGCGCCTCGCCAGCCGCTTGCAATTGCTAACAGGCGGCGCGCGTGACCTGCCGCAGCGCCAGCAAACTCTGCGTGCCGCGTTCGATTGGAGCCACGATCTGCTCACTCCCGCAGAACAGAAACTCTTCCGCCGATTATCTGTCTTCGTCGGCGGATGCACTCTGGAAGGCGTGGAAGCCGTCTGCGATACCAAGGGCGATCTGGAATTGGATCTGCTCGATGGCATGTCCTCCATGGTTGATAAAAGCCTGCTGCAACAGCTCGAGCAAGCGAACGGGGAATCGCGCTTCTCTATGCTGGAAACCATTCGCGAGTATGCGCGCGAAAAACTTGAAGCCAGCGGCGAGGAAGCCGCGACCAAGCGATCCCACGCCGCTTACTGCCTGGTGCTGGCCGAAGAAGCGGCTGCACCGGAGAGTGGTGCAGAAGGCGCGGAAGGACGCGAGCGCATCGCGCTGGAACACGACAATTTTCGCGCCGGCCTGGACTGGTTGACGGAATCCGGAGACGCCGACTGGGGCTTGCGTCTGGGCACGGCGCTGTTTCGTTTCTGGGAGTCGCGCGAGTATCTTGCCGAAGGCCGCGACAGGCTCGGCAAAGTGTTGCGGATGCCGGCGGCTGCTGCTCCTACGAAGGCGCGGGCGCGGGCGCTCTTTTCCGCGGGCGTGCTAGCCACTGAACAGGGAGACTTCGCGGCGGCTGACGCGCTCATCCTCGAGAGTCTGGAAATCGGGCGAAAGTTGGGAGACACGCAGGGTGTCGCCGTTACCGTGAACGCGCGCGCCGTAGTCGCTCGCGACCAGGGGAATGTTGCGCTGGCGCACTCTTTGTTTCAGGAAAGCCTGACGCTGTGGAGGGAGCTGGGCGACTTGAAAGCCATCGCGCGCGCTCTGAGCAACCTTGCGAGCGTGCTGAAGATGCAAGGCGAATACGACCTGGCGCGCTCGATCTGCGCGGAATGTCGCGCAATTTTTGAGGGACTGGGCGATCGCACCGGCGCCGCGTGGTCGCTGGCCAACGAGGGAGACGTCGCGCGCGATCAGGGCGATTCCGCAGCGGCGCGGGCGCTCATTGAACAGGCGCTGGCCATATTCCGCGAGCTGGATGACCGCTGGGGCATCGCCGGGACGCTCGCTGATTTGGGCACGCTGGCGCGTGAAGAAGGGAACTGCGCCGCGGCGCTTCCGCTTTACCGCGAAAGCCTGAAAATTTTTCAGCAGCTGCAACATAAGCGCGGCGTGGCGCGCTTGCTGGAATGTTGCGCTTGCTCGGCGGCGGTGCAATCGCAGGCCGAGCGCGCTCTGCGTCTGGCAGGCGCTGCGGCCGCGCTGCGGCAAAATATTGGCGCTCCGTTGACGTCCGCCGAGCAGTCCAAGCTGGAAGCGATCCTGGAACCGGCGCGGCAAGCACTATTGAACACCGCGAGCGCCACGGCTTGGCTGGAAGGTTGGAATCTGCCGCTCGAGCGCGCGACCGAAGAAGTGATCACGCCGGAAGCGGCGTCGCAATCGGGCTAGCGCTTACTCCGCGGTGGAGGGATCGATCAGGCGGCGCACTGCTGAAACGCGATTACACGGGATTCCCGTGCGCTTGGCGTGTTCCTGGATAGTCGCTTCGTCTGGAGCGAGGTACACGCAGTACACTTTATTGCCGGTTACGTAGCTGTGCAGCCACTGGATCTGCGGTCCCATTTCCTTCAGGACCGCGACGGATTTTTTCGACAGCTCGCACAATTGCGCGTCCGTCAGGTCTCCGGCTCCCGGGACATCGCGTTCGATCACGAATTTGGGCATCAGCATTCCTTGGAAGCGTTCGCATGCTAGCATGTGCTTGCATGCGGCTTCAAGAACGCCGCTGCAGCTGCCGCCCGATTCGCACGAGGGTCGCGCGCGAGATGCGACCGAGAACGCGCGAGAAATGAGGTTTCCATGGATCTTCGCACGCTGCAAAAACCGCTGAAAGAGCAATATCGCGCCGACCCCAGCGCCTCGCGTATCACCATTCGCGCGAAAGGCGCGCAGACCGGCGCGCCGATCGCCTGCTCGGTGGATATCGGCCGGGCCATCCACCAGGCCGAAGCGCACAAAGGCGTGGGAGGCGCGGGCGCCGGCGCCTGTTCCGGCGACTTGCTGCTCGGCGCGCTCGCCGCCTGCGCGCAAATCACCTGCCAGATGGTGGCCGCCGCGATGAGCATCCCCACCGACCGCATCGAAGTTACGGTCGAGGGCGACCTCGACCTGCGCGGCACCCTTGGCATTTCGAAAGAAGTCCCAGTCGGCTTCGAAAACATCCGCGTCAACTTCGACATCGTCGCGCCCAACGCCACCCCAGAACAAATCGCCGCCCTGCGCGAAAAAACCGAGCAGTACTGCGTGGTGATGCAGACGCTGCTGCATCCACCGACGCCGCAGACCGCCTGGACGCGGCACGGTTAACTTCGTGATCGCCGAGTAGCGGGCGGTGACGCCGCCAACATCCCGCGGGCGAAAGCCATAAGCGGCGAAGTTCCAAGGCCACCATTGACCATGACTCAATCCGACTTCTCGTCCCTCTATCACCGCCCCATCGCAGGGGGCCAGGGAAAGGTCGGCGTCTCCGGGCCGTCTCATGTCGACGACATCGCCTTGGTGAAACGCATCCACACGAATTACCGAAATCATCGCCAGCAATCGCAAGCTGCGCTAAAAGATATTTGGAACGATTACATCGGAGGCATCAGAAAAGAGGACGAAGCGAAATTGGCAGGACCAGATGTAGACGCGGTTGCAAAGCTTCTGCGCAATCCCGCCGCCAATGAAATCTGTTTCGGCTTCGACGAGCTCTGCGATCACAAGGTATTGCCGAACCATCCTCTCGGCGTCTTCGTTTCCAGCCCTTTGGGCCTGCATGACAATCTGCTGCGCCTCGCCGAGGCAATCGGCGCCCGCCGGCTGCACAATCCTGAAGACCTTGGCCCCGGAGCGCTCCTGCCTCCGGTCGAAGAAATCCTCGCCGCTCTCGATGCCGCGCTCAGCACCAAAATCATGTTCCCCAACCCGTTTCCAGGAGAGACAGGGCTCGTCACATCGCGCGGCATCGCCAGCTATCGCGCCATTCAAGCCATCTATCAAGCCCATCGCCTCGTTGAACTCGCGGGCCGAAACGCCCGCGTCGTCGAAATCGGCGGCGGCATGGGCCGCACGGGCTTCTACGCCCACGCCCTGGGGATCCGCAACTACACCATCTTCGACCTGCCCCTCACCAATGCCATGCAGAGTTATTTTCTGGGCCGAACCTTGGGAGCCGACGCGGTCGTTTTGGATCTTGAATCCGCCGACGGCATCCGCGTTCTGCCCTATTTCGAGTTCTTCGAAGAAAGCGGCCATTACGATATTTGCCTGAATGTTGACTCCTTCACCGAGATCGATCGCGCTCTGGTGGAAAAATACTGCCACTCGCTGCTCCACAGAGCCCCCACATTTCTTTCAATCAATCATGAGGTTAACGCATTCACAGCGCGGGAAGTCTGCCTGGGCGCAGGCATGAGGCAGCTATTGCGGATGCCTTACTGGCTCCGGCGCGGTTATGTCGAGGAAATTTTCAAGGCAGTCTAGACCACATCGCGATCCTCTGCGTTCTCCGTGGCTCCGCTCAGGAAGCCGGCGGCGCGCTCGACGTTCGATATCGCGCCTCGCGGTATATCAAGCCGAATACGATTGCCACGATGGCGAGCACGATCGGGCAAAAGATGCTGGCCTCAGGCCCCACCGTTCCGCCGGTCAGCCAGTGCGGCCCGCTCAACGATGCGTTGAAAAGACTCTGCGAGGGTAGTAAGCCGCTATTGGGAACGCCGTAGAAGAACGTCTGGCCCCAGTCATATCCCAGGTGAAAGCCCACCGCACACCATAAATTTCCAGTCCGGCGCAGGAACAGGCACAACAACAAACCGAACGAAACCACCGACAGATCTCCCAGAATCGTTTCTCCGCCATTCGTGCCGTGAGCCAGCCCGAATAAACCCGATAACAAAATTGCCGACGGCCAGAATCCCATGCCCGTCGTCAGTGTGAACTGCGCGTATCCGCGAAACAAAAATTCCTCGGCGAAGCCGGCAAGCAAAAATGCCAGCGCCCAGGCGGCCGCTGCGGTGAAAATCGCGCTGCCATGGACGGCCCCGCTTGTGAACCGCACGCCATGCAGGGCGAAAATCACCAGCACCGTACTGCTGGTAGCCAGCAGGCCTATCAATATTCCTACCCAAAAGTTTTTCGTCAGCGCTTCGCTCCTGGGAAGGCCATATTCGCCCACCCTGCGCCCTTCAATCTTGCTCATGACCCGGGCCGCAACCGCCAGGATGCAGCAGACAAGCACATCCGGCGCGATGATTCTCATAGGTGTCAGTAGCGTCGGATCCAGCGCGTCCGGGAAGAAGCGCTTGATGATCAATCGCGCCACGGCCGACATTGCCATGATCATCGCCAGGAAGATCAGCAGGCGCCATCCCGCGCGCAGGCCATTCGGACCAACGAAAACGCGCTTGGCTATCGAGCCCGCTGGCGGTGTCTGAGGATCGTGTCGTATTGTCGTTTCTTGAGCTGGCATGGATGTGCCCCCCAACTGCTTATTACGCACAGGCGTTTCACAAGTTTCAGTGAAGAAAAAATCGTAGGGCAGAAGACTGGCGTCGTTACCGACCGGCCCGGGCGGGAACCTTAGGCAACCCAAAGGATGGCTCGTTCTTAGCGGTGTTCCGCGATCATAAAAGGGGATGACCGGTGGCGAAAAGTCCTGATCTTTTACGTTAGCTTTCATGATCAGCCAGTCGAAATGGAAGGGTGGATCAAGTCTGGCGTTGTCCGAGCGCTTCCAAAGAGATCAGAAGAAATTGTACGAGGCCGAGCAATTGACCTCTGTAAGGTGATTCGGAGGAAATTCCCGAGCTTTGCGTTCTCCAATGACACGCTCAAGTTGGCGGGCATGTCCTCCGACTCTGCGTTCAAACTGGGTCAGATAAGAAAAAGCTCGGCAACAGGGCTCCGCACTGTATCGAGACAGCATCGGGGCGGGTGGCCTACGCTTCCACAGCGCCCAAACGCTCACGCCGAGAACTTCCGCCTGCGCCATCCTCCCCAGCCAGCGGCGGGTCAACTGCCAACTGACTTCACGCGCTTGCGGCTGCGATGATTATGCCGCCTGTGAGGATGAACAGGCCGCCGACAAGGACTGCCAGGGATGGGAACTGCTTGAATGCGAGCCAAGAGATGGCCTGGGCGGTGAGAAAGAAAAAGACCACGTAGAGGCCGAGGAGTTTGCCGAAGTCCCAGGGCGGGGAGTTGACGGTCCATCCGTAGGCGAACAGGACGACGGCGGCGACGGCAAACAGCGACGCCTTTTGCCAGGGCAGAGTCTTGTGAAGTCCTGCGCGGATCACTGCGTCTCCGCCAGCTTCCAGCAGCGCGGCTAGGAACAGAACTGCGATGGTTGTGTTGCGTGACATTTTGGCCTCACGAATCAAGCTCACGAAACCCTCACGGGTCATTTTCAGGAGTCAACTTCACGAATCGAGAGGTGTGGTATCTCACACGATGCCTCGCAAAACAATATCCATATCCGTATTTCTACGAATAGCGCGGAAAATCGAAATGTGTTAGCGTGAGTCGGGGCACTGGTGAAGCCCCCAAAAGGACGCGACATGCTCGAGCTGGCTCGAATTCCGACCTCCACCCACCCCACGCATCCGCCCGTCCCGCCCGCGCCTTGGCCCGCCTGTCGTCGCTCGCTGCTGATCACTCTTCACTGCTGCATTCTAATCTCTAGTTTTTATCGGGTTTTTGCCATCACGCCGCACCCAAATCAAACCCAGTCCAACCCCCCGCGCGGCCTATGCGTGGCGGAAAATTCACCTTAGTGCCCGGGGCGGGAAAGCGTAGTATTTTGGGGCGCGATTTTGGGGGCATGGGCGGCCGAGGCGAGCAGGTCTTCGCGGCCGAGAATTGGGATATAGTCCCGCGTGGTAGATTCCAAGCGAGGAGAGATAAGCGTGCGCAAATGTTTGGCGGCGATTCTATGCGTGATGGTGATGTTAGCTGTAGTGTTATCTGCAGAATCGATGCGCGCGCGTGGCGCGCCTGGAGCGGCTGCTACCGAAAAGCAGGCGGCGTGGGATCGGTTGGCTGATGAGTATTTCGACCGGGTGTATTTCAAGTTTGGGCCGAGCAACGGCACGAGCGCGGGGTTTCATCAATACGATGCGCAGCTGGAGGATTATTCGCGCGCGGGAATTGACGCGAACGTCGCGGCGCTGCATGCGTTCGAGAAGCGCGTGGCGGCGGTGGATCCGCAGGGGCTCGACGAAACGCGCGCGGCGGACCGCGAGCTGGTGCTGACAAATATCCAGGGCTCGCTGCTGGCGCTGGAAACCGTTCGTCCTTGGGAGAAGAATCCGGATTTCTATTCGAGCGGGGTCAGCAACAGCGTTTACGTAATCATGATCCGCAAGTTTGCGCCGGTGGATGAGCGGCTGCGATCGGTGGTGGCGCGCGAGGAGAAAATGCCGGCGGTGTTTGCGGCGGCGCGCGCGAATTTGCAGAATGCGCCGAAGATTTACACGGAGATCGCGTTGGAGCAGCTGCCGGACATCATCAGTTTTTTCCAGAACGATGTGCCGGCGGCGTTTGCGGGCGCGAGCGATCCTGCGGTGAAGGCTGCGTTTGCGAAATCGAATGGCGCGGTGATTGAGGGGTTGCGGAATTATGAGCAATGGCTGAAAACGGATGTGCTGCCGCGGTCGAAGGGAGATTTCCGGATCGGCGCGGAGACTTTTTCGAAGAAGTTGCTGTACGACGAGATGGTGGACACGCCGCTGGACCGGCTGCTGGAAATCGGCACGGCGGATTTGCACAAGAATCAGGCGGAGTTCAAGCGCGTGGCTGCGGAGTTGGAACCGAATAAATCGACGAGCGACGTGCTGGCGGAGTTGATGGCGGACCATCCGGCGGCGGATCACCTGCTGCAGAGTTTTCGCGATACTTTTGATGGGCTGATTGCGTTCATTCGCGCGAAACACATTATTACGATTCCTTCGGACGTGCGGCCGATTTTGCAGGAGACGCCCCCGTTCATGCGGGCGACGACGTTTGCTTCGATGGATACGCCGGGGCCATTCGAGAATGTGGCGAAGGAGGCGTACTTCAACGTGACGCTGCCGGGAGCGCACGACACGGCCGAGGAAATCGCGGGGCGCTTGTCCGCGTTCAACATCGGGACGATTGTGAGCACTTCGACGCACGAGGCGTATCCCGGTCACTACGTGCAATTTCTGTGGGTGCATGAGGCGCCGACAAAAACGCGGATGCTGTTGGGAGCGAGTTCGAACGCAGAGGGTTGGGCGCATTACTGCGAGCAGATGATGCTCGATGAAGGGTTCGGTCAGCCTGGAACGGGCGCGAAAGACGCGCGCGAGGCGAAATTAATCCGGCTGGGACAGCTGCAGGATGCGCTGCTGCGCGATGCGCGCTTCATCGTGGGAATCGAAATGCATACGGGCAAGATGAGCTTCGATCAGGCCGCGGAGTTTTTCGTGAAGGAAGGGTATCAAGCGAAGGAGACCGGGCTGGTCGAGACGAAACGCGGCACGAGCGACCCGACGTATCTCTACTACACGCTGGGGAAGCTAGAGATTTTAAAACTGCGCGAGGATGTGAAGAAGAAGGAAGGCGCGGCGTTTTCGTTGGAACAATTTCACAATAATTTCATGCGGCAGGGATTTCCGCCGATCAAAATTGTGCGTCGGGCGATGCTGGGGGATGATTCGCCGACGCTTTGAGCGACGCAAGAGCCGCAGCGTGGCGTGGCCTTCATTTTTGTGCCCGGAGGCGTGGCTATTGCAACTTTTTACGGATTGAGTACCATAACATTCGAGCACTACGTCCAGCGCGTGGCGATTGAGCCATGCGTCTACGAATATTTTTGGTAATTACTCGGGACCTCACCATCGGGAGTGTGCGTGCGTCTGAACTTGGTGATTCCGGTTTTCGCGTTTGCATTGTCGCTCTTGGCGCCGGTTGTGTGTGCGCAGCAGACCGCAACTCCGCCCGCCGGAGTTCACGGAAGCCTAGACGTGCGACTGAAGCTTGCTGGGGGCGAGAAATTCAGCGGCATCGCGAGCACACGCGTGCTCACAGCCGACGGCACTTCAGTTGCCGAACACATAGACGAAATCGGCGGACGGACGCATTTCGCGGATCTCGGGATGGGCAAATATAGCGTTGAGGTGAGCGCTCCCGGATTCGCAACGATTCACCGCGACGTGGAGATTTCCGCGAGCGAGCCTTCTGCGGACGTCTTTCTGATCATGACGCCGGAGGTCTCGCATGCACCGGTCCCAGCTTCGTCCGCGGCTGCCAACGCCGATACGCGCGAGGACGCTGAGAAATCACTTCACGCGCTGCAGCAAGAGGACGCCCAGGCGCACGTGCTGCCGAACGTTGCTTGCCCGCTGCCGCTAGTGTTGCAGGGCGTGGAGCAGACCGTAAAAGAGCTGGTGAGCAATTTGGATCGGTTCAGCGCGACGGAGCGCGTGGAGCACTTCACGGTACACCCCGATGGCGGACTGGGCGCTTCGAACGCTCGCTCGTTTGACTACGTGGTGGTGGTCTCGCGTAGTGAGAAGTGGTTTGGAATCGACGAATACCGCGACGGTGGGCTCGATCCAGGCATCTTTCCCGCTGGGATCGCGACGCAGGGTTTGCCCGCGATGGCGCTGATTTTTCACCCGACGTTCGCCGGGGATTTTAATTTTGTGTGCACCGGGCTGACGGAGTGGAAAGGAAGACCGGCGTGGCAAGTTGAATTCGAGCAGCGCGCGGACCGCCCGAACCAGATTCGCAGCTACATAATCCACGAGAACATGTATTCGGTTCCACTGAAGGGTTGGGCGATGATTGACGCCGGTACTTTTCAAGTGTTGCGGTTGGATTCAGAACTAATCGCGCCGGTGGAAAAGATCAAGCTGAAACAGGAACGGATCGCGATTGACTATGCGCCGGTGCAATTCCGCACCGAGGAACAACAGATGTGGCTGCCGCAGAGCGCCGAACTGTATGTGGAAAGAGGCGGCAACCATTACTACCGGCGGCACACGTTCAGCAAATTCCAGGTGTTCACAGTGGGAACGGATCAGAAAGTTCACGCACCAAAAGAATCGTACGCGTTCACCAACAATTCGAATCACGAAATTTTCGGAGTGCTGACGGTGAACCCGATTCCAGGTAGGGCGTTGCATGAAGTGTCGATCACTTTCCGGATTCCGGCCGGCGGCACTGTGTTCAAGGCGGTTGGGCCGGGGAAGGATATTAACTTTCCGGCGGAAGAAGTGGATTCCGCGCGATTCGCGCACAACGGGCCGCCGGGGTCAATTGAAGCCAACGCCTACTTCGTGAAGGCGAGCACGCTGGAGCTGGTGCCTGACACGGTTGTCCCAGCGGCACAATAAACTGATTGCAGAATTTCCGAGTTGACCTGCAAGGACGACCCGCGCGTTCTTCGAAATTCGCCAAGGAAGAGCTAACTTGCTCTGAAGAAGGCAAGAATACCGTATAATCCCGGTCCTCATGCACTCCATTGCGATCGACGTGTTGTTCGTGCTGCAGTGTTTTCATGTGCTGTTCCTGGGGTTGCACGATTGGATTCCGCTGGGAACGCTGAATGACGTCAAGGCTGTGCGCGCGGCGAACCCAGGCAGCAAGCTGGCGACTGCAACGATTATCAGCACTCTTCCGTTTGCGATCCCACTCGGCGCGAGCGCTTTCTACTTCGGGCGGTCTTATCCGGATTGGTTGTTCTGGTGGCTGTGGATCAGCTATTGCTTTCTGTTCGTCGGCGAACTGACGGCGTGGTGGATTCCATACTTTTTTCGCTCAGATCCGGCACGGGCCGCGCGCTATCGGGTGATGTTTGGTGCGACGCATGCGTTCCTGCCGGAGCGCAATGGTATTCGGCCGAATACGCTGCATGTCATCCTGCACGTTGCGACGGTACTTTTATTGATTATGCTCTGCGTGCTGACGGCGCGGCAGGGGTGAGCTGAGTCCGACGCAGAAATGTCACGGGGACGCGAAACCGGATTTTAGGGAAGGGTTGGCTGTGGGCGAAGAAGAAAAATGCCCGGTGAGTGGTAAACGCAAATACGCGAGCGAGCGTGAGGCGCTGGCGACCGCGGCGCATCAGATCGCAGTCGCGAATGCACCGAAAGATATGCGGGCTTATCTCTGCTCGTGGTGCGAGGCTTGGCATTTGACCAAGGGCGCGGGAAAAGGCGGGAAGGTGCGCGGATGACCGTCTCGATTGGGAGTAGAATGCGCCCGGTTTTGAGTATGAGGAGGGTGCTGATGTGCTATCGAATTCGGGTTGGCAGCGTGGCTATTGCGGCAGTGCTGGTGAGCGGGGCTTGGGTTGCGGCGGCCGCTGCCGCTCCGGCGCCTGCGTCTGCTGCTGCCGCTGCGGCGGAAAAGTCGAGCGCCGCGCGGCTGATTGAAATGGCGAAGGCGAACAGCCCTGGCTTGCGCGAGGCGATTACCGCGACGCTGGACGCGAAGGAGCTGAAGGAGGGGACGGCGTGGATCGCGCGGGGGCCGGAGTTTTTCTTTGCGACGGAAGCGGCGGCAAAACCGGAAATGTTTATAGATGGCGCCGCGGGGCCTCAACTGCAGAATATTGCGAGTTCCGATCTGTGGTACGCGGTCGCGCATATCGAGCCGGTGGGCAAGCTGCATTCGTTCTACTACGTTGTGGAGGGCGCGCATTTTGGCGGGCGGCTGGACTTGCCGGCGTTCGGTCCTCTGTCTTATCTGCAGCCGGGAGTTCCCTCGGGCACTTTGTCCGAAAAGATCGTTCACACCAGCAAAATCTACGATGGCATGAAGAGCGAATACTGGATTTACGTGCCGGCGCAATATGATGCGGGGTCGGCGGCAGCGCTGATGGTTTTTCAGGATGGCCAGTGGTACACGGATCGCGAAGGCAGGAATCCGGCACTGAACGTGATTGATAATTTGATCGCGCAGAAAAAGATTCCGGTGATGATCTGCGTGTTCATAAGTCCGGGAGATATTGAAGGAATGCCAGGCACTCCTACCTATAATTTTGTGAAAGCGTATGGGGAAAAGTGGAAGCGCACGATGAAGGATTCGATGCGCAGCACGGAGTACGACACGGTGAGCGATCGCTACGCGCGCTATTTGCGCGACGAAGTGCTGGCGGACGTAGCGGCGAAATACAACATTCGCAAGGATGCGTATAGCAGAGCAATCACGGGGCTTTCATCGGGCGGAATCTGCTCGTTCAACGCGGCGTGGCAGATGCCGGATCAATTCAGCCGGGTGATTTCGTGGATCGGAAGCTTCAGCGGTATTCAGTGGAAGGAAGATCCGGCTGTGCCGGACGGCGGGCAGGATTATCCCGACAAGGTGTTGCGCGAGGAGCGTAGGAATATTCGTGTGTGGCTGCAAGATGGGTCGAACGATATCGAGGGCCAGTACGGCAGTTGGCCGCTGGCGAATTTACGCATGGCGAATGCGCTGAAACTGAAGGAGTATGACTTCCATCTGAGTTTCGGTAAGGGCACGCATAATTCGGGGCAGGGAGCCGCGGAGTTCCCCGAGGAGATGGTGTGGTTGTGGCGGGATTATGATCCGGCGAAAACCGCGCAGACGTATGAGATCGAGGCGAACGAGAAAGCGAAGCCGCAATTTCGTGTAGCGATTGCGAATCGCGAGGACAATTAGCGCGGACTCGCTACGGAATTGTTACGTTGCGGGAGAAGGCCGTCATTTGGTGATCTTCGGATTCAGTGACGACCTCGCGGACGCGATAGGTCCCTGGTTTGAGCTGGAACGTCAGGCGTAGATCCAGACCTGCCGCGAAGAGCGCGGGCAATTGTTCGTCGGGGACATTGACCTTGGCGCGGCGGAGTTGCGCATCGAGCAGATTGTCTTTTTGGTCGAAGACGGCGAAGACGAAGATTACGGTGTTGGTGTTGCGGTTTCCTTCCTTTTGGAAATGGAGGGACTTGGTGTCGAGGTGGGTGGAGACGGAAAGCGCGTGCGTCTCACCGTCGCCCGAGGAAGGGTTCGCTATGAGCGTGACCGGAAGCTGTGCGACGTCTGTCTTGGAAATCGTCATCTCGCGCAGTTGTCCCTCGATTGGTGACTCAGTCTTGGCAGGCACCTTTTCGCTTGCGTTGAGCGCACGGAGTTTGTCATTCGTAGCCGCGAAATAGCCGCGGCGCGCCTGGATGCTCACTCCTTTCTCGTTCCCGGCGAGAGTGACCTTCAGCGCGTGAAACTTTCCATCCGGCTTAATATCGTCTGGCGCGAAGGCCAAAATGTAAGAGACGGGCGAACCGCCCAGAGCGCCGAATCCGGCTTGCAGATCGTTCTTGTTATGAAAAAATTCGCCGCCCGTGCCTTCGGCAACGTCCGCGAGGACGCTGCTAGTAACCATCTCAGATGTCGAGTCTAAGCTGTGTCCGGCGCGCAGGGAATCTCCGGAGGGCGAGTGCACCTCAGTCACAGCCATTTCACGCATGAAGGTCGCAAGTCCGTTGGGGTCGAGCGCGCTGATGACTATTTGCGAACGCAGCGAGTGGTCAATGAGCCGGTCCACCTGATTCTGTACGCTCTGCGACAGAAATCCTGAGGAAACCAGAATTACGGTGCGCCGGCCGGGCATCTGCGAGGTGTAGGTCACCACTCGCTCGATGGATTGCAAATTGGCGCGCGCCTGACCTTCGACCTGGTCCATGACGGTGCGAGCGCGCTGCAGAATCAGATTGGACGCAAATCCACCGGCCAGAGAACCCGCGCCGCCCATGGCCGAGCCACCAGAGGTTCCAGGCATCGCGCTGCCGGGCCCTGGCGAAGAGCTCCCACCGCCTCCTGGCGCCGAGCCTGCAGGAGTTCCCGACGGCATGCCGCCAGACGACCCTGCGCTGCCGGACATGGCTTGCGGCTGCGAGCCGGTGTCGCACGCCGCTAGTTCGTTGTTCGCTACTTTCCAGGCGTCGGTGTTTTGGTTGTTGGGGTTCTCCAGGATTTGCTGCGCCTGAAAATCGGAGAGCTGCGGACAATCATGGTCCAGGGTCCGCGAGCGCGAGTTGGTGCGTAGTTTGAGCAGCGCTTCGTGCAGTAGCTCTAGGTCCGAAGTAAAGTCGATGAGCGTGGCTTCGGTGGTAAAAACGGCGACGCGATCCTGTGGCTGCAGGTGGGTGGAAATGTAACGCTCGGCGGCGTCGCGCGCGGCGGCCATGTCTGCAAAAGATGTATTCAGATCGTCGAAGTAGAGAGCCAGGAATCTTGCCGGCGCAGCGGCGGTGCCAGGCGCGGCTGGTGCAGTGGGAAGGGGCGCCGGGCCTGGAGGTTCGACTGCGGCCGAATTTGAAAGCGGCGCCAGCGCGGATTCGACTTGAAATTGCGTGATGGTTTGTTCTTTGCCGCGATCAAAGATCTTGAAGTCTTCTTTTTTGAGGCCTGCAACGGGTTTGCCCTGCGCGTCACGAACCACGACGCGCACGACGACCAAATTCGTGGCTACCTTTAACGGCGCTTGATCGGCAGGTGGAGCGGGAGGCTGGTTGTTTGATTGGCTTTGAGCTTGCGGTGAATCACAGGGAAGAGTGAAAACCGCGAGCAGCGCGAACGCGATCACAGCGTGCCTGGAACCCGAAATCTTGCAGCGGGGCATGGGCCGCGCCCTCCATCGCAGTGACTATAGCAGTTGGCGGCGAGCGAACACAAAAAAACCGGGAGGCGGGTGTACCTCCCGGTTTTCTTGCGATGCGCTTTCGACAAACTGTATTGCGAGTTATTTCTGGTCTTTCTTGTTGTTCTTTTGTTTGTCCTTTTTGATTTCCTTGCTGGTCTTGTTTTGTTCCTTGTTTATTTGTTTCTTTTCCGCGGGAGTCAGCTTGCCGCCGTTGGCTTCACGATCAGCTTTGGTCTGCTGATTGATGTTGTGCTCCTGCTTTTCTACATGGGCGGTTTCGCCGGCGTTCATTTTGCCGCTTTCGACGCCTTCGCCGATGCGCTTCTGCTGATTTTCGGCGCGTTCTCCGACGCGGCTCATCGCGGGATTCGCGGGTTTGCCGTGATTTTCCGAGGCGAAGTTGGAGCGGTCCTGGCTGGCCGCGTGTTCGTGGGACATTTGTTCGGACGTCGCATTCACGTGCTCTTCATGCTCGGCTGCACGTTCTTGTGCTGTGGCGACGGCCGTCGTGCCGCCGGGGCCACCGTTGAAGCTGGCATGGGCGTTGACGCCGACGTTCTCGTGGACAACAGTGCGATCAACGAAGGTGTTGTGAACGACCGTGGTGTTCACGTTCACGACCGCGGTGTTGTACGCGAAATGCCCGCCGCGCCATTCACCGCCGACGAAACCCACTCCGCCGAAACCGAATCCGTAATTCACGCCGCCGTAAAAGCCGACGTGCGGTCCCCAGTAGCCGGCATGCCAACCGTAGACGCCGCCTGCGAAGCCCCAGTAGCCGGGAGTCCAGAGGAGGCCGACGCGCGGAGGAGCGACCCAAACGCCGGGAACCCAGTAATAACCTGCGTCACCGTAGGCCCAGTAACCGGGCGTCCAAAGATAGCCCTCGGTGGGGCACGGAGGCTGCACGTAAACCGGCAGCGCCGGCGGTCCCACGTGTACGGAGATGCCCACCGCGATCTGCGCAGAGGCCGAGGACGGCATGGACGTGAGCGCGAGGGGCACGCAGAGTGCAAGAAGCAGTGTGCGGATGAAGTTCAGCTTACGCATTGCAAAATCCTCCCTTGATAGAGTTCGTGCGTTGCTAAGATTTCAGTTTTTTGCTGCGCTTCAGAAACCGAGCTGGGCTAGCTCCATGATGTGTTGAACACGGGAACTCGCCGAAGGTTTCGCGCTGATTTCGCTGCGATTCCTTCGGCGGCCAACTTGCTGTCTGACAATTATTATGGGGCGGAGAAAATCGCAGGGAATTTCGGGTTGCGGAAGTACTCTGTGATTCGGTAAATATTGGTCTAAGCTACTGACAATACATGGCTTACCGGCGCGGCGAGAATGTTATTGCGAGACAAAACCTGCACTTAGGGACAGCGCGAAGCTTACACTATTGAACAGTCGCTGAGTCACTTGGTCAATTTAGCTGTCGACACGGCCGCTTCATTCGTTGCGCTCACTTATTTTTTTGGGTGACGCTTGATGCGTCTGAGGTTGCGGCTTTTGGCGCGTGGATCTGTTGGAAGACGTCGGTGGAGGCCTTGAGATAGTCGCTGAACTCGTCTACCTGGCGGATGCGAAAACCTTTGATGAGTTGGCGGCCGTCGGCCACGAACTCTTGGTGGCTGGGGAGCCAAATTTCGCCGTGCACTTTTTGCTGTTCGATGTAACCCTCGAAGTGCTTCACGTTGCCTAGGATGCCGTAGCCGAGGCTGAGCGATGAGGCGCTGGTGAACTCCATGCGCACGACTTCCGCATCATCCGTGTTAATCCACATCTTTCCCTTCATATCGCCGGCGACCCGGGCCATGAGGTCGCCTTGGCGCTGCGCGGGCGCTTTCGGCTCGAAGGCATAGACGATCGTGGGCTTGCCGGCCGCGTCGTCCCATCGCAGCGGAGTGAAGCGAGATTTCAGAATGATGTCCGCGAAGAGGAGCGTGTTCCTGGGATGAAGTTCGCCGGATTTTTCGGCTTTTTTCTCGTCCTCGTGAATTTTGTGCTCGATTTCATTTTCCTGTTTCTGCAGGTCGCTTTCGGAAAGCGCCTTCTGGTCGTGGCTAATGTGCAGGACAAAAATTTCGTAGGGGGTGGGCGTGATGTAGAAGGTGTCCGCGTGCTGGCCACGGACCTGGCCCTTTTCATCCAACGTGTAGGACATGGTCTTATCGGTGAAAGTGTATTGGTCGAGCAGCGATTCGACCTCCTTTTGGTGTTGGGCGACGCGGGAAATCAATGAATCCGTATCGGGGAACGGAATCTGCGTTTTCTGTGCTGGCTGTTGCTGCGCAGGGAGCAGCGTGGCCGCGAAAAGTGTTGCCGCTAGCGCGACGAAAATTCTCAGCGCAGTCGTTGGCAGCGTAACCTGACGAATACGTTTGGGGATCGCTGTCGGCATTTTCGTTTTTTCCTCCGGCTGTCGATTGAGTTCAGTTTCACGAAGATTAACGCAGGAAATTGCAGTAAGTTTTGGCAGGTCTGTGGATGGCCTGATTGACGGGACGGACCGAGGGCCTGGCGCGACGAAGCGGGGTGGGGCCGGTGTGCTCTTGGGTTAAGATACGGCCGATGCTGAAGCGCGACGAACTCGGTTTTCCTTTGTTCTGGCAGTTGCAGATTGCCGGATGGGTCTGCTTGTACGTGTTGGTACTTGGGGCTGATATCCCGGGGCTTGGACGGGACAGGCAACTGCAGTATGACACGCTTGCAGTGGCTTTCATGTTTTTAGGAAGCTGTCTGTTGCGGCCGGTGTGCCGAGCAATGGTGCGGCGTTCGCTTTCCTGGCTGGCCTTGGAAATGCGGGCGTTCGCGTGGTCGTTTGGAGTTGGATCGGTGCTTACACTTGTGGTGTTGATAACGGCCGTGGGCGTGGACAGGCTGAATTGGACCGACTTTCTCGGGAATGGCTTGCAGTTTTCGGTAGTTCTGTTCTTGTGGTGCAGTTTGTATTTCAGCATCAAGCAGTGGCAGCAAGCGGCGCGGGAAAGAGAGCGGCTGCTGAGAGCGGAAACCGAGGTCCGGGAGGCGCGGCTGAGCGCTTTGCGCTACCAGCTGAATCCGCATTTTTTGTTCAATTCACTGAATGCGGTTTCGACGCTTGTGCTGGAAGGAAATGCTCCGGCAGCGACTTGCATGCTGGCGCAGATCGGCGAACTTTTGCGGACGACGCTTGACCAAGAAATTGTGAAGGAGGTTCCGTTCTCGCAGGAGATTGCATTTACCGAGCAGTATCTGGCGATCGAACAGACGCGGTTGGGGCGCCGGTTGAGGATTGATTTAGCGATCGCTCCGGAAACTTTGGATGCTTTGGTGCCGAGCATGTTGTTGCAGCCTCTGGTGGAGAATGCGGTGCGGCATGGCATTGCGCCCTTGGTGGAAGGCGGAACGATCGCTATTCAGAGCAAACTTCATGGCGGGCAACTGCATATCATCGTGAAGAACTCGGGGGCGATCGCCGCCCGGGAAGGCAAACCTACGAGCGGAATTGGCCTTACGAACACGATGGAGCGCCTGCAGACGCTTTACGGCGCTGCGCAACGATTTGTGCTGGAGTGGCCTGCTTCCGGAGGCTGCGAAGTGACGGTGGAACTGCCGTTCCGAAAAGGCCAATTGAAGTCAGGGGATTTGGTTTGCGCGCGTTAATTGTGGATGATGAGCCACTGGCTCGCCGTGGCGTGGCGGTGCGGCTGCAGAAATGCAGGGATGTGGAAATTGTGGGTGAATGCGCGGACGGTACGTCCGCGGTGGAAAGCATTCTATCGCTTTCGCCGGACGTTGTTTTTCTCGACGTCCAGATGCCCGGCATGGATGGATTCGAAGTTCTGCGCGCTTTGCCTAAACAGGATTTGCCTGCGGTTATCTTTCTTACAGCGTATGAACAGCATGCGGTGCGGGCGTTCGATGTGCACGCGCTGGACTACCTGCTGAAGCCGGTGGACGACGAGCGCTTTGCCGCTTCCGTGGAACGCGCGCGCAAACTGGTGGATTCAGCTTCAAAAACGGCAATGGCCGAACGAATTCTGCGAATGCTTGGCCGTGATCCCGAGAAATATGTTTCGCGGTTCACGGTGCGGACCGGATCGCGAATTCAGATTGTGCTGGCGGAGGACGTGGAGTGGATTGGGGCCGCGGGAGATTACGCCGAGTTGCATACGCGAGGTCGCTCTCATCTGCTGCGCGAGACGATGAGTTCGCTGGAGCACAAGCTGGACCCGGCGAAGTTTCTGCGCATCCATCGCTCGCGAATCGTGCGCGCCGATCGCATTCTGGAACTGCGGTCCATCGAAAACCGCGAGTTCACTGTGAAGCTGTCGGATGGGTCCGAACATCGGTCCAGCCGCACTTACGCGGAGCAGCTGGAGAACTGGTTGTCTTTGGGGAAAAGCTGAAGGGCGAAGTTTCGGCGTGGCTGCGCAAAGAAAAAGGGCGCTTCGGTTTTTGGACCGAGGCGCCCTTTTTCGTGCTTGCTGTTGCGTTGCTGAGTGCAGCGTCCTCACCCGCTACCGCGGGTTCGGAATCTCGGTCGAGTTGAGATGCGGCTCGAGCCGAGGCTGCGAGCTGCGATTTAGTACATGCCGCCCATGCCGCCGGCGCCAGGGGCGCCGCCGCCGTGAGCTGCGCCGGCTTCCTTCGGTTCCTTGATGTCGGCCACCAGAGCTTCGGTGGTGAGCATGAGGCCCGCGATGGAAGCGGCGTTCTGCAGAGCGAGACGAGTAACTTTGGCCGGGTCAATCACGCCTGCCTTGACCAGGTCGCCGTACTCGCCGGTGTCCGCGTTGTAGCCAAAGTTCTCGTCCTTGGACTCGCGGATTTTGCCCAGAATGACGGCACCTTCGTCGCCGGCATTGTGGACAATCTGACGGAGAGGCTCTTCGAGGGCGCGCTTCACGATGTTGACGCCGATGGCATCGTCATCATGCAGCTTGAGCTTATCGAGAGCCGGGATGCAGCGGATCAAGGCCACACCGCCGCCGGGAACGATACCTTCCTCGACTGCCGCGCGGGTTGCGTGCATGGCGTCTTCGACGCGAGCCTTCTTTTCCTTCAGCTCGGTTTCCGTAGCAGCGCCGACTTTAATTACGGCAACGCCGCCGACGAGTTTCGCCAGACGTTCCTGCAGCTTTTCCTTGTCGTAGTCAGAGGTGGTGTCTTCGACCTGCGCGCGAATTTGACGGACGCGGCCTTCGATTTCCGAAGCCTTGCCGCCGCCTTCGACGATGGTGGTGTTGTCCTTATCAATGGTGATCTTCTTGGCGCGGCCGAGATCTTCGGGCTTCACGTTCTCGAGCTTGATGCCGAGATCTTCGGTGATGGCCTTGCCGCCGGTGAGTGTGGCGATGTCTTCGAGCATGGCCTTGCGGCGATCTCCGAAGCCAGGAGCCTTCACGGCAGCGCACTGCAAGGTGCCGCGGAGCTTGTTGACGACGAGAGTGGCGAGAGCTTCACCTTCGACGTCTTCAGCAATGATCAAAAGCGGCTTGCCCTGCTTGGCGATCTGCTCGAGAAGGGGCAGCAAGTCCTTCATCGAGGAGATTTTCTTTTCGTGGATCAGGATGCGGACGTCTTCCATCGCGCATTCCATGCGTTCGGGGTCGGTGACGAAATAGGGCGAGAGGTAGCCGCGGTCGAACTGCATGCCTTCGACGACCTCGAGCGACGTTTCCATGGTCTTGGATTCTTCCACGGTGATGACGCCGTCCTTGCCGACTTTCTTCATCGCACCGGCAATGATGTCGCCGATGTGCTTGTCGTTGTTCGCGCTGATGGTGCCGACCTGGGCGATCATGTCGCCCTTCACGTCCTTATGCAGACGGCGAACTTCCTCGACGGCCACTTCGACAGCCTTTTCGATGCCGCGCTTCAGAGCCGTGGGGCTGGCACCGGCTGCAACCGCCTTCACGCCTTCGCGGAAGATGGCCTGGGCCAGCACGGTGGCGGTGGTGGTGCCGTCGCCGGCTACGTCGGAAGTCTTGGACGCCACTTCACGAACCATTTGCGCGCCCATGTTCTCGAGCGGATCCTGCAGCTCGATTTCCTTGGCGACGGTGACGCCGTCCTTGGTGATGATCGGCGAGCCGAACTTCTTTTCGATCACCGCATTGCGGCCCTTGGGGCCGAGGGTGATTTTAACTGCGTCGGCGAGCTGATTGACGCCGCGCAGGATCGCCTGGCGAGAATTTTCACCAGTCACGATTTGCTTTGCCATGATGTATTTCTCCTATTTTTGTATTGCGAGTTGGTTATCCGGTGCGTGGCTTAGGCCGCGTCCGGGAGTTGCGTTTAGATCGAGTTACTTCTTGCCGGCTGCTTTGGCAGCGGGGCCGAGCTTTGCGAGAATCTCGTCTTCCTTCATGATCATGTATTCCTCGCCGTCAATGGTGATGTCGTTGCCGCTGTACTTGCCGAACAGGATGCGGTCACCGGCTTTTACGTCGAGGGGGATCAGTTCACCTTTTTCGCGGCGGCCAGAGCCGACGGCGATGACTTCACCCTCCTGTGGTTTCTCTTTTGCGGAATCCGGGATGATGATGCCACCCTTGATGGATTCCTTCTCTTCCAGGCGCCGCACTAACACGCGGTCGTGTAGGGGCGTGATATTGACTGCCATTTGTGAAATTCCTCCAATTGTTTGGTGACTTGCCGTGAGGGGTTACGGCGGTCAGGAGACCGTTTAGCACTCCTCATAGGCGAGTGCTAATATAGCAACGGAGAGGAGGGGAGTCAAGCAGGAATGTGATAATTCGAGGCTCACATATGATCGCGTATTGATCATTTATAATGCTTATTTTCAGCTACTTGGATGCCGCCAGATTTTTCTGGCACTTGATTCTTGCCTTGTGAGCTGCTGAGGGCTAGAATCCCGGCACTGACGCCGGTGCCATCACTGTTCTATATCCGACTCATCAGTTTAACCGCTGGGACACTGATTTATTTGTTTTTGCTGGCGTTGATTTTGGGGCACCGGCGGCCGCGATTGTTTGAGCGGTTGCTGTTCTTCTTGATCCTCTCTCTGTTCCTGATCTATGCGGGGGGGCTTCTCGAAATCAACGCGTTGATGCAGTACGGTTCGCTACCGTACCCAACTCGGCTCTTCTGTTGGGTACTCCATGTTCTCGGATTGGCTTTCTTGCCGGCTCTTCTGCTCCACGTCCACCTCGAATATCTTCCGACTGTTCAGGGTCGGGCATTCTCGCGATTTTTTGGCCGCGCCGTGTGGCTGCTGTATGCGCTACCTGTTGTTCCTGCACTTGTTTTCGCATCCATGCGGCGCAATGGACAATCCACTTTTCTACAGTCAGTTTTGTGGTGGCTTGAGCGAAAAGGTTCCGGCCTGTTCCCTCCCGCCGTGGCACTGCTCGGTTGCATCGCTATCGAACTTTCGATTGCGAAATCTTCGCAAGAGCCACGCGAACGCAGATTCTTTATCTGGCTAGGCGCGTTCTCGGTTTTGATATTCGCAGCGCTCGCACTTCGAGAAGGATTCCCGACCATACCTCCGCTGACGGGGGAGGTCGTCGATACAGCAATCATTTTTCTGTGTGTGCTGCCGGGGGCGCTTCTACTCTATTACGCCATCCGGCGGAATTTTCTGGAGTTTGGGGCGCAGAGGAATTTGATGTATGCGCTGCCGGCTACTTTTTTGGCGTTGCTGTATTTGGCGCTGGTGCGGCGAGTGAGCGGATGGCTGGAGCCTGTTTTGCCGCCGGAGGCTACGGCGAGCGTGTTGCTGTTTGTCCTGATTTTTCTTTTTGAGCCGCTGGAGCGGGCGATTGGGCCGGTGCTGCATCGGCAATTGGCGGAGCGGATGGACCGGGTGCAGAGGCTGACGTCGCAACTGCAGCAGGAGGCGCGGCAGGGGAAGGTGGCGCATCTGGTCGCGGAGTCGGAGCAACGGATACGCGAGGAATTTGGATTGGCTGCCGTGCGAATTTCGATTCCGCGTGATGCGGCGTTGCAGGCTTTGCGAGCGCCCGGAGGGTTGGGGCACACGGCGCAGATGCGATTGATGAAGGATGGGCAGGAGATCGGAGTGTTGGAAGCGGCGACGACCGGATCGTATCTGACGGGCGAGACGACGGCGGCGCTGGAATTTCTGGCGGAGCAACTTCCCGGGATGATGGACCTGGCGCGGTTGATCGAAGACAAGTTGCGGCTGGAACGCGAGTTGGCGGAGCGCGAACGGATGGCGGTGCTGGGGCAGATGGCGGCGAGCGTGTCGCATAATTTGCGGAATCCTTTGAGCTCGATGAAAACGGTGCTGCAGGTGCAGCTGGAGAATCCGGATTTGCCGCTGGATGTGCGGCGCGACTGTACATTAATTGTGGGCGAAATTGATCGCATGAGCGCAAAACTGACGCAGCTGCTGCACTACGCGAAGCCGACAGTGCATGGCGAGCGCGTGGCGGCGGTGGCTGTCGCGACGCAGACGGCGTGGCTGTTTGGGCGAGACGCGGAGCGGCGCAACGTACGGCTGGAATTTGAGAAGCCGACGCACGAGATCATCGCGCAGGCGTCGGAAGAGGCTTTGAGCGAGGTGCTTTCGAATTTGATTGTGAACGCGATGGAGGCGCAGCCAGACGGCGGGCGGGTGCGGATCAGTGTTTCGCGGTACGACGGACGGCTGGACATCGTGGTGGACGATGACGGTCCGGGAATTACGCCGGAGTTGCGCGCGAAAATATTTCAGCCGTATTTTACGACGAAGGCGACGGGGACGGGGCTGGGGCTTTCGATTGTCGCGCGGAGGATTGAGGAATTGGGCGGGACGTTGGCTGTGGAGAGCCCGCTGCGGCACGGGAAGGGGACGCGGTTTCATTTGACGTTGCCGCTGGCGGAAGAGGGCGCGAAATAAATCATGCGAACAATTTTATTGGTGGATGACGAGAGCGCGGCGCGGTATGGGACGGGGCGGGCGCTTGAGAAACAGTACAGGGTGATCGAGGCGGGGTCGGCTGCGGCGGCGCGCGAGGCGTTGGCAGCTTCGGCGCCGGACTTAATTCTGCTGGATTTGGTGATGCCGGGGGAGGATGGGCTTTCGTTTTTGCGATGGTTGCGGGAGAACGGGCACGAGGTGCCGGTGCTTGTGGTCTCGGCTCTGGATACGGCGAAGACTGCGGTGGAGACGCTGCAGAGCGGGGCGGCGGATTACATCGTGAAGGGATTCGATATCGAGGAACTGCGCAGGCGCGTGGGAAATTTGTTGCGGCTTTCGGAATTGAGTGAAGAAAATGCGCGTTTGCGGCGCGAGTTGGTTGCCGATGGACAATTCGGACGATTGCTCGGCGCTTCCGAAGCGATGCGGCGCGTTTTTGAGATGGCCGAACGGGTGGCGGCTACGGATGCGACGGTTTTGATTTTGGGAGAGAGCGGGACGGGGAAGGATTTACTGGCGCAGGAAATTCACGAGCGGTCGGCGCGGCGCGGCCGAGCATTTGTGGCGGTGAATTGCGCGGCGCTGCCGGAAAATTTGATCGAATCGGAATTATTTGGGTATGAGCGAGGGGCCTTTACCGGAGCGGCGCAGCAGCGCAAGGGGAAATTCGAGCTGGCGTCGGGAGGAACGATTTTTCTGGATGAGATTGGGGACATGAATGCGGTGACGCAGGCGAAGGTGCTGCGGGCTCTCGAGAATCGCAAAATCGAGCGGCTGGGCGGGACGCACTCGATTGACGTGGACGTGCGAGTGATCAGTGCGACGCACCGGGTTTTACCGGCCGAAATTGCGGCAGGACGATTCCGTGAGGATCTATATTATCGGCTGCGCGTGGTGACGTTGGAATTGCCACCGTTGCGCGCGCATAAGGAGGATTTGGCGATGCTGGTGGAAGCGTTTCTGGGGCAGTTGGGCGCGCGGCACAAGCATCGCGCGCATGTGACGCCGGAAGCGATGAGTTTGCTGCGGCGTTACGATTGGCCGGGGAATGTGCGGGAATTGCGCAACGCTTTGGAGCGCACGCTGGTACTGTGCGACGGCGATGAAATCACGTCGGCGGATTTGCCGCAGGAGATTCGCGAGTACCGCGGCTCCAGCGGCGCGGGAGGCGCGGCGAAGAAAACTGGGGACGATTCATTTTTAGCTGAAGCGGATTTTCGCGAGGCCAAGCGGCAGTTTGAGATTGTTTACTTGAAGCGGAAGCTCGAAGAGCATCACTGGAACGTCTCGCAGACGGCGGCGGAGGTCGGATTGCATCGACAGAGTTTGCAGGAGAAGCTGCGCGAACTTGGGATTCAGAGGCCGGGAAAATAAAGAGCAGCGACGAGTGATGAGTGGCGACAGAAAAGCGGATCCCTCACTCGCTGCCGAGGGTTGGGGATGACACGCGCTACCAGGTCCGGCATTCCGATTAAACTTCATGCATGAATGACGTCATATCAGTTGCGGGATTTATTATGGCGGGCGGGGAAAGTTCGCGGATGGGTGTGGATAAGGGGTTGCTGGAAATTGCGGGCGTGCCGATGATCGTGCGGGCGGCGCGATTGGTGGAATCGGTGGTGGGCGCGCCGGCTGTGGTGGTGGGGACGCCGGAAAAATATCGGGCGTTGGGATTGCGGGCGATCGCGGATGATGGGCCCCGTTGCGGGCCTCTGGGCGGGATAGCGACGGCTTTGCGCGCGTCGGACGCGGAGTGGAATTTAATTGTGGCGTGCGATCTGCCGTATTTGACGCGCAAGTGGCTGGAATATTTGTTGCAGCGGGCGCGCGATTCCGATGCAGAAGCGGTGGTTCCGTTGAATCTGGCGCCGGCGAACAAGCGCGGCGCGGAGCCGCTTTGCGCGGTGTATCACAAAGGCGCCGAGCAGGCGATGCGGCGGGCGCTGGAGCGGGGCGTGCGCAAGGTGACCGATGGCCTGGCGGAATTGCGCGTAGAAGTGATAGAACCAGCGGCATGGAAAGGCTTTGATTCCGACGGGCTCCTATTCAAGAATGTGAACACGCCGGCGGATTACGAAGAGGCCAAGCGAAAATTCGGCGGGCGCCCGGAAAAATGAGCGAGCATTATTTCGAATTCAAAAATGTTTGCAAGGCGTTTGACGATAACGCCGTCCTGAAGAACGTCAGCTTCTTTGTGGAGCAGGGCGAGACGGCTGTGATTATGGGGCGCAGCGGCGTAGGGAAATCGGTGTCGTTGAAATTGCTGCTGGGATTTCTGGCGCCGGATTCGGGACGAATTATCGTGGCGGGGCAGGATGTGACGGATTGGACGGAAGCGCAATTTTCGCAAATCCGGCGTCGCGTGACGATGGTGTTTCAATCGGGCGCGCTGTTTGATTCGCTGACGGTGGAGGAGAATGTGGCGTTTCCGCTGGAGAGCCGCAGCGAGCCGGAAGCGCCGGAGAACATTGACGCTACGGTGAAGGGATTGATGACGGACCTGGAAGTGGCGGACTTCGCGGATCGTTTGCCGTCGGATTTGAGCACCGGAGCGAAACGCGCGGTGGCGATTGCGCGGGCGCTAGCGGAAGATCCGGACGCGATTCTGTATGACGAACCGACTACGATGGTGGATCCGTTGATGGCGGCGCATATCAGCGATCTGATCGCGAAATTGAAGGCGAAATTGCACAAAACTTCGATCGTGGTGACGCACGACACGCATCTGGCGAAAAAATTGGCGGACCGCATTCTTTTCCTGCAGGAAGGGCGGGTGGGATTTTTCGGCACGTGGCAGGAGATGGAAAATTCCAAGGAGCCGTTTCTGCGAAATTTCCTCGCCCAGGATGAATTGATTCCCGCCTTGGACGCCACTGAGTGAGCACGCCGGCGTCTTCCCCCACCAAGCCGTCGCTTCCACGCGTAATGGGTTTCTGGGATGTGCTGCTGTTCAACATCGTCACCGTGCTGGGCCCGCGGTGGATTGCGGCGGCGGGCCACAACGGAACTTCCTCGATATCGCTGTGGGCGCTCTCGGCCGTGGGATTTTTTGTACCGACGGCTCTGGTGATCGTAGAACTGACCTCCCGATTTCCAGAGGAGGGTGGATTGTATGCCTGGTCAAAGGAAGCCTTCGGGGATTTTCACGGATTCATGGCCGGATGGACTTACTGGATCTATACGATATTTTATTTTCCGGCGCTGCTGCTGGCCAGCGCGGCCATGGGCGCATACGTGATTGGACCGCGCGGCGTAGAACTGGCGCAGAACCGGGCGTTTCTGCTGGCCGGCTCATTCGTACTGCTGTTCGTGGCGGTGGGACTGAACCTGGTCGGACTGAACATCGGGAAGTGGCTGCAAAATGCCGGCGGCGTTTCGACGTATCTGCCGCTATTGATGCTGGCGGCAGTGGCGGCCGTTTTGTGGCGCGCGCACGGATCTGTGACGCAATTTACCTGGGCCAACATGATGCCCCGCTGGAATTGGGATACCGTGAATTTTTGGCCACAGATCGCTTTTGCATTCACGGGTCTAGAGGTGGCCGCCATGATGAGCGAAGAGATTCGCGATCCACGGCGCACTTATCCGCGCGCTATTTTTGCGTCGGGAGCGCTGATTGCGGTGATTTATATCGTGGGGACGTTCGCGCTGCTGTCGCTGGTTCCGGCAGAGCAAGTGGATCCGAAAAGCGGAGTGTTCCAGGCGATCACCATGGGGTCCACGATGCTGAAGATTGGATTTGTGGGAGTGCTGGCGGCTGTGCTGGTGTCGGTGGGCAATGCGGGAGGAGTGGGCAGCACGGTTGCGGGTGTTTCGCGAGTGCCATTCGTTGCGGGCATCGACCGCTACTTGCCCGCGGCGTTCGGCAAAATTCATCCGCGATGGAAGACGCCGCACGTGGCGATTTTGGTGCAGGCGGGAATCTCTGGGGTGATTCTGCTGTTGATTCAGATCAACGAGACCGCCAATAGCGCTTATCAGATCCTGGTGGACGCTACGACGATCGTGTATTTCGTTTCGCTGATTTACATGTATGCGGCGGCGATCAAGCTGTCATACCGCAAAGATCGCGGGACGAGCGCGAACTCGGTTTTGATACCCGGCGGGACGGTTGGCGTGTGGATTGCGAGTATGTTGGGAATGGCGGTGGTGATGGGAGGAATCGCGTTGTCGTTGATCCCGCCGGCGGAAGCGACCGACAAGTGGGCGTTCGAGGGGAAATTGGTTGGCGGGAGCGTGTTTGCGATTTTGTTTGGGTTGATGCTTTTTTATCGCGGAGCGCGCGAGAAGGCGCGGGAAGAGGGGGCGGTGCGCTGAAGCTCGGCGGCGTTTTTACCGAAGTTTCACGGCGCAAGTCAAAATCTGCCCGCCTATATGTCGTTCGCTGAGGGCGAACGAAATATGAGAAGGCAGCCGCTACAGGTTCGACTTCGAATTCAACTGCTGAGAGCCGGCGGGACGCCCTACGGGCCTCTGGGCAAGCCGGCGCTACGAAAGGCGCGGGCACGGCATGCCGTGCCCCTACGTTCGCGTCACCAGCTCCAGCAATGTTTTTAGTGGATTTCGCGGTTTTGCGCGGTTTGTTTTGTGGCTAGTGAGAAGCGGGGTTCGATTTTGTTTTCTGTTGCGGTGGAACCCACTACGCGGGCTGCTACGTATTCTCCTACCGCTGGGCCGTGTTTGAAGCCGTGACCGGAGCCGCCGCCTACCAGCCAGACATTTGTGAAATCCGGGTGCTGGTCAATCAGAAAATCTCCGTTGGAAGTGTTTTCGTATTGGCAGACGCGCGTTTCGACGACGGGCGCGTTCTTCAGGGCGGGGAAGCGGCGGGCGACAAATTCGCGCGCGGATTCGACGGAGGCTACGCTGGCGACGCGCGATTGCGTGTCGGGATCCACCGGCGCGCCGTGATGATCGTCGGCAACTTTCAGGCCGCGATTTTCCAGGTCGGGCATGCCGTAAAACTCGTCCTTCAGATAGAGCCATGTGGGCAGAGCGTTCTGCCCGAATTGAATTTCTCCTTGCGGGATTCCGAAAAAAACAATTTCCTGGCGCGAGACGAAGATGCGCGGGCCGAGTAGCTCGGGGAAAAGTGTGGCGAGCCAGGGGCCGCAGGCATAGATGAACGCGCCGGCGGAAATATTTTCACCGTGCGTGGTCATGATGGAAGCGACGCGGCCGCCGGAGCCGAAGGGCGCCAGCGCAGCAGCGGCGCGATATTGCACGCCGATTTTCTGGGCTTCTTCGACGAGGGTTTGCACAGCGCGGCGGGCCATGAGGACGCCGCTATCGGTTTCGAGGATGCCCCAGGCGTTGTCGTCGAACGCGATTTGCGGGTAGTGCTTGCGCAGCCCGAGTAGCGAGAGGCGCTCGTGCGGAACTTTGTGATCTTGCAGAGCCGTTAGCGTGTCCATCGCGTAGGGATATTTATCGTGCGCGATCCACAGGACACCGGTGGGCTGAAATAATTCGGGGCAGCCGGTCTGAGCGAAGATTTCTTTCCAGCGCGGGAGCGCGCGCAGGGACCATCTCGTGTAGATATCGTCCGCCCCGTAGCCCATGCGAATGATGCGCGATTCGCCGCCGGAACTGGCGCGGGAATTGGCGGGGCCGTAGGCGTCGAGCAGCGCGACGGAGGCGCCAGATTTTGCGAGATGGTAGGCGGTCCATGCGCCGAAGACGCCGGCGCCGATTACGGCCACGTCGTAGGTTTTGCGGTCAGTCATTGGAGGCGTGAGGCGCATCGGTTTGGAGCATGCCCCCGCGGACAAGCGGGCGGGTCTGAGACCCGCCCCTACGGTGGTTGGGTGCGGGCGTCATCGTGAATAATGATCCGGATTGGTGCCGTGACCGCGCATCAGAAACCTTCCTCGACTAGGTGTTTTACAGTGAGATGGATTGTCGGCTGAGATTCTACGTTGTGCAGCAGGCTTTCGACGTATTTGGCGAGGATATCAGTTTCGATGTTGATGGCATCGTTGACGGACATGCTGCGCACGTTGGTGTGCGCGTAAGTGAAGGGGATGATGGCGATGTCCGCGATGCCGTCGTGCCAGCGGGCGACGGTGAGGCTGATGCCGTCGAGCGCGATGGAGCCTTTTTCAGTGACGTAGCGGCGGAGATCTTGAGGGACGCGAACGGAGAGCCACCAATTTTCGCCTTCGGGGGTGAGGCGGGTGACGCGGCCGATGCCGTCCACGTGGCCTTGCATGAAGTGGCCGCCGAGGCGGGCGCCGGCTGCTAGCGGGCGTTCGAGATTGACAAGGTCGCCGGGTTTTTTTTCGCCGAAATTGGTGCGGCGGAGAGTTTCGCCGGAGAGATCGGCGGTGAAGTGGTGTGCGGTGAATTCGACTACGGTTAGGCAGCAGCCGTTTACGGAGATGCTGTCGCCAAGTTTGGTGGAGGCCGCGATTGTGGCGGCAGCTGCGGGGGCATCGGCAGCTGGTGCGGCGGAAAAGCTGACGCGGAGGCGGCCGCCGTCTTGCGCGTGTTCTAGGGATTGGATTTTGCCTACTTGTTCGGTGATGCCTGTGAACATTTGTCGTTTGTTCCTGTGATCAGTTTCGGTGTGGCCTGCTTGGGTGGACAGGCAAGATTGCCTATCCTACGTTCGCTGCTTGAACACATCGCGAAAATATCCTTGGACTACGAAGTCGGGACCGCAGGTTTTGACTGTTAGGTTTTGCAGCGCTGGGGATTTTGCGAACCAGCGCGACGGGATGCTGGCCATTGGGACGCCGCCTGTGCCCATGATTTTGGGAGCATAGAAGAGAATCATTTTGTCCACAATGCCGGCTTCGAGGGCTGCGCCGTTCAGCTCGGCGCCCGCTTCTAACAGAACGCTGAGGATTTGGCGGCGGCCTAGGTCGTGGATCACAGCGCCTAGGTCTGCGTGGCCTTGGCGCGCGGGAACGCGAAAAACTTCGACTCCGGCGCGGATCAAGGCGCGAGCCTTCGGTGAATCAGGCGATTGCGTCGTGTAGATGATTACGTCGTGCTGCGCAGACTGCACCAGATGCGAGCGCAACGGCGTGCGCAGGCGCGAATCGACTACGGCGCGGAGGAGCGGGCGGCGGCGCGGCTCGCCGGTGCGGTCGCTCATGCGCGGATTATCGGCGAGGACTGTGCCGATAGCGGTGAGGAGCGCGTCGGCTTCGTGGCGGAGGCGCTGGACGGCGTCGCGCGATTGCTGGCTGGTGATCCATGTGACGCTGCCGGCTTTTTGCGCGATCTGGCCGTCGAGGGTGAGAGCAGTTTTCAAGGTTACGAGCGGGAGCTTGGTTTGAATCCAGCGGGCAAAATCTTCGTTGAGGTGCTGGGCTTGTTTTTCCAGGACGCCACTGACTACCTGGATTCCGGCGCGGCGAAGGTCAGCGAGGCCCTTGCCGGAAACGGCGGGATTGGGGTCGCGCATCGCGGCTACCACTTTTTTTATTTTCGCGGCGATGATGGCTTTTGTGCAGGGGCCGGTGCGGCCGGTGGTGCAGCAGGGTTCGAGCGTTACGTAGAGCGTGGCGCCTCTGGCGTTTTTCCCGGCTTGTTTTAGCGCGACGATTTCGGCGTGGTCGCGGCGGTCGTAGTCGTGGAAGCCTTCGCTCACGATTTTGCCATTTTTTACGAGGACCGCGCCGACGATTGGATTTGGATGGGCTAGGGCCGCGCCACGAGCTGCCAGCGCGAGCGCCCGGGCCATCCATTTTTCGTCGGCGGCGGTTGTTTTCACGTCGGTCATCTTGGTTGGTGATGCGGTTCAGCTTCAACACCGAAAAGAGCCGGCGGGACGCCCTTCGTGCCTCGGGGCAAGCCGGCGCTACGAAATCTAATCGAATAGAGAGTTGACATAAGTTTGGGCGTCGAATGGGACCAGATCGTCGATTTTTTCGCCTGTGCCCACGAAGCGGATCGGCAGATTCAGTTCGCGGGCGATGGCTACGACGATGCCGCCTTTGGCGGTGCCGTCTAGTTTGCTGAGCACGATGCCGGTGACTCCGGCGTGGCTCCAGAATTCGCGGGCCTGATTGAGGCCGTTCTGGCCGGTGGTGGCGTCGAGGACCAGCAGCACATCGTGTGGCGCGCCGGGAATCACTTTGGCGGCAGTGCGCTTCATTTTGTCCAGCTCGGCCATGAGATTGGATTTCGTGTGCAGGCGCCCGGCGGTGTCCACGATGACGACGTCGGCTTTGCGAGCGCGCGCGGCGGTGAGCGCGTCGAAAACTACCGCAGAGGGATCGGCGCCGGGTTTCTGTTTGATCATTTCGACGCCGGAGCGGCGCGCCCAGATTTCGAGTTGTTCGATGGCGGCGGCGCGGAATGTGTCGGCGGCGCAGAGCACCACCGTCGCGCCTTCTTTTTTCAGGCGGCTGGTGAGTTTGCCGATGGTGGTGGTTTTGCCGGTGCCGTTGACGCCGACGACGAAAAGGACGCGAGGTTCGTCGGCAGGTTTGCCGTCTGCGTTGGGTTGAGTGGCTGCCGGCGCGGTGAGAATTTTCATGATTTGGTTTTTCAGCTCGCGTTTCAGCGCGCCGGGTTCTACCAGTTTGTGTTCGTTCACCTGCTGGCGCAGAGCGGTTAAAACTTCTTTCGTTGTGCGCACGCCGAGGTCAGCGCTGAGCAGCGCGGATTCGAGCTGCTTCAGCAGCTCGGGATCGACGGGCCGGTCGCCCGTGAGCAATTGTTCGACGCGAGCGGATAATTCCGTGCGAGTTTTGCTGACGGAATCTTTGAGGCGTTCGAGGAGTGTGGGCTCTGGTGGTCCGAAGAGAGAGATCATGGGTTCGGGATTCGACCTAGAGATTGTAGCAAAGGGGATGGCTTGAACGTGCGCCTGCCGGTCGGATCAGAGAGCAGCCTCGGCTAACCACAAAGAAGGGCGGTGAAGCACCATTTGGCGTCGAAGCTGGCCTTTTGGGCGTTTCCGCCTTTGAAATGCAGATCGTACGCACCAGAGGCGCCGCTGTTGCGGCTAAACTTGGCGAGGTGCAAAGTGCCGGAGGTCACGCTTTCACATTGCCCATGGCTCGCGCAGCGCGACTCGAATACGTCGCTTCGTCCTGAGGTTATCGAATAGTCCTGCGGCAGAGACTTGGGCAGATTTTCGTCAACTTCGATCAAGATGTAGGGTTCCTCGAATTTTCCGGACTGGGCCTCCTTTTGGGTGAAGAAAAACTCGAAGGCTACGCCATCGGTCGGTCCGCAGGCCTCTTCGACATAAGCAAATGGGAATTGTACGGGCGTCGGCCGGAATTGGTTCCTGCAACTGACCGAGGAAGCGAGAATGGCCAGAGGCAGGAGGATCGTCGATAGGAAACGCCTTCGCTCCAACGGCATGGTTTGTTCCTCACCGCAGCGGTCCCGATGATCCGCGAGATTTTGCATTCTACTCTATGCACAACAAGGACGCCCGTTTCGCCGGAGCTTGAGGACAGGGTAGGTGACTAGACTTCGACGAGGGCGGCGCTTAGGCGGAGGCGGCCGGAGGCTATGGCGGCGTCGAGGGCGGCCACTACCTTGGGATCGAACTTGGAAATTGCGAGGGAACGAATGCGGCCCAGGGCAAATTCCAGGTCCATGGCGGATTGATAGGGACGATTGGTGGTGATGGCGTCGAAGGTATCGGCGACGGCGATGATGCGTGCCATCATCGGAATCTGATCGCCGGTGAGGCCGTAGGGATATCCTGCGCCGTCCATGCGCTCGTGGTGCAATTCGATGCCGGGGAGCATGTCCTTCAACTGGGCAACCGGGCGCATGATATTGGCGCCCTTGGTGGGATGCTGCTTCATAAGATCGAATTCTTCGTCGGTCAACTTGCCGGGCTTTTTCAGGACGCGATCATCCACGCCGATTTTGCCTACGTCGTGCAGCAGCGCGGAAATGCGCAGGCGGTCGATTTCTTCGGACTCGAGGCCCATGTACTCGGCAATGATGATGGAATATTTGGCGACGCGGCCGGAGTGACCACGAGTGTAGGGATCCTTTTCGTCGATGGCGGCTGCGAGCATGCGGATGGAACCGAGGAACAGCTCGCGATTTTCGGCGGCGGCCTGCTTGAGGCGCTCGACATACTCTTCGATGTCTCCCGCCATGTGATTAAAAGTTTCGGCCAACTCGCTGATTTCGGCAGCGCCTTCGACGCGCACGCGTTCATGAAATTCGGCGCGGCTGATGGCGCGTACGGATTCGACGAGACCGCGAATCGGACGCGTGATGCCAAGCGCGAAAAGATAGCCGAAGATCAGCGCGACCATGGTGACGCCTACGACGAAGCTGAGCGCTTGCGCGGTGAGTTCTTTCACACCGGCGTCAATGCGCGCGCTATCGAGGCTGCGTTCGGCGATCACGGTCCACCGATATTCCGGGATGGTGCTGTAGGTTCCGATCATTTCGACGGACTTATTGTTCTTGTCCTGTTCGACGAAATGCATGGTTTCGGTGGCGCGCAAGTCCTGCGGCAGTTCCTTCAAGTGGCTGACGATCGGCGAGGTGGAGGTGACGTCGCGGCCGGGCACGACTTCGGAGGAATCGGGGTGCGCGACAATGTGGCCGTGTCCATCCACAATGAATACGGTGCGTTCGCGCACGCTGGCGTCGCGGATGCGTTCCAGAAGCGGGTCAATGGAAACGACCGAGGCGATCATGCCGGTAAATTGGCCGTTCAACGAGAGCGGAACGGAAACGACCTGCGCGGGGCGATTGTCCTTTCCGAGGGCGAAGGATTCGCTGACGGAAGGAAGTCCCTGAATGCTGGCAGTGAAAGCGCGTTTGAGCGCGCCACTGACGAAAGGGTCCTGGTCGGCATTGAAGCTGCCGGCGGATTGGCCTTTGGCGAGTTTGTTGACGGCGGTGACGTAGAGAATGTTCTGATTATTTTCGACGAAGCTTTGCAGCAGGCGCGCGAGCTGCGGGGCATGCGCGGGATCGTCCACATTTTCGATCCAGCCGGTGAGCGAGAGAACCTGGCGCTGGCTGAGTAGCTGTTCGCGCAGGTTTTGTTCGAACTGCAAGGTTTCGCTGGCGAGCGAACGGGTGATTTCGGATTGCTGGACGCGCTCGGTGTCCTGCAGCTTTTCTTCGCTAAGACGCAAGACCTGGCGGTGGTAAAGCCATAGAGGCGTGATGCTTACGAACAGAAGGGCACCCAGCACAATCCAGAGGATGCGCAGGCGCCGGGTCGTCTGCTGCTTGAGGGCTTCGATGGGCACAAGAATCTCTTCAGTGAAATGCTAGCGAAGTGGAAGGCGCGATACAACGGGACCATAGTACTGGGGTTGGCGAATAAGATACAGAGAGACTGGGGGTTACGGGGAGTAGGCGGGCATGGTCCGGCAGGCGCCGGTCTAGGACCCGCCCCTACAGATTCCCGATTACGATGGCAGTCACGCTCGCCTCGCAGCTTAATCGTCGTTTTTCTTGGCTAAATTCAGGCGGGGTTCTTCTCCAGCGACCAGGCGCGCAATATTGGGGCGATGTTTGATGAGGACAAGCACGGAGATCACGACCGTGCCGAAAGTGACGAATTCCGGGGGCGCGTGACCGGGCGCGTAGAGCAGGTAAACAAAAAGCGGCAGCGCCACGGCGGCGGAAATCGAGCCCAGCGATGAGTAGCGCCAGAAAATTACCACCAGCAACCACAGGACGATTCCGGCGGCGACCGCTTGCCAGCAGATCGGCAGGAAGACGCCGAGGCCGGTGGCGACTCCTTTGCCGCCTTTGAAGCCGAGCCATATCGGAAACATGTGGCCGACGACGGCGCTGACTGCTGCGACCATCATCCAGCGAATATTGCCGCTGGTGTAATGCGCCGCCAGCCAGACTGCGAGGTAGCCTTTACCTGCGTCGAGCAGCAGCGTGAGAATACCGGCAACTCTTCCGGCTTCGCGGGTGACGTTGGCGGCGCCGATATTGCCGCTGCCGATTTCGCGGATGTCGGGGCCGCCCTGCGCTTTCACGATGAGCAATCCGAAGGGAATTGAGCCGAGTAGATATGCGACCACCGGGATCAGCCACGCAGTGCCGAGAAAAATTGCGTTCAATTCGCGCCTTCCACGAACCGAAATGCGGCGAGCTTGCTGTATTGCGCGCCCGATGGTTTTAGCACGCTTTCGAATAGATGAAATTCAGATTCGCGCGCTGAGCCGAAATCATATGACTTCAGCGCGTCGGCCGCACGAGCGAGATCTTCCAGGGCGTCGCCGGGTTCGAGGCGCGCGAGAGTGAGATGCGGAGAGAACGTACGCGTCTCGCGGGCGAAGCCGAGCGGTTCGAGCGCCTGCTCGACGGCGGCGGCGAGTTCGGCAAGATTGGGCGTGGCTTGCACGCCGCACCAGAGCACGCGTGGCTTGAATTCGTTGGGGAAAAAGCCGAGGACGCGGAATTCCATAGCGACCGGTTCGGCGGAGCGAACCGGCGCGAGCGCTGCGCGGATCTGAGGAACCTTTTGCGGATCGGTCTCACCCAAAAATTTCAGAGTGACGTGCAGGGATTCCGGGCGCACCCAGCGCGCGGCGCGGCATTCCGGTTTCAAGCGCTGGCCGAGAGTGGCGAGGGCGTTGCGCACCGCGCTGGGCAAGTCGAAGGCGACGAATAGGCGCATGGCTCTGGGTCAGGCTCTCGGGGCAGCGGGAAAAAGATAGTAGCGGCGCACGGCGTCTAGCGCGGATTGCGATGCGAATTGGCGAATGCGTTCGCGATCGCCGGGAAAACGATAGGCGCGTTCGCGTGGGCCGTGCTCGTCAGCGAGACCGATGTGCACCAGACCCACCGGCTTTTCGGGTGTGCCGCCGCCGGGGCCGGCGACGCCAGTGACGCCGACGCCGAGCGTGGCGCCGGTGCGCCTGCGGATGCCGTCGGCGAGTGCGAGCGCGACTTCGGAACTGACCGCGCCTTTCGCTTCGATCAAGCTTTGCGGAACGCCTACCAGCGAAGTTTTCAGCTCGTTGCTGTAGCAGATTACGCCGCCTAGAAAATAAGAGGAGCTGCCGGGCACGTTCGTGAGACGTTCGGCGAGCATGCCGCCCGTGCAGCTTTCGGCGACCGCTATCGTGGCGCGATTTTCGTTGAGGATGCGCGCGACAACCTCTTCGAGCGATTCACCCTTGGTGGAATAGAGATGTTCGCCGAGGGCGAGAGCCATACGGTCGGTGATCTCGTCGAGGAGTTTTTCGGCTTTCGATGCGTCGCGCGACCAGGTGCGGGGATGTAATTGCGTGCCTGTGGGCGAGGCGAGGATCGTGGTCTCAGTATCGGGATAAAGCTGATAGAGCGGGCGGACGCGCGTCTCGACGTCGGATTCGCCCAAGCCGGTGGTACGCAGGTCGCGGGTGAAGAGGCGCTCGTCTCCGGAAATTTTCGCGAGGCGCGGGCGGACTTCGGTCTCGAAAATGGATTTAAGTTCGTGCGGCACGCCGGGGAGCAGCACGATGATGTGCCCATCGGCTTCCAGCCACAGCGCCGGGGCGGTGCCGCGGGGGTTCGGCAAGACTGTCGCGCCTTCGGGGACCATGGCCTGGCGTTTATTTATTTCGGGCATGGTGCGCGCGAAACGGCGGAATCGTTCCTGGATCTCGCGCACGATGGCTTCGTTCATTTGCAGCTTGCGGCCGAGAAGGTCCGCGACGGTTTCGCGCGTGCGGTCGTCATCGGTGGGACCGAGGCCGCCGCTGGCGATGATCAAATCGGCGCGATCGAGGGCGTGGCGAAACGAGGAGCGCATCTCGCCGGGCGAATCGCCGACGACGGCTTTATGGATGACGCGGATGCCGATTTTGTTGAGTTCGTCGGTGAGCCAAAGAGAATTGGTATCGAGGCGATAGGGAGTGAGCAGCTCGGAACCGACGGCAATGATCTCCGCATTCATCTGCAAGTGTTGTACTCGATTCAGAGCGCGGTGTGCAAGTCGGGGCGGATGGGGAGTCGCGTGAGTGTGGGCTCGCGGGAAGAAAATTCGAGCCGGCACGGTGAGATGCGCACCGGCTCGTGCTGCGGAGTTGCGCTGAACTCCCGCGCTGCCGCGGCACGGTGGTTTGTGCAGCGCGAGCTAATGGATCAGGGCTGTTTGCGCGCGTAGTCGCCTTGAAATTCCATTGACCAGGTGGCGCCGTTGTCGCCTGATTTTTCCCAGGTTTGCTTCACGTTGTTGTCGCTGACGCGGACGATCTTGACGCGGTTGAGGACCGCTTCGCCGTTCGGGCCGCGGCTGGGACCGGCGAACTCGGCGGAGCCTTGCGCGACTTTTCCTTCGAAGATGTGCACGCGGCCTTCATTGTCCGCAAACATGCCGTGCCAGCTTTTGTCGTCCGAGCTGTAGGCGAACATGTTTTCGCCCGTGTGGCCTTTGCCGCCAAGCCAGCTTTCGACGACGAGGCATTTATCCAGCGAGAGATGGACTTTGCTGCTGGAGGTGGCGGACATTCCAGGATAACTGACAGTCCAATCGCCGAGCCAGAAGTCCAGCTGACGGTTTTCCGGGTTTGCGGAGCACGCGCCTGGATCCTGCGCTCGGGCTGCATGCGGAGCGACGAGACAGCAGCATGCAATCGTGAGAACGATCGGAATCAACCGCCGATGTGAACTGCGTACCGCCATTTTCATATTCATGATGCGACTCCTTGCGGCATTCGCCGCTCAGTACAACTTCTGCGAGCATGTGGCGCGGAAACGGAACGCGCCGTCGGAAAGCTCAATCTGTTCATTCGTGAAGCCGGCCCGATGAAGACGCTGCGGGAACGTGATCGGATCCACGATCACCATGGTGTCGAAGCAGTGGAAAAGCTTCATGCGCAAGCTTGTGCGGCTGTCCGTTCCCAGGAACGTGCCGCCGGGAGCCAGGACGCGATGAGCTTCGGCGAGCACGCGGTCCTGCAGCGATGCAGAGGGCACGTGGTGCAGCATCGTGAAACAAAAGACCGTGCGGAACGCGCCGGTTTCAAAGGGCATCGACGCGGCGTCACCTTCGATCACTTGCAAATTCGCGTTGCGGAATCGCGCGGCTAACTTTTTTGCGAGGCTGGGATCGTTTTCCAGGGCCGTGAGCGAGGGAACTTGCGTGCGGAGGTAATTTGTGGTGATGCCTGGTCCGGGGCCGATTTCCAGGGCCGGCCCGTGCAGGACAGCGCCACGCAGCGCCCAAGGCATGAGTTCGGATTCGACTCTGCGTTTCCAATTTGCTGATTGGCAGTACCAATGATGAATGCGGTTCATTGCGCGATCCCTTGGTGGCGCGAGGAGAGAATAGCGATTGCCGGGATTACGTTCTTTCGATATTGTGACAATGAATGTCGCGAAATAGACAAAGCGCGAAGTTCGATCCCGGCGGGCCAGGGAAGGCGCAGGTTACAACGCTGAGCCGCGACTACCCGGCAGGGCACGTAATCCCCCTGCATTTTCACGATCGCGACCAATTGGTGTATGCGTCGCGCGGCGTGATGACGGTGCGCACGGGCGTTGGCACGTGGGTGGTGCCGACGCACCGCGCGGTGTGGATTCCGGCGACCGTGCCGCATAGCATCACGATGTCCGGCACTGTTTCGATGCGAACACTTTATTTGCGGCCGCGCTTGGCGAGGACTTTGCCGCGGAGTTGCTGCGTGGTGAACGTGCCTCCGCTGTTGAGAGAATTAATTCTGCACGCGTGCGCGCTGGCGACACTCAACGTGCGCAAGGAGCGGCAGCGGCATGTGATTGATTTGATCGTGGACCATCTCGAAGCCATCGAGACGGTTTCGCTGCAGCTGCCAAACCCGACGGACGCGCGAGCGCTGCGAGTGGCCGCTGTGCTGCTCGCGCATCCGGGGGAGCAGCGAACGCTTGGGCAGGTATGCAAAGCTGCTGGCGCGGGTCGGCGCACGATCGAGCGGCGGTTCCTGGGGGAAACGGGAATGACTTTTGGCAAGTGGCGGCAGCAGTTGCGTCTGATGCAGGCGATGCGGCTGCTGGCGGAGGGCGCAAAGATCACGCACGCGGCGATGGAGGCTGGCTACAGCACGCCAAGCGCGTTTATTTTCATGTTCAGGAAAACTTTTGGGACGACGCCTGGTGCCTACTTCGGAGCGGGTGAGAAACTCTAATTATCGACCGAGGTATTATCGCTGGTGGAGCAATTTTGATTCGCGTTCGAGGTTTTCCCAAGGTGAGATTGTCGTGCGCAAGCCTTGCGAAGAAGCGTTGTTGATTCTTATGTTCCAAATATCTGAGGAGTTCAAGCCCCATGCTGACGAGACCCCGCTGGCTGCTGCATCTGGAAGGGGCCGGTATTTTCGCCCTGGCGCTCATTTTGTATCGCGCGGGACATTTCCATTGGTGGCTGTTTGCGCTGCTACTGCTCACGCCTGATCTGTTCATGCTGGGTTATCTGGCGAATCCCAAGATAGGTTCGGGCGCCTATAACCTAGTGCACACTTCGGCCGTGCCGATTTTGTTGTTGGGCGTCGCGATCGTGGCTCCGCTTCCCGCTCTTGAGCCTTACGCCCTAATCTGGCTGGCACACATTGGCATGGACCGCATGCTGGGCTTTGGTCTGAAATATCCCACGCGGTTCCGAGATACACACCTCCAGCACGTGTGAAACGAAACCCGTCGTAACCGGTCCGCGCGGTTCCGCTTCCATCAAACGCATCACGGGCCTGAGATTGGGTGCTCGGATTGTTTGCCGGCAGGCGCCGGTTTCGGCTTGGCGAAATTGGCGGGGTCGATCGGGACGTTTTGGTGGACCTCGTCGAATTGGAATGTTGACGTGTTTCCGGGTTGAGACGTGGTGACGCGGAAAGGGATTTGCACGCCATCTACCTCGCGATAGTCGGCGTAGTCAATTTGGGTCGGATTGCGGCCGAGCGGGGTTTCGGCGTAGCGAATCATGCGGACTAGCAGGCCGGATTGCTTGTCGAAATATAATTTTACCGGGGGCTGGCCTTCGCGGATGGCCAGGAGCAGATAGACGTCGCGGTCCGCGATCTTTTCGGGATATTCCAGGCGTAGCTGGGGGAAGATCTGCTGGATGTGCAGGGGGAATTGCAGATCGGCGTCCATGCGCGCGGCGGCGATATCGGCGTCGTGCATTTCGCGCGGCGCGTGGCCGGGCACGCTGGACCAGCCGGATTGGCCGTCGAAAGTGGTGACGACGCTTTCGCCGCCGGACATGTGACGGAGGATCGACTGCTTGTCCGGAGCTTGCGTGAGAATTTCGACGAGTTGCGTTTGGCCGTGGAAAGTTGTGGAGCCCTTCTCCACCAGGGTAGTGATTTTTTCGATGGCTGAGGTACCGCCGAGCGCGTGGACATAGTTGTCGAGCAGCTGGGTTAAGGTGGGCATGTTCGCTGCAAGCTTCGCCGGTGCGGCGATGTTGGCGGCGGCGGCATTCGGCTGGGATTCACCGCCGACAACTGGAATCGTCAGCGGATTCGGCGCGCCGCGATGGCAGGAGTAGCAGGTCACTTCGCGATGGTCCTCGAAACTATTTTTGTTGAGCGCGAACGTCATTTGCATCATTTCGCGCGCGACTTGCTTGGTTTTTTTGTCGTCTTTCTCGAAATGATCTTCTACGTGGCAGAACGTGCATTGCACGCCTAGCGATGCGGTGATGAATTGCATGGCGGGAATCACCTGGCCGGCGGGAACGCCTTTGAGAACCTCGATATTTTTATACACCTGCTCGGCAGCTTTTCCCGCCTCGCCGCTCGACGCTTGCTGCGCAGCCCGATCCGCAGCGGGTGTTTCGTCCATCGCGGCTTTGATGTTTCCGGCCAGTGCGTCGGCTTTCGCGGTGTCGCCTTCTTTTTGATACAGGCTCATCAGCGTGCTTGCTGCGGGCAGATATAAAGGATCGAGCCTGAGGGCGCGCTCCAGATGCGCGATAGCGGGAGAAGCGTCGCCTGACGCGACGTAAGGCGAAGCGGCGCTGGCTTCGGCGAGCGGGGAATTGGGATCGAGCTCGAGCGCCCGTTCCAACGCGATTTTGGCTTCGGCGTTTTGTTGCGCGAGTAGCAGGGCTTCGCCGATCCATTTGAAAAAATCGCTGTCGTTCGAGAATTGCGCTTGGACTTCAGTGAGCGTGCGATAGCCCTGCACGATGAATGGCGAAGATTTGCGCTGCGTGCCGGCGTCGATATAAGCGATGCCGAGATTGCGTGCTTGCAGATCAGGCGAGGGCTCGCGCCAGGCGGCTATGCCGCTATCGGCGGGCGCATCGGGCAGCGACTCGGGGCGGCGCTGAATTCTGTGGTCGGTGAAAGCGGAGTGGCCGCCGTCTTTCGCGTCGCGACGCGGCATGTGGCAGGAGAGGCAATTGCTGTCCTTCGCGGGATGCGCGCTGACGGTGGGGAATTTTGCGGCATGGCACGTCAGGCAGACCGAGCGATAATAAGCGACGGCCTCAAGCGGCCCGTCGTTTGGTTTATGGTGCGGATCATGGCACGTGCCGCACCACAAGCGCCCGTTGCTGTTGCGCGCGCAGGCGCTGAGCGCGAGTTGCTCCACGTGGCTGATGACTTTAAACGCGCCGGTGGGATTCGCGTCATGATAAGTCGTGAAGACGTCCTCGGTGCGCTCGCCCGGTAGGAAATCGCTGAGCTGCTTTCCGGGATTGGGGACGCGCGCAACTCCGAAGAGATGGCATTGCTCGCAGATGCTGTCGCGCGCCGCTGGCTCGAGCCTCGCGGGATTTACGATATTGCCGCCGCGCGGATCGGCGAGATGTTTTTCCGCGGGACCGTGGCAGCGCTCGCAGGTGATCGCTTCCTCCGACGCAGGAAATACCGGTGAGCGGTATTCGTTCAACGTATCGCTGACGTGCAGTGCGGTGCCGGAATGGCAAAGTACGCATTCCTCGCGGATGGGGCGGGTGAAATCGGGGTCGGGCTGATTTTCGAAGCCGGGCGCGAGATCATAGGCTTGGCGGCTTTTGTAATACGCGACGGGGGATTGAAAAAGATGGCCGCCGACATCCACTAGATATCCGCTGGCGTGATTGCCCGAGCCGACGACCCAGTCAATGTGATATTCACTTTGGTCGCCGCCATTTTCCCAGCGCTGCCAGTAGCCGGTGGGCGTCGAGTACATGGTGATCTTCGAGCCGTGAGCGCTCACAGTGCCGTGTGGTTCCTGGCCGGGGCGGCGCAGGGAATGCGCCATGGCCGAGCGCGCATAGCCAGCGACTTCGGCGGGGTGGCAAACCGCGCAGCGGCTGGAGCCGCTGGGCGCGCTGGGCGGCGGTTGCCGTTGCGCTGCGGGAGGCGCGGAGTCTAGGGTTCGGGCGGCCGGCGCCGCGGACTGACTTTGAGTTATTGACGCGCTGGCGAGAAAGACTGCAACAAGGACGAAGCATGCCGAGACGCGTGAGATTGTTCTCGTCAGCTGAGATCGCCACGTCGTGCGGCGAGGCGATCCAGGAGCAGAATTCTCGAGTCGCGACATGCGCTAAAGTATAGAGGCCTCGGGCTTGAGACGCGAGTGCGGCGAGAAAGGTTGCGACGCAGAGCGAAAGTTCGAAGGCGATGATACGCAGGCGCCGGAAACGGCGGCCCGGTCCCGCGTTGCGGGACCGGCCGCTACAAAATCACAAGCGGCGGCGGGAATAACAGAGCCGGCGGGACGCCTGCCTATCGGCAGGCAGGCAGGCGGGCGCCACGAAAAACTTCAGAGTCTGGACGGATGTCAGCGGAATCGGATAGCTCACATGAATTGGAGGCCGTGATGGAACAAAACTTAAAGGACACCATGGCATTGCTCGCGCGCACGCCGGCGGCGCTCGATGCTTTGCTGCGTGATTTGCCGGAAGCGTGGACCCTGCGAAATGAAGGGGAGGGCACGTGGAGCGCTTTTGACGTCGTGGGCCATCTGAAACATGGCGAGCGCACGGATTGGATGCCGCGGGCCAGGATGATTTTGCAATTTGGCGAGACGCGTCCGTTTGAACCCTTCGATCGTTGGGGACAGGAGCGCGAGAGCGCGAGCAAATCGCTCGGACAATCACTGGATGAGTTTGCGCGTTTGCGTGCGGAGGGTTTGCTCGAATTGCGCGCGATGAATTTGCAGCCGCAGGACTTGAAGCGGTGCGGAAGGCATCCTGCGCTGGGGTTGGTTACATTGGCGCAGCTGCTGGCGACATGGGCCGTTCACGACTTGACTCACTTGCACCAAATCTCGCGGGTGATGGCACATCAATATGACGCGGCGGTCGGCCCTTGGCATGCGTACCTTGGGGTTTTGAAGTGCGCAGGGCATAGCGCGCCGTAGTGGACTTTCGAGATGTGCGGATTTGCGAAGAACGAATACGATCAGTTTACGGAGGACGAAAAATGGAAACGCCGGTAACGATTGCCGTGCCTGATCTTTCCGCGCGACCGTTTCGATTAATTTCTGAGCGGGCGATGGCGGCGGCGCCGGACGCTCTCTTTCTTGCATGGACTGAGCAGTTTGACCGCTGGTTTGCAGCGCCCGGAACGGTATTGATGAAAGGCGAGGTCAATACGCCTTTCTTCTTCGAGACTGAATTCCAAGGAGCGAGGCATCCACATTACGGGCGGTTCCTCAGGTTGCATCCTGACCGGTTGGTGGAAATAACCTGGGTCACTGGCGCTACCCACGGCGCCGAGACGGTGGTGACCGTGGAGCTGCGGCCGCACGAAGGTGGCACGCAGCTGCGGCTAACGCACGCAGGATTTCCGGATGAGGAGTCAAAGAAGCGTCACGAAGACGCGTGGCCAATAGTTTTGGCGCAGCTCGACCAGCGGATTTTCGGCCGCGCGTAGAATTCCCGGGTACAGCTGCACAGACCCCGAGTTCCTCGCTTTGATCCGTACCGCAGCTTACCGCGCATGTGTTGCAGCTTCTTCGATCAGCGCCGCGACTTCCTTCGGGTGTGAGACATAGACGCAATGACTGGCGCCTGCGACTTCCACCTTGTGGCTCTTGGCTCGTTCTGCGTACCAGCGCTCCAGGTCAGGATTGATCGTTCTGTCGCTTCCCGCGACGAGTATCCAGCTGGGTTTGCTGCGCCATGCGGCGGTGGTGATGGTGCCCTTGAAATTGTCCGCGAAGTTGAACACTTGCGAGCGCGCCATGAATGCAGCTTGCTCGGCTGGCAGATCGGCCGCGAACAATTCGTGAAATTGCGCTGCGTCGAGGTAAGTGAAGCCATCTGACGTCTTCTTGATCGCTCCCGACTTGCTGAGGTCGCTCGGGAAGCGCTTGCCGTCGTCGGATTCGTTTTCGCCAGCATCGGGCATGTGGGCGGCGATGTACACCAAGCCGACGACCGATGGATCCGTTCCGGCCTCGGTAATCACGGCGCCGCCGTAGCTGTGCGCCACGAGAATGGTCGGTCCATCTTGCAGGGAGAGGACGCGCCTGGTGGCAGCGACGTCGTCCTGGAAAGTAGTCTCCGGTTCCTGGACCATGCTGACGTTGTAGCCGTGCTTGACGAGAATGTCATACGCGCCGCGCCAACCGGAACCATCGGCCCAGGCTCCGTGCACTAGAACGATGTTGTGAATGCGATGCTGTTCGTTCTGCGGGGAGACTGCGGAGCAGGTGAGCAGCAACGATAGGACGCAGAGGGACTGAAGGATTCTTCGCGTGGATCGGATGAATTTCATGCAATTAGGCATTTTGACGCTCCGTTCGTGAATTGATTTGCGCATCGCGATGGCGATGCTGGGATTCGGAAGTTGCCCCACAGATTCCTGGTTGGATATAGAGCGGTTTGTCTGGACCGGCGAAAAACCCCGGCGGGGCCAATCCTAATCCAAAAACGCGATTCCGGGCTGGAAAATTTTTCTGTCGCGCGAGGCGACGTTTTTCGTGGGCCGGGCAAGACATGGAGAACTCCATCAGGCCGTGAAAATTTACAGCCGCGCAAATCCGATCGCGCTGGCGTGCGGCTTTCGCGGCTGGCACAATCTTCGCATTCAAGGGAGGTGCGCGTGTCCGACGAAAACGGTACCGAGCGTCGCGGAGAATTACCCACTGCGCCGACTTCCAGCGGCGACGCAAATCAAGTGAGCGCGCCCGTTTCTGAACCGCCTCGGCGCTGGGGACGCACGGAGCGTAACCGGCTGCTGATCTGGGTGGCGATCGCGTTCATTTTTCCGGGGCTGCCGGTTCTTGCGCTCCATCTTCAGGGCGATCGGTCGAATGCCGTCTTCAGTGTGCGCAGCGAATTGCCGCTCAAGGCATGGTTCGCATTTTGCGTGACGCTGGCGACCTGGATTGTTTCGCGCATGGAAAAGCGGCCGCTGAGCGACTACGGAATTCCTCCGCGCGGAATTTTCGGATTGCGATTCTGGGAAGGCTGTCTCTGGGGCTTCGCGATGCTTTCCGCGATCCTGCTCGTGCTCCGCGTGACGGGCCATTTTCAAATTGATTCCGTGGCGCTAGCGGGAGGCGCGGTGTGGCGGTATGCGATCGGCTGGGGCGCCGTTTTTCTGGCGGTAGCTGTGCATGAAGAGTTTGCGTTTCGGGGCTACTGGCTCTTCGCGTTTGCCAGATTCAGAGGGTTCTGGAAGGCCGCTCTGCTTACTTCATTCATCTTCGGCCTCGCGCATCTCGGCAATCCGAATGAAAACGTTCTCGGCATTTTGCAGGTCGTATGGATCGGGCTGCTTTTTTGCCTGATGATCCGGCGGACGGGCACCCTGTGGTTCGCCTTGGGATTCCATGCGGCGTGGGATTGGGCGGAGACGTTTTTCTACGGCACACCAGATAGCGGCTTGCTGGGTGTGGGCCGCTACCTGAACACTTCCGTGCAGGGCCCGAAATGGCTGACGGGAGGTTCGGCGGGCCCGGAGGGCAGCGTGATCGCGTTTCTGGTGCTGCTGCTGTGCGCGCTGTTAGTTCATTTGCGATTTCCGAAGGTGGTGTATCCGGATCGTCCTGGTTAGCGCGGCGGGCGATCGGACTTTTTGAATGCCGCGCAGCGACAGCGGGCTCGCGAATGGCGCGTTCAATCATTACAATCCCATCTCGCGGCATAATAACCTCGCATACGGTTTCACTCGTTAGCGCTGCTGCGCTTTTCTGGCGCGAACATAATGCGGAGCTGCCGTCCACCTTCGGTGTTAATGGCTAGCGGGTGCGCCCGTTTTCGAGTCACTTTCCCCCTCATCTCGCGGGCATTCCTGCTGGCGATCGTTTTGCTTGCGAATCTCGCGGCTGCAGTAACGCTCTCGGCCGGATCCTCGCAGAAAAAAGAGAAGAAGCCGGGGGCGTTAGAGTGGGATCCTCCCCAAGTGGACGCGCCTGTGCCGGGTATTTCTGCTATGCCGCCTTGTCCACTTCCTGACATCCTGAAAAAGGCTGGAGAACGCGCGCAGGAATTGATAGCGAATCTTAGCGATTTTAACGCGCACGAGCGGATTCGTTACTCACAGACCGACGACCTAGGCGTACTGGAAATGTCGGTCGATGCGAAGTTCGATTACCTAGTGGATTTCGGCGAAAAATCCGAAGCCCACACGGTGCATGAGACTCGGACGCCCCTGGCCGGTTCCGACAAAGCGCACGTGGGTGAGATTGCGGATCGAGGTTTGCCAGTCCTGGCCCTGCTCTTCAATCCCAATCTGCAGCGCGACTATGAAATGCGCTGCGAAGGTTTCGCACAATGGAATAATCAGCCCGCATGGGTTGTTTACTTTCGTCAGAACAAAGAAAAGCCCCCGCGCACGTTTGGAATCCGCACCGAAACACAGATTTTGCAGGTGAGCCTGAAGGGCCGCGCTTGGATTGCGCCTGACTCCGGCCAAGTGATGCACCTGGAAACGAATCTGGTGCAGGGGATCGCAACGATTGGATTGCAGAGCAACGCCGTGTCGGTGGATTACGCGCTGGTGAAGTTCCAGTCGCGCGACGTAGTGATCTGGCTGCCGCAATCCGCCACCGCGTATTCCGACTACGGCAAACGCCGCATAATCATCGGTCACACCTTCTCGGACTTCCAGCTGTTTTCCGTGCAAACGCAGCAAGTGATCGAGAAGCCCAAGACACCATGAGCGAACCGCGCGCGCCGAGTGCAGCGGCAAACTTCAGACAAAACGCAGCCAGCCTTCGAAGATGTCGGACCAGGCGTGGGCTAGCATGTTGGCGCGGAGGTTGCGGCGCCAGGCTGCTAGCGCGCCGTAGAGGATGCCTAGCGCGGCGATTACGATTACCTGTTTCCAGCCTTGGTAGGTGTGGGCTAGACCGAAGATGGCGCCTTGCAGGATTACGGCGGCGGCTCGGCTGCCTGTGGCGGCTTGAAATTGTTTTTGCAGGTAGCCGCGGAAGCTGACTTCTTCGCCGATGCCGGCGGAGATGGAGAGCAGAATCCAGAGCGTTACTTCCGCGAAACCTGTCGGCGGCTGGTATGGCGCGGTTGCGGCGGGGATGCGTTCGACTGCGCGGTGGACGAGCCATGCAGTTAATTCCCACACGCCCCAGAAGGGTATGGCGATGGCGACGTCCGTCGCTACATCGCGCCACGTGGCCCAGCGATCACCGGTGAGGTCGCGGAGGTGGCCACCGCGCCAATGGACTCCTGCCCAGGCCCAGTAGGCCATACCCCACTCCGAGAGAATCAGGAGCGCGTATTTGAGGAGCACCGCGCTGTGCGCTGCTGTTGGCTGCGCGGTTTCTGGGGCCACGGTGCTGGATGGAAGGCTCGCGCGAAAACCGAAGTACGCGAAGATCAGCAGGATCGAGACTGTGTGCCACGGGGAGGCAATCAGGCGGCGCTGTGGCGACGTCGGCGTTTGCGCGGGGGTGATCGTGGCTTGGTTGTCGTTCATGCGTTCACGGAAGAGAAGATACACGAAGACATGGATTGATACGCGCGGGCGCACGAAAAGATTGCAGGGAATCTTGTGATGTGCGGGGCGACGGCTGAAGCTAGCGCGCCGTCATCCTGAGGAGCGCGGCGATTTTTGCCGAGCTTGGCGAGGATTAGCCGTTCAGAGGGAGGCCTTGGACGTCCCAATCTAACGAGTAGAGCGCATTGTTGGTGGTGATCATGGCGCGACGGCTTGGCAGTAGCGCAAGGCCCACGATGTTGCTGCCGCTGACCACCAGCTCGGCCTTGGCCTCGGGAGTGAGGCGCACGATGCCGCGCTGGCCGCCCAGCGATGCGGCGACGTAGAGATTCCCGGTGCGGTCGAACGCGAGCCCTTGCGGGCGGCCCAAGCCGCGGAAAAATGTGCTGACTTCGCCTGCAGGATTGATGCGATAGACGCGATCGTAGCTGGAAGTGGTGGGGCCGGTGACGTAAAGCTCGTCAGCCGCGCTGAAGGCCAGGTGGTACGCGGCCATCGAGGGCTCAAGCGTGGCGAAGACGAAAATTTCGCGCTCCGGGCCGATCTTGAAAATCGTGCCGCTGCGATCGCCGACGTAAAGATTTCCGGCCTTATCGAACGCGAGGCCGGTGGCGATACCCATGCCTTCGATCCATTGCATCGAGTGGCCGTCGGGCGATACGCGATGGATCGCGCCATCGTGACGGCTGGAAACGAATAGGAAGCCTTCACCGTCAATCGCCAGGCCGGTGGGATTCATCATTTCAGTGATGAAGGGCTTGATGGCATGGTTGGCGGTGACTTTGTAGAGTGAGACGGGAACTTTCTGGCCGCGCTGGCCGCTGAAGGTGACGTACACGTTGCCGTCGGCATCCACGGCGGGGCTGGCGACGGGATGAAGATTGTCGGCAATTTGCGTGCCGAGCGCGAGCGGGAAAGGCGGGCTTTCGACGCCGGCCATTCGGACGCGGACGGTGCCGCCCGCCGCTCCTTCCGGGACGCGCGCAATCAATAGATTTTCCGCAGCGAGGACCAGACTGGCTTCCGCGGCGCCGAATTGCACGAGCGGGCGCGCGTGGTTGCGCGTGCCGAAGCCGCTGCCGTGAATGGCGACTTCGCCGCCGGGGAGAGCGGCGGCTGGCTTGATGCTTTCGATTCTGGGAGCGGCGGTCATGTTCGCGTTCAGGTTTTGCGGCGCGTTGTGTTGACTCTGATAGCTTGCACTAAATTTGAGCTTGTGTCATTGCGTGTGTGCTCGTGTCATGGGTTTGCTTGATGCATTGGCTGCGAAAGTCAAAAGCGCCCGCCTGAAATGCAGGCGCCCGCTACTGGTGGCCTGACTTTACCACTCGGCCAAGCGCGTCGTGCGTGGCCGGGCGTTGCGGCTCCCTACAGTCCCGCGGCGCGGGCTAGCCATAGGCCGATCGCGGCGTAAATTCCGGCGATCCAGTCATCCGCCATAATGCCCCAGCCGCCGGATAGCGATTCCGCCTGGCGCGCCGGGAACGGCTTCCAAATGTCGAATACTCGAAAAAGTATAAAACCCAGGAGCAAATATTTCCAGCGAAGGTCGCCATGCCACCAGAACCCGTAATGGAAATTCGACATGCCGTCTAAGTATCGTTCGGTGGAACCGAACGCAAACAGCAAGGGAATCATTTGACCGGATACTTCATCTACGACGATTATCTGCGGGTCCGTCACTTTTAGATATCTTGCGGACCGATCAGAAGCCCAAACCCCCAGAGCAGCGATCGCGAGCGTCACTGCGACTGCCGGCACGACGAACGGCACCGCCATCCCCCACAAGCGAGGCCATGAATCCCAGATTACTATGCGTGGCCACAAACTGAGCAGCAGCCAACTCAAGGCCACACCGACGAGCGAGCCGCAGGTTCCGGGAGCCTTAGGGAAGTAGCCGAGGCCACCGGCGGTGGCGATGAAGAGCGCGAGGCGGGGTTTGCGCTGAGTCGAGGTCGACAGTGCGTTGGGCGATTGCGACGCGGCTTCGCTCGATGAGGCGGGATCGTCGGATGCGGCGGGGTCAGTTTGTGCGCTCATTAGTTTTTGTGTTCGTCGGGGGAATCGCGGGTGATGTCTTCGAACAGGGTGTCGTCGTTCGCCGGCTCGCTGATGACGTATTTTTCGCTGGACCAGTTGCCGAGGTCGTAGAGTTTGCAGCGTTCACTGCAGAACGGAAATTCTGGGTTGGCGTCGGAATCCGTCGGCTTTTTGCAGATCGGGCAGCGGAATTTCATGCGGTTAAGAATACCGCAAAGTGGCGGCCGATGCGCACGCGTCGGGGGGAAAGGCGGGCACGGCATGCCGTGCTCCTACGTGAACCGGACCGAAGCGGCCGGCGAGACATAGGCTTCACAAATGGAATGCAGGTTTATGCAAGGATTGCGAACGGAGAGGCAGGCGCCAGGGCTTGGCGTCGGCTGGATTCTGGCGTGGGGGCTTCGAATTCGATGGCGCGGCCGATTAGGTCGTAGTGCTTGGCTTCGGTGATTTCGACTGTGGCCATAGTGCCGGGTTGCGGCAGGTCCGCGGCGGCGTTCACGCCTACGAAATCCGTTATGTAGACTTTGCCGTCTATTTCGGGGGCCATGCCTTCGGGGCGCGCTTCCCAGATCAGGTCGGTGTCTTGCGATGGGCCTTCGAGCATTACTTGCAGGCGCTGGCCGATTTTCCTTTTCAGTTTGCGCGCGGAAATTTTTTTCTGCAGGGACATGAGCGTGTCGCGGCGGCGCGCGATGGTTCGCGCGTCCACTTTATTTTCCAGCGCGAAACTTTTCGAGGTGTCTTCGTCGGAATAGGCGAAGACGCCCATCCAATCGAATTCGGCGGCGCGCACGAAATCGCACAGCTCGTGGAAATCCTTTTCGGTTTCACCGGGGAAGCCGACGATGAAGGAAGTGCGAATCGAAACGCCGGGAATCGCTTTGCGCGCCTTTTCCAGCATCTTCAGGAACGCGTCGCCATTCGAGCCGCGCTTCATACGCGCGAGGACGCTGCGGCTGGCGTGCTGCAGCGGAATGTCCAGATATTTTGCCAGGCGGGGATGCGCGGCGATGGTATCGAGCAGGCGCGACGTGATGCGATTGGGATAACAATAGAGGAAGCGCACCCAGTGCAGGTCTTCGATTTGCGCCAGGCGCTCGAGCAGAGTGGCCAGGCCGTCGCGCAGGCCGAGGTCTTCGCCGTAGAAAGTGGTGTCCTGGCCGATCAGCGAGATTTCGCGCACGCCCGAGGCCGCCAGGTTTTCCGCTTCACGAATCACGGATTCGAAGCGGCGGCTGCGGAATTTTCCGCGCAACTGCGGAATCACGCAGAAAGTGCATGGGTGGTCGCAGCCTTCGTTGATTTTGATGTAGGCGGTGTGGCGCGGCGTGGCGAGAATGCGCGGAGTCGCGTCGTGGTAAAGATACGTCGGTAGCTCGGCGCCGCCGGGAATTTCAGAATCGTCGGGGCGCAGCTGGCCTTCGCAGGCTTGCAGAATTTTTTCAATTTCGCCGGTACCGATCACGGCGTCTACTTCGGGGATTTGTTCGCGGATGTCGTTGCGAAAGCGCTCAACCATGCAGCCCGCGACGATTAGTTTTTGCGCGCGGCCGAATTTTTTGTACTCGGCCATTTCCAGGATCGAATCCACCGATTCTTTCTGCGCCGGCTCGATGAAGCTGCAGGTGTTGACGACCAACACGTCGGCTTCGCCCGCGCGCGGCGTCAGTTCGTAACCGGCGCGCGCGAGAATGCCCATCATCACCTCGCTATCCACGAGGTTCTTCGGGCATCCCAGGCTGACAAATCCGACTTTCTTCATGCAGAGCGGTCCTTTGGCTGTTGCGGAACACATAATTCTACCATAGTGCGCGAGCGCTACCCGGCTCATACAGCGAATACGACTAGACGAGTCGGCGAGGTCTTCGGCTTCGAATCGCAGGTGTCAGGCGGCTCGACTGGCTGGCGCTCGAAGTGTGAGCATGCGCAAAATCCAATACGCCGAGACGGCGGCTGTGATGTGCTTCAGGGCGTGGCCGCTGACGATGCCGCCCAGATTGAAAATGGGGCGGTCTGCGGCTTCAAACACTTTTGCGAGCGCGTAGACGAGCAGGGAGACGATGAGGTCCGAACCACGGGTGTAACGCGGCGGGAAAAGCGCGACGAGCAGTAGCAGGACCAGCAGCGAACCAAACTGCGCGAGAACGTAAGGTCGCAAATCGCCGGTACCGTGAGCCGCAGTCACATTCCAATACAACACGCTGGCGATTCCGAAAATCAACAGAGGAATGATCAAACGCGTGCCGGTCTTTTCGCTGATACGTTCGTTCAGAGTAGCGGCAAGCAGCGACATAAACCCAAGAGTCATCGGAAGGCGGTCCCACACGAGGTGGGCGTCGTCTGGTTGCGGGTGATAATCCGCAGAGCCGAAGGCAGTGAGCGCTACACCGGCGAAAAAGATCAAGTGAGGCCACCGCTCACGCGGGTTGAGAAATCGCGGTGCAGAGCGACCAGCCGCCGGATCTCTTAACACGAAACGCATTCCCAGCAGGCCCACGATCAGGAAAAATACATTCGAAAGAACATCGAATGCATTGTGAACTCCCCCGATCGTACGAGTGTCCGCGAAGTGGTGATAGTTTTCGCTCTGTGGTATCGGCGGAATCAGAAAAACGGTAATGACGACGGCTGCAACGGTGATCCAAAGAACCAGCACGCGCCAGTTCATCGGGTTGAAAGCTTACCGGCGCGAGTAATTTCGCGGATGGCGCTTAGTAGCGCGGACATTTGCTGGGCGGGGGCGGGCCGATCACCGAAGCGGGCGGATTGATAGAGCGCGGTTAGCTGCGCGACGGGGGCGGCGACTTCGGCGGCGGGGATGGCAGCTGCAAATTCCAGAGCGGTTTGCGACGGGGATTTTTTCCAGCCGCGGCGCTCGAGCAGGCGCAGCATTTCGCGGTATTCGAGTGTGGCTAGAGAAGCGGTGACGTTGCCAGAGGTCCGCGCGCGCAGGCTCCAGCGCGCCATCAGATAAGCGAACATCGAGCGGCCGCGCAGGTAAATCAGCAGCGCCACCAGAAAAACCAGGATGCTGGGCAGGAAATACGGCGAGGCTTCGGTTTTCTTATCGAGCTTGACGATCAACTGCAGGACCTCGCGCTGCTTCTGCTGATAATACTTGCGCGCGCTCTCGCCCCAATCGCGCGAAGTTTTCTGCACGCTTTGTGCCAGCGTGATCTGGTGCCCGAAGTCGTAGTTGATAATCCACTCGCCCCAAGCGAATTGAAACCAGTCCCAGTACATGCTGATGCGCTCGAGCAGCCCGCCGTGTTGATCGTTTCCGGGCGGAGTAGGATCGAAGGTGATCCAGCCGTAGCCGGGAAAGAAAACTTCCACCCACACATGCGCGTCACTGGCGCGCACGATCCAGTCGCCGCCGACGTCGTTGTACTCGCCGGGAAGAAAGCCGCCCACATAGCGCGCGGGAACGCCCAGATCGCGCACCATCACGGTCATGGCTGCGGCGAAATATTCGCAGTGGCCGGCGCGACGCGTGAACAGGAAATAAGCGAGCGGATCGGCGGAACGCGGGCCGGTGAGGTCCAGCGTGTAGCGGTAATGAGTTTTCAGATACAGTTCAATCTTCGCGGCTTTGTCGTACTCGTTGCTCGCTCCTGCGGTGATTTGCTCGGCGAGCTGCTTGATGCGCGGATCAAGGCGCGGAACCTGCAGGTAGGGGCCCGTGATGGAATCGGGAAAATCCGGGGAAGCCAGACGCAACTGCGGCGCGGGAATGATTGGAAGGTTCGATGTGGCTTCGTAGCGGATTTTCGAATTGTTGTGGAAAGGATTGGAGAGCGAGCCGGTCTGATCGAGGATCAGGTAACCGTTATGTTTTTCACCGCCGAGGTGTTCGGTGTCGTTGGAAAAGCGGCCTTGCAGGCTCGCGACGCGCGGCGCGACGAAAATCGCGTCGGTGGCAATGGGTTCCATCAGCACGGTGTAGTGCAGCGGGACGGAATAGCCCGGGGGGAGCAGAGGCGCATCCAGGCGATATGTGCCGGCGGCGTCGGGCGAGACAATTATTTGTTCGCGTGGCGGCGTGAACCAGCGGCGGCCGTCGAAATTGGTGAGCACGATGCCGCGCCAGTGAACGCCTTCGGCGAGCGCGGGATCGCCGTCGATGTGGATGCGCATCACCACCGCGCTGCTCTTCTGGATTTCGCCGATTTCGCCGAGCGTTACGTCATCGCTGAAGCCGGTCATTAGTTTTGGCTGCAGATTCAGCGCGCTCAGGTAACCGGTGGTGAAGCGCGGCAACATGAAAAAAATCGCGCCGCCGATGACCAGGGTGCCGATGGCGACCAACGCGGAGGTCAGCCCCAGCGCGCGATTCAAGCGATGCGCGAGAGGCGAGCCGGGCTCAAGCGGAGGCGAGACGGCGTCGTTCGCGCCTCGGCGAATTTCCAGCGCGACGAATGTGGAAACGGCTAGCACCAGAAAAATCGCCAGCGCAATCAGGAAGCCGGTTTCGACGGTGAGAATCGCCGAAGCCAGCATGCAAGTGACCGCGAGCATGGCCAGAAACGCGTAATCGCGATTGCTGCGCGCGGAGAGCAGGCGCACCAGCGTCGCGAAAAGCATCAGGTGAATGGCGGCCAGCAGCGCGGAATAGAGCGCGGGGTTCGGCGCGCCTTGCGAAATCGTGCGCGAGAGCACCCACAGGTCAATCGGGAAAAACAAAAAATAGGCGAGCACCAGGCCGGTGGCCGTGCGCACGGAAATTTCGGGCCCGCGTCCGCGCCACAGGCGGCCGGCTTTGTAAACGAGCACCACGACGGGAATAACCGTGGAGAAAATGTCGAGCTTGCCGGTGCTGACGACGGCGAAGATGCCCGTCGAGACCAGCAGGAACAGCGACACTTCGAAATATCGTTGCACCGCCGGGAGCGGCGGGGCGCTGAGGCGCGCGGTGGAAGCCATGGACCTTTCTATGATAGCAGCGGGGGAGGTGGGGTGGATTTCGCGGTGGACTGCGGGGTGTCTATCGTGTCATGGGGTAGGCGGCAGCAGCGGCGATTTTGCGGGTGGCGCTGGAGATGGGGAGCTTGCTGAGATTTTTCAGGGGTAGGATTTTCGTGCGCGGGAGCTTCGGGAGTTCGTCTACGGTGGCTAGAAACGGGAGCAGGGTGATGTTGCGGAAGGTTACGCCGTGGCGGGCCGTGGGTAGTGCTTCCAGTGAGGTTTTGCGGATGGCTAGCGTTTTGCTCAGATGCGCTTCTAGTTCAGCTTTCGGATGATGCGTTACTTCGATCGCGGGGAATTGCCACATGCGTGAGAAGAGCACGGTGTCGTGCGCGCCGGGGTCTTGGACGAGCAGAGTGCGGCCGCGCGGGTCGCGCAGAATTGCGGCGGCGATTTTCATGTGGACTGGGGCGCGTTTGCGACGGGGGGCGGGGATCTCGCCGGTTAGGCCTTGCGCGTAGGCGCGGCAGTGGCGCGCGACTGGACATTCTGTGCAGCGTGGCGATTGCGGCGTGCAGACTACTTCGCCTAATTCCATTAGCGATTGATTCCAATCGCCGGGGGCTTGCAATGCGAGGAAGTTTTGCGCGGTGGCCGTGAGGGCGCGCCAGCTTTTTGGTGCGCGTAGGTCGCCTCGAATGGCTTTTATGCGCGCCAGGACGCGGGTGACGTTGCCATCGAGAACGGCTAGCGGAACATCGTAGGCGATGCTCAATACGGCTGCGGCGGTGTAAGTGCCGATGCCGGGAAGTTCGAGCGCGGCGTCAAGGTCGCGCGGAAATTTTGCGTTGTGCTGGGCGACGATAATTTTTGCGGCGCGATGCAGATTGCGGGCGCGGCTGTAGTAGCCGAGGCCGGACCAGAGTTTGAGAACTTCTGCTTCAGGCGCGCGCGCGAGTGATTGCACGGTAGGGAAGCGCGCGAGGAAGCGCTGATAGTAGGGCATTACCGCAGCGATGCGGGTTTGTTGCAGCATTACTTCGGCGACCCATATGCGATAGGGTTCGCGGCTGCGGCGCCAGGGGAGGTCGCGTTGCTGGGCGCGAAACCAGGCGAGCATGCGGGATTGGAATGTTTTTAGTGCGCGGGCGATGAGCGGCGGGGGCATGCGGCGGCTATTCTCGCATACGCCGCGATACATTTGCTCAAGGTCAAAAGATTTACCCAAAGGAGACAGAGGGAAGGGGGGAGAAAAATCTGAGAAAGCAGAGGCATTTACCGCGGAGGCGCAGAGGGCGCAGAGAGGAGCCAAGGCAAAATCGCGAGCGCTACTTTAGAGGGAATTGAGGAACAGAAAATACGAAGAGGACCACAGGGCGGTGGGAATAGTGTTTTGCGGGCGGGCGGTGAGGATGATCTTGAAGATTTCGCGCTCCGAGGCCAGGTCGTCGAGGAATTGTCCGCCGAGCGCCGAGTCATCCGGCTGAATGGTGGCCAGCTCGCGCAGCGCGTCGTAGATGATTTCAGCGGAGGGAGCCATGGGCGTCGTAAATCGGTGGGTGCGGAATTGCAGCACCGCATTGATTTCGTTGAAGTGCCAGGCGATGCAGGCGGCCATGGAAACAGCGCGCTCGAATCGCGCAGCGTGGTCCGCGGCGGCTTGCTGCGCCTCCGCTTCGGATTCGCCCGCTGCCGCAGGCGGCGGACCGATGAAAGGGTCGAGCACCAGCATCACACGACGCTCGTCTTCGCGCGCGAATTCGCGGACCATCAGGCGGCCGGCGCGCGCGGTAACTTTCCAATCCACGAAGCGGGCGCTATCACTCGATAAATAATCGCGCAAGGAATGCAGCTCGTGTCCGCGGCCGCGAAAATTGCTAGCCATTTCGCCGCTGAGCAGCGGCAGCACTTCATAAAAATGATCGGTGGGCGCCACTTTCGGATAGACGATGATCGCCATCTGCGACTCCACCTGCCGGGTTTTTTCGAAGAAGCCGAAGGGGAAACGCGTGCGGATGCCGAAAGCGTCCTGGCGATAGTTGCCGCGATGCGGAAACGTGAGCTCAACTTTTTGGCGCGTCGAAGATCGGCGCGGGATGTAAGGAAAAAATACCGGACGCGTGAGAATCTCGCCCGCGCCTTTTTTATTTTCGCCTACCACGCGCAACGAAAAAGACGGCCAGGCCTGCTTTTCATTGCGCAGTTCGAGTTCCGCGACGACCGGCTGCTCGGCGAAAATGTGCTCGGGCATGTCGAATCTAAGTTCGACGCCGCTGAGCACCGCGCGCGAAAGGACGCCGGAAATCAGCAAGCCGCCGATCGCGCAGGACAGCAACATCCAGAGCAAATTGTTCCCCGTGTTAACGGAAGCGAGAATGAGGATCGCGACGACGCCAAGGTACACCATGCCCTCGCGTGTGAGCCGGTAATCAACCTGATAGACGATCCAACGCAGACTGGTGCGCCGCGCGAGCTTGGGCACGATGACGATGCCCACCCACCCGGCCAGGGCCAGCGCGATTGTGGTGCTGATGGCGGCGAGCGTGACGCGGCCTTGTTGCGCGACGGCGGCGGAGAAAAGCGCGATCAGGAGCGCCACCGAGAGAACCAGCATGGCGATGGCAAAGTTTTGCCAGCCGTGTTTATCGCGGTCGCGCCACAGACGAAGGACGAACGAGTCGGCCATCGCAGTTACACAGGGACGCGAGTGGTATCGAGGATTTCGCCGAGGATTGCTTCAGCCTGCTCGGATTTTTTCTGCGTGGAAACGTAGCGTGAGCTTACTACTACGCGATGCGCGAAGACGGGAACGATCAGGCGCTTGAAGTCGTCGGGCAGGCAATAATCGCGGCCCAGCAGGAACGCGCGCGCTTGCGCAGCGCGATGCAGCATCACGGCGCCGCGCGGGCTGACGCCCAGGCTCAGTTGTTCGGTCTGGCGCGTGCGTTCGACAATTTCCAGTGCATAGTCCAGCAGGCTTTCATCCACTTTCACTTTCGAAACGGATTCCTGCATCGCGACAACATCGGACGCGTCCATCACCGGCGTGATTTTTTCCACCGGAGCGTGCCCCGCGTTATTGCGAATGATTTCTTTTTCGCTTTCGCGCGAAGGGTAGCCCATGCGTATGCGCATCAGGAAGCGGTCGAGCTGCGATTCGGGCAGCGGGTAAGTGCCGTGATGTTCGATGGGATTCTGGGTAGCCAGCACCAGAAACGGATTCGGCAGCGGGTGGGTGTGATTGTCCACGGTAATTTGCGCTTCGTTCATCGCTTCGAGCAACGAGGATTGCGTTTTGGGCGTAGTGCGATTGATTTCGTCGGCCACAATGATGTTCGCGAAGATCGGCCCGGGCTTAAATTCGAATTCCTGCGTCGCGGGATTGAAGACGCTGACGCCGATTACATCGCTGGGCAGCAGGTCCGAAGTAAATTGAATACGCTGGAACGAGCAGCGGAACGAGCGCGCTAGAGCCTGCGCGAGCGTGGTCTTGCCGACTCCGGGAACGTCTTCGATCAGCAGATGCCCGCGCGCGAGCAGTGTGGTGAGGGCGAGCTGGATGACGTCTTCCTTTCCCTTCACCACGCGCGTGATCGCGCGCAAAAGCTCGGCGAGGCGCGTGCTGGCGTTGCTCGTGGTTGTTTGCAATTCGCGTGGCCTTCTGCTACAAAAATAGGTTGCCGCTGCTTCAGGGAACGGCCATGCAGGTTGCGGCTACAACCGCAACGGCCTTTCCTAATTTTTCGGGGAATTTAGTTCAGCCCCGGAAGCTCTGCACAGCGTGGGCGACTAGCTCAGTGGTTAGAGCGCTCCCCTCACACGGGAGAGGTCCAAGGTTCAAGTCCTTGGTCGCCCACCACTCACCCCACCATTCAGTTCTACCACCAATCGTTAGACGATGCGAAAAGCGGAAGGGACAGGTGTGTTCAAAAAGTTTTCGGCGCGCGAACGGAATCGGGGGACGGCGTTGCGCTATTTGGCTTGGGCGATCGCCCAGGCGTCGCTTTGTCGCGGCAGCAACGCGATTGCTTGGGGCTTGACGAGCCACAACAGCTCGTCGCCGGGTTCCTCGGGTTCGCCGATCTGCTGTAGCAGTCGCGCTTCGTAGTAGGTTGCTTGAATCGCGGAGTGGTTGTTACTTTTCGTGATGACGTACTGCGTGGCTTCGCCAATTTTGCGGACGATCGCAACCGTCCAGCCGATTTCTTCGCGGACTTCGCGGCTGAGCGCTTCTTCAGGCGTTTCGCCGGGCTCCATCCCGCCGCCGGGCAGAAAATAGCGATCTTTCTTGCGGAAGAGGGCCACGCGGCCGTGCTCGTCAATAATTACGGCGTACGCGCCGGGGCGCGGGCGGTAGTCTTTTCCTGCGATGCGTTCGCCGAATTCGGGAATGGTCATTTTTACTGACTAAGATGCTTCAACAATAATTCGCAATCACCGCTGAGATGGTCACTCCGTAGGCGGAGTGGGCCCGGGGAATCTACTTTCTCCTCGGTGCGTCCGTAAAAAGCAGATCCCTCACCCGCTGTCGCGGGTTCGGGATGACATCCAAAAACACTCGGGCGCGACGGCGAGCGGTGTCGCGCCGCCGCGGCGGAATGCTACTCTGTGCGTTTCAGAAGTACAATGTGCGGGCTTGGGGAGCGTGTGATGAACAGCGTTTTGCGATTCGTACAGGTCTTTGCGTTGGGCACTTGGGCTGGAGCGATCATTTATTTGAGTTTTGTGGTTGCGCCGGCGGCGTTCGGCGTGTTGCAGAGTCGCGATCAGGCTGGGTTGATGGTGGGGTATTCGCTCGCGCGTTTGCACTACATGGGGATGGTTGCGGCAGTGCTGTATCTGGTGGCGGGCTTGGCGTTGGCGCAATCGGTGAAAGCGTTTGTGCAGCCCGCGATGCTGGGTGTGGCTTTGATGTTCGCGCTCACAGGGATATCGCAGACGCGTGTGACACCGCGGCTCGCGGAATTGCGAACGGAAATGATTTCGGTGGACGCGACGCCGAAGGATAATCCTTTGCGCGTGGAGTTCGACCGGTTGCATCAGACTTCGGTGCGGATTGAAGTTGTGGTGTTGGTGCTGGGGATTGCGTCGCTGTTCTGCACGGTGCGCAGCATGGCGAAGTAGCGCGGCGTGACATGCTCTTCGTAGCGCCGGCGTCTCGCCGGCTCTTTTGGGTTTGCTGCAGGATTGGACTGCGCAGTCTCTTATCGTCGCTCTCGTGAACGATTTGCCTGCCCCCTGAAACCACGACAAGCTCATTCGATCACTGCTGCCGGCGAGACGCCGGCGCTACGAGAGGCGCGCAGCGGCGAGTCTGAGAGCCGTCCCTACTGATGCTTTTTGCTTCGCGAGGTTTTCTTCCCGGCCGAGCGCCGCTTTGGGGCGGCCTTCTTGCGCGATTGCTTCAGGGGCTGCTTGCGCTTCTTCGCTTTGGTGCTTTTCGTGAGTTTGCGCGTCTTACCGTAGTGTTCGACGGCGCGCCACATGTACCAGCTCGCCACAGTGCGGTAAGGCCGCCAGCGTTCGCCGAAGGCGGCTAGTTCGCGCGGCTTGGGGATTTCTTTTTTGCCGTAGGCGAGCGCGAAACCTTTCTGCACGCCGTAGTCGTGGATGGGCAGCACGTCGGGGCGGCCCAGGCGGAAGATCAAAAACATCTCGACGGTCCAGGCGCCGATGCCGCGCACCGAGACGAGGCGCTCGACCAGTTCCTCGTCGGACAATTGGCCGGCGGCTTCGAGCGTGGGGACCACTCCATCGATCGTTTTCTGTGCGAGGTCCTTCATCGCGGCGGTTTTCGCGCCGGAAAGTCCGGCCTCGCGAAGTCTTTGGCCAGGAAGCGCAAGAATCTCGGCGGGGGTCGGGCACAGGCCATTCGAGCCGAGCGCTTTCACGCGCGCGTAAATCGTGGCCGCCGCTTTGCCACTGATGCTCTGGTAGACGATCGCTTCGAGCAGGGACTCGTAAACGCTGTCGCACTGGTCCAGCTGGAACCGGAACTCGCCAGTCTTGGTGATGACGCGCGCCATGCGTTTGTCTGTGCGCGTGAGATGTTCGTGCGCTTTGACGTGATCGAAAGGCAGCGAAATACTTTCACTCATTGGTATGCGCTTCCGGAGTATTTCCACCGATTGCTTGCCCGAAGGCGAGCAAGTTGCCGTCCGGCGCGAGCACCAGCAGTTCGCGCTGGCCATACGGCTTGTTTGCCGGCCCATGTACGTCGGCTTTTGGCAGGGTGTCCAGCTTAGGTTTCAGCTCCGCGTAGAGCTGATCAACGTCGCGCACGTCAATATAGTACGCGAAGCGACGAGTGCCGGGCGGCGCGGCGTTTTCGCCAGTCTGCTCCCAGATTCGGAATCCCGCGGTTTCGCGATGCACGTAGGCGTAATCGGGGTAGCGGAGCAGCGTTTTAAATCCCAATATGTCGGTGAAAAATGCTACGGCTCGATCGATGTCATCTACGATCATGAATGGCGTGACCTGGATGAAATTCGACATGGCTGCTCTCCTAGCGGGAGATTAGCATAAGTCGCGGGAGCGAGCGTCGCCGCTACAAATTCAACGGCACGGGCGCGCTGCGCGCCTGTGTTAGTATCGTGGGCTCATGAAAACAGGAATAATTGGGTTGCCGCAAGTAGGGAAGACCAGCTTGTTCCGCATTCTCACGGGGGCGCGCGTCGAAGGGCGCAGCACGCCGAATCAGGCGCACATCGGGATTGCGAAGGTGCCGGACGTGCGCGTGCTGAAGCTGGCGGAAATATTCAAGCCGAAGAAAAACACGTTCGCGACGATTGAATACGTGGACGTCGGCGGCTTGCAGAAGGACCGCGAGAAAAATTCCGCGTCGCTGGTACCTTTGCGCGAGGCGGATGCGTTGGCGCAGGTCGTGCGGCTGTTTGAAAATCCCGCGGTGCCGCACGAAGGCGGATCGCTCGATGCGTTGCGCGATATTGAAAGCGTGGAAATCGAGTTGATGCTCTATGACCTGGAACAAGCCTCCAAGCGTGTGGAACGCCTGGAAAAAGACCTGAAAAAGAAAAAGGAAACGATTCTGGAAACCGAGCTGGCGCTGCTGACGCGTTGCCGGGCAGCCCTCGAATCCGAAAAGCCGCTGCGCGAGCTGGAATTCAAGCCTGAAGAATTGAAAATGTTGAGCAGCTTCGAGTTTCTCACGCGCAAGCCGATGCTCTACGTGCTGAATCTTGGCGATGAAGAAGCGGCGGACATTGACCGTGTCATCGAGAAGCATCATCTGGAAAAACTCGGGGCCAAGCCGCAGACGGCAGTGGTACCTTTCTGTGGAAAAATCGAAGCGGAGCTGGCGGAATTGCCGGAAGCGGAAGCCAAGGAAATGATGAGCGCGTATGGACTGAAGGAATCCGGCCGCGACCGGCTGATTCAGGCCAGCTACCAGCTACTCGGGCTGATTTCATTTCTCACGGCCGGCGAGCCGGAGTGCCGCGCGTGGACCATCCGACGTGGCATGAACGCGCAGGAAGCTGCCGGCGCGATTCACAGCGACATCGAGCGCGGATTCATCAAGGCCGAAGTGGTGAACTGGGAAAACCTGGTGAAGGCCGGGAGTTTTGCAGCCGCGCGCGAGAAGGCGCAGGTGAAGCTCGAAGGGAAAGAGTACATCGTGCAGGATGGCGATGTGATTTTGTTCCGGCATTCTGGATGAGGCAGTGGTGAGTGATGAGTGACAAGTGACGAGTGACGAGAAAAAGCAGATCCCTCGCTCCGCTCGGGGTGACAATTCTCCCCACCGCAGTCTGAAATCGCTGAGTGCATGACGTCTCCTGAAACAACGCGGATTTTGCTGGGGCTGCTGCTGGGCGTGACGGCGGCGGGCGCGAATGTGCTGGGCGGGTCGTTGATTGCGCACCGGCAGTGGTCGCGGCGCTATCTGAAATATTTTATCGCGCTGGGCGCGGGCTTCATGCTGGCGACGGCGGTGCTGGAGATGATTCCGGAATCGCTGAAGCTACGCGGCGACCACGAATCATTTTTCTTCCACGATACCAGTTCCGTTTTTCTCCTCGTCCTCGCCGGATATTTCCTGGTGCATTTTTTTGAGCACACGCTCGCGCCGCATTTTCATTTCGGCGAAGAAACCCACCACGAAGAAATTTCTCACGCGCACGCCAGCTATGCGGCGCTGCTAGGCTTGGGAATTCACACTCTGTTCGACGGCGTGGCGATCGCTTCGGGCCTGCTCGTTTCCACTTCGCTCGGCGTGCTGATTTTCCTCGCCATCTTCCTACACAAATTGCCGGAGGGTTTTACGGTGGCGTCGCTGATGCTGGCGAGCGGGCAGAGCCGAGGTGCCGCGTTCATCTCATCGGTAATTCTGGGCGGGGCAACTCTGCTGGGCATGGCCCTGATGTTGGCGCTGCGCAGCACAGTGCAGGATGCTTTGCCGCTATCGGCGGGTGTCACTTTGTACGTGGCTGCCTCCGACCTCATACCCGAAGTGAATCGCGAGCCCGCGTTTGGCATGGCAGTGCTGGTATTCCTCGGAGTAGCCGTTATGCTTGGATTGAAGGTATTATTTCATCTCTAGCATGGCTGCGACCTCGCTGTCGGAGGATCGGAAATGAAGCAAAGGCCTCGATTCAAACCCCATCCACGATCGGCCCAGGTGATTTCTATGCCGGAGACGGAGCATGCCGTTCCTGCGGCGTTCCGCAAGTTGTAGCGCCTGATCTGGTTGATTGGACCCAAGATCAGCACTGTTTTTGGATCAAGCAGCCCGAGACTGCGGAAGAACTTACGCGCGCAATTGCCGTTTTGAAAACGCAAGAGCTGGGGTGCCACAGGCATGCAGGAGGTGATCGCCAGATTCTGAAGAGCGTTTCTCCCGAGGTTCGCGATTGCCCCGTAGAACCCGCCGATTTCTAAAGTGACATGCCCCGGCTCCGCGGTCAAGCGGTAATCGCGGCATCTCAAAGATACGGAAGAAGATACGGCGCGCTTAGCCTCAGCCGATCAAGCTGCAAAGCGCTTGCGCGAAGGCAACTTTTTGCCCTCCGCCGGGTTCCATACACTGAGGCCGGAGCGCTCTGATGGAACACACCCAAACCCTGCAACTTTATGGCACGGCAGGTGTTAGATACAATGTGGAGGCCATGACTCGGTCTGACGTCCAACTGATGCTGGACGTGAAGGCGGGGGACGAAGCGTCCTTCAACCTTCTCCTCCAGAAATATCGCACGCCACTGGTCAATTTTCTCTACCGCATGGTGCGTAATACGGCGCAGGCGGAAGATCTGGCGCAGGAAGTTTTTTTGCGCGTGTATCGCGCGCGGAAGCAGTATTCTCCCAGCGCGAAATTCACCACCTGGCTGTTCCGCATCGCGACCAACCTGGCGCTGAATTCGTTGCGCGACAATCGCTATCGCCAGATGGACGTTTCCATCGACGCGCCGGTGGAAGAAGACGCCGCGCCGCTGCAACTGCGGTCGCGCGAGTTGCGCGTTGACGAACAGATGATGGAGCGGGACCGCTCGGAATTTATCCGTCGCGCGATTGCGGCGCTGCCGGAAAAGCAGCGCGTCGCGGTGTTGCTGCATAAATATGAAGAGATGGACTACGGCGAAATCGCCAAAATTTTGGAATGCTCGGAAAGCGCGTTGAAGTCGCTTTTGTTTCGCGCTTACGAGACCTTGCGAGTGCAGTTGGCTCCGCTGGTGTCTCAGTCGGTAGCAAATCGCGCAAGGGAAGGACGGCCATCATGAAGAAGTGTGAAGAAGTTTCCAAGCAGCTGATTGCTTATCTGGATCGCCGGGCGAATTCGGCGGAGCGGCACGAGGTGGAAGAGCACCTGGCCGCGTGCAGCGCCTGCCACGAGCGCGCGGAAGATTTCCGCAAGCTGTGGGGCGTGCTGGACGAAGTGCCGCTGGTCGAGCCGTCGCTTGGTTTCGATGCGCGGATTCGCGCGCGAATTGCGGAAGAGCCGCGGCGTGGGTGGCTCGGTTGGCTGGTGCCGCAGCCCCGGTTGGCATTTGCGATGGCGCTGCTGCTGGCCTTGAGCGTGTGGATGGCGAAGCTGCCGCGCGAAGCAAATGTCGCGGGCAACGAGCAGGATTTCGAAGCGATCAAGGATTTGGGCGTGCTCGAGAATTACGACGTGTTGAGCAAATTCGATGCGTTGTCGGAAGTTCCGGTGGAAGCGGTGCCCGCGGACCAGCAAGCGCAACCTGTAAACCAGGGTGGCGATCAACAACCGGCGACTGAAGAATAACAGCTGAATAACGGTGAAATGAAAATGCGTTGCCGCAGGACATTTTTCGCGCTCGCGACGGGGCTGTTTCTCGCGCTCCTGACGTTGACGAGCGCGCAGCCTGCGTCGGCGCAACGGCCTTACGGCGGGCGAGGCATGTACGCGCCCCGGCAATTCCGGCAGCAGCGCGTGCAAGCGGCGCGACCTCCGCGCGGGCAGAACCATCCACAAGGCGCCGCGCACCCGAATGGAAACCAGGGCGGCAAGAAGGCTGGCAATCAAGGCGGCTATGCGAATCGCCCGAACGGTGGCGGTGCTGCGGGCGCGAATCAAGGCGGACAACATTCCAACGGTAATAATTTTCGCCCGCCGGCAAACGGAAACGGCGCGGGGCAGGGAACCAACGCACCAGCGAACGGACGCGCGGGTGGAAATGGCCAGGGCGAAGCGAAATTGCCCGGTCCGTGGGTGCAGCGCCTGGGGCAAATGTCCCCGCAAGAGCAGGAACACTTTCTGCAGAATAACGAACGCTTCCGCAGTTTGCCTCCAGAGCGGCAGCAGCAGATTCGCCAAAATTTGCAGAAGTACAATAATTTGTCGCCCACGGAACGCGGCGCACTAAAAGATCGCGCCGCAACGTGGCAGCGCATGTCTCCCGAGCAGCGGCAATACGTGCAGAGAACGTTGCTGCCGAAATGGCAGCAGATGTCGCCCGACCGCAAGCAGGTGGTCACCGGTCGTCTGCACACGCTGCAGCAAATGAGTCCCGCGGACCGGCAGTCCGCGCTGAACGATCCGCAATTCATGCGCGGTCTGAGTCCTGATGAACAATCCGTCCTGCGCGGCCTCGATTCCGTGCGCAACCCATCCGGCCCTTAACCCCTCATCATTTCTAAAATCAGCGCCTTTTGAGGGGCCTGCGAACAAGAAAAGGGCCGGCGCGACGCCTGCCAACGGGCAGGCAGGCCCGCGCTACTGACAACTGTAGGTAATGCTTTTACATTATTGTGTTGTTTCGGCCGATTCTCTAGATTGGGCTTGCATGGCAGTTATCCCGGCGCCCTGGCAGACGCCGGAGCCAAAACACCCAGACGCAACAGAAGTTCACCCCGGCCGGTACCCCCATACCGACCGGGGATTTTTTTGCGGCAATTCGTCTAGCTGGCAATCACAGCTGTCTGATGGTCGGTCTGTTGCGGCGGGGCGCTGTCCTGCTGCGGAGCTTTTCCAGAGTTCAACAACAATTTCCGGAGTTTGGTGCGTTCCTCGAATTCGATGTCCACAATCTCGAACGACGCTGCGTGCGGAGTCGCGTTGCGAATCACCGCCTGAAACTCAATCGTTTTTCTTCCGGGGTTCAAGCGCATTTCCATGATAGCGCCGGGATGCAAAATTTGCTGCGGTTCGCCCATCCCGCCGGACAAGCTGAGGGCTTGCACCGCGATTTTGCACTTCTTCTTCGACGCGATAGCCTCGCCGGGCACGGGCGGGTCCAGCCGGAATCGCACGTAGCGCCTCTGGCAAGTCGTCACGGAATCCGGATCGGCGGCCAGCGGCTCGATCATCAGATCCGCCACATTCAGTTCGCTGCGCGGAATGAAATTCTGCACCCATCCCGGATTGATGTTGTTCATCGCGTGCACCGCGGCCAGCCGCATTTCGTAAGGATGCGCCCAGCGCAGAGTCTTGCGCGCCTCCGCCACCTTCCGCAGCACCGCCTCAGCCCTCGAAGTTCCCAGCCGGCCCAGCGCTTCAATGGCTTTGAGCCGCAGATATTCGCTGCCGTGCTTCGGCAGGTCTCCCTCCACCAATCGCAGCAAGCTCATATCAGCCGAAGTTTCACCGCTCATGCCAATCTCATCGAGCACTGCCGGGCGCACCAGCGGATCAACGTACGGGAACAGATCGAGCAGCAGTCGTCCCCGCCCCTGCGCGCCGCTGACGGCGATTTGTCGCACCACGCGGTCGTGCGCCGCCCGTTTCCATTCTTTCATGCGCGACGGCAGAACTCGTTCGACGGTCCCAAGGTCAATGCGCGTGAGCAATCCGACGGTATCGATCGCCGCACTGGGCTCGCCGTTTTCCAGACGATCGCGCAAATGTACGATCACCTCGGGGCCGAGCACTTCCATCATCCACAACAGGCTTTCCGAGTCCTCGACCAGCGCCGCACGGCCAAACCGCGCTGCGATGTGCTCGACGGCCGCTATCGGCATGCGCCGCAGCAGTTCTGCCAGTTCCTCCGGCACGTCGCCAGTTTTGAGCGCGCCTTCGATGAAATCCGGCACGCGAAGTTCGAGGCCGATTCGAGATCGCAGATTCACCGCCGTGCCGGGATTTTCGGATTCGATGAAGCTCGTCATTTCCACGGCATGCTGCACGATCGGATACGCCCGCTTGTTGGCGGCTTCTTGCGCCAGGCGAACGAATGCCGATCCCAATACGCTCTGCAAATTCGGATCGCTCGTCTGCGTGAACTGCAGTCCGGCGAGGCGGATCACCTCGAGGAAAAGCTGCTCGCTCGAGTTGGCATACACTGGCGCGAGTTCGATCAGTCCAGTGGCGGCGTGCCGCCGTTGGTCAGCGTTATTGCTCGCGATGCAATTGGCATAATTGCGCAAAATCTTTTCCGCGGCTTCGCCTTGTCCGTCCAGCCGCAGGGCTTCTATGTAATCACGCACTTTGGCCGCGGGCACGCACCAGGCGTCGCCGGATTCCAGCACGCTCTTCTTCTTCTCGTCGGTTACTTGGCTCCAGAAGCGATGCGCCAGCACTTCGTTTTCTGTTTGCAGCTCGATCCCCGCTTCGGTCATCTTTTCTTCGTAGACGCCGAGCGTCTTGCGCAGAACATCGAGCTCCTGTTGCATGTCGCTGAGCGTCTGCTGCACCGCGTTCACTTTCGTATCGCCGCGCTCGTAACTTTCCAGCGCGAAGCGCACCGCGATGTGCTCGGCAAGCTTCAAGAGTTCCTCGGGATTCGGTGCTTTCCCTGGAGAGTGTGCCGCCAGTGTGGCGAGCACCTGGCTGGCCGTGAATTCCGCGTTCTGCGGCAGCGCCGCCAGCTGCGATTCGATGGCGCGCGTGTGCTGTTTCCCATTCGTGCCGTCGGCGCCGCGCCCAATCTGCGCCAGCACCTGCAGAATCCCTTTCAGTTCGCTTCCTTTCAGCTGGATTGACCCGGTCCTCAACGTCTCGGAGCCGGGATCCTTGCCGCTGCCCAGCGGTCGGGCGATAGCGCTTCCTTCTGCGGTAGCCCAGCTGCCAAAATCGCCGGCCTTTGACTCGAATCCCGCGGAAGGTGCGGTATTTTGCCAATCGCCCGGCGCTTCGTTCCTGACAACCAAGCTCGGATCTTCGCTGACGTATTGGATCGGCGAGTTTTGGGTTTCCGGCGCAGCCGAAATTCGCGGATCGAAACCAGGTCCATTTGAAGTGCCCGACGCGCCTCCGTTCGCTCCGGTGTTTGTTCCGGTGTTCGCGGACCGCTTCGTCCCCTCCGCCGCCATAATCAGCTGCAGCAGTTTCTCGGGGTCACTGAACAAGTTTTCCGTTCTTTCCGGACTGAATCCCAGCGAGCGCGCCGCGAGCTGTGCCGCCATCGTGGACTTCGCCACAGCCGAATCCGCCGCCACGTAGCACACTTCATTCACCTGGATGTGCGCATCACCTTGTAACGCGGCCTTGAACTGCTCACCCACTTGCGAGGCCTTCATGCCTGTTCCGGTAGGGAAAGCTTTTACGAGTTTGGCGAGGCTGGCTTTCGTGACTTTGGGAGAGAAATGGAGGCTGGCGATCCCTGCGTTGGAAAACAGGCGCGCGAAGCTTTTTTCCGCCGCGCCACCTTCCAGGGGTTTTCCATCCAGGAGGAGCTGGTTGCCGGAAACTGCCAGCAGCAGGCTTGCTTGTTCTTCCTTGGGTCCCAACGCCACCTGCAGTTCGCTCCACGCGGTTTCATACTGCGTCGTGGTCCGCGGATGCCCGAAGTCATACATCTTGGCGAATTTCAGCAGGATGTTAAGGCTGCGCACGAAAGCGCGCGCCGCGGTCATCCTTACGTTTGCTTGATCTTCCACGAAATCCCGCCACGCTCTTAGAGAGAGGTATGTTCAGTATTGGTACACCCCCCTCCCCAGGCAATAGTACAGGCGTGCATTTGTATGTGCCCGATGCCGTGAGAGTTACCGAACACCACCGGCTCGCTGGCCGGTACCTCGGCTCTCGGAAGGTCGGTTTCTAGCCCGGACCACGGGGAGGACCGCCAATGCGACCGCAGCTCAAGCCGGGTGAGCGCGCGATGACGGTTTCCTTCCCACTTTCACGCATAGCGTATTGAATGTCCGCGGCCGAAAGGCCCGGTGGGGTGTGAAAAGTACTGGTGCCTCCCCGGCGCCAGGGGCTTTTCGCGTTGGCAATGGGCGGCGACAACGCCGCAGGGGATCCAGACGGCCACTGCGCAAATTCCAAGCACTGGAAGTGAGCGAGACACAGGAGGAAGCACGATATGCCCGGATATGAATCGCAACAAATGGGTGACGCAATGGAGATCTCGACGACGCCTGAGAAGGTTCCCGCTCCGTGGCTGCTGGTGGCCATTCCCGGCGGCTTGCTGGTCCTGATTGCGCTCTCGACGGGGTTCATCTACGGCGTACTGGCCGCCGGATTCGTTTACGGCGCCATGTACCTGCTGATGCACTCCAAGCAAGCCACCCAGTACCGCACGCCGGCGCAGTTCCGAGTTTCGAAGAACGGCATCGAGGTGGCCGGCAACACAATTCCGAAGGACGCCATTCACCGCGTCATCGTCCGCAACCACGTGCGCCAGGCTGCCGGTGACGTGATTCTCGTAGCCGACGGCCATCCCAACAGCGGACAGCAAAACGTAGTCGCCGGGATGAACTGGGCCGTCCAGAAACTCGGGCCGATCTCGTATCGTGTGGACGTAGAAGCGCGCGGCGTGCCGACGACTCTAGCCGGCGGCCTGACAGAACCAACCGCGGCCGCGATCATGAGCGACGTCAACAAGACCCTGCAGCTTTCTTGAGCGTGACGCGAAAATCGCGCTTTATTCGTGCCACCCCTCGGGCCTGACGCAAACGAAATTCGCAGCGTCATTGGTTGCGCCCGTGCCCTTATAGCGCGTCTGCCCCGGGAAGGCGCAGATGGGGCGTGTGCCGCCGGTGGGAAAATTTTCAGCGACGCGCGGGTCAAATGGCGCGCCACTGGGAAACGGCGACGTGGTGTTTGTGTTGGCGGCGATGATCTCGTCGGGTGCAACGCCGTTCTCAACCCACGTGGTAATTGCTCCGAGGAGGTTTGCGTTGAAGCTATTGGTCGCGGGGCCCCCGCCGCAGTGCGCCATGTTCGGGATCATGAACAATCTCGCGAAGTCGTGCGCGCGGCCGCCCATTACGAAATCCAGCAGGTTGTAATACTCGACCAGATCAACGCTCGAGAAGATTCCGTCATTCACCGCGTCGTACATGATCATCTTTCCGTGATGATTCTTGAAAGGAAAGAGGAACGGCGATGGACCGAAAGGAGTCCCGGTCATGAAATCCATCGGACTTTCCGGGTAGCCCGGCGCCGACTTGTAGATCGTTGGCGCGTCGGTATCGAAGTTGTAGTCGAAGACGAACGCTTCTTGCCCATTGGTTCCGGCGACAGGTGTGACGGCCGGTGGGTTCGTAAATATCATGGGTATGGCGCCAGCACCCAAGGTGAGGTTGATGGCGCTATTGGTGTCCGGCGCTCCAAAAAAGGAAACGTTCCACGCTTGCCAGCCGGCGCCAAACGCCGAAGGTGGATCCCAAATGCCGCCATCCCAAAACCAGCTGGAGTAGAGCGGGAAACCCTGGGAGTTTCGCGGACCAGCGTAAATCCTCTTGAGCGCTGTGACCTGCCCCGCTGTGAGGCACGTGCCGCCATGGGGGGTATTTCCGTGAGCGCCGCTGGCGCTGCATGTGTATGCGGCGAGCGCGGGGTAAACTTTCTCGTTGGTGCATGCCAAGTAGTTGTCAATGATGCCGTCAACCAATCCGTCCAGCGCATCGCACGCGCTGAGAATTGCCGCCGAGGCAACTTCCAAATCCTGCGATTGAAATGTGGGCGGCAAATAGGGCTGGCCGTTAACATCCGTGCTCGTCGCCAGTGGGGCAAGCTGCTGTTCGTTCCAAGCTTCGGCTACGGCTGCCCGTGGCAGGTCGAAGCCAGGATTTCCAGCCACAAGACCGTCGAACATGTCCGGCTCGCGCTGGGCGGCCACCATTGCGTCGCGGCCGCCGTCTGAGCATCCCCACAAGTACGAGTATTGGGGTTCCTGGCCGTAATACCGCGCGATAATCAGCTTCGAAATTTCCGTGGTTTTCGCGATGCCGTTGTAGCCGTAATCCACACGCGCCTGTTCATCAATGCCGAAGTGCCCCGTGCCGCCCGCGTTGTTGTCGTCGTCAATCCAGCCAAAAGCAGGATTTCCGGGAGCGTCCTCATGCCCGCCGTCGTCGGCGGCGACCGCCCAACCCTGGCTCAGCTCGGTGCCGGCGCTTCCTTGAGGACTGCCGACGGATCCGTCCGTGCCGCCGCCACCCTCCATCTCGAAGCGGCCGATCCAATTGTCGGGAAGGTTTAGTTCGAATCCGATGCCGTAGGTGAAATGATCGGGGTCCTGCGCGCTGACGCGCTCATTGATCACCCCAATCAGGTTGCAGTAATTGCCGCTCGTGCTCGTAACCTCGGTCGCGCTGATGATGCGCGTGTTCGGCAACGAAAGACTCGTGAGGCTCGCGCAACTGATCGCGGGAACTGATGCCGACGCCGGTGCTGCCTGCGCCGAGATATGAGTAAACGGCCAACACGCCATCGCGAGTAAAGCCGCCAAGCACAACGCGGTTCGCTTCACATTCATACGACACCTCCTGGACGATGGGGTAACGGTACTCTCAAGACTCGCCGGGGCTGGCCATCTCGACGTCGCGATCTGCTATGCGGAATTTGCGCGTGCGAAGAAAACTTATGGCCACCCAATTTTGTGCGAACAAAACGGTGGCACTCTGAATCCGCGTGAGGTTTGTGTCAAGACCTAAAACGATGTATTTCGCATACCAAAAAGGTATTCATATTAAAAAGGTATGGTCTTGGAGTGCGTTCCCGATATACTGCGCAGCCTTATGGAACTTCATCATCTTCGTTATTTCGTGGCGGTGGCCGAGGATCTCAGTTTCACGAAAGCCGCCAGGCGGCTGAAGATGGCGCAGCCGCCCCTGAGCCGTCAGATCCGGTCCTTGGAAAATGAGATCGGCGTGCAGCTATTCGAGCGACGTTCAGGGAAGGTTTATCTAACGGATGCGGGCTGCCGTTTCTTGAGCGGTGCCCGACTGGCTCTCGAACAAGTCGAACTCGCGGTGGACGTCGCGCGCCAAACCAAGAACGGGGAACTGGGCACCGTGCGCGTGGGGTTCGGCAAGGGCCTGGGCGACGTCGTCAGTCTCGCGATCAATCAACACATGCGCTTGTTCCCGAAGATCGAGGTAGACGTCCGGGACATCCTTTCGGGCCATCAGAGTCCGGCACTGCTGACTCGCAACATCGACGTCGGATTCTCACACGGGCCTGCCACCTCGCTCGAACTCGCATCGGAGAAACTCTTTAAGGAGAGTCTCTCGGTGGTCCTGGCCCGTTCCAACCCGTTGGCCAAACGAACGCATCTTCGTCTGAAGGATCTGCGCCAGGAGACTCTACTGCTGATTGAACGGTCTATCTCTCCCCATTTCCATGACCTAGCGCTCAATCTGTGTCGCGACGCGGGCCTGAGCCCCCGTATCGTTCTCACCGAGTCAACCGTTTACGACGAAGCCGGCGCGATGACGGCGGCATCGGGGAAGGGTGTGGTTCTGGCCGTGGGCAAGAGTCCGTGCCATCCGTCATTTGCCGATCGCCTGGTCGCCCTGCCTCTCCGTGAAGCGCTGGCAACCCTTGAGGTGCATGTGGCGTGGCGGAGAAGCGAATCTTCCTCGACCGTTCTGAACTTCATTGAAACCACGCAAGCCTTGCTGCGGCGCGGCTCGCGGGTCTTAGACATGCGGAACTTCCCACGCATCGGCCGGCCAGCCTCGACGGCGCCGGGTCAGAAGGTCACACGGAAGGCGTGATTTGCGGTCGTGCAGGTTTGGATATGCGCGACCGGATAATTGGCTCAACAGAGTGAGAGGATACCGGCCTAGAAAAATTCTGCTATGGTGTTAACTGTTACAAAACATTTTGGAATTTTTTTCTGCAACGCGGGGACTAGCGCTATGAGTGGATTGTTGCGCTGCCCCTAGTAATTGTGGTTTGCGTTGCGGCGACCACAAGAACGCTTCGCGCGCCTCCGAAAATCCACAAATATTTTCCATTTTCAGAACAATTCCGCTTGACATGTTTGCGAAGCTATCTACAATCAGGGCACAAAGTGGGAAGAAGTGGCGCAGAGTGGTAGAACTTGGCAGCGAGTGTAGGGCAGTGGGGATCCTAGAAGCAAGCATCGGCGAACCCGGATACCAGAAACAAGCAGTTTCATTTAGAAACACGACGACAGCAGGGGCGAACCAGCGAGTGATTCAAATGACGCACACGCCGGGCGGGCTGTTCGAGGGCTTTCATGCTGCGGGGCAACTATCTAGCGACGGTGGACGAGAAAGGCCGGCTGAAGATTCCCGCCGACTTTCTGGCCGAACTGCGCAAGAGTGGCACGAAATTCTACATAACATCCACGAAGGGCGATCGCGCCGCCATCTACCCAATGAAAGCCTGGGAAGAAATCGAAAAGAAGCTGGCGAAAGTTTCTACCTACAACGCGGCGAAACGAAAATTTCTATCGCGGACGAATTATTACGGTCAGGTGGTCGAGGTGGATGGCTCGGGGCGCATTCTGATTCCACCCGTACTGCGGGAATCGGCGGAAATGAAAGGGGAAGTGGACGTCCAGGGGCAGCTGACGTACCTGGAAGTCTGGAATCACAGCCGGTTCCTGGATCAAATGAACCGTAATCCGATGACGGCGGAAGACGAAAAGGCACTGGACGATCTGGGCATTTAAGTTTTGAGCGTACTGCATACGCCGGTTCTGTTGGCAGAGATTCTGGACTGGCTGCGCATACGGCCTGAAGGGACGTATGCGGATGCGACGGTCGGCACGGGCGGTCATATTTTGGAGATCGCGAAGCGGCTGACCACGGGACGAGTTTTGGGGTTGGATCGCGACCCGCGAGCTTTGGAAATCGCGCGGGAGCGGCTGGGGCCGCATGAGCGGCAGGTGATTCTGGTGCACGCGGAATTTTCGAAGATCGGCGAAGTGGCGGCAGCGAATCAATTGCCGCCGTTCGACGGCATCATCGCCGATCTGGGGATTTCAAGCCTCGAGCTGGACAGCCCTGAGCGCGGATTTTCGTTCCGCTGGGCCGCGCCTCTCGACATGCGCATGAATCCCGATAACCCGCTGACAGCGCACGAAATTGTGAATCAGTGGCCGGAAAAAGAGCTGGCCGACCTCCTCTACAACAACGCGGAGGAGAGAGATTCACGCAGAATCGCCAGGGCGATCGTACGGGCGCGGCCCATACGCGACACCGAACACCTGGCAACGATTGTGGCAGGGGGACGAAAAGCAAGGGGAAGGCAGAGACTGCATCCCGCGACAAAAACGTTTCTGGCGCTGCGGACAGCGGTGAATCGAGAAGAGGAGGAACTCGGGCAGTTTCTTTCGCGTACCCCTGCCACTTTAAATCTGGGAGGACGGTTGATCGTCCTCAGTTATCACTCGTTGGAAGACCGCGTGGTGAAGCATGCTTTCCAGCGGCTTTCGCGCGAGGGATTTCGCATACTCACTAAAAAAGTTATCCAGCCCGGCGACGCGGAAATCGCAAGTAATCCGCGGTCGCGGAGCGCGAAGATGCGCGTAATCGAGAGGGTGGCGACGGCGGAGACTCGTTTCGACGGGGAACGCACGGCGCCGCAAGTCTGCTGATGACCGAATATTACACGATCAAGAGAATTGACAATTCGCGCCTGGTGCGCTCCATGGCGCCGGCGCGTTTGCAGGATTTCTGGCGGCGGGTGGCGGCGGGTGGCGGGATGGCGGCGTGCCTGCTGTTCTACGCCTGGCAGCATTTCGCCTGCATCCAGCTGCAGTATGAAGTGGAGCATCTTTCGGCGTTGCGAGCGCAAAGCGCGCAATTGAATCAGCAATTGCATGTGGAAGTGGCGACGCTGAAGGCGCCGGGCCGTGTGGACGGCATCGCGCGCAACGAATTGGGATTGACAGTTTCCGTTCCGGGCCAGGCCATGCCGGCGGATGGGCCGAGCGAAGCCGTACTGGCTGAGGCGCGCGCGGTCGTCCAGCCGCAGCGGCCCTGAAATTCCGGCCGAAGATTTTCTGGCGGCCCGTTTTCGGGGCCCATTCCGGCGAAGCGGCGTGAACGATGGCCGGGCAAAGTTTCTCGCAAGTTAGGGCGGAATCCATGGAGCAGCGCAGCCCGCGTCTCCGCTGGTTGGTGGTCTGGGTCGTGGCGGTGGTTTGGATGGTGGCGGTGCTGGCCCGCTTGAGTTACCTCCAGCTCTTCTGCTATAGCGAATACTTCGCAAAAGCCCAGCACCAGCAACAGCGCACATTTGAAATCAGTCCGATGCGCGGCGTGATCTATGACCGCAAGGGTCGGGAACTGGCCGTGAGCATTCCCATGGACTCGGTTTTCGCAGACCCCACCGATATCAAGGATCCGGAGATGGTCGCGCGGCTGCTCTCGCGCGTTCTGGACGTTCCCGCCGAAGATCTGGAAACAAAAATCAATGAAGCCAGCAAGCCGGTGCGCCTGGCGAAGAAACTTTCGCCGGAAACCGTCGAGCGCATTGACGACATGAATTTGAAGGGCGTGTTCTTCGAGAAGGAAAATCGGCGCGTCTATCCCGAACACGATTTGCTGGCGCATGTGCTGGGCTGGGTGGATACGGACGAAAAGGGCATGGGCGGTATCGAGCACGAGCTCGATAGATTGATTCGGGGGCGGCCCGGGCGCGTGATGTTGATGGCCGACGGCAAGCGGCGCTTTTACGATCGCCGGGAATCGGCCGCTGATCCGGGCGCAAGCGTGGTGCTGACAATTGATGAAACCATTCAGTACATCGCGGAAAAAGAGCTGAAGCGCGCGATGGAGGAATCGCACGCGCACACCGGCACGGTGGTGATCCAGGATCCATCGAACGGCGCGCTGCTGGCCGTGGCGAATTACCCGGTGTTTGATTCCAATGATGCCGGGAAATTTTCCGACGAAACGCGTATGGACCGCGCGGTGACGGCAGCGTACGAGCCGGGCTCGACTTTCAAGGTCATTACGATGACCGGCGCGATCGAGAATCACGTGACGGACCCGGACAAGCTCGTTGATTGTCAAATGGGATCGATCCTGGTTGCCGGGCGCTTGATTCACGATTGGAAGCCCTTCGGGGTGTTAAGCGTGCGCTACGTGTTGGCCGATTCCAGCGACGTTGGGTCCATCAAGATCGCGTTGAATCTGGGCGCGCCGCGGTTTTACGACACGATGCGCAAATTCGGAGTCGGCCAGCTCACCGGCATCGAACTGCCGGGAGAAAATCGCGGTCTGCTGCGTCCGCTGGAAAATTGGACGGCCAGTTCGATCGGGTCGGTGGCCATCGGGCAGGAAGTCAGCGTAACTCCGGTGCAGATTATTTCGGCGATTTCGGCGATTGCCAATGGCGGCACGTTGTATCGCCCGCACATCGTCCAGGAAATTCGCGGCGAGGCGCCGGTCGCGTTGCCCGCGCGCGCGGAACCGCAGCAAGTGACCGACGCGCAGACCGCGGCGACCGTGCGCGAAATGATGGAAACCGTGGTGTTGAGTGGAACCGGAACGCCGGCGCAGCTGAACGGATACACCGCGGCAGGAAAATCGGGAACGGCGCAGAAAATTGATACCAACACCGGACGCTACTCGCCGAATCAGTACGTCGCGTCTTTCGTCGGCTTTGCGCCAGTAAACGAGCCGGCGGTCACGATTCTAGTTGTGCTCGATTCGCCCGAGGGAGCGCATCACGGCGGCGAAGTGGGCGGCCCGATTTTCAAGCGTATCGCCGAGCAGGTGCTGGCGTATCTCGACGTGGCGCACGATGTGCCGATGAACGCGCCCAACGCGCTGCAGACGGCCAAAAATTCGCAGCCGGCAGGCGGGCCCGACAAATTTGGCGCCGCTGCGAATCAGGATGCTGCGAATCGTGAAGCTGCGAATCGCGAGAATGCGGCGCGGTTTCAGGCCGTCGTCGCGAAGAAAGATCAGGTAGCGAATCAGCTCGCGGCTAAAGACGCGAATAGCGCGGCGCCGACGATTGCTTTCAGCGAAGAGGATGCCGTCGAGGTTCCGGACCTGTCCGGGAAAACCGTGCGCGGGGTCACGGAGGCCTGTTCGCGGCTCGGCTTGATTCCCTCATTGCTTGGCAACGGGGTTGCTCTCGAACAATCGCCGGAGCCAGGGGCGAAAGTGATTCGCGGCAGCACGGTGACGGTGCGATTCGGACGCGCGACGACGCAGCTGTTACCAACGATGCGGCCGGCGGCGTTCGCGGGGAGCACAGAAAGGAATGTGCATTGAAATCCGCAGTGGAAGGCGGCCCGAAAGTGCAATTGGCAACGCGGCGTCAAGAAAAGCGCGCAGGGATGGAAATGGAATTGTCCGAAGTGATCGCGGGAATTGAAGGCGCTCGTGTGACAGGTAGCACGCGTCTGGGCATCGCCGCGGTCGCATGCGATAGCCGTAAGGTCGCGGGCGATGCGTTGTTCTTCGCCATGCCCGGAGCGAAGACGGACGGCAACGAGTTTGTCGCGGATGCGCTCGCGCGCGGAGCGGTGGCGGTTGCCAGTCCAAATCCGCGGCCAGCGAATATTTCGCGTGAGATTACCTGGATCGAAGTGAACCGCGGGACCGAACGGAAGGCGTTGGCACTTGCTGCCGCGAATTTCTACGGCCATCCGGCGGATGCGCTGAAGCTCGCGGGCGTCACCGGAACGAACGGCAAGACCACAATTGCATTTATCCTGGATTCGATTTTGCACGCGGCCGGATGGAAGACCGGGCGCATCGGAACCACCGGATACCAGACGCCGCGCGGCGGCCGTACGGCGACGAACACCACGCCGGAATCGCTCGACCTGCAGCAAATGTTCGCCGAAGTGCGCGACGCAGGCGGCACGGCCGCGGTGCTTGAAGTCAGTTCGCATTCGCTGGTGATGGACCGCGTGTGGGGCTGCCATTTCGTGGTCGCGATTTTCACGAATCTCACGCGCGATCACTTGAATTTTCATAAGACGTTCGAGGAATATTTTGAAGCCAAGCGCTTGCTTTTTTCCGGAACCGGCGCGGGCGCACCGGATGTCGCAGTCATTAATATTGACGACCCGTACGCAGCGCGCCTGCAAGCGCTGGCGAAGCGCACGCTGACGTATGGATTGGCCGAAGCGGCAGACCTGACCGCGCGAAAATTCGCGCTGAGTTTTTCGGGGCTGGAATTTACGGCGCAGACTCCTGCGGGAAAAGTCGAGGTGCGCTCATCGCTGGTGGGGCGCATCAATGTTTACAACATCCTCGCAGCCATCGGCGCGGCACTCGCGCTCGATGTGCCAGTGGGAAAAATCGAAGAAGGCATCGCCAATTTAGAACAGGTGCCCGGCCGCTTCGAGCGCATTGACGAAGGCCAGCCATTCCTGGTCGTTGTGGATTATGCGCACGCGGACGACGCGTTGCGCAATTTGATTTCTACGGCGCGCGAACTGAATCCTGCGGGAAGAATTATCACGCTGTTCGGCGCGGGCGGAGAGCGCGACCGCTCGACGCGTCCTCCGATGGGCGAAGCGGCAGGGTCGCTCAGCGACCTGGTGATCCTCACCAGCGACAACCCGCGCAGCGAAGATCCGCTGCTGATTATCAACGATGTGGTCGTGGGATTGCAGAAAGTGAATGCGCAATACCGCGTCGAACCGGACCGCGATGCGGCACTGGAAATCGCGATTGATGAGGCCAAAGCCGGAGACATCGTGCTGCTGGCGGGCAAAGGTCATGAGAATTCTCAAATTTTGCGAGACCGCACATTTGAATTTGACGATCGCGAAAAAGCGCGCGCCATTTTGCGCAAACGCGGGTTTGTAAAGAAGTTGAAATAACGGCGGATTTCGGCAGCGAAATCGAGCACTTTCGAGAGTCCAGGCTTGAGAGTGAAGCCCAGTCCAGGGGAGACGCAATGCGGTGGACCGTTGCTCAAGTGGCTGAAGCTCTGGGTGTCGCGGCTCCCGCGCGCCTTGACGCTTTGGCCGGGGTGGCCGGCGTCTCGATTGATTCGCGCACGATTCAGCCCGGAGAACTGTTCATCGCCATACACGGACCGAGTCACGATGGACACGATCACGTGGCTGCGGCTTTGGCCGCGGGCGCCTCAGCCGGAGTGGTGGCGCGCGCAAGATTCGCGCAGTACGCGGAAGAAATCCGCGGAAAACTTTTTGCCGTGGACGACACGCTCGAAGCGCTCCATCGCCTGGCCTCGCGCGCATGCGCGATCTGGCGCGCGGCGAAGCCGGGGCGAAAAATCGGCGGCGTGGCGGGGTCGGTGGGAAAAACCACCACTAAAGAAATCTTCGCGGCGCTGGTGGCCGCGCGGTTCCGCGTATTGAAGACCCAGGGAAATTTGAACAATGAGTACGGGCTCCCGCTGACGCTGTTGCAATTGGACGACCAGCACGACGCGGCGGTGATCGAGATGGGCATGTCGCACCGCGGCGAACTGGCGCGCCTGGCACGCATCGCGCCGCCGGACGTCGGCGTGATCACTCGGATCGCCGTCGAGCACTTGGAATTTTTCGCTTCGATTGAGGAGATTGCGCTGGCAGAGCGCGAGCTGATCGAAAATTTGGCGTGGCCGGACGCGACTGCGGTGTTGAATGCGGACGACGAGCGCGTCGGGCAATTTGCAGAGGTGGCCCGTGGGCCGGTGCTCTGGTTTAGCACCAACGCTGAAGTTGGCGCGGGCACTGGCACGGCCGGTGGCCGCGGCACGCGCGCGGAATTTTGCGCGGAAAACATCGAAGAGCGCGGCGTGAGTGGTTCCGCTTTTGATTTCGTGTCGCCCGCAGGACGTGCGCGGCTCGAACTGCCGTTGATCGGGCGTCACAACGTGATGAACGCCATTGCGGCGCTGGCAGCCGCAAGCGTCTGGGGCGTCGGCGCGGAAGACGCGCGGCGCGTGTTCCCGAAGCTTCAGCCCGCCGACAAGCGCGGCGAAGTCGTGAAGTTCGAAGAAGGCTTTACAGTGATCAACGACAGCTACAACTCGAGCCCCACCGCGCTGAACGCTCTCGCGGAATTGCTGGCGGCGACACCCGGTTTCTCACGCCGCATCCTGGCCGCAGGAGAAATGCGCGAGCTGGGCGACTCGGCGCCAGAACTGCACCGCGAGTGCGGGCGGCATGTCGCGGGCCTGCGCAAGATTGACTGGATCGTCGGTGTACAAGGCCCAGCCGAAGAATTCGTGCGCGCAGCAATCGCAGCCGGCCATCCGGCCGAGCGCGCGAGATTCTTCCAGAATTCAGCGGAAGCGGGAGAGTTTCTCGCAGAATTCATCCAGCCGCACGATCTGCTGCTATTGAAAGGCTCGCGCGGCGTAAAAATGGAGAAAATTCTGGAGGCTATTGACGCAGGCCACGCGCGTAGCGGCGCGCAGGCGCCAGCGAAAACGAACGCCAAAACCGAACGCGCCGCGGCACAGCCGAAGGGCCGGAGCTAGATGCTCTATTATATATTTGTCTACCTGCTGCGCCCGCACTTCAGCCCACTAAACGTCTTTCGCTACATCACCGTGCGCACCGCGATGGCCAGCACCAGCGCGCTGCTGCTGTCGCTGCTGATGGGGCCGTGGGTGATCGAGCGGCTGCGCGATTTGCAGGTGAAGCAATACATCCGCGAGGAAGGCCCGAAAGCTCATCAAAAAAAAGCTGGTACGCCCACGATGGGCGGCGTTCTGATTGTCGCCGCGATCATAATTCCCACGTTGCTCTGGGCCGATCTGCGCAACGCCTACGTGCTTCTTGCGATGGGCGCGACGCTAGCCTTCGGCACCATCGGCTTCGTGGACGATTACAATAAAGTGGTGCGCCGCAGAAATCTGGGCCTCACGCCGCGCGCGAAGTTTTCTCTGCAAGTGCTCACGTGCGTGCTCGTGGGCATCGCGCTGGTTTCCTTGCAGACGCAGGGCGCCTATTCGACGCAGCTCAGCGTGCCGTTTTTCAAACGCTTGCATCCGAATTTGGTGATCTCCTCGCTGTTCGGTCATAGTTTTATCTGGCCGCTGGCGTACGTGCCGTTCGTTTTATTTCTGGTTCTGGTGATCGTGGGCTGCTCGAACGCCGTGAACTTGACGGATGGCCTCGACGGCCTGGCCATCGGCTGCGTGCTGGTTTCTTCGACGGCGCTGACGGTGCTCACGTATCTCTCGAGCAACGCGAAGTTCGCGGACTACCTCGACCTGCAGAAAATTCCCGATGCCGGAGAGCTGGTAATTTTCTGCGGCTCGCTGGCCGGCGCGTCGCTGGGATTTCTTTGGTACAACGCGCATCCCGCGGAAATGTTCATGGGCGATGTGGGATCGCTCGCGCTGGGCGGTGCCATCGGCACCGTCGCTGTGATCATCAAGCAGGAAATTTTGCTGCTCTCGATTGGCGGCGTGTTCGTGCTGGAAGCGTTATCGGTGATCATTCAGGTCGGCTCGTTCAAGCTCACCGGCAAGCGCGTCTTTCGCATGGCGCCCCTGCATCATCATTTCGAGCTGCTGGGCTGGAGCGAATCGAAGATCATCGTGCGCTTCTGGATCGTAGCCCTGGTTTTCGCGCTTTTTTCGTTGACGACCTTGAAATTGCGCTGAATCGCGCTGCAGCGCAATTCATCCTGAGGACCGGCAGTGCCGGTCCGAAGGGTAGCGGCCGCCAGGCGGGCGAAGTTGAATTTGCTTTGTAGGTCGTGGCTTTAGCTACGACAAAGATGCAGACAAGTGACGGCGGCTCTTGGCGCTGAAGTACAGGTTTCGTGGCCGCAGCATAAATCCTGCCGCCGCACTTGAATGTGAGCTGAGGCATAAAGTTGCGACTGGGATTCGATCCATCGGGCAAGCGCGTGCTGGTCGTGGGACTCGCGCGCACGGGCGTGGTCACGTCGCTCTTCAGCGCCGGTTACGGCGCCACCGTGACCGCTACCGACGAGCGCCCGGAATCCGAACTCGCCGAAACCGCCGCGCAACTCCGCGCCGCCGGCGTGAAGCTCGAGCTCGGCGGACATGTGGACGCGAGTTTCCTCGAGCAGGATCTGATCGTAGTGAGCCCAGGCGTCCCTGCGAAACTTCCGCCGCTCGAACTCGCGCGCGCGCAAAACATTCCGGTGTGGAGTGAAATCGAACTGGCCTGGCGTTTTCTGCGCGGCAAGCTGGTCGCCATCACCGGCTCGAACGGAAAAACCACCACCACCGCGCTGCTCGCGCACATTTTGCAGACGTCGAACATCCCCACGCTGGTAGGTGGGAACATCGGCACGCCGCTGCTCGCGCTAGTGGAAAGGTCCACCGACCCGTCAGTGACAGTCGCCGAAATCAGCAGCTTTCAGCTGGAAACAATCGATAAATTCCGCCCGGAAATTGGCGTGCTGCTGAATCTCACGCCGGATCACCTGGATCGCCATGGCACATTCGAAGAATACGCCAGCGCCAAAATGCGCATGTTCGAAAATCAGCTGGAGCGCGACATGGCCGTGCTGAACGCGGACGATCCGGAAATCACCAAGCGCATGCCAACGAAGCCGCACATTTTCTGGTTCAGCCGCCAGAAACGAGTGGCCACCGGCGCATTCCTGCGCGACAACGAAATTATTTTCCGCAACGAAGGCTCGGAGGCGGTGCTGGCGCGTCGCGATCAGATTCCCCTGCGCGGCGAACACAACGTCGAGAATGTTCTGGCGGCGTGCGCTGCAGCCTATCTTGCAGGCGCGACGCCTGCTGCCATCGCAAACGGCGTGAAATCTTTTAGCGGCGTCGAGCATCGCCTGGAATTCGCGGGCGAAATTTCCGGTGTGCAGTTTTACAACGACTCCAAAGCCACGAATGTGGATGCCGCGGCGAAAGCGATCGAAGCGTTCCCCGGGCCGCTGGTCGTGATTCTCGGAGGCAAAGACAAAGGCAGCCCGTACACGCCGCTACGCGATTTGCTGCACGAACGCGCGCGCCTGGCGTTGCTGATTGGCGAGGCTGCGCCGAAAATCGCAGCCGACCTGGAAGGCGCGGTGGAAATCCGCCAAGCCGGCACGCTCGAGCGGGCCATGCAACAGGCCATGGAAGCGGCGCAGCCCGGCGACACGGTGCTGCTCGCGCCAGCCTGCTCCAGTTTCGATCAATTCGAAAATTACGAACAGCGCGGCCGCGCGTTCAAAGCGCTCGTGGCGCAGCGCGCAAATCAATCCGTCAGCGGCGCGACTGGCGCAGCGGCAGCAGAACCGCCGGCGTCTCCAGCGGAGAGAGGATAGCGATGCCCAGAAGCCTGCAACCGGACAAAAAATTATTCGGCGTCACCCTCGCGCTCTGCCTGATTGGCGCGGTGATGGTCTTCAGCGCGTCCGCCATGACCGCAAGCGAGCAATTCGGCGCTGGCTACATTTTCCTGCTGCGCCAGCTGATTTACGTGGTGCTAGGAATCGCCGGAATGTTCTGGCTGATGAATATGGATTATCACAAGCTGCGTCAGCCGCGCGTCGTATTCACCGGCCTCGCGGTCACGATCGTGCTGCTGGTCTGCGTATTTTTTCTGGACCGCTCCCACCAGACGCATCGCTGGTTCCGCATGGGCCCGTTCAGCTTTCAGCCGTCGGAAATTGCCAAGCTCGCGCTGATCGTCTACCTCGCGTGGCTGCTCGAACTGCGTCGCCTGCCCAGAAATTTCGGTGTGAACGACCCGTTACACACTTTGGCTCCCGCGCTCGGTGCGACACTGATGATGGCCGCGCTGGTGGTGAAGGAGCCGGACATGGGCACGGCGTTCATGATCCTGGTGATCGCAATGGCCATGCTGTTCGTCGCCGGGCTGTCGCTGAAATACATCGGCGGCACGGTGCTGGCCGCCATCCCCACAATTTATTTGTTGATCGTGCGCGTGCCCTATCGCCTGCAGCGCTTCGAAGCGTTCCGGCATCCCGAACTCGATCCCAAGGGCGCGGGCTTTCAGCTGCTGCAATCGTTGATTGCGGTGGGCTCGGGAGGAATGAGCGGCGTGGGCCTGATGGAAAGCCATCAGAAACTTTTCTTTCTGCCGGAAGCGCACACCGATTTTATTTACGCGATCATCTGCGAGGAAATCGGATTTATCGGCGCGCTGATCGTCCTGGGACTCTTCGCTGTGTACGGCTGGCGCGGATTCCTCGCTGCGATGAAGGCGCCCGATGATTTCGGAAAATTTCTCGGCCTGGGCATCACGACGATGGTCGTCGGCCAAGCGCTGATCAATCTAAGTGTTGTGCTCGGATTGATGCCGACGAAAGGGATTCCGCTGCCGTTCATCAGCTACGGCGGCTCGAGCCTTTTCAGCATGCTATTGGCAACGGGCGTGCTCCTGAATATCAGTCAGCACGCGGATGAGACGTGACGGCAAACAGCGCCGCAAGTGAACGCGCTGCGGTAAGCAGCGCGACGTGCAAAAGCCTGCTGATCGCGGGCGGCGGCACCGGCGGCCACGTATTTCCCGCCATCGCCGTGGCGCGGGAATGGCTCCGGCGCGAGCCGGAAGGAGCGCGAAGCGTCGTGCTAGTGGGAACGCAAGCCGGAATGGAAGTGCGCCTGGTGCCGCAGGCCGGGCTGCGGCTTGAAACCATTCGCGCGGCCGGCCTGAAAGGCATGGGCGGCGCGAAGCTCGCGCGCAATTTGGCCAAACTTCCGGCGGGTTTGTGGGACTCTGAGAATATCGTGCGACGGCATAATTTCAAGGTGGCGTTCGGCGTCGGTGGCTACGCTTCGGGCCCCATGATCCTCGCCGCGCGCTTGCACGGCATCCCCGCGATGATTTTCGAGCCAAACGTCGAGCCGGGCTTTACCAATCGCGTCCTCGCCAGCCTCGCCAACCGCGTTGCCTGCGGTTTCGCGGAAACGGCCAAGCGTTTCGGCGAAAGAGCGGTCGCGACTGGCATCCCGGTGCGTCAGGAATTTTTCTCCATCGCGCGCAAGGAGCATCGCGAGCCGTTCAACCTCCTCATCACCGGCGGCAGCCGCGGCGCGCTGCCCATCAATCGCGCCGTGGTTGATTCACTCGACCTTCTAGCACCTCGAAAAAATCAGCTTTTCATCGTGCATCAGACCGGAGAACGCGACTATAATGCTGTGCGCGTGGCTTATGCGCGACGCGAATTCCGAGCGGAGGTTGTGCCCTTCATCGAGAATATGGCGGAGCGTTTTGCCCAGGCGGATGTGATTCTCTGCCGCTCGGGCGCGATCACGACGGCCGAAGTTGCCGCCGCCGGTCGTGCCGCCATCTTCATCCCCTTCGGCGCGGCCACCGACGCGCACCAGACGCGCAACGCCGAGGCCATGCAGAACGCAGGCGCCGCCCGCCTGCTGCCACAGACCGAACTGACGCCAGAACGCTTGACGCGGGAAATTTTTACCCTCCTGGACCAGCCCCGGAGAATCACGGAAATGGAAGAGCAGGCGCGGCGCATGGCACGTCCGCGCGCGGTGGAAGATATTGTGGACCTGCTCGAAGGGCTGGTGCGCGCATGAACGTCCCATTTCGCAATTTCCAACGGATTCATCTGGTCGGTATCGGCGGCAGCGGCATGTCCGGCATCGCCGAGGTGCTACTTTCCAGTGGCTATGCGGTTTCCGGCTCGGATTTGAAGCAAACTCCAGTCACCGAGCGTCTGCGCAAGCTCGGCGCGAGTATTTTCGAAGGCCATCAGGCGGAAAATGTGCACGGCGCGCACGTCGTGGTCATCTCCTCGGCAGTGCGTAACGATAATGCGGAAGTGGTCGAAGCGCATCTGCTGAAAATTCCAGTGATTCCGCGCGCGGAAATGCTCGCGGAACTGATGCGCCTGAAATACGGCATCGCTGTCGCTGGCGCGCACGGAAAAACTACCACGACTTCGATGGTCGCATCGGTTCTAGCGGCTGCCGGGCTCGATCCCACGTTTGTCGTCGGCGGGCGCGTGAATCATGCCGGCTCAAACGCGCGCGTGGGCCAGAGCGAGTACATGGTCGTCGAAGCGGACGAAAGCGATCGCTCGTTCCTGCTGCTCGCCCCGGTTGTCGCCGTGGTGACTACGATTGACCGCGAGCATCTGGACCATTACCACTCGCTCGAGGAAATTCAGGATGTGTTCCTGCAATTCGTCAATCGCGTGCCATTTTATGGAACGGTGATTTTGTGCCTGGACGAGCCCAACGTGCAGGCCATCCTGCCGCGCGTGAAGCGTCCCGTGATCACCTACGGCACTTCCAGCCAGGCCGACCTGGTGATCGGCGACGTGAAGCTGCGCGGCCTCGCCAGCGAATTCCGGCTGAAGTATCACGGCGATGATTTGGGCGTGTTCAATCTGCCTTCGCCGCCGGGCATTCACAACGTGAGTAACGCAGCGGCTGCGGCCGCCGTCGCGCTCTCGTTGAATGTTCCGGCGGACCTGATTCGTGCTGGCATTTCGAAATTTTCAGGTGTCGGCCGGCGCTTTGAGATTAAGGGCAAGTTCAACGGCGTAACTTTAATAGACGACTACGGCCATCACCCCGCGGAAATTCGCGCCACTCTTGCCGCAGCGCGCGGCTGCGATTATCAGCGCCTGCTGGTGCTCTTCCAGCCGCATCGCTACACGCGCACGCAGCATCTCTGGGAAGATTTCCGGCGCTCGTTCAACGAAGCGGACATTCTGGTGATGACGGACATCTACGCGGCGGGCGAAGAGCCGATCCCGGGCATTACGGGAGAGAAACTCGCGGAAGCGATTCGCGGCGCCGGACACAAAAACGTGGCCTTCACCAGCACCATGCAGGCCGCGATCGAATATCTTTTGCGCGAAGCCCGCCCGCACGACGCTGTATTGACGATCGGCGCAGGCAGCGTCGGCCGCGCGCTCGATCAGCTGGCGATGCTATTGGGCTCGAAAGTTTCGACGACGGTGGTGGACTAGACCAGATGCGGATTAGCGACAAAGCGGGGGCGCGATTGAAAGAACTCGGCGTGGAACTCCGCCCCAGCGTGCCATTGAGCGAAAAAACATCACTCGGCATCGGCGGCACCACCGACCAGCTTCTGCTGCGCAAATTCGAAACCATTCCCGACGTGATGCACCTGCTCGCCGATGAAAATATCCCGCATCGCTTTCTCGGCGGCGGCACGAACGTGCTTATCGCCGACGGCGAGCTGCCTTACGTCGTGCTGCATCTGCCAACATCGCAACCCGGAATGCGCGTCGAGGGCAACGCAGCTTATGTTGACGCTGCGGCGGACCTCGGCGGCATGGTCACCTTCTGCGCGAAGCGCGATTTGGGTGGCATGGAAGGCCTGATCGGCGTTCCCGGCAGCGTCGGCGGCGCGCTGCGCATGAATGCCGGCGCCTACGGCACGCAAATCGGCTCCTACGTTCGTGAAGTGGAGCTGTACCGCGCCTCGACCGGCAAACTGGAAACTTTGCGCGGTGATGACATTCGTTTCGATTACCGCCATACTTCATTTGCGCCCGACGATGTGATGCTGCGCGTGAAGCTGGAGCTGCCGTCGAAGCCGTTCAAAGAAATTCTGGCGCTGATAAAAGTCTGCAACGAGAAGCGCCGCGCCAGCCAGCCGCTGAACCAGAAAAGCGCCGGCTGCATTTTCAAGAATCCTCCGGGCGGCTCGGCCGGACGCATGATTGACGAACTGGGCTTGAAAGGTCATCGCGTGGGCGACGCGATGGTCAGCGACCGGCACGCAAATTTTTTCGTGAACGTGGCGAACGCCAGCTGCGCGGACATGCTGCGCCTGATTGATGAAGTGCGCGAACGCGTGCGCGTCTCGTACGGCGTCGAACTCGAGAACGAGGTAATTTTCTGGAAAAATTGAGAGCCATGGACGCGGACGCTTACCCCCAGGAAGTTCTGGCCGAGGAAGAGCCGAAGTATCTGCGGCGGCAGAAGCCGCTGGAGATCAAACGGCGCAAGTTCGGCAAGAAAGCCTGGAAGACGTATCTGCGCGTGATGTTTTGGAGCGTGATCGCGCTCGCCGCCGCGGCGACGAGTTACGCGCTCGGCCATTACCTGCTCGCGTCGCCGGAAATGGCGCTGATTCGCTCTGATCAGGTGCAAGTCACGGGCAATCAGTACGTGCCGCGCGGCCGCGTGCTGGAAATTTTCGCGGCCGATCGCAATCGCAGCGTGCTGCGAACTCCGCTCGCTGAACGTCGTCGCCAACTCGAAACTATTCCGTGGGTCGAACAGGCTACGGTGCGCCGCGCGCTGCCGAATCGCATCGAAGTAGAAATCACTGAGCGCACGCCCATCGCGTTTCTGCGCGATGGCAGCGACCTCGCGCTGGTGGACGTGCACGGCGTAATCCTCGACCGCCCGCTGAAAGCCAATTTCCATTTTCCGGTGATCACCGGCATCGGCGCGGACATGCCCATCGAAGATCGCGAGCTGCGCATGCAGATGTTTGCCGGATTCACGCAGCAGGTGGAAGCGGCGCGCGCCGGCTCCATGGAACAAGTGAGCGAAGTGGATCTCACCGAAGCGAAAGATTTGCGCGCGACGATTTCCGGATTGCAGGTGGTGAATACTTCCGGCGGGGCTGCCGCGAATGACGCCTGGGGCAACGCCGACGCGCCCATCGTGGTGCACTTCGGCGACAGCGATTTCCAGTCCAAATATTTGACCGTGCTGAACGATATCGGCCAATGGCGCGCCGCCGCAGGCCGCGTCGAATCCGTGGATCTGCGCTTCAATGGCGAAGCAGTCGTGAATCCAGACCGCACTCTCCTAGCGCTGAAGAAAGATCCGCCGCCGATCACCTCCGTCGCGCCGAAGGTGACCGCGCCGCATGCCGTCGCCCCAACGCAACCAGTTGTGCACCCCGCTGCGCCTGCAAAGCCAGCCGCACCCGTGAAATCGACAGGGCCCGCGAAAGCAACGGCCCCATCGAAAGCAGTGAAGCCGACGAAGGCGGCACTATCAAAGACGGCTCCGGCAAAGACAGCGCCGGCAAAAACAACAGCGGCGAAGACGAGCGCCACGCAGCACAGCGCCGCGAAAAGTTCGGCGAAGCACGTAAGTTCGCAGCAGCAGCAATAAGGGAACCGCGAAAACAGCTGAGGAGCACCTGATTTGACGAAGAAGGAACGGCACATCGTAGCGCTGGACATCGGCAGCACCAAAACCTGCGCATTAATCGGCGAGCTGGACGACGACGGCAGCAGCGTGAAATTCGCAGCCTTGGGCGCGGCGGAATCCAAAGGCTGGCGCAAAGGCCAAATCGTCAACCTGGATCTGGCGGTCAGCTCGATTCGCCGCGCCGTCGAAGAAGCCGAAGCGCTCGTCGGCGTCCCCGTGGAATCCGCGCTGATCGGCGTCGCCGGCACCCACGTGCGCGGAGTCAATAGCCGCGGCGGCATCACCGTAGGTTCCCGCCCGCGCGACGTGCAACGCGACGACGTGCGCCGCGCCATCGAAGCCGCACGCGGCGTGCAATTGCCGGAAGACCGCGAAGTCCTGCATGTCCTGCCGCAGGAATTTTCGCTCGACGCGCAAGATAATGTCCGCGACGCGATCGGAATGGTCGGCCAGCGCCTGGAAGCGAACGTACACATCGTCACAACGTCCGGCACCGCCACCCAAAATATCGTGACCGCCGTAAATCGCGCGGGCGTGCGCGTGGACGACACAGTTCTCGAGCCGCTCGCCTCTGCCGAAGCTTGCCTCACGCAGGATGAGCGCGAACTCGGCGCCTGCCTGCTCGACATCGGCGGCGGCACCACGGAAATGGTCGCCTTCGCCGGCGGCGTAGTTCGTCACACCGCCGCAGTTCCAGTCGGCGGAGATCATTTCACGAACGATCTCGCCGTCGGCCTGCGCACCCCGAGCAGCGAAGCAGAAAAAATCAAGCGCCTCCACGCCTGCGCGTTGCGCGAGCTGTTGAAAGAAGACGCCGCGATCGAAATCGCCAGCGTAGGCGACCGTCCGCCGCGCACCGTGTTCTCGCGCATGCTTTCTGAAATCGTGGAACCGCGCGCGCATGAGCTATTAATGTTAGTCCGCGACGAACTGCGCCGCGGTGGCGGAGAGGGCATGATCCCCGCGGGAATCGTACTCACCGGCGGTGGCGCGCAATTGCGCGGCCTGTGCGAACTGGCCGAGCGGATTTTCAATCTTCCGGTGCGCGTCGCTTCGCCGCGCGGACTTGCCGGAATGAGTGAAGAAGTTTCCCAGCCCGAGTATTCAACAGCCGTGGGACTGGTTCTGTACGGCGCGCGCACCAGACGCGCCGGCGGATCGCGTCCTAGCGGCTGGGTGGGTAGGTTGAAAAGCATGTTCGCAGGGGCGTAACAGGCAACGGATGCAAAAAACGAAATTGGGAAAAGACTGGGGAGGAAGCATGGCGCAAAAAGAATCGGTAATGCGAGTGTCGTTTGCGGAAGAAGCAAGCAACGGAGCAAAAATAAAAGTAATCGGCGTGGGCGGCGGCGGTTCCAACGCCGTCAACCGAATGATCCGCGCGAAAGTGGAAGGCGTGGAATTCATCGCGGCCAACACCGATTTGCAGGCGCTGAAATTGTCGCAAGCGCCCGTGAAACTGCAACTGGGCGCGAAGCTCACTAAGGGGCTCGGCGCGGGCGCGAATCCTGAAGTCGGCCGCAAGGCCGCGCTCGAGGACACGGAAAAAATTCTTGAAGCTCTCGACGGCGCGGACATGGTGTTCGTCACCGCTGGCCTGGGTGGAGGCACCGGCAGCGGCGCGGCGCCCGTCGTTGCGAATCTCGCCAGCGAACTCGGCGCGCTCACTGTCGCTGTTGCCACCAAGCCCTTCGCGTTCGAAGGCAAGCGCCGCATGGAGCAGGCCGAACAAGCGCTCGCCGAACTCATCGGCTGCGTGGACACCGTCATCGTCATCCCCAACGAACGCCTGATGGATTGCGTCGAGCACGGCACCAGCTTCTTCGAAGCCTTCCGCATCGCCGACGATATTTTGCGGCAGGCCGTGCAGGGCATTTCGGACATCATCACCATTCCCGGCATCATCAATCGCGATTTCGCCGACGTGAAGACCATCATGTCCGGCCAAGGCTACGCGGTGATGGGCACCGCGGTCGCGTCCGGATCGAATCGCGCCATTGACGCCGCGAATCGCGCCATCAATAGCCCGTTGCTCGAAGACAATTGCATTCAGGGAGCGCAGGGAATTTTGATCAACATCACCGGCTCGTCCAGCCTCAGCCTGCAGGAAGTGCACGAAGCCTCTTCCATCATCCAGAAAGCCGCGCACGAAAATGCCAACATCATTTTCGGCGCGGTAATGGATGACGCGATGAAGGAGTCCGTGAAAATCACGGTGATCGCCGCGGGCTTCCGCGATGTGGCCGGCCGCAAATCGCAACAAAAGCCGTCGTACCTGCCGAAGACGTGGAAAGCTTCGCGCGAGCAACCCACTGCCGGAAACATCGCGCCGCAACAAACGAACGTCGTCCAGCAGGTCGCCCGCAACGTCGCCGACGTGCGCAGTGAAGTTCCTGCGGACGATCTGGACGTCCCAACGTTCCTGCGCCGTCAAGCGCAAAAAGCGTAGCGACAACTTTTAGCCAGCGAGCGTAGGGGCACGGCATGCCGTGCCCGCGCCGCTATCCATCCTGGTTCCGCGTAACCATCGGCCCATTCGCTCGTCCAAGAGGAAAAGGAGTCCGTCCTGCGAACCTACGCATTGTCGTTGGCTGGACTTTTAGTTTTCTGCTCTTGCGCGTTTTCGTTTGCGGCTGCCGCTCCGCATCGCGCCCTCGCCGATACGAAGACTTCCTTCACGCTGCCATTTGATCTCGTGGACAATCGCGTTTTCGTTGAAGCGCACATCAATGGTCGCGGTCCCTTCCACTTTCTGCTCGATACCGGCGCGGGCGGCGCGACCATTTCCGCGGGCGTGGCGCAGAAGCTCGGCCTGCACGTGGCCGATGCGGGCGAAGGGCAGGGCGTCGGCGAAAAAACTGTGCGTGCCGGCCAGGCGCGGATTGCCCAGTTGCAAATGGGAGAATTGACGTTCGCGGACATCGAAACCAACGTGATGGATCTGTCCGACGCGCCGCAGGTATTCGGCTCGAAGCCCTTCGACGGAATCATCGGCTCGCCGGTCTTCGAGCGCATGGTCGTGAAACACGATTACGTGAATCGCATTCTCACGTTCACTGCGTCGGCCAAGTTCGACTACACCGGCACCGGCGTGATCGTGAGTTTCGAACGCCCGCGCCAGATTCCGGTGGTCGCGGCGTCGCTTGATGGTGTCGCGGGAAATTTCGGCGTGGATACCGGCGCGCGCTCCTCGCTGCTACTCTACGGCCCCTTCTGCGCGCAGAATAATCTTCAGGAAAAATATGGAGCCAAGCTGGAAGGCGTCACCGGCTGGGGCGTCGGCGGGCCAGTGCGTTCGCTGCTCGCGCGCGCCGGCACTTTGCAGATTGGCGAGATCACCGTGCGCGACCTGGTCATCCGCCTCTCCGCGCAGAAAACCGGGCTCACCAGGTCGTCAGCGATGGCCGGAAGGATCGGACCAGACGTGCTTTCGCAATTCGACGTCACGTTCGATTACGCCCGCACCCGCATCATCTTCGAGAGAAACACAGATTACGGCCGCCGCGACAGCTACGATCGCGCCGGGATCTGGATGGGGCATGTTCCCGACGGCAATTATTTTACCGTGGTGGACGTCATCGCGGGCGGGCCCGGCGCCGACGCCGGCGTAAAACAGGGCGATCAAATCCTCGCGATCAACGGTGAGAGCACCGCAAGCCTGATATTGCCCGACGTCCGCGAAACCATCCGCCGCGGAACCATCGGAGAAAAGCTCACGCTGCTGCTACAAACCGGCTACACACGGCGCATCGCGGTGGTCACCCTGAAAGACCTCGTCTAGCGCCACGGTCCGCCGTGCTTCCAGCCCGTCCTCACGCGTGCGCCGCGTTTTCTCTTTCCGATGGTTGCGAGATAGACTGATCCTCGTGTCGAATCGAGTTCGAGTTCAAGATGGCGTATTGTTTGCGCTTCAAGCGCATGCGCAAACCCAGCCTGAACGTGAACATTGCGGGCTGCTGGCGGGTCGCGCAGGCGTGGTCAGCCTCGTCTTACACGCGCACAACATCGCCGGCGATCCCGCGACGCAGTACGAGATTGCGCCCGCGGAATTGTTTCAGCTGATGCGAGAGATTCGCAGCGCCGGATTGCGGTTACTGGGAATTTATCACTCGCATCCGCACGGCGCGAACGAGCCCTCGCGGACTGATATCGCGCGGGCCTACTACCCAGACGCTGCGTATTTCATCATTTCGTCGCTGTCCGATGCGGAAACACCCGTGCGCGCGTTTTCAATTCGCGATGGTGAAGTGTCGGAGCTACAGATATCCGTCGTTTGAAGATGAACGGCGGTTGGTCCCAGGTCCGCTGCTACGCGGGCACCTTCAGCACGACGGCCGTGATGTCGTCGTGGCTGCCGCCGCTCGCGGAAAATGTGCGCACCTCGTCGAAAAGAAAATCCAGGCAATCGTCCGCGGACTTGCAACGGCATTGCTTCCAGATTTCTTCCAACTTGCCCCAACTCAGATCCTCGTTCTTCGCATTGCGCATTTCGTGCAAGCCGTCGGTCGCGAAGAGCACGGCGTCGCCGGGCGAAAGCTGCACGCTGTGGATCTCGTAGGACGCGTCGGGAAACATGCCGGAAGGAAAGCCGCCTTCACCGAGCGAGCGGCAGCCGTCGCTCGAGACCAGCATGGGCAGTGGCACCCCCGCGTTTGAGAAGCTCAGCAAGCCCGAAGCCGGATTGAACAACGCGTAAATCATGGAGCTGTAACGGCCGGGAACCGGGCGCACGCGCAAGCGTTTATTCAGCAGGCCCAGCACGGCGGCGGTGTCTTCGCCAGTCTTATTGATACCGCGGATCGTGCCCATCACCAGCGACGCGTACATCGCGGCTATCAACCCCTTGCCGACCACGTCGCCCATGTACATGCCAACCAGACCATTGGGCAGCTGAAAAAAATCGGCGAAATCTCCTCCCACTTCGCCGAGCGGCGCGAACCGGAAGGCCACCTCGAACGCCAGTCCGCGCAAAGTCCCGCGCGGCAGCAGGGAATCCTGAATCAGCCGCGCTTCATCTCTTGCGGCCTCCAATGTATGAGGCCATGCCACTGCCTCTGCGGCCGGACTGGTGCTCATGTTGGGTGTTTCCCCCGATAAGGTGCACTCGCACATCCGCTTCCAAAGAGGGTCTCGCGGCGCGCGGCACCGGCACAGGTTAGGGAGGAGAACAGGGCTGACGGTTGAGGAGGAACCACCATTGTGTGCCGGAACGGGAAAAGTGTGTTTTATTAGGACTTCCTGCTCCTTCGACGCTCCTGCTTTGACCAAGGTTCGTCATTGTCGAGGCTAACTTCGCTGAGGCTAGATAATCGAGAAAAAGCACTTGAAAGCATACCCATTAGTTGGTATGTTGCTCCCGTAATTTACGGCACCCTATGAATCACGCTCCACATCATTCCAAGACCAAGTTCCTCGACGCCGCACTCCACGTCATCCGCTACAAGGGCTACACCGCCATGCGCGTTGAAGACATCTGCGAGGCAGCCCAGCTCACCAAAGGCAGCTTCTTCCACCATTTCGACACCAAGGAACAACTGGCGGTAGCTGCGGCCGAGTACTGGGGAGCAATAACCACGGCGTTCTTCGAAGCGGCGCCCTATCGAGCGATACCCGACCCGCTTGAGCGACTTTTAGCGTATGTGGATTTCCGTAAGGCGATTATGCGAGGCGAATTGCCGGAGTTTACCTGCCTGGTCGGCACCATGCTTCAGGAAGTCTACGAGACGCATCCAGCCATCCGGGCAGCCTGCGACAAGAGCATCAGCGATCATGCCGCAACGCTGGAATCAGACATCGCCGCATGCATGACGAAGTACGAAGTGAAAGGGGATTGGACCGCCAAGAGCCTCGCGCTGTACACCCAGGCGGTGATTCAAGGCGCGTTCATCCTGGCGAAAGCCAAAGGTGGCCCAGCAGTCGCCGCCGACTGTATTGACCATCTCCACCGCTATCTCGAATTACTTTTCGCTCAACCCAAAGTGCAAGGAGAAAACATCATGTCCAGCGCAACAGGACCCGGTTTGCGACTCACGGAAGTACCGGAAGTGATGAACTGGCCCGAAACTCACTACGTTTTCATCGAGAAAGTTGGCCCGTTCCAAAATACAGCGCCCCAAGCCTGGCAGCAGATGCATCAACTCGTGCCCAAGGTCCTGGAGCAAAACAAAATTACCGGATACATGAGCCTCTACAAAATCGGGCCTCAGACCTATCGCGCCGGCGTTGCTCTGGCCGCGGCGCCAAAAGATTTGCCCGACGGACTGTGCTACCAGAAATTCAAAGGCGGAAAGTACAGCCGTTTTGTCCTGACCGGACCTTTCTCGAACCTTCCCGCTGCCTGTGGCCGAGTTTTTCAGATCGTCGCCGAAACAGAAATCCCGCTGCGCGATGACTTCAACATCGAACATTACGTTAGCGATCCCAGAACCACGCCCGAAGCGCAGCTGATAACCGAAATTCTGGTTCCCACGGCCTGAATGTCGCAGGCATGAACGGAATCAATTCGTGGTAACGTCCGCGGCCTTGCCCACGGGCAAATAATTTCAATACAAAGGAGAAATAAAATGTCCAGCGCAGCACAGAAGAGCGAGACCTCGCACGATGAAGCGGACATCCTCGCGCTCATCGACTTCATCAACAACGCGCATCACGACAAAGATGCCGTCGCGATCATCGCGCCCTACGCGCACAACGCGGTTGTATGCGATCTCTCGCCACCGCTGGTGCACCAGGGAATGGATCTCCAGGTAAAGCAGGCGTGGCTCGACACCTGGGATGGCCCTATCGAGCGCGAGTCGCGCGATTTCAAATTCACCGTGAGCGGCGACGTTGCTTTCGGCCACGGCTACTATCGTCTCGGCGGAAATCCCAAGGCCGCGGGCCGGCAGATTAGTTTTTGGATGCGTGCGACACTATGTCTGCATCGGGAACGCGGCGACTGGAAAATCGTCCACGAGCACACGTCCGTCCCGTTCTACATGGATGGCAGCTTGCGTCCGGCCTTTGATCTGCAGCCGTGAACTGGCGCATCCAGACGACGAGGGGGTAGACATCGTGGCAAGCGCAAGCGTGAAAAATCGGTCCACGAAAGTCGGCAGCACCGCTTCACGTGAGGTAGACGAATACCTGTCGCGCGTTCCGGAACCTGCGCGCAGCACTTTGCAAAAGATGCGCGCGGTGATTCGGTCCGCTGTGCCGCCGGACGCTACCGAGGCGATCAGCTATCGCATTCCCGCGTTCAAATACAAAGGGCCGCTGTTGTGGTACGCCGCGTTTTCGGACCATTGCAGTTTATTCCCCGGTGCAGCCGTGATCGCGGCATTCAAAAACGAACTCAAAGGCTACAAAACGTCTAAAGGGACCATCCATTTTCCGCTGGACAAGCCGCTGCCGACAACTCTAGTAAGGAAGTTAGTGAAAACGCGGGTGGCACAACAAGCACAAAAGAAAAAGCGCTGAAGGGCTGTCTTAGCCCGCAATTTTAGAGTGCAGCGCGCCGATAGCGTCAGCAGCTTCCAGGCGCCGCGAATAAAGCGGGAAGCGCGCGGCGGCCGACGCAACTTCCGAACGCACGCGCTGTTCGATTGCCGCGTCGCCAAGATGCGTCAGCACCTCAGCAATCCATGTCGCGATCTTTTCCATCTCAGGCTCGCGCATCCCGCGAGTGGTCACCGCCGGAGTGCCGATGCGAATCCCGCCGGCCTTCATCGGCGGCAGGGGGTCGAACGGAATCGCGTTCTTGTTCACCGTCATGCCGGCGCGCTCCAGCGCCAATTCAGCGTCGCGTCCGGTAATTCCGCGCGAGTGCATGTCCACTAGCATCAAATGATTGTCCGTTCCGCCGGTGACGATGCGGAATCCGCGCGCACTCAAACCAGCAGCCAGCGCCTTGGCATTCGCCACCACTTGCTCCTGATAGGCGCGAAAATCCGGCGCCGCGGCTTCCTTCAGGCACACGGCTTTCGCCGCGATGATGTGTTCCAGCGGTCCGCCCTGCAACCCCGGAAAAGTGATGCGGTCCAGATCCTTCGCGTATTTTTCGCGGCACAGCACCAGCCCGCCGCGCGGCCCGCGTAAGGTCTTATGCGTGGTCGTGGAAACAAAATCAGCATAGGGCACCGGGCTGGGGTGCACGCCTGCAGCCACCAGGCCAGCGATGTGCGCCATGTCCACGAAAAATAGCGCTCCCACCGACTGCGCGATTTCCGCAATGCGCGGGAAATCGATGATGCGCGCGTAGGCGCTCGCTCCGGCCACAATCATTTTCGGCTGGTGCACGCGCGCCAGCTCGTCGATTTCGCCGTAATCAATCGTCTCGCTGTCCTTCGTCACGCCATAAGCAACAAATTTGTAAGTCTTGCCGGAGAAATTCAGCGGATGCCCGTGCGTTAGGTGGCCGCCGTGCGCCAGATTCATGCCCAGCACGGTGGCGCCCGGTTCCAGCACAGTCATGTAAACAGAAATGTTAGCTTGCGTTCCGGAGTGCGACTGCACGTTCGCATGCTCAGCGCCGAATAGCTGCTTGGCGCGCTCGATCGCAAGACGCTCGACGCGGTCTACATTCTCGCACCCGCCGTAGTAGCGTTTGCCGGGATATCCTTCCGCGTACTTATTCGTGAACACCGAGCCCATCGCTTCCAGCACGGCCTCGGAAACGAAATTTTCAGACGCGATCAGTTCCAAACCGGTGGCCTGGCGGCGGACTTCGTCGCGCAACGCCTCCGCGACTTCCGGATCCACTTCGTCCAGCGAGCGGCTCATGCGCAGCAATTCTGGGGATTCGTGTTTCATGTCAGGGCACCCGGCCGGGATTCGCAACCGCGTAATACTTGCCAGCAACTTTGCCAGCGCCGACGTGTTTATAAATTCGAGAAGAGTTTATCGGAGCGCTGCGTGCTTTGCAATCGCACCAGCGCGCCGGCCCAGCCGCACAGGGAGGAATCATAAATGCGATTCAATACGCGTTGGCTCGGAGCATTATTGCTGGGAATAGCGACAATTACGCCCGTAGTGCTAACTGGTTGCGCTTCACACGCCACGGTCCGCGTCTACGATCCGTACTACAACGATTATCACGTCTGGAACGACAACGAAGTCGTCTACTACCGCCAGTGGGTCGTCGAAACGCGCCGCCCGTATCGGGAGTTTCGTAAGCTACCGCCTCCCGAACAGCGCGAATACTGGGCTTGGCGCCACAATCACCCCGATCATCGCTAAAGATTCGGTGCCATCCGTGCCAACCGCAACTTAAAACAAAAAAGCCCGCCGATGAATCTTCACCGGCGGGCTTGCAATCTTCGCTGCCGCTGCAATCAATAGATTACTGTTGCTGGGAGCCCGTTGCGTTGGAAAGCACCGGCACGTGATGCTTTCCCAAAAATGTATGCGGTCCGCCGTAAATAAATTCCAGCGCCACGTTCAGCCCCGCCTGCACGGCCAGGTTGTAATTGCCGATGCGGAAGCCGTCCGATGCGTCGTAACGGCTGGGGTACCAGCCCAGCGCCGCCGCTTCGCCTCCCGCATACGGTGCGACGAAGGATGCGACCGAGAAGACGCGATGGCCGTCTTCGCCGCGACGCGCCGTGACCGTGGATATCAACGCATGCTTCAAACGCGGGACAAATCCGTCGCACTCGCAGCGGTAGAACAGTGTGTCCTCGTGGAAGACCTCAGCCAATCCGTAGCGAGTCGACTGCGTCACCAGGTTGATGCCAAAATTGTTGGCCACACGCACGCCGTAGGCGTCCCATCCTTGCCCCCATTCCGGCGCCGCATTCTCTGCCTGCTGCACGCCAGCCGCGCCGACGGAGCCGATCAATGCATACGGCCCGAATGAAACGAACGCCCAAGAGCGCAGTTTTTCTTTTTCCGTTGGTCGGTGGTACACCTCGCCCGGCTGCACGTTCGCCACGTTTGGCGACATAATTTTGGGCTGGCTGGACGGCTGCTGCGACGGCGGCGTGCTCTGCTGCTGGCCCGACGATGTGCCTGCCCCCGCGCCGGCCTGCGCGCTTGCCGGAACGGACAATGCGATTGTACAAAAGCTTATAAACAAAACTCCAAGAGCAAGGCGCATCTTCATTTCAAAAAATCTCCTTCGAATTTTGGATAACCAGTCCGGGGGAACCAGCGCGCCAAACAGCCTACCGCAATTTCGAAATTTACACACGCGGAAAACACCCACTTCCAGAAGCCAAATCAGCAGTCAGGAACCCCACTCCCCAGAGGCAGAGCAGGCCCTCGCACCTCCGCAAGAGCTTTGTCATTGCCTTCACGAGTGCCCATCCGTGGTGCGTTTCAACCATTCGATTCACCACTCGCGCTCTCGTCGCATTCTTTTTTATGACGATTGCATTTGACGGTATCGCCGTTCATCTGCGTTCAGCCGTATCGCTTTTGAGTTTGCCTTCGCCGCACGATTGACTTAACGGAGCGTCTCCCCTAACCTTGATTGCTTACCGCGCCCAAGCGCGCGCCACTGTGCGCGTGCCGCACTCCAATCGGCGCAGAAAAGAGCCCACCCAGGCATGTCCGACCAGAAATTGCCAACGCGCGCGGAAGATTTTTCGGAATGGTATAACCAGCTCGTACTCAGAGCCGAACTCGCGGACTACGCACCCGTGCGCGGCTGCATGATCGTTCGCCCCTACGGCTGGGCGCTTTGGGAGAACATCACCGCCGCGCTCGACAGCCGCTTCAAAGCCACCGGCCACGTGAACGCCGCGTTCCCGCTGCTGATTCCGCGCAGCTTCATCGACAAGGAAAAATCGCACGTCGCAGGGTTTTCTCCCGAACTGGCTGTGGTCACGCACGGCGGCGGCGAAGAACTGGAAGAGCCGCTGGTAATTCGTCCCACTTCGGAGACGATCATCGGCCACTCCTACGCGAAGTGGATCCAATCTTATCGCGACCTGCCAGTGCTGATTAATCAGTGGAATAGCGTCGTGCGCTGGGAACTGCGCACCAAACTCTTCCTGCGCACCCTCGAATTTTTCTGGCAGGAAGGCCACACCGCGCACGCCACGCTCCCGGAGGCGGAATTCGAAACCCGCCAAATGCTCGACATCTATACCGACTTCGCGGTGAAGGAAGCCGCCGTGCCCGTAATTCCCGGCCGCAAATCCGATTCCGAGCGCTTCGCCGGAGCCGATCAAACCTTCTCGATAGAAGCCATGATGGGCGACGGCAAAGCGCTGCAAGCCGGCACCTCGCACAATCTGGGCCAGAATTTCGCGAAGGCTTTCGAAATTCGCTACCTGGATAAAGGCGGCGTCCTGCAGCATTGCTGGACCACTTCGTGGGGCCTTTCCACGCGTTTCGTCGGCGCCATCATCATGGTGCACGGCGACGACCAGGGATTGATTTTCCCGCCGCGCCTGGCGCCCATCCAGCTGGTGATCGTCCCGATCTTCAAAACGGACGAGGAGAAATCCAGCGTCCTGGAATGCGCGCACAAGCTGCGCAAAGAACTGGTGGACGCCGGAATCCGCGTGAAGCTGGACGAGCGCGAAGGCTCCAGCCCCGGTTTCAAATTCAACGATTGGGAAATGCGTGGCGTCCCGCTGCGCCTGGAACTCGGTCCCAAAGACGTCGCCAAGGGCTCGGTAGTGCTGGCCCGCCGCGACCGGCCCGGAAAAGAGGGCAAAGCGTTTGTCTCGCAGCAGGGAATTGCCGCCCCTGTTGTGCAACTGCTCGCAGAGATCCAGACCGCGCTTTTCGACCGCGCGCTCGCGTTCCGCAAAGCGAATACGCACGAGACCGCGGACTACGGGGAATTCAAGAAAGCCGTTGAGAACGGTTTCGCCTTTTCCTGGTGGTGCGGCAAAGCCGAATGCGAGGCGAATATCAAAGAGGATACCAAAGCCACCATGCGCTGTATTCCTCTGGAACAGCCCGGCGGCTCCGGCAAATGCGTGCATTGCGGCGAGGCATCGGCCGAGAAGGCCATTTTCGCGCGGGCGTACTAGCGGTACCTTCGTAATCGCCGGCCCAGTTACTCATTCAGAACACGCGCTTTAACCGACGCCTTCGCCGCTTTCTGATACTGTTAGCATCAGCCTATCGAAATTGCACTTGGGAGGGCTTTTCATTTTGCGCGCGAAGCGACTACAAGACCGACAACGGGGCGGGGCGAAGCTAAGCTTCGCCATAACCATCATCATTTTGGGGACGATGGTCTTCTGCGCCGTGAAAGTCGTTCCGTCGTGGTTTGCCAATTACCAGCTGCAAGATGCCATCACCACCGAAGCGCGCTTTGCGACCTCCACGTACCCCAAGAAAACCCCGGAAGATATCCAGGGCGACGTCTTCAAGAAGGCCTCGGAACTCGGTGTTCCGGCACGGCAACAAGACATCAAAGTAACTTTCGACGGCAACCTCGTCACCATTTCGCTGGATTACTCGGTTACCTACGATTTAGCTGTTACTCAGATCACTCATCAGTTTCATCTCTACGCAGACAGCCGTCCCATTTAGATTTACAATTTATTCGAATCGAGGCCGCGCGGAAACAATCGTGCCATCGCCGCGCCCGCCCAACCGTCAGGCGCTGGCGTGCGTCTAACCATTAGAAAGCGTTTTTGAGTGCAGTTCGCCTGCTGCATTTCATGGAGAGACCGATTGCGGATTCGAATCGCCCCGGGCTTCTGGACTTCTCGCGTTGGTCTGGCCGTCCTGGGCAGCGTCCTGCTTGTATTTGTGGCGGCTACTTGCGTCTTCGCCTACTACTACGTTCAGTTCGGCAAGCTGATTGACCAGCGCCTCACCGGTCAAGTCTTTCAGAACACCTCGCGAGTTTTTTCCGCTCCTGGGCATGTTTACCTCGGCGAGACCATGCACGCGAGTGACCTGGCCACTTACCTCCTGCGCGCGGGATATCAGGAAGGCGAAGCCGAGGGCGCGCTCGGCTGGTTCAAAGTGAAGGGCCCATCGGTAGAGATTCACCCCTCGTCTGCTTCGTATTTCCGTGATGGCAACGCGCTGCGCGTCGATTTTTCCGGTGCGGCGATTTCGCGCATCGTGCAGTTGTCCGACAGCTCTCCGCATGACTCGGCCGAAATCGAGCCGGAGCTCATCACCAACCTATTTGATAGCTCGCGCGAAAAACGCCGCGTGGTCCGCTTCGACGATCTTCCCAAAGATCTCGTGGACGCGGTCCTCGCCGCCGAGGACAAGCGCTTTTTCGAGCATGGCGGCCTCGATATCGTGCGCGTCTTCGGCGCGGCGCTCGCAGACCTCCGCCGCGGCCAGAAAGCCCAGGGCGCCAGCACCATCGACATGCAAGTGGCGCGCAGCTTTTTCTTCACCACCAAGCGCGAATGGCGCCGCAAAGTAAAAGAAGTCCTGATGGCCGTCGAAATCAATCAACGCTACTCGAAACAGCAGATTTTCGAGCTGTACGCCAACGAAGTCTATCTCGGCAATCGCGGCAGCTTTTCGATTCGCGGTTTCGGGGAAGCCGCCGAGGCTTATTTCGGCAAGGATGTCCGCGAATTGAACCTGGGAGAATGCGCCTTTCTCGCCGGAATCATTCGCGCCCCCAATCGCTACGCCACCGCCGAACGCCACATGGATCGCGCCGAGGAATCGCGCGACCGCGTGCTTCCGCAGATGGTCGAAGACAGTTACATCACGCAAGAGCAAGCCGACGCCGCCAAGAAATTGAAACTGAAATTCGTCAATGGCGGCATCAACAGCGGCTCCGCGCCCTACTTTGTGGACATGGTGAAGGACCACCTGCTCGAAAAGTTCTCTGAAACCGACCTGGAAACGCAGAGCTATCGAATCTACACCACTCTTGATCCCCAGTTGCAGCACGCAGCCGCCGAAGCGATCCAGACCGGCGTGCAGGGCGTAGACAAGCTGCTTACTAAGCGTTACGCCGCCTGGGCCAAGAAGGGAGATCCCGCGCACGTGCAGGTGGCGCTAGTTGCGATGGACGCGCACACCGGAGAAATCCGCGCGCTCGTCGGTGGACGGAACTACGGTGAAAGCCAACTCAATCACGCGCTGGCGCACCGCCAACCGGGCTCGGTATTCAAGCCGTTCGTCTACGCGGCCGCCTTTGACAACGCGGCCGAGGGCTTTACGCCAATGGTCACGCCCGTGACCACAGTAGATGACGTGCCCACCACGTTCGAATTCGATGGCAAGGAATACACGCCGGATAATTACGGCGAGGAATTTTACGGCACGGTCACCGTGCGCGACGCGCTGATCCATTCACTCAACGTAGCGACCGTCAAGGTCGCCGAGCTGATCGGCTATCAGCGAGTGGTGAACCTCACGCGCCAGATGGGCCTGGGCACAAATATTCAGCCGACGCCTGCAGTCGCGCTCGGGGCGTATGAAATGACGCCGATTGACGTAGCCGCCGCTTACACACCTTTCGCTACCAACGGTTTTCGCGCCGAGCCGCTCTTCCTGCGCAGCGTTCTCGCTGCCGACGGCACGGTGGAGGAAACGGCTGGCCCGCGCGTGCGCGCCGTCCTCGACCCGCGCGTGGCGTTCCTCACCACCAGCATCATGGAAGAAGTCATCAACCGCGGCACTGGCGTCACAGTTCGCTCCATGGGTTTCACGCCGACGGCGGCGGGGAAGACCGGCACCTCGCGCGATGGCTGGTTCGCCGGCTTCACGTCAAACTTGCTCTGCGTAGTGTGGATCGGGTTCGACGACAATCGCGACCTCGGCCTTTCCGGCAGCGCTTCCGCCGCCCCGTTGTGGGCGGAATTCATGAAACGCGCGACGGCCTTGCCGCAATACAAAATGACCGAGGATTTCGATCCACCACCGGGCGTAATAGCCGAGATGATTGATCCGAAAACCGGCGAACTGGCCAATTCCAGCTGCCCGGAGTCCGTGCAGGAATATTTCATCGCAGGCAGCGAGCCCACCGAGGTATGCGGCCAACAGGCGTCGTCGTCGCCTTCCAACTGGCTCTCGCATTTGTTTGGCAAAGGTAGCAATCCACCGCCCCCGCCTTCGGCTGCCGCCAATCAGCCCGGTCAGCCACCCAAACCCGGCGCGAAACCCACCGCTCCCGGCGACCCCCAAGCACCCCCTCCAGCCAATGCCGACGCCGAAAAGAAAAAGGGGCTTCTGGACAAGATTTTTGGTATCTTTGGGTCAAGCAAGAAGCCTGCGGACAGCCAGAAACCACAGCCGTAGGTTCAGGGGCGCGGAAAAAGGAGTCGGGCTATGAGCCGAGTGACTCTCTTTGCAGTCGCGCTGGTTTTGGTCGCAGCTTGTCCCGCGTTCGCGCAACAAACTCCAACCAAAGTTAGCGAGACGACTTCCAGTTCGACGTCTGCCAATTCTGCCGACTCGTCCACCGGCGCGAAGCCTCTTTCTTCCATGTCCCCACGCGATGCCGCCGAAATGCGCGCGGACATCCTGATGGCGCGCAAGGAATATGGGCAAGCTGTCGGCGCCTACATCGCGATTCTGGTGAACGAACCGAAGAACGCGGCGCTTCTGAACAAGGTCGGAGTCGGCTACCAGCAATTGGGGGACCTGGACCGTTCGGAAAAGTTCTACAAACGCGCGATGCACGCGGACAAGAAATTCGCCAGCGCTGCCAACAACTGCGGCACCGTTGAGTACGAGAAAAAGCATTACGGCAAGGCCATCAGTCTCTACTCTAAAGCGCTTGAGCTGCACTCCGATCTGCCCACGGTGTATAGCAACCTGGGCTATGCCTATTTCGAGGATAAGCAGTATCCGCAGGCCATGGATTCGTTCCAGAAGGCTTTGGCGCTCGACCCCACCGTCTTCGACCGCCGCGGATTGGGCGGTACCGTCGTGCTGCAGCGCACTGCCACCGATCCCGGCCTGTTTTATTTCTTCGTCGCCAAGACTTATGCTCTGGCCGGCGACGCCGAACGCGCCGCCCATTACCTGAAGCTCGCGCGCGACGACGGCTACACCGGATTCCTTTCCGCCAAGACCGATCCCGCGTTCGCAAAAGTCATCAAAGATCCCGCTCTGCAGGAAGTTCTGAACGTGCCGCCGTCCTACGCGGGTTCGCCCAAGAAGCAAATACAGAACTGATACGGTATATGCCGGGGGGGAATCAGAAAATGCCAGGGGAAGCTCCAGCTGTCGCATACGAAGATCTACTGCAGTCGGTCTATGACGCCTTCAACGAGCGCGACCTCGATTTCATCATGCTGCTCCTGCATCCCGACGTAGATTGGCCGAACGGCATGGAAGGGGGCCGCGTGCGCGGCCACCAAGCCGTGCGTGATTACTGGACGCGACAGTGGGACATGATTGACCCCATCGTCAAGCCGCAGCGTTTTGAATCTCTCGCTGACGGCAAAGTCGTCGTGCACGTTCACCAAACGGTGCGCGACCTCGACGGCAAAGTAATCATGGAACGCACCGTCCAGCACATTTATCGCCTCGACGGCGCGCAAATCGTCAGCATGCATATCCACGAGCCGCAAAATTAATCCGCGAAGTCACTCGCCGCTTAGCTCGCGCACTTCCTTGACCTTCGTTACCTAAGACGTTAAAGTACCTCCAAAGTAATCCACTGGAACTTCGTCACGGACTCCAATCCATCTTTTGCTCGCCTGGGAGTCCCTGGGAGGCGCCATGTCACGCCGCATCAAACTTTCATTCCTGTTCCTGCTCGCCTGCCTGGCGTTCGCGCCTCGCGCCGCGCGTGCCGCCGACGACGATAAATGCGCCAGCGCGAAACCTGATCACATCTTGCTCTCCGGAGAGCCCGGATTGAATTACTACGAAGTCGGCCAGGCTCTAGCCAACGCCTTCAACAAAGACCGCGCCCCGCAAGACCAGCTCATCTCTTGCCCCACCGATGGTTCGATTGAGAACGTGAAGCAGCTTACCGCAGGTAAGGCCGCGTTCGCCCTCGTGCAGAGCGACGTCGCGCACTCTGCCTGGTTCGCGCATCCCCTGCACACCGTGAAACAGCCGCCCTGCTCGCTCGGGTACGATCCGTTTCCGCCTCCCTTTGGCCCGTATCGCATTCTCTTGATCGTCCCGTTGTTTACCGAAACCGTTCACGTGCTGGTTCGCCCGCACTCCTATGTCTCCAGCGTCGCGGACCTTCGCGGACGTTCCATCTGGTCAGGCAAGGAAGGCGCGGGAGGTTACCTCACCGCCGAACGCGTGCTCGCCTCCGCGAACCTCAGCCTGTGCGACGTAAATTTAATCCACGCCGAAGCCGCCGAAAGACACATGGCGACCGTGCAGGCCGCGCTTTCCAAACTGCAAAGCATGGATCTGGACGCCGTAATTTTCACCGGCTCCGCGCCCACCACCGCCATTCAAGCCGCCTTCGCACCTCCCGCCAGCGCCACCAATCTGAATTCCGAAATTTCCTTCCTTCCTCTGAGCCTCGGCATGGTCACGCAACTCAGCCGCGATTCCAGCTACGTCGAAACCATGATCCGCAAGGACGAATATGGCCCGGGCAATCCGGGCGGCCAGGGCATCGCCACCGTAGGAGTCGAGGCCTTCCTGGTGGCCAGCGACGACAACGCCAACAGCGATGTCGCCCAGAGCCTCGTCAACTTCCTTGCCGCGGATATGGACAGCGTGCGCCACTACATTCCGAAAGACGAACTCGCGCTCGCTCGCCTCGACTTGGTGGACGCGCCTACTCCCGCCTACTTGACTCCGGAGTATTTCCTGCCTGTGGCGCGCGCCTCCTTCTACAAGGATCGCTGGAGCTTCTGGCGTCGCGCGATCCTGTGGACCGTCGGCATCGTAATCTTCCTGTTTGCGCTCTTCTGTTGGCAGCGCAAAAAAATCGGTCCATGGCTGATGAAAGAACCCGTCCTATTTTTTGCGTTTCTGGGGATTCTCGTCACCTGGGTTGTGGGAAGCTTCACACTGTGGGCCTACGAAAGGCACGTGAACGGCGATTTCACCACCGTCCTGCGCTCGCTGAAATCGCTGGGATTGTACCTGCTCCCATGGATCGCACGAACGCCCGTCACCGCCAACGGCCAAAGCACCGCCACCATCGTGCGTTACGTAATGCTCGCGCTATTCGGCGGCGCCATCTGGCCCTACGCCAAAAAATTCCTGGTCGAATACGTCTGGCGCCCCCTAGCGAGATGGCTCCGCGGCGGCCATCTCTTCGTCCGCCACAACCATAGCGCCCGCTAGTCCTTCGCCGACCAATGTTTTTGCTTTCGTCGTCGCCCGCACAACGGCCGCCGCCATCTCCACTCAAAAGCAAGCCTAGCCCAATATGGAGTGCGGTGGCTTGCCGCCGCTTTTGCCGACGCGCAGAGCGGGGCGATAAAACGACCTAGGCGAGGCTTGCCTCGCCCACTTTCCGTCACCAATCCCAAGCGTGAGCCTAGCAGCGGTGCTCCGCGAATCCGCACCGGAACTTTACGGCGCTAGCGGTTTCTATTGCTATAATGACTCGCGAAATGGTCCCCCGCGCAGTTCGTCGGTCGTTGCTTCTTTCCACCGCACTCGCCGCACTATCGCTCATTTTCTCCCCGTCCACATCACTTCGCGCGCAAGCCGCACCACCAGCCCCAACCACATCGTCCGCGAATTCCACAGTCGTCGAACTTCACATTGACGGCGAAATCGAACCCATCCTCGCCGACTACCTCGTCCGCGAAATCGAACAAGCCAACACAGAACACGCCGGCCTGATCCTGATCACGATCAACACCCCAGGCGGCCTCGACAGTTCCATGCGCGAAATAATTCAATCCATCCTGCGCTCGCCGGTGCCGGTCGTCACTTACGTATATCCGACTGGCTCGCGCGCCGCTTCCGCCGGCTTCTTCATCCTGCTTTCCGCCGATGTCGCCGCTATGTCCCCGGGCACAGAAACCGGCGCCGCGTCACCGCTAATCGAAATCGGCGGCTCGCCCGTCCAGATTGACGACACCTTGCGCAAGAAAATCGTGAACGACGCCACCGCCTACCTGCGCAGCTACACGAGCAAGCGCGATCGCAATCCGGAGCTGGCCTCAACCGCCGTCACCGACGCCAAAGCCTTCAGCGACAAAGAAGCGCTCGACGGCAAGCTGATAGAAATAGTCACTGCCTCGAAAGAAGACCTGCTCGCGCAGCTCAACGGCCGCACCATCACGCGCTTCGATGGCGCCAAGCTCGCGCTCGCGATCCCGCACCCAGTATTCGTCGCCCGCGGAATGACAGGCCGCGAAAAATTTCTCTCGCGTATCGTCCAGCCCGACGTATTTTTCATCCTGCTGATCATCGGCGTCCTCGGCCTTTACGTCGAGTTCACCCACCCCGGCGCGTTTGCCCCAGGCGTATTTGGCGCGATCGCTCTGTTGCTCGCGCTGTACGCGATGCACATGCTGCCCATCAATCTCGCAGGCCTGCTGCTCATAGCCTGCGCTTTCGTGCTATTCATTCTCGAAGCCAAATTTCCCACGCATGGCGTGCTAGGCGTAGGAGGCGTGATATCAATGGTTCTCGGCGCCCTGTTCCTGATCAAGTCGCCGCTGACGGGCATGGGCGTCAGCCTCTGGACCGCGCTGGCAGTAGTGATTCCGTTCGGAATCATCGTAATCATCCTGATGCGCCTGGTCCTGCGCTCGCGCACCTGGAAAGTTTCCACCGGCAGGGAAGAGCTGGTCGGCGAAGTAGGCGAAGTGCGCGAACCAGTAGGCACGGGCGAAGCCCTGGGCAGCGTCTTCGTCCACGGCGAACTATGGCGCGCCGCAGTCCGCGCCGGAGAACGCATCCCCGTCGGCGCCCGCGTCCGTGTAAAAAAAGTAAAAGGCCTAACGCTCGAAGTCGAGCCAGTCGAATCGCACTCGTAAGCGTCTCGTCGTGAAGGTTTACATGTCCGTGCTTGCAAAAACAAATCGTGCGAAGGTAGGGGCGCTGCTCGCCGCGCCCCAGCTTGCCCGGGCGTTCACAGCACCTAGACGCCGTAGGGGCACGGCATGCCGTGCCCGCCTTTCCGTGCGGCGAGTCCTGTCGTCGTTCATTGAAGCGAAGGAGACACAATGGATTTCGTAACAATTCTCTTCGGCGTAGCCGTAGTCATCTTCCTGATCTGGCTCTCGAACTCCGTCTATGTCATCAAAGAATGGGAACGCGGCGTAGTCCTCCGCCTGGGCCGCATGTTGCCCGAAGCCAAAGGCGCCGGCCTGCAACTGGTCTTTTTCCCGATCGACAAGCTCACCCGCATCAGCCTCCGCATCGAAACTCTCGACGTCCCTCCGCAAGACGTAATCACCCGCGACAACGTCTCGGTGAAGGTCAACGCCGTATGTTACTTCCGCGTAGTGGATGCGAATCTCGCCCTGTCCCAAGTGCAGAATTATCTATATGCTACTTCGCAGCTGGCCCAGACCACGCTGCGCAGCCTGATCGGCCAGTTCGAACTGGACTCCATTCTCTCGGAGCGCGAAAAGGTTAACGCAAAGCTGCAACAAATCCTTGACCAGGATACGGAGCCTTGGGGTATCAAGGTAACGAAGGTTGAGGTCAAGCAAGTAGATATTCCGGAGAATATGCAGCGCGCCATCGCGCGGCAGGCGGAAGCCGAGCGCGAGCGCCGCGCCAAGGTAATTGCCGCCGAAGGCGAATTTCAAGCCTCGGCGAAATTATCCGAAGCCGCGGCAGTGCTGCAAAAGGAACCGACGGCCATCCAACTGCGTTATTTGCAGACGCTGGTGGAAATTGGCGTGGAGAAAAATACGACCGTGATCTTTCCGCTGCCTGTGGACGTGATTTCGCAGTGGATGAAGTCGCTGGAGAAAAAGTAAAGGAAATGGCAAGCAACGCAAGACGCGGAGGCGGCGACCGGGTTCTCGAAAGCCGGCACCTGGTAGGACTGTTTCTCGGCGTGGTCCTGCTCTGCGGAGTTTTCTTCACTCTGGGTTACGTAATGGGCCGCACGCAATATGGCGGCGCAGTGCACGCGGCTGACGGATTTAACGGCAACGCGCCGTCCGCGTCAGTTTCGCCGAAATCAAAAGCCGCGCCCGCCGCGAAAAATGCCCCCGCGCCTGCTCCGCCGGACAACGGCGGTTGGGATTTCTACGACAATAAGAAGTCCGCAAGCGATCATCTCGAACCGGCGCCCGCACCCACAGCATCCGCGGCAGCGACGTCTGCGAACAAGACTCCCGCATCCGTTCCCGCGGTAGCCACGAAATCAAGCAATGCACCACCGCCTGCGGCCACGAAGACCGTCGCAGCCACGCCCAAGCAGCCCGCACAGCCCGCACGCTTCCAGCCGCCCGCCATGGGCAAGAATTCCATCGTACTGCAGGTAGCGGCAGTAAAACTGCAGCGCGACGCCCTCGAAATGGCCGACGCCATTCAGCAGAAAAAATTTCCATCCTTCGTGGCCATTTCGCCTGCGGATAGTTTCTATCACGTGCAAGTTGGTCCCTACCCCGACATGCCCTCAGCAGAAAACGCCAAGCGCGCCCTCGAACAATTGGGTTTCAAGCCTATAATTAAACACTAGATGAATTTGCCCCGTTACGCGCGAGTATTGCTCGCCATCGGCAGCGGTCTCGCCCTCGGCCTTTCGTTCCCCAATTACAATTTGTATCTGTTGGCCTGGATCGCTATGGGGATGCTCGTGCTGGCGTCGGTCGGCGCGCCGCTGAAAGAAGCGCCGCTCTATGGTTTCCTGCACGGACAAGTGTTCTACCCGGTGTGTCTTCCGTGGGTGGATACCGTCATGCGCCAGTACGGCAATATTGATCCGTGGATTTCCGCCGCGTTCGTTGGCCTCATCGGTTTCATCGGCGGTTTGATTTGCATGGTGTTTTCCACCGGCGTCGCGCTGGCGTCGCGCAAAAGCAAACTGCTGGCCTGCGCGCTCGCACCCTTTCTGTGGACTGTCCTGGAATATTTCCGCACCAATATTCCCATCATCGGCTCGTCATGGGATCTATCCGGCTATCCCGCTGCCCGCAGCATGGCCCTGTTGCAAATCACGTCTGTCACCGGAATCTACGGCCTCTGCTTTTTGATCGCCGCGTTCGGATCGCTGGCAGCCTATGCCGTGCTGGTCAAGACGCGGCGCGCCTGGACCACCGTCGCGATCGTGACGATTTTGCTGATTCTCGTCGCCCTGATCGGTCCGCACCTGATTCCCACCGCGACTCCCCACTACATCGCGCACCTGGTGCAAACCAATTTCCCGCAGTCGGAAAGTTATCCGCCTGATTGGCTGCAAGCACACGCCGGTGAGCTGGACCAGCTCGAACACATCAGCGTCGATGCCGCCCATCAAATCCCGGGCATTATCATCTGGCCCGAAGTCCCCGCGCCCTTCTCGTTTTCGGAGCAGCCCTTCGCCCAGCGCGCGCAACGCATCGCGCAAGATTCCGGAAATTATTTTCTGGTCGGCGTAGTAGATTGGAGGCGAGACGCGGAGGGGAAGTGGTTGGCAACGAACAGCGCAGACCTGCTGAACCCGCAGGGTCAGCGCATCTTCAGCTACGACAAAATTCACCTGCTGCCATTCGGCGAATACGTCCCGCTGCGCGGCTGGCTGAGCTTCGCAAAAAAACTCACCGCGGACATCTCTGATTTTACGCCAGGCTCAACATACGGTGTCGCGCAAATCCCCGGAGGAAAATTCGGCACCTTCATTTGTTACGAAGCGATTTTCCCCAGCGAAGTCCGGCTGTTCACCGCCAACGGCGCGCAATTGCTAGTCACTATTTCCAATGACGGCTGGTTCGGCCGCTCTTCTGCCCCCGAGCAACATATGGCCATGGCCCGCGTCCGCGCGGTAGAAAATCGCCGCTGGCTCCTGCGCGACACCAACAACGGTTACACCGAATCCATCGATCCCTACGGCCGAACAGCAGCCCAGCTAGCCCTGGACGTCCGCAGCCAACTAGACGCCCCCTACGATTTCCGCAGCGACCTAACCCCGTACGCTAGATTCGGCGACTGGTTCAGCTGGCTCTGCGTAGCAGTCGCCATCGTGCTGCTCGGAATCTCGTTCGTAAATCGCACGACACCGTGACGCCATGAGTTGTTGAATCCGTGGGGGCCCGTCTCAGACCCGCCCCTACAATGTCGACACCCGGCAGAGCATCTATCTCCGGCTCGCAATGACACCCGATGAAAAATCAATTAACATATAGACATCCACATGGCCGAACACATCGAAGACCTCCAGCAACGCTTCGCCGAGCTGAATAAACGCATCCAGCTCGTGCGGAGCTTTCTTTGACGCAGAGTCTGCCCGAAAACAACTAGCCGAATTCGAAGCCAAAACCAGCGACCCGAATTTCTGGCAGGACCAGGAAAAAGCGCAAGCCACGCTACAACAGCGCAAAGCCGTCGAAGACCGCGTGAACGCCGAAGTAGCTCTCGACTCCAAGAAAAGCGACATCGAAACCTACCTAGGCCTAGCCCACGAAGAAAAAGACGACGCGCAGCGCGCCTCACTTCTCGAAGACGTCGCGAAAGAGCTCGCCTCCGCCGACGCCTACGTCTCCGACCTGGAAACGAAAACCCTCCTTGCCGGTGAGAACGATCGCCTGAACGCCATCGTCACCGTAAAGCCTGGCGCCGGCGGCACTGAATCGCAAGACTGGGCCGAAATGCTGCTCCGCATGTATCTGCGTTGGGCCGAGCAAAAAGGCTTTCGCGCCACGATCCTGGATTCCACTCCCGGCGAAGAAGCCGGCATCAAATCCGCCACGGTGCAGATCGAAGGCGAAAACGCCTACGGCATGTTGTCAGGCGAAAGCGGAGTCCATCGCCTCGTCCGCATCTCGCCGTTCGATCAAGCTGCGCGCCGTCACACTTCCTTCGCCTCCGCCTTCGTCATTCCGGAGATTGACGATCGCATCGAGATCAACGTAAAACCCGACGACCTGCGCATTGACACCTTCCGCGCCGGCGGCCACGGCGGCCAGAACGTCAACAAAGTCGAATCCGCCGTGCGCATCACGCACCTGCCGTCCGGCATCGTCGTGCAGTGCCAGAACGAACGCAGCCAGCACAAGAACCGCGAAATCGCCATGAAAGTGCTGCGCTCGCAGCTCTACGAACTTGAGCTAGAAAAACGCCGCGACGCGCTCAACAAACTTGACGCCTCCAAACCCGAAATCAGTTTCGGCAGCCAGATCCGCTCCTACACCATGCAGCCCTACCAACTGATCAAAGACCACCGCACCAAAGTCGAACGCGGCGACGTGCAAAAAGTCCTCGACGGCGACCTCGACCCCTTCATCCGCGCCTACCTCCTCTACCGCCGCGACATGGCGTAATCCGTTCTGGTTCTGCCGCCTCTAAGATCGCATTAGCACTTCCACCGCAATTTGCAACCGCTCAACTTCGATTTAAGGCCTTTCGATGCAAAAGTTTGACACCCCCAAACCCGCATGCTAGCCTGACTTTTTGGGCTATACGATCGCATGCGCACCGGGGCCCCCGAATCGCATCAATTCCGCTGGAGGATACTGTTTTGGCTCACCACGATGAAAAGTTTCTCTTCACCTCGGAATCCGTAACCGAGGGTCATCCCGACAAAATCGCCGACCAGATTTCCGACGCCGTTCTCGACGCTGTCCTGACGGACGATCCCATGGGCCGCGTGGCCTGCGAAACCCTGGTCACCACCGGCCTGGTCGTCGTCGCCGGCGAAATCACCACCACCACTTACGTCGATTTCTCCGATCTCGCCCGCGAAGTCATCCGCGACGTCGGCTACACCCGCGCAAAATTCGGCTTCGATGCAGAAACCTGCGGCGTCATCTGCACCATCCACAAGCAATCACCCGACATCGCCATGGGCGTAGACACGGGGGGCGCCGGAGACCAGGGCTTGATGTTCGGCTTCGCCTGCGACGAGACTCCCGAGCTGATGCCCATGCCGATCCAGCTCGCGCATAGCCTCACGCACAAACTCGCCGAAGTTCGCAAGCAGAACGTAGTCGATTTCCTCCGCCCTGACGGAAAGTCCCAGGTCACGATTGAATACATTGATGGCCGCCCCGCGCGCGTGGACACCGTTGTAATCTCGACGCAGCACAGCGACAAAGTTTCACTCAAAGATCTGCAACACGCCGTGCGCAAGTACGTGATCGATCCTGTTCTTCCCCACGCCATGGTGGACAAGAACACCAAGTACCACATCAACCCGACCGGCCGCTTCGTGACCGGCGGTCCCATGGGCGATGCAGGACTAACGGGCCGCAAAATCATCGTAGACACCTACGGTGGCTACAGCCGCCACGGCGGCGGCGCTCTCAGCGGCAAGGACGCCACGAAAGTGGACCGCTCGGCCTGCTATATGGCCCGGTACGTGGCGAAAAATCTAGTCGCCGCCGGCCTAGCCACCAAAGTGGAAGTCCAACTGGCCTACGCCATCGGTGTCGCTGAACCCGTTTCCGTTATGGCCGATACATTTGGCACCGGCACGATTCCGAATTCGCAGATGACTGAACTGATCCGCGGGTTCTTTAAGCTAACGCCCAAAGGCATCATCGAGACGCTCAACCTGCGCCGCCCGATTTTCCGGCCCACAGCGTCCTATGGCCACTTCGGCCGCACCGGCCCCGGCTTCACCTGGGAACGCACCGACAAAGCTGAAGCCATCCGCAAAGAAGCCGGCTCGCGCGGCGCCGTAGCCGTCTCGCGCAGTTGAATCGCGCCACAGCGCGATTCACCCTTCGATTCGGCAGTGCCGAATCGAAAGGTCGTACGCACCTCTAGTCGTGCCGCCGTTGCTTTTGAATTTGTAGCGCCGGCCTGTCCTGAGAGTCTGCCATCGGCAGGATTGAAGGGCGTCTCGCCGGGTCTTAGCAGTCGAATTTGTAGGGGCATGACATGCCGTGCCCGCGTGACAGTGCGCGATCTGGTTCGGTAGGGGCGCTGCTTGCTGCGCCCGCCTTTGACTTAGCTTTTCTGTGCGCCCTCTGCGCCTCTGCGGTAAAGAAGATTTGGCCGTACATGACGAACTCAAAACTAAAAGGGAGTCTCCAGTGGAAACAGCAACGACCAAGCTAGCCGGCGACGTAAAAGACCTCACCCTGGCGGAAAAGGGCAAACGCAAAATCGAGTGGGCCAATCAACAAATGCCCGTCCTGCAGTTAATCCGCAAACAATTCATCAAGGACCAACCCCTAAAAGGCATCCGCATGTCCGCCTGCCTGCACGTCACCAGCGAAACCGCGAACCTCGCCATCACGCTCCGTGACGGCGGCGCCGACTTGGTCCTCTGCGGCTCAAATCCGCTATCTACGCAGGACGAAGTCGCCGCGTCGCTGGTAAAGGACTACGGCATTCCCACCTACGCCATCAAAGGTGAAGACAACGCGACCTACTACGCGCACATCGCCGCGGCAATCGAGCACAGGCCGCAGATCACCATGGACGACGGTGCCGACCTGGTCACCCAGCTTCTCACTAAGCATCCCGACCTCGTGAAAGACGTAATTGGTGGCACTGAAGAAACCACTACCGGCGTAATCCGCCTGCGCGCCATGGCCAAGGACGGCACGCTGAAGTACCCCGTCATTGCCGTCAACGACGCGCTAACCAAGCACCTGTTCGACAATCGCTACGGCACAGGCCAATCCACCCTCGACGGCATCATCCGCGCCACTAACATGCTGATCGCCGGCATGCGTGTCGTCGTCGCTGGCTACGGCTGGTGCGGACGCGGCGTCGCGATGCGCGCCAAAGGCCACGGCGCCGATGTAATCGTCACCGAAATCAATCCCACGCGCGCCCTCGAAGCCATCATGGACGGTTTCCGCGTGATGCCCATGGCCGACGCCGCCAAAATCGGCGAAATTTTCGTTACCGTCACCGGCAACAAGTCCGTCATCGCCCACGAGCACTTCGAAAAAATGCGCGACGGCGCAGTCGTCTGTAATTCCGGCCACTTCAACGTCGAAATTGACATCCCCGCCCTGGAAAAGCTTTCCAGCTCCAAAAAGCCAGCCCGCCCGTTCGTGGACGAATACACCATGAAAGACGGCCGCAAGATTTACCTCCTCGGCGAAGGTCGCCTCATCAATCTAGCCGCCGCCGAAGGCCACCCCGCCGTAGTGATGGACATGAGCTTCGCCAACCAGGCGCTGGCCTCGGAATACATGGTGAAAAACGCCAAGGACCTGAAGGCGCAAGTCTATTCAGTCCCCGAACCGATCGACCGCCAAATCGCCAAACTAAAACTAGACTCCATGGGCGTGTTGGTAGACAAACTAACCGCCGACCAGGAACACTACCTGGCCAGCTGGTCCGAAGGCACCTAATCGCGGCTGCCGTTGCCGTTTCTTGGCAGGGGCGCTGCTTGTGAATTGCGCCGCAGCGCAATTCATCCTGAGAACCGGCAGCGCCGGTTCGAAGGGCTGCGCCCCAGCTGGCCACGAGCCTCGCCCGGAGAAGCGTCGTAGGGGCGGGTCTCAGACCCGCCCTTTTTTTCGCCGCCCGTCCCTTTTACGTCACTGGCCCGCGCAACGATGCCTGCCTTGCCGCATACTGCCCCCATGCGCGCAGTTCGCCTCTGGCCGCTAACCATCCTCGCCGCGATCTTTGTCTCCAGTACCGCTACCTCCGCGCAACTGGCCCAAACGATCCCGGCACACGCCAAACCCGAAATCGCCTGCCGCGCCTATCCGCTCTCCACAGAATCCTTCAAACAGAAACTCTGGGACGGCTACGAAATCTCCCTCGGCCCCGTGCATAGCGACGAACCCACCGAATTCGTCTGCACCGCTGCCATCTACAACCGCGAAGGGAAAGTCGTCTACCGCACCAGCGGATTCAACGTCACATTCGACGAACACCTAACCGGCCAGGATTTTGACGATGACGGCCATCCCGACGTCGTTTTCATGACGGACGCCGGCGGCGGAAATCACTGCTGCTGGGAATACAACGTAATCTCTCTATACCCGAAACCGCGCAAACTCTTCGATATCCCGCAGGATGGCCTCGTGCAATTCGAAAAGGATCCGCAAGGCAAATTGATCATCTGGATTCGCACCCAAGCTCCAGGCGGCGCTTTTTCCATGGCCTCCAGGCCTTACGCCGAACGCGTCTATCGCGTGCGTGACAGCAAACTCGTCGACGCCACGCCAGAATTCTGCGCGAAAATATTCAGCAATCAGAACAGCGACTTCCGCCACTGGGAAGGGAATCTCACGCCGGAAAATCTCGACCTCATTGGATCAGTTCCACGGCCTGACGAGCCCGCCGAAACCGAGGAAATCGCCAGCGCGCTGCTAGCTCGCGCCGCGCAACACGTCTTTTGCCACCAATACGACGCCGCAATCGCCGACCTCGACCTCTGGCCCGCTGCCACGCGCGCAGAAGTGAAATCCAATTTCGCCACCCAGATGAAGGAAGACTACCCCGACTTCGCCGCCCGCCTAACCCAACCCCCGCCGACCCAGTAGCGTCGCGCTAACTCTTTTGTCTGTCTCAGCAGATCGATGTACACACACGACCGTTTGCTTTCTCTCCGCTGTCTCTCTAAAATACGCAGATGATTTTTTTGTGCGAAGACGAACGGCGGGCCTCGGTTGATGCGCCAATCCTCGCCCGGGCTGTGAGCCGTGCTGCCGCGACTCAGGTGTGCGCGCAGGATTCCGTTCTAATCGCTACTGACCCAGAATTAGAAACCGCTGTAACTCGTTCAAAACAAACAACGGCGGCCTGGTCTAATCGCTACTTTTTTGGCACTTCCAGCGCCGCACCACTCCCAACGCCGCAACCCCGGACCCTCCGCGCATGATGCAAGATTGGGCCTCCTGGGCCATTGAAACCGCCACGCGCCGCGGCGCCACCTATTCCGACGCCCGCGTGATGGACGTCCGCCAGCGCGAAATCGGCACCAAAAACGGTGAAGTCGGCACGCTAGTGGAATCTGAAACCCTTGGCATTGGCATTCGCGTGATCGCCGGCGGCGCGTGGGGCTTCGCCTCTACCGACCGCCTAACGCGCGAAGGCATTCAAGCCTGCGCCGCAGAAGCAGTAGCGATCGCGAAAGCCTCGGCCCTCGCGAAACGCGCCGACGTCGCGCTCGCTCCCGAAAAGCCGCATGTGGACACCTGGCAGAATCCGTTCCTCAAAGATCCCTTCCGCATTCCGGTAGAGCGGCAGATTGCCGTGCTGCTCGCCGCCGACAAGGAAATGATGCGCGTCAAAGGCGTCACGCTCGCCGAAGGCTCGATGTCCTTCAAGCGCATTGACCAGCTTTTCGTTTCCAGCATCGGCTCCGTGATTCATCAAGTGAAAATGCATTCCGGCGCGGGAATCGTGGCCACCAGTTTCGCGGGCACCGAAATTCAGAAGCGCTCGTATCCCAATAGTTTCGGCGGGCAGCATGCTTTACAGGGTTACGAATTGATTGAGGCTCTCGATCTGGTAGGCAACGCGCAGCGCACCGCGGAAGAGGCCGTCGCACTGCATTCCGCCATGCAGTGTCCCGAAGGCACAAAAACAATTATTCTCGGCGGCTCGCAGCTGGGTTTACAGATTCACGAATCCATCGGCCACCCCATCGAACTCGACCGCGTGCTAGGCCAGGAAGCGAATTTCGCGGGTATGAGTTTTCTCACCATCGAAAAACTGCGCAAACTGAAGTATGGCTCGGACATCGTGAATGTCGTCGCTGATGCGCGCCTGGAACATGGCCCTGGCCTCGGCACATTTGCCTACGACGACGAAGGAGTTCCCGCGCAATGCACGCCGATCATCACCGACGGCCTCTTCACCGGATACCTCAGCAATCGCGAGCTGGCCTCGGCGATCGGTGAAACTCGTTCCGGCGGCACCATGCGCACCGAATCCTGGAACCGTCTGCCCATGATTCGCATGACCAACATAAGCATTAACCCGGGCACGTGGAGTTACGACGACTTGATCGCCGATACCGACGATGCCATCCTGATGGAGACCAACCGCTCCTGGTCCATCGACGATCGCCGCTATCATTTCCAGTTTTCCACGGAAATCGGCTGGGAAGTGAAAGGCGGCAAGCTGGGCCGCATGATCAAAAATCCCAGCTACAGCGGCATCACCACCGAATTTTGGAACAGTTGTGACGCGATATGCTCGCGCGATCACTGGACGCTCTGGGGCACGCCCAACTGCGGCAAAGGCCAACCCATGCAAACCATGGGCACAGGCCACGGCGCGTCTCCCGCGCGATTCAGAAACATCAAAGTAGGGGTAGCGTTTGCGAAGTAGCAGGTAGCATAGGCAATCTTGCCTGCGCGCGCGATTTTGTTTTTGACTTTGTAGCGGCCGCTTGCTTTTTCTTTTTAGGCGGGCGGTGTTGATGTTGCCTTCGTTTTCGACTTTGTGAATCGCCCGGGGGCGATTCGCCCTGAGATTCGGCAGTGTTGAATCGAAGGGTAGCGGCGCACTTTAGTGCGCCACTTGCAGCGTAACTGAGCAGCGAAAATGGCAAAAGCCAGGAAAAAATCGCCAACCAAGCGGCCGCGAATCTCCTCCGCGGCCCAATCCTCAAACCATCCCACCGGCGCGCGCTTCACCGCCTCAGAACTCGAACACATCGCCGACCGCATCATCAAATGGAGCGACGCCGACGAAACCGAAGTAGAAATTGACGCGACCGTAGACGCGTTAACGCGCTTCGCCAACAACGCCATCCACCAAAACGTGGCAGAGCACACGCTCGGCATCTCCGTCCGAGCCGTCGTGGACGGCCGCACCGCGCGCGCCACCACCAACAAAACCGACGAAGAATCCCTACGCCGCGTGATCGCGGCCGCCATCAGCCTCGCGCGCAACCAACCAGAAAATCCGGATCTGCTTCCAATGCTCGGCCCGCAAAAATATCAGAAGGTCTCAAACTTCTATCGCTCTACGGTCGCAGCCACCCCGCAGGACCGCGCCCGCGCCGTCGCGCGCGTCTGCAAAATGGCGGAAGCAGCCGACCAGACCGCCGCCGGAATATTCACTACCGGTTTCGTGCAGAACGCGCTGGCAAATTCCAAGGGACTCTCCGCGCGCCACGACCACACCCGCGCCGAATTTTCCGTCACGATTCTGGAGGACAATTCTTCCGGCTGGGCAAAAGCCAACTCCGCGGACATTTTGAACATTGACCCCGAAGCGCTATTCGAGAGCGCCAGCGAAAAAGCGGCGGGCTCGCGCAAGCCGCAGGAACTCGCTCCGGGACGTTACACGGCGATTCTCGAGCCTCCCGCCGTGCTCGATCTGGTCGGTTCGATTTTCTACGATTTTGCCGGTACGGGCGTTCTCGACAAGCGATCCTGCTTGAACGATCGCATGGGCAAAAAGATTTTCGGCGACAACATTACGCTGTGGGATGACGTCTACCATCCGCTGCAAATCGGCGCGCCGTGGGACGGCGAAGGCCTGCCGCGACAGAAAGTTCTGCTGGTGGATCGTGGCGTGCCAAAGAATCTGGTCTATTCGCGCGCCACCGCGAAAAAGATGAAAACGAAACCCACCGGCCACGGTTTCACTTTGCCCAACGAATTCGGTGAAGCCCCCATGAACCTAGTATTTTCCGACGGCGATAAATCCGTGGATGAAATGATTCGCTCGACGGAACGCGGAATCCTGGTCACGCGCCTCTGGTACATCCGTGAAGTGGATCCCTACGAGAAGGTCTTAACCGGCATGACGCGCGACGGCACGTTCCTCGTGGAAAATGGCCGCGTAGCCGGCGGCATCCGCAATTTCCGCTTCAATCAAAGCGTCATCGAAGCGCTCGCGAACGTCGAGATGCTAGGCCCCGCCGTGCGCGCCGCCGGCGAAGAATCCTTCGAGATGGTAGTCCCAGCGATGAAGATCAACAATTTCCATTTCAGCGAAGTAACGAAGTTTTGAGAAGTGGGCGAGGCGTGTTTCCGGCGGGGTAAGTCCAGCAGTCGCAAAAAAATACGCTGCTATTTGGTGAACTGCAGGCTGGTGATCGCCCGCGAAATCACGTTCTCTTGAATCTGCACGAGGTCGGTATCGGCAAGCGTCATCCCGAAAATCGTGTACACGCGCGCGCCGCGCGGAATGTAAACCACGATGCCGGACCAATCGCGCGCGTCCACGCTGCCGCGAAAACGCCGCTCCGTCGCGGAGACACCTGAAATCATTACTTGCTTCTCGCCCAGCGGACGGAAATTCTCCATCAGGTCATGCAATCTCTGTTCCGTCGCAGCGATATCGTTCGCCAGCGATTTCCCGGTTGGTCCCTGCCCAATTAAAAGATATGTGTTTTGATCGTCCGTTCCCAGTGCCGTAATTGATCCTGGCAGAATCGTGCGCGCGCCTTCGATCAGTTTCCACGTCGGCGGTTTGTACATCTGAAAACCGTACGTCTGGTTCGTGTAAAGGTTGCCGCTAACCTCTTCGCGCATAGGTTCCGGCGGAGCCGGCTTCGGCGGCGCTGCTGACGCTGCAACTGGCGTTGACGCACTCGATGCATTCGGTGCGTTGGTCGCATTGGCCGCAGGTGGCGTGGAATCCTTCGCCGATGTGGATGGCGTGTCCACATGTGGATACTCGACGACGGCGCTGTCCTCGGACGATGCAGATTGCGGCTCCGGAGTTTTGGCTTGTGTCGTCGTTGTCGGCGTCGCGGGCACTGGTGGCGCGGAAGCGTGCTGGACCTTTTCCGTTTTCGCAGCGGGTTGCGGCGCTGACGCAGCAACGGGTGTTTTGGCCGCTGCAGGCTCGGGCTTTTTTGCTGCTTCTGCCTCGGACTTCTTCGCGGTCGTTGAGTCGGGTTTCTTCGCGCCCTCCGGCTCCGGTTTCGGCGCGTCGCCGGTGACCGTGATGGAGACGACCTGGTCTTTCTGCACCACGGCGAATCCGTAGCTGGTCTTCACCTTGAAGGAATTGTCCTCGAAGCCGACGATGGTGCCGTTAATCTTCGAGCCGTCCTTCAGTTTGATTTCGTCCGCACGCGCTGATGCAGTGAGCGTCAGGAATGCGAGCGCGGCTAGGCCGGCGACGGTTACGATCCTTCGATTCATGCGTTCGAGTATCGCGCCGGTACGCACAAGCGGCAAGAGCGGACGGGGCGCGGTTGCCCGGTTAGTCAGCAAGAGCCGAAAACAATACGTGCCCGCTTCGTCCTGAGAAACATCGGACGAGGTGGCCGTTACAAAGTCCGCTTGTACTCTGAGTGGCGTCTCGGGAGAGCCGCGCTCACTTTTTGACGCGGGTGTGCTTGCGGCTGGTTCGCGATTTGGACCGGGATTTGGACCGCGATTTGGTCTTGGATTGCGCGGGGGAGTGAATCGCACGAAGTTCGGTCTGCAGTAGCGCGAATTCTGTTTCCAGGGTGCGCAATCCGGCGGGTGCTTCACGCAAGTTGCCCGCTCGGCCCAAAAATTCGAGACTGCGGGCAGCGGCGACGGCTTTCGGCGCGCCAAAGATGGCGAGTGAGCCTTTCAGGAGATGAGCGGCGCTCGCCAGGTCAGCGGCATTCTTCTTCGCGATCGCGCCACGTATGCGCGACAGCGCCCTCGGAGCATCGGCCAGGAACGTCGCCGCGAGTGAGCGAATCAGTTTCTCGTTACCTCCAGTGGTGCGGCGCAAGTGGGTGACCACATCTTCGGAAGGCGCCGCCGAATCAGCATAAGAATCTACCGGCGCGCGCGAGGCAGCGGATGGCGCAGCCGCCGCGGCAGATTCCGCTTCGTGCTGAGGATGTGCGGCAGGCGAATGCAAGTTCTGCACCGCAGATTCGACGGCTTTATAGAGCGTCTTTACCTCGACAGGTTTCGCGAGCGACGCATCCATTCCCGCTTCGCGGAAACGATGCTCGTCGTCTTCAGTGGCGTGCCCAGAGATGCCGATGATGATCTGATGTTTTCCAGTGGTGGCTTCGCTGCGCCGGATCGCAGCGGTGGCTTGCAGTCCGGTCATCATCGGCATTTCTTCGTCCAGCAGCACCACGTCGAAGTTGTGCTTTTCCAACGCGGCGAGAGCTTGGCGGCCGTCAGCCACACCTTCCGCGACATGCCCGCGCTTTTTTAATAACTCAATGATGAGGTCGCGGTTGAGCTCGCCATCGTCCGCGACCAGAATGCGCAGAGTTTTTTCGGCCTTCTTGAATCTGTGCGACCTTTCCTTTTCGACCGGCTTTTCGCGCGCTGGCGCGTGCGTGTTGTCTTTCGCCGTTGCGGCTACACGTGGCAAGCGGAACCAGAATCGCGAGCCGCCGCCGTCACGCGTTTCGGCGCCAATGGCGCCGCCCCAGCGCTCCACGGTGATTTTGCAGAAATAAAGTCCCAGGCCGGCTTTTCCGGGATGCGCCTTGCCCTTGGAGAAAAGCGCAAAAAGTTGATCGGGGCGTTGATCGGGCGGCAGGCCGGGACCTTCATCGTCCACGTGGGCGAACACAAAACCGTCGTGGTCCTGCAAACCAACCGTGACCGAGGTTCCTTTCGGCGCGTAGCGCATGGCATTTTCCAGCAAGTTGCCGAAGATTCGATCGATGCGCGAAGCGTCGCCGGCCACGCGCCATCCGCAAGTTCCGCCTGCATGAGGTCCCAGAGCCAAGCGGATTTGCCGCTCGCGAAACGCTGGTGTGAATTCCTCGATCGCTTGTTTGGCGCAGACGAGCAGATCGGGCGCTTCGTGGGCGCTGGCTTCGCGCGCTTGTTGCGCGGCGAGGTCGCTGGAAAAGGCTTCCAGGATTCCGCGAATCATCAGTTCCTGGCGCTGCGATTCGCGCTCGCCGGCCTTCACGTATTTTCGCAGCCCAGCGGGAAGATTTTCACGCTCCAGGAGATGGAACACTCCGTTCATGGCGCTGAGCGGCTGCGTGAGGTCGTGCACGATACAGTGCAGCAGAATTTCCTTCTTCTGAATTTCCTTTAGGAGTTTCTCGTGCTCGAGAAGAGAATTCCGCGCGGTCTGGAACCACTTCTGCTGTTGCCCGAATGTTTCCGAAAGGTTTTGGATCAGGAGAATCCGTTTGCCGTCGAGCGAGCGAGCGGAAGCTTCCAGGGGAATTTCGCGGCCATCCGTACCGCCTTCGATCCAGTTGCCGGAATTGACCGAGCCGGGCGATTGAGCACGCCAGAATTCTTCGGCATCCACGAGGAAATTCTCAAGGAATGGCGATTTGTCGGCCAATCCGATCAGCTGGTCGCGGCTGGGTTGCGCGCCCCAAATATTCGCGCACCACTCGGGCCATTCGCCGATCAGGCGGAAATCGCCATCGCCAAGATATTCAAATAGTGCGTATCCCTGGCCGGCGAGGAAGGATTCGAAGATGGAATTCGCGGACATTTATTTGGCCAGCATCGCTTGCGCCAGATGCAGAAAAGCTTCCTCGACCGCGTCGCCGGTCTTCGCGCTGGTGTGCTCGACCGTCCAGCCGGCTGCGGCCAATTCCGTTTCGCGCCCCGGCTCAATTTCCCATTGATCAGTGAGGTCGAATTTATTCAGCGCGAGTACTGCGGGAACTTTTCCGATTTCGCTCACGACGCGATCGTTCAGCGCCAATGCATCGTCGAGAGTTTTCCGGCGCGTGCCATCCACGACGAGAAGATAGCCATGCATCCCGCGCAAGTAGGACATGCGCATTTTCTGAAACACATCTTCGCCGTATATATCCCACAGGACCAGCGTCAGGTCTTGACCATTGGCGTTGACCACTTTCTTGTCCACTTTCACGCCGATGGTTGTGTGGTACTGCTCGTCGAACATACTTTCCACAAAGCGCCGCACCAAACTGGATTTGCCGACGGAAAAAGAGCCGAGCATGCAGACTTTCTTCTGAAGCATCCCGATATCTCGCTCAGTTTACGGGAGCTGCGCCGGAGGTATCGCTAGCTGCGCCGGCGGCGGGAAGGGAAGAGAGTGTCACTTTGAAGGTGACGCTGCGATTGAGGCGACGGCCTTCGTCGGTGTCTTCATCGTGAAGAGGCTGCGAAGTCCCGACGCCGCGCGGAAGCAGGCTAGCGGATTTGACGCCGTGGCGCAGGAGCGCCGCGCGAATTTGGTCGGCGCGCTCGCGACTGAGAGGAATATTGGCGGCTTCGACGCCGGTGATATCCGTGTGGCCCACCAATTCCACCGTGACGACCTGGTGCAGAGGCACGGCCTGCGCGACAAGCTCGCGAATATCCTTTTCCGCTTCGGTGAGATAGGTTTCCTGGCCGGCGTCCAGCTCCGCGCGACCCAGAGGGAACAGCAGCACGACGGATTCGAGTGTGTTTTTCAGCCCATTCAACTGCTGCAAATTAGAATTCTGCAAATGCGATTCATCCACTCTGCTGACGCCCGCGATCCAAGGCGCTTTTTCTTCGAGCTGTGCGATCCAGCTTTGCGGAGCACTGCCTGTGGGGATTAGTTCGCCGTCTTTTGCGGTAAAGGTGACGCCCGCTGGGGGATGGAGCAACGCCGCGGCACGTCTGGCGACCATGGCGTCATCGAGCGAATAGTAGGGCGCGAGTTGCAGGTCCGCGTGATCAGGATCGAGACCGGCCTGAGAGATTAATTTCCTGGGATCCTCGGAGAGCGGATCGCGGAATCCCTGGATGTGAAATGTACGGCCGTCTTTGGTGTAGGAAACCACGACGATGCCCGGCTGTTTGCGCATCTCGGAAAGGAATCGCGACCATTCGATCAGCAGATACGTGGAGTAGCCGGCCCAACCGAGTAGAAGCACGGCGGCGATGGCTCCCGCGATGATTGCGGCGCGCGGCTTGCGCATTTCCGGCGGCTTCTCGCGATATTGCGTCTCGAGCAGGCGAGCGATTTGAGGTTCGGCCGCGCGAAAAGGGCCAGGATCGCCCGTGAAATGGGCGAGCGCGGAACTGTAATGGCGCTGAATTTCTTCCAGAGTTTCATTCATCGCGAGGTTATACGCTTCTGGCGCGTGGCCGCGAATTGCCGCGGCGATTACGGCGTTCGGACCGCTGACGATGCGAATTTGCAATTCGTCGAACGTCATGTTGCCGAGATTTTCAGTGTTCCCTGACTGAAAGGAGTCGCGCGCAAATTGCTGAATCGCGGAGAGGAGTCCAGCGACCATGTCGGCGTCCTGCGCAGGAGCGGACGGAGCGACGACGTGATTCAGCACCAGGCCGGTCTCACGATGAATCAGGAAAACCTGCTCAACGCGATAGAGTAGGCTGTGCATCATCACAATTTCCGCGAAAGGTTTTCCGGTGCGGAAGGCCTCGACGCGCCACTGAATGCCCCGCCACGAGAGGCTGTGCTCCAGAGCTTCGTTGAAGGATTCGAGCATGCCGCGCAATGTTTCCGCGATGGATTTGCGGATGGCCGGGCCCATCACGGGAAAAAGCGCGTCGGCGAGAACGTGCGGATCGCGGCGCACGGATTCGCGCAGAGTTTCCTGGATGGTGGGGGCCAGTGCGGCGGCAAGAGCGAGGTCATCACCTTTCTCGCGGCGCATCTGAATCGCTTCGGCGACGACGACGCTTACGTCTTCCGTACGTTTTTCGAGATTGTCGAGCCGCTCCTCGATCGCGGCGATGCCTTCCGTTTCGGGCGCGACGATTAGGTGGCGCAGCTCTTCGTACGCGTGGTTATTGTCCGTCGGTTTTTCCTGGGCCTGCGCCTCGAAGGCGCGGCGTTGCGCTTGCTCGGCCATATGGGAGGGTGAAGGTCTCGGCGGCGGGCTCACGTTGCAGCCCGCTCAGCCGGCGCGCTACCGGCGCGCTCGCGGGATGTTTTCCGGCTAGTCTTCCGGCTCGTCTTCGGCTACTCCCCGGGCAGCTCGAATTTATTCTTGAGCCGCAGCGAGAATTCGTTGAACAAGTCGGCCAAGCCGGCGCGGTCGGTTTTTTCGTCGCGCAAAACTTCGACTTCGCGGTTCAGAGCCGCGGTGGAATCGCGGCGCAGCTTATCAATTTCCGCGGACACCGATTTCGAGTGCTCGAGCAGCTTGGCGCGCAGTTCTGCGTGGCCGTCGGACATTTGATCCTCAAGCTGCGAGAGCTTTTTCTCGACGATTTTCCCGGTGTCCTTCATTTCGCGCGTAAGTTCTTTCAAGCCTTCGGCGCGTTCGGACTTTTCGGCCTTGATGCGCTGGCCCAGGGAATCGGTTTCTTCCTTAATGTAGTTGCTGAGGGTGTCAAGGCGCTTGGTCATGTCCTCACGCAGGGTCTCGACGGCCTTGATGACAGTTTCTTCCAGGCGAACGAAGCGCTTCTCGTAATCGCGCATCTGTGAGCCGAATAAAATGTCGCGGATCTTGTCTACATTGGCGCCTTCCGCGTTTTCCTTGGCGGAGGCACTGTTGGCTTTAGCGTCGGCCGGGGATGCCATTTTCCTACCTCTCCTTTGCATGCCCTTAGCGCGATGCCGGGGGGACCGTCGCGAGGAAGGGCGGGGCATGGCGGGACATTACTACGAATGGACGCGTGCCGCAATATACAGGTCGTTAACAAACGGAGCGTGGTCGAGTAGTAGAAGTTCTAGAACTGGGGCGTGTAACAATTTGAGATTCGGGCGCGGAGGTGGGCTCCGCGTGATGGGTCGGGGCCTGTGACAGAGTTAACAGCCGAGAGTTGAAAGTGGTGGGGCTGACATCGTGACAAGCCTGGGGCGGGCTGTGTTAAGCAGGTGCCCGACACGTGACACCTTACCGAGAGGGCGAGTGGGCCAGGCAAGCCTCGCCTAGATCGGCTTAGCGTTGGACACTTCGCTCCGGCGAAAGCAGCGGCAAGCCGCCGCACTCCATATGGGGCTCGGCGCGGTCGCGGCGGGCTGCGATGAGCGGAGCTCAGCGGTCGAGGAAGGCGCGGAGGCGGGCGTAGCCGGCGCGGCTTACTGGGATCTGTGTGCCGTTCGCGAGCACTGCGATGTGGCTGTCTTTGCCGTACGGCTCGACCTTGGCCACTCGTTCCAGGTTGACGATGTACGAGCGGTGGATGCGCATGAAACGCGACGGATCGAGTGCGGATTCCAGGCTGGAGATTGTTAGCTGCTTCAGGTGTTTCTTGCCTTCGGCGGCTAGGGCGACGTAGTCGTCCTGGGCTTCTGCGTACTCGAGCTTGGCGAGCGGAATGATGTAAACGCGCGTGCCGTCGCGCACGGCGATGCGGTCGAGGAATTGCGCGGGCGGGCGAGCTGCAACCGCTAGCTCTGTGGCTGACGGAGCGTTTTCCGTCTGCTTGCCCGCTAATCGCTCTTTGGCGCGTTTCAGCGATGCTTCGAAGCGGTCGGCGCCGAAGGGTTTCAGAAGATAATCCACGGCGTGGACTTCGAAGGCTTTGATCGCGTAGCTGTCATAAGCGGTGACGAATACGACGGCGGTGTCATTGCCGATCAGTTCCAGAACTTCGAAGCCGTCGAGCTTGGGCATCTGGATGTCGAGGAACATCAGGTCGGGCTTCTGTTCGGTGACGATTTTGACGGCTTCGAAGCCGTTGGCGCACTCGGCGATCAGTTGGATTTCGGGGTGCGCGGAGATGAATTCGCGCAGGACCTGGCGGGCGAGTTCTTCGTCGTCCACAATCACCGCTCGAATTTTTGCTGCGGCTGCGCGGGTCATGCCGATTGAGCCTCGCTTTCCGTGGGCAGAGTCAGTGCCACGCGGTACCGATCCCCATCCGTCTTCACGGCGAAGCTGGCTTGATTGCCGTAGCGTGCTTGCAGGCGCTGGCGGACATTTACCAGGCCCACACCGCTTTTGCGGCGCGGCGGAGCGTCGGGATCAAAGCTGTTTTCGACCGTAATCGTCAGCGTGCCGTTTTGCGAATGGACATCCAGGTGAATCCACCCGCCTTCGACCAAATTTGCGATGCCGTGCACTACCGCGTTCTCAACGAGCGGCTGAAGGAGAAGCGGCGGCACAGGAACGTGCAAAGCTGATTCATCAATATTTTCTTCCATCTGAATGCGCGCGCCGAAGCGAACTTTTTCGACCGCCAGAAAGGCATGGATGAGCGAGAGCTCTTCTTCCAGCGGAATGGCGGCTTTTTCTCCCAAGCCCAGCGTGCGCCGCAGGAAATCTCCCAGCAGGATGCACATTTCCCGGGCCTGGGATGCGTCGGAGCTAGTAAGCGCGCTGATGGAATTCAGGCTGTTGAAGAGAAAGTGCGGATTCACTTGAGCTTTCAACGCGCGCAACTCGGCGTCGCGTGCGAGGACGCTAGCTTTCATGACGCGGGCTTCGGCGTCGCGCGAAGCTTCCACCGCGATGATCACGTAATACAAGGTGACCCAAAGCAGATAGAGCAGCAGACCCGTGAAGAATACGAGCGGAACTTCCGGCCGGAACCGGTAGCTGAGGCCGGGGAAATATTGCATTTTGGAGAGCGTGCTGGTGAGGCTTTCGGCCGCCACGGCCCAGATGATAGCGGCGACGAGCGCAGCGGCGAGGTGCGTAGCGATCAGGCGGCCAAGGCCATATTTCTCCAGCGGATTTCCCCGGCAGGAATACCACGAAGTGAGGCAGAGGAACGCGTACAGAAGGCAAAGCGGGACGGAAAGCACGATTGCTTCGTGCGCGCCGATTTCGTGAGTGACGGTGAGTAGATAAGCTAGCAGCCCTGCGATGGGAATCCACGCGAGGAGGTAAATCAAGACGCGGCGGAATTGACTGAGTATGGGATGCATGATTGCGTTTTAATTCTTTACGACGATGCCGCCCATCAGGCTGACGCCCTTCATGATCAACCGCTTCTGAGTGCCGGAGGCGGTGGGCGTTTGCTGATCAGTTTCGTCAACGAACGCGCCGAACAAGCTCATGCCCTCCATGGAAACCTGCCAGTCGTCCGGAACTTTGATTTCGCCGCCGCCCATGAAGGACATGGCTTCAATGGTGGCCGAGTCACCTTCCATGTCCGCCTGGCGCAGGTCAATTTGAAAGCCGCCCATGACGGATAAAACGCTGCCGCCTTTGAATTTCTGGCTGGTGATGCGGCGTTTGAAGCCACCCAAAATTGCGACACCGTTGAAATCGGCGTCGGGAGAACCAACGCGGCTCCAGCGATTGAAAATCTCAGGCCACTGAGACCTTGGAGTCCCATCGGGACGGATGCGCGGGCCGGCGGCTTGCCAGATCATCAGCACGCCGACGCCGATGATTATCAGCGGCCAGATAGTGTCAAAGCGAATGTGAGCGACGCCGAGGTTTTCCAGAACCAGGAGCGCGCCGATGGCAAGCAGGATCATGCCCCAGATGCCTCGTCCACCACGGCCGCGGCAATCAATCAGCATCACGGACCCAAAGGCGATCATTACCACCGGCCAGAAATAACTGAAGACTCGGTCAGCGTTGATGATGCCCTGTTGATCGAGGAGCAGCACAACTCCGGCGGCGACGATCAGCGCGCCGAAGATGAAGCTCCAGCTGTAGGACCGATTGCTTCCCATGGTTGTTAACCCCTCCGGGATGCGGAGAAGCGATTTTCCTGTGTTGCCAGCAAGATTGCGAGACCGAGGCCCACGAGAATCAGGGGCCAGTAACGCAGCACTTCTCCCGAGCTGGGGAGATTCAGGCGCATGGAGAGGATATTCCAAATATCGCCGACCATCATGGAAAAGAGCCAGAGGTTGTCCAGGCGAAGATGGCTGTAGCCAAGTTCGCCGAGCTGGAGCACGATGCCCAGCAGGATCAGCAAGGTCGCGCCCGCCGCGGGGATTCGCGCGCTGGAAATCATTGAAGTCATGGACGACTGGCCATTTGTGCTGGTCATGGTGTTGTCTCCGATCCGAATTGCGTTGCCGTTCATGAGGCGAGAATAGAGGAGGCCGGGTGGGGTGTCTTGCGTTAATCGGCGAATGGCGGTTGGGTGCCGGTGAACGGCGGGTGCATCGAGGTGAAGGAGGTCAAGGAACTAGGGGGAATTAAGGACGTACAAAAGAAAAGCCGCCACAGAGGGGACGTTTTGACTTTGCCGTTGGTTTCCTAGCGCCGGCGTCCCGCCGGCTCCTTTGTCTTTGCTGTTGCAGTCGAGTTTGTAGCGGCGTCCACCGCGGCGGGCGCCATCGGTGGTGCGGCCATCACCGATGGCGGTCTAAAGTGTACGGTGCCACGACATGCTTTACAGTGGGTGCCAGGACATCCTAAAGACCGCCGCTACGAAGGCCTGCCGCGGATCGTGCAGGATTACGATAGCGTCATGCCGATCCAGAAGGCAGCCGTCAAGACGCCCGTCAGCAGCAGCATCAATCGCAAGCGCTTTTTGCGCACCGCTACGATTATCACGCCCATGGCGCAGAGCAGGAAACCGAGCTCGGGCCAGAACATGGCGGAGTTGAATGTGTTATTCGAGGCGTTGGCTGGATCCTGAAGCCAGAAGGACGCGAACGAAGTGGCGGCGGTGAGCGAAGCCGCAACGACTCCCGCGAGCGCCAGGCCTTTTGCCCACTCCGGCACAACCCAGTCTTTTTTCGTGTCGCGCCAATCCAGCCACGTTTGCGCGACCACCAATGCTGCAACCATCAAAACGAACAGCGCCACGTCCCCCTCCCCAAGCGCGTGCCGTTGCTGCTCTTTTGCCGCTGTCCAGCACCGGAGGCGGCTCGCTCTGCGGAGCGAAAGTTCCGTTACTGGACATGGAGCAGAACCGGCACGAGGGCCGTTGCTGCCGAATCACACCCTCAGTACGCAGCCGCCTTTGCCTGTAGCGGCTTTGCTGCTTCGACAGACCCCGTTGCTTTCACCCTTTTGCAATGCTCTTCTTGTAATGCAAGTTCTTCCTGCGCCAAGCGCCTTAGCATGGCTTGAATCACGATGCTGCCCTTCGCTGCCATTCCCGAATCTCCTGTAACAATCCCTGAAACCTCACCCGGCGTGGCCGCGGCGAATTCGCCGCAGAGCCTACGACGGATTGAACTCGTTCGTCAAAATCATTCTTCCGCTCAAAATGCGCGCTTGGTCGTGACGCTCGTCCCGATTCGGGCCGGCACCTATGTCAGGTAGCGGGCTGACGACGCAACCACTACCGCGAAACTTGAGGTCGCGGGCACGCCCTGGATGCTGCATGGACGAGTCCACGCCGCTGAGAAGGCGAATACGCAGTGGCAATCGGGCTTCCAAAGGGGCCATGCGAAAAACCATCCAGGCCGTTCGTCTAAGTAATTGCAATAGTTGGGGATAGAACAGTCCGAAGTCTTCCAGGTTGCCGCGGAGGGGGGAATGCCGGGGCTTTCATCTTCGAAATTCGCCCGCTGACTAACACGTTGTCCAATTTAGGAAACGTTTTGCAGAGGTTCTACATCTCCGCGCGGCTGATTTCGGTCGTGATTTCGCTCGATTCCGGCGGAAGATTTGACCGATTTCATCGCACGAAGCCCGGTTGCAGGCGTGATTGCTTCGGGGTGCAACTTCCATCACCACCGCAAATACCGGACAGCCGGGACGACTGGGTTGTCTGCTAGGATAGCCGTGCTTATGCGAAAACCATGGGTAATTGCGCATCGCGGGGCTTCCGGCCACGCGCCGGAAAACACGCTGGCGGCGTTTGAACGCGCCCTGCAGCTGGGCGCTGGATTCATCGAAACGGACCTGCACCTGACGCGCGACGCGCGGTTCGTCGCGATCCACGACTCGACGCTGGAGCGCACCACGAATGGTCGCGGGAACGTGCACGACTACACTTTGGCGGAACTGCGCAAGCTGGACGCAGGCATGTGGTTCGACCGGGAATTCATGGGGCAGCGCATACCTACGCTGGAAGAAGTGCTGAAATTTGGCAGCGATCACGACGTGATTTTCTACCTGGAAGTCAAATATGACGCGGCCTGGGGCATGCACCATTCGCTGGTGGCAGAGTTGCATAAATCGCAAAGTACCGCGCGTTCGATCGTGATTTCGTTTGACCAGTCCACGCTGACCGCGTTGCGCCAGGTGGATTCCACGATGATGATGGGATTGCTGGTGGATCAGCCGAGCGAGGACTTCGCGAAGGTGGCCATCGAACTGGGCGTGCGGCAGCTGTGTCCTAAGGCGAATCTGGTTACGCCGAAATTGGTAGAAGATGCGCACCGGTTGGATTTGCAGGTGGCTACCTGGACTGCGGATGACCCGGAAGTGATGCGCGCGGTGGCGGCGGCAGGCGTGGACGGGATCATGTCGAATTTTCCTGATCGGCTGCAGACGGTCCTCGAAGAGTCCTAGAATCGTTGAGCACACAAATTCTAGGACAGGGGCGCCGCTTGCTGCGCCCCAGCTCGCCCGGGCGTTCACATTTCCACGGCGTGGTCTTAATCCTCGCTCGGTGTCCGCGAACGAGGATTGAGGATGCGATACGCAAGTCAGGAGATTGGCATACCCAGGGCAGGGCACTACCGTGTGACAAGGCCGAAGAGCGCAGCGAACTGGGCCAGTGCGAGTTGTTCGGCGCGAGCGTCGGGGCGCAACGCGGCGGCTTCTAGGGCCTCGTGGATTTTTTTGTCGGTCGCGATCGCTAGCAGATTATTGCGCAGAGTCTTGCGTTTTTGGCTGAAGCAGTTCTGCACGAATTCCAGGAATTGCTTTTCCTCGGATTCTCCCACGATGTTGAGGTTCGCTTGTTCGCCTGGCAGAGTCATCCCCACCAGCGCGGACTTCACTTTTGGCGGCGGCCGGAATGCGCCTGGGGGAATGCGCAGCGCGATTTTGGGTTGGGCATAAAACTGGCAGAGCGTGGAGAGATACCCGTAGTCGCGCACGCCAGGGCGGGCTGCGATGCGCTCGGCGACTTCTAATTGAATGACGATATGGATGGATGCGATGTGGGCGGCCCAGCGGAAGAGATGATGCAGGATGGGCGAGGTGATGTAGTACGGCAGGTTGCCGTAGATGTGGATCGTGCCGGTCGCTAGATCGGCGATGTTTGTTGCAAGGACATCGGCGGTGACTATTTCCAGGCCGGGCCATTCATTCGCTTGGCCGTCGCGGGAGGCGCGCAGGCCCTCGGCGAGGCTTTGATCGGCTTCGACAGCGACGACGCGGCGCCCTTCGCCCAGCAGAAGCTGCGTCATTTCGCCGTGGCCGGGGCCGATTTCGATCCAGGTTTGATTAGCGGCGAGCGGCAGAGTGGCAAGGATGCGTTTGCGCCATCCTAGATCGTGGAGGTAGTGCTGGCCTAAGCGTTGGCGTGACATGTGTGGTGCGAGTGTAGCAATGCGAGTGACAAAACTAAAACAAAGGCGCCCTGCTGAAGCTGGCCGCTACCCTTCGATCCCGCACTGCGGGATCTCAGGATGAATCGCGCCGTAGCGCGATTCACAACATCAACAGACCGAGCACAGGCAAGATTGCCTATGCTACGGTGTACGGTGCGACCTTGACGAAGCTGTGTCGTTCCGATACCGTTTCCGTTTCTGCTGACGGCTTATGAAAATCCTGTTCATCGCATCGGAAGGTTTGCCTTACTCGAAGACCGGCGGCTTGGCGGACGTGGTCGGAGCTCTGCCCAAGGCGCTGTCGGAGATGGGCCACGAAGTGGCGGTGCTGCTGCCGCGCTACCGCGGGAACAAGATCACTTCGATATTGGTTTCGAGCGTCACCGTGACGCTGGGCGACAAGCTGCGTTTTCCGGCGATTGGCGAAGGGCCGGCGGTCGCGGGCGTGCGTTATTTTTTCGTAGACGACCGCGGATTTTTCGACCGCGAGCAGCTGTATGGCGAGAAGGGCGCGGACTATCCGGACAACGCGGAGCGGTTCACGGAATTTTCGCGCGTGGCCATCGAATTCATGAAGCGCGTGTGGCTGCCCGACGTGATTCATTGCCACGACTGGCAGACGGCGCTGGTGCCAGTGCTGCTGCGCACGCAGCACGCCGAGGACCCCGTGGTGCGCGGGTTGCCGGTGGTGTTCACGATTCACAATATCGGCTACCAAGGAATATTTCCGCAGACGGTGATGCGCACGATCGGCCTGCCCGATACTTTTTTCACGATGGACCGGCTGGAATTTTACGGAAAAGTGAATTTTCTGAAGGGCGGGCTTCTGTATGCCGACTACCTGACCACGGTGAGCCGCCGCTACGCGCAGGAAATTCAGACGCCGGAATTTGGCAACGGATTGGAAGGGGTGATCCGAGGCCGCGCGGACAGGCTGATCGGAATTCTGAACGGTGTCGACTATTCGGTGTGGAGTCCCGAGGTGGACACGTTCATCACGCAGAATTATTCCGTGCACAATCTGGAAGCGAAGAAGGCGGACAAGAAAGATTTGCTGCAGCAGTTCAAGCTGCCCGTGGACAAGCCGGAATATCTGGACCGCCCGGTGGTGGGCATCGTCTCGCGCTTCGCGGATCAGAAGGGGTTCGACCTGATCGCGCAGATTGCGCCGGATCTGATGAAGGAAAATCTGACGCTGGTGGCGCTGGGCACGGGCCAGCCGGAATACGAAAAGCTCTTCAAGGATATGGCCGAGAAATTCCCGGGCCGCGTGGGCGTGAAGATCGGGTACGACAACCCGCTAGCGCACAAGATTGAGGCCGGGGCAGACATGTTCCTGATGCCTTCACGCTACGAGCCGTGCGGCTTGAACCAGATATACAGCTTGCGCTATGGTACGGTGCCCATTGTGAGGGCAACGGGCGGCCTGGATGACACCGTACAGAACTTCGACTCGAAAACGCATCATGGGACAGGTTTTAAGTTCGAGGCGTATGATGGGCGGGCGCTGCTGGACTCGTTGCGTGCCGCATTGAAACTGCAACGTGATCCGAAGGCCTGGCAGACGCTGCAAAAGAACGGCATGGCTAGAGATTTTTCGTGGAAGGCTTCGGCGGCGGCTTATGTCACACTGTATGAAGCAGCTAAGAGGGCGCGAATCCCGCGGGTTGCTGGGACATCTAAAGGGTAGCGCTGGAAACGTTTCCTGCAGGGTTTCGGGAGGCGTAGTGCGGCGCTACAAGGACAATAAGGAACAACATGTCAGATAACATTCAAGCGGTGAACGACGCGAATTTCGAAGCAGATGTGGTGGAAGCCAGCAAGACGCAGCCGGTGATGGTGGATTTCTGGGCCGATTGGTGCCGCCCGTGCCATATGTTGACGCCGACGGTGGAAGAGCTCGCGAAAGAGCACGCGGGAAAGCTGAAAGTGGTGAAGCTCAACGTGGATGAGAACATCAACGCGGCGGGCAAATTCAATATTCGCGGGATACCCACGTTGCTGATTTTCAAGGGTGGGCAGGTGGCGGACCAACTCGTCGGGGCGCAGCCGAAAGAATCGATTGAGAAAGTCATCCAGCGCCACATTTCGTAGGCCTTCGGCGCGATTTCACTTCAAGACAGGTGACTATGAGCCGCGGCGAGCCAGAGCTGACATTGCCGGGGAGCGCGCCGACGTCGAAGAACTGCGCGGCTTGCGCTGAGTCATTCTCTTGCGGCGCGCCGGCCTCCGGGTGCTGGTGCGAGGGATTGCAGGTCGTTGGTTCGGTGTTGAGCGACCTGCGGGCGCGTTATGCGGATTGTTTGTGCCGGCGGTGTCTTTCGGCTGCCGCAGCGTCGTCGGCATCGGCTGAGCGTGCGTCGCATTCGGATTTAGAGTCCGCTACTACTGCTGCTGCTCGGCGTAGTATCCTGCCGCAACATCTCCTATGAGCGTGAAAGCGAAAAAAGAGCAGCGGCGGTGCCATTGGGCACGGTCGCCGTTGATGGTGGAGTACCACGATCGGGAATGGGGCAAGCCGGTGCACGATGACCGCGTGCTTTTTGAGTTCCTAATCTTGGAAGGCGCCCAGGCGGGATTGAGTTGGGAGACGATTCTCAATAAACGCGAGAATTACCGCGGGGCGTTTGACGGATTTGATGCCGAGAAAATTGCGCGCTACGACAAGCGTAAAGTGCGCTCGCTGCTGGCGGATGCCGGCATTGTGCGCAATCGTTTGAAGATCGCGGCGACAATCTCAAATGCTGCGGCGTTTCTTGAGGTGCAGCGCGAGTTCGGATCGTTTGACCGTTACGTGTGGCAGTTCGTGGGCGGGCGCCCGCAGAGAAATAAGTGGGCGACTTCGCGAAAGATTCCGGCGCGCACGGAGGAATCGGACGCGTTCAGCAAGGATTTGAAGCGCCGCGGTTTTCGCTTTGTCGGCACGACCATCTGTTATGCCTTCATGCAAGCCACAGGCATGGTCAATGATCATGCTCGCGATTGTTTCCGCTATAAAGCAGTTGGGTAGCTCGTCCGCTTCTGGCTTTTGTCCTGATGCTTGCGTCGGGGGCAGGCGGAGGCTAGAATTGACCGTACTTGTATTCGTGTTAGCCCGCCTGTAGTGCTTCTGGTGTCAACGACAGGGGCAAGGTGCGGCCTGACGAACGGTGGGGGCGGCGAAGGTGACTGAGAAGGCGCGAACGAAAGCGGTCTGCGTAGTAGGCGGGCAGTGGGGCGACGAGGGCAAGGGCAAGGTCGTTGATTATCTGGCGCAGTCCTTCGACTACACGGCGCGCTATGCGGGCGGTCACAATGCCGGGCACACCGTCATATTCAATAATCACAAATATATTCTGCAATTGATTCCCAGCGGGATTCTGCGGCCGGAGAAGAAGGCGGTGATCGGCGCGGGGACTGTGGTGGATCCGGCGGCGCTGGTGGCCGAGCTGGAGAATCTGAAGCGCTCGGGAATTGAGGTGCGTGGACGGCTTTTTCTGAGCGATCGCGCGCATTTGATTTTTCCGTATCACCGCGAGATGGATAAGGCTGCGGAATCGGCGCGCGGGGCGGCGGCGATTGGAACTACTTCCCGCGGCATCGGTCCTGCGTATGAAGATAAAATGGCGCGGCGCGGGATTCGCGTGTGCGATTTGTTCGATCCGGCCGGCTTCAAGGAAAAATTGGAGCGCGTGATCGACGAAAAAAACGCCATCAGCCGCGCGACGTATGGGCATCCACTGGAAACCGCGGGAATCTACGATCAATATATGGAGTTGGCGGCGCATATTCACGGCCTGGTGACGGACACTGGCGTGTTGTTGAATCGCGCATTGGACAACGGCGAATCGGTGCTGTTTGAAGGCGCGCAGGGCACGATGCTCGATATTGATCACGGAACTTATCCTTACGTGACGTCGTCGAATGCGACATCGGGCGGCGTCGCGACAGGGCTGGGCGTGGCACCGACGCGGATTTGCGGCGTGGTTGGCGTGACGAAGGCTTACACTACGCGCGTGGGCAGCGGACCATTTCCCACGGAGATGCCGGACCTGGACGCGCAGGCCTTGCGCGAACGCGGCAAGGAATTCGGCGCGGTGACCGGCAGACCGCGACGTTGCGGGTGGCTCGATCTGGTAGTGCTGAAGTTCGCCAAGATGCTCAGCGGAATCGACTCGCTGGTGGTCACCAAGATGGATGTGTATGACACGCAGCCGGAAATCAAAGTTTGCACCGGCTACAAATTTAAGGGCAAGACGCTGGAACATATGCCGGCGGACGTCGAAACGCTGTTGCAGGTCGCGCCTGTGTACGTGACTTTGCCCGGCTGGCAGAAACCGACGCCGGGAATTCGCAGCGTGAAGGATTTGCCGGAAGCGGCCCGCAATTATCTAAATTTTATTTCCGATCAACTGCAGGTTGAAATTGGGATGATATCCACCGGGCCGGAACGCGACGCGACGATTGTGCCGCGAGGCACGAAGCTCGCATCCTGGCTCTAAGGCGCCATGCTTTCCTACGAAGCAGCCCGCGCGAAAGTGATCGAAGTAATATGCGCGCGGCGTTGTGCGCCTCCTCCTCCTACCGAAACCATTGAATTCGCGGACGACCCTTCGCGCGTGCTGGGGCGCATCGTGGCGGAAGATGTGCGCGCCGACCGGAATTATCCGCCGTTTAATCGCTCAACACGCGATGGGTTTGCGCTGCGTGCCGCCGATGCGGCGCAGCCCGGAGCGAAGCTGCGCTTGATCGGGGAAAGTCGCGCGGGGGTACCGTTCGCTGGCATGGTCGAAACGGGGACTTGCGTGCAAATCATGACGGGCGCTGCCATGCCGCGCGCCGCGAATTCGATTGTGATGAACGAGTACGCGCGAATCGATGGCGAGTACGTGGTTGTGGAGCAATCAGCGCGTGAGGGCGCACATTTCGTGCTGGAAGGGCAAGAAACGCGCGTGGGTGAGAGCGTGCTCGCGCGCGGCAAGCGGCTGAGTTATGCCGAGCTGGCGATTGCGGCGCAGGTGGGGCGCTCGCGGCTGGTGGTGGCAAAGAAGCCGCGCGTCGCGATTCTTTCGACGGGCGATGAATTAGTTGCGGTGGACGGCAGTCCGACGAAATATCAGATTCGCAATAGCAACAACCTGTCGCTAGCGGCGCAAGTGTCGCTCGCGGGCGGCGAACCCGTGATGCTCGGGACCGCACCCGACAGCCTCGCGGAATTACGCTCGCACATTGAAAAAGCGCTCGAAGCGGATATCGTGGCGCTGACGGGCGGAGTATCAGTCGGGAAATACGATCTGGTAGAGCAGGTGTTGAAGGAGTTGGGGGCGGAATTCTATTTTGATGCTGTGGCGATTCGTCCGGGCAAGCCTGCGGTGTTCGGTTTTTGTCACGGCAAGCCGGTATTTGGTTTGCCGGGAAATCCGGTTTCGACGATGGTCACGTTTGAATTGTTCGTGGTTCCGGCGATCGAGTTGCTGAGCGGACACAAGCCGCTTCCTTTGGCGTTGCTGAAGGCCAAGCTCTCGCATCCTTTGAATGAGAAGCCGCCGCTGGCGCATTTTCTGCCGGCGCGTGTGAGCTGGCCGGAGGGCGAGGCCGTGGTGGAAGCGATTCACTGGGAAGGTTCGGGCGATATTGGATCCGTGGTTAAGGGCAATTGTTTTTTGGTGGTGAATGCGGCGAAGCTGGTTTACGCGGCGGGGGAGATGGCGAACGTGCTGCCCCGGCGGGGATTGTTCTGACGTCGATTCGATGGACGCGGGTCTGAGACCCGCCCCCACAGATTCAAATGCAAATTCAACGACACCCGCCTAAAAAACAGGCGGCCGCTACAAAGTCAAAAGCGCGGCAGGTTGCAGCGAATCAAGCCGTCATAAGTTCACATCGCTAGACATCATGGCAAAACTCTCGCACTACGACGAAAAAGGGCGCGTGCGCATGGTGGACGTTACGGCGAAGGCGGCCACGTTCCGTATTGCGCAGGCGCACGCGTTCATTCGCATGGAGCGAGCAACGATTCGCAGCGTGCGAGCACTGAAATCGCCCAAAGGTAATCCACTCGAGATCGCCCGCATCGCCGGAATTGGCGCCGCTAAGCGCACGGCGGAGCTGATTCCACTTTGTCATCCCCTCGCTTTGACTCACGTAGATGTGAGCGCCAAGCTGTGCCAGAATGGAATTGAGCTGACATCCGAGGCGACGGCTACCGGCCCGACCGGCGTCGAGATGGAAGCGTTGGTAGCGGTGTCGGTTGCGGCGCTGACGATTTACGATATGTGCAAAGCGCTCGAACGCGGCATGGAAATCACCGAGGTGTACGTGGTGAAGAAGGCGGGCGGCCGAAGCGGCACGTACGTGCGTCCCGGGAAGCGTGTGAAGCGATGACGCCGATGAAGGATGTCAAAGTCCTGGTCGTCGATGATAACGCGCTGATCCTCGACCTTTTGATGAAAGGATTGTTGCCGCATTGCGATGCGCGCGCGGCTGCGGATGGGGCTGATGCGCTGCTGAAAATCGTGGATGATCCGCCGGATCTGGTGGTGTGCGACTATCGCATGCCGGGACTTGATGGGCGGCAGCTTTACGAAAAGCTGCGCGGTCGGCAGCAGACGAAGGCGATTCCGTTTATATTTCTGGCTAGCCGCAGCGACATCGAAGAGAAATTGCGGCCGATTGTGGAAGGCGTCGAGGAATTTATTCCCAAGCCGTTTTTCTTGAAAGATTTGGTGCGGCGCGCGAAGAAAGTCGTGGATCGGCTGCAGCTGGAGAAATTGCAGAATCGCCAGGTACGGCCGGGAGTGGTGCAGGGGCGGCTGGAAGAAATGTCCATCATGGATTTGATGCAGTCGCTCGAAATGGGACAGAAGTCGTGCCAGCTGACGATTCGTCGCGGCGAAGAAAGCGGCGATTTATTTTTTGCCTCGGGGCAATGCAAGGACGCGCGGCTGGGTGCGCTGGAGGGCGAGGCCGCGGTGTTTGAGGCGGTGCGGTGGCCTGAGGGCGAATTCGAAATTGATTTCAATCGCGCACCCACGCGCGACATTATTTCGCGCACTACCACCGGGCTGCTGATGGAAGCGCTGCGGCTGGTGGACGAAGGGCAGCGCGACGGCGAAAGCGAAGACGCGCAGGTCACCGAAGGATAGCGGCCGATTTTTTGCGGCGCCACCACTCCATGCGGGTTTCCATACTTACTGTGAGCGATTCGGTCGCGCGCGGGAAGCATGAAGATGCTTCCGGGCCGGCTGTTGCGGGTCGGTGCAGGGAACTGGGCTGGGAAATTGTGTCGGCGGCGGTGCTGCCGGACGAGCGCGGGGCCATCGCGGAGCTTCTGCGGAAGACCGCTGATGCGAAACTGGTGGATTTGATCCTCACGACAGGCGGCACGGGTGTGGGACCTCGCGATGTGACGCCCGAAGCTACGATTTCTGTGGCGGAGCGGTTGATTCCTGGATTCGCGGAGCAGATGCGCGCCGAAGGTTTGAAAAAAACGCCGCGCGCGATTTTGTCGCGTGGGGCTGCGGGAATTCGCGGGACTACGATGATTGTGAATTTGCCGGGAAGTCCGCGCGGGGCTGTGGAATCGCTGGATGCTATCGCCGCTTTGCTTCCTCATGCCGTGGATGTGCTGCACGGCGCACGCCATTAATACATACCCAGAAAACTAATCGCGGGATCGCCTAGATGCTGAAGTGCCCGCTTCGTCCCAAACAGCGCGGGACGAAGCGGGCGCTACAGAACCCCTCGCATCCTCAGCCGCTGCGAAATTCTTTATGGCGGATGAGGCTGGCTGAGACTTGACCGCTGTGCTAGGATGCGCTGTTCGTGGGTCAACGTTGATCCGACGATGCCGAGCCAATACATTCCGATATTGATTTACGCGCTTCTTGCCGCGGCTTTCCCCGCTGTCACCCTGCTTGTTTTCAAATTTATTCGTCCGGATATGAAGCCGAATGGCGCGAAGCTGGAGCCGTACGAGTGCGGCGTGCCGCCGGAAGGGAATGCGCGCGGGCGGTATTCGGTGCGGTTTTATATGGTGGCGATTCTGTTTGTGATTTTCGACGTGGAGACGATTTTTCTGTTTCCGTGGGCGATCAAGTATGGGCAGCTGGGCGTCTATGGTTTGGCGACGATGTTGGTGTTCTTGGGAATTTTGTTGATTGGGTATGTGTGGTTGTATCGCAAGGGCGCACTGGATTGGGTCTGATTGCTGCGGCGCTGTCGCCAGGACGGCTTGCGACGGCGTGGCGCCCCACGACGGGTTGGGCACGGGCAGCGTGGAATTGACGTTGTTTTTTGGAGTGTGTTAAAAAGGCGGGCTGCGAGCCGATTGCGGGACGCGAGTTGTGGCGCGTGCCGGGCGAGGGCAGCCGATCGAACCGATGGTCAAAGACCCTTCGGAAAAAGGTCCAGCCGCAAAACCGCCGGAGGGCACGGCGGAAAAGTCCTCTATTCCTTCCAAGCCTGAAGCGCCTGCCGTTCCGGCTGCGCCCGCTGAGCCAGTTCCAACCAAACCGCCAGTTCCTGCGACGCCTGCTGAGCCAGTTGCAGCGAAACCGTCAGTCGCGCCTCCTGCTGCGACGCCACCTGCGGCAAAAACACCTGCCACGGCGCCTACGACCGCAGCTCCTGGAACACCAGCCGCGTCCGGCGCACCTGCAGCGGCTGCCCCGCCGAAACCTGCCGCTCCTCCCGCGCCACCGAAAGAAGCGCCGCCGAAGCCTGTTCCGCTGGACAACGAACTGGTGCAACGTCTGAAGCGACGCTTCGGCGATGCGATTCGCGAAGCTTCGCTGGATCGCAAGCAGGCCATCGTGCTGATTGTGGTCGAGCAGTTGCGGGAGATTTCGCGTTATTGCCGCGATGAAGAAAAATTCGACATGCTGGTGGATTTGACGGCGGTGGACTGGCCGAAGCGGGAAAAGAGATTCGACGTGGTGCTGAATCTCTATTCTTTCGCGAAGAACGAGCGGCTGCGATTGAAGGCTCACGCGGGCGAAACCGAGCCCGCGCCGAGTGTCTGCGAAATCTGGCCGTCGGCGAACTGGATGGAGCGCGAATGCTACGACATGTTCGGGATAATTTTTGAAGGACACCCGGATCTGAAGCGCATTTTGCTGCCCGACGAGTGGCAGGGTCACCCGTTGCGGAAGGATTACGACATTTTGCAGCAGGACGCGGATTGGGTTCGGGAGAATTTGGGAATCGAGAGCGGGCAATAGCGCCGCGAGACGGCCACGGGCGAATGAGCGACGAGCACAGAGTAAAAACGATTTCGGCGATGGATAGCGTCAACAGCACGGTGTTGGGCGCGGACGAAATCATTTTGAACATGGGGCCGCAGCATCCTTCGACGCATGGCGTGCTGCGCGTGAAGTTGAAACTGGATGGCGAGCGCGTGGCGGGGTCGGAGTGCATCATCGGTTATCTGCACCGCGGCGTGGAGAAAATCGCGGAGCATCGCAGCTACCAGCAATTTGCGCCGTACGTGGACCGCATGGATTACGTGGCGGCGGTTTCGAACGGTCTGGGTTACTGCGAGGCAGTGGAGAAATTGCTGGGCACTGAGGCGCCGCCGCGCGCGCGCGTGGTGCGCACGATTTTGACGGAACTACAGCGGATCGCCAGCCACTTGCTGTGGCTGGGGACGCATGCACTGGACATCGGCGCGCTGACGCCGGTTTTCTACTGCTTTCGCGAGCGGGAAGAAATCCTGAAGATTTTCGAGAAGTATTGCGGCGCGCGGCTAACGACGCACGCGTTCCGCATTGGCGGATTGCAGTACGAGACGTACGACGGCTTCGAAGAGGACACCAAGCGTTTCTGCAACGATTTCGCGCACAAGATTGACGAGTACGAGACGCTGCTTACGGAAAATCGCATCTGGGTGGGGCGAACGAAGGGCGTGGGGATTTTGAACGCAGCAGATGCGATTGCGTTGGGCGTGACTGGTCCGGTGCTGCGCGCGAGCGGCGTGAAATGGGATTTGCGCAAGGCGCAGCCTTACGCGGCTTACGACCAATATGAATTTGATATTCCCACGCGCGAGACCGGTGACACATACGACCGGTACGTGGTGCGCATGGAAGAAATGCGGCAGTCGCGGCGCATCTGCCTGCAGGCGGTGGAAAATATTCCCACCGGGCCGATCATGGCGCGCATCGGCAAAGTGCTGAAGCCGCCGCCGGGCGAGGTGTATCACTCGATCGAGGCGCCCAAGGGCGAGCTGGGGTATTACATCGTCAGCGACGGAACGACGCAGCCGTACCGCGTGCGCGTGCGGCCGCCGTCATTTATTAATTTGCAGGCGTTCGACAAGATGGCGAAGGGTTCGCTGATCGCGGACGTGGTGGCGATCATCGGTACGATTGATATTGTGCTGGGGGAAGTGGACCGCTAAAAAATGGGACATCTGATTCCACCTTCTATCATGCCGTTCGTGCTGCCGGTGCTGTATGCGGTGGTGATCGTCGCGGTGTTGCCACTGATGGCCGGCTACATCGTATTGATGGAAAGAAAAGTGATGGCGGATATGCAGGCGCGGCTTGGTCCCATGCGCGTGGGGCCACACGGTTTGCTGCAGCCGATTGCGGACGCGGTGAAATTGCTTTTGAAAGAAGACATTATTCCGAATGAGGCGGACCGGCTGATGTTCTGGTTCGCGCCGCTGGTCAGCGTGACGATGGCGCTGCTGGCGTATTCGGCGCTGGCGATCGGTCCGGCGTTTCAGATCGCGGATTTGAATATCGGATTGCTTTTCATACTGGCGATTAGTTCCCTTGGGATTTACGGCATTGTGCTGGGCGGCTGGGCTTCGAACAGTCACTACTCGCTGCTGGGAGCTTTGCGCAGCGCGGCGCAGCTGGTGAGCTATGAAACCGCGGCGGGGCTGGGATTGATTTCGGTGCTGCTGCTGGCGGGCTCGCTTTCGATGAAAGATATTGTGCAGGCGCAGTCGGACCAGGGTGTGTGGTTCGGTTTTTCGGTGCCATTCGGGTTTTTCATTTATCTGGTGGGCTCGATCGCGGAAACCAATCGCGCGCCTTTTGATTTGCCGGAAGCGGAATCGGAATTGGTGGCCGGATATATGACGGAGTACAGCGGGTTTCGCTGGTCGCTATATTTTCTGGCCGAATACGCGAACATGATTATCGTGGCGGGGATCGCGACGACTTTATTTCTGGGCGGGTGGCTGCGGCCGGGAGCGCGTTATCACGAGCATATTCCGGGGACAGGCGTTGAGTGGTTGGACGCGCTTCCTGCGCTTTTGACACTGGGCGTGGCTTTGTATTCGTTGAAGCTTGCGCCGAAGCAGCCGGTGAAAATTCAGAAAATTGTCATGGTGATGGTTGCGGTGTTGTGCTTCGGTGTGGCTTGCGTGCTGGCCGGGGCGCTGTTTGCGCCCCCGGCGGTGATGCAGGGGATTCATGGCGCGTTCTGGTTCATGGCCAAGGTGTTCGCATACATTTATGCGTTCTTGTGGATACGGTTTACGTTTCCGCGATACCGGTTTGACCAATTGATGCGGCTGGGCTGGCGATTCTTGATTCCATTGGCGCTGGTGAACGTGATCGGCGTGGGCGTGGCGATTGTGCTGCGGCAGCAGTTCGCTTGGGGGCCGATTGTGTCGTTGATTCCGACGACGCTCGCGACTTTGGGTGTGGCGATGTTGCTGGCGAAAGATGATGCGCCGATTGTAGATGCGCAGACGGCGGATGGTGAATAGATAGATGCAGACGCTGAATCAAGCGCTATTTATATTTTTCGCGGTTATGGCGGTAGCTTCCGCGATTTTGATGGTGACGCGGCGGAATATCGTGCACGGCGCTGTGTTTTTGATCAACACGCTTTTGTCCACGGCTGGAATTTTTCTGTTGCTGCAGGCGGAGTTTCTTTTCGTCGTGCAAATCATCTTGTACGTGGGCGGGATCATGGTGCTGTTTGTGTTCGTGATCATGCTGGTGAATCTGGACGTTTCGATGCGTCAGGTGCAATTCAACCGGCAGTGGTTTGTGGCGGGGGCGCTGGCGCTGGTGCTGGCCGCGCAATTTCTGTTCGCGATCCACGCGACCCAGGCGGGACGAGACCCGCTGCGTTTGCCGGCGATGGCCGCGGAGATTTCGCCGAAAAATACCGAGGCGGTTGCGGACGCGCTTTTTAGCCATTACATGCTGCCGTTTGAGATTGCTTCGATTCTGTTGCTGGTGGCGATGATTGGCGCGGTGGTGATGGCCAAGCGGAGAGTGGGATGATTCCGGTCGATTATTACCTGTTTCTGAGCCTGGCGCTTTTCACGATCGGCGTGATCGGAGTACTGACGCGGCGCAACGTGATCATCATGCTGATGTCCATCGAGCTGATATTGAACGCGGTGAACATCAATCTGATGGTTTTTTCGCGGATGTGGGGAACGGTGGATGGGCAGGTGTTCGCGATCTTTATTATTACCGACGCGGCCGCGGAAGCTGCGGTGGGCTTGGGCATCATTCTGGCTTTTTTCCACAATCGCGAGACGGTGCTGGCGGATGAAATGGACATCATGAAATGGTGAAGACGTACCTATGAACGCGCCGTATTTTCTGGAGCATATCTGGCTCATACCGCTGTTTCCATTGCTGACGGCGGCGGTGATGCTGTTCTTTGGCCGGAAGCTGGCGAACAACGTGGTCAGCTATTTGTGCGCGGGGAGCGTATTCGTTTCGTTTATTTTTTCCGTGGGCGCGTTTTTTCAGCTGGTCGCTCTGCCGCAGGGCGAGCGGTTTTTTTCGAAGCTACTTTTTGAGTGGCTTCCCGCTGTGCCTTATCACATGTTCGACGGCCGGCCGGCTAATTTCGTGGCTGGCTGGGAATTTCAGATTGATCCGCTTTCGGCGGTGATGATTCTGGTCGTCACTGGCGTGGGATTCCTGATTCACGTGTATTCCACCGGATACATGGCGCACGAGGGCGGATATTACCGTTTCTTCGGTTATTTGAATTTGTTCATGTTCGCGATGCTGATTCTGGTACTGGCGAATAATTTCTTGATGATGTTCGTGGGTTGGGAAGGCGTCGGGACTTGCAGCTATCTGCTGATCGGATTCTATTTTCATCGCAAGTCGGCTTCGGACGCGGGGAAAAAAGCGTTTATCGTCAACCGCGTGGGCGACGCGGGATTTCTGCTGGGAATTTTTCTATGCTCGGCGGTGCTAGGGACGGTGCGCTTCAGCGATATCGGTCCGGCGCTGGTGGCGGGAAACTTCCAGAAGGGCGATGCATGGCTGACGGCGATTGCGCTGCTGCTTTTTGTGGGCGCTGCTGGAAAGTCGGCGCAGATTCCGCTGTATGTATGGCTGCCGGACGCGATGGAAGGGCCGACGCCGGTGAGCGCGCTGATCCACGCGGCGACGATGGTGACCGCAGGCGTGTATATGGTGACGCGCACGAACGCGATTTATCAGTTAGCGCCGAAGGCCATGTACTTGGTCGCGCTGGTCGGAGCGATCACGGCGCTTTTCGCGGCCACGATTGGCGTGGTGCAGAACGACATCAAGAAAGTTCTGGCATATTCGACCGTTTCGCAACTGGGTTATATGTTCCTGGCGTGCGGCGTGGGCGCGTTTACCGCCGGAATTTTTCATTTGATGACGCACGCATTTTTCAAGGGATTGCTGTTCCTTGCGGCGGGCAGCGTGATCCACGCGCTTTCGGGCGAGCAGGATATGCGCAAGATGGGGGCGCTATCGAAGCGCATTCCGGTGACGTATTGGACGATGTTGATCGCGACGCTCGCGATCGCGGGAATTTTTCCGTTCGCCGGATTTGTTAGCAAAGACCTGATTCTCGGCAAAGCCTACGAACAAGATGTGCTGCTCTGGGCCATCGGATATTTCACCGCGGGTATGACCGCGTTTTATATGTTTCGGCTGATTTTCATGACATTTCATGGAACGTCGCGCGTGGATCATGAGGTAGATCATCACATTCATGAATCGCCGAAGGCCATGTTGGTGCCGCTGGTGATTCTGGCGGCGCTTTCGATTTTGGGGGGCTTGGTCAGTTGGCCGGAAATTCTTGGTGGCAATAGTCACTTCGTGCATTTTCTCGAGCCAGTTGTGGGAATTGGGCACGCAGCGCGCGTCGAGCCCCTTAAGGGGCCGAGTTCTCGCATCGGTGAGATTAATTTGATGCTGATGTCCGAGGGCCTCGTGCTGCTGGGAATTTTGTTCGCGTGGTATCTGTACATCAAGCGCACGGAATTTCCGGCGAAAATCGCGAAGAGCCTGAATGGATTTTACGAGCTGGTGTACCACAAATATTATGTGGACGAGCTGTACAACGCCCTGTTTGTGAATCGCGCGAAGGATTTGGGATTGGCGCTGGGCTGGTTCGACACGAACGTGATTAACGGCGTGGGCGTGGACGGCGCGGGATGGCTGACGCGATGGGTGTCGCGCGTTTCGATGTGGTGGGACACGTGGATTGTGGACGGATCCGTGAAGCTCGGCGCCCGGATTGTGTGGGTGCTTAGCTTTCCTGTGCGCTTGATTCAGGACGGCTTAGTGCAGAGCTACATGCTGTTCATCGTGATCGGTTTGATCGGGTTCCTGGGATATTACTTTTATCTGGCGAATCACGCGGTGCACTAGCTGGGCATGCGGGCGGGCAAGATCTGCAAATTGTTCTAGTAGAAGAACGCGAGGGAACGGATGCTCTTTTCCGATAGCCACATTTTAAGCACGATCCTGTTCACGCCTCTGATCGGCGCGATTTTGATGCTTTTTATTCCGCGCGACCGGCCCGACCTGCATCGTTGGATGGGCAACTTGTTCGGATTTCTCGGGCTGCTGGTTTCGCTGCCTCTGATCTGGCGCTTTCAATCCGGAGCGGGCGCACCGCAATTTCAGTTTGTAGAGAACCTCAGTTGGATTCCTTCTCTTGGTGGCACGCACGGGCCCGGCGCGCAGTTCACGCTAGGCATTGATGGGCTGAGCTTTCTGATGGTGATGCTGACGACGGTGCTCGGAGCGATTGCGATTTTGTCTTCCTGGTCGGCGATCCACAAACGCGAAAAAGAATATTACATTCTGCTGTTGCTGTTGCAGACGGGCATGCTCGGCGTTTTCATGTCCTTGGATTTCGTGCTGTTCTACGTTTTCTGGGAAGTAATGCTGGTGCCAATGTATTTCCTGATCGGGGTGTGGGGCAGCGAGCGGCGCCTGTATGCGGCGATCAAGTTTTTCCTGTACACGCTGGCTGGGTCGGTGCTGATGCTGCTGGCGATTCTGGCGATCTACTACTATCGGAACACTTTCGACGTGCGCGCGATTCTCGAACACCCCTTCACCGCGCAGGATGGCTGGTTGCAGAAATGGCTTTTCTGGGGGTTCTTTTTCGCGTTCGCGATCAAGGTGCCGATGTTCCCGTTCCATACGTGGTTGCCGGACGCGCACACTGAGGCACCGACGGCTGGTTCCGTCATACTGGCCGGCGTGCTTTTGAAGATGGGAACGTACGGATTTCTGCGATTTTCGGTGCCGATGTTTCCCGACGCGACTGTGAAATACCGCGGCATTGTGATCGTGCTCTCGTTGATCGGAATTATTTACGGCGCGCTCGTTTGTATGATGCAGAAGGACATGAAGAAGCTCATCGCGTACTCGTCGGTGAGCCACATGGGTTTCTGTACGCTGGGGATTTTCGTGCTTACGCCGCTGGGGCTTTCCGGCAGCATTATTCAGCAAATCAATCATGGGATTTCCACCGGCGCGCTCTTTCTGCTGGTGGGCGTGCTGTACGAACGGCGGCATACGCGGTTGATCTCGGAATTCGGCGGGCTATCTACGCCGATGCCGAATTTCGCTGCGGTTTATTTGATCATCACGCTTAGCTCACTGGGCATGCCGCTGCTGAATGGGTTTATCGGTGAGTTGACGATTTTGCGCGGCGTGTTTGAGGTGAGCTGGCAGTGGGCGGCTTGGGGCGTGTTCGGCGTGATTTTGGGCGCGGCATATTTGTTGTGGCTGTACCAGCGGGTGATGTTCGGTTCGGTGACGAATCCGGCGAACGAGCATTTGCCGGACCTGAATGCGCGCGAGTATGCGACGCTGATTCCGCTGGTGGTCCTGGCGTTCTGGATCGGAATTTATCCCGCGCCGCTTTTTAAGGTGGTCGAGCAGCCGGTGCATCGCCTGGTGGAATGCGTGCATCCGGGGTACTACGCGGATACGCACTCGCCGGGCGAGAAGGCTGCGGCCGCGGCAAGTGGCGCGACGGGAACGGCGACACCGAGCCCGACTGGCGCGCAGGCCGAGGTGAAATAGGTGAACTGGCAGAACATCTTCGAGCAGACGCGCGGGGATTTCTTTCTGGTGCTGCCGGAAGCGATGCTGATATTTTTCGGCCTGGCGATATTGCTGAGCGATTTCCTGCTTACCAAGCCGCAGAAATCCTGGAATGCATTGACCGCGATGCTGGGGGTAGTGTTCAGCGGCGGGTCGCTTTACATGTTGCGTGCGTATGCGTCGCCTCCGATTGGTCCCGAGCCGGGTTTCTACAATTCCATCGTCATCGATCCGTTTTTTATCTTCTTTGGTTTCCTTTTCCTCGCGTCCACGGCGCTGGTGATTTTGATTTCGGTGCGTTACATGGAGATTGAGGACGAACAGCACGGCGAATATTACGCGCTGATGCTGTTTGCCACCGTGGGCATGATGTTTCTGGCGTGCGGAAACGATCTGGTGGTGCTGTTCCTGGGGCTCGAAACGATGGCGCTGAGTTTTTACGTGCTCAGCGGGTTTCTGCGGCGCGACCGCAGGTCAAACGAAGCCGCGATGAAGTACATGCTGATGGGGGCCTTCAGCTCGGGCATTCTGGCTTATGGGTTTTCGATTTTGTACGGCTTGGCTGGCTCGACGAATCTGGAAGTGATCGAGCACGCGATTGCAGCACGGAACGCGCAAGGGGCCGGAGCCGATCTGCTGACTTTCCTTGCGCTGGGAACCGTGGCTGCCGGAATATTTTTCAAGATTGCCGGGGTGCCGTTTCATCAGTGGGCGCCGGACGTTTACGAGGGGGCGCCTACGGCCATTACAGCGTTCGTCAGCGGCGCTTCCAAGGCCGCGAGCTTCGCGCTGCTGCTGCGCTTGTTCCTGACCGTTTTCTGGCCGGTGAATCTGGACTGGGTGCGCATCATGGAGGCAGTCGGAGTGCTGTCGCTCACGGTGGGCACGCTCGCTGCGATCACGCAGACCAATATCAAGCGGCTGCTGGCGTATTCTTCGATCGCGCAAGTGGGATACATTTTGCTGGGGTTTGTGGCGGCGGTGAATCCGGATGGGACTTTGCACGAGCGCGGATTGCAGGCGATGGCGTTTTATTTGTTCGTGTATGTGTTCTTCAATACGGGCGCGTTCGCGGTGGTGATTTTGCTGCGGCGCAAGGGAATTATCGGCGAGGAGATTGATGATTTGAATGGATTGATCGAACGCAGTCCGGGCGCGGCAGTGCTGATGCTGATTTTCCTCCTGTCGCTGGCGGGAATTCCGCCCACGGCTGGCTTTGTCGCAAAACTCTTGATTTTCTGGGCTTTGATTGAGACGCATCACACCGTGCTAGCGGTTTTGGGGGTGCTCTATATTTTGCCGGCGGTATATTACTATTTCCGGATGGTGGCGGCGATGTGGGTGCGCGAATCGAGCGACAGGGTGCAGCCCGTGATTTCTTGGGCGCAGAAATTTGCGCTGGGCGCGATGGTGATCGTGACGCTCGCGGCTGGGATGTTTCCAGAGCAGTTCCTGCGTTTGGCAACGTATTCGATTTTGACGCCGTTTGGCCAATGAGCGTCCACGGCCAATGACCGGTGGCGCGTAATGTCCTCCCCTAATCCAGCCCCTGGCAAGCGGCCGAGCGGTGGCGCGGCGCAAGTGGCGATGGCGATGGAGTTACCCGTCATTTTGATTGCCACGATTGCAATTGCTGGTGGCGCAGGATATCTGCTGGATCGCTGGTTGCACACTTCGCCGCTTCTCACACTCATTTTCGGTTTTCTCGGATTCGGCGCAGGTGTGTGGGACGTGATTCGCCGGCTCACGCGCGCTGAGAAGACGGACGGCGGCGCCAATGGCGGGGGATGAAGAATTTTACAGTGCCGCGGAACGCCGGATTGAATGGCTGATTGCTGGCATCGGTGCTGTCGCGACGGTCGCGACATGGTTTGTATGGGGCCGCAGGGCGGCTGCGGGATTAGCCGCGGGAGCGATCCTCTCCTGGGTAAATTATCGCTGGATGAAGCAGGGGGTGGATACACTCGCGCGGCTTTCGACGGCGCAGGTGGGAGCGCAGCGGGCGCAGGTTCCGGCCAGTGTTTATTTGAAATTCCTGGGCCGCTACGCTTTGCTGATCGTCGCCGCGTATGCTATTCTGCGGGCCTTTAGACCTCCGGTAGCAAGCCTGCTGGCCGGATTTTTTTCCGTGGTTGCCGCGATTCTGGTGGAAATGGTGGGGCAGCTTTTTCGGCGTAGCCCGCCTCCAGACGCGAGTTCCTGAAAGGGTGGAAATGGGAGAGGGATTACTGTGGGTTACGATTGCGCTGAACCGCTTGCTAGGCAAGCCGGTCGGTGCATTGCTTGCGGCTCTGCACATCCATCCTGAGAACGCAGAATTTCCGATACCCAACCATGTGGCTTTCGAGCTTGTGGTGTTTGCACTGGCCGCGGTTTTCTTTTTGTGGCTGCGCACGCGAATTAGGGTGGATCGCCCTGGAGGCACGCAGCAGTGCATGGAAGCGCTGCTGACGAATTCGATGGGCGTGGGAATTCGCGACCTGTTGGACGACAACGTCGGGCACGACGGGCAGAAGTATGTGGCGATGCTTGGCAGCATCGGGATTTTTGTATTGATCTGCAATTTGGTTGGGCTGTTTCCCACCTTTATGTCGCCGACCGCGGTCGTCTCCGTGCCGCTGGGCTGCGCCATTGTGGTGTTCATTTATTACAACTGGGTGGGCGTGGTGAAGCACGGCGTGCTCGGGCACGGCAAGCATTTCCTGGGTCCGGTGCTGGCGATGTCGCCGATCATGTTGCCGATTGAAATCGTCAGCAATCTGGCGCGATTGCTTTCGCTCACCGTGCGTCTCTGGGTGAACATGCTGGTGAGCGAGACGCTCTATGTGTTGTTTCTCGGGTTGATGCTGGAGATGTATTTGTTTTTGGGTCACCTCGGGAAATGGGGCTACGTGGGCGCGATTATTCCGCTGCTGGGTCCTGTCCCATTTATTTTGCTGCATATTTTTGTGGCCGTGTTGCAAGCGTTCGTCTTTACGATTCTCCCCGTGATTTATGTGGCGGGAGCGGTGGGCGAGGAGCACTAATTTGCGGCGCGGATTTATACGTTTGTTGGTTGGCATTATCGCTGTCAGTGTGATCCCGTCTGCTTGAGGATGACGGGAGCCACCGCCTGGCGGCAAATTCATAACGAGGAGAACACCATGAAGAGGTACGCGTTGTTTCTGCTGGGGGTGGTCGCGGTGATCATGTTTGCCCCGACGGCGTTTGCGCAGGGGACGGCGGGGGAAGCTGTGGCGACGAACTGGGTCGCGATTACTTCCGGGTTCGCGATGGCAATTGCTTCGGCGGCGGGCGGCTACGCGCAGGCCAAGGCTACCGCGGCGGCTTGCGAAGGTTTGGCGCGTAATCCGGGGGCGGCAGCGGCGATTCGTTTCGCGTTGATTTTGGCGCTGGTGCTGATCGAATCGATGGCGCTGTACACGTTTGCGATCGTATTCTTGAAAGTGAAGTAAAGTTCAGGCAAAGAATTCGGAGCCCGGAAGTTCGCGAAGAGCGAGCTTCCGGGCTTGTTGTTTTTTGTAGGGACGTTGCTTGCGAGCGACGGCTGCTGTAGGGGCGGGTCTTAGACCCGCCCCTGCGGAAATCAACTCAGATCGGCGACAGGGCGGTCCGTTTTTTAATGCAGGGTAAGCGAGTCGGCCGCGGCTTTGGCATAGTCGAGTACGTGGCTGGGGAGAATGCCCAGGTAGAGGGTGCCGATGGCGGCGATGCTTAGCGCGAGGACCAGCGCGGGGGCGACTTTCGATGGTGTGTAATCTTTCGATGGCTCCCAGAAATACATGGCGATTACCACGCGCAGGTAATAGTAGGCGCCGATGACGCTGTTTATGGCGGCTATCACGACCAGCCAGACGATGCGCGAATCGAGCGCGGCTTGAAACGCGAAGAATTTTCCGAGGAAGCCGCCGGTGGCGGGCAGGCCCAGCAGTGAAAATAGGAACAAGCTGAAGCATGCGGCGAGAACCGGTTGTTTCGTGCCCAGGCCGGCGTAGTCGGTGATTTCCAGGCGCTGTTCGTCGCGCTGACCGAGATGCGCGATCACCAGGAACGCGCCGACTTTCATGAGCACGTAGGCCGAGAGATAAAAAAGCACGGCGGCGACGCCGTAAACGGTGCCTGCGGCGAAGGCGACCAGAATGTATCCCGCATGCGCGATGGAGGAATAGGCCAGCATGCGCTTTACGTTGGTCTGCACGAGCGCGGCGAAATTGCCGATGCACAGGGTGAGGACGGCGGAAATCGAGATGGCCCAGAACCACAGGCCGTCCGCGGTGCCGAAGCCCACGTAGAAAATTCGCAGCATCAGCGCGAACGTCGCGGCCTTGGGCCCAGATGCGAGCAGGGCGGTGACGGGCGTGGGGGCGCCTTCGTAAACGTCCGGGCCGTAAATGTGGAAGGGAGCGGCGACTACTTTGAAGCCCAGGCCAACGAAGATCAGCGCGAGGCCGACGATGGAGAGCGAATCCAGGCGCCCTTGCGCGGCCATTAATTTTTCGAGCGCGGCTTGGATCTGATCTATGCGCGTGGTTCCTGTGGACCCGTACACCATCGCGATGCCATAGAGGAAGAACGCGGTGGCGAAGGAACCGAGGATGAAATATTTCAGTCCGGCTTCATTGGATTTTACGGCGCGGCGGCGGAAGCCGGCGAGGATGTAGCTCGAGATAGAGCTCATTTCCAGGCCGATGAACGCGGTTACCAGCTCGTTTGCGCCCACGAGGATGCCCATGCCAGCCGCGGCGAACAGCACCAGCGAATAATATTCGCCGCGCTGAATGCCTTCCTGGTCGAGGTAGTGCATGGAGCCGAGAATCGCCAGGGCCGCGGCGCCGATTACCACTACGTGTACAAAAATGCTGAAGGCGTCGGCGCTGATCAGATTGTTGTAAGCCATGCCCGGGTCGAGCGCCATAAGACGAATTGAGGCGAGCGCTACGAGCGTGCCGGCGAATGCGATCCATCCTAAGACGCGTTGTCGCGCCGAGCCCAGGAACGGGTCGGCGAGCATGATGATGATGCCGAAGAGGCATAGAACGATTTCCGGCGCGAGGCGATGCAGGTTCGCGAGCTGCTCCGCGGGGAACTGAATCACGGCTGCACCGTCCGTGCAGCGATGGAGGCGAGCGAGCGGTCATGCATGGTGGGGAGCACGAGCTGCGGTAGCGGCTGCGGCGCCAGGAGCATCGTCTGTCCGGCGGCGAGCGCAGGAGGCTGGTGCGGGAGCGCAGTAGCGTTCTCCGCGTGGCCGAGCGATTGCTGCACCAGGCTATCGGTGGTCGCCTGCATGCGGTGCGTGAAGAGCGCCGAGGCGACGCCCATGAAAACAATCGCGAGCGCGGCGGTGACGAGAATCAAGCGCTCGCGGCCGGAAGCATCGGGCAGCGTGCGATTCTTGTCGTTGGTAAGTTCACCGAGCGCGACTCGTTGGTAAGACCACAGCAAATAGATCGCCGAGAGCACCGAGCCGCTGGCAGCCCAGGAAGCCCATGCGTGATGAAACTGGAAGACACCGATCAAGATTAGGAACTCACCGATGAATCCGTTGAGCGGCGGCAGCGCGAGCGACGAGAGGCACACGAACAGGAAGAAGGCCATCAGCACGGGCATGGAATTCACCAGGCCGCCGAATTCCTTGATTTCGTAGGTGTGCCGGCGATCGTAAATCATGCCCAGGCCGAGGAAGAGCGCGCCGGTAGAAACGCCGTGGCTGATCATCTGAAAGACAGCGCCTTGAAATGAAATGGTAGTGAAGGAAAAAATTCCCAGCACGACAAATCCCAGGTGGCTGACGGAGGTGTAGGCGATCAGCCGCTTGAAATTGGGTTGAATCGTCGCCACCAGCGCGCCGTAAACGATACCGATAATAGCCAGCACGCCGATCAACGGAGCCATGGTGTGCGCGGCTCCCGGAAACAGCGGCAGGCAGAAGCGCATCATGCCGTAGGTGCCGAGCTTCAGCATCACACCCGCGAGGATCACGGAGCCGGCGGTTGGCGCTTCGGTGTGCGCGTCCGGCAGCCATGTGTGCAGCGGGAAGAGCGGGACTTTGATCGCAAACGCGAGAAAGAACGCGCCGAAGAGCCAAAGTTCGGTGTGCGGCGGCAGCAGGATATAGCCCCGTTGCAGGCGCGCCGCCAGTTCCGGCAAATCGAAGGTGCGCACCAGTCCGTGCGTGCCGCTGAGATTGTAGAGCCACAGAATCGCAACCAGCATCAGGATCGAGCCAAACATGGTGTACAGAATGAATTTCACGGCGGCATAGATGCGACGGGTGTGTCCCCATATGCCGATCAGGAAATACATGGGAATCAGCGTCAATTCCCAGAACAAGAAGAAGAGGAACAGGTCGAGCGACACGAAAACGCCGATCATGGCTGTTTCGATCACGAGCAGCGCGACGAAGAAGCCCTTCACGTATTCGTGAATCGAATTCCAGGAACACAAAATCGCAAGCGGCGTAAGGAACGTGGTGAGCAGCACGAGAAACAGGCTGATGCCGTCCACGCCGATGTGGTATTGAATCGCGTCGCGAATCCAGCGGTGATTTTCAACGAACTGGTAGCCGGGGTTCGCGGAATCGAAAGTGGGCAGCAAGAACGCGAGCGAAATTGCGAATTCCGCGAGCGAGACGGCCAGGGCGATGCGGCGAATCCAGGTGTGGTCGTCCGAACGCAGCATCAGCAGCGCCGGAAGACCCAGCAGCGGCAGGAATATGATTACCGAGAGCAAATGAGATTGCATTTCCACGCTAGCGCACCATCCCCCAGAGTCCGATCATCAGCACCGTGACGCCGACTGCGCCAATCACCACCCACGTGGCGTAGCTGCGCGCGTTGCCGGATTGAATTTCGCGCAGCTCGCTGCCGGATTCGCGGGCGACGCGGGCTACACCGTTCACCGTGCCGTCGATCACAGTTTCATCCACGACGTGCCAGAGCACGTTCGTCGAAATCCACAGCAGCGGCTGGATGATTGCCGCGTTGTAGAGTTCGTCCACATAATATTTGTGCAGCAGCAACGTGTAGGGCGCGCGCAGGCTGTCTGCGAGTTTTTTTGGCGTTTCGGGGCTCTTGACGTAGAACCACCAGGCCACGAGCAATCCGGCGAGCGCGATGAGCACGGGCCATCCGGTGAGCGCGTGCAGCAGAATCATTCCTGGAGTTTCCAATGCTTCTGCGGAGCCCTCAGCGGATGCCGGCGCGTAGATGGCGAATACTGGATGCAGGAATTTCTCGAAGTAGTCCGTGCCGCCGACCAGGTGTGGCGCGGCGACCCATCCGCCGACGGTTGAGAAAATCGCCAGGATAATCAAAGGCACTGTCATGTTGTGCGGCGATTCGTGCACGTGCACTTTGTGCTCGTCGTAGCGCGGCTCGCCGAAGAAAGTGAGGAAAATCAGACGGAACATGTAGAACGAGGTGAGGCCGGCGCCGATCAGGCCAAGAAGCCACAGCCCAGTACTGTGTAGAGGACCGGAGAACGCGGCATCGAGAATTTCGTCCTTGCTGAAGAATCCGGCAAATCCCGGGATGCCGGTGATAGCGAGCGTGGCGATAAACATGGTCCAGAACGTAATCGGGATTTTGCTGCGCAATCCGCCCATGTGCGGCATTTCCTGGTCGCCGCCCATCGCGTGAATCACGCTGCCAGCCGCGAGGAACAGCAAGCCTTTGAAGAAGGCGTGCGTCATCAAGTGGAAGACGCCGGAGGCATAGGCGCCGACGCCAAGGCCCAGGAACATGTAGCCGAGCTGTGAGACGGTGGAATAGGCGAGAACTTTTTTGATGTCCGTCTGCACGAGGCCGATGGTGGCGGCGAAGAATGCAGTGAGCGCGCCGATCAGCGCGACTACGAACATCGCCACGGGCGCGCGGGAGAAGAGGGGATTCATGCGCGCGACCATGTAGACACCGGCGGTGACCATCGTCGCCGCGTGGATCAAGGCGCTGACGGGCGTGGGGCCTTCCATCGCGTCCGGCAACCAGACATATAGAGGTAGCTGCGCGGATTTGCCGATCGCGCCGGTGAAGAGCAGCAGGCAGATGGTCGTTAATACGCCGGTGGGCACAGCAGCGTCCGGCGAACCGCTAACGAGCTGTTTGAAAATTGTGCCGAAGTCCACGGACTTGAAGGTCCAGAAAAGCAGCAGGATGCCGACGGTGAAGCCGAAGTCACCGATGCGCGTGGTGATGAAAGCTTTCTTGCCCGCGCTGATGGCGGATTGCTTCAGGAACCAGAATCCGATCAGCAGGTAGCTGCAGAGGCCCACGCCCTCCCAACCGACGAACATCAGCACGACATTCGCGGCGAGGACCAGAGTGAGCATGAAGAAGACGAACAGGTTCAGGTAGCTGAAAAAGCGGTAGTAGCCCTCTTCGTGCGCCATGTAGCCGGTGGAATAAATGTGCACGAGCAGGCTGACGAAGGTGACGACGCCGAGCATCACGATGGTGAGCTGATCAACTTGCAGGGAGAAATTCACTCTGAACTGGCCGGCGGTGATCCACGTGAAGTAGGTTTTCACCCAGGGGATCTGATCGGCGGAAAGCTGCGCGAATTCACGGACCGCTTCGGCGTAGGAAAGAAATGCCAGCGCGATGGACCCGATGCCAACGGAATTTACGATGGTCTTGGAAAAATTCTTGCCCAATAGGCCGTTAATGGCCGCGCCCAGCAGCGGCAGCGCGATGATGATCCAGAGATGGTCGAGTATGAACATTAGAATTTGAGCAGGTTTATCCGTTCGATGTTCAAAGTTTGGCGATTCTGGTACACGGTGATGATGATGGCGAGGCCCACCGCAGATTCCGCGGCGGCGACCACAATCACGAAAAATACGAACACTAGGCCGTCGAGCTGGTTATGCGCGCGCGCGAAGGCCACGAAGGCCAGATTCACGGCGTTCAGCATCAGTTCGATGGCCATGAAGATAGTGATGATGTTGCGTTTCACAACAAACGCGACGATGCCGAGGCCGAAAAGAACGGCGCTCAACACCAGGTAATACGAAATGGGGACTACGCTCATTCGTCCTTCTTCGCCAGAACCAGCGCGCCGAGAATTGCGATCAAAATCAGGATTGAAGTGGCCTCAAACGGGAACAGGTACTTCTGAAACAGCTGCGCGGAAAGCTCGCGCGTGGAGACTGACGCATTGGTGCCGCCTACGCCGTTGGCAATTTGCTTGCCGATGAAGGAAGTCCACATCCAGAACGTGAGCGCGAGGAGCAAGAAGAAGCCAAACGGAAGACCAGCATATTTCGCGAGCTTGCTGTAGTCCGTGCGTTCTTCGACGCCGGCGTTGAGCAGCATGATGACAAAGACGAACAACACCATGATCGCGCCGGCATAAACGATGATCTGGACTGCCGCGATGAACTCCGCCCCGAGCAGCAGGTAGAGCACGGCGAGTGAAACCATCACCAGGACGAGCGAGAGCGCGCTGTGAATCGGTTCGCGCGCGAGAATCAACGTTAGCGCGCCGACTACGGCCAGGAACGCGCAGGCGAAGAAAACGATGAACGGCAGCGTCATCCGTGGTTCACCAGCTGCGGCCAGACTTTTACCAGCGCGGTGATCACCAGGTTTGCGAGCGCGACTGGCAGGAGAAATTTCCAGCCGAAGGACATCAGCTGGTCGTAACGCAGGCGCGGCAGCGTCGCGCGGGTCCAGACGTAGAAGAACATGATGAGGCCGACTTTCAGCAGGAACCAGAACGGCCCTTGGAGGATGGCGAGCACTACCGGATGCAGGCAGGCGAGGCCGATTACCAAAGCACCCGTGGTGACGACGATGAGCTGGATGCGCGCGATGCCGCGCGCGAGGACTACCGTGTCGTAGGCGAGATAGACTGCCAGCGCCAGCAAGCCCGCGGGAGGAAGGTAACGCATGACGGTCCAAGATTCGGGGAAAGGCGAGAGCCAGCCGCCGAAGAAAAGGATCGTCGCCAGGCACGAAACGGTGATCATGTTGGCGTACTCGGCCATGAAAAACATGGCGAACTTGAAGCTGGAATATTCGGTGTGGAAACCGCCAACGAGCTCGGTTTCGCCTTCCGGTAGATCGAAGGGAGCGCGATTGGTTTCTGCGACGGCGGAGAGGAAATAGCAGAGGAAGCCGACGATCTGCGGAACCACGTTCCAACACGGGATGAAATGGAGATAGTAGCCTCGCTGCGATTCGATCATCTCGTTGAAATTTAGCGTTCCGGACAGGAGCACTACGCCGACGACAGCAAGCGTGAGCGAAACTTCGTAGCTGATCATTTGCGCGGAGCTGCGCAGGCCGCCGAGCAGGGGATACTTGCTGTTGGACGACCATCCCGCGAGCGCGACGCCGTACACGCCTATTGAAGTGATCGCGAAGACGAACATCAACCCAATGCTGCTATTGGCGACGATGAGCGTGGATTCTCCCAGCCATTGCACGCTGGGTGGGCCGAACGGAATCAACGCGAGCGTGGTCAAGGCGAGCGTAAGCGCGAGCACCGGCGCGAGGATGTAAACGAAGCGGTCCGCGCCCGGGGGCGTGAGGTCTTCCTTGAATAGAAATTTCACGCCGTCGGCCAGCGGCTGCAGCAAGCCGTGCGCTCCAACGTAGTACGGGCCCCAGCGCGATTGAATATGCGCGATGACCTTACGTTCAAACCAGGACAGGTACGCCAGCGTCGTCATCAACAAAAACATCAGGCCGACGATTTTAGCTAGCGATACCACCAGGACTGGATGCTGGGTGATGAAATCCACGGCGTATCTTTTGCCTCTTTGGTAGAAGTGAGCTTGGAACAGTAACGTCCCAGGGAGCCGCTGGTAAAGAGAAAATCGTTCGCCGAAAAAATATTTCCTACCGGCACGTCGTAAGACGGCTCCGACGCTTTGCAAGTTGCGGCGGACTGCGGCGCGCCTCCGCCGAGCAGACTGGAAACCGGCAGGTCGTAGCCTGTCACGTTTTGGCGAATTTCGTCGAAAGCAGCCTCGGGCGTACGCAGGCGGATGGGCGCGCCGACACCCAACATGCCGAGCTGGTGCGAAAGGATGCGGATCAGGTCGAAGTCGCTGCGCGGGCCTTGCGGGTCAATCGAGCGATGGGTCATTTGCACCTGGCCCGCGGTGTTGGTCAGCGTGCCGTCTTTTTCGTAGGAAGACGCTGCCGGGAAGACGATGTCGGCGCGTTGCGCGGTTTCGGTCAAGAACATTTCGTGAACGACGAGCAATTCCAGCCTGCCGAGCTTATCGGGCTCGGCCACGTGAAAAGTTTTCACGGGATTGGCGCCTACTACGTAGAGCGCCTTCAATTTTCCAGCGACGGCTGCGTCCAGCATGGCGCGCGCGGTCATTCCAGGAGCGGACGGAATCTCGGCGCCCCAGATTTTGCCGAAGCGGGCGCGTTCACCGGAATCGTGCAGCGACGCGTAACCAGGCAAGCGATCGGGGAGCAGGCCCATATCGGCAGCCCCGCGCGAGTTTGAATAGTCGCCCAGCGCCATGATTTTCGTTTGGCCGTTGATGCGCGCCGCGAACGAGACCAGATCACGCAGCGACGGGCCTTGAATTTCCGCGCCGAAGAGGATCACGACGTCTTGTTCGGCTTCGAGCGCGGCCTTCAGTTGCACGAGCGCGTCGGTGGTGGGCGCATCGAACGTGCCTTCACTGTGCGTGAGCCAGCGGACTGCAGCGCGCTCGCCACCCTTGGCGGTTTTCACCAGGTGCGTGGCCTGGCGATGGATTTTGCTTTCGAGGCCGTTGATCACGTAGAGCCGCGTCTTGTGATGGCGCACGCCGGTGCGAATCTGCCAAGCGACAAGTGGATTCTGCTGCGTCACATCGTTTCCGATCAGCAGGACGGCGGGCGCGGTGTAAACGTCGGACATGGTGGCGAGGGCGCTGTTGGCGTCCGGGCCGAGGGCTGCGGAAAGCCCGGCATAGTCCGCGGTGCGGTGGTGGTCAACATTATTGGTGCCGAGCGTGGCGCGGGCGAAGCGATTGAGCAGGTAGTTTTCTTCGTTGGTGGTGTGATTTGAGCCGATTACGCCGATGGCATTCGCGCCGTGCTTGTCGCGCACTTGCTTCAGGCGCCGCGCGACTTCTTCCAATGCGTCTTCCCAACTTGCCGGCTCGAGCTTGCCGTTGCGACGAACGAGCGGCTGGCGCACGCGTTCAGCATTGCTGGTGAAATCGAAGCCGAAGCGGCCCTTGCCGCAGAGAAATTCGCCATTCACGCCGGATGCATCGCGATTATTGGCGCGCAGAATTTCGTTGTTGCGCACGCTGAGCGTGGTCTTGCAGCCGTTTGAGCAGTGCGTGCAGGGGTTGGGAACGTATTGCATTTCCCAAGGACGCGTCTGATAGCGATACGTACCGCTGGTGAGCGCGCCGACCGGACAAATATCAATGCACATGCCGCATTCTTCGCAGGCCAGCTGGCCGGGCTCATTAGGAATGATCACGGAATGCACGCCGCGCGCACCAACGCCGAGCGCTTTTACATCCATGCCTTCATCGCACACGCGCACGCAACGGAAACACATGATGCAGCGCGGAGCATCGTAATAAACTAGAGGCGACCACTTTTCTTCTGGGTAGTGCAGCTTTTCTTCGGTGAAGCGGCTGTGATCGAGGCCGTAGTGGAACGTCATGTCCTGCAATTCGCACTCGCCGCCCTTATCGCAGACAGGGCAATCGAGCGGATGATTGGAAAGCAGGAACTCGATCATGTCCTTGCGGGCTTTATGAACCTGTTCGGTATCGGACTTTACGACCATGCCTTCGGTGGCAACGAGCGTGCATGCGGTCTGCAGCTTCGGCATCTTTTCCACTTCGACCAGGCACATGCGGCAGGCAGCCTGCAGCGAAAGCCCCGGGTAATAGCAGAACGAAGGAACCTCGACGCCTTGTTTTTTGGCCGCTTCGATTACCAGCGTGCCGGCAGGCGTTACGATCTGCTGCCCGTTGAGAGTGAAGGTGACTTGCTTTTGGTCCGCCATGCGTTTCCTAGTGGGCTCCTAGAATCATTTCCGCGGGTTTCAGCGCGCATTTGCCGTGGAGATGGTCTTCAAATTCACTGCGCCATTTCTTGACGATACTGATGGTCGGCAGAGCCGCGGCATCGCCGAGCGGGCAGAAGGTGCGCCCGAGCATATTTTTCGAGAGCTCGTCAATCAGCGGAATATCTTCCGCGCGGCCGCCGCCATCATGGAAGCGATCGAGCAGTTTGCGCAGCCAAGTGGTGCCTTCGCGGCAGGGAATGCACCAGCCGCAGGATTCGTGCGCGTAAAAATGCATGATGCGGCGCGCGAGATCCACCATGCAGGTGTCTTCATCAATGATCACCGTGCCGCCCGAGCCCAGCATCGAGCCGATCTTCGCAACCGAGTCGTAATCCATGTTGACGTCAATTTCGCTGGCGTCGAGCAGCGGGCACGAACTGCCGCCGGGGATTACCGCTTTCAGTTTCTTTCCTCCGCGCACGCCGCCCGCGACGTCTTCGATCAGCTGGCGCAGATTGAATCCCAGCGGAAGCTCGTAGATGCCGGGCTTGTTAACGTGACCGGAAATCGAATAGAGGCGCGTGCCGCCATTTTTCGGAGTGCCCAAGCTGGCATACCAATCGCCGCCGCCGCGAATAATGGCAGGTACGGTGCTGAGCGTCTCGACGTTGTTGATAACTGTGGGGCGACCGTAAAGACCGACCACGGCGGGGAAGGGCGGCTTGATGCGCGGATATCCGCGCTTGCCTTCCAGTGATTCCATCAACGCGGATTCTTCGCCGCATTCGTAGGCGCCTGCGCCGGTGTGGGCGGCGAGGTCGAAATCAAATCCGCTGCCGAGAATATTCTTGCCCAAAAAACCCTTGGCATAGGCTTCGGCGATCGCGGTCTCCAGGATGTCGATAATGTAGCGATATTCACCGCGGATGTACGCGTAGCCTTGATTGGAGCCGATGGCACGGCCGGCGATCACCATTCCTTCGATCAACTGGTGCGGGTCCATTTCCAGCAGCGGACGGTCTTTAGAGGTGCCCGGCTCGCTCTCGTCGCCATTTGCCAGGACGTATTTGGGCTTGGGAATATCCTTGGGCACGAAACTCCACTTCATTCCGGTGGGAAACCCCGCGCCGCCGCGCCCTCGCAGATTCGACTTTTTCATTTCGTCGATGATCTGGTCCGGAGTCATCTGCTTCAGTGCTTTTTCGAGGGCTTTATAGCCATCGCGCTGCATGTAGGTGTCGATGGAGCGCGAATTGGGGATGCCGAAATTCTTACTGATCACCACGACTTCGTTGGCATTGCGTTCGTGCAGAGCGCCCGAAATCACAGGGACGGGCTTAGGTCGTTTGCCATCCTGCAACTGCTCGAAAATCACATCGACTTTTTCCGGATCGAGATTCTCGTAGAAATCGAAATTGACCTGCATCGCCGGCGCGCCCGTGCAGGCGCCCATGCATTCCACTTCCTCCAGCGAAAATGTGCCACTCGGCGAAACTTCTTTATTGCCGATTCCCAGGCGCTTCTGCACGTGCACGTAAAGTTCGTTCGCGCCGCGCAACATGCAGGAAATGTTGGTGCATACTTGAATGTGATAGCGGCCGACGGGCTTGCGGCGCAGCATCGAGTAATACGCCAGAGTTTCGGTGACCTGTGTCATGTTCAGGTCCAGGCGCTGGGCGATGTCGGTGAGAAGCTCGTCGCTGAGGAAGCCGAAATAATCCTGCGCGTACATCATCATCGGGATCAGCGCGGAGCGCTTCACGGGGTAGCGTCCGAGCAGAGTTGTGAACTTTTCTTCCAGTGCCGCAGGCAATTGCATAAATCCCTTTTTCCGCTGGAGTCTAGCGGTCCACTTCTCCCAGGACGATGTCGGTGGTGCCGATGCAGGCGACCACGTCGGCTATCAGGCGGCCCTCCGCCAACTTCGGCAGCGATTGCAAGTTTACGAATGACGGCGTGCGAAACTTCACGCGATAAGGCTTGGCCGAGCCGTCGCTGGCCACGAATACGCCCAATTCGCCGCGCGGCGACTCGATGGCTTGATAGACTTCGCCCGGCGGCGGCGCAAATCCTTCGGTGAATATTTTGAAGTGATAGATCAGCCCTTCGATGGACGTCTTCATTTCCTCGCGCGAGGGAGGAATGATTCCCGGCACCTCGGCGCGGAACGGCCCTTCGCTGGGGATTTTCTGCATGGCCTGCTTCACGATCTTGATGCTTTCGCGAATTTCGGCTACGCGTACTTGATAGCGTGCGTAACAATCGCCTGCCGTCTGCGTCTGCACGTTGAAATCGAATTCATCGTAGCTGGAATACGGGAAAGCTTTGCGCACATCGTAAGCAACGCCGCTGCCGCGCAGCATCGGCCCGGAACAGCCCATGGCGATGGCATCGGCGGCGCTGATGATTCCGACTCCCTGCGTGCGGCCGAGCCAAATTTTATTTTTGGTGAGCAGATCTTCGTATTCGTCAATGTGCCCCGGTAGGGAATCGACCACGCGCTGCACTTTATCGAGCCAGCCCGGAGGCGGTTCCAGAGCGAGCCCACCGATGCGGAAATAGCTAGTCATCATCCGCTGGCCGGAGAGATATTCGAAGATTTTCAGAATTTCCTCGCGCTCGCGGAAGCTGTAGAGGAAGACGGTCATCGCGCCCAGGTCAATTGCGTGCGTGCCGACCCAGACCAGGTGCGAAGCGCAGCGCGTCAGCTCCGTGAGCAGCACGCGAATGTATTGCGCGCGCTTGGGGACTTCGATCCCGAGAATTTTTTCCACCGCGAGGCAATAGCCCAGGTTATTCGATAGCGGCGCGAGATAGTCAATGCGGTCGGTGAGGGTGATGACTTGCGAATACGTCTTGGCTTCGCAGGATTTTTCAATGCCGGTGTGCAGATAGCCGATGATTGGCTCGGCCTTCACTACGATTTCGCCGTTCAGCTCAAGCAGCACGCGCAGAACTCCGTGCGTCGAGGGGTGCTGCGGCCCCATGTTCAGGACCATCGTCTCCGCAGCGCCGATCGGTGTTTCGATCGTGGTGGTCATCGGTAACCCTCGGTAGGATAGTCCTTGCGCAGCGGGTAGCCTTCCCAATCATCCGGCATCAAAATGCGTCGCAGGTCTGGATGGCCCTCAAAGCGAATGCCGAACAGGTCGTAACTTTCGCGCTCGTGCCAGTTTGCCGTAGGCCAGACTGCGGCGACGGAATGCACCGTGCAATCGCCACCGGTTAATTTCACTTTCAGGCGCAGCCTCTCGCGGCGATCCAGCGAAACCAGGTGATAGTTCAGTTCAAAGCGCGGCTCGATGGGGAAGCGGTCCACCGGCGTGATGTCTGAAAGAAACGAAAAACGCAGGGAAGGCTCCGTCGCAAGATACTCTGCGACGCGCAAGAGGTGTTCGCGTGGCACCACCACGGTGATCTCGCCGCGAAATTCCAGCACTTCGGCGACCGCTGGGGCGCTCCACTCTCTGAGTTTATGGACTACTGGATGTTTGTCGATATCCTGGGGTTCCATTATGAGTTCGGCTTCCGAGGGCGGCGGATTAGTGACTCCAGTCGAGCGCGCCCTTCTTCCAGAGGTATATATAACCGGCCAGCAGAATTATAATGTAAAGCAGCATCTCCACAAAGCCGAAGACTTTCAGATCTCCGTAAATCAGCGCCCACGGGTACAGGAAAATTGCTTCAATGTCGAACAAAATGAAGAGCAATCCTACCATGTAGAATTGCACGGAGATGGGCTGGCGGGCGTCGCCGGTGGCGCGTATTCCACATTCATACGGCTCGTCTTTTTCGCGCGAGCGCTTGTGTTTGCCTATGATCGCGGACGCGATCACCAGCGCCCCGGCCAATCCGGCGGAGAGTATAAACATCAGCAACAACGGGCCGTAGAAGTCGAGGTAGTTGCTGTTCATTTTCGTGGCGCTGTTATAATAACGACCCGAGAGCAGCCGGTCAAATGAACTCTGTATTACTTCGAATTTCTTTTGTTCCGTCCGGGTGCGTGGCGAACGCGGGGAAGCAAACGCGATGAGCTCTGGCTTCAATACGGACGTCAAAGTGGGGGACCACGTCTTCCACGTGCAGACCGAAGATCGCGGGCCGCATCGTCCCATCATTGATACAGTCGTGTACCAAAGCGGACGCATCCTGCACCGGCGCGCCTCAAACTACGAACAAGCCTCCGACGATGTACCGTTCACCGCCGAAGAGCTGCGCCGCCGTGTGGAGGAGCAGCATCGCGCGGTGATCGAGGCGATTCGGTCCGGCGCTTTGGACGCGGAAATTGCTTCGGCGGAAGCAGCGACGCAGGCCAGCCGACCCAGCGGCATACAAGTGCACCTGCTGAATCCTGGATCGTGGCTATCGGCGGGGAAAGTTTCGCTGGAGCTGGAAGTTTCGCGAAAGTCCGATCGCCAGCCGCAGGTCGGCGCCGCCGTGAAAGCAGTGATCGAAGGAGCGCTCGATCACGGCACCCATACCGGCACGAGCGACGAGCAAGGCCGCGTGCGGATTCATTTCCCTCTGCCGCCTCTCGGCAAAGGTGATTTGGCGCTCGTTATACAGGCGCAGGCGGACGCGTGGAAAGATGAGATTCGTTTTGCGATGAGAACGCGCGCGAAGAATCCAGCGGCAGGCGCGGCGCAATGACGGTGACCATCAATGGCGAGCGCCGCGAGGTCCCGGACGGCATCGCGGTTTCAGTCTTACTCGAACATCTGGGAATGCCGCGCGATCGTGTGGCCATCGAGCGCAATCTGAATATTTTGCCGCGGGCGGATTGGAACCAGACTCAGGTACAGCCGAACGACAGCTTCGAGATCGTGCACTTCGTGGGCGGAGGTTAGACGTCGTTTCGTCAATGCCAGACCCGGAAGGGCGGGGCTTCAGCCGCGACATGAAGCGCGCCGAATTTGAGCGGCTTTAGTCGCCGAAGCTCCGCCGTTGTGGTTGTCACACAGGCTCTTCAGCCCCGCCGTCAAGTCCAGCAAGAAACAGGGCTTCCGCCCCTGAAGCCCTCAGTTGCGATCGCGGCTGAGGGTCTACGAGATGGTCCTAATGGCTGGATTTCGCCGGGGCATTCGCCGCCATAATCTTTCGGGCGGGATCGTTGTCGCAATAGACGCGCCATTCGGCTACGCGTCCCTCTTTCACCACTGCTTTCCAGGCCGCTGGAATTTCCCAGAAATTTTCTCTCGCCAGCTTGCCGTTTACGGCGAACGTGCCGCGCGCTTTTCCGAACATGGCAACCAGCCCACCGCGATCGAATTCGTCCGTCACTTCGATGGCGTAGTCGGGGAACATGCCGAAATAGAATTTCCAGCCCTGGCGCATTTGTTCCGCGCCGTGAAATGAATTGTTCAGCGCGTCCACGAAGAGGTGGTCGGGCGTCATGAGCTCCACCAGACCCTCCACATCGTGCGCGTTGATTTTTGCGACGAACGCCATGGCGACGTCCACTGAGCCGCTTTGGTTCATAGGGTACAGCCCTCGCATCGAAAGTGTGTTCCGCGCGTGAGCATATCCAAAATGTCGAACGGAGAGCTAGTGGTTTGTGCCGCGAAGAGCCTGTCGCCCGTGGTCGCGTGCTGCTATTTCTTCCGCGTGAGGTGAAACGCTTTGGTCTGTTCCTTTCCGTGGGCCATTAACGTCCAGGTTTCGGTGAAGTGGTCGCTATCCTCGATCTTCAGCGTCATACCGTGCATGTGCATATCGTCGTTGCTGGCCAGATTCGCGGCACCGGTGAAGGCAAACCTAAACTCAGTGGAACTCGTCGTCAGCGCGGGAGTCTCGAGGTGCGGCTGATTGCCTTTCGAACAATAATGCGTCAACGCCAGGCGATTTCCGTCCGGCGTGTACATCGTTACCATTTGATTGTCTGTGTCGGTCTGAAATGTCTCTTCTAGCGCGGTATTGTTCGAGACCAGGCGGATCGTGTCCTCGACCGGCTTGCCCGCGGGATCCGTGCCGGCCCATCCGCCCACCAACGTTTTCAACCGCGCAAACGCGTTCGCGGCAGCCGCTTGTGAACCCAGCCGCGCGGCAGTAGCTCCCAGCGCCATTATGGCCGCGGCCGAAATGACGATCATCTTGCGCATTTCTCACACCTCACGGTCTTGATCGGGAACTTGCGGATCTTCCTACTTCTCCACAGCTTCGGCAAGCTTTTCCAGGCAGCCGGTCCAGCCCTGTTGGTAATCACCGCGTTCCTTCGCTGACGCCACGCCGAGATCGTGCGTTAGCACGACCTCTGTCGATTTTCCGCGTTCCAACAATTCTACGGTGACGATAGTGTCTTCGAGATGCAGCATTGCTTTGTGGCCGGCGGCGTCGGTGTGCTCGAGGTTCCAGGTGAAGGCAATCTTTTCCGGGCGTTTAATTTCGATGTAAGTGGAGTGATGGATATAGATGTCGCCGTCTGGCGTGCGTATTTCCAACACGAAGCCTCCGCCAACGCGGAAATCGAATTGTAAATATTTGATGACGTGGCTGGCTGCGTCACGGCACATCCAGCGATCCATCTGTTCCTGGCGCGCGAACGCTTCGAAAACGCTTTCGCGTGGCGCGGCGATGGTGCGGCGTACTTGGACTTTGCCGGTTGGGCTTGCTGTTGCTGCTGTCATGATGTTTCCTCCTTAAAGCCGACCGCGGCGCCGCTTCGCAGGTTGCTTGCCGTGCTTCTTGTTGCCACCTTCGTTTGCAGAATCTTCCAGATAGCGGGCGAGCGAAGCGAGCTGCGCTTCCCAGAATTGACGGTAGTGCTCGATCCAAGCTGCTGCATCCTTCATTGGCTCGGCGCGCAGGCGGCAACGACGAACCCTGCCATCTTTCTGGCGTGAGACCAGGCCCGCGTGCTCCAGCACGCGCAAGTGTTTCGACACGGCGGGCAGCGACATTTTGTAGGGAGCAGCGAGGTCGCTCACCGAAATCTCGCCTTGCTGTGCGAGGCGCGCGAGGATTCCGCGGCGCGTGGCATCAGAGAGCGCGGCGAAAGTGGAATCGAGCGCGGCGCCTAAATAGTTAACCATATGGCTTAGTATTCGTGCGAAGCGAATTTTGTCAAGGGAAACTTTGCTGGGAGAATGCGCTCGTTTGGGACTTACAAGCCCGCGAGAAGATGCCCAAGCTTGTCTTTTTTCGTGCGTAGGTAAGAAGCCGAATGTCTGCTGGTTTGCGGGCGGCAGGGGACGCGCTCGACGACGCGAATGCCGGAGCGCTCCAGCTGTTCCACTTTGTCCGGGTTATTGGAGAGCAGGCGCACGTTACGAATCCCTAGCGCCTTCAGCGCTTCGGCAGCAAATTCGTAGTCGCGCGCGTCGTCGGCGAAACCGAGCTTGCGATTGGCTTCCACGGTGTCCAAGCCGGCGTCTTGCAGTTCGTAGGCTTTCAATTTATTGATTAGACCGATGCCGCGGCCTTCCTGCGGCAAGTACAGCAACACGCCGGATGGTTCCTTGGCGATCTTGCGCAGCGAAAATTCCAGTTGCGCGCGGCAGTCGCAGCGCTCGGAAGTAAAGACGTCGCCAGTGAGGCATTGTGAGTGCACGCGCACCAGCGGCGCCTTGCGGGCTTTCGCTGCGGCACGCGAGGAACGATGCAACGCACCGTTCGAGGCACTCGTCACGTTACCGTGCTGGATCGCGACAGCTTCTTCTCCGGGCTTGCGTCCTTCAATGCCGAAGATTCGGAAGGGACCGAAGCCTGTGGGGAGTTGCGCGGCAGCGACGACGCGCGCTTTTCTCGATTTCGCGGATTGTTTTTTGCGCGACATGGGAAAGTTCGATTATAGCAGGGTTCGCAAGATCGCCTTGTCGCTGGCTGTGTGCTCGCGACGGCGCTGAACGCTTGCGTGCCTTTACATCGCTGGCCGCTTTGGCTAACTTAGTCCGTGGCGGCGCTCCACGAACAATATGAATACATTTTTTGGCGCACAAGAGTTGATATTCGCGCTGGTGCTGAAGGTGGGCTTCGCGGCATCGCTCGCGGCACTGCTGGTCCGTTTTCGTTCGTTCCGCAATCTGCTCTTCACCGAAATTCGCGATTCCGACCAAAAGGTGATGCTGTTGCTGTTCCTCACACCGCCGCTCGCGATCGGTGTGTTTCTGCGCTTACTCGGAGGCTACCGGTTTTTCGATCTGACCCTCGAAGGCTCGTTCCTGATGGGTTTGATCGGTGGCCGTATCGTCGGGTTGCTGGGCGGTTCGCTAATCAGCCTGCCTGCCTTTGGCAACCACGAATGGCTGTCCAGTCCCTCGGCGGCACTGGTGGGTCTGATTGCGGGCATGGTGCGCGAGGCGATGCCGGAAAAAGAGGACATCTGGCATTTCGGGCCATTTCTTTTTCTCAGCGTACCCGAATGGATCTGGAAGCTGATTCGCTATGGCAAAGGAAATTGGGCCATGTTTCCTCTGTTCACATGCGTCGCCGTGACGGTGGGGGAGATCGAGCTCGGGAACTTGGGCGAGGTGCCAGAGAAATGGTTCTTTTTTTATCGTCCCAGCAACTGGGGCTACTCGCTGCTGGTCGTGATGTCTTCGATGATGTGCGTGGCGATGGCGATCAAGATTTGGAACAACACGCGCATCGAAATGAACCTGGAGCAGAATCAACAGTTGCTGCTGAAAGCGCGCATGGACGCGCTGACCAGCCAGATCAATCCGCACTTTCTTTTTAACACTTTGAATACGGTTTCCTCGCTGATTCGCTTCGATCCAGACATGGCGCGCGGCGTGGTGCTGAAGCTTTCCAATATTTTGCGGCGGCTGTTGCGCAAACACGAGACGTTTGTGCCGCTGCGCGAAGAGCTGGAATTCATTGACGATTATCTGGATATCGAGGTGATTCGCTTCGGGCGCGACAAGCTGCAGATCTTCAAGGAAATTGACGAAGAAACCCTGGAGACTTTCGTGCCCAGCATGCTGCTCCAGCCCATGGTGGAAAATTCCATCAAGCACGGACTGGCCCCGCGACTGGAAGGCGGGCAGATCCACCTGCGCACGCGCCAATCAAACGGCCGGCTGCTGATCGAGATCGAAGACAACGGTATGGGAATTTCGCCCGAGCGCCTGGCCGCGGTCTATGGCGGCGGGATCGGCATCAGCAACGTGCACGAGCGCCTGCGCCTTCTCTACGGCGATCAATTCAAGATGGACATACGCAGCCAGGAAGGCCAGGGTACGCAGATTCACATTGAGATCCCGGAGCTGGCCACAGCCGAACCGTTCGCAGGTTTGTAGCTGCGGTAAATTTTGCGGCGCGGCGCACCGATGGCGTAGAATGACGGGGCCAAAATCCCTATAAGCGAACAGGCGGAATGATCGACGACCAGGAAAAAAGTAGCGCGCGGCCTGCAATCATATTGCTGATATTGGTGTTTGTAGTTGCCGGCTTCGGCGTGAAGTACGGATTGCAGACGATGACCTGGATCGAAGGGAAGCTATGGACTTCCGATAATCCCTGGCTCACAGATGTTCCGCAGCCTCTTTCGCAAACGCAGGCGCAGCTCGCGCCGCTGGCTCCGCTTCCAACTGCCGCCAAGCCCGGGAAACCCGCGCCGCCCCCGCAGTTGCGTGCTTACAACTACGAATTCAAATCGCCGTGGCCGGGTAATCCCGCGCCCAAGGGCTCGCTTACCTATACGGAGTTCCGCTACGATTCGGGCCAGGTAATCGTTTTTTTCGATCCGGATTCGCAGGTGGATACGATGCGCACGCTGAAGGCCTCCAACCCCGCCGAATATCAGAAGTTCGCGACCGTGTTTGCGGATAAGCCTCTCAACACGAACTTCGAAATGTACCAAGCGGTTTACCAGACGACGCCCGCGCAGCTCTCGCCGTTGATGAGCCCGCCTGACGCAATGCGGATGAACGTGCTGCTGCTGTGGAAGCTATCCTTCGGCCTGGACCTTCCCTGTGACGGAGACTTTTATTCCTTCGAGTGGAGCAACGCGAAGGGGTTTCAGTTCGGCAATCCTGACAAAAAGGTTCCTGTCGCGGTACGCGCATTTGACGACCGCGATCATCAGTTCCGGTTCATCTTCACCGCCGCGAACGCAGCCGCTGACAGGATCACGCAGAACGACATCAACGCAGTTCTGCAATCATTGCAAACTGTTCCGCTGGTTGATCGCTAAGCTTCGGGTGCTGGCATTCAAAGCACCGATATTCCGCGCCTTCGCGCTCAACGCGTGGAATTCACCACTCCAGCCGCGACGTCCGCAGCATCCAGCACCTTACGGTAGTAAGCCTCATACATTGGAATCACATCGTTCGCACAATATTTCGCTTTGGCGTGTATGCGCGCCCGCTTGCCCATGCTGCGACCGCGATCGGGCCGCGTAAGTATTTCCAGCGCGCGCACGGCGCCGTCCTCCACGTCATGCGGCGCGATCAGGTAGCCATCCACTCCATCGGTCACCACTTCCGGCACTCCGCCTACGTTCGTCGCAATCACCGGGACTTCGCAGGCCATCGCTTCCAGTGCCGCCAGGCCAAACGATTCTTCGTCGCTGGGCAGCAGGAATAAATCAGCCAACCCAAGTTTTTCCTGCACGTTGTCCTGCTTGCCCATGAAAAACACGTCCTTGGAGAGATTCCTTCTCCGCACGATGTATTCCGCGGCGCCGCGGTCGGGGCCGTCGCCCATCATCACCAGCTTCGCTGGAATTTTTTCACGGACCAGCGCGAAGATCTCGACTACATCGGTAATGCGCTTCACCGGCCGGAAATTCGAAAGGTGCATCAGGACCGGCTCGTCGTGCTCGGCCCACTGTTTGCGCGCGGATTGGTCCGCGCAGCGCATGTACTGATCGCAATTCACAAAGTTGGGGATTACTTCGATGGGCCGCTTGATCTCGAATTCGCGAATCGTGCGCTCGCGCAGATAGTTCGAAATGGAAGTGACGCCGTCGCTCTGCTCGATCGAAAATCGCGTGATCGGCAAATAGCTGCGGTCGCTGCCCACCAGCGTGATATCGGTGCCATGCAGCGTGGTGATGAACGGCAGCTTTTTCGGCATCGCCATCATTCGCGCCAACAGAGCACTCACCGAGTGCGGAATCGCATAGTGAACATGCAGCAAATCCAGCTGCGCCTGCTCGGCCACTTCCAGCATCTTCGTCGCCAGCGCCAATGTGTAGGGAGGATGATCAAAAAGCGGGTAGGAAGTCACTTCCACTTCATGAAAATGGATGCGCTCGTGCGGGGAACTCAGGCGGATGGGCATCGCGTAGCTGATGAAATGAATTTCGTGCCCGCGCGCGGCAAGTTCGATGCCGAGCTCGGTAGCCACGACTCCCGAACCGCCATACGTCGGATAACACGTGATTCCGATTTTCATGGGCTCTCCCGGCACTGTAACAGCCATCGCTCGCAAGCGGCAAGCGAGGCGATAAAGCTGGGCTCGCTTGCGCCGGGGGCGGCCGGATGCTAGATTCGCGCCTTCCGGTCTGACATTAGACGGACTTACAGGCTATCTAGATGCTGCAACTTTCAGGCAAAGTGGCGTTCATCACGGGCGGTGGCACCGGCATAGGCCGAGCCTGCGCCCTGGCATTTGCTCGCGAGGGAGCGCAAGTAGCGGTCGCCGGCCGGCGCAAGGAGCCTCTCGACAAAGTCGCGGGCGAAATTGCGGCGGCGGGCGGCAAATCGCTCGCGCTCTCCTGCGATGTTACCCAGCGATCGTCGGTAGAAGGCGCCCTGGCGCAGGCGGAGAAGCACTTTGGGCGCCTAGATACCCTCGTGAACAACGCCGGCGCCGTGGTGGTCGCAACCGTGGAGCACACCTCCGATGAGGATTGGAACCGCGTGCTCACTGTGAATTTGACCGGAACATTCTTCGTCTCCAGGGCTGCGCTCGCTCCGCTGCGCAGGGCAGGCGGCGGATCGATCGTCAACATCGGTTCCGCGCTCGGCCTGGTGGCTCGCAAGGACCGTGCGGCCTACTGCGCGGCCAAAACGGGAGTGTCCGGCCTCACCCGCGCGATGGCGCTCGACCACGCGCACGAGAAAATCCGCGTGAATTGCATCTGTCCCACACTGGTGGCCACCGAACTGGGCATGAAATCGATTCATAGGACGGCGAATGCCGAAGCCGAGATCCAAAAACGCATCGCCGAAATTCCCATCGGGCGTCTGGGCAAACCAGAAGACGTGGCCGCGATGGCAGTCTATTTGGCTTCGGAAGACGCGTCGTGGGTCACCGGCGCGTCGTTCCCGCTCGATGGAGGCCTCACGGCATATTGATATGGCGACGGCGCAACCTCAATCTCGATCGCTAAAGTCCAAATCCATCGAGCGCCTGGCCGCCGAAGAGATGCGCTGGCGATTGCGCGAGAACCAGACCACCAAGCATTTTGGGTTTTGGTTGGTCCTGGCAGAGCGCGGCAAAGTCGCGCTGCGGATGCGCGTCGGCAAGAAACACTTGCAAGTACACGGCGTAGTCCACGGCGGAGTGCTCGCGGCTCTCGCGGATACGGCAGGAGGCCTCGCGACCTATATGGCGGTTCCGCGCGGCACACGCGTCGCGACCATTGAAATGAAAATTAACTATCTGGAAGCGGTTGAAGGAGGCAACGTCACCGCCGAAGCGAGAGTGGTGCGCATCGGGCGGCATGTCGCGGTAGTGGACTGCGATATTACGGATGACGCGCACCGCCTGGTCGGCAAAGCCCTAATGACTTTTTTTGTGGGACCCTTCCGAAAGAACCGCAAGAAACGGCCGGTTTAACGCACACACCGGACGCCGCGCAGCGTCCTCGTGCGTGCACTTCTATGATTCACAAACCGCTATTCGTCCGAGTGGTCAGGCCCGCCTGATCCGTTCGATCCGTTAGTGCCGCCCTGCGCTGCATCATCACCTTCTTTATATAGATATTTGATGCAGTGCTTGTAAACGAGCAGGTTGGGGCTGCCGTAACGGGTCAGCTTGATGCAATCCCGGTCGTACCATTCCACGCTGCCGCGCAGCACCTCGCCGTCGGTCAGCACCACCGCGACCGGAGTCCGCGATTGCATCTGCTTTACGTAATAAAAATTTTCAGCGTGAGTCTGTTCGGGAGGTGCGGGCTTCTTGCGTTGCGCAGACTGCGCCGGCACGGCCTGAATGGGACGCGCCGGAAATTGTTGTTCTTTTACATCCGTAAGCGTGGGACGAAAAAGCTTGCGGTTTACCATGAGTGCTCCTTCCTATGACTACATCCTGTTATGACTGTGGAAAAACGTTTTAGGTTGCAGACATTTTGCAAAAAGATTCGACTTCGCCCGGCCGCTTAGCGATTGCCCAACGAAAGCAGGAGCGCGTCCAGCCCCAGCTGGCGGCTGATATTCCGCTTCAGGCGGTTTTCCAGGCGATCCAGCCCTTGGGTAGCCCGCGAGACCCACGCGAAATCTATTTTCCTGCTGAGTGCTTCCAATTCACGGCGTAAATCGGGATTCCGAGCGAGACTGCTCTTCGGACCTTGGGATAGTTCAAGAAGGTCTGTGAGCAGACTATAGAACAGCGTCAGAATATTTTCAAACGATTCCTTTTCCTGCTTGGCGAGCTGCGCGGTGGCGGCGAAAATCTCCGCGGTCTTTCCGCCGTTGATTGTTTTTTCCAGCAGGCTCAGGACGCTGCGCCGCAGCCGCGCAGATTCTTCCAGGTTCAGAGCCAGCGCCATCCCGGGGCTGCCGCTCGAAAGCTGCGACGCAAGTTTGCGTTCCGGGGCCTTGGCTTCGGTGCGGTCGCCGAGAAACTTTTCGATTTGCTCGACGGCCACTGGCGCGAAATGGAACTGCAGGCAGCGCGAGCGGATCGTTTGCAGCACGGAATCGGGAGTTGGCGCCAGCAGAATTAGCGTAGCGCTTTCAGGTGGTTCTTCCAGGATTTTCAGGAACAGGTCGGCGTCGTTCCAGCGCATGGTGTGCGCGTCATCCAGAATGAAAATGCGCCGGCGGCCCTGCGGTTTGAAATACGCGGCGCGCTGCACAGCGCGAAGCTGGCCCACGCGAATCATCGGGCGCGCGACGGGCGCGAGGCGCCGCACTGGATCGGGCACCAGCAGCCACACATCCGGATGCGTTTCGATGATCAGCGGCATGCGCTCGATCATCGCGGCATCGGCCGATTCGCCGCGTTCTGTGAGGCCCGCACTGATTAGCGCAGCGGGGTCGGCGAGCCGGGCCATGCGCTTGCAGGATTCGCACTCGCCGCAGAAATCATCTCGCAGGCGTTCGCAATTCGCGGCTTGCGCAAACATCCGCGCGAGGGTGTATTTACCGATGCCACGCGGCCCGGTGAAGAGCAGCGCGCCGGGCGCGCGGTCGCGGCGCAGCATTCCGCGCAGCGCTGTGACGACGCGTTCGTTGCCGAGAAATTCGTTGAACCCCATGGGCTCAGCGGCTGGCGTGCAGCGCGGGGAACACGCGCGCTTCGATCGCCGCCAAAATCTCCTTATGAATTGCTTCCGGGGAGCGCAGGGCTTTTGCTTGCGCGTCGTAACACTCGATCTTCACCCAATTGGGCTGGCGCATGAGCTCGTCGTAAACCACCGAAGCAGCGCGCAGATGCGCCAGATCCGCTTCCTGCAGGTCGCGGCGCAGTTCGGTGTACTCGCGCTTTGCTTTTTCTCCAACCAGCCGGTGAGCTTCTTCGGCGGGCACGCGCAAGTAGATCACCAAGTCCTCAGGCGGCAGCGCGTAGACTTGATATTCCAGCTCTTTGAGCCAGGCTAGAAATTCGCGGCGCTTTTCGGGCGAGACTCGCGCTCCCTGATGGGCCAGATTGGACGCGATGTAGCGGTCGGCCAGCAGGGCCTTTCCGGCTGCCAGGTCCGATTCCAGCGCTGGACGCGATTCGCGACGGTCTTCCGCATAGAGCAGCGCGGAAAAATGCGGGTCAACGGATTCCAGCGGGCCGAAGTCGCCATTGAGAAAGCGCGCGACGAGTTTACCGAAGAATCCCTCGTAGCGAGGGAAACTCACTTGCGTGAATGCAATTCCGCGCGACGCGAATGCGCGCGCTACCATTTCCAGCTGCGTGCGTTTCCCCGAGCCGTCGATACCTTCGAGGACGATGAATTTGCCGCGGGCAGGCATCTATTTGAAGCACAGTCTAGCATAGGCGGGCGATTCGGCAGGTGCGGCGCGTGATGAGACGGCGGTGCGGACGTTGTGGCTTTTTGCCATGTTAGAATTGCGGCGATGACAAACCAATCTTCCTTGATCGCCGCGAACTGGGCGCAAATTCAAGAACGTGTCGGGCGAGCCGCCGGGCGCTGCGGCCGCCGCGCGGATGAAATTACCGTGGTCGCGGTGTCGAAGACTCATCCGGCCGAAGCGATCGTCGCGGCTTACGAAGCCGGGCTGCGCCACTTCGGAGAAAACCGTGTGCAGGAGTGGGAAGCGAAACAGCCGAAGGTGGCGGATCTCGACGCGACATGGCACCTGATTGGCCACTTGCAGAGCAACAAGGCGCGCCGTGCAGCGCACCTTTTTCGTCGTGTGGATTCCCTCGACGATCTGGCGCTCGCGAAAAAACTTCACGCTGCGGCGGATGCAGAAGGGAAGTGCTTGCCCGTGCTGATCGAAGTGCGCTTGGGCGACGAAGAAACAAAAAGCGGCGTAGCCGAAGCGGACCTGTTATCGCTGGCGACGAGCATCGCGCCCTTCGCGCATCTGGAACTCGTCGGACTGATGACCATCCCGCCGTATTTCGATGCACCCGAACGAGTGCGCCCCTATTTCCGCAAGCTGCGCGAATTGCGCGACAACCTTGCCCAGCGGCTCAGCCGGTCGCTGCCGGTTCTTTCGATGGGGATGAGCCATGACTTCGAGGCCGCCATCGAAGAGGGCGCGACGGAAATTCGCGTCGGCACGGCGCTGTTCGGCCCGCGCGGATCTGTGGCCTGATTCGCGCGGACAGCACTGGCTCCTGGAGGCCCAGCACGTCCGATTGAACGTTTAGCGGTTAGCGACTTCCTTTCTTCGGCTTCTTTCTTCCCATCCGCGAATGAACTCCGCGAGGCGGAACTTTTCTCTTTATCACGGTGACCGATTTCGCTTTCTTCCGCGACTTGCTCGAGGACGTGCCACTGCTAACCACGTGCTTCGTCAAATCGAGCGTGAATTGGTCCATCACGGAACTCTCGCGCGTGGTTTCATCGACGCCGAGTGACTGGCATTGAATTGACTTGGCGCTGACTGTGATCCGCAAAAATCCAAAAACATCGTCGTTGTAGGCGACCAGCGTGAGCTGGTTTCCCTTGCCGTCATTTCCCACGGCGCCGGGCTGCGGCAACGCTCCATTTTTCCCGGTCACTGGTTTACTCAGATTGAAGTAGCCGCCATTTCCCGCAACGAGGTAGGGAATTTGGCGCCCGTCCGCCTTCATCACGCGCGTATAGCGCTCGTAGAGATGCGCGTGGCCGGAAAGCACCAGGTCCGGCCAGATGCCCGCCGTCTGGCATGCGCTATCAATTTGCGCGAGCATTTGCGGGCTGGGAAAATGTTCGCTACTGATCGTGAACGGCGGATGATGCACCGCTATGATCAGCGCGAATGGAGCGCCGCCGGATTGTTTGCGTTGCGCGGCCGCGGCTTGCAACTGAGCGAGCAGGAACGCGGTTTGCTGCGTGCCGGCCGCGCCACCGCTGATTACTCCCACCGTTTCACTCGTATTTGAATAGAGGCCGATGATTTTCACGAAGGGAGCGTTCAACGTGAAATAAACGCCCCCTTGCGTCATGGTCGTCCGTGCAAAACCTTTGGCGGAGGGATCATTGGTCGGCGTCTTCGAGCAAAAATTTTCGTAGAACGGCTGCAGCGAATATTTCACCGGCTCGCTTGGAAAAAGTACGCCATCGTGATTTCCCGGGATGGCGAAAATCGGCCCGGCGTAATCGCGGTAGGGATCGTAGAACTGATCGTAGTAATAGCGTTCCTGGCCGAAGAAATAGACCACATCTCCCAGGTGGAAAAAGAAGGCAGGGCGCGCGCTTGTGAAGTCTTTTCCAGTCAGATCGTCGGTCATCGCGTCGGCGACGGCGAACTGGTGCGAGGGTTCCTTAATGCCGCCGGTATCGCCTACGGAGTGAAACGCGATTTGTCCGGAGTTCTGGATTTCTTGTACCGCGGCGTTCCCTAGCACGTCCGCCAAAGCCATGACCGGCGGATTTTTCCATGGGGCGGGGATCGCTTCGGTCACGGGAGTGGCTACTACCGCCGAATCGGCGTAAACGTCCTTCGGGTCGAAAGTGTTAAAATTGTCAGGGGACGATTGCGGGTTCGCGAAAACAAAGCCGGTGCTGGACATGAGTGGCGCCCTCCTTTTCAGGCGAGGTTTCGAATGCGAAGGCCGTGAGTATACCTCTACTTCTCGTCTCTGAGGAGTTATAAGTTGTGCCGGTCTCGGCCGCGTGCCGCTACGCAGGGCATAGGAAATCGCCAAAAGAAATGGAAATCACTGCTAGTGACGAGGGTGTCTCATTTTACGTGCACGTACAGCCTCGGGCGAGCCGCGACGCCATCGAGGGCGAGCACGCCGACGCATTGAAGATTCGCCTTACCGCGCCGCCCGTCGATGATCGCGCCAACGATGCGCTCGTACGCGTGCTCGCGCAGCGTTTGAACGTGCCGCTGGCGGCTGTTAGAATCGTGGCCGGCGAAAAGAGTCGCAGGAAACGCGTGTTTGTTGCAGGTGTGAAGCGCGAACAGGTGCTGGCTCTGCTTTCAGAGAAAAAACACGCCGCGAAGAAAGCGAAGGACTGACGAAATGCCCGATATCAAGGCCATCCAGACCGCATTGCGCGCCGCCAAGCTCGACGGCTGGCTTTTTTTCGACCACCATCACCGCGATCCCATCGCAGGTAGCATTCTGGCACTCGATCCAGCCGCTCTGGTTACGCGGCGCTGGTTCTATTTCATTCCAGCCAAAGGCGAGGCGCGCAAGCTGGTGCACAAAATCGAGCAGGGAACGCTGGACTCTCTGGAAGGCAAGAAATTCTTGTACGCGGGATGGGAAGAGCTCCACAAGATGTTGCCGAAAGTGCTTTCCGGATCCAAGATCATCGCCATGCAATACTCGCCGGAAAACAATATTCCCTACATTGGGCTGGTGGACGCCGGAACGATCGAGCTGATTCGCAAGCTGAAGAAAAAGGTCGTGAGCTCCGCGGATCTGGTGCAGAAATTTGAGGCGAGCTGGTCGGAAGAGCAATTCCAAGGGCATCGCGAAGCCGGCAAAATCGTGGACCGCATCACGCGCGAGGCTTTCCAGCGCGCCGCGAAATTCGTGCGCGAAGGGAAGCCGCTCACCGAATACGAGCTGCAGCAATGGATCGTCGAACAGTTTCGCGCGGGTGGATTGACCACCGCCGAGCCGCCCATCGTGGCCGTGCAACCGAATAACGGCAGCCCGCACTATGAACCAAAAGCGGAAGGCTCGCGCCCCATACGCGCCGGCGACCTGCTGCTGCTCGATATTTGGGCGAAGCTGAATCGGCCGGGCAGCGTGTATTACGACATCACTTGGGTCGGTTATTTGGGCGAGCGTGTGCCGGATTCCTACGCCAAAATTTTCCGCATCGTGAAGAACGCGCGCAACGCCGCGATCGAATTCGTCAAGGACGCAGTGGCGAAAAAACGCGCCGTTCACGGCTGGGAAGTGGACCGGGTGACGCGCGAGGCGATTCGCAAAGCCGGCTACGGGAAATATTTCGTGCATCGCACCGGACACAGCATAGGGCAGGAAGTTCACGGTAACGGCGCGAATATGGACGGCCTGGAAACGCGCGACGATCGAAAAATCGCGCCGCACACGTGCTTTTCCGTCGAGCCTGGGATTTATCTGCCGGAATTCGGCGTGCGCAGCGAAGTGAACGTGTACGTTGGTGAGAACGAAGCGCGCGTTACCGGCGCCATCCAGGAAGAAATTCTTCCGTTACTGGCTTAGGTGACCGTGAACGAAGTCCCGGGTAATGAAGCAGCGCTGGGCGAAGCGCCAGCCAACCAAGAATCGGGAAACCAAGTCGCCTGTGACCAGCTGCCGGACAGCAATACTCAGGCGAACAGCGTTGTCGGCGAGCGCGCCGTCGCGGCCCGCCATTCCCTGGGAGCGAGCATCAGCCGCGCCGCGCTTGCGCTGCTCGCCGCGATCTTGGCGTGGCTGGTGCCGGGCCTCGGTCATCTGCTGCTGGGTCGCTGGGGTCGGGCGCTGCTGTTTTTCGTCGCGGTCGGCGGCCTGGCGGTCACAGGTTATTTACTCCGCGGCAACGTCTTCCCTCCGCATTCCGGCGATCCCTTCGGCACGCTGGGTTTTCTGGCGGATGCGGGCGCGGGAGTCTTCTATTATTTCTCGCGATTCTTCGAGGCCGCCGGGCCAGACGTTTCGCGCGCCGCGGGAGATTACGGCACGCGATTCGTCGCCGCCGCAGGAGTGGTGAATGTGCTGGCAGTGCTAGACGTAATCGAAATCGCCACGGGCAGGAGAAGCTGAGTGATTTGTGGCGCGTCCATATTGATCACCACTGCGCTGCGCCTCAACCACTTTGGCGCCATGCTGTTGTTCGCGCTGCTGGTTTCGCTCGTGCTGGCCTGCCTCACGCAACGCTCGAGTTCCGGCGGCGTGAAATATGCCCTGTGGTCGTTTGCGCTGTTCGTGCTGGTCGGGGTGGGCGTGGCGTGGCTGATGTATCCCATCTCGCGCTAAAGGATTTCGCGGTCGCGCAGGTGGCATATCGCGCAGCGCGTGCCTGTTCGGAGCTCGTCGTACATGTCGGCGGCGCACACGACGAGCGCCCAAAGTTTGACAGTATTTTTCCGCGGATGTTACAGTCGAACAGGCGCCGAGGTAGCTCAGTTGGTAGAGCAGCCGATTCGTAATCGGCAGGTCCCCGGTTCAAGTCCGGGCCTCGGCTCCACTTTTTTTCCTAAAGCCTGCAAACTCAATTAATTGGCTTTTTCGTTTTCTGCGGCCGGCTCGATTTTGTGAACTTTAGTGAACAAAATGTCGGCCACCTTGTCCACCGCACGCCGCTGTGCATCAGGGATCGCGTGCGTGTAGACGTTGAGCGTCGTTTCCAAATCCGAGTGCCCGAGAAGCGAATGAGCCGTACGCATGGACTCTCCTACTTCGGCAAGCTGCGTTGCATGCGTGTGCCGAAAGCTGTGCCATGAGACCAAGGGAAGCCCCAGGCTCTGGCACGCTGGTCGTAGGGCACGGCGAAGGACATTCTTGGGGTTGAGGGGTGTGTGATTGCGAGTCGCAAATACGAGGTCTTCCGGTCCTGCCGCGTGACAGCGCGCACGTTGTGCGCTCAAAGAGTCAGAAACAGGTTTGCTAATCGGAATTTCTCGCCTGCTACTCTTTGTCTTGGGCGATCCAAACTTGCCTGATTAGTAACCGGAAACTGGCCCACTACCGGAAAGATTGGTAGATCGGCCAAACATTTGAAGGCCAGTGGACTCGGATGCAGAGCCACCTAAGGGGCGGCTTAGCTGTGAGCGGAAGTTATGATTCGACTAGCTGGCCTCGGTCCGTGACC
>JBEKHD010000002.1:0-265754 GCA_050012455.1 Candidatus Acidiferrales bacterium | reverse complement strand
GGAATTGTATATTGGCTGACCGTTTGCAGGCCTTGTTTGGCCGCTGCCTTTGTCCTTGCATAGGACTCGGGTGTTTGGAGCACAGCGTCTCCACAACTGGCAAGGAAAGCCTGCGCACGAGTCATTAAAGCTTCCAGCCGAAACCCCACATCGGTTGTGTCCCCGAAGGCGAGGAACTTATCCGCAGACTCGATGGTGCGACCATAATCTCTTATCGAGAAATAGGCTAAGTAATAGTCGCGGTAAATTTTCGGGCGTAGCGCCGAATCTGGATACTTAACTAAAAACTTGTCTAGCAAAGCGATTTTGACGCGCGAATCCTTATCTCCGTCCGCAGCTTGAAAATCGCTGTACTCAGCCGTGGTGTTGGGTGCTTTCTGCGCCTGGTCCTGAGGTCTGGCGCGGGTCGCGCCACACGCGAGCAGTAGCAACGCGCCAACTCGTCCACGCTTGAACAAGTTGGTTCCGCTCATCGGTGTGTTTCCCGAGCGCAGCCTGAGGCCTCCGAACCCAAAGTAAACGTCACGATCAACTCCCGGTGCTACGCCTGACCGATATCGTAATGGTTGCCCATTCCACCCAACCGCGTTTGAAGGTAACCATCGTTGAAGGCACGATCCTGACGCTCCCGAAGCATGTAGTTTAGCGCGTAGAGGCACCATGTTGGAATTCGCCAGAGCGCAACTTTCTAGTTCAGAATGGGCTAACGCCTGATAAACGCGGTGGTCTCAATGGGTCGACGCAACACTTTCTTGAAGTTTACTCGCAGGAGTCTGAAAACCTAAAGTTTCTCGTGGGCGTTGATTTAAGCGCTGCGCTACTTTGTTCAGATCCGACTGGGAATAGTCGGTTAGGTCTGTGTTCTTCGGGAAGTATTGTCGTAAGAGCCCGTTTGTGTTTTCGTTCGAGCCGCGTTGCCAGGGACTCTGCGGATCACAGAAGTAGACTTTCACATCCGTAGCCACCGTAAAGTCCTTGGGTTTGGCCATCTCCAGTCCCCGGTCCCCGGTCAGCGAGCGTCGCAGGGTAGCGGGAAGTTTACGAACGTGTTTACTCAAGGCCCCCACCACCTCCGCCGTATCTGGGCTGTGTAGCTTGATCAGCAGGACAAAGCGCGAATGGCGTTCCACCAAGGTCGCGATGTGACTGTTCCTTGAGCCGCGCAGGAGATCGCCCTCCCAGTGACCTGGAATGGCACGGTCCTCCACTTCCGCGGGCCTTTCACGGATGGAGATGGCCTCAGGGATTTGACCGCGCGCATCTTTAAAGATGCGAGAGTGTTGCGACCGGCGTATGCGGCGCTTGGATCGCAAGTGCTCCAGCAGCTCCTTCTTCAGCGCTCCACGGGCTTGAATGAACAGGCTTCGGTAAATGGTTTCGTGAGACACACGCATGCTCTCATCATCGGGATACTGAGTTTTCAGCCAGCCGGAAATCTGCTTCGGCGACCAGTCCAGAATCAGTTTACTCGCAACGATGTTCCGCAACTTCAGGTTGATGGAAAGAAGGCAGCGCTTGGGCCGCAAGGCTGATTCCCAGGCTTGGTGACCCGCTTGCTGGGCTCGATACTCCGGGCGGCCACCATGACGTGCGACCTCCCGGCTCACGGTCGATACCGCTCGCTCTAAACATTTGGCAAGCGCACGCAGCGATGGACCGGAAGCCACCCCGCGAGAGATTTCCTCGCGCTCACGCAGCGTGAGCGCGAGGAGCGCACGCCGCCGGACGGCCGGAGCAATCCCACCGTGACGCGACACCAAACACCGAATGGAGGAATGTTCTTTCCCAAAAGCACGCTCAATCTCATGCAACGTCTGTCCTGCCTTCCAACGACGCCACACGTCGCTCTTCTGCTCCGCGGAAAGCCCAAACCGTCTCCCTTGTTTCATAAACACCACCTTTGAAAGTAGCTTTATACCAGATGGTGTTGCATCGACCGGCTGAACCGGCAGCATTTACCGGACAAATGGATTTCGCTCCTCGTCCCACCCCGCAAACGAATTTCACCGATTACGCCGATATTTGTGCACGCAATGCGAAATCGCAGGACTGTAAAATATGGTGCAAAAATAGAGCGATGGATTTAATGATTATTATTTTCAGCGCAACTTACTGTAAACAGGCAAGATAGAGATGCAATCTCACCGGACAATCACTCTCTGATCTCAATATCATCCGATCGTGTGAAATATCTCAGCTCACCATTAAATAGTCCCAGCGAATATTTAACGCAGGTGAAACGCCCCCGTCGTCGTCGTTGAAATCGCCCCCGCCACGGAAACTGAATTTCCGCCTAGTCGAAATCCCCATCGCCAACCGCCACCGCCATCGCACGCGCGGATCCACGGAATATTTTTGCGATTTATTCACGATGAAAGGGAAATCGCAATTGGGCGTCAACGATGCTGAGGGGTGTATCACTTTTCCCCGCCCTGTAAGCTACCCCGTCAAAGCCGCTGCGGAAAGGTCAGCAAACAACGCCAGGCCGCACGAGTTCGCGCCTGACCGATTATGTCACTCCCATCCATTGCTGCTGTTCAGCCCCCAGCTCCGCCACAATTCCTTCTCCCTGCAAGTAGACGAAATACTCTCCTGGAGAAAGCTGTGCAAACCGAGCCATCCGTCGCTTCGCTTCGGTCAGACCTTCAACCGTCGTGATCCACAGCGTGTTTCCATTAGAGCGTCTCTTAAATATGTCGAATCTGTGATTCATCGTAGCCTCCCCGCAATCTCCGAACAGAGTTCCGAACGAAGAAGCGCATTTCAATCTCCGTTCGCGAAGCTTTAAATTACTCCCACTCGATCAACCACTTCGGCTCCTAAGAGCGGTCCACCCTGCACTTCGCCTGTACGAACCCGCAGGGTATTTTCTTCGGCGACACAAGCAAAATATTCCATCAGCGGCACTTGCGGCCATAAGGTAAGTTCCCTACGCCCCTAAAGACTTTGCCGTATCGTCACCCTCCGCATCGCCGCGTACAATTCTTCATGCAAGAGTTCTCTTACGAGGTGAAGCCGATGCACATTTCTCACATTCGCCGCGCGCTTAAGTCGCTCGGACTTTCAAGTCTGTTGGCAATGGCCGCAATCCTGTTCGCGATTCCGGCCGCGTCTTCCACCGCCTCAGCGCAGGTAGTTCTGTCTGTAACGGTCGCTCCCCCCGTTCTTCCCGTTTACACGCAGCCCGTTTGTCCCGGCGACGGCTACCTCTGGACACCCGGCTACTGGAGCTACAGCGACGACGGCGGATATTTTTGGGTTCCCGGCACGTGGGTGGAACCGCCCACGGTTGGCTTGCTTTGGACGCCCGGCTACTGGGGCTGGTCGAATGGCGCCTATCTATGGAATGCGGGCTACTGGGGACCGGAAGTCGGTTTCTACGGCGGCATCAACTACGGTTTCGGTTACATCGGCACGGGCTACGCCGGCGGTTATTGGACCGGCGGCCACTTCTTCTACAACTCCCGTGTGAATAATGTGAATGTGAACATCGTCCACAACGTTTATCAGAAGACAGTCGTCGTGCACAATTCGCACGTCAGCTTTAACGGTGGCCGTGGTGGCGTCAGCGCGCGTCCCACCGCAGCACAGGAAAGATTCGCCCATGAACAGCACACCGCGCCTACGGCAGTTCAGGAGCAGCATGTCACCGCAGCTCGCTCTGACCGCAGTCAGTTCGCTTCGGTCAACCACGGACGCCCATCGGTGGTCGCAACAGCGAGGCCCGGCGAATTCAAAGGTCCTGGCGTAGTCCAGGCCAAAGCGTCCGCATCGGACCGCATCGGCAACTCGCGCACGGAAAGCAGATCCACCGCTACGCCGCGCAGTGAAAACTCCGCGCGAACGGAAACCACAACGCGGACGGAGCCAAAATCGGAAGCCACGCCGCGCACGGAATCGAAGTCTGCGACCACGCGTGAACCGAAGACCGAGGCCAAGCCGAGGACTGAGTCGAAGCCTGCGACAAACCGCGAGCCGAAAACCGAGGCCAAACCGAAGACCGCATCGAAACCTGCGGCAACGCGGGAACCGAAGACGGAAACCGAACCGAAAGCAGAGTCAAAACCCGCTACAACGCGCGAACCCAAAACCGAAGCCAAGCCCAAGACGGAGTCGAAGCCAGCAGCGACGCGGGAACCGAAGTCCGAAGCTAAGCCAAAGGCGGAGCCGAAACCGGCGGCAACTCACGAATCGAAGCCCGCGGCGAAGCCGAAAGCTGAACCAAAGCCAGCTGCCACACACGAATCCAAACCCGCGACAACGCACGAATCAAAACCGGCCGCGACGCATGAATCGAAACCTGCGGCCAAACCCGAATCAACCCCGAAGCCAGCGGCCACGCACGAAGCGGCACCGAAGCCGGCAGCGGCGCAACACGAATCGGCTCCTGCGCACGAGGAAAAACCGAAGCGCTAACCAGCGCGAAACGCCGATCGGGGCGGAGACGCGGCGCGTCGCAACTTTGCGCCGCTAGCTCTGCCCCAATTTTTTTCGCGCGGAAATAAACAGCGATATCGCGAGCAGCGCAAAGAGCAGCACGCCGACGCCTGGGGCGTTGCTCATCGCTGGGAATTTTTCGCCCAAGGCGAACATTTTCTCGGGCCACGGCAAGCGCAGCACTACGCCGAGCCAATGCGGCACGTGCTTACTGAGCTCCGGGTCCTGCAGCAAATTCAGGACGATCGCTAGCAGCCCGAAGACGCCGCCGGCCGCAATCAATCCGCTGGCGTAGAGTGATCCTGGACTCACTTCGCTCTCCGCGTCGCTCTTTTTCTCCAGGCCCTGCTCTGCCAGCCAGCGCACCAGGCCTCCGGCAAACATCGCCATCGTCGTGGCAATCGATAAATACGATCCCACGGCGAACGGCAGCGAACGCACGCCCAGTAATTCCACCGCGATCACCAGAAATACGCCCAGAAAGACGAGCCGCCACGGCAGCCTCTGATTCAATATCCCGCTGATCACCGTCGCCATCAGACGAGCTTGCGGCGCCGCCGCCTGATCGCTGCCGATTCCTTGCACCCACTGCACTTCGATCTGCTTCGTTCCGGGATCGTACAAATATTTTCCGTCCGGCACTTCGTGTGAACCCAGCGCATTCACCAGCGTGTAAGTTTTCCCGTTGTACGAATAGCCGCGCTCCTGCACGTCGACTCCCGGCTGCAGATGATCGATATCCAGTGCGATCTGCACTGGCTTGTATTGCGCCAGGCCAATGTTCATGAGGATCAGTGTGCCGCCAATCGCAAACGACGAAACCATCACGCCGATCACCAGCGCCACCTGCTGCCAGTAAGGAGTCGCGCCCACCAGGTAGCCCGTCTTCAAATCCTGCGAAGTGGCGCCTGCAATCGCCGAAGCGATGCACACGACGCCGCCGATCGTCAGTGCGAGCACCTGATAAGGCGTCGAGGTCCAGTGAATCACCAGGAACACGGCGCAGGTGGCCATCAGGGTGGCAATCGTCATCCCGCTGATCGGATTCGACGAATTGCCAATCAATCCGCTGATGCGCGACGCGACCGTCACAAACAAAAATCCAAAGACCACGACGAACAGCGCGGCCAGCAAATCCGAAAAGCCGCTGGTCATCGCTCCCGGAATCGGCTTGAATTTCAGCAGCGCCCACATCATCGCCACAATCACCGCCGACCCCACCAGCACCACGCGCATGGACATATCGCGCTCGGTGCGGTCCACGGCTGCCACCGACGCCGCCGCTTGCTTCGCGCGAATATCCTTGATCCCTGCCTTCAGCGCCGAAAAAATTGTCGGCAAAGTCTTGATCAAAGTGATCAGCCCAGAAGCAGCCACCGCCCCCGCGCCAATCGATCGAATGTAGCTGCTATAAAGTTGATCCGGCGTCATCAGCCCGATGGGAATTGTCGACGGATACAGCGCCACATTGCCCGAGAGCGACCCGAAAAATTTGATCGCCGGCATCACCACGAGCCAGGAAATCACGCCGCCGGCAAAAAGCGTTCCGGAAACGCGCGGCCCGATGATGTAACCCACTCCCAAATATTCCGAAGTGATGTTCGCGCGGAACGATGAGCCGGGCAGCCATTTCGGCTGATAGTCCGGCTGCGACGGCCACATGCGCAGCGTGTTCATCGCAAAGGTGTAGACCCCGCCGAGGCCCAGTCCCCAGAACACGCGGCCGGCGAACGATCCGCCGCGCTCGCCCGCCACCAGCACGTCCGCGCACGCCGTGCCCTCGGGAAACGTCAAGTTGCCGTGCTCTTTCACGATCAACTGCCGCCGCAGCGGAATCATGAACAGGACGCCGAGCCATCCGCCCATCAGCGCCAGAAAAAATATCCGCCAGTATTCCGCGTTCAGCGAAAATCCCAGGAAAATCAGCGCCGGCATGGAAAAAATCACGCCCGCCGCCGCGGATTCGCCCGCGGAGCCAGTGGTCTGCACGATATTATTTTCCAGAATTGTGGAACGGCCGAACGCGCGCAGAATGCTGATCGAAAGCACCGCAATCGGTATCGAGGCGGACACCGTCAACCCCGCGCGCAACCCCACATACACCGACACCGCGCCAAACAGCACCCCAAACAGCGACCCCAATATCACCGCGCGCAGGCTGAATTCCGCTACGCTCTCCCCCGCCTCCACGTAAGGACGAAATTCCCCCGGCGGTGCAGTCGAACTCCACTGTTTCGTCGCCATCCAACCCCCGTGGCCATTGCACTGGCTTCATTCCGCGCCAACAAGCCAATTTGGCCCCTTACCGCCGGGCAACTTAGCACCACCAGCTGAGCCAAGCAAGCCGCATTCCTCTCGCGCTGGAAGTTACGGGTGATTTTGATTGTGGAAACGGGAAATCGATATGCGGGGTTCGCGGGTTGGGAGTGGTGAAGGGTGAAACGCGGAGGGCGGGCCGAAGTGGCCGAAAAAGTGGCGATTAGAAAAAATTTTGTCGTTTGTCCTGAGGGCTTTGGCGCGATTTCTAATTTTCGAGAAGTAGCGATTAGAAAGGCGTGGTTGGTGAGTAGTGATTAGTCATTAGTGAACCGCGAAGCCTGACAGGCGACTTGAGAATCGCGACTGATCGGTTGCCGTGGAGGAGCCAACAAATTGCGACAAAAACTAGCGATTGATTGGGGGAGAGAGGCGTGGCCGCGCGGGCTGCGGAAGCGCGAGCAGCGTCGACCATGTAGCCCCCTTGTGGTGATGAAATTAGCGCACGAGTGGTGATAGCACAGTAGTTACTATGATTCAAGTTCAAGCTGTGGGCTGTGACCTCGCGGGGCCGGATCGGACCGGGTCCCTTCCAGCCTGCGACTAAACACGCCCACCCAAGATGCGGTCGATCTGCCGAAGATGGTTCAAATCGTGAGCCGCTTCCAAGCGGACGAACTCCTCGACCGTTTGCCGTCCGCGTACCTCGTGGACCCCATAGCACTCCACCCACCGCGCGCGCGGGACCGACTCCAACAGTCGCAGGTTGCTCTCGCGCAGCGCCCGAAAGACCCCCGCCGAAAGGCTCGCATCTTGCTGCGCATAACCCAAGCGCTCCGCCCATACGTCCTGATCCCACCACGTCAAGGCCACGCCCGGATTCGCCAGCATGTTTCGCAATCGCCACCCCATCGCCAGCTCCGCGTCCGCCAAGTGCGCTACGATCTCGGCGATTGACCACTTTTCAGGCGCAGGACGCCGGATCAACTGCTCGAGCGCGACATCGCGCAGACGCCGATCGAGTTGCGAAGGGGTGGCTCGTTGTACAGCGATGGGCTCCTCATCGCCAAGATAGCTTAGGACTCGAGTTCGGTATGCTTCGAACGTCTCTTCCATTGGTCCTCCCGGTAGGCTGCGCATGCGGCCGAACACCACCAAGGCTCGGAAGGAAGGAGCCGAGTCCGCCGCGGCGGAATGATTATAGGATGTGATTTTCACACGAGCTACCAAACGATTGCGATGCTGGATGAGGCAGCTGGGGAGCTAACTGACCGACAATTGCATCACAAGAGGGGCGAAGGCCAAGCGTTCTTGAAGGGTGCGGCTTTATCCGTGGCGTCGAGCGGGCGGTTCGCGAAGCGCCCCTACCAATCAACGAAGGAGCCTTCAACCGAACCATTCCGTTTTCGCGCGCGCCCACCCACCGATCAATTCCTGAATCGCTCGGCCTCGGCGAATCATCTCTGCACCATCAATCCGAACGTGCATAATGTTGCGGCAATGGCGGGCACGGCATGCCGTGCCCCTACATATTCGATGTTGCGCGGCGGGCTCAGGGCCGAACCCCACAGGAGATCCACATGAAAGCGAAGGTCAAGGCAGCGAACGCGCAGCTCAAACTTTTCTTGCCAGCAGGTGCACGACTCAATTTTTTCGCGGCACTCGCGCTGACTTGCGCCGCGCTGACCTTTACCGCGCCGCAAGCGTCTGCGCAGGGCGCCGCGCAAATGCCGAAGCAGTACACGCCGCCGACTGGCGAGCCTGTGCCGCAGAGCAGCACGCTCGCGGAGGCGCCGCCGGCGCCCGCGCTGCCTGCTGACTGGACCAAGCAGCTTGCCGACCACCACGAAGCCATCACGACCGACCGCGTGCGCATTCACGTTTTCAGGTTGCGCCCCGGCGACGACTTGCTCGGAGGCATCCGCGCTTACGTCAACGCCAACCACATACAGGCCGCGGTGCTGCTGAGCGCCGTGGGCAGCCTGACGCAGGCTTCTATCCGCTACGCCAACCAGCCCGAAGCGCACATCCACACCGGGCACTTCGAGATCGTTTCCATTACTGGCACGGTGGAAGAAGGCGGCGAGCACGTGCATCTTTCCATCGCCAGCGGACAAGGCACCATGATCGGCGGGCATCTGATGACTGGGTGCAAAATCTACACCACAGGCGAGATCACGCTGGCCGAATTGATCGGCGTCCGCTTCACGCGCGAAACTGACACACAAGGCAGCGGCTGGGATGAACTGAAAATCTATCCGAGCAAGCCGTAACGAAGAGAGATCCCCGCCTGCGGCAGGCAGGCTTCACCCGCTGTCGCGGGTTCCCTTCGCAGAATCTCTCAGGGCAGTCAGTATGACGGCGCTACCCTTCGAGCCGGCACTGCCGGTCCTCAGGGTGAGCCGCGCTTTCGCGCGATTCAGAAAGAGCACAGGCAAGATTGAAACGTCGTAGCTTTCGCGCAGCTTTTCCCGCGCGTTTTCGAATTGCGTACGGTCCGCGTGGCGCTCAGCTGCCGCCGCCTCATTGCGGCGCCGGCAGAGTGTAATCGAATTCGTACGAATGTTTTCCCGCTGCAATAATAATATTCATCTTCCCCGCGATGCCCGTCAGCTGCCCTGTGCCCGAATCCGGCACCACGGTTATGGACAGCTGCAATTCCCCGTGCGCCATCGTGCCGCTATGCTGCAGGACGAAGCTTCCGCTGCGGCCTTGCAACGTCCCCGTGACACGCTCGAGCGCCACATACCCCGCTGAGCCTTTCACATCGGTCCCGGCTGTTAGCATCGTTCCCTTCGCTGTTGCTTCCAGATCGCCGTGATACTGCTTGTCGAGCGAATACCTCCCGAGCGTGGATCCCTCCGCCTTGTCCGCCTCCCCCTGCGGGTCCACCTTCACCTCTAACGCCCCAGCAGCGTGTTCCGCCACGGTCTTCTCCTTTTGCGCCACAGAAGGAATAGCCAAGCAGCTAGTCAGCAGCAGCACCGCAAAAATCCGCGCGCAAGTTTTCATAAGTGAAAGCACCCCACGAGCATTCTGCCGCCCGCTACCTCACAATTCAACGCAAAGAATTCCGCATGGCGAGCTGTCAGCGCGGCTGCGAAACTTTCGTCGTGGCAGGCTGTGCGAAATCTTCGAGGCGGCGGGCTAGGGACTCCGGCAGTTCGGCTTCGAGATGCATGTGGCCGTCGGCGACTTCGGAGTGGAGGACGCGGCCGGTGGCGTGGACTAGAGAGAGATTGCGTCCGTCCGAAAGCGGGATGCGCAGATCGACGTGCACCAGCGGATCTACCGGGAGAGTGGCGTCCATGCGGGCCAGTAAATCTTCCAGGCCTGCGCCGGTGACGGCGGAGGTGAAAATTTTGTTTTCGTTACGGCCGTTGGCTTTCTCGAGCGCGGCGAGTTCTTCGGGCGACAGGCGGTCGGTCTTGTTGAAAACTTGCAGGCGCGGGCGATCCTGCACGCCGAGGTCGGTGAGGACTTTCAGCACGTCCGCATCCTGTTCGGCATGATGAGGATTGGAAATATCGCTGACCTGCACAATCAGCGCGGCCTCCTGAACTTCTTCGAGCGTGGCGCGGAAGGCCGCGATCAGGTCGGGCGGCAAGTCGCGCAAAAATCCTACCGTGTCCGAAAGCAGCGCGCGGCGACGTGAAGGCAGGCGCACGGCGCGCACGGTGGGATCGAGCGTCGCGAACATCTTCGACGACGTGAGTACGTCCGCATGCGTGAGCGCGTTAAAGAGCGTGGATTTTCCGGCATTCGTGTAACCCACCAGCGCGATCATTCCCAGCGGGACAGCCTGGCGCGCGCGGCGGCGCGTGGTGCGCTGGCGGCGCACGGTTTCGATGGCTTCTTTTATTTTGCTGACGCGGTCGCGGATGCGGCGGCGGTCGGTTTCCAGTTTTTGTTCGCCAGGGCCGCGCGTGCCGATGCCGCCGCCGAGACGGGAAAGCTCTTCGCCGCGACCGGTGAGCCGCGGCAGCAAATAATTCAGTTGCGCCAGCTCCACTTGCAGCTGGCCTTCGCGCGTGCGCGCGTGCATCGCGAAAATATCGAGGATCAGCTGCGTGCGGTCAATCACGCGCGTGCCGATGCCCTTCTCCATATTGCGCAGCTGCACGGGCGTGAGATTGTGGTCCACGATCACCAGCGGCACGTGGCGCAGCTCGGCCTCGGCGCGGATTTCGTCCAGCTTGCCGCGGCCGACGAGCGTCGCGGGGTCGAGTGCTTCGCGCACCTGCAGAATGCTGCCAGCAATTTTCGCGCCAGCGGATTCCGCAAGCTCGTGCAACTCTTCCAGCGAATCGCGGCCGGCGGCTGAAGGATCACCGGCACGTCCGCGCGGAGATTTCTTCAGGCTCACGCCAACGAGCAGGACGCTTTCGCGATTGTCCACCGATTGAGCAGTTTTCATGCGGATGGAAGGGCCCTGGACCCATACAAAGTGCGGGAAATTTTATTCATTGGTAACCCGATTATACGCCGAATACGCGGGAGGCGCGAATGGCGGATCGTCCGCGCTGAGCAAGAGGTTTCGCAGCGGCGGTCTTCAGACCGCCATCGATCTGCGGCGCAACACCGATGGCACACTGAAGTGCGCCGCTACAAAACCACGCAATGCGCGCCTGGATCAAACTTTGCGAATTTCAGCCCGCGTGGGCAGCGGAGGAACGCGCGGAAGCGGCGAGAATTAAATCGGAGAGGAACTGGCTGAGGCCGCGGCCGGAAACCTGGAACTCGAGGTCGCGCGTGGCGCGATCCAACCAGCCGAGATAGACGAGCAGCGCAACCTCCGCCCAGGATTCCGCGGCTCCCGGAGCGAAGCCGATATCGCGCAAGACACTGGAAACATGCGCGGAGCGTTTTCTCTCAATGCCGGAAATGCGCGCGGCCACGCGCTCGTCGCGTCGAGCCCACGCGCGCAGCGCGGCTTCCCTGCGCGCACTGGAAAGGTCGGCGCAATGCTCGACGAAGCGCGCCCAGCGCGCCGCGGCTTGTGGCGTGACGACGGTATCGTCGAGCCACGCGATTTCGTCGCCTTCCCAGCGGTCCAGCATCTTTGCCAGCAGCTCTTCGCGATCCTGAAAATGCCAGTAGAAGCTGCCTTTGCTGACGCCGAGGTCGCGCGCGAGCAACTCGATGCGTACAGATTCAATTCCCTCGGTGGAAAGACGCGCGAACGCGGCGCGAATCCAATCGTCGGGCTGCAGTGGAGAAGATTTAAGCGCGGTTGCGGTAGCCATGTGGCCTTCTATGTGTGCCGCGGAACGATACCGGAGTGCATCGGGCGCGTCAAGTTAGGTAATTGTTACATTTTGCGATCGCGAGAGCGGCGGCTGAAATTTCAGGCTGGTCGCCGAAGCCGGCGAGCCAGTGCACGCCGGATTCTTTGCGAAACCAAGTGAGTTGGCGTTTGGCGAAGCGGCGGGTGGCTTGCTGGATTTGATGCACGGCGTCTTTTTCGCTGAGGCCGCCCGCGAGATGATCGCGCAGCTGCGAATAGCCGATGAACTGGAAGGGCTTGGCGTCGGATGGCACGCCTCTCGCGACGAGGGCGCGGACTTCTTCTAGCCATCCGGCTGCGAGCATCGTCTCCGTGCGCGTGTGAATGCGCGCGTAGAGCGCGGCGCGGGGCGGCAGCAGGCCGAGTTTGATGATTTCGTAGCCTTGCAGCGCGCCGCGGCCGCCGCGATGGATTTCGGTCATTGGTTTTCCGGTGAGCAGGCGCAATTCGATGGCGCGAATTACCTTTTGCGTGTCGGCGGCAGAAATCCGGGCGGCGGAATTCGGATCCAGGCGCGCGAGCACGCGATGCAAGTGTTGGGAGCCGCGCTGTTCAACAGTCTGCCGCAGGCGCGCGCGAATTTCTTCGGAGCGCTGCGGAGCCTCGGCGAGGCCTTCGAGGAGCGCGCGGAGGTACAGGCCGGTTCCGGCGGTGAGAATCGGCAGAATTTTGCGGCGGCGCAGATCGCCCAGAGATTCCAGCGCGTGGCGGCGGTAATCTCCGGCTGTGAAAACTTCGGTAGGCTCGACTAGATCCACCAGGTGATGGGGAATGTCGTGCTGCTCGGCTGCGGGAACTTTCGCGGTGCCTATATCGAAGTGCCGATAGACCTGGGTGGAATCGCAGACCAGGATTTCGCCGCCAAGTTTTTCGGCGAGGTGAATGCCCAGCGCGGATTTTCCGGAAGCGGTGGGACCGAGTACGACCACGAGCCGCGGCAGCGCGCTCATCCGGAAAATTTCCAGTAGCGCAGCAGCAGCCCGAGCAACACAAGCGTGGCTAGCAGGAGTGCGCCGATCACTTGGGTGCGATTGAGTTTCATGAGGTCGCTGGTTGATACGTTAACACTCCGGGGCACAGCAAATGAAGGCCAGAGGCGCGCGGACGCCGTTGTTCACGAATGCGAAGGACGGTGAACGTAGTTCTCGACGCGCAATCGGCGAAGAGAGATCCTTCGCTGCGCTCAGGATGACGGCGAAGCAGGAATGTCGCAGTGCTCGTTACTGCGTCGCGCCGTCGGGCCGGATGTTGTAGTAGAAGCCGATACGCAGATCGATGTACGGACCTTTGAATTGCGGCGGGAGCGGCTCGAAGGGGCTGGTAGCGCGGATCGCGGAAGCTGCCGCGGTGTCGAGCGGCTCTTTGCCGGAAGTCCGGTCGAGGCTCAGACTCTCGCCGGGAAAACTTCCATCGCGATTAATGCGGAAGGAAATCGCGACGATGCCTTTGTCGCCCAAATAAAAAGATTCCGGCATGACGGTGATCCAATTCTGCTTCAACTTGGCAAGCAGCCGGTTGATGTAGCTCTGAAAATCCACGCCTTCTGTGGGAGTGAGAATTGTGACGCCGTTGCCGGCCTGCGCGCCGCCTCCGCCGCGGCCGCCATGGCCACCGCCCGTGCCGCCACCGCCTGAAACTGTGCCCTCCGAAGTATACGTTCCGCCGCTGGGCGCATGTCTGGCGGCATCCGCCAAATCTTCCTGCATTGCTCTGCCGGGAGACGCGTTCGGGATTCCAAGATTCAAGTGTCCCGGCGTAGTCGGCGGAAGAATCGGCATGAGTTTCGAGGGCTCGGGCGGAGGCGGCTGCGTTGGCGCGGTATTCGGAGTCGGGCTGGTATTCACTTTCGGCGTGGGCGCCGCAGGCAAATCCAGCGGCGGGCGCTCGGATGCCACCGGAGGCGGTTCGATGCGATGCTCTTCCGGGCGCGGAGGCGCAACTTTGGCCAAAGTCTTCGGGGTAATCTTCACCACAGGGCCGGGAGGAGGCGAAGGACGCTTTGAAACTGCACCCTCGTCCGGCGGCAAATAGACCACGCCGAGTTCCTTGCTGGCAATTTCGGTTTCCTCGCGCGTGGGTACGTGCGTGGGGAAAATCTTCGGCAGAAAAATCAGGAAGATGATGAAGGCAATGTGCGCCGCGACGGAAATCACGCGCGTGATCGCGTCCCATTTCGCGTCCCTGCGATCTTCAGGCTCGACGAGCAGGTTGGCTTCGCCGGTATTGAAAATATCGGGCGAGACAATTTCGCGAAGCTCTGCCGTCATCTGCGGCGGCTGATCGAATTTATCGATCTCGCGCTGCTCGGGCGGCTCGACGTACGCGGGAACCACCACGCGCTGGTCCAGAATCGCGAGCGGCGCAAATTCGGATGGCGGCAGAAATTGTTGGAACGGCTTCACGCCCAGGCCGCGCGGCACCAGGCTACGCTCGATCAGGACGTCCAGCGGCAGATGCTCCGGTATGTTGGTCTTCCCGGTGAGTGGCGGCGCGTCGGACAAATCCGAAGGGACGACCGTGCGATCGTCCATGTACGTGGTGAGCCGGCGCGGCGGCTTCTTGTCACCGTTGTCGGTGAACGGGCGCACATCGGTGGGAACGAGGGTTCGCGGAATCATCTATTGTCCTGGGGAACGACGGCATCCAGTTGGACGCGGCGCGCGTGTTCCTGGATGCCTGCCATTACGCGGTCGGCGAGTTCCAGCGCGGCGCGACCGGCGGCGCCATCCACGCGGGGCGGGCGACGATTGCGCACCGAGCGCGAGAACGCGCCCAGTTCGGCGCGCAGCGGCTCTTCCGGCGACGTGGGAACTTTCTCAAAATTGATCTGCGGCTGCGGCGAACCGGGCTCCACGCGCACGCGCAGCAAATCCTGGCGCGTGAAATCCAGGGAGAAATATTCGTGCGCCTGGAAAAAACGCATTTTGCGAACACGTTCGGTGGAAACGCGGCTGGCGGTGACATTGGCAACCGTGCCGGTGGCGAACTCGATGCGCGCCTGCGCGATGTCAACTTTGTCAGTAATCACCGGGATGCCCACGGCTTTTAGGTCCACCACGGGCGCGCCGACCAGGGCCAGAAGAATGTCGAGGTCATGAATCATCACGTCATACACTACGTCAATATCCAGACTGCGCGGCGTGAAAACTCCGAGGCGGTGTACTTCGAAGAACATGGGCTTGGAGACGATTTTCAGGGCCGCGGTGACGGCGGGATTGAAGCGCTCGAGATGGCCGATCTGAAGGATGCGATTGTTGCGCTGGGCCGAAGCGATCAGCCCGTCCGCTTCTCCGAGCGAGGCGGCCATGGGCTTTTCTACCAGGACGTCCATGCCCCAATCGAGGAGGCGGCAGCCGATGCGCGAATGTTCCTTGGTGGGCACGGCGAGGCTGATGGCGTCGATTTTTTCCAGCGGCAACGATTCGAAATCGCGGATGACGCGCGTTTTGAATTCGGCGGCGACTTGGGCGGCGCGTTCGGCGTTGATGTCCACGATGCCGACCAATTCCACGCCTTCCATTTCCGACCAGACACGGACGTGGTTGCGCCCGAAATCTCCGACGCCGACGACTGCGACACGTATGGGTTTTTCTGGCACGATTTCCTTTTGGGCGGCTGATTTTTCGCCCCGAAAATTGATGTTCGGTACAAAAACCAAATCAAAGGCAAAGATGCCCGCCTAAAAGGCAGGCGGCCGCTACAAATTCAAAACCTGAGCCACGTCCGCGTCATGATTTTCTTTTAGCGGCCGCTTTCTGCGAGTCGTTGCTCACAACACGTTCGGGCGCGAATGCTTCGATGGCGATTGCTGCTTCGTCGGCGGCGCGAATCATGGCGTCGCGGTCGAAGAGCAGCGTTCGTCCTGCGTCAATTGCTAGCGCGGTGGCGTTCGACTTCTTCATTACCTCGATGGTCTTCAGGCCCACCACCGGAACATCGAAACGCATATCCTGGCGCGGCTTGCTGACCTTCACCACCACCAGGCGCTGGCCGCCGGCGATGCGCGCGGCGCGCTCGATGGTTTCGTCTGTGCCTTCCATGGCTTCGATCGCGACGCAGGCGCGATCGCGCACGACTATCATTTGCCCCAGGTCCAGGCCCGCGATCTGCGTTGCGACGCCGCGGCCGTAGGCGATGTCCGCCGCTTCGGACTCATCCGGCGCGCGACGAGTGAGCACGCCCGCCGCGGGCAGCAGCGGCCCAAGGAATTCCGTGGAATTCACGAGCTCGATGCCTTCGTCTTCCAGGACGCGCGCCACCGCGCCAATCAGCGAATCTGTATTTTTTGACGGCAGCGAAAATAATAATTTTGCCAGGCGCCAATCCGGACGAATCGAACTGAAAATTTTGTTGTGCTTTACTTGGCCGGCCATCACCGCGCGCTTCACGCCTTCTTCGTGCAGCAGTTCGATGGTGCGGCTCAGTTCACCCAGGCTCACCCAGTGAAGGCGTTTCGCGACGCGTTCAAGACCGGGCGAAGCTTCTTCCTTGATCGCGATCACGGCCATCTCGATGCCGCGGCTGCGGGCGCCTTCGAGCACCAGAAACGGAAAATCACCGTTACCGGCGATCAGGCCCCAATTCGCGGAGATTCCGGCTGCCGCGTCGTTGTTCGTGGCTGGCAGCGTCATGCTATTTCGTCAGACCTCGGTCGGAGGACGCCGATTCGATGAATTGCACTAAGGTTAAGACGTCCGGCGAGTCCGCCAGGGTTCCACGCATCTTTTCCAGTGCCTGCGAAGTGTTCAATTTCGAGCGCAGCAGCAGTCGGTAGGCCTTCTCTATCGCCGAGATGCGCTCGGAGGAAAATCCCTGGCGCTCGAGGCCCACGCGATTCACGCCAAAGCAGCGCGTGCCGCGCGGCGCGACGATTTTCGAAAACGGCGGCACGTCCTGCGTGATCACGGTATGCGCGGCAATGTAAGAATGCTTCCCGATGCGGCAGAACTGATGCACGGGGCAGAAGGCGCCGACTTGCGCGTGGTCTTCGATGGTGACGTGGCCGGCAAGCGTCGCGCCATTCACCAGAATATTGAAATCCCCGAGCTGGCTATCGTGCCCTACGTGCGCATAGGACATGATGAGATTGTTGCTGCCCACGCGCGTGACGCTGCCGCCCTTCACCGTGCCGCGATTCACCGTGGAAAATTCGCGGAATTCGTTGTGGTCGCCGACTTCGATGGAAACGCGTTCGCCTTTGTAGGTGAGGTCCTGCGGATCGCCGCCGACCACCGCGAATGGATAGACGTGATTCGCGCGGCCCAGGCGCGCGGGGCCGTGCACGACGGCGTGATGTTCCAGGATGCAGCCTTCGCCAAGTTCGACTTCGCCGCCGACGACGGCGAAGGCGCCGATTCTTGCGTCCTTGGCAATTTTTGCAGTGGACGCAACGACGGCGCGGGGATCAATCTCACTCATCTACTTCTTCACCAGAGGCGACGCGATGGAATTGGTGGAGCGTTCGGGCTTGCCGTCGGCGTTCAGGTCCACCATAGCGCACATTACCGTTGCTTCGACGGCGAGTTCGCCATTGACGCGCGCGGCGCCGGCAACTTTGCAAAATGGGCCGCGGAAGGTGAGGACGTTTACTTCCACACGCATCTGGTCGCCGGGCACGACGGGACGACGGAAGCGCGCGTAGTCAACTCCGGCCATGTAGAGCAGCTTGTTGTCGCGATCTTCCACGTCGAGCAGGAGCAGCAGTCCCCCGATTTGCGCGATGGATTCGATGATCAGCACGCCGGGCATCACCGGCTTGCCGGGAAAATGGCCCTGAAAGAAATATTCGTTGATGGTGACGTTCTTGATTCCGACGATCCGCTTTTTTGGTTCCATTTCTTCAATGGCGTCCACCAAAAGGAACGGGTAGCGGTGCGGCAGGATCTTCTGGATGCCTATGCTGTCGAGGAGCATCGTGTGTTGGCCTCTGGTTGCGTGTTAAGTGTTGAGCCGCGCCCGTTGTTGCGAGGGACAATTTTCACGCGCGCACAATCGCACAATTCTATACGAAACGCAGGCGGGTGGGAATCGGTGAGGGACAATCAATGCGTCGGTTGGACGTCTTCAGAGCGAGTCGGGGACTTGCGCGCCAATTTATCGCCGATGGCTCTGCCGCGAGCATTTGCTTTCTCCTCGAAGTAGTAAAAGTCGGGGAGAATCCGCTGCTCGTCCCGTAGAACAATCGGCGGCTTTTCACATTCGGGATTGCAGCCAACCTCGTGGCACGGGATTTCGACGTACGCTGTCGTGGATTCGGTCTTTTGAAACTCCGGCCGTTTCCAAGGCTTAGAGTGCTCGCTGAACATTACTTCGTGATAGTGCTTGTTTTTTTTCCACTCCTCTTCGCTGAGAAAATAAAAAGCTTCCACGCGCAATCGTCCACGCAACGGTATTTCACGGCGAGTTTCTTTTGTCAGATTGACCACAGCTACGGCGGCGCGAAAACAGTAATCGTTGTGGACGGTTGCTCCCGGGGTGATCGGTGCCGCCTCCCACGAGAGGACTTCTGTCAAACCGTCAACGTTCACCCATCTCGTGTCCTGGCTATTCCCTGTTGCAGTCGCCTCGTCTTTCACAGCCAAGGAAATGTAGGGTCCCGTACCAGAAAGATACAGCGGCGTGGAGGAGTGATTGATGCGGTCAACACCAACCTTCAAGCAGCTTTTTTCCCACGAAGGCGCTGTCACTCGAACTTCCAGAGGCTGCTGGCTGGGCTGCTCTTGGGTCCGTTGGCAAGCGACTCGTGCGGGCGCGAAAGCGAACATTGCCAATATTAGAAACGGCCGAAGACCTAACTGCGAGAGGGATCGCCCTGGAAGAAGACAGCGGTATGCCACGCGAGTTCGTGTCAGACGGCCATCGCTGGCATCGTTGCTCCTCACTTCGAGGGTAATCACGGAACGCTCTGCAGAGAAATTGCAACGAGGTTGTGGACCCAGCGGGCGGGGCGCTTGTCTTCGGAGACGATCAGCTGGAAGGGGCCGGATTTTGCGAGGGGTTGGCCGTCGCGCTTGTCGGCGACGATTATCTCGCCTCCGTGAAAGCTGGGATCGACTTCGGCGATCGAGAGCACTACAGAGTAGCCATCCGAGCCTGTGGCGACGATGTAGCTGGCGAGGGCTTTGCCGCGCAGTTTATCGCCGAGCGGGGCGTCGAGTTTGGCGAGCAGATGGGCGAGCGGGACGCCGGAGTAGGTTTCGTCGGCATTGGAGTGGGCGTTGTGCACCGTGATGGTAATGTGCGGGAGCGCGCGGAATTCCGCCGGCGAAAATACCACGGGAACGTGGAGGCGATCGGCGCTGAGCACCAATGAATCCGCAGGATAGATCGGCATGGGTGAGCTGACATCGCCGACGCGCAGGACGACTGGAACGATTTGGGCGGCGCTGGCGCCACCTTCTGCTTCGCCGACTTCGATGTGCGGCGCGGCTTCCTTGAAGCCTTGCGCGGAAACGAACAGCGCGTAGGTCCCCGGCTTCAAGTTCAGTGCGAGGTGGCCGTACACGTCGGATTCCATATTTGGCGGAGGTGCGTCGGGAGCAGGCACCAGATGGATTTGCGCGTGAGCGATTGCGGCGCCGGTTTGGTCGTTCACAGTGATGGTGACGGATCTGGCGGCCGGCTGTTGCGCCAGCTTCGCGCTGTTAACGAATGGCGCAATCAGCACGAGGCAGATGGCGAGGATTCGCGGTCGCATCGCCGAAGCATAACGCGAAAGAAGATTGCTGTCAGCCTGCTGGGGTGCCGTGGCGCGACGTCTCTGCTAGGATGGCGGCGGGTGAAACGCGAATGGGTTCTGTGACGCATGCGGAAGATGTGTCGATGAAGGCGCTGCTGCGCGAATTGCGCGGGCGGCAGGGCGAGATGGTGAAACTGCTGGGGGAGTTTGTGCGCTGCGAATCGCCTAGTCATGTGAAGAGCGCGGTGGACTCGTGCGCGGCGATGGTGGCACGGGAATGGGAGCGGCGTGCGGCTGGCGTGCGGATTTTGCGGCAGCGCGAGCGCGGAGATCATGTGCGCGGGGAGATTTGGGATGGGCCGGGGCGCGCGAGCGGGCAAATCATGGTGCTGGGGCACACGGACACGGTGTATCCGCTGGGCACGCTCGCAAAGATGCCGTTTCGCGTGGCGGCGGGGCGGGCTTGGGGGCCGGGCACTTTCGATATGAAGGGCGGGATCGTGCTGGCGCTTTTTGCCGTGGATGCTTTGCGCGCGCTGGGCATACGGCCGAAGAAGCGGTTTGTGTTCTTGTGGACTTCGGACGAAGAGATCGGCAGCGAAAGTTCGCGGCGCGCGATTGAGCGGGAGGCGCGGCGCAGCGATGCAGTGCTAGTGCTCGAGCCGTCGTTCGGGCGCGAGGGTCGCCTGAAGACGCAGCGCAAGGGCGTGGGCGGCGCGGAAATACTTGTGACCGGGCGGTCGGCTCACGCGGGGATTGATCCGGAGAAGGGCGTGAACGCGGTGCACGAGCTGGCGCTGCAGATCGCGCGGTTGATGAAGATCAACGACCCTCGGCGCGAGATCACTGTGCAAACCACCGTGGTGAGCGGCGGGACGATCACAAACGTGGTGCCGGAACACGCGCGGGCGATGGTGGACATTCGCTATGCGCGGGCGGCTGATGTGCCGCGGATCAATCGCAAGCTGCGTGCGTTGCGGCCGATCCTGGAAGGGGCGCGGGTTTCGGTGGTGGGCGGGGCGGATCGTCCTCCGCTGGAGCGGACGGCGGCGGTGCGGAAATTATTTGGCGTGGCAGAATCGTTGATGCAGGAGATGGGATTGCCGCTGGGTGAAGCGTCAACCGGTGGAGGATCGGATGGGAGTTTTACGGCGGCGCTGGGGGTACCGACTCTGGATGGTTTGGGCGCGGTGGGGGATGGAGCGCATAGTCCGCGCGAGCATGTGGTGATTTGCAGGTTGCCGGAGCGAGCGGCGTTGATTGCGGGTTTGCTGGCGACGTTGTAGCGTGCGTGGAAGGCGAAGAGTGATCCTTCACCCGCTGTCGCGGGTTCAGGATGACGAACTAAAGAAAGAGCACAAGATTGCCTGCGCCACGAAAATCGGATCGGTGGCGCGGCGCCGGAGCTAGCGGACGTCTTGCTGGTGCAGATAGGTGATGGCTTGCTGCTGCAAGTCCGCGTAGTCGTCGTGGAGGGTGTCGCGGAGGGCTTGTTCGGTGGTAGGGGCGCTCGAGATGTCGTCGAGTAGGCGCGTGATGTCGCCCATGCCGCTGGTTTGGATGATGGACTCGACGACGGCTAGCGACCACGCGTAAGCGAACGAGGCGTCGCCGCCGCCTAAGCCCATCCACGATCCTTCGAGGCTGGCGAGCGAGGGAAGTTCACCCTGGCCTGCGGCGTTCAGCAGCGCGCCGGCCGCGCCGGAGCTGCGGCGGCCTTCCATGTATTGAGCGACTCCCTCCTGCAACCACGTGGGCGCGCGATTGTGCGTTTTCTGCCCGATGAAGCTGTGGGTTAACTCATGCTTTAACACGCGCGCCAGCTCCGGCGTCACGGCTGTTAGTCCCTGCACCGGAATGCGCATGCGGCCGTCGTTCAGCGCGCCCACCCAGCTGGGGGCGCGGGTGATGTCTGCGAAAGATTGGCCGGTGTAGAGGATCACGCCGATGGAATCGGGCGGCGTGAAGTCCAGCTGCGATTCCAGATCGCGAAAATCGTCTTCGAGGACGCGCATGATGGCGCGCGCCAGGTCGGGCGTCGCGCTGCCGTTGTATTTCAGATTGAAATGGGCGGTTTCGCCTTCGCGGTAGCTTTCTTCTTCGGCTTTATCGCGCTCCGCTTTTTCGAGCGCGCGCTCCACGTCCGCATCGGGACGCAATTTTTCGGCGCGATGCCATTCCGCGACCGCCAAATCCATTTTGTTCGCGCCGTAGTAGGCCCAGCCGGTGAGCTTGGCGACGTCCGGCGAATCCGGCGCCATGCGCCGCGCGCGTTCGAGCGGCTCGAGCGCGGTGGTGAACTGGCTCTGGTGCAGATAGAGCACGGCGAGATTCAGCAACAGCGGCAGATTGTCCGGCGCGAAGCTGAGGGCTTCGCGGTAATGGTCAATCGCGCTGGCTGTGTCGCCTTTGCTTTCCAGAAATTGCGCGGCGGCATAGTGGGCAGCGGCCACTTTTTCGATGGCGAGTGGCGCGTGGGAACGCGCATCGGTTTCCACCTGCGCGATATACGCGAAATCAATCGCGTTGTCGTGGATGACGAGGCGCGCGATGTCGTCGTAGCCGCGCACCGGGTCCACATGCGGCGCGGAAACGGGTGGTTCCGCGGACGCGCTGGAGGCCGAAGCGTAGCCAAAACCGTCGTGGTCGATGCGCGCGACGATGGATTTCGGGATGGACATCGAGCCGGCGGAGGTTTCATAACGGACGTGGTCGGCGTCTTCGGTGACGTTCGAGGCTACGATGCGCCGGCCATTCTTAAGCACAATGGTATCGGCGGCCGCCGGAGACACGACCAGCAAGACCAGCGACGCGGTGAGCGCTGCGTGACGCACAACTCAATTTTACCAAGCGGGCGTTAGGCCGGGGGCGCGGTCCTGGTACGGTGATGCCCTAAGTAACACAACCTGTCCCAGCGAACAGGCGGTGCGTCACGAGCCAGCGGCAATTTGGGCGCTGGTGCGTCAAACATTGAACACCGAGTGCACAAAGCCCAAAATAACGGAAAGCGGCGGGATAACCCGGCTTATACTCGCAGCAATCATACTTACAGAGTGAATTACGTGTGCAGATCCATGCGCGTTTCCCTGGTCTTTTTGCTGCTGCTCGGCGCTGATTTTCTTGCCATCGCACACCGCGCCAATGCAACGCAAAGTGCTGCGCAAAGTTCAGCGCAAAGTGCCGCGCCACCATCCGCAACTCTGCCTGACGCACCACAAACTGTTCCCACCGATCCGCGCGCGCTCTACGAAGCGCTCAACGCGCTGCGGCCGGATGCCACCCACGTTTACAGCGTGAAAGATCTGACGTTGCACCGCGACGTGGTGAGCTTCACGTTCAGCGAAGGCAAGCTGGCGTTTCTTGAGCCTCTCGGCGGGCGCATCACCGGAGCTGTCTTCTCCGGCCGCGGCCACGTGATCGCCACACCGCACGAACGCGGCGAACGCCGTTCGCTGGCGCAATTCATCGGCGTGCCCATTCTCGATCAATCGTTTTCCGATGCGTACATACGCTTCAGCGACGAGACGGCCGCCGAGCTGCAACGGCAGCTCGCGCAAGACGGCGTCGAATCCACGAGCGATCCCGATTTCAGCGCGCACTGGATCCCGCTCACAGCCGGCCTCGCGCCCACGCATTCTCTGCGGACCATGGTGGATTGGCTGGCTGCGGAGCCGGTTCCCTGTTTTTACATCTTGCTGCAGACTGACACGGCGGGCGCGGTGGAAGTCTCCGTGGATAACCGCCGGGAAGAGCAAGTGACCATCGGCCAACCGCACTATGTCGATGGCGTACGCACCTACGACGTGTGGGCGTCGTTCCGCGCCGAAAATTCTCCGGCCACGCGGACGGAAACGTTCGTCCCGCTGGATTATCGCGTGGACTCAACGATCGCTGAGGACCTTTCGCTGCAGGGCAAGACCACGCTGCACTTGCGCGCCGGTGTCGCCGGTGAACGCGTGGTTCCGGTCGAGCTCTCGCGCCAGCTGACGGTAGACGAAATTCAGAACGAGGACGGCCGGTCTCTCGTCTATTTTCAAAATGAAGAACTCAGCCGCCGCGACGCAGCGCGCCGCGGCAACGATTTCATTCTGGTGGTGCTGCCCGCGGGACAACCAGCGGGCGCGGATTTTCATTTGCAGGTCGCTTATCACGGCAGCGTGATCACCGACGCGGGTAACGGCGTGGATTTCGTGGGCGACCGCGGCGCCTGGTTCGCACACATCGGCGGCGAACACTTCACGCCCTACGACCTCACCTTTCACTGGCCGAAGCGCCTGACGCTGGTAGCCACCGGCACGGAATCCGAAGCGCGTGAGGAGGGCGAAACAAAATCCGGACGCTGGCATTCGCAAGCGCCTTTCCCCACCGCGGGCTTCAACTTGAGCCAATATCAGATGGCGAGCACTTCGGGCCAACCGAAAATTCAGGTGTACGCAAACAAAGAACTGGAACAGGCGATCATGGCGCGCCTGCAGCTCGGGGCGCCCAACGCCGTGCCGCCGCCTTCGATGCTGGATCATTTCAAGGATACCGACCATTTGTCCGGAGCCGCAGACCAGCCTCCCGCGCCCAGCCCTACCTCGGCGCTGAAACAACTCGGCGCGAACATGCAGGACTCCATCCGGTTTTTCGAAAATGTGAACGGCGCGTTTCCCTTCGACCATCTGAGCGTGGCGCAAATTCCGGGATCGTTCGGGCAAGGTTGGCCCGGACTGGTGTATCTCTCGACGCTCGCGTTTTTGCCGCCGGAAACGCAGGAGCGCGCAGGCCTGAATGAATGGGCGCAAGGCGAAGCGCGCGACTTGATGCCTTTCCACGAAGTGGCGCACCAGTGGTGGGGCAACGTCACCGGCGCGGCCAGCTACCGCGACGTGTGGATCGAAGAAGCAATGGCGAATTATCTGGCGCTTTGGTACGCGGACAGCAAGAGGCCGGGCCTGCACCACCTGACAAATTGGCTGGAACATTATCGCGAGGAGCTTACGGCGAAAGTTCCCGGCGCGGAGCATTCCATCGAAGCGGTTGGCCCGCTGGTCCTGGGGCCGCGCCTGGGTTCGCTGAAAGTCCCAGACGCTTACAGCACGCTGATCTACGGCAAGGGCACATGGGTGATTCACATGCTGCGCGAAATGCTGCGCGATCCGAATACCAAGGACCCCGACGCGCGATTCCGCGAATTGTTGCGCGCGACTCTAGCCGAGCATCAGTTTCGGCCGCTCTCTACAGCCGATTTTCAGCACGCTGTGGAGCGGCACATGACTCCGGCGATGGACCTGGAAGGCACGCATCGCATGGATTGGTTCTTCGATCAGTGGGTGCGCGGCACGGATTTGCCGCACTACACCGTGAAATTCGAAGTGAAGCCGCACGGCAGCGCATTCGTCGTAACCGGCAAGCTGGAGCAGCTGGGCACCGAAGATGCTTTCACGGCGGCGGTGCCGTTGTATGCAATACGGGTGGCTGGAAAGCCGGAACGCTTGGGGGTAGTCGTCACCAGCGGCGCGGAGACGAGATTTCGTTTTGAATCACGCATTCGTCCCACGCGTATTGTGATTGACCCGAATCTTACGTTGCTCTGCACCAAGGGCTAAATTCAGGGGCACTACAATGGACGCAGATAAAGACAGGCGCTATTGGCGTTCGGCCCGGCCACGTCGGCCCAGTGCCGTAGGCGGGGCTCAATTTATTGCAAGAAGTACGCACAGCGCCGTAGGTACAACCCTTCCGTCTCCGGGATCGCCGCAAAATCATTTCAGTAATTTCATTAGGAATTTCCAATTGTTGCGGTACCGCTCGCTGAACGCGACGCACCTTCCCGTGTGACGCGCGTCACTCACGAGGACGCCAAAACGAAAATTATCTGAGAAAGTTTCTCTTTCAACTTGCGTGAACGCGCCTCCGGTTTTATCCTATCGGGTCTTAAGTGTGTTCCCGGGGCGAACGTGCTTTCGCGCCGTCCCACGTGTGTCCAACTTTTTTTGCAACTCATAGCAGCCGTCAACCGGAAATCGCCGGTGTCCCTGGGGTCGAGCAACCGGCGGTTTCGTAATGCTAATGCCCCTTCATTAAGCTCGCGAGCATTTATCACTGTGTTCTGAGGCGACCGCGTGGACCCGGAAGGCTCTCAAAGTCCCATCGAATCGACCTCGGCTCATCCGATTATTGAGCCGGGTTATACGCTGGGCACTGTAACCGACAAGATCAGCTCGATTGTGCTCGGACGCGGCACGTCCAAGGGCTGGGTATTCGGTTTCGCGATCGCCTTCTCGCTGTTGATGCTGCTGAACGTGACGCTGGGCTACCTGCTCATCAAGGGCGTCGGTATCTGGGGTATCAACATTCCCATTGGTTGGGGCTTCGCGATTGTCAATTTCGTGTGGTGGATCGGTATCGGCCACGCCGGCACGCTGATCTCCGCGATTTTGCTGTTATTGCGGCAGCAGTGGCGCACGTCGATCAACCGTTTCGCGGAAGCCATGACGCTTTTTGCGGTGGCTTGCGCGGGCATGTTCCCGCTGCTGCACATGGGCCGCCCATGGCTTTTCTTCTGGCTGATGCCCTACCCCAATCCGATGTGGCTGTGGCCGCAATTCCGCAGCCCGCTGGTGTGGGACGTGTTCGCGGTATCAACATACGCCACGGTGTCGCTGCTGTTCTGGTTCGTGGGGTTGGTTCCGGACCTAGCCACGCTGCGCGACCGCGCTAGAAACCGCGTGGCAAAAATTATTTACGGCATTCTGGCGATGGGCTGGCGCGGTTCGGCCGTGCACTGGTCGCGCTACGAGACTGCGTCCATCCTGCTGGCGGGTTTGGCGACACCGCTGGTTGTTTCGGTGCACACCGTGGTGAGCTTCGATTTCTCGGTGGCGCAAGTGGCCGGGTGGCACACCACGATTTTCCCGCCGTATTTCGTGGCGGGCGCGATCTATTCCGGCTTCGCGATGGTGATGACCCTCGCGATTCCCATCCGCAAGTTCTACAACCTGGAAGATTTCATCACTATGCGCCACCTGGGCAATATGGCCAAGGTGATGCTTGCCACAGGGCTGATCGTCGCCTACGGCTACATGATGGAAACGTTCATGGCGTTTTACAGCGGAAACCAGTTCGACCGCTTCGTTGTCATCAATCGCATGACGAGCGCCCCATACGCGTATTTCTACTGGATGCTGATCGCCTGCAACATCGTCATCCCGCAAATCATGTGGCTGCGCAGCGTGCGCAACAACGTGGCGATACTGTTCGTGATTTCGCTGGTCGTGAACGTAGGCATGTGGCTGGAACGCTTCGTGATCGTGGTCATCAGCCTGCATCGCGATTTTCTGCCCTCTTCCTGGGGCATGTACTACCCCACAAGATGGGATTGGGCCACCTACGTCGGCACGATCGGATTGTTCTTAACCTTGCTGTTCCTGTTCATCCGTTTCCTGCCGGTGATTTCGATTTACGAGATGCGCTCGCTGGTGGAAGAAACGGACGAGGAGAATACCAAGAAATAAAGGCAGGCTCGGGAACCGATGCAAATTTTTCACCACAGCACGAATACCATCTCGCGGGTGAGCATCTACGGCGCCGTGTTCATCCTGGCGTTGCTGGGTGGCGTGCTGTATGCGATCGAGCTTTCGCCCATCTACACGCGCGTGAATGAAGCGCGCGAGCAACCCGTGCCTTTCAGCCACAAGCATCATGCCGGCGAACTGGGAATTGATTGCCGCTACTGCCACACGACGGTTGAGAAATCTTCGTTCGCGGGCATACCGCCGACGCAGACCTGCATGACCTGCCATTCGCAGATCTGGACAAAGGCGCCGATGCTCGAGCCGGTGCGCGCGAGCTATCGCGACGACAAATCTATTTCCTGGACGCGCGTGAACGCGCTGCCGGATTTCGTGTACTTCGATCACAGCATTCACGTCAGCAAAGGAATCGGCTGCACCACGTGCCACGGACAGGTCGGGGAAATGCCGCTCACGTGGAAGGCCAATACGCTGTACATGTCCTGGTGCCTGGATTGCCACCGCCAGCCGGAAAAATACGTGCGCGAGAAGTCCAAGGTATTCGATCCGGGGTATGTCACTCCGTCGAATCAAATGGAACTCGGCGCCCGGCTTGTAAAAGAGTACAAAATTCATAGCCTGACGAATTGCACGACGTGTCACCGCTGAAGGCGAAAAAAGAGAACGATGAGCTCTGATCTCAATCCGAAAGTTCCGCAGGCGATGGACCTGGCAGCGCTGCGCGCGAAGCTCGCTCAGGAAAATGGCAAACGCTTCTGGCAGAGCCTTGAAGAATTGTCGGAAACCAAGGAATATCGCGAATTCCTGGAGAATGAATTTCCGTATGATCCGGAAAAAGATCCGCAGGGGCTGAATCGCCGCGACGTGTTGAAGCTTGCCGCCGCCTCCGCCGCGCTTGCCGGGCTGAGCGCCTGCACGAAGCTCCCGACGCAAAAAATTGTCCCCTACGTGAAGGCGCCCGAAGAAATCGTCGCGGGCAAGCCGCTCTTCTACGCCACCTCGATGCCGCTCGCGGGAGTAGCCAGCGGCCTGCTGGTGGAAAGCCACATGGGACGGCCGACGAAAATCGAAGGCAATCCGGAACATCCGGGCAGCCTGGGCGGCACGGACGTGTTCGCGCAAGCCGCGACGCTGGGTCTTTATGATCCGGACCGCTCGCAAACAGTGGTGCTGGAAGGGCGCATCAGCAGCTGGGCCGCGTTCCTGACGGCGATGGGCAACGAGAAAGCCGCAATGTCCGCCGACGGCTCCGGCCTGCGGATTCTCACCGACACGGTGACGTCGCCAACTTTGGCTGCGCAGATCAACGCGATTCTGAAGAAACTGCCCGCGGCGAAATGGCATCAGTACGAACCCTGCGGGCGCGACAATTCGCGCGAAGGCGCGCGCCTGGCATTCGGCAAGCCGGTAAACAGCGTTTATCGCATGGATCAGGCCGACGTGATAGTTTCCCTCGATGCCGATTTCGTTTCCTCCGGCCCGGGGCACGTGCGCTACGCGCGCGAATTTGCTTCACGCCGCGTAATCGAAGGCAAGAACGCGAATCTGAACCGCTTGTATGTGGTCGAGAGCATGCCCAGCAGCACCGGGGCGGTGGCCGACCATCGCAAGGCGCTGCGCGCTGGCGATATCGAAGCCTTCGCGCGCGAGCTTGCCGCCGCGGCGGGCGTTGCCGGCGCCAATGGCAGCACGGGCAGCGGCGCGGCCGGCAGCAAAATTTCCGCCGAATGGACGCGCGCGGCGGCGAAGGATTTGGCGGCACATCGCGGCGCCTCTCTGGTGGTCGCCGGCGAAGAACAGCCGCCCGCTGTGCACGCCCTGGCCCACGCGATGAACGCCGCGCTCGGCAACGTCGGCAAGACGGTGTATTACACCGATCCGCTTGAAGCGAATCCCGTGAACGAAGTGGAATCGCTGCGCGACCTGGTGAACGATATCAATGGCGGCAAGGTGGATCTGCTCGTCATGCTGGGCGGCAATAATCCTGTGTACGACGCACCGGTGGATTTCGATTTCGGCTCCGCGCTCTTGAAAGTAAGGACGCGCGTGCACTCCGGCTTGTATTACGACGAAACGGCGGAGCTGTGCCACTGGCACGTGCCTGCCGCGCATTTCCTGGAAGCCTGGGGCGACGCGCGAGCTTTCGACGGCTCGATCGGCGTGATTCAGCCGCTGATCCAGCCGCTGTATGACGGGCACTCGGCCTACGAGATCGTAGGAGTGCTCGCGGGCGACGCCGGAAAATCCGCGCACGATATCGTGCAGGAATACTGGAAGAGCGTGCGCCCGGAAAAAGACCAGGCGTTCGAAGCATACTGGGAACGTTCGCTGCACGACGGCTTGATGGCGGGGACCGCGCTGGCCGCCATTTCCGTCGCGGTGCGCGCAGACATCGCGCAGCAAGTCCAGAACACGCCCGGCGAACAATTGCAGATCGCCTTCCGCCCCGACCCCACAATTTTCGACGGCCGCTTCGCCAACAACGGCTGGCTGCAGGAATTGCCGAAACCGAACACGAAATTGACTTGGGACAATGCCGCGATGGTCAGTCCCGCAACGGCGCAGCAGCTCAGCCTCGCCGAAGGCGACTACGTAAAGCTGCAGCTCGCCGGACACGAAACCAAAGCCGGAGTCGTAATTGTTCCCGGCCACGCGGACAACTGCGTAACTCTGCATCTCGGCTACGGACGCCGCCGCGCCGGAGGCGTCGGTACCGGCCCGGGCTTCAATGCCAATTTCATTCGCACCTCCGCCACGCCGTGGATCGCGAACGGGCTGAAAATCGAAAAGACCGGCGATAAGTATTATTTCGCCGTGACGCAGCACCAATATGTGATTGATCAGGACGGGCACCAGGTTTCCAAGGAAGGCGTTGAAGAAGCGCGCCGCGACATCGTCCGCGTCGCGAAACTGGAAGAATTCCGGGCGAATCCGGACTTCGCGAAAGATTCGCCCGAATTGAGTAATCCCGCGCTGACTCTGTACCCGGGATTCAAATCCGAGGGCTACGCCTGGGGCCTCGCGATTGACCTGAACAAATGCGTCGGATGCAACGCCTGCGTGGTGGCCTGCCAGGCGGAAAATAATATTCCGGTCGTGGGCAAGGAACAGGTGATGAAGGGCCGCGCGATGCACTGGATCCGCGTGGACACTTACTTCCGCGGCGGCATAGACAATCCCGAAACGTTTTACGAGCCGGTGCTATGCATGCACTGCGAAAACGCGCCGTGCGAAGTGGTCTGCCCGGTAGGCGCCACTGTTCACAGCCCTGAGGGCTTGAACGAAATGGTCTACAACCGCTGCGTGGGCACGCGCTATTGCTCGAACAACTGCCCGTACAAAGTGCGGCGCTTCAATTTCTTCCTTTATTCGGACTACACGACGCCCAGCTTGTACGGAATGCGTAATCCGAACGTGACGGTGCGCAGCCGCGGCGTGATGGAAAAATGCAGTTACTGCGTGCAGCGCATCAACGCCGCGAAAATCACCTCCGAAGAACAGAATCGCGAAGTGCGCGACGGCGAAATCGTCACGGCCTGCCAGGGAGCTTGTCCCGCGGAAGCGATCATCTTCGGCAACATCAACGACCCGAATAGCCGCGTGGCGAAATGGAAAGCGCAGTCGCGCAACTACGGCTTACTGGGCGATTTGAACACGCGTCCGCGCACCACGTACCTGGCGCGCGTGCTGAATCCCAATCCGGAGATTCACGGATAGATTTATGAAGCGCAAACCACTTTACGGATTGCTGGCGGAGTTCGAGACGCCCGAAGAACTGCTGAAAGCCGCGCAGCGGACGCACGACGCGGGCTACAAGAAGATTGACGCGTTCTCGCCGCTGCCCATCGAGGGCCTGGCCGAGGCGGTGGGCTTTCACGGCACGATTCTGCCCGCGATCGTATTCATCGGCGGGCTGCTGGGTGGGCTCACGGGATTTTTCATGCAGTATTACGCGAACGTGATCAGTTATCCGCTGAATGTGGGCGGCAAGCCGTACAACAGCTGGCCTGCGTTCATTCCGATCACCTTTGAGCTCACGGTGCTGGGGGCTGCATTGTGCGCCGTGTTCGGGATGCTCGCGATGAATGGCCTGCCTACGCCGTACCATCCGGTATTCAACGTGGCGCGGTTTGCGCTGGCCTCGAACGATCGCTTTTTCCTGGTGGTTAAAGTGCGCGACAAACTTTTCGACTTGTCGAAAACGAAGAAATTCCTGGAAGGTTTGAATCCACACGGAGTGTTTGAGATTGAAGTCTAATTCCCAATCCGCCACGCGCATCGGCCGGATGATGGGCCTCGCGGCGCTCGCCCTGCTGTTCGCAGGCTGTCGCATGGACATGCACGAGCAACCCAAGTATTTGCCGTACGAACCGACCACTTTTTTCGATGATGGCCGCAGCGAGCGTCCCGTAGTCCCGGGCACCGTGGCGCGCGGGCAATTGCGGCTGGATGAATTGCTCTACACAGGAAAAGAAAACGGCGTGCTCTCGAACAAGTTCCCCTTCCCCATCACGCGAGAAGACCTGGAGCGCGGGCGGCAGCGCTACAACATCTATTGCACTCCCTGCCACGATTACACTGGCAGTGGCCAGGGCATCGTGGTGCAGCGCGGATTTCCGCCGCCGCCGTCGTATCACATTGACCGCCTCCGCCAGGCGCCCGTCGGACATTTCTTCGACGTGATCACCAATGGCGACGGTTCCATGTACAGCTACGCATCGCGCATCGAGCCGGAAGACCGCTGGCGCATCGCGGCGTACATACGCGTGCTGCAGCTCAGCGAACACGCCACGGAACAGGATGTGCCGCCGTCCGATCGTTCGAAACTGAATCAGCAGAATGCGGGGCAATCGCAATGAGCTTCGGCAGCCAAATCTTGCATGCCTACCTACTCGCCTACATCTATTGGCTGATGATTCCGCTCGGCTGCATGGCGATATTGATGATGCATCACCTCACCGGCGGCTGGTGGGGCTATCCCATCCGTCGCCTGCTTGAGGCCGGCACGCGCACTTTCGGCGTGATGGCGCTGTTGTTCATTCCGATTTTGTTGGGCATGAGGTCCATCTATCGTCCGTGGATGAACCCGCCGGAAGAAATGCTCAACGACCCGAATTTCCATTTCAAGCTGGCATACTTGAGCACGAATTTTTTCATCATCCGCGCCATACTTTATTTCGCGGTGCTGATGGGCTTGGCGCATTTGCTGAACAAATGGTCCCGCGAGCAGGACGCGACCGGCGACCCGCGCCTGGCGAAATACCTGGAAGGCATCAGTGGCCCTGGCCTGATTCTGTGGGGGATGTGCGTATCGTTTGCGATGATTGACTGGGTGATGTCGCTTGAGCCGGCGTGGTTTTCCACCATCTACGGGATGATTTTCATGATCGTGGCCGCGCTCACCGCGATGTCCTTCGTGATTTTCGTGCTGCGCCGGCTTACCGACGATGAGCGCGGCAAGGAAATCAGAGAAAAAGTCGCGCCGGGCCAATTCAACGACCTCGGCAACCTGATGCTGGCGTTCACCATGCTCTGGGCGTACCTGTCGTTCTCGCAATTCCTGATCATCTGGGCGGGCAATATCAAGGATGAAATTCCCTGGTACATGTCGCGCGCCTTCGGAGGATGGGGAAAGCTCGCGGTCGTTCTGATCGTCCTGCATTTCGCGCTGCCATTCCTGCTGCTCTTGCAACGCAACGTGAAACGCCGCGTGCACCGCCTTTCCGCCGTGGCCGCCATGATGATCGTCCTCAGCATGGTGGACGTGTACTGGCTGATGGTCCCAGCATACGAGAAGGAAGGCCCGCAGCTCGGCGCGCTGGTTTGGGACATTTTTTGGCTGGCCGTAATCGGCGCGCTGTGGATTGCCACGTATTTCTGGCAGCTCGGCAAGATGCCGCTGCTGCCGTTGCACGACCCGCGTTTCGAAGGAGAGCTCCAGCATGAGCATGGAGACTAAGCACGGGCCGGGCCAGCCGCCTCCTGCTCCGGGCGGCTCGCACGAAGCCTACGAACACAGCGACGCCCACGTGCGCGGATTGCTGCAGTCGGGCGCGTGGCTCATCGCCGTGCTGGTGGTCGTGTTCTTCTCCATGGCTTGGCTGTTTGGTTTCTACGGCAAAGTGCAAAGCCTGGGCAAGCCCGCATCGCCATTTGAAAACGCGCGCGTATTGCCACCCGCGCCGCGCCTGCAAGTGGAACCGCGCGCCGAGCTGCACGCCTATTGCGAGCAGCAGGACAAACTTCTGAATACTTACGGATGGGCGGATGAGCACAACGGCGTGGTGCGCATTCCGGTGGATCGCGCCATGGAATTGACGCTGCAGCAGGGCCTGCCTGCACGCGCTCCTGGAGACATTCCCGCCGGCGTCAGCAACCCCGCGCCCTTTACGCCCGATATTTCCGCTCAGGACCAGACCGGCCCCTGCGGCTTCGTATTGGAGCGCGACAAGGATCTGGAAATGAGCCAAGAGGTGAGGCACTAGAGTGTTTGCGTCCGGCAAATTCGGCTTGCGTCGGGGGATGCTTGCAACTCTCGCGGCAGCGGCTGCTGTATTTCTGTCGCTGGCTCCCGGCGCCGCGGCGCAATTGGCTTCGGACCCGATGCAGAGTGTGGGTGTGCGTCCTGAACTGCTGAAACAGGTCGGTATCGACCAAAAGCTGAACCAGTCGATTCCATTGAACCTGACGTTCCGCGACGAGAACGGCCAAACCGTGGAGCTCGCACAATTTTTCGGCCAAAAGCCTGTGATCCTCACGCTGGTCTATTACAACTGTCCGATGCTCTGCACTCAGGTGCTGAACGGTGTCGAGTCCGGGCTGAAGGAATTGCCCACGGACATTGGCAAGCAGTTCGAAGTGGTGACCGTCAGCATTGACCCCGCGGAATCGCACGTGCTGGCCAAGGTAAAACAGGAAATGTACGTGGGCATGTACGGCCGCCCGGGCGCCGCACAGGGCTGGCATTTTCTCACAGGCGACGAGCCGCAAATCAAGCAACTCGCCGACGCCGTGGGCTTCCGCTACGCCTACGATCCCGATACGAAGCAGTTCGCACATGCCAGCGCCATCATCGTGCTGACGCCCGAGGGGAAAATTTCGCGCTATTTTTACGGCATTCAATACCCGTCTCGCGATTTGCGCCTGGGGTTGGTGGAAGCGTCCGAGGGGAAAATCGGCACGCCCGTCGATCAAGTGCTGCTGTTCTGTTATCACTATGATCCTGCGACGGGAAAATACGGGCTGCTGATTTCGCACGTGATTCAGGCTGGTGGAGCGCTCACGGTATTAATTCTGGGAATCGGAATGCTGATTCTGTTCCGCGGCGAGCATTACGCGCTGCCGCAAAGAAAAGCTTGAAGCAATAGGTGCGCGCGGCACCGGCGTTCATTCGTGCGCTACGCGCTTACGGAAATACTAGGGGTTCACTGAGCCACTGATGATCATGGGTCTGATGCAAACGGGTTTGATGAATATGGCCGCCGCCGTGGCCGCGATTCCCATTCGGCCTACCGCCGCTTCGTCCATCGCGGAAGGCGTGGACCACCTCTATTTCTTTCTGACGGCGATCACGCTGTTCTTCACGGCACTGATCTTTTCCACGATTTTCTTCTTCATGGTGAAATTCCGCCGCCGCTCGGCCGACGAGCAGCCCGCGGACACCAAGACGCACCTGGCGCTGGAGCTCAGCTGGACAATCATTCCCACGCTCATCACGGTCGTGATTTTCGTGTGGTCCTCCAGTCTCTATTTCGAAAATTCGCGTCCGCCCGAAGCCTCCACGGAAATTTTCGTCGTCGGTAAGCAGTGGATGTGGCACATCCAACACCCCGAAGGCCCGCGCGAGATCAACGAACTGCACGTGCCGGTGAACGCACCGGTGAAGATCACGATGACTTCCGAAGACGTGATCCACGATTTCTACATCCCGGCGTTCCGCGTGAAAAAGGATGCGATTCCCGGTCGCTATACGTCGCTCTGGTTCCAGGCCACCAAGATCGGGACCTACCATCTTTTCTGCGCGCAATACTGCGGCGCGGACCACGCGGAAATGATTGGCTGGGTGTACGTCATGTCTCCTACCGACTACGCCGCATGGCTTTCCGGCGGCGCGCGCAACGAATCCATGGCGCAAACCGGCGAGCGCCTCTTCACGCAGCTGGGCTGCGTCACTTGCCACGTAGCGGACAACACCGGTCGCGGCCCCTCGCTTGTGGGACTCTACGGCAAACAGGAAAAACTGCGCAACGGCGACATGAGGCTGGTAGATGAAGCGCTGATTCGCCAGGCGATCGTGACTCCCAATTCCATCATCCTGCCCAATTATCCGCCGATCATGCCCACCTTCCAGGGCCAGATCAACGAGGAGCAGGTGCTGCAACTGATCGCCTACGTCAAGTCGCTCGGGACGGAAGAAAGGAAGACGAACGGGAAATGAGCACCACAGTCATTCCAGAATTACCCGGGCAGGAAATTCCGGCCGAATCGCGCGTCAATTATTTGAACGCGAGCTACGGCGTGAAGTCCTGGCTGCTTACCACTGACCACAAACGCATCGCGCTGCTGTACCTGGGCTCGATTACGCTGATGTTCTTCGTGGGCGGCTTTTTCGCGGTGCTGATGCGCCTGCACTTGATTGAACCACAGGGCGCGCTGGTGGCGCCGGAGACCTACAACAAGCTCTTCACCATGCACGGCGTGATCATGGTGTTCTTCTTCCTAGTGCCTTCGATTCCCGCGACGCTGGGCAATTTCCTGGTGCCGATGATGATCGGCGCGCGCGACCTGGCATTCCCGCGCCTGAACCTGCTGAGCTGGTACATTTACGTCATCGGCGCATGCTTCACACTTTACGCGGTGATCTCCGGCGGCGTGGATACTGGCTGGACGTTCTACACACCCTACAGCAGCACTTTTTCGCATACCAGCGTGGTGCCCACGGCTTTGGGCGTATTCATCACCGGATTTTCGTCGATTCTGACCGGGCTGAATTTCGTCGTCACGATTCACAAGATGCGCGCGCCGGGCCTCACTTGGTTCCGCTTGCCGCTCTTCATCTGGGCGATGTACGCCACTAGCATTATTTTCATTCTCGGCACGCCGGTAATCGCGATCACGATCTTCCTGCTGGGCCTGGAACGCCTGCTGCACATCGGAATTTTCGATCCCGCCATCGGCGGCGATCCCATTTTGTTCCAGCATATGTTCTGGTTCTATTCGCATCCGGCCGTGTACATCATGATTCTGCCGGGGATGGGCGTGATGAGCGAGCTGATCACCTGCTTCTCGCGCAAACGGATTTTCGGCTATACCTTCGTCGCGTTTTCCAGCTTGGCGATTGCGATCATCAGCTTCCTGGTCTGGGGCCATCACATGTTCGTCACCGGGCAGTCCATTTACGCCGGGCTGATTTTCTCAGTGCTCAGCTTCCTGGTCGCGATTCCGTCCGCGGTGAAAGTTTTCAACTGGACCGCGACGCTCTACAAAGGTTCGATTTCCTACGACGCACCGATGCTCTACGCGCTCGGCTTCATCGGGCTGTTCACCATGGGCGGGCTTACCGGATTGTTTCTGGCGTCGCTCGCGACCGACGTGCATTTAAACGGAACCTATTTTATCGTCGCGCATTTTCACTACATCATGGTCGGCGGCGCGGTGATGGCTTACCTGGGCGGCATTCACTTCTGGTGGCCGAAAATCACGGGCCGCATGTATCCAGACGGTTGGGCGCGCTTTGCCGCGCTGGTGATTTTCGTGGGATTCAACCTGACGTTCTTCCCGCAGTTCGTGCTCGGCTACCTGGGCATGCCCCGTCGCTATGCTGTCTATCCTGGCGAATTCCAGGTGCTCAACGTGATGTCCTCCGCGGGCGCTTCGATCTTGGGGATCGGCTACCTGATTCCGTTGATCTATTTGCTGTGGTCCATTCGCTACGGGCCGATCGCCGGACCGAATCCCTGGGGCGCGAAGGGCCTGGAGTGGGAAACTCCTTCGCCGCCGCCTACGGAAAATTTCGAGGAGATTCCGCTGGTAACCGAAGACGCCTACAACTATGCGAATGTGGGAGGGTCCCGTGGCTGATATGGCCGTGCACCCCGCGCATCCGCCGGGCTTCAAACATCAATTCGAGGACATGGAGCAGCAGCGCGACGCCGACAGCCTGGGCATGTGGGTGTTTCTGGTAACCGAAGTGATGTTCTTCGGCGGCCTTTTCGCCACTTACATTATTTATCGCGCGCTGTACCTGCCTGCGTTTGAAACCGGCAGCCGCTTGCTCAACGTGAAATTCGGGGCTGTCAACACAGCGGTGCTGATTGGCAGCAGCTTGACCATGGCTCTGGCGATCCACGCCGCGCAGGCAGGCAAGAAGAAATCCGAACAGGTGATGTATCTGGTCCTTACCATGATCCTAGGCGCGGTTTTCTTGTTCTTGAAATTTGCTTTCGAATGGCGCGCGGACTACAACGAGCATTTGGTTCCGGGCTTCCATTTCATCATCCGCCCGGAATGGGGCGCGGCCGGCCCGCACGTTCCGATGTTCTTCTGTTTCTACTTTTTCATGACCGGATTGCACGCGCTGCACATGATCATCGGTTTCGGCATTCTGTCGACGCTCACGGTGATGGCGCACCGCGGCCGCTTCAACTCCGAGTATTACGCGCCGCTCGAAGTCAGCGGGCTCTACTGGCACTTCGTGGATATCGTCTGGATTTTTCTGTTCCCGCTGCTGTATCTGATCGGCGGGCGATTCGCGATGCCGGGGGTGCACTAATGTCCGCGCACGTCGTTGCGGTGAAAACCTATCTGGGGATATTTATCGCGCTGCTGGTGCTTACCGGGCTCACCACCGGCGCCGCCTTCATTGACTTCGGAGACTTGCACACCGGAATCCCCTTGCTGAGAGTGATTCCGCTGAACACCGTGGTGGCACTGGCTATCGCTGTGGTGAAAATGCTGCTGGTAATTTTGTTCTTCATGCACGTGAAGTACAGCAGCGGCCTTACGAAGATTGTCGTGATGGCGGGATTTCTGTTCCTCGCGATTCTGGTGTCCTTCACGCTGGCTGACGAACTCACCCGCGGCTGGTCGCCCGAAGCCGGCGCCTGGAACACCGCGCTTCCTACGATTCTTCCGTTACTCCACGGCCTCTTTTAACCTCTAGCGCGGCGCCGCGCGGAAAGCCACGACGGCGTTCAATCCTCCGAACGCAAAAGAATTCGAAAGTGCCGCTCCCACGCGCAGCGAGCGCGGCTGATTCGGAATGTAATCCAGGTCGCATTCTGGGTCGCGCTCGTTGAAGTTCGCGGTCGGCGGCAAGATGCCGTGGTACAGCGCCAGAATCGTCGCGATCGCTTCGAGCGCACCCGCAGCACCTAGCGCGTGCCCGTGCATGGATTTTGTGGAGCTGACGCCGATTTTATCCGCGTGCGCGCCGAAAACTTCACGAATCGCGGTGCTTTCCACCGGATCATTCCCCGGCGTGCCGGTGCCATGCGCGTTGATGTAACCGACGTCTTCCGGCAGGAGGCCCGCTTCGCGCAAAGCGCCGCGCATCGCGCGCACCGGACCGTGCACCGCAGGCTGCGTCAGATGATGCGCGTCTGCGGTCATGCCAAAACCGCAAATCTCAGCGAAAATTTTCGCGCCTCGCGCCTTAGCCGCTTCCATCGGCTCCAGCATCATCATCGCGCCGCCCTCGCCGAGAATCATTCCGCGGCGGTCCTTGCTGAACGGCCGGCAAGTGTCCGGCGCGATCACGCGCATCGCTTCCCAAGCCTTCAGCATGCCGATGTTAAATATGGATTCGCTGCCGCCGGTCATGGCGGCGTCCGCTTCGCCGTCACGCACCAGACGAAACGCCTGCCCGATCGCATGATTCGCCGAAGAACAAGCCGTGGAAACCGTATAGGTCGGTCCGCTCATCCCCAGATCCATCGCGATGTGGCTCGCACCGGCATTGGCCATGGTTTTCGGAATCGTCAGCGGATGAACCCGGCCGCGCCCTTCCACCCAAAGATCCTGAAAACCGGCTTCGATCGCCGCCTGCCCGCCTACTGCCGAACCGCACACAATCGCGGAGCGTTCACGCAATTCCGGCGTCAACTCCAGTCCCGAATTCTGCAGAGCCTCGCGCGCCGCCACTACCGAAAATTGCGCGAAACGGTCAATGTAGGCGTCTTTCCCGCCCGGGAAATGCTTCACGGGATCGTAGCCGGAAACTTCCGCGCCATTCTTAAATCGCAGTGTGGAGCAGTCGGCGCCCTTGATGGGACCAATAGCGGGGCGGCCTTCGCTGAGGGATTTCCAGTTTTCCTCGAGGTTCAGACCCAGCGGAGAAATAATTCCCAATCCTGTGATAGCGACGCGGCGTGGGGCCATTCGTCAGTCCGCCGGTGTGGCCGAGCCCAGGGAAGGATCGGGCGGCGCGGCGGCAATAATCTTCTTGATGCCTTCCACGACGTCGTTGACGGTGCGCAGCGAGCGCACGTCGTCGTCGGGAATGGAGATCTTGAAGGCGTTTTCCAGTTCGAAGAGCAATGTGAAGACGTCCAGCGAATCAATGCCGAGATCCTGCAAATTCGTGTCCAGCTTGATCGTGTCCGCCGGAATCCGTTTCACGGAAGCCAGCGTCGAGATCACCTTTTCTGCGACTGCATCAGACATCAAGCGTATCCTCCATCCATTCCCTGCATCGGATAATTCGCGAAGTGCGGCAGTGTCGCGCCGCTGCGTCAGAAACCGTGCCGTTTTCCACCCTGTAAAACGTAGCTCAAGCCCACGGGGAAATCAAATTCTAGCAGGAGTGCGCGTCAGCTGTGCCGACTGTTTTTCCGCGCCGCGAGTTCAGTGCATTTGCATCGCTGGCGTCGTGGGCGCGGGCGGAGCCACCTCAATCACGGCACCTCCCGGGGGCGCCAGCTCTTTCAGCACCGCCGGAGGAAGCTTTTGCACATTGCTCAGAAAAGTCACCAGCTGCCAAATCTGTCCATCGTTTAGCGTCTTGCTCCACGCCGGCATGCCCGTCCAGCGAATCCCGTGCTGAATGATGTAAAAGTTCTGGTTCTCAGGCATGTCCGGCGGATCTTTGAAAAATGCCGGCACCGGCGGATTAAAGGATCGCCCAAACTGGCTTTCCGGATTCGAGGGAAGCCCGTGGCAGCCCGCGCAGTGGTTCAGATAAAGATGGGCGCCCGCCACCAAATCGGCCTCGTCGGTCGGGACCGGGTTCTTCTGCTCGGGCGCGTTGCGCTCGGTCGAGGCATCGACTGCTGCCATGGCCAAATGCTGTTCCGTCGCGGATGGTTCCTGATCGGCGTTGAAACTCACACGGCCTGATTTGAGAAGAAAATATCCACCAGCCGCCAAAACGAACAGAGTCAGTATGATTCCAAACAAAAAGCCTTTCATCGGGGGTCGGCCTCCTGGTTATTAGGCGTTCACGATTTGCGCGCTGCTATTTCGGTTCCACCAGACGATTATACTTCTTCAGGACCTCGCGCAACCGGTCATGCGGTAAAGCTTCCACCGTGTGCCCGTCCACGCCTGTCATCGTCTTTGCGGCGACGAGTGCGTTCACCACGGCTTCTTCCGTGGCCTGCACGGTAGCTTCAAACAGAGCGTCCATGCGGCTGTTGGGCAGCATCTGCACAGCAACGGCTTTTTTCTGTGCTAAGCCCGCGCCCGGATTCGCGGTGGAAAACGCGATGAAGATATCGCCCGAGCCATCGCCGGAAATGCTGCCCAGCCGCCCCAGCCCCAAAGTCACGCGCTTGGCGATGCGCTTCATCTGGCTCGGCAGCAAGGGCGCGTCGGTCGCCACCACTACGATGATCGAGCCGGTGTCGTCGTCCCACACGCGCTTGCCGGTAATTTCGTAGCCCACCGGCGCACCCGCGACGCGCAGCAGGTGGCGCACGCCGAAATTGCATTGCACCAGCACGCCGACGGTGTACCCGCCCAGCTTTTCCGGCAACTGGCGCGACGCCGTGCCCGTGCCGCCCTTGAATTCAAAGCAAATCATGCCCGTGCCGCCGCCCACGTTGCCTTCGGCGATCGGGCCAGCGTGCGCATCGCGCATGGCGGCATCAGCGTCTTCCGCTTTCACGTGAAACCCGTTGATGTCGTTCAGGTAGCCGTCCCAGGTTTCCGCCACCACGGGCAACGACCACCAGTCCTCTAAAGGCAGCGAAGGACCGTGCTGCAACTGCCAGGCGATCACGCTGTCGCGCACCACGCCCACGCTGTGCGTGTTCGTGATCATCACCGGCCCGTAAAGAAATCCGGATTCCTGCACCCAGGTGGTGCCGGTCATTTCCCCATTGCCGTTTTCCGTGAACCAGCCTGCGAACACAGGATCCACGGAATTCTTGCCCCGCGGAAAAACGGCAGTGACACCCGTGCGCACGGGCCCGCTGCCCACGACTAATTTTCCGTCGCCCGAAATCAAAGTGCGGTAGCCAACCTCGACGCCTTTCACATCCGTGATGGAATCGAGGGCGCCAGGCGTGCCTTCGAAGGGCACGCCGAGATCGCGGGCGCGCTGTTCGCGCTCGACTTTTCCGCCCTGTGCGCTGGCGAGCTGCGCGACCGCCAAGATCAGGCAGAAAATCACTGCGAGCGAAACCAGAAACGTTTGTGGCGCAGTCTTTACCATGGTGGCCTCAGTGCCCGATGCAACCTAGAATCAAGGCGTGCCCGCTCTGTCCCGAAAATCGCGGGACAGAGCGGCCGCTACATATTCAAATGCAACAGCAACTGCTAAGAGCCGGCAGGCAGACCGGCGCTACGATGCTTATTGCGCGCGGGCGGAGGGCGTTTCCAGCATCGCCCGAGTCTGCTTCAAAAGTTCGGTGTTCTTCGCGAGCTCGTCCTGCAGAATTTTGGCCTGCTCCGCCGCCACTTTCCAGTCGCCCGCCTCGGCGGCCTCCGTCAATCCCGGCAACTCCAGATGCGCGTAGGTGTAACGCGCACCATACAAAGAATGTTTGAACCAAGGTCGCCCTGGAATCCCCTGCGGGTTGCACCAGTTGCGTTCCACCTGCATCAATTGCTGATTCACCCCTGCCGCCGCTGCCGCATCCAGCCTGCCGGAAGAAATTGCCCGCGCCACGGCTGAATTCAGTTCCCGCCCAGCCGCTTGAAAATCAGTGATGTGCTGCTGCAACGCCGCGAGATCTATATGCCCGCTCGCGTGACTCGCCAAATTCAAATCCACCACGAACTGGCGGATATTTTCGCCATACGAATCGAAGTCGTAGGGAAGAATTTCCGCGTTCGCCAAACGCAGCGCCAGCACTCCCCACAACTGCGCCATCAGCGTGTGATACCGATATCCCGGGTCGCCAAAATGGTTCATCCAGAAAAAATCGTCGTACATGGAGTGATAAACGCCGTAGGGCCCGGTAAAGGTCAAGCCTACGGTGGGAATCCCGAGATAATTCAAGAACACGGTGTGGTCGGAACCGCTGCCGATCCGCGTATTGGCCAGTTCCGCATCCGGCACCGCCTGCGTCAAACTGAGTTCGGCCTTCCGCGAAATTTTCCACTCGTCGTAAAGCGACTTCCCCGAAGGAGCAGGCAGCGCGCGGCTCACTTCCACCAGCAAGGGAGCGAGCGAACCCACCGCGTCGCCCTCGAAATTATTGCCGGAAGTCGCTTCGTCCACATTCAAATACGCCACGGCCTTCTGCTTCAATTCCTCCGCATACTGCTCGCCCCACTCGGTCGAGCCAGTCAGTGCGTATTCCTCGCCGTCCCAGCTGCAAATCACCAGAGTGCGCTTCGGACGAATTCCTCGCGCCAACAGCTGGCCCAGACTGCGCGTCATTTCCAGCAACGCCGCCGTGCCGCTGGAAGGATCCACGCCGCCAAAAACCCACGCGTCGCGATGATTGCCCAGGATCACCCACTCGTCCGGCGCTTCGCTGCCGCGTATGCGCGCTTCGGTGACGTAGTAGGGCTGAATGCTCGTGTCCATATCCACTTTCAAATGTGCCACGACGCGTTTTCCACCCACGTGATATTTGAACGGCAAGCCGCCCTGCCAGGAATCCGGCGCGACGGGCCCGTCCATTTTTCTCAGGAGCGGCTCCGCATCGTGCCAGGAAAGCGGCACGCCCATAATCTTCGGCAGCGATATTGCCTGCTCGGCGGGAATGCGTTTCGCGCCCGGCACCGAAGCGTAACCGGGCGTCAGCGGATCACCCGGCTCCAGAAAATCGTAAGTGATCGCGCCGCGCTGGATGTGAGTTTCGGGACCCCACGGGCCGTTCGGATAAACCGCGCCTTTGCTGTATCCGTCCTCTGCAGGATCCGAATATATAAGGATGGCCGCGGCGCCCAGCCGTTGCGCCGTTAGCGCCTTGAATCCGCGATAGCTGTAGGGATTCGAATAACGCACCAGCACGATTTTTCCGCGCACATCAATTCCGTGCTGGCGCAAAAATTCGTAATCTTCCGGGTTGCCGCTGTGCGCATAGACCACTGGCGCGGTCACTTCTCCCGAAGCCGAATAACCGAGATACGCGCCGTCCACTTTCGGATTCTTCGTGTCGGGGTCCGCATCGTCGGGGGCTTCGCGCAAGCTCGCGCGATATTCCGTGGGTCTCACCATCTCGAGCGAGATTTCGCGCGGCCTGGAATTCAGTACATCATATTGATGCACGGTGACGTCTTCGAGGCCCTGCTGCCGCCACTGCTCTGCGACCCACTGCGCCAATTCATTATTTCGCGCTGAGCCAGCCGGATGCGGCTCCGCCGTCAGATAACCATGAAACTTGATAATTTCGGGCGTCGAGATAGATTGGCGGAAGGAATTTTCGGTGGCGATTTCCTGCGCAGCGGCGCGCGGTGAAAATCCCGAAATTTTCGCAAGATCCGGCGCGGCCGCTAGCGCCAGCGCAGCGAAGAGCATGCCGCCTGCAGCGTATAACGCACGCCGACGGCCGCGGCGGCTAGAGCGACGCAGAAGAGCCTCCCATCGCCGCGAGATGGCTTTTTTCCAGATCGCCGATGGCCTGTTCCAAACCTTTAACCAGCATCTGAATCTGCTGCGACGTAATTGTGAAAGGCGGCGCGAGCAGAATGTGATCGCCGCGTGTGCCATCCACGCAGCCTTGAATCGGATAAGTCATCACTCCCGCCTCCAGCGCGTCCGCTTGCACTCGGAACGCGATTCGCGCGTCCGGCGGAAAGGGCGCGCGCGTCTTGGCATCGCGCACAAATTCGATGGCCAACAGCAAACCCATGCCGCGTATATCGCCAACCACCGAAAATTTCCGCAGCGGCTCCAGCGCGTCGCGCAATTCGCGGCCTACAGGCTCCACGCGCGCAAAAAGATTTTCCTGCTCGATGTAATCCAGCACCGCATTCCCCGCGGCCGCCGATACCGGATGCGCGTTGTAAGTGAATCCGTGCAGAAAAGTGCCACTTCCCTTCGCAATCGCATCCACGACGTGCCCCGCCGCGATCACCGCGCCGAGGGGAGCGTAACCACTGGCGATTCCCTTCCCGACCAGAATCATGTCCGGCGAAACGGCCCCATGTTCCACGGCGAATGGCTTGCCGGTACGTCCCATGCCGCTCATCACCTCATCGGCGATCAGCAGAATCCCGTGGCGCTGGCAAATTTCCGCAATCCGCTGCACGTAACCGTCGGGAGGAGCGACCGCGCCGAGCGTCGCGCCTACGACAGGCTCGAAAATAAACGCGGCGACATCCTTCGACCCATCGCGCTCTAGCAAACGCTCCATATCGTCCGCGCAATCCACATTGCATCCCGGATATTTTAAGCCGAAAGGACAGCGATAGCAGAAACACGGAGCAATGTGCCCCCACTCCTTCAACAAAGGCGCGAACGGTTCGCGTCGCCGCACGTTTCCAGAAACCGAAAGCGCTCCTAAAGTGCTGCCGTGATAACTCTGCTGCCGCGAAATCACGCGGAAACGTCGCGTTTCGCCGCGCTCGATCCAATATTGCCGCGCCAGCTTTATCGCCGTCTCGGTAGCTTCGGACCCCCCCGAAGTAAAATAGACACGCCCATTCTTGCGCATGCCTTGCGGCGCGAGCGCCAGGATGCGCGTAGCCAATTTTTCAGCAACAGCGGTGTGGAATTGCGAAGAATGCACGTAGGCGAGCCGCGAGGATTGTTCGGCAATCGCCTGACCAACTTGCGCGACGCCGTGCCCGATGCTAACCACGGCCGCGCCGCCCGACGCGTCCAGATAACGCTTGCCACCCACTGCGTAGACGAAGCATCCCTCGCCCCGCAGCGCCACGGGGTAAGCCTTCAAGAAATTTCGTGGGAAAACCGCTTCGTCGGTCATGTGCCGCCGGGTGACCAGGATTCCCGCGCGCAACTCGCGCGGAAGGATTCACACCGATCGCTTAAGGACGAGCGATTCTAGCAGAAATCGAGCCATGTAGAAGTCCTGGCGAGCGCGACGCTCAACGCCATTTCAATTTCTTCACGTCAATCGAAGGAGGCGGAAATTTCAAGCCCATTTCTTCCAGCGTCTCGACGATAATGTGCGAAACCGCCAGGTTGCGGAACCATTTCTTGTCCGCGGGAATCACAAACCACGGCGCGCGTTTCGTGCTGCAGCGCGTCAGCGCGTCTTCATAAGCCGACACGTAGTCGTCCCAGAATCTCCGCTCGTCGAAATCCGCCTGCGAAATCTTCCAGCGCTTGTCCGGATCGTCGATCCGCTCCATGAAGCGTTTCTTCTGCTCGTCCTTGCTGATGTGCAGAAAGAATTTCAGGATGCGTACGTTGTTCTCGTGCAGGAGCGCCTCGAACCGGTTGATCTGCTCGTAGCGCTCGGACCACACGGCCTTCGGTACCAGATTGTGCACACGCACCACCAGAACATCCTCATAATGCGAGCGGTTGAAGATCCCGATATCCCCGTACGGCGGCACCGCCTGATGCACGCGCCACAGAAAATCGTGCGCGGCCTCCTCGGGCGAAGGCGGCCTAAAGGAAGTCACGCGGCAACCCTGCGGATTGACGCCAGCCATCACGTGGCGAATGGTCCCATCCTTTCCCGCCGCATCGAGGCCCTGCACCACCACGAGCAGCGCGTGCTTATGGTCCGCATACAACAGGTATTGGAGCTTATCGAGCCTTTCGAGCGCCTTCGCCAGGCTGGCCTTCGTAGCATGCCCCTTTCGCCAACCGAGCGTGTCGCCGGGATCGAACTTGCGCAGCTGCACTTTGTGCCCCGGTTTGATGATCAGCTCCTTCGAGAAGTTCGCAGCCATGTAAGACATGCCCCTTTTTGGCGCAGCTCTACAGGCCGCGCGGCAATCAAGCCAAGCATACCCCGTTCCACGGCGGAACGATTGCAGGCCCGCTGCTGCGGCGCCTTCTGCCGTTGTAACACTTTTTTCACATTCGCGTCGCGTGTTCCGCGATATCATGGCGAACTGGCAGCAGGCTCAGCCAAAATGGGGACCGATACGCCAGAGACTCTCGCCGTCACCGAATCACTTACGCTGAAGGAACCCGCGCCCAAGCGCCAATATCCCGGCGCGTTGGTGGTAGTCGAAGGAATTGACGGCTCGGGAAAAAGCACGCAGCTCTATCTGTTGAAGCGCTGGCTGGAAATCGGCGGGTATCGCATCCACTTCACCGAATGGAACTCGTCGCCTCTGGTGAAGTCCGCCACACGCCGCGGCAAGCAGCGCCGCCTGCTGACAGCCACCACTTTTTCGCTGCTACACGCGGCTGACTTCGCGGACCGCTGTGAACGCCAAATCATGCCGCTACTGCACGGCGGCTACCTGGTTCTGGCCGACCGCTACATTTACACCGCGTTCGCGCGCGACGCCGCCCGCGGCTGCTCGCCGCACTGGCTGCGCAATCTCTACAGCTTCGCGCCAACCCCGGACATCACGTTTTATTTCCGCGCCCCGCTCGACGTAGCCGTGAACCGCATCGTTGCCGGCCGCCCCAAGCTGAAATATTACGAAGCGGGCATGGACCTGGGCATTTCACTCGACCGCGCCGAAAGCTTCCGCATCTTCCAGGAACGCATCCTCACTAATTACGACCAGATGATCGAAACCGATAATTTTGTGTTGATGGACGGCACTGTGCGCGTGAACAAGCTACAGAAACTGATGCGCCAGATCGTGGGCGAGCGCATCTCCCTGCAGCAATTCGCGCCCAAGAAAAAATGAAACGCGCCGACAAAACTACGCTGAAATCGCACGGCTCGAATGGCCGCCCCTCCAAGAAGAAGAAGGGCGCCGCGGTAGAACTGCCTTCGCGTTTCTACGGCTCGCCGCTACCGGGCGTAAAACCCGAAGAACTCAGCGGCACGCTCGTCGTAATCGAAGGCACCGACGGTTCCGGCCGCTCCACGCAGATCTCATTACTCACCGAATGGCTGGAGTCCGAAGGCTTCGCTGTGCAGACCATGGGCCTGCGGCGATCCTATCTGGTGGGCGAGGACATCGACGCGCTGCTGGCGGAAAACGCGGTTACGCGCATGACCCTCGCGCTGATGTACAGCACCGATTTCTTCGACCAACTCGAACGCCGCATTCTTCCCGCGCTGCGTTCGGGGTTGATCGTGCTCGCCGATCGCTACATCTTCACGCTGATCGCGCGCGCCGCCGTGCGCGGCATCGGCCGCGATTATCTGCACGGCATCTACGAAACCGCGCTGCGGCCGGACCTGACGTTCTGGCTCAACGTCCGCCCCGAGGTTGCTTTCGACCGCGAGTTCAAAAAATCGCAGACCATCAGCTACTGGGAATCCGGCCGCGACATGTCGCTTTCCAACGATCTGTTCCAGTCCTTCATCCGCTACCAATCCATGATCAAGCGCGAATTCGAATACCTTTCGAAACGCCACAGCTTCATCGAAATGGACGGCGAAAGCAGCGTCTCCGATCTAAACCGGTTGTTGCGCAAACGCATCGCCGCACACCTGGGGATACGGAGCACGCACTACCGGCCTTCGCACGCCTTGTCGCACCTCTGGCGGTAAACGAATGGCCGCCCCGGTTCAATTGGCAGCCATTGACGCCGGCTCGAATGCGATTCGTTTGGTAATCGCCCGCGCCACTTCTCCCAGACACATCCAAATCCTCGATTCCGAGCGCGCCGCCGTGCGCCTGGGCCACAACGCGTTCACTCGCCGCGTCATCAATGGCGACACGATCTCCCGCGCCGCTCGCGCCTTCCGCCAATTCCGCGATCGCATGGACCAATACAACGTCGGCGCCTACCGCGCAGTAGCCACCGCCGCCGCCCGCGAAGCCCGCAATTACCGCCGTCTGATGGATCGCGTGCAGCGCAAAGCGGGAATCGAGCTCGAAGTAATCAGCAGCGAGGAAGAAGCGCGTCTGGTTTGCTCCGCGGCGTTGTGGGCGCTCGGCGACCGCATCCAGCCACGCTTGATCTTCGATCTGGGCGGCGGCAGCCTGGAGCTCAATTTTTATCAGCGCGGCGTGCTCGAGCAGCGCATCGGACTTCCCCTGGGCACGATTCGCTTGATGGAGACTTTCTCCATTGACGGTGCAATTGATGAAGACAACGCCAATCGCTTGCGCCATCACATCCTGGCCCTGCTGCGTAGCGCGGTTCCTTCCGCTCCCAAACTGACCCGCTCGATCGCAGTCGCCTGCGGCGGAAACGCTGAAGCGCTGGTGCGCATGGCTGCCGGCCCCATGGTCGAGCGCATCCCGGCGATCAATACTCGCCTGCTGCGCGACCAAACCTGGCGCATGCTCGCGCTGGATGTGCCCGGCCGCATGCGCGTCTTCCGCATTCGCAAGGACCGCGCCGAAGTGATCGGCATCGCCGCGATTATTTTCAATACGCTCGCGAAGTGGCTCGATTTGCGCACCATGCTTGTTCCCGGCGTCGGAGTGCGCGAAGGGATCCTGCTCGACCTCGTTGCCGAACAGTATTCCGTTCGCACCACCTCCGAAGAAGAAAAAGGCCGCGCCTCCGAACTGCTGGCCAGCGCGCGCTGGTTCGCCCGGCGGCTTGATTACAATTCGCAGCACGCCGAGCACGTGATGCGCCTGGCGCTTTCGCTTTTCGATCAGCTGCGCCCCATCCATGAAATGGGCGCGGACCTGCGCCTGGTGCTGGAGATGGCGGCGCTGCTGCACGACGTGGGGCATTTCGTCTCGCGCAAATCGCACCATCGCCATGGCGAATATCTGATCCGCAACGGAGAAATCCCCGAACTGCGCGGCTGGCGGCGCGATATGGTGGCCGCGCTGGTGCGTTACCACAATTCCAAATCAGAACCGCAGCTCGAGCATGCCTCGTACGCCGCGCTTGACGGCGAGCGGAGGCGCCAGGCTCGGCTGCTTACCAGCCTGCTGCGCATCGCCGAAAAACTCGAATCCGAACACGCGCAGCGAATTTCCGGCGTGGATGTGCAAATTTCCGGGCGCAAGGCGATCTTTATCATTCGCGCGCTGGACGGCACGCGCCTCGATCTGCTGGGCCTCGAACGCAAGTCCGACCTCTTCGAAAAGGAATTCCACTTGAAGCCGGAATTCCGGCGCGCGCAGGGAAAAGAAAAGGTGGCATAATAAATTATGATTTTGTATCTGGTACGTCACGGAATCGCCGTAGATCCCAACGACCCGAAGTCCCCGCCTGAGCCGGAACGCCCGCTCACAGCGAAGGGTGTGCAGAAAACGCGCGCCGCGGCGCTCGGTCTGCAGGCGCTTGGCGTGAAACCCGATGTGCTGATTACCAGCCCGTACGTCCGCGCCGCACAAACCGCCGAGATTTTCGCGGAGACCTTGGGTTTCTCGCCGCAGAAAATTCGCACGCACGACGCCCTGAAACCGGCGGGCAACCCCGCGGATTTCATAAAAGAGGTGATCCGTTTGCGCGCCAAGGAACTGATGTGCTTCGGGCACGCGCCGCAGCTGGACTTGATGATCGCGCATGTTGCGGGCGCCCACGGAGTTTTCACGTCGCTGAAAAAGGCCGGGGTCGCGTGCCTGGAACACAGTGCGGCTCACGGCAGGTGGGAAATACGTTGGATCGTGACGCCGAGAATGTTGCGTCAACTAGCCGATTAACTGGCGGATCGAAGCCGTTGCGGCGCGGAGAGCGCCGACGGTTGCACGATGTGAATGCCTTGAAAGCCTGCCCGCCACTCGAGCCAAAGCGGTTCCTTGCCGCCCCCTCCGACCACTGACCGGAATTTATCCAGCCGCGCCTTGCGCGCCTCTTCGATTCGCTCGTACCAGCGCAGCACGTCCGCCTCTTGCAATTTCGAGCGATAGCGGCGGATCAAGCCGCGCAGCACATCCAAATCGTGGACTTCGCCCAGCAGGTCTTGGATGCGCTTCAAATCGGCGCTCCACGGCGCATAACGCTGCGGCATGAAATTCTCCAGCGTGTAACGAAACCCCTTCAACCCAATCCGCAAACGGTGCCACGCAATCCGGCTGCGGCCTTTGCGCGCCCTCTCGTAAAGTTCCGCCGCGTCGTTCAAGCGGGTCAACGCCAACCGCTGAAACACCACGCTCTCTAGTGGGAAAAACTGCGCCTTCCCGCGCAGCTTCTGCACCGATTTTCGCCAGTCCTTGCGGTCAAAATCCCCGAGCGCGCGCCGCGCGTTCACGCGGTGTTCCCTCTGCGCCTCCGCCAGTGTCTTCAGCAAGTGCTTGCGCACCGGGTCGCCCGGCGCCGATAGTTTCTTCAACCACTCCTGGTCCACCTGCGTATCCCGTAACGCGCCCAAAGCCCGAAACAACTCGCGGCTCTCTTTCTTGAGCCCGCGCCAGCCGTGGTCCGGGTTCACTTCGCTCAAAGCATCCGCCATCGTCCGGCAGCGCCGCAAAGCTACGCGCAAATCATGCACCTCGCGCGACTTCCACCCATTTTGTACCTCTTCCGCCAACTCCAAGACGCGGTTCATCCACACATCCAGACCAATACGTTTCGAGGGGGATTCGACAGGTAACGCCACTGCATGCGCGGTCATCAATACCAGCTTTCTTGGCGGCCAAAGCGGAAACTTTAATCCTACACCTCTGCAGAGCAGTTTTCCAATGCGCGGCGGGCGGAAGCGCGGGGCTTGTGGAAATCGAACCGAGCGGGTCTTTATTCGAATCGTAACGAAATATTTGCAGAAAATTCATATTGGCCCTCACCTACCCCGCTAAATTGATTGCTCGTTAAACCCATTGGAGTTCTTTCCTCCGCCTGTTACTTTGCGTCTTAAATCTAAAATGTCCCCGTCGCTCCATCAGCAGCTCGTAATACCGCTGCGCGCATCAATCAGAGTGGCCTTAGGGCTCATCCTACTCTGTCTCTGCGCCGCGCCCTCCGGGTTCGCCCAGTCAGCAAAGCCCGAAACATGCGGCCGGCCGGCCGCCGGCAGCGAGGCGCTCGAGCCGCCAGACCTCCACAGCCAAGCCGGCGTTCTGAAAGTAGATTTAACTGTGCGAAACGGACCAGCGGCGAACGGTCAAATGCGCTACTGCTACGTGACCGCTGACGGCACGCAATCCCCCACTCTGAGATTGCTTCCAGGGGATCTCCTGATATTGCGCCTGAAAAACGAATTGACCATACCGGCGCAGTCCGCCCAGCCAACGCCCGCTCACCAACACACGGCAGCCAAAGCTGCCTCAGCAGCCGATCCCTGCCAGCGCGGCGAAATGACCGCGTTCGCCACTAATCTTCATTTCCACGGGCTGGCGATTCCACCCATCTGCCATCAGGACGAAGTGCTGAAAACCACCATCAACCCCTCAGACGCTGCTTTCGAATATCGCATCCGCATTCCCGCGGATCAACCGCCTGGCCTGTACTGGTATCACCCGCACATCCACGGTTTCACCAACCCCCAAGTTCTCGGCGGCGCCTCAGGGGCGCTGGTAATAGAAGGAATCGAGCGAGCGATTCCTGAAGTCGGCGGCCTTCCGGAGCGAGTCCTCGTCATCCGCGATCAAGACCTGCTCAACCCGGACGCGCAGCCGGTGCAGACTGACTCGATGCCGCCACCCCTCGTGCTGCGCGACGCCGAGGGCGACATCCTGAACACCGGCACCGGCGGCGGTAAGCCCGCCAAGGATCTCTCGATCAATTTCGTACCCGTGCCCTACCCAAACTATCTCCCGGCCGTAATCAAAATCCGCCCCCAAGAAAAACAACTCTGGGGCGTACTGAACGCCTCCGCCATCACCTATCTCGACCTGCAAATGTTGGTCGAAAACAAACCGCAAATGCTCGGCGTGGTCTCGCTCGATGGCGTCCCAATTAATGAGAACGGAACAACCGGCAACAGAATCATCTGGCAGAGCCACGTATTGATGCCGCCCGCAGGCCGCGTAGGAATCATCGTGAAAGGCCCATCCGCCGGAGCAGCCGCCAGCCTGATCACGCGCACAATAGACACGGGCCCGGCCGGCGAAAACGATCCCACGCGTCCGCTAGCCACAATCGTCGCAGAACCAAACGCAGCAGAACCAAGAGTGCAGCTCGCAAAAAATCCCGCCCCGCTTGCGCCGTCAAGCTCCCCGTGGCTAAGCGAAGTAAAACCCTCCCGCACCCGCACGCTTTATTTCTCAGAGCAACCGCACGATCCGCAAAATCCAAACAGCCGCACCGATTTCTACATCACGGTAGAGGGCCAAGCTCCAAAGCTGTTCGACCCGAATCACACAATTCCCAACATCGTCGTCACCCAAGGTGACGTGGAGGACTGGATCATCGAGAATCGCACGCGCGAACTGCACGCTTTCCACATTCATCAAATCCATTTCATGCTGGTCGAATGGAACGGCATCCCGCTGGACGAGCCCTTCTTGCGCGACACCATCAACGTGGCCTACTGGGACGGGACCAGCCCGCAATTCCCAAGCGTAAAACTGCGCATGGACTTCCGCGATCCGCGCATCGCCGGCACGTTTCTCTACCACTGCCACTTGCTCGAACACGAAGATGGCGGAATGATGGGCGTAATCCAAGTCGTGCCCAAGGCGGGCACCAAGTCGCCCCGATCCTCCCCTCCCACAGCTTCCGCAAAGGATTGATAAAACACGTTTTATATCGCGGCAACCGTCAGCGCGAGGTGCCAGTTTTTAATGCCTTTGTCATCACGCAATAACACGCGCCGCGTATTAATGCGTGCACCCGCGCGGTTCCGCAAACCCCAAAGCAGCTCTCAGAAGCTGCCGCGCACGTGCGGGCAGAGCGGTATCAAACCAGAATTTTCCACACTAAGGAGAACTCATGATCAGCAAGAATCTTCGCCGGATGGCAGCCATCGCGCTCGCCTCCAATCTGGCTCTGGCGATGCCCAGCGGGCTATTCGCCTCGCCGGCGGGAAGCGCGTCCGATCCAGTGCCGACCACGACGCCGATCAAGCACGTCATCGTGATCTTCGACGAAAATATTTCCTTCGACCACTACTTCGCCACCTACCCACACGCGACGAATCCTCAGGGCGAACCCGCTTTCCACGCCAAGGACGACACGCCGCGCGCCAACAACCTGCTCAGCGGCGGCCTGCTCACCGAAAATCCGAATTCCACCCAGCCGTTCCGCATGGATACCGGCGTCCTCTCCGTCACCTGCGATCAGAATCATGACTACACTCCCGAACAACAAGCGCTCGACCATGGCCTGGTAGACAAATTTCCGGAATCCACCGGCTCGGGCGGTCCCGGGTGCAACGACTACGGTAAAGGCACCGGGGTCGTGATGGGCTATTTTGATGGCAACACCGTCACGGCCATGTGGAACTACGCGCAGCACTATGCCATGAGCGACAATTCTTACGGCACGATGTTCGGTCCCTCGTCCGTCGGGGCGCTCAACCTAATCGCTGGAACCACTGCCACCGCAACTCTGTTCCCGACCAAGCCCAATGGCGCAACCGCCAGCGCAGCCGGCAGTATCGCGAACGGCTCCAACACCGGGCCGGTCATCGGTGACCCGCGTCCCGCAGGCGATGAATGCGTCCTGACCAATCCCGGCCTACAGACCACCACCATGGTCTCCATCGTGGGTCCGAACGTTGGCGACCTGCTCAACGCCAAGAACATTACCTGGGGTTGGTTCCAAGGCGGCTTTGCGCCTACTGGTTTCAACGCCAAGGGCCAAGCCATCTGCGGCGCGCATCATGCGGGGCTGGCCGGTGATGATGCCGTCGAAACCGTCGGCGATTACATTCCCCACCATGAACCCTTCCAGTACTACACCAGCACGCAGAACCTCCATCACGTTCAGCCGTCGAACGCCGCGCTGATCGGAACCTCTGCCGATGGTGCGAATCACCAGTACGACCTCAGCGCTTTCTGGCTGGCTCTCGGCGAAGATCGGCTTCCGGCTGTGACCTATCTCAAGGCCGCGGCTTATCAGGATGGCCATCCCGGCTACTCCGATCCCATCGACGAGCAAGTCTTCGTCGTCGGTGTGGTCAACGCCATTGCCAATAGCCAGTACTGGAAAGACACCGCGATCATCATCGCCTACGACGACTCCGACGGTTGGTACGATCACGTCCTCGGACCAGTGGTCAATCAATCCGCGGTCGCGGACGATGCCCTCGCAGGCGCAGGAGATTGCGGTTCTGCGACCGCTGTGGGCACGCAAGGCCGTTGCGGTTACGGTCCGCGTTTGCCTCTGCTGGTGATTTCTCCGTACGCGAAGCGGAATTACATCGATCACCGCGCCACGGACCAGTCCTCCATTCTTCGCTTCATCGAGGATAACTGGGACCTGGGCCGGATCGGCAACGACTCCAGCGACGTGAAGGCCGGAAAGCTCGATGGCCTGTTCGACTTCGACGATGGCCCGCAGGCGCCAAAGTTGATCTTGGACCCATCAACCGGTGTGGTTCTAAAGTAGTCACGCGACTCAACGAAGCAGATCCTCTGCGGTCACCTCACGGAAGGAACGCCCTCTGGCTCGAGCCGTTTCGTCGGCTCGAGCCAGTTTTTTTTCTACGCTGAAGCAACGGCGCGTCGTGTTTCGCAAACCATCATCTCCGGGCATAATGGTGCGCGGGGAGGGCCAGCGTGCCGCGAAAAACTCGCAGCGTGGACCTTACGCAGGTTTCTGAATGGGACGACGGCAAGCTGCGCCGCAAGGACGACTACCTAGCCGCCGAAGAACCCCTGGAAATTCGCGTCGGCTGCGAGCCCCTCAGCGTCACCATGCGCACTCCCGGGCACGACCGCGAACTCGCCGCGGGATTCCTCTTCACCGAAGGCTTAATTCAGCGGCGCGAACAAATCGTTAAGCTCGAAGCCGCCCAGTTGCAGGACGGAACAAATCGCGGAAACGTGATTGAAGCTGAACTCGGGCCGGATGCGGCTCCCGACTTCGTGAAAATGAGGCGCCATTTCTTCGCCGCTTCTAGTTGCGGGATTTGCGGAAAAGCGTCAATCGACGCCATTCGCTCGCGTTTGCTCGCCGCGCCCAACCCGGATTTTCGGCTGGATGCGGAGCTGCTCGTGCACATGCCGGATGCGCTGCGCTCCTCGCAAGACGTATTTCAACGCACCGGCGGCCTGCACGCGGCAGCCCTGTTTGATCCGCGCGGAACATTGCTCGTTCTGCGCGAAGATATCGGCCGCCACAACGCAGTGGACAAAGTGATCGGCTGGGCGCTGCTCGAAGACCGCGTGCCACTGTCTGATTCTGTATTGCTGGTCAGCGGCCGCGGCGGATTTGAAATCGTGCAGAAGTCAATCGTTGCGGGTGTTCCGGTAGTGGCGTCGGTGTCCGCTCCGTCCAGCCTGGCGGTGCAGCTCGCGCGCGAATTGCACCTGACGTTGATCGGTTTTTTACGCGGCAGGCGCTTCGTAATTTATGCAGGCGAAGAACGCGTGGCGGGAAACGGCGGAAAGAAATGATGGAGTCGCGCGAAACGCAGCGCGCCTAGTTCACAACCTTGCGGAACACATCGGGGGCCAATTCCTTGTGGTGCACCCGGATCATCTCGCGAAACGCCTCAAACAGCTCGCGGTCCCACCACCCCCGCTCCGCTTCTTCCGCCATCAGATCCAGCGCAACTTCAGGCGTGAACGCCACCTTGTAAGGCCGGTCGGTCGTGAGCGCATCGTACACATCGGAAAGCTGCAAAATGCGCGCGGTGAGTGGAATTTCTTCGCCCTGCAAAGCGTCGGGATAGCCCGTGCCATCGTGTTTCTCGTGATGGTGACGAATGATCGGTAGCACCAGGCGAAAAGTTTTCAGCGGCGCGCAGATTCGCTCTCCGACGACCGGATGTTTCTGCATTACCTTAGTCTCATCCGAGGTCAGCGGCCCGGGCTTCAGCAAAATCGAATCAGGCACCGCTACTTTGCCGATGTCATGCACCACTCCGGCGCGGCGCAGAGCCTTGATCTGCTCTTCCGGCACACCGAGCCGCTCGCCCATGCGCGCGGACATTTCCGCGAGGCGTTCGCAGTGCCCATGCGTGTAGGGATCGCGTGCCTCAATGCTGTGCGCCAGGCTGAACAGCACCGCCTCGGCGTTTTCCAGTTCATCCGTGTACTGCTTCAAACGCAGCAAGGAGCGCGTGCGCGCCAGTAGTTCGTTCAAGTCAATCGGCTTGCTCAAAAAATCGTCCGCGCCCGCGTTGATGCCTATGATGCGGTCCTCTGTGGTCGTAAGCCCAGTGACCAGCACCACCGGCGTCAGCCGCGTTTCAGGCGTGGCCTTGATATGCCGGCAAACTTCAAACCCATTCATCCCCGGCATCATGATGTCCAGCAGAATCAGGTCCGGACGAAACGTCGCGCACTCCTGAATCGCCGACGGACCATCCGCCGCGTCGCGCACCTCGAAGCCCTCGCGCCGCAGCAAGAATTCCAGCGCCGCGCGCGCTCCTGATTCGTCGTCCACGATTAGAATTTTTTCGTACATAAATGCGTATTTACGCCCTCAAGCGATGCAGCAATTCAGATTTTCGCGCTTTTTTTAAAGCACACTGCGAGCCGCATACAAGACGGCGCAATCGGAGTTTCTGGCGAGCTCCGCAACTAATCCAATGTAACCCGTCCCCGAATTTCCAACAACCCCCGATTCCTTAGATGATTCAAAACCGGATAACGCTGCAAGCGCCTCTGCAAGCCCCGGATTCTCTCTGCGTCCTGTGCGTCTCGGCGGTAAACGCCTCTATCTTTCTCAGATCTTTCTCCGCAGTTCCTCTATGCCCTCTGTGTAAAATTTTTGGACTTTCGCGAACGCGCCCGTCCTATTCCCGCTGCAAAGTCGCCTCAATCAATCCATGCGGCTCATCGGTGGGAAGAAAAACTTCCGCCGGGTTATCCATCCCAAACGGAGAAAGATCCACCAAATTAAAATGCTTATTAGGCAAAGAAAGATGAATCTCCCGCACGCGATCAAAGTTACTCAGCACCGCTTCGCCCATCGCGTACAAAGTATGCTGCAGCGACTGGCTATCATGCTCCGCAAACGTTTCCAGCAAGGTCTGCCGAATCCCATGCCAGAGCGGCCCAAACTCGATGTCGCTGCCTTCATACAGCCAATCCGCGTGAATCGAAGTGGAGAGAATCCGCTTGCGATCCTCCTTCAACGTGGTGTACGGATCGCGCAGAAAATTATCGAACGCCGATTTCGTGGTCTTCAGCACCAGCAGTCCCGCAATCCCCGCACGAATCGCCGTTCCCGCCCGCGTCGCATCCAAAGCTGCCGTTCTCCGATCCTGGCCGCCGCGCAAAAATGCCGAAGCGTGCGGTTTCCCGCCCAACGCAATCCTCCCCCAGAGGTTTTCCTCCGCCTGAATGCGCACGCGCGTCACCTGCGGGTTGTAAGTCAAAAAATGCTCCACCAAGTGCGTGCAAAAATCCTCGATCGAATCCACCGGATACTGCCGCGCCAGCACGTACACCGTGTTCTTCATCGTGTCCGTCGGCAAAATCTTGCGATTATCGCCCTTGGTATGCGCCGTCTCGAAATCGCCCTCGAACGAAATGCCCAGCGTCAGCTCGCGTATATCGTGCCGACCATCCTGGCGCACCACGCGCAGCAGCCGCACGCGCGCTTTGCCGTAATTATTTTTCCCCAGCTTGATGGCCATGCGTCAGCTCCCGCGATACGTGGAATATCCGTAAGGGCTCAGCAGCAACGGAATGTGGTAATGCTCCTTGGCATCCTCCACTTGAAATACGATTGTGATCTGCGGATAAAGGCCGCGAACTTTCCGCGCATGAAAATAAACGCTCGTCTCGAAGGTCAGGCGGTAAATCCCCGCCGCAAGCGCTCCCGCCTCCAGTAGATGGCGCAGACGCCCGTCCGCATCCGTCGCGCCTTTGCTGATTTCCTGCCAGCCGCCGCTCTTTTGAATTTCCAAAGTAACCGGCACGCCCGCGGCAGGGCGTCCCAGCGAAGTATCCAGCACATGCGTGGTGATCTGGCTCATGATCCGAGTAATTTCCCCAAGCGCAGCCGCGTAATCTTGCGCTGCTCTTCGCCGGCGATGCTCATTTCAGTTTCCGCATCGTGCCCCAGTCGCTCCTGCAGGCTCTTCAATATCTGCTCGCTCGATTTTTCGTTGGCGCAAATCAAAAACACGTGTCCGAATGTCGCTTGGTAAGCCTCGTTTGCCGCCGCGAGCACCGCCAGCGTTTCCTGCGGCGCCCTCTGCGCGAGCGCCTGTTCACCCGCGGACCATTCGCGCGCCGTCGCGGTCTGCTTCGCCGCCGCTTTCTTGGCGCCAATCGCCGGGTGGCTGCGAAAGATCGTCAGCCAATCCTTGCGCCCGAGCGTCCCAAAAGCCTCTTCGGCCGAATCCAGCAACGCGCAATCATCCGCGAACGGCCGGTGCGCCAGCACCAGCTCGACCCATTTTTTCGAGCCGCAACAATCAAACAGCGCCGCAGCGGCCTGCTTCCGCGATAGCTGATTCACCCGCGCGATTCCCGCCAGCTGATCCGCAGCTTGCGCCGCGCGCCCAAACACACGGAACCGCGCAACGCCGCCATCGGGGTAAATATTCAGCCGCACATGCGTCGCCGCGCCCACATCGTGCAGCTGCCGCCGGAATATATGACTGTGATTGGCCTTGAGTGGCACGCGAGGCAGCAGCTGTCGCCATTTTGCGGAGCCTAATCGCGCGATTGCAGCGCCCGGTCCTTCGGCGTGGCAAACTTCGACCGAACAGCTATCCGGAAAATTCCCCTTGAAGTGCGCCGTGTCCACTTCCACGCGATGAATCGTCCCGGCCATTCCCAGCTTTACGATCGCCCAATCGTGTCCCGGCCCTCGCCTGCGGCGCGTTTCCCAGCCGTCGCTCATGATTTTGCTGCGCCCGGGCATCAGCATATTCAAAGGCTCGCTGTAAAATTGATCGCTCGTAGATATCACCTGGCCGCCATTTTCCACTGCCGCCAAATCAAGTTCGCGCTTCGCCAGCCCGCGCGCACCCGGCACCACCTCGCCATAGAGCCGCAATCGCGCCACGCCGCCGTCGGGATAAATCTTGAACCGCACATGCGTGAACCGGCCGGCGTGCTCTAGCGCCGCGGAATTTTGCGAATCGCCCTTCAGCGTCGTCTCCGGCAATATCTCTTCCCAATGCGTGGCTGCAGCTTCGAGCTTTTTCTTTTCGTCCTGGTACGGCGCGGAACCGCCAAGATCGCATCCTTCCAGCGAAAATCGCGCGGGATAATTTCCGGTGAAGAAACTGGTATCAACCACGACCCCGCGCAGAATCCCCGGCAGTCCCAACCGCACGATGCACCAATCGCATCCCGGAGTGCGCCGCCGCCGCGTCTCCCACCCGTCCATCCACTTTCCTCTGTCCGTGTATTTTCCCTCGATAAAAATTGGCTTGCTGTGCTTCAGCAGATTTTCCTTGGGCGCGAAGAAATCGTCGTTTGCCACCACCACACGGCCGCCCAAACGCTCGGACGCTAAATCCACGAATTGCATGAACTCATTCATACTGCGCCTCGCTGCAGCACGTGCCCTACCGGCCCCGCTGAAAATTCTCCGCGCTCGAAAATCTTGCGCCCGCGCAAAAATGTCGTCTCCACCCGCCCGTAAAGTTCCCGGCCCGCGTACGGCGTGACCTTGTGCCGGTGATGCAGCTGCGCCGGATCCACGCGAAATTTCGCGCTCGCGTCCCAAATCACGAAATCAGCGTCGCAACCCACGGCGATCGATCCCTTCTTTCCTGCGAGTCCTGCAAGCTGCGCCGGCCCTTCGCACAACCACTTCGCAAGACGGGTCACAGAATAGCCGCGCGCACGTGCCTCCGTCCACACAGCCGGCAAGCTCAGTTGCAAGGACGCAATGCCGCCCCACGCACGCAGAAAATCGCCCCCTTCAGGCAGCTTCATCGCCGGAGGGCAAGGCGAATGATCCGTCGCGATGAAGTCGAGCGTCCCATCACCCAGCGCCTGCCATAACTTTTCGCGGTTCTCGCGCTCGCGGATCGGTGGCGCGCATTTGAATTCCGTTGCGCCGTCCGCAATTTCTTCCGCGGCAAAAGTCAAATAGTGCGGGCAAGTCTCGGCCGTGATCGCGCCGCCTGCCCTTTTGGCGCCGCGCAGCAAACCCAGCGCATCCGCAGACGACACGTGCACGATGTGAATCCGCGCGCCGAATTCGCCGCCGAGCCGCAGCAGCAGCGCGATGGCTTGGTTCTCCGCCTCGCGCGGACGCGCCGCCAGCCACGTTGCGTACTTTCGCGGCGAAGCATTCTTCGCCAAGCTCGCCACAGCCCCCTCGATCGGCTCAGGCAATTCCGCGTGCGCCAGCAAAGGCGCGCCCAGAGCCGCCAACTTCGGCAGCGCGGCGCGCAGATCCGCTTCCGTCACATGCGCAAATTCATCCACGCCGCTCGGCACCAGAAAACATTTAAATCCAAAAACTCCCGCGTCCCACAGCGGCTGCAATTCCTCGGAATTCCCCGGCACCACACCGCCCCAAAACCCCGCGTCCACCCAAAGTTTTCCCGCCGCCGCGGCCAGCTTCTCGCGACATGCCGCCGCCGTCGTCGTTGGGGGAATGCTGTTCAGCGGCATTTCGATCAACGTAGTCACACCCCCCGCGGCCGCCGCACGTGCCGCAGAAGAAAATCCTTCCCACTCGGTGCGCCCTGGTTCGTTTATATGCACATGCGTATCCACCACACCGGGCATCACCACGAAATCTCCGGCCTCGTGCAGCGGCACGCTCGGATCAACTTCATCAAACCCGGAAATCGCCGCGATCACGCCCGCACGAAGGTGAATCGTCGCCGCCCGCTCGCCTTGCGGCGTGATCACGCGCTTCCCGCGCACAATCAAATCCGCCGCTGGCGGAGAACTTCGCGGGGCTTCCGAAGAATTTTGCATGTATCGCTCAGCCCGCCAAGACTTCCAGAAATTCCGCGAGTAGATTCCGCGCGACGTTGCGCCGATAGCGCGCCGTCGAACGCATATCGTCAATCGGCACGATTTCCGCGCTCAACGCGTCTTGAGCAGCAGGCAAATCCACACTGCCCAACCGCTGCCCGCGCAACAATTCCTCCGCGCGAACTGCATGCAGCACCGTTGGCCCCACGCTCCCCAGCGCAACCCGCACATCCGCGATCCGCCCCGCTTCCACGCGCCCCACCCCCGCAAAACAAATCTTCGAAATCGCCTGCGCCCGGCGCGTCCCCACCTTGCGAAAATACTGCTTCCACCCTGCATGAGACCGCGGCAATCGAATCGCGCGAATCAATTCCCCCGGCCGCAAATTCATCTTCTTATACTCGGTGTGAAACGACGCGTAAGGCGCCCATCGCGTACCACCCGCCGAAACAATCTCAATTTCCGCGCCGTAAACAACCAAGGCGGGCGGTGAATCCGCGGCCGGCGAAGCATTCGCGATATTCCCACCCAGCGTCCCGCGATTTTGCGTCGCCACGCTGCCGGTCTCAGCAGCGGCTCGGCACAGCAACGGAAATTCCCGAGCCAAGATTTCGTGCCGTTGGACTTCGGCGTAGGTAGTCAAAGCGCCCAGCGTTACGTGCTCCACAGCCACATGAATTCCGCGCAACTCCGCAAGATTCCAGATATTCAGAAATTTCTTGTGCGGCAATTTCCCTGCTTCCAGCAGAACCATCAAATCCGTGCCGCCCGCGAACGGTTTCCATGCGCCCGGCTCGCTCGCCAGGCGCTCCAGCGCAGCCGCGAGATCCCGCGGCGTTTCCATTTCGTACGCCGGCAGGAACGCCCTCACGCGCGCTTCTCCACCTTCCCCACCGCTGCGACCACCGATTCGAAAATCTTCATGTACCCCGTGCAGCGGCACAAATTTCCCGAAAGTCCTTCGCGTATCTGCGTGTCGTCCGGGTGCGGATGCCGCGCCAGCAGATTCACTGCCGCCAGAATCATTCCCGGGGTGCAAATTCCGCACTGCGCGCCGCCATGCGCGATGAACGCCTGCTGCACCGCATGCAGCGATCCGCCGATCGCCAGGCCCTCAATCGTACGAATCTTCGCGCCCTCCGCTTGCAACGCCGGCACGAGGCAGCTGTTCACCAGCGCTCCATCCATCTCAATCGAACATGCGCCGCACTCACCTTCGCCGCAACCTTCCTTCGTGCCGGTCAATTTCAATTCCTCGCGCAGGACGTCCAGCAGGCGCGCCATTGGGTAAGCTTCAAACGACGCGGCCGTACCATTCACCACACACGACACGCGAATTTTCCGCGCGCGCTCACGCATGTACGGCCTCTAGCATTTCCAGCAGCGTCTCGGCAGTGATCGGAATCTGCCGCACGTCCACGCCTGTAGCGTGCGCAATCGCATTCGCAATCGCTGGAGCAGTGCCATCCAGCGGCAGCTCCCCGATGCCCTTCGCGCCCGCCGGCCCGCGCCCGTAAGGAATTTCCTCAAAAAAAACACGAATCGTAGGAAGATCCACGGACGTAGGCATCACGTAGTTCGTCATCTGCGCGTTCACCATGCGCCCTTCCTGCCACACCACATTTTCATACAACGCGAATCCAATCCCCTGCGCCACGCCGCCTTCAATCTGCCCAGCAGCCAAAACGGGATTGATCACCTTGCCCACTTCCTGCACCGCCACGAAATCATTCACGCGCACCTCAGCCGTGCGCATGTCCACGGAAACTTCCGCGACGTAAACCGCCCAGGCATACGCGCCGTAAGCGTCGCCCGAATATTTCTGATCGTCCCAGTGCAGATCTCGCGGATGCTCGTACTTCACGAAAGATTTCAGCGCGCGGTGTTCCGTAATGTACTCACGACAAGCGCGTGAAAAATCCGCAGCGCTATACCCATCTGGCAGCAATCCACTGTCGCGCAATGTCTGCAGCAAGCCAGCGGCCGCCGTTTCCACCAGCTTGCCCACAATCATCGCCGTGCGCGAAGCCACGGTTGGCCCGCTGTTCGGGACGTAAGCGGTATCCGGCTGCACGATTCTGATCTGCTCGCAATCCAGTCGCAGCGCCTCCGCCGCAATCTGCGCGAAAATCGTGTTCGTGCCCTGCCCCATCTCCGTGCTGCCCGCCAGAATGTGCACGGTCCCGTCCGCCTTGGCTTCTATCGCCACTTCCGAAGCCAGATATTCTTCGCCCGATCCGGTAAATCCCGCGCCGTGCAAGAACGAAGCGAACCCAATCCCCTTCTTGATCACGGCGCGCGAATCAGAATTTGCCGCGGCGAACTGTTTGCGTTTCGCGTGGTAGCCACTCAACTCAAACGCGCGCTCCAGCAATCCCTTCATATCCACTTTCTCTTTCACTACCTGCCCCACCGCCAAAGTCTGGCCCTCGCGAATGAAATTTCGCCGCCGCAATTCATCCGGCGCGATTCCCACCGCCTGCGCGACGCGATCCAGATGCCGCTCCAGCGCGAACACACTTTGTGGCGCGCCGAATCCGCGAAACGCTCCGTGCGGCGGCACATTCGTCGCGACTGCCCGGCTGCGGATGCGCACGTTCGGGCAGGCATAGGGTCCCGCGGCGTGAATCGTTCCGCGCGAGAGCACCACCGGCGAAAGCGTTTCATACGCGCCGCCGTCCACCGTGAAATCAATATCCATCGCCAACAGCTTGCCGTCGTGGCTCACGGCGGTGACGTGACGCGTGCGCGAAGGATGCCGTTTCGTCGTCGCCACCATATCTTCCGCGCGGTCGTAGATGATTTTCACCGGCCGCCCGGATTTCCGCGCCAGCAGCGCAGCATGGGCCGCGATCATGGAGGGATACTCTTCCTTCCCACCAAATCCTCCGCCCGTTTCTGCCTGCACCACGCGGATGCGTTCCCGCGGCAGCCCGAATAAAATCATCAGCGCTTTGTGCACGTAATGCGGGCACTGCAGCGAACCCCACACCGTCACGCCTTCCGCCTCACTCACCTGCGCGATCATCCCCTGCGGCTCGATATAAAGTTGCTCTTGCGCTCCTGTTTCGTACGTCCCCTCCACCACCAGGCCAGGCTCGGCCCACGCGCCATCCACGTCACCCTTTTCCACGTAGAAGGACTTGAAAATATTGTCCTGCCCCCAGATGATTTCCTTGCGCGCGAGCGAATCCTCAATAGAAAACACGCCCCGCAGCGGCTCAATCTCGATGCGCACTGCCCGCCGCGCTTCCTCCAACAAATATTTATCGTGATGGGCCAGCAGCACCACCGCTTCTTCCGGGTGATTCACGAATTCAGCGGCCAGGCAGGGCTGATCTTCAATCAGCAGCGCGATGCAATTTTTTCCGGGAATGTCTTTCGCGGTGACTACCGTAAACTCGTGCCAGGGAATCTCGCCTTCGAAATGAATCGCGCGAATCCGGCCGCGCGCCACCGGGCTGCGCACCGTCACGCCGTGCAGCATGCCGGGAAAAGTCAAATCATCCACGTAGCGCGCGCGTCCGGTGACTTTTTCGCGCCCTTCCTTGCGCGGCACCGATTTTCCAATCACACGCGTCTCCAAATCAGCCGGCCTCAATAGCGAATTTTGTCGGACTTCTCCCGCCACGCGCGGAACGCCGCCAGCGCGTCGTCGTGTTTCAGCTGAATCATCGGAATTTGCCGCGCCGCATGCGGCACGCGAAGTTCCTGATAAATGAACGCATCGTCAAACCCCGCCTGCGCAGCGTCTGCAGCCGAATTCGCAAAATAAACCCGCACCGGGCGCGCCCAGTAAATCGCACCCAGGCACATGGGGCACGGTTCGCAGCTGCTGTAAATTTCGCAGCCCGGCAATTCAAAACTTTGCAAGTTCCGGCAAGCCTCGCGAATCGCCACGATCTCCGCGTGGGCGGTGGGATCGCTCGTGGTAGTGACGCAATTCATCCCCTCCGCGATGATCTTGCCGTCCTTCACGATCACCGCGCCAAAAGGTCCGCCCCGCCCCGAACGCACGTTTTCCAAGGACAGCGCGAGAGCGCGCGCCATAAAGCCATCACACAATGGATTAGCCGTTCGATCGGGCATCAGTCTTGGTGCTGCGTTCCAATTCGCTGCCCGTGATTGTAGCGCAGCCGGTCACTTCCGCAGGAATGAGAATGTGCAGCGATCTCACCGGTGATTCCGAGGGGCGGTCATCGCGCAGCGGCCGTTGCCGTTCGTAGCGCCGGCGTCTCGCCGGCTGTTTTGCATGTGCTTTTGAATTTGTAGCGGCCGCCTGCTTTTTTTTAGGCGGGAGTAGTTGCCTGTGCCGTTGCTGTTGCCGTTGCCTTTGCCATTATGTAGCTGCCGCTCTGTCCCGCGCCTTTCGGGACAGAGCGGCAGCCTTTCGCCCTAGATTTATCCCTCGCCCCTCACGATCACACCATCGCGTCCGGCGTGATAGCCCGGCGCAACGCCATCGTTGCAAAAGATCGTTCCTTCCGCCGCCAGAAATAGAGCAGCGCGCTCCCAATTAGAATCAGCGCCACGCTCAATCCAGCCCACATTCCGGGCGCGCCCCATCCCCAATGAAAACAAAGCAGCGCCCCCAGCGGCAAACCCACCAGCCAGTAAAAACACAAGTGGCACAACATCGGCGTGCGCGTATCGCCCGCGCCGCGCAAAGCCCCCGTCGCCACCGTTTGCATCCCATCAAACAATTGGAAAAATGCCGCGACAAAAAGCAATTTGCTCGCCACCGGAATCAAAGCCTGATCCGGCGTGTAAATGCGCACAATCCCGCGCGGCACCAGCAAGAACGCGATCGCCATGCAGGCCATGAACGTCGTCCCCAGCAGCATCGCGGTCCATCCCGCGCGGCTCGCTGCGTGCGGATCATTGCGCCCCAGCCCCTGCCCCACGCGCACCGCCGCCGCAGCGCTGATTCCGAGCGGCACCATGTACGTCAAACTCACGGTATTTAGAGCCACCTGATGGCTGGCCAGGGCGTCGGCCCCAAGCCTGCCGATCAGCATCGTGGCTACTGCAAAAACTCCCACCTCGAGGCCAAATTGCGTCGCTGCCGGAAGCCCCAGATACACCAGCCTCCACACGCGCGGAAAATTCGGCAGCCGCGCCGCGTTGCGCAAGCCGGTTTTATTGCGGTGATCGTAATACAGCGCGTAAGCCAGCAGCACACACGACATGTAAACGCGCGCGACGCACGTGGACCATCCCGACCCCACCGTGCCCAGCGCGCGAAAACCCAAATGTCCGTACACCAGCGCCCAGTTACCCACAAGATTGATCAAATTCGCGGAGATCAGCGCGAACATCACAGGCTTGGCCAAATTCATTCCCTGCAGATACCGCCGGAACACAAAATAGAGCAGCAGCGGCAAAGTGCCCCAATTTAGCGTCCGCAAATACGGCAGCGCCTGATTCAAAACCGCCGGCTGTATGTCCAGCGAGCGCAGCACCGGCTCAAACAGCCAAACAACTCCCATCAGAATCGGGCTGATCGCCAGGCTCAGATAGACACCGTTGACCAACGAACGGTGGCAATCGTCCACGTCGCCCGCTCCGAAAGAATGCGAAACCAGCGTGTCGAGTCCCAGCATCAATCCGGTTCCGAAAATCGCCGCGGAATTAAAAAGAATGCTGCCCAGGCTCACCGCGCCAATTGCCACCGCGCTATTCGCCTGCCGTCCCACCATCATGGTGTCCACGATCGCCATGGTCATCCATCCCAGCTCCGCCAGGACGAGGGGCAACGCTAAGCGCAGCATGGGGCGCGCTTCTTCCGCGATATAGTGTGTAAACAGGCGTCGAATCATGAAAAATCAATCCCGGCGAATTAAACGAGAACCACTTCGGGCAGGCGCAGCAGAGGTCAGCACACGCAGTGGCGAAGCAATCGCCCACAAGTTTATACTCGTTGTGGCATGCGCGTCTCCCCCAACCGAACGCGCACACTAATTTTCCCCGGCACCGGTTGCTGCCCTCTCAATAACCTAAATAATTAGGAGGAAATCATGGCAAAAATTGAAAAACGCGTCGTGCTGCCCGGCAGCGAACGTGCCCTCTTGCCCGGCTCACGTAAGATCGGACCATCCGACCCCAAAGAACAAATCCAAGTAACCATATTTCTCCGCCGCGGTTCTTCGCCCAAACAGTTTCCCGACGTGAAAAAACTCGGCAAGCTCCTTCCCGCGCAACGCCAGCATCTTTCCCGCGCCCAATTCGCTGCCCTGCACGGCGCGCGACCTGCGGACATCAAGAAAGTCCGCGCCTTCGCGACACAAAATAAATTGAAGGTCGTCGAAGTCAGCCGTCCCCGCCGCTCCGTCCTTCTCAGCGGCTCCATCGCTGCGTTCAGTAGCGCCTTCGGCGTCGAATTGAATAGCTACCAGCATCCCACCGGGACCTGCCGTATGCGCACCGGTACGATTCAGATTCCGGCCTCGCTCAGCCGCATCATCGAAGGCGTCTTCGGTCTCGATAACCGGCCGCAAGCCAAGCCGCACTTCCGCGTCCGCAAACAATCGCAAAATTCCGCCGCTCGCGCACAGTCTTCCAGCGCTTCCTACAACGCACCACAAGTCGCGCAAGCTTACGATTTTCCCGCCGGCACCACCGGCAGCGGACAAACCATCGGCATCCTGGAATTATCCGGCGGCTACAGCTCCAGCGATCTCAACACCTATTTCAAAAATCTCGGCATCGCGACGCCTACCGTCACCGCCGTCTCTGTGGATGGCGCCACAAATTCGCCCACCGGTGACGCGAACGGCCCGGACGGCGAGGTTGAACTCGACATCGAAGTCGCCGGAGCCGTCGCTCCCTCCGCGCAAATCGCCATGTATTTCACTCCGAACACGGACCAGGGTTTTCTCGACGCGCTGACTACTGCCGTGCACGACGCCAAGCTGAAACCCGCAGTGGTTTCAATCAGCTGGGGCGGCCCGGAAAGCTCCTGGACGCAGCAGGCGCTCACCGCATTCAATTCCGCCTGTGAAGACGCTTCCACGATCGGCGTCACCATCCTTGGCGCCTCGGGCGACGATGGCTCCTCCGACGGCGTATCCAGCGGCACGCCCACGGTAGATTTTCCCGCGTCGAGTCCGTACGTTCTCGCCTGCGGTGGCACGAAACTCACGCTCGCCGGCACGACAATTTCCAGCGAGCAAGCCTGGAACGAACTTGCATCCAGCGAAGGCGCCACCGGCGGCGGCGTCAGCGAAGTTTTCGCTCTGCCGAGTTATCAGCAGAGCGCGGGCGTCCCGAAGGCGCCCAACGGTTTCGTCGGCCGGGGCGTTCCCGACGTCGCCGGTGACGCCGATCCCGAGTCCGGTTACAACGTGCTCGTGGATGGACAGCAGACGGTTATCGGGGGCACTAGCGCCGTCGCGCCGTTGTGGGCCGGCCTGCTCGTGCGCATCAATCAGTCGCTGGGAAAAAATGTGGGTTACCTGAATCCGTTGCTCTATACGAGCAACGTGGAATCCACGCTACACGATATTACGGCGGGAAATAATGGGACATACTCCGCGGGACCAGGATGGGACGCCTGCACAGGATTGGGCACGCCCGACGGTGCCGCATTGCTGGCAGCTCTGGGCACCCCGGCCGCGACGGCAAAGAAGAAGAAAAAATCCCCGACCAAGCACAAAGCCACTACCGCGAAACGCCGCAAAAAATCCTGAACGCAGCGATTGGGCCAGCGCCGGCGGAAGAATACTACTGTGGCGCTGAAGGACTCACGTCCAGATGATCCCAAATGACGTAAGTCAGCCCCGCCACCGCGCCCGAGAAAATCAAATAGAAAGCCAACTTGCGTCGCCGGCGCTTGCGCGGTTGAACGATCGGATTGTCACCGCCCGCGCTTGCCGGAGTTGGCTGTTGGTCGGCCTGATCGAACGCCATCGTCACGCGGTAATTTGTCCCGGCAGGGATCGTGTGCAATTCGCCGTCATTATCCAGCACCAGCGCCCCTCGGTACGTCGAAATCACCACTTCCTGCGGACCCAAAATCGTCACTTGGCCGTATGCGGGCTGCCCATCGGCCGCGCGCAAAACTCCTTGCGGAATTTCCAGTTCGATGTCGCCGGCGCAGCTTGAAGAAAATCCCACCGTGCCGCGCGTCACCGTCGCATGTACCGTGCCGGCGTCCTGTTCAAGCGTCGCCGTGCTGTCCGCCAGCAGATACAATTGGGTGCAGCGCAGCTTTACGCGCAGTTGGCCACCGGCCTCCGTCGCCAGCGTGTCGCCGCGATAAACGGAGGTTCCCACTGCCAGCTTCGCACTATCGAGCTGCGCTTCCTGCGCCTGGATCACCGTCCCCAGCGGTTTTTCCGCAGCCGCAAACGCGGGAAGGTCCAGCAAGCTCGACACCAGCAACACCACGAGACACAATCGCGCCCCAGATCGCACAAAGCCCTCCGAGAGGTACGAACTCAAACTAGGCTTTGTAGGCAACATGGTCAACGAACATGCGGCGAACTGGTGCGTAGGAATAACGCTGTAGTGTACGTGTAGTGGAATCTTCGCCCCGGAAGCCACGCGCAATGAAGCGCTTAGCTGCCACTGCTGCGCGCATCTCGCTCGAACAAAAAAATCCGTCGCAGCCGCAGAAATCGTTTCTTCCACTGCAACGAATCGCGCCTCAGGTAGTATAGTTTTTGCGGGTACAGGGGGCGGGGCTATGAAATGCCGGCAGCAAATTCGTGCACTAAATTCAGCAATCGTTTTTCTCGCAGCTCTAGGGCTGCTTGCTTTTCCGTCCGCCACCTGCGCGCAATCCTCCCCCGCCGCCAATGCAAATGCTACGAATGACGCGCCAATCCCCGCCAGCATCTATGCAAATTTGCAATGGCGCTGCATCGGTCCGTTTCGCGGAGGCCGCACAGTAGCCGGCACCGGAGTCCCCGGTAATCCAAATCTTTTTTACATCGGCGTGAACAACGGCGGCGTGTGGAAAACCACCGATGCCGGCCGCACCTGGGTTCCCATTTTTGATGGGCAGCCCACTGGCTCGATCGGCGCGCTAGCCGTAGCTCCATCGAATCCCGACATCATTTATGTAGGAAGCGGCGAAGGACTCCGCCGCCCCGATCTTTCCACCGGCGACGGCATCTATAAATCGACTGACGCCGGCCATACCTGGAGACATCTCGGACTGCGCGACGGCCAACAAATCACCAATGTCATCGTTGACCCGCAAGATCCCAATCGCGTCTTTGTCGCCGTGCTCGGCCATCCCTACGGACCCAACTCCGAACGCGGCGTTTTCCGCTCCACCGACGGCGGCGAAACGTGGCAGAAAATTTTCTACAAGGATGACGACACCGGCGCCACAGACCTGGCGTTCGATCCCAAAAATCCGCAGACTCTCTACGCGGACATGTGGTCTTCGCGCCGCCCGCCCTGGACCACGGGTAATCCGCTGGAAGGGCACACCGGCGGCCTTTTTAAGTCCAGCGACGGCGGCGATACCTGGCATCCGCTCGCCAAAGGTTTGCCCACGAATGCGCAAGGCCTGGGCCGCATCGGTTTCGGCATTTCGCCCAGCAACCCCAATCGCATGTACGCGCTTGTGGACGCGGCGCCCGAAGTCGGCGGCCTCTATCGTTCCGACGATGCCGGAGAAAGCTGGCAGCGCGTAAATCACGAAGAACGTATCTGGGGCCGCGGCTCCGATTTTGCCTGGGTGCGCGTCGCGCCGGATAATCCCGACACGATTTACATCTGCAATACTTCCACCTATCGCTCCAGCGATGCCGGCACCAGTTTCACCGCGATCAAAGGCGCCCCAGGCGGCGACGACTATCACACCGTCTGGATCAATCCGGAAAATCCGCGAATTATTTTGCTCGCCTCCGACCAGGGCGCGACCATCACCGTCAACGGCGGCGACACCTGGAGCTCCTGGTACAACCAGCCGAGCGCGCAGTTCTACCACGTCATCACCGACAATCAATTTCCCTACTGGGTTTACGGCGGACAGCAGGAAAGTGGCTCAGCCGGCACGGCCAGCCGCAGCGATTGGGGCGAAATCACCTTTCGCGACTGGCATCCGGTGGGCACCGAAGAATATGGATACGTCGCGCCCGACCCGCTGCATCCAAATCTCATCTACGGCGGCAAAGCCACGCGCTTTGACATGATCACGGGCCAGACGCAGGACGTCTCGCCGGTAATTCTGCGCACCGGAAAATATCGCTTCAATCGCACGGCGCCGCTGATTTTTTCGCCTGCCGCGCCGCACACGCTCTATCTCGGCTCGAACGTTCTGTTCAAGACAACCGACGCGGGCCACAGCTGGCAAATCATCAGCCCCGATTTGACCCGCGAAGATCCCGGCGTGCCACCGAATATCGGCGACATGATCGCGAGCGATCCAGCGCAGGGCAAACATCGCGGGGTAATCTATTCCCTCGCGCCTTCTTCTCTCGACGCCAACCTCATCTGGGCCGGCACCGACGACGGTCTGGTCTGGCTCACCCGCGACGGCGGCCAAAATTGGCGCGAGGTTTCCCCTCCCGGCCTCACGGCCTGGAGCAAGATCGCGCAACTCGACGCTTCGCACTTCGATCCCAACGGCGTGTACGCGGCGGTGAATCGTTTCCGCCTCGATGATCTACACCCGTACATCTATCGCACTCACGACGGCGGCCAAACCTGGGAAAAAATCACGAATGGCCTGCCCGATGACGCATCGGTGAACGTCGTCCGCGAAGATCCCGTCCGCCAGGGCCTGCTTTTTGCCGGAACCGAGCGCGCCATCTACGTTTCGTTCAACGACGGCGACTCGTGGCAATCGCTTCAGCTGAATTTGCCCGCCACATCCATGCGCGACCTCGTCGTCCATGGTGACGACATCGTAGTCGGCACGCACGGCCGTTCTTTCTGGATCCTCGACGACATCACTGCTCTTCGCGAGGTCACCTCGGAAGCAGCGGCCGCCAGCGCATTCCTCTTCCGACCGGGCATCACCTATCGCGTGCGCCGCAACGTAAACACCGATACTCCGCTGCCCCCGGAAGAACCTGCCGGAAAAAATCCGCCCGATGGCGCCATCTTTGATTACAACTTGCAGTCCGCCGCGTCGGGCCCGGTGAAACTGCAAATCCTGGACGCCAACGGCAGAATCGTGCGCGCATTTTCCAGCGCGGATAAACCCGAAGCAACGATGGAGCAACTTGGAAAGGAATTAAACGTCCCGCTCTACTGGATTCGCCCGCCGCAAATTCTCTCCGATGCTGCAGGCGCGCATCGCTTCGTCTGGGATTTGCGCATTCCTCCGCCCGCTTCGCTCCGTCACGAATATCCGATCTCCGCGATCGTGCATGATACGCCGCGTCTTCCCGTCGGCCCGGCCGTGATGCCGGGAATGTACTCGGTAAGACTCGACGTGGCTGGCCAGACCTATACGCAGCCGCTGGAAATCAAAATGGATCCGCGCATCATCGCACCGGTGGACCAACTCGACCAGCAATTCCGCCTGGCCTCAAGAATTTGCGAGGCCATGAACGCCAGCTTCGCGTCGCTAGGCCAGGTTCGCGCTGTGCGCGCGCAATTGCGCGACCTCGAGCACCAGGCGCCGAAAGGCGAAGTAGCCGACGCCATTCGCGCGCTCGAAGAAAAAGTGGCGCCATTCGAAGGAGCAGTCCCGGGCTTCGGCCAGGCCGCTCATCAGGACAGCTTCGCGCAACTGAATGGACAATTCGGCCAGCTGCTGGCAGTGGTGGACGGCGCCGACGCCGCCCCCACGCAAACCGCGCAGGATACAACCGGAGATTTGCAACGCGCGCTAACCGGGCTGGAAAATCAGTGGGACGACGTAAAGGCTCGCGACATCCCGGCGCTCGACGATCAACTCCGCCGCGCGAACTTGCCCATCATTAATCTCACCGCGACCCTCGAACCCGAACAAGAAACCGCCGGCGACGACGAACCCTAAATCGCATCAATCTTCGCGGCCAAAATAAAATCGCTCTCCGTCAATCCATTAATCTTGTGCGTCCACGTCGTAATCTCCGCTTTCCCCCATCCCAACAAAATATCCGGATGATGCCCCTGCTCCTCCGCAATCGCCCCGACCTTGTTCACGAACGCGAGTGCCTGCTTGAAATCCGGAAACGTGAATGCCCGCACGATGTGATGCCCGTCCACCACCTTCCACTGCGGAACTTCTTTACCAAGCGTTGCCAGTTCGCCACCAGCCAGCGGTGGAACTCCGCCGCGGCATGGCACACAAGTTTTTTTCGCAAGCTCACTCATAGATCGCGCCCTCCTGAAAACCCGCTCGGCTCTGATTCTACAAGAACCAGCCCAAGAACCGGTGGAAGACAAGTCAGCGCTCTGCTCCGCCGTCAGCAACGACTTCTCATTTCGGCGAACGCGGACCAGCCAACGGTGCCAAAGCCTCTTCCATCAGCCGCACCATGTAACTCTCCAGAAGTTCCTCCAGTTCCAGCGGCTGCACCGGTTTCGCCAAATATCCATCCATCCCGCTCGCGAGGCATTTCTGGCGATCTCCCACTGTCGTGCTTGCCGTCAAGGCGATAATCGGTGTGTGCCGTCCGCTGCCTTTCTCGTTTCGCCGGATTGCCACAGTAGCCTCCAGCCCACCCATTTCCGGCATTTGCAAGTCCATCAGCACCAGGTCAAATCTCTGGTTCTGCAACGCCTGCACTGCCTCCAGCCCGTTTCCGGCCACCCGCGCGTGGTGTCCGCGCTTCTCCAGCAGCCGCACCATCAATCGCTGGTTCACCGGATTGTCTTCCGCCACCAGCACTCGTAGAAATAGCGCGGGGCCGTGTGTATTCTGCAATGAAAACCGCGTAATCAGTGGGACCGGGCCTTCCTGTTGGCGCGCCGCCAGCACCCGCGTCACGGCCTCGCGCAGTTCGGATTGCCGTATGGGCTTCAGCAAGTACGCCGCTATTCCCAGCTCCTTGCATCGTGCCGCATCGCCTGAACGGCCCGCCGAAGTGAACATCACGATCGTGGCTGTGGATAATTCCGGCCGCTGCCGAATTCGTTCGATTAACTCAAACCCGTCCATTCCCGGCATGTGCATATCCGCTAGAATCAGCTCGTAGGGATTTTCAGCTTCCATGGCCGCAAACAATTCCGTCAACGCCTCTTCGCCTCCTGCTACGAGCGTGGCTTTCATTCCCCAGCGCTCCAACATTCCCTCCAGAATTCTCCGGTTCGTGCGGTTGTCGTCCACCACCAGTATTTTCACGTCACGTAGTTCGGGTAGTGGCGCCATCGCCGGCTCAGCCACCCGCGTATCGGGAATGCCCACACGCAGCGTAAAATGGAACTCGCTTCCGCGTCCCAGCTCGCTCTCCACCCAGATTTTCCCTCCCATCATGGCGACCAATCGCGCTGAGATGGTCAGCCCCAAACCGGTTCCCCCATATTTTCTAGTTGTCGAATTGTCGCCCTGTGAAAACGATTCGAAGATAGACGCCCGCTTCCCCTCGGGAATTCCAATTCCCGTGTCCGACACCGTAAACCGCAGTACGCGTTCAGCGCCATTTCCGCTCTCGCACTGAACCTTTAACTGGACCTCGCCCTTATCCGTAAACTTGATCGCATTACCCACTAGGTTGGTCACCACCTGGCGCAGCCGGTTAGAATCCCCACGCACAATTTCAGGAACCTCGGGCATCACGTCAAACAGAAGCTCCAGACCCTTTTCGTCCGCCGCCATCGCCAGCGTCTTCAGCGTCAATTCCAGGCAATTTCGCAGATTGAAATCAATGGATTCCAAATCAATTTTTCCCGCCTCGATCTTTGAGAAATCCAGAATGTCGTTGATCAAGCGCCGCAAGGCATCTGTCGAAAGAATCACCGTGTCCAGGTATTCGCGCTGCTCCAGGGTGAGCTCGGTGTCCAACGCCAGTTCGGTCATCCCCATGATGCCGTTCAGCGGCGTGCGAATTTCGTGGCTCATGTTGGCCAGAAACTCGCTCTTCGCGCGGCTCGCCGCCTCGGCCACGTGGTACGCCGCTTGCGCTACCTGCCTTTCACCTTCTGCGATCTCTCTCGCCACCAGCAAGGCCTGGTTGGTTCGCGCCAGGACGGCCGTCGTCTCCGCCAGTTTCCTTTCCGCTTCCTTGCGCACGCTGATGTCGCGAATCGCCGCCGTCACCAGGATTCCGTCGGCGTTTTCCAGCGGGCTCAGCATGATCTCGATCGGAAAATCGCTTCCATCCTTGCACCGCCCGATCAGTTCGATCCCAGTCCCGATCTGCTGTCCCAGCGCCTCCGCCACGGTTCGGCTATCGTCCGCAAGCAGCCGTTCCGCAAAGCCCTCCGGTATAATATTCGTTACTTTTTGCCTTAAGAGTTCGTCTTGCCGGTATCCGAATTGTTTCTCCGCCTGCAGATTTACCAGCACGATCTCTCCGCCCTGGTTCACCACCACCATCGCATCCGGCGCTGCTTCCAGCAGCGCAAGGTACTTCGTCTCCGCGCGTCCACGCGCGGCAAGGTCGCGTCGCACCACCCATCCCGCGATCACCGCGATCAATAATCCCAATGCGCTCCCCACGATAATCGCAGCCTCGGTCTGCTCAAATCGGCGCTCGGTCTCGGCGTTCCGTTCCACTAACAACCGCTGCTCTTCCCCCTGCATATCGCTGGCAACCGCGCGAACTTCGTTCAGAATTCGCTCGCCCTGCCCTTGCCGCGCGGCTTCTGCCGCCGCGTATGCGCTGCTTGTCTGGCGCAGGTGAGCCAGACTTTCGCCATCTCGAATTATTTCTTCCGTCAAAGGCGCGAGCGTCGCAAGATGGCTCTGTTGCACGGGGTTATCCGCTGTCATGGCCAGCAGGATTTTCTCTTCCTGCTGTACCAACGATCCGTTGTCGCGCGCCGCTTGCAGAAATCCTGCTTCACCGCTCAGTGCATATCCGCGATATCCCGTCTCTGTATTGCTGATATCCCCGAGCAGCGTTTCCAAGTGCTCCAAAGCCTCATGGGTATGCTGCACCCAGCGTTCGCTCTCAGCCGAAGCGCCCAGGCTGCGGTAGGAAACGATGCCGACGACCAGAAGAACCAGAAATACGGCGGCAATCCCCCACTGCATCCTGCGTATCAGTTGCAGCACCGTCTTCATCTGACACCACCATATTGGGAATGAAGGCACGACGTTGGACTACGGCTGAAGAGGGTTCCGGCAACCGCATGCCAGTTTTCTAGGAGGGGAATTTAAGTCTATACCCGCCCGCGACGCCAGCAAGCAAGCGTTCCAGGCGCATGTCTAATGGATTACGAACAGCGGCCGATATTTTCAGAAGTAGCTAGCGTCAATACGCAACGCGCCTGGCGTATAAGTGTGTCGCGCCTCGCGCTAGAGCCGCAGGCGCGATACGGCTCTGCATCCGTTCGTTGCAAAAAATCGCGCAATGGCATCGCTCCCGCCCAGTCTGCTATTCTCTTGCGCGCGGCAAATCCCCAGCAGCCGCTCGCGCGACCCGTCGCGACACCGCTCCCGTGAGGTCCACAAATGCCCGATGAAGTTGACGAACTCAAAGAACGCGCAGAAGAAGCCGCGCACGATCGCAGCCTCGCTCCCGTTACTCTGACCATGGCCATTCTCGCCGTAGTCATCGCCACCGTCACTTTGCTTGGACACCGCGCTCATACCGAGGAAGTCCTGTTACAAACACGCGCCGCCGATCAATGGGCCTACTACCAGGCCAAGGAAATTCGCCGCCGCAATTACGAACTCTTTCTCGATGAGCTTTCCGTTTTCTCTCTTCAGGACGCCAAGCAGGTGGAGGCGATCCAGGAAAAGTACAAGAAGCAAGTGGAGCGTTACAGCGAGGAGTTGAAGGAAATCGAAGCCGAAGCCCGCAATAAGGAAGCCGAAGTAAAAGTTGAAGAGGCCCGCGCCGATCGCTACGATCTCGCGGAGGTCTTGCTCGAAGCGGCCCTGGTGATCTCCTCGATCACCCTCCTGACACGCAAAAAAATCTTCTGGGGGTTCGGAATCGTCCTCGCTGTGGCAGGAATAGTCCTAGGCGTCACCGGCCTGATGATCCACTAAACCGCAGTCACGCTCGAACATCTCTAATCGATCACCGCCGAGCCCACTTTGGAGTGCGGCGCCTCGCCGCCGCTTTCGCAAAAACTGCAGAATCGGCGCGGCCGCCCTAGGCGAGGCTCGCCTCGCCCGCATCAATCGCTGCGTCTCGCCGCTTTCTAAGGGCCACCTCACCTCGGCCCCGAAGCCGCCGATCGCGCCTCCAGATACTGCCGCACATATTCCCCAAACGCCTTCTCCAATTTCAAAGTCACTGCCCCCGGCGCCGCCGCGATCTTGTGCCCATTCACTTCGCTCACGCCCAACATGCTCCGGTTCGTCGAAGATATAAAAACCTCATCCGCCGAGTATAAATCCTCCGGCCGCAGCACGCGCTCTTCCACAGGGGCACCGACGCCAGCCCCAATCTCCAGCAACACACTGCGCGTAATTCCCTGCAAACATCCCGCCGATACAGGTGGAGTCGCCACCCGCCCGCCCTTGACGCAAAAAATATTCGCCGCCGTGCATTCCGCCACTTCTCCGCGCTCGTTCAACAGCACCACTTCATCGAATCCCGCCTGCTGCGCCTCGTAATAATTCCAGACGTTATCGAGCCAGGAAGTCACTTTCACGCCGGCCAGCGGCGACGACGCATTCCGTCCATGCTCGCGCAAACCCAGTCGCGCCGGCTCGCGATACGAAGGCAAATCCGCCGAGCAGAGCAGCAAATCCACGCGAGGAAAATCCTCGTCGCTGCGCCAAAATCCTACCTGGTTGTAAATCATATAAATCCGCGCCGCGCCTTCGCGCACGCGGTTCGCGCGCAGCACCTCGCCGAGTTGTCCGCGCACCACGTTTTCGTCAAACGGAAACGGGCAATGCGTTCGTTCCGCGTCGCGCTGCAATCGCTTCCAGTGCCGCTCGAACGCGAAAGGAACGCCCTCGTAAATCCGCACCGTGGTGAAGAGTCCCCAGCCATTCAACAGCCCCGCCTGCCCCGGCGAAAGCCGCACTTCTGCGACCGGCAGCAAACGGTCATTGTGAAATACAAAACGATGAATCATGCGGCCTCCAACGTGCTCTTTAATTCTAGCGCAGAACTCACTCAACAGAACTGGCTTCGGCAAAAACCCGGCGAATCCCGGTCACGCGCCTTCGTTTTTCGCCGATGAAGAGGTGTTCAAGTCTATTGACACCAACCGCGTCTGCGCCTAGATTGTTGTTGTGTTCATAGGAGGTTGCCGTGCGATACGTCCTTAAATCTTTCTTAGTCGCCATCCTGTCCGTCGCCCTGCTCAATGTTCCCAGCTTCGCCGCAAATGAAAAGCCTCTGGGCCTCATCACTCAGGCCACCGAGGCCCATTTGGGTTCTGCCACGGTCGCAATCGGGACTACGGTGTACCCCGGCGATACACTTGCCACGGACGAAGGCGGCACCGTTCGCCTAAAAGTCGGCGGCAGCCAGTTCTACTTGCTCTCGTCCAGCAGCGCGACGCTGTCCGAAAATTCCCCTGTCGTGAACGCCTCGGTCGCGCGCGGCACTGTCGGCTTTTCCTCCAACGGCACCGATCAGCTGGCACTGCAAATTCCAGAGGGGATTGTGCGCGCCGCCAACGGCCAACCCGGCTATGGCCAGGTCACCGTTCTCGGTCCGCGCGAAGTGATCGTCTCTGCATATCGCGGCACGCTGGTCCTGGATAACGAAGGTGACCTGCACGAAATTCCCGCTGGAAAATCTTATCGCGTCACCATGGATTTGGACGCGGCCACCGAACCGCAAGGCCCTGCCGGAGCAGGCGGCAACAACAGAGTCGTAGCTCCGCGCCATCGCCACCTGGTCTTCGACTTGATCGTTCTGGGTGCAGCTGGCGCCGCCAGTTACGCGCTTTGGTATCACTTGAGCGAAAGCCCGTCCAATCCCAATTAATAATTTTTTCGCATTAGGAATGCACCACGTCCCTCGTGGTGTGCCAACTCATGCGGCCCTAAAGATTGCAGAAGAATCCGCGTGCGAAGAGGGTTTGACTCCGACTTTCTCCTTCACCTAGCAGCACATCACCCAACGGCACAGTCCCGCCACCCTAGGTATGGCACGCCCGATTTCCCGTCTTCTCAAAATATTGCTGGTGATATTCCTCGGCCCGATAAAACTCACCAGCCGGCAGAATCTCCGTCACAATCGGCCGCTTGAACACGTGATCTTTCTCCAGCACCGTCTTCGAGGCGCGAGCTTCTTCTTCCTGCTCCTCATCGTGATAAAAAATTGCCGAGCGATACTGCGTCCCCACGTCCGGCCCCTGCCGGTTCATCGTCGTGGGGTCATGACTCTTCCAGAAAACCGCCAGCAGCTCCAGATAAGAGACCTGCGAAGGATCAAACCCCACCTCAACCGCCTCCGCATGCCCGGTCCGCCCCGTGCAAACCTCTTTGTAGTTGGGATTCTTCGCAGTCCCGCCGGCGTAACCCACCGTCGTCGAAGTCACTCCCGGCACCTGCCGAAAGGCGTCCTCCACTCCCCAAAAACATCCCGCCGCAAATGTTGCCTTCGCCATGATTAGAAAACTCCTTCGAGATTTAGCTGCGAATTCCCGCCGAGAATCTCGATCTTGTCACATCGGAACGAATCGGTCGAGGCGGCGCGAACTGACTACGGTGCCACCAAAGCCAGCGCAGGCGCTCCTCCGACCTTGAGCACGCCGGTCTGCCGCATCTTCACTGCGTCTATCACCAAGATGCTGTGCTCGTGCGGAGCCATCGCATAGAGCGTCTTGCCGTCGTTCGCAGCCACGGCGCTCCAGAAAGGCTTCGCGGTCCTGATCGTGCCGATCTTTTTCCAAGTGTGGGAATCGAGCACGCGAAGTTCCGCCGCCATTGCGTTATCGGGCCGCACATTCGGCGCCCGACCGTAATCCAGATAGAAGCGATTGTCGTAGGAGCGGTCGTAATCCCTGTTGTATCCCAGATAGATCCTGCTGCCATCGGGCGAACTCGGCCAAGCGGCAGGAGGAACGCGGTCGGGAAGCTCGGAATGCGCCAAGGTCTCGGCAAATTCCTGCGTCGCAGCATTCATCCTGATAACGGCGCCGTCTCCACGAACGATCGCGATTTCTTGAGTATCGGGATCTTCAATAGCTTCTGCAGCGCCGACTCGCCTTTCCCACGGAAGCTTGATGTCCAGATTGCGGAGCTCGTGGGAATTAGCGTCCACACTAATCAGCCTGACCTTGTTTGTCCTAGGGCAGAAAAAGTCGAACTGCTCGGAGTTTCGGTAATTGATGAAACGGCCGGGCCCGCAGTTCCAGAGCCGCACGCTCTCAGGCAGAAAGCTGCCGCTTCGCGTGTCGAACGCGGCCAGCCGGAAAAAATCCGCGTCTGAGGCTGTGGGCGCAACTGTCAGGATTCGGAGCGTTAATCCGTCACCGGAAACCGCCATGGTCGAAAATGGCGGCAGCGCATCGGTCACCGCGCGGCCTTCGATCGTGCTTCGCTCGAGTATCACGCCCTCGGCGGTATCAATCACCGCCAGTTCACTTGAATTGCCGTCCGTCAGCGACGCAACATAAAGGGTGCTCCCGTCCGGCGAGAGCGCAAAATCGGCGCCTTCACCAGTGCGAATGCTACCCATTTCTTTGTCGTTCTCAGGATCAACGAGCCAGACGCGGCCTTCTGGTTCGGTCAGATCGGGTTTGGGATCGAGCACATACAACCAACCGGGCTCGGGCTTGGCCCAGCTTTCGACTTCGATGTTCCTGACTTCGGACGCATTGGTCTGCGTTGGTGGATCGGTCTGCGTCGGCGCCTTAGTTTGACCGCTTTGTCCGCCCGCGCGGGCACCACCAGCCGCGAGGCCTAGGAAGGAGGACACGACGAGGAGAAACGACAAGATCAACAGGAGACTTGCTTTCATACATCGCCCCCCGGAACTCTGGCTGGGCCTGGTAACTCCGACTCACACCTCTAGCTTGGCAAGCGTACCTCTGTCCGGCCTTGGATTCAACATCCTCGCCACCACGGTACGGCCCAGCATAATCTGCGAGGTCCCGCCGCTAGGCCCCGAACAATGATTCCATCATCACTGATTCGCCGAGCGCGTCCGTTGATTCTGCGCCGAAGGTTGCGACGAAAACAAAGGCTCAAGCCCTTCCGCGAGCGTCGGGTGCGTCAAAATTGCATCGCGCAGCGCTGTATAAGGCAGCGTCCCGATCATCGCAATCTGCACGGACGACATCGTCTCACCCGCGCCGGTGCCGACCGCCGCAAAACCAAGAATGCGCTCGCCGTCGTTTTCCACCAGCGCCTTCAGGAATCCGCGCGTTTCACCTAATGTGCGGGCGCGCAACACCGCTTCCATCGGGATTTTGAACAAACGATAGGCAATTCCCTGAGCCTTTGCTTCCTTCTCGCTGAGGCCGATGCGCGCGAATTCCGGATCTGTGAAAAGGCAGAACGGAACTTGTCTTCCAGTCGTCACGTGGTTACCGCCGCGCAGGTTGTCGCGCACCACACGGAAATCGTCAATGCTGATGTGCGTAAACTGCGGGCTGCCTGCCACCTCGCCGATCGCCCAGACGCCCGGCGCAGTCGTCTGCAGCCGCTCATTCACCTTGATGTATCCGCGCTCGGTCACTTCCACGCCGGCCAAATCTAGTCCGATTCCCTCCGTGTTCGGCTTCCGCCCCGTCGCAATCAGCAGATGACTGCCCTCGAGCGTTTTCTCTATGCCATTTTGCTCGATGACAATTTGTACGGCGTCACCTGATCTCCCTGACACCCGCTTCGCCTTCGCATTCAAGAAAATTTCCACGCCCTCGTCCCGCAGCATCCCCGCGAGAGCTCCCGAAACATCGTCATCCTCACGAGACACGAGCTGTTCGCTGCGTTCGATCAACGACACCTTGCTTCCGAACCGCCGCATCGCCTGCGCGAGTTCCAGTCCCACATAACCGCCGCCAATCACCAGCAGATGTTCGGGAACCTCTCCGAGTTCCAGCGCCTCGATATGCGTAAGCGGCTGCGCCTCGGCGAGACCAGGGATCGGATCGATCGTCGCGCGCGTCCCAGTGCTGATGATCAGATTCGTCCCACGCAATCGGCGAACGGTTCCGTCCGGCAGCGTCGCTTCCACTGTCTTGGGCGCTACGAACCGCCCCGAGGCCAAAATAAATTCCCCGCCCGTCTTCTCGTAATTTTCGCGGTAAATTTCGTTCAGGCTCGATACCATCCGGCGTTTGCGGTCACGCACCGCGGACATATCAATCGTCAAGCCTTCCGTGGTTATCCCGTAATCTTCGCTTCTGCGGACGTACTCTGCCACTTTCGCGCTGTGGATGATGTTCTTGCTCGGCAAGCAGGCGATGTTCGGGCACGAACCGCCAATATACTTGCGGTCAATCACCGCGACCCGCTTCCCTTCGCCAGCGAAAGTCCATGCCGCGACGGTTGACCCCGTCCCGCCGCCGAGAATCACCACATCGTACTCTTCCGGATCCTTACCCTTGCGCAAAGAGGTTGGAGCTACGTCCACCTGGGTGCCCATTTGAAGTTACTCCTTCACAGCGAAGTAAATATGAATTGAGGATTACTCAGCGTGACGATCGACGGACCATAAACCCTCACCAGCCAAACTCCCGGCCGCGTCCGACCAAGCCACATAATATGCCAAACCCAGGGAATTGACGACCGGCAAGCATTTCGCAGCAACGCTGGTGGGTTGCGATGGCTCGCAACCTTCCTTAGCCGAAGATTGCTCCAGCCACAAGGAAAACAACACCCCCAATGCCTGCAGTTACCCGGATGCTATGGAACGCTACCCAGCGATCACGCAGTCGCTGCCAATCGCCCGGCAGCGTTCCAGCCGTCCACGTCACGATTTGTTTGACGATAGGAACCTCTATCAGCATCGTTACAATCAGGGCAACGACGAGCCTGCCAGGGTCAAATAGAACGTCCTTGGTTGCTCCTGGTATGAGAAGAAAAGAACGGGAACTATCGAAATCAGGGCGACCGGCGTCAGAATCGTCATGACGGATTCCATGTTCCGATTCATGCGGCCCACGATATCGAGAAAAACTTCCGGCTTGAACGTGCGCATGGACCTCGTCAATGCCAGCCACGGCCCCCAGTACATTCCACCCACCAAAGCCGAGAGCACGATGCTTATGTGTTCACATACCTTCAAATTTATGGACACTCCGCTCAATGCTTTCTCTTCGCTATACCGCGGCTTTGGCCGTTGGATCGATCTTGCCGCCACCTACGGAGAAGCCGCCACCGCTCATTGCCGTGGGATTGAGCGTTGACGGCGTATCGACGCCCCATCCTCGCGCCAAACCCAATGGTGTATACTCCGCGAGCGAAAAAACAAACTATGAATACTCCCATCGGATTCCGCGCGTTAATCTTGGTCGCATTAGTTTCGGTCGCGGCGATTTTCTGCCCAGAATCAGCATTCTCGCAACAACAGGACTCGCAATCTCTCTTCCCCGAAATGCAATGGCGCATGATCGGCCCCCACCGCGGCGGCCGCGTCCTCCCCGCTCTAGGTGTTCCCGGCAAGCCCAACGAATATCTCTTCGGTGCAGTCGGCGGCGGCGTCTGGAAAACTGAAAACGCCGGCCGCACTTGGCATCCCATCTTCGACGCCGAGCCCATCGCCTCCATCGGCGCCATCGCCATCGCTCCCTCCGACCCGCAAGTAATCTACGTAGGCACCGGCGAAGCAGACATGCGCTCCGATATTTCTTTCGGCGACGGCATGTACAAATCCACCGACGGCGGCGCCACCTGGCGCAACATCGGCCTGCGCGATTCACGGCAAATCGGCAGCATCCTGGTAGACCCCCGCGACCCGAACATCGTCCTCGTCGCTGCGCTCGGCCACGCCTTCGGCGCCAATCCAGAACGCGGCGTCTACCGCTCTACTGATGGCGGCGCGAATTGGACCAAAGTTCTCGGCAAAGATGACGACACCGGCGCGATTGATCTCTGCTCCGATCCCGCCAACCCGCAAGTCATCTACGCCTCGCTATGGCAAGTGCGCCGCCCTCCCTGGAATGTTTACCCGCCCACCAGCGGCCCCGGTAGCGGCCTCTACAAATCCGCCGACGGCGGCCTCACCTGGAATCAAATCATCGGCAACGGTTTCCCCAGCGAGGGTCTCGGCCGCATCGGAATCGCCGTCGCTCCGGGCATCGATGGCAAGCGCGTCTATGCCGTAGTTGACGCTCACGACGGCGGCATCTATCGCTCCGACGATGCCGGCCAGAATTGGCGCCGCGTTTCTTCCGACGCGCGCGTCTGGCAACGCGGCTGGTATTTCGGCGGCATCACCGCCGATCCGCGCGACCCGAACGTCGTCTACGTCGCGGACACCGCACTCTATCGCTCTACCGACGGCGGAGAAAATTTCGAAGCGTTCAAAGGCGCGCCAGGTGGCGATGATTACCACACGCTCTGGATCGCCCCCGACGATCCCGCCCGCATGATTCTCGGCAGCGATCAAGGCGCGGCTATCAGCGTGGACCGTGGCGTCACATGGACCTCCTGGTTCAATCAGCCCACCGCGCAGTTCTATCACGTCACCACCGACAACCGTTTCCCCTATCGCGTCTACGGCGCGCAGCAGGATAGCGGCACCGCCGCCGTAAGCAGCCGCAGCGATTACGGACAAATCACTTTTCGCGATTGGTCTCCGATCGGCGGAGAAGAAAGCGGCTACATCGTAGTGGATCGCACAAATCCAGACATCGTCTATGGCGGCGGCCCCTTCGGCGTGCTGCGCCGTTTCAATTGGCTCACCGGGCAAAGTTTCGACATTTCTCCAGCCGCAATTCCCTTCAACGGCAGCAAGCTGCGCTTCACCTGGACGTCGCCGGTCGTGGATTCGCCGCAAAATCCGCGCGTCCTCTATTTCGGTGCGCAATTCGTGCTGCGCTCCGAAGACGCCGGGCAGAGCTGGCAAGCCATCAGCCCGGACCTCACGTTATGGCTCCCAGCACCTGAGAACCCCGAGCCGAAACCAGGAGAAGTCGGCGGCGTGGTCTACACCATCGCGCCTTCTCCGGTTCGCGACGGTGAAATTTGGGCCGGCACCGACAACGGCGCGATCCAACTCACACTCGATAAAGGCGCGCACTGGACGAGCGTGACGCCCGCCGGCGTCGAAGAGTGGAGCATGATCAGCCTGATCGAAGCTTCGCGCCACGACGCGGCCACCGCCTACGCCGCGATTGACCGTCACCAGGTGGACGACCTTCATCCTTATATCTATCGCACGCACAATTCCGGCAAGACTTGGGAAAAGACCGTCGCAGGCCTGCCCGCAAACGCCTACGTGCACGCAGTGCGCGAAGACCCCGTGCGCAAAGGCCTGCTCTTCGCCGGCACCGAAATCGGCGTCTTCGTTTCCTTCGACGACGGAAATTCCTGGCGCCCGCTGCAAAATAACTTGCCGGTCAGCTCCATCCGAGACCTGGCGATTCACGGTGACGACCTCATTGTCGCAACTCACGGCCGCGCGTTCTGGATCCTCGACGACATCGCGCCCCTCCGCGCATGGAACGAAGATGCCGTGCGGCAAAACGCGCATCTCTTCCCTCCCGCGCACGCCGTCCGCATCCGCCGCAGCGAGAATCACGATTCTCCGCTGCCGCCGGAAACTCCTGCTGGCGCGAATCCGCCGGCAGGCGCCATTTTTGATTACTTCCTGAAATCGCCCGCCGCCGGCACCGAAGTCGCGCTCGAAATTCACGACCAGCAAGGCAACGTCGTCCGCAAGTATTCCAGCTCAGACAAAGAGCCAGCAGCCGCCGAGCCGCCCCAATTCCCCAAATTCTGGCTGCCAAAATTCCAGCCGTTATCGAACGCTCCCGGAACGCACCGCTTCGTTTGGGATTTGCGCTATGCCCCGCCGGCCGCGATGCACAATGAATATTCCATGACGGCGATCATCGGCAGCGGCACCGTCACCGAACCAGAAGGCCCCCTCGCTCTTCCGGGCGAATATGAAGCCTGGCTCACCAGCGGCGGGCAGACATACAAGGCGGCGCTAACCGTAGAAATGGACCCGCGCGTAAAAATATCGCGCGGCGAACTGGTCGATCAGCTCGAACTCGAACAGAAAATAGATAACGCGATCACCAAAGCTACCGACATCGCAAAATCCGTCGCAACGTTTCGCGAGCAGCTCAAAGCGCTCCACACCAGCCTAAGCGAAAAGCCAGACGCAAAACCCCTCCTCGATGAAGTGGACGCTCTCGACAAACGCGCCCAATCCATCCAAGGCAACGCAGAGGCCCAATGGCCCGCCACCCCAGGTGGTCTAATCGGCGAAGACGGCACCCTGGCTGCGCTAGCGACAGCAGTCGGCAGCGCCGATAGCGCCCCCACATCAACAGCCTCGACCGCCTTCGCAGAATCCAGCAAACATCTAAACGACCTGCTAGCGCAGTGGGACCAACTCCAAAAGGACTTCGCCCTGCTGCACCAATAACCAAGCGACTAGCCGCAATAAGGCGACTCTCGTATCGGCGCGCCTCGAATCCGTTTACTTGCCCTATAATTACTGCGCGAGGGTCTATTTGACATGATTCAAAAATGGAAGATCATTGGGTGCAATTGTGGAGGACACCTCAAGAGGGGCCGCCGCTGAACCATGTTCGAATTTCCCAAGCTCATATCGAAAAGGACGTGGTTTGTGACCTTCTACGCGATGACGATTATCTATTTAATCGCCACACGTAGCCTTCGCTGGGACGCTGTCTCAATTATCTCTAGTGGCCTCGCACTTGGCCTGATGAACTGCATCGCGTGGATTTCCGCTCGTAGGTACAAAGATTGGAAGTGAGGGACCGAATGCTCAGCCTTTGCCGCTAGCTACAGGTTCGGCCACTCTCGCGTTGGTCTCCAAAATCTGCTCGAGCATCCCCGGAATCTCAAACACCGCCTGGTTCTTCAATCCGCTCGCGTTCGCACGAAAGCGGGCCAAATTCGCCGGCTCGATCATCCGCCCGACCGCCGGCACAATCTCATCGAAGCTGCGCAGCACGACGCCCACGTCCTTCTCCACCACCCACTGCGCGTTATAACGTTCCTGCGGCAAAGTCCACGCGTTGCACGCCACAATCACCGGCAGCTTCATCGCCAAAGCCTCGCTCACGCTCCCCGGGCCCGGTTTGCCAATAAAAAAATCCGCCAGATGCATATACCGGTTCACGTCTTTCGTAAATCCTTCCACGAATCGAGGCAACCGTGGCTTCCCCGCCCGCAGCGCAGCGGCTAATTTCTCATTCCGTCCGCAGATAAAAATTAATTGCAGCTCCAGCTCCGATTCATCCAGCCTCTTCGCGATCTCCAGCATTGCCTGCGAGCCGTAGCCGCCAAAAAGCACCACCGCCGTAGGCAAATCCGCGCGCAATCCTAATCGCGCCAAACCCGCCACGCGCTCTTCCACGGGCGCCTCATAAAATCGCGGATGCAAGATCATTCCCGAAGCGCGAAAAATCCGGTTGTCCATGTGCCCGTGTTCGCGCGCCTGCTCCACCGCCCGTTCTGAGCCGCAAACCAAATACTGCCGCTGCCGTTCAATCCAGAAATGCGGAGGAAAATCAGCGATATCCGTGAGTACTGTAACCAGTGGCCGTCCTGGACACGCATTCGCGAAACTTTCATACAGCGCACGGTTGAAGTGCGGAATGAATGACACAACCATGTCCGGCTGAGTCTCCCGCCAATGCCGCTCCAGCACGCGCACCATCGCCGCATGCCGCGACCAGATCACAAATTGCAGCACTTTCATCAGGTAAACGCTGCCCAGAGTCCATCCGCTGCGCAGCATCCAGTTGTAGTAGTCCTCGATGCGTATCCCCGCGTATTTCTTGAGGATATCCAGTTCCTCGAGCAACTCTTGGATGTTGAGGAGGCGAACATCCCACGAACGTTGCTGCGCCTCAATGGACATCTGCAGGGCCGTGGCTGCCGCGCGGTGCCCGCCGCCGGCGTCGAAAAAGCAAAACTCGATTCGTTGCATGCGCACGGACTCTCGCATCCGAAATGCCGAGGTCTGCTACGGAACTGTTAAAAGACGGTTACTGTGTCGAAAGAGTTAAATATCTGTATTTTCAGAACTTTAGCACGCATGTCATCTGGCGGTAACACTCGCCCTCTATTCTCGTAGTCGTGAGATGCGACCTGCATGTTCACTCGTACTTCTCCGGTGCGTGCACAACCCCCTTTGTCCGAAAGTTTTGCCGCGAAAGTTACAGCGATCCCCGCGCTGTTTATTCCCTGCTACAGCGCCGCGGCATGAACCTCATCACTCTCACCGACCACGATTCCATCGAAGGCGCCGAACAATTGCGGCAGCACCCCGATTTTTTTGTCAGCGAAGAGCTAACCTGCAAAATGCCCAGCGGGACGGAAGTGCACATCGGCGTGTACGACATCAGCGACCGCCAGCATCAGCAGTTGCAACAACGCCGCAACGACATCGTCGCGCTCCTGATGTACCTCACCGAGCGCCGCCTTTTCTTCAGCATCAATCACGTTTTCTCCAGCGTCACTGGCCGCCGCGAGCGCGAGGATTTCGCCTGGTTCCAGGAATATTTCCCCGCCGTCGAAACGCGCAATAGCCACATGCTCGAAAGCGCCAACCAGCGGGCCGCGCAGCTCGCCAAGCAATGGGACAAAATCGCCATCGGCGGCAGCGACGCGCATGCGCTGCCCTCCGCCGGCACCGCCTACACCGAAGTTCCTGGCGCCCGCGACAAGGAAGAATTCTTTGAGGGCCTGCGCGCCGGCATGGGCCGCGTCTCCGGAGAATCCGGCAGCTTCAGCAAGCTCACGCGCGACGTCTTCGTCATCGCCTACGAAATGATGCGCGAAAAATCCTGGACCGCACTGCTCTCGCCGCTTGCCGTGCTCATCCCGGTCATCACGTACTGGAATTATCACGACGAACGCGCTTTCGGCCGCCGCTGGGCTGCCGAAATTCTGGGCACGCCTGAAACCCGCAAACATCCTCGCTGGATATCGGTGCCGCAATCCGCGGCGGAGGAATGGGTATGACCGTCGGCAAAGCTGTCTGGAACCAGATTCAATCGAACGATCATCGCCTGATGCGCCGCGTGCACCGCTGGCGCGCACCGCGCTGGTTTCGCATCCTGATGATATTAATGACGCGCATGGGCGACGGCTGGCTGTGGTATTCGCTCGGCCTGATCCTGCTCGTCTACGGCGGCGAACATCGCTTCCTCGCCATCGGCGCGGCCGCTTGCGCCGCTCTGGTGGGAATCCTGCTATTTCGCGCACTGAAGAAAACCAGCAAGCGTCAACGGCCCTGCGAAATCGAGCCGCATTGCTGGTCCTTGATTCTTCCGCCCGACAAATATTCCTTTCCGTCAGGCCACACCATCACTGCCTTTGCCATCGCGCTCTCACTAGGCCTGTTCTATCCGCACATTCAAGGCGTGCTGCTAGCTGTAGCGCTGCTCATCGCTTCCTCGCGCATCATCCTGGGAATGCACTTCCTCAGCGACGTGCTCGCCGGCTCCGCCATCGGAATCGCGCTGGGCACTGTGAGCTACCATATCTTCGCAGCCCTCTGAACGGATGCGACACGAACGCTGGCGCCTCCCCGCCGCACGCCTCGCAAAATTCCGCGCATGGTTCAGCCCAAAACGCTTCCGAACAGAAGGCCGCGCGCACCGCTCCCGATTTTTCACGGTGCCGCGCCTCACGCGTCGCTTCTTCGCCTGAACCTCGCGCCATCACAGCCCGCCCCACCACGCGCTCGTGCCCGCATCGCTTTGTAGCGGATCATTTCAAAGCGGAAGCTGACGCGACAAATCTATGACGTCAAAGTGACACGAATCTTGCCTCCCGGCGACAACTCCCCCGCTCCCACGCCGCACAATCGTTCCTCAGAAGGTGGCAACGGCCACAACGTCACGCGAGATGGACCTCAAACGGAGGAAAAAATAATGCTTACGAAATGGATTGCCAAAGTCGCGGGAGTTCTTTTGCTATGTCTTGCCCTGAGCGCTGCGGCATCCGCGCAATACGGCGGAGGCGGCGGTATGGGCGGTTCCGGCGGCTCCGGCTCCTCCGGCACGGGAACCACAAACGGATACGGCTCGGGCAACGGCAAAGCCATCGGCATCGGAGCTGGAGTTGCTGCAGCCGCAGTCGTTGGCGTCGTACTGCTCGTTCATCACCACCACGCCGCGGAGAAGTCGTCGCAAGCGTCGCTCATCGGTTGCACCCAGCACGATTCACACGGCATCAGCCTGACCAACGAGAACGACAATCAAAGCTACGCGCTCATTCCAGGGAGCACATTGCTCCAACCGGGGGACCGCCTCGAGCTTAAGGGCGTGATGACCGACGAGGGATCAACGACCCACGCGTTTCGCGTGAATTACATCGTGAAGAACTACGGGGCGTGCGGACCGGTCTCGGCAGGAACCAGCGCGTCAGTGACGGGTACGGTCGCAGTCGCACAAGCTGCACACTAAACGACCGGCACAACGGGCCCTGCAACAAAATTGGAGTCGCAGTTTCGATTTGCACCGTGTTCCCGGAAGGATGCGCATTAGATTCATGGACGGGGTCTGAAGCGCACCCTCCGGGAACAATAAATTTGCCCGCGCTTCGGCGACAAACAAACTAATTTCCCCCGCACGCTCCCGTTTTCACTCCCGAAATCGCCACGCCGTATTGATTCGCTCCCGAGATGCGCGTGCCCCCACCTAACAGCACCACGCTATCCACCGGGCTCGGCCAGTTCATCTCGTATAATCCGCGCGACGCATCCACCGCGCGCCACGTCCCACGAAACGACCCGCTCGTAAACGTCCCATTCGGCGCCACGTCCACATTCCATCCATTCGCCCAGTGCCAGGTTCCGGCCAGGCCCACACTCCCCGTCACACGCCCGCCCGAAATCGGATAGCCGTATTGATTTCCTCCGCTCATCGTCCGCTGATCCGGCGAAACCGTCAGCGTCTCAATCATCACGGGCCAAGTGAACGTATACGCGCGACGCTGCGCGTCCACCAGCCGCCAGTGCGCCGTAAACGGCCCGCCGATCATCGTTCCGTCCGCATGAATTACGACCGGCGAGTTGTTGAACCATTGATAGCAACCCACGATCGGGTCCGCGCTCGCGTTCACAGATGGTGACCGCGGCGCCGTCTTGGGCGCCGGCGTCACAGTCTTGCCTCCGCCGGCATTCGGATCACTCATCGCATCTCCGCCACCCGCAGGATTCGTCACGCTCGACCCGCCCGCACCATCCGCAGAGTTCCCCGCCGAATCCCCGCCACTGTGCGAAAAAATCGCCACCAACGCCAATAGCAGCACCACCGCCCCCACGCCAATCCAAATCTTCTTCGCCGATAATCCGCCGCCGCTGGCACCAACACCCGCCGACGGCATTGCACTGGTTCCAGTGATCCGCGTTGTCTTCGCAGCACCAGCCGCAGCAGCCGTTCCCGTCGCGCCTCGCTGCCACATCACCGTGCCATCGGAGAAACCTGCCGACGCCGCGCCCGATACCGATCCCTCCCCCTTCACCGGAATCAGCTTGTGCACCGTCGCCGCCAGCGCATCCAAATGCTGCTCCATCGGCGGCGTCATCGCATCCAGCCAATGCACCGACCCGATGAAGTAATCCAGCGACTTGCCCGGCGCCACATCCTCAATTCGGAACGGCAGGATCGCCACGCCGTTGCTCACCGCGCGTTCCACTTCCTTCGGAATGTGTGCCGAAGTATTCGAGCTCGAGGAAAACACCAGCACCATCACTTTCGCACCGTGGATCGCATCTATAATCGCTTCGCCGTAGGACGTTCCCGCCACAATGTCCCGCGGCGCGATCCAGCAGCGTATTCCCGCAGCTTCCAGCCGCGCGCACACTGCGTCCGCTACGATTTTATCTTTCGACGCATAGCTGATGAAAACATCGAACGACACGAGAAGGGCCTCCGCACTTCGAACTTCGCAAAACGCAACCGCTCAGTGACTCATAAACCTGGCCGCGCCCCGGCCTTGCACCAAAATCTTATCATCTCCCGGCAAACCGGAATTTCCGTTTCGCGCCTCCGGCTCGCGCATCGTACGCTCCTCCGGTCTGCGACACAACGAATTCGCCACCGTCCCACGCAGCGGCACCTGTGTTTCATTTCCGTGCCTGGCGCGTTCATCAAAGTGCGCTGACACCTTTCAATCCCGACGAGCATCTAACGGGTGGCCGTTGAGTCTTGCGAAGTATTGGAGCGAATGGTCGCGAGTTTTCGTCAGGAGGTACACAGCTCATGTTCAGCTGCTCTCGTCTTTCGTGTTTATTTCTGGTCACTCTTCTCTGCACCGCTGCTGCTTCAGCCCAGGAAGGCCGTCCCCGTGCCCAGGCAGGCGACGACAAAATCCACCTCGATGTCGTCGTCACCCCAAAATCCGGGCCGCCCGTCGCCGATCTCCAACAACAAGACTTCACCGTGCTGGACAACAATTCGCCGCAGGCAATCACTGCGTTCGCGGCCGTCACTGGTCGCCAGGCTCCCGTTGAGGTCATCATCGTAATTGACGCAATCAATATCGATGCACGCGAAATCGGTTACGAACGCATCCAGATCGACAAGTTCCTCCGCGGCGAGGGGGGTCACCTCGCATACCCCGTCGCCATCGTGGTCGCCACGGACACAGGCGCCAAGCTTGCCGAGAATTTCTCGAGCGACGGCAACGCCCTGGGCGCCGCCATGGATCGCGATCAGATCGGTCTGCGTGACATCGGACGCTCCGCCGGTTTCTACGGCGCAAGCGAGCGCTTGCAGTATTCTCTGGGGGCGCTGAATCAGCTGATTACCACCGAGGCCCCGCGGCCGGGGCGCAAGATCCTGCTGTGGGTTTCTCCTGGCTGGCCGATCCTCTCCGGCCCCAATGTCGAGCTCGACGCGAAGCAGCAAGATCAGATTTTCGGGCAAATTGTCGCGCTCTCCACTCAACTCCGTCAGGCCCGCATCACCCTTTACAGCGTCAATCCTTTAGGAGCCGGCGAGTCCGTCTTCCGCGGCACGTACTACGAGGAGTTCGTGAAAGGTGTCAGCAAACCTAGCCAGGTCAATCTGGGGAATCTGGCGCTCCAGGTGCTCGCCCTTCAGAGTGGAGGCCTTGAGCTCGACTACAACAACGATCTAGCCGGCCTCTTGCAAAAATGCGTCTCCGACGCCGCGCCCTTCTACGAGATCTCTTTTGCCGCGCCGGCAGCCGAGCGGCCGGACGAGTACCATCGCATCGAAATCAAACTCGCAAAACCCGGCCTAACCGCGCGCACTCGCCAGGGCTATTACGCGCAACCTGCGCCCCGCAACTAAGCAATTTGCGCCAGAAAATTCGCCGCAGAGAATTTGTGGCGCCCCAGGCGCGCCATAATTTGCCTGACGTTCTAACACGCCCGCTTCGGCAATTGCACTCTTTCTCAAAACGCAAAGCGTCAACAGAGCCTGATGGCTTCCAATACGTTTCTCGATACTTAACGGAAACGCAACAACCCCGCTCCGCGTCTATCTGACCCAGCAATCGACCCTGTCATACTCGGCGAAGCTTGCAGTCGAAACTCGACAAGCCTTTGCCCGAAGGAATCCAACGCATGCCCAACAGCCCACGCCTCAGGTGCCTGATTCTTGCCACTTTGCTTTCCGCCGCCGCAGCGTCCACGCAACAGACCCCGCAGCCGACGGCTCCCACCGGAAATCAAATCCTGCTCGACGTCGTCGTCGCCCCAAAATCCGGACCGCCTGTTGGCGATCTCACGCAGCAGGACTTCACTCTGCTGGATAACAAAGCGCCTCAGGCCATTACCTCGTTCAAAGCCGTCCCTGGCCGCGAGGCTCCCATCGAAGTGCTTCTGGTGATCGATGCGGTCAACGCCACCGCCCGGACGATCGCTCTAGAACGCAGCAATATTGACAAGGTCCTGCGTGCCGAAGGAGGCCGGCTCGCATACCGGCTCGCTATCGCAATCTTCGGCGACAAAGGCACACAAATTCTAGGCGGAGGCTTTTCCACCGACGGAAATGCGATCGCTGCCCAACTCGATCAAAATGAAATCGGTCTACGTGACCTGGGACGATCCGCTGGCTTTAACGGCGCCGCCGAACGCTGGCAGCTTTCCCTGAAGACCCTGTCCCAACTTGTCGCAAACTTGGCTCCGCGTCCGGGACGTAAGCTCATTCTGTGGGTTTCTCCCGGATGGCCTCTGCTCTCCGGTCCGAACGTGGACCTCGATGCCAAATTGCAAGCAATGATGTTCGGGCATATTGTGAATCTCTCGACCCAGCTCCGCCAGGCGCGCGTCACGCTCTACAGTGTCGATCCGCTGGGCAACAGCGAGTCTGTGGGCCGCGCCTCGTTCTACCAGGCATTCGTCAAAGGCGTCAGCAAGCCCAGCCAGATTGAAGCCGGCGATCTGGGTCTTCCGGTGATTGCCACTCAGAGCGGCGGTCTCGCGCTCAATTTCAACAATGATGTCGCCGCTCTGTTGCGGGAATGCATCGCGGACGCCGCTCCGTATTACGAGATTTCCTTCGTCGCCGCCCCAGCCGAGCGTCCCGACGAATACCATAGCCTCGAAGTAAAAATCGCCACGCCAGGTTTAACCGCTCGCACGCGTCAGGGCTATTACGCGCAACCTGCGCCGCGCAACTAAACAGATCCGGCCCGACCCCTCGGCACGGTTGGCTTGGGACATATACCGAGCGCCCCCCTCGTACAATTGCTGTCCTTCCCCGCGACAGTGCCGTCCCAAAACCGAGCATTCCAACATGCTCTGCTGCCCGAACGGTCACTAACTTACTGAAAGTACAAACTTTGCTACATTCGGCAACGGAACCGTGCGTGCCAGGACGCTAGCGAAGTTCGCAGTGCGTACGGCCGGGGTGTTGAATCCCTGTTCCATTGTGGTAGAAAGGCGGCTGGCACGCTCACCTGTGTCGCCGTAGCTTGGAGGTCGAACGACGATGCCCACTGCAGACCTGCTCCTCCGCGATCTGAAAGTTGCCCTGCGCTCTCTGGCGCACAGCAAGGGTCTCGCGATCACCGTAATCCTTACGCTCGCTCTAGGCATCGGCGCCAACGCCGCCATCTTCAGCGTAGTCCGCGGCGTGCTCCTGCGCCCCCTGGTCAATCGCGATGAGAACCGCCTGATCTACATCCGCCAAAGCGCCCCCGGCATCGGCGTCGAAAACACCACCTTCTCCGTTCCCGAAATCCAGGATATAGAGTCGCGCGTCAAGACCGTCAGCCAATTCGGCGACTTCTCCGAGACCGGCTTCAGCATGGTTGGCCTCGGCGAGCCGCGCGAAGTCCGCGCCGGGGTCGTCGACGGCTCCTATTTCGAAGTCATGGGCTTGCATCCCGTGCTCGGCCGCCTGCTTGACGCGCACGATGACGGCCCCAACGCCGCGGGCGCCGTGGTTCTCACCTATCGCTTCTGGACCAATTCCCTCCACAGCGATCCTTCGGTCCTCGGCAAGAATATTAAGCTCGATACAGGAGATCCCGCCGGCGCGCGCGGTGCCACCATCGTCGGCGTTCTAGAGCCGTCCGTGCCTTACCCCGCCGAAACCGAACTCATCGCCAACGTCGTCACGAGTCCGCACCATCTCTCCGCGACGATGATCACGGGCCGGGTGCATCGCATGACGGAACTTTTCGGTCGCCTCGCGCCCGGCGCCGATATCAATCAAGCCCGCGCCGAACTGCACACCGTTTACGGTTCAATGGTTGCTCAACATCCCGAAGCCTATCCGCACGGCGAGAACTCTCAGATCAGCGCCGTCTTGCTGCGCGACCAGATCACCGCGCGCGCCAAAACCGTGCTGTGGGTGCTGCTCGCCGCATCCATCCTGGTCTTCATCATCGCCTGCTCCAACGCCGCCAACCTGATTCTCGCGCGCACCGTGCGCCGCGAAGGCGAACTTTCCATCCGCGCCGCTCTCGGCGCCAGCACTGCCTCGCTGCGCAGAACGCTGCTAATAGATTCCCTCCTGCTCTGCGGCGCCGGCGCGGCACTCGGCATATTGATTGCAAGTCCCATGGTCGCGATTCTCGCGCGTTACGCTTCGCGCTTCTCCCTCCGCGCTCTCGATCTCACCGTTGACTCCAGCATGTTGTGGGTCGGAGCGATCCTGGCCGTCATCGCCGCGGTGCTGCTGGCGTTTGTCCCGCGCTTGCCTTCAGCCGAAGCCGCGAACGGTTTGAACGTCGCCAGCGGCGGCGTGCGCATCACCGGCAGCACCGGACGCCGTCTGCGCGTCTTCGCCGTCACGCAAATCGCCGCCTGCTTCATGCTGCTCGCGGGCGCGGGTATGTTGCTGAAGACTCTCCTCGCGCTGCAAACCGTGCACACCGGTTTTGACACGCACAATGTTCTCGCAATCAACGTTCCGGTAGTTTCCTTCGGACGCACGCCCGACCAGATCCTCGGTTTCTATAAAGAGACCATGCGCCAAATCGCCGCTCTGCCCGGCGTCGATCGCGTAGCAGTCGGCACCGCCGTACCCTGGCGCGACAAAGGCATTTTCGGCCCCGGCTTCCAGTTCTCCGCCCAGGGCCACGTGCGCGCCAACGCTGAAGAAGATCCCCACGCGCAATTCCGCACCATCTCGCCCGGTTTCTTCGCCGCGCTCGGCGTGCCCATTATCGAAGGCCGCGATTTCAACGACTCCGATCGCAGAGACAGCGAGAAAGTCGTCATCGTCAGCCAAAGCGTCGCGCTGCGCATGTTCCCCACCAGCGACGCGCTCAACCAGCACATCATGTGGACCGACCCGGTGATGCAATTTATTGACGTCAGCACTGCGCCGCGTCGAATCGTGGGTATTGCTGCCGATGTGGATGACGAGAACGTAGTTCCCGGCGCCGCGCTCACCGTCTATCACCCACTCGATCAGGAAATCGGCGGCGGTCGCTTGTTCGTGCACACGCACAGCGATCCCTACGCGCTGGTGACTCCCATCACGCGCATCATTCGCGATTTGTCGGTGGATCAACCGGTGGAAAAAGCCGCCACGCTCGATGATGTCCGCGCCGAAGTGCTCACTCCCGATCGCCTGAACGCGCTGGTTTTTGGCGGCTTCGCGGCGGTAGCTCTGGCAATCGCTGTAATTGGAGTGGCTGGCGTGCTGGTATTTTCAGTCAGCGGCCGCACGCGCGAATTCGGCATCCGCCTGGCGCTAGGCGCGCAACCGCGCAATCTGCTGACCAGCGTGATCGCCCAAGGCGCCTTGATGGCCGGAGTCGGCATCGTTGCAGGCGCAATATTCGGTTATGTCTTAGCGCGCCTAGCCAACAGTTACATCGTGGACATGCGCATGCCCGACGCAGTGCCAGTAGTTGCGTCCGCCGCAGTGCTGCTCGCTGCCGCAGTAGTAGCATCGGTGCTGCCAGCGGCCCGCGCCGCCCGCATTGACGTCATGGACGCTCTCCGCTCCGAGTAGCCCACGAATCTGCGGTGCAAAATCAATCGCGATCCGCTTTGCGCCTAATGCGAACTGGTTAGGCGATGCGTCTATAACGACAAGTGATGCGCCGACCCTCTGAACCGGCAGCGTTTACCGGTACTTGAGGATTAGTTCCGGTTTACCCGCGACTCGGGCAAAGCCGGTCAAGCGTTGATCGTGCCCTGCAAGCCCGTGGGTTTACACCGCGACGGGTGCGATAATTCGGGTGATAATCGTCCAGGAACTTATGAAGCGCCACGTGCTCATGTACGGGTTGATCGGTGGAATCTTGATCGCACTGCTCAGGTGGACCGAGTATCAGTTCCTCGTAGTAGAACATTCGATCGAAATCTACGGCGGACTGATCGCGGCAACCTTTGCCGGTCTTGGCATCTGGCTCGGCCTCAAGCTAACAGAAAAACGGAAGACAATTGTTGTGAAGGAGGTCCCTATTCCTGCCGGGGGACCGTTCGTCCCGGACGAAAAAAAACGAGAGAACCTCCATATCACTCGTCGCGAGCTTGAGATCCTTGAACTGATAGCCCGTGGACTGAGCAACCGCGAGATCGCCGAGAAGCTTTTTGTGAGCGAGAGCACAGTTAAGACCCATTCGAGCCGTGTTTTCGACAAACTAGGGGCTAGACGAAGGACGCAAGCGGTGCAACTCGGCAAGGAATTCGGCCTTCTCCCATGATTTAGTCGCGCACAAGCATGGCTCGCACCAAGAACTACTCCCCCAAACGAATGATTTTTCTCTCCGCCGGCAAAATCACCCGAAAGGATGACGACAGAGGCCCCGCCTGATGCGGTATGTTGAGCCGCTGAAAGGAGCGAACATGAATTCTTCGAATTGGATGAAGGTTTTTGTGGTGGGTGCCCTGTCGATCGGGCTGTTTTCACGCACTGCGCACGGTCAAGCAATGGCCCAGGAACTTCCCAAGGTCTACGACGCCTCCATGCCACGTGAGCAGCAGATCACACTAGCCGAGAGCGCAGCTCCGGCTGAGGTATCGAGCAAGGCTACAGTTTACGTTCTGGGCCCCAAAGGCTACGAGAAAGCGCGCGCAGGCACCAACGGCTTCAGCTGCTTCGTTGGTCGGCATTTCGTTAAGCCCACGGAAACGACGATTGAGCCGCAGTGCTTCGACGCCGAAGGCAGCCGTACTCTCTTGCCGGCCTACCTGCACGGTGAAGAGCTGCGCACGGGCGGCAAGTCGGAGGCAGACATCAAGGCAGACGTCGCCAACGGATATCGGGAAGGCCGCTACAAATACCCCAGCAAGCCGGGATTTCTCTACATGATGTCGAGCCAGAACCGCCTGAGAGCCATCCCCGACCACGGCACCGGCATTTTCCCGCCGCACTTGATGTTTTATGCTCCAAACATGACGACGAAAGACATCGGCTTCGACAGCCAACCCGAGCTCGATTATCTCGGGATGACGCACCCCGGAGCGGGGGATAACCTTATCGTGGTAATCCCAATGGCATCGGCCTCGCCCCCTGGTCCGGCCGGTCGCTGAAATCCTATGAGCACGGGACCGACATCGTACGCGGAAAAGGTTCAATATCAGATAAAAGACATTACGAGAATATGAGAAAGATCGTAGTCACCTTCGGGCTGATTTCTGGCGCTATCTCCTCGCTGATAATGATAGCGCTGGTGACGTTCGGCGCCAGGATTGGCTTTGCCCGGGGCGCGGTCATCGGAAACACGTCCATTGTGCTCTCGTTCCTGATGGTGTTTTTCGGCATCCGAACCTACCGCGACAACATCGGCAATGGCCACATTACCTTCTTGAAAGCCTTTGCCGTCGGCCTCTCCATTACTCTGATTTCCTGCATCTTCTATGTCGTAACGTGGGAAGTGATCTACTACAACTTCATCCCTGGTTTCTGGGACGCATACGGCACTCACTTGGTTGAGAAGCTCACGGCCTCGGGCGCGAACCCCGCAGCCATCCAGGCAAAGCTTGAGCAGGTGAGAAAGTACAAAGAGCTGTACAAAAACCCACTGTTCAACGCAGCGCTCACATTCATTCATCCCTTTCCGATTGGGCTCGTAATCACGCTGATCTCCGCAGTAGTCTTGAGGCGAAAGCCGCGATCGCTACCAGAACAATCACCTTTACGGGCATCTTGAAGCCGCGCCGGCGCGAACTCACCCGCCTGCGCGAAAAAAATCTGTACCAAAGCTGTCCGTCGCGACAAGTACGGGTTTGCGCCAATATCGTACAGCTGGTAATGGTTCGGCCTCACGTCTGTCCCTTTTCTGGACCGTGTCTGGCCCTCTGACCAGCTGTTTTCGCCCTGCCTTTGCGCTACATTCGAATGGAAACCAAAACATGAAAACGTACACACGATCGAGCCGTGTCAGCCGTTTCCGCAACGCGGGGCGTGCCGCCCTTCCCAATCTCACCCTGCACTCGCTGGCAAATTCCAATCGCTACGGTGCGAAAATTAACAAAGACTGCATAGGATTGAAAATAAACGAGCGCGGCCGATTCTAATCGCTACATTTTCCGGCGTTTTGAGTAGCGACACGAGTTCGCCAATCAGGAAACTGGCGCTTCCCGGCACGCGCGGGTTGCGAAGTACGGAGCGCGGATCTCGATTCACGCGGCAGGTACCACCCATCACTTGTCACAGCCTCAATCAATCGCTAGCGAAACATAATCGAAAGGCGCCGCAAATCATTGAAAACAATCACCAGCGACAGGAATCAACCGCTAGTTTTTGTCGTGTTTTTGGATCGCAGGGGTCACCGGCCTTGCCGCAGCGCGTTATCTGGTGGAGAATTCCATTAGCCATGAAAAACGCTGAGGCGTCAAGAACCGGCAACGCACAAGCAGCAGTAGTGAGCATCAACAAGGCGCGGGCCAATTCGCGCGTGGATTCGCTCGGTCCGACCGTGGGAGAGCGCATGAAGGCGGGCCGGGCTTTGCGCGAGCGCGTGCCGCGGAGTGCTCACGCGAAGTGGGCGCCCGCGCCCGATCGTCCCGATCCGGTGACGCTGCTGAAGGAAACCGACCGCGGACGATTGTCCGAGCTACTGCCCATCCGCTATGGACGCATGCGGCAATCGCCGTTCGCTTTCTACCGCGGCGCGGCGTCGGTGATGGCTTGGGATCTGGCGGCAACTCCTGTGACGAAGATTCGCGTGCAGGCTTGTGGCGATTGCCACTTGCTGAATTTTGGCGGGTACGGCTCTCCGGAGCGGCGGCTCGTTTTCGACATAAATGATTTCGACGAAACGCTTCCTGCGCCGTGGGAGTGGGATGTGAAAAGGCTGGCCGCTAGTGTGGTACTGGCCGGACGGGAAAAGGGGCTAAGAGAACGGCGTTGTGGCGATGCGGCGCGCGCCGTGGTGGCTTCTTATCGCACACACATGCGCGAATATGCGCGCATGCCCTGCCTGGAAGCGTGGTACTCGCACATAGATGTGGACATTTTTATCGAGAAGGCCCGAACCGCGCGCGACAAGAAGTATTGGAAAAAAGTGGAACGTGCCGCAAAGATGCAGACGGCGGAATATATCCTGCCAAAAATCACGGAAATGTCGAAGGGGAAGCGGCGCATCATCGATCACCCCCCACTGGTTTATCATCCGCGCGATATCGCCATCATTGACGAGCACGTGCGCGCGTTGTTCCACCGCTACAGCTTGACGCTACCCGAAGAGCGACGCGTGATTCTGGATCGCTATCACATCGTGGACATCGCGCGAAAAGTAGTGGGGGTGGGCAGCGTGGGCACGCGCTGTGACGTCGCCCTGTTAATGGCCGGCAAAGATGATGCGTTGGTGCTGCAACTGAAAGAAGCGCTGCCTTCGGTGCTGGAAGCGCACGCTGGCAAGAGCCGTTACCCGAATCATGGCGAGCGCGTAGTCACCGGGCAGCGCATGTTGCAGGCGGCCAGCGACGTGTTCCTGGGCTGGACGCGCGACGATGACGGCCACGATTATTATTTTCGCCAGCTGCGCGACATGAAAATGAAATTCGATCTGGCGAGCATGACCAAATCCGAATGGCTGGAGTACGTCGAGATTTGCGGCTGGACTCTGGCGCGCGCTCATGCGCGCACCGGTGATGCCGCGCGCATCGCCGGTTACATGGGCAAGAACTCGACCTTCGATGATGCGATCGGCGAATTTGCAGTTGCGTATGCGGACCAAACCGAGCGGGACCACGCCGAACTGGTGAAAGCGATTCGTGCGGGGCAGGTGCGCGCGGCGGAAACTGCGGCAGCGTAATTCACAGATCCAGCGGCAAGTGTTTTTTGCCGGTGATCAATCGCGCGGAGCGATCGAACGTCAAATACAGCCAGCCCCATTGCAGCATCACCAGCAAACGATTTTGAAATTGCACGATGTAGAGCAAGTGCACGAAAACCCAGATCAGCCACGCCGACCAACCCGAAAGCCGCAGCCAATTTAAATCCGCAACAGCCGCGCCGCGCCCGATGGTCGCGAGATTTCCTTTGTCGAAATAATGAAACGGCGGAAGTTTCTGGCCGCGCAAGCGCGCGCAAATTAACTTCGCGACGTAGTGACCTTGCTGAATCGCGGGCTGTGCGACTCCGGGAAGCGGGCGTCCCGTTTGGTGGCTGTAATTCGAGAGATCGCCGATCACGAAAATCTCGGGGTGTCCAGCGATGCTCATGTCCGGCTCGACGATCACGCGCTGCGCACGGTCGAGCTTCGCGCCGGCTTCCTGTGAAAGAATCACGCCGAGCGGCGAAGCCAGCACGCCAGCGGCCCAAAGCACCGTGCGCGTGGGAATGATTTCATCGTGATCGCCGACGCGGATCGTGACGCCGTCGGCGCGAACGTCGGTGACCATCGCTCCGGTTCTGACGGTCACGCCGAGGCGTTCCAGCATCCGGCGTGCGGCGTCGGAAAGCTTCGGTGGATACGCGGGAAGCGCGCGGTCGGCTCCTTCAACGAGGATGATGTGCGTTTGCGATGGATCAATCGCGCGGAAATCGTGGCGCAGCGTATCGTGGGCGATTTCGCCCAGGGCGCCGGCTAGTTCTGCGCCCGTCGGCCCCGCGCCCACAATGACAAACGTCATCCAGGCGCGCAATTTCTCGGGATTGCGTTCGCGCTCGGCGGCTTCGAAGGCGAGCAGGATGCGGGCGCGCATGGCGGTGGCATCGTCAAGATTTTTCAGGCCGGGGGCGAACTGTTCCCACTCGTCGTGTCCGAAATATTGATGCGTCGCGCCGGTTGCGACGATCAAAGTATCGTAATCGAGCGTGCCATCACTGAGAAGCACGCGCCGATTGGCCGTGTCAATGTGAGTCGCTTCACCAAGCAGAACTCGCGTATTTTTTTGTTTGTGCAGAACCTGGCGCAGCGGGCCGGCGACGTTCGCGGGGGAAAGCGAACCGGTGGCGACTTGGTAGAGGAGCGGTTGAAACAAATGATAGTTGTGGCGGTCAACCAATGTCACCTGTACCGGCGCGTTTTTCAGGGTTTGCGCGGCGGTGAGACCGCCGAAACCGCCGCCGATGATTACGACCTTGTGCTGATCAGCCATCCGTCCGCGCACTCCCTAGAATTCATCCAATAAACGACCAGCCGCTGGAAAAGCGTGGCTTCAGGGGCTGAAGCCACGCCCTTCCGGTACGACCCATATACGATATGGCCTCTATGAAACGCAAGAAGCCGAGCGCGCGAAAATAAGTGCGATGGCGTCGGATCATCGCTACGTTATCAGATGCGCGGGAGTGCGCGAAAGAATCAGCTGGGCGGAGACTTGCTAGGTGTTTTGCGGTTGACCGCATCGAGCGCATCCGAGATAGACTGAGCGGCGCGCGCGGAGTGGAATGCTTAGCATGAAATCGCGATTGTGGAAGGCCGTGACTTCTTTGTCTTTGATCCTGGCGATTGCACTGGGAGCGCGGGTGGCGTTTGCGTGGAATCAAGAGCATAAAATGCGCGCGGATCTTGTGGGCCTGGTGCCGTTCTTGAACGAGACGGGGAACATCGCTTATTCACTGGCGGCAGGGCATGGATTCAGCTCGCCGTATTGGCAGGAAACGGGGCCGACGGCGTGGTTGACGCCGGTTTATCCGGTGCTTGTCGCGGGAGTGTTCCGCGTATTTGGGATTCACACGCCGCACTCGTTTTTTGCGATCGTGCTTCTGAACATTTCATTTTCTGCGGCCGCGTGCGTGCCGATATTCTACGCCGGTAAACGCATGGCCGGGCTGGCGGCGGGCGCAGGTGCGGCGTGGCTGTGGGCGATTTTTCCGAACGCGGTAATCATTCCGTACGAATGGGTTTGGGACACATCGCTTGCGGCGTTGCTGGTAGCGACGATCTTGTGGGCCACGCTTGAACTCGCGGATACGGAGAGCTTGCGCGCCTGGTGCGGGTACGGATTGCTGTGGGGATTCGCGCTGATGACCAATCCTTCTCTGGGCAGCCTGCTGCCGGTGCTACTGGGTTGGGCCGCGTATCGCGCGTGGAAAGAAGGACGACTGCGGCCGAGCCGTCCGCTTCTGGCGTGCGGAATTGCGGTGCTGTGCTGCATGCCGTGGACGGCGCGCAACTACTTGGCGTTTCACCGATTCATTCCGTTGCGTTCCAACTTCCCTTTTGAATTGTGGCTGGGAAATAACGAACAGTTCGATGAACAATCCCAAGTTGTGCCGGCAGCTGATCCGGAGCGTGCCGAGATTCGAAGCTATATCCGTATGGGCGAGACGGCGTTCATGCAGGACAAGTGGCGGAGGTCGATTGCTTTCATTGAGACGCATCCGCGACTGGAAATTATTCTCTTCTGCCGACGATTCGTCTCGACCTGGACTGGCATGGAAAAGCCCATTGAGGGATTTCGCGACGCGGAGTCGCCGCTGGTGCGGCTCGTGTTGATTAGCAATACGCTTGCGGCAATCGGCGCGTTGTGCGGGATCGCCGTTTTGATTCGGAGGCGCGACCCGTATGCCTTCCCACTGGCGACAATTCCGATCGTGTTTCCGGCCGTCTATTACGTGACCCATACTTCATTGCGTTATCGCCATCCGATCGATCCGGTCATCATGTTATTGACCGCGGCGGCCGTTGCTGGAATTTTTGGTCGACGACGTTTGCCGGAAGTGTGACGCCTGCCGAGCTGGCGCTTGAGCTGCTAAGCGCTGCGCGCCAGAAAACCTTCTCGCGCCGTGAGAGGGCGCGATTGACACCATGGGCGAGTCCCCCGGACATTTTTCCCTCTGAGCGGCGAAACACCGTCGAGGCCCCGTTCGCGACGGTGAAGCTGGCTCTTGCGACCAGGTGGCGCCCGGCACAAGTTACATTCGCGAGTGACGGCGGTCACAGCATTCAGGCTGGCCTGCGCCCAAACTTCTGCGAACAGAGCGGTTACAAGCTTTACGAAATCCTTATGCCTCGCTTACGGATTCCTGAGGGGCGGCAGGTATCGTAGAACTTTACGCCCTGTGCGATATCGAAACGATGGGTGCGAACCAGCAGGGCGGGTGTGCGTCTGAATTCTGCAAAGTTAGCAGTGTTCGCAGCCGCGCCTCGACCAGCTTTCGCGTAGTAGAACTGGCAGGCGCGCTCAAGGATAAGCGCCATGGCAGTTCTTGCATTCTTGGGAATGGCAGCAGCGTGCCTGTTTTTTCTTTACGTGCTGGTGCAGTTCTGGATGGAAGAGAAACATCCCAGGCGAAGGAATGATACGCCCGTGGGATTTCCGGTGATTTCGTCGGGCCAAATCGTAATCCCATGGGAGACGCCGCGCGGGAAGTGGCGCAAACATTCTGCGAATCAGAAAACGCAGGGCGAAAGCGAGAACAGGAGATGACTTCCATGTCGAAGTCTTTGATCAAGCACAGCACTAAGATCGTTTTTGGCATTGTGTTTTTCGCGTTGTGGCAATTTCCTTGCTTCGCGCAAACTAACGGCAGCACTTCGAATCAGCAAACCAGTGGTGCTGACCAACAAATACCGCCAGCTATCGCCAAAGAGCTGGATGCGATGCGGAAACGCATTGACGAACTGGAAGCGGAACTAAAGAACGCGAAGGCACCGGAGCGGCCTGCGACGCCTGCGACCAGCGCGAAAGCGACAGTGCCAGTGGCGCCGGTGGTGACGATACCCGCAGTGCCGGCGGCCACGACGACCGAGGCCGCCACTTCGGCGAACGCCGAGGCCGCCGCGCCCGCGAAAATCGAGCCGTTTTCGGACGCCGACTGGACGTGGCTGAACGGCAACCCGCGCACGAAGGAAATTTTCTGGGACACGAAATTCTTCACGCCGGAAATTCGGTCCGACGCCGTTTACGTCTACGACTTCAATCATCCGACCGACCATTCGATGGGTGGCTCCAGCGAACTATTCCGGACGCAAGAACTGCAACTGACGCAGCTGGGCGTGGGCGGCGATTTTCACTATGACAATGTGCGCGCGCGATTGATGACGCAGTTCGGAATGTATTCGGCGACAACGCCGCGGAACGATCCGAGTCCGGGCCACGGGCAGTGGGACCTTGTTTCCGCGTATCGCTACATATCGGAGGCGTATGGCGGCTATCACTTCGACAAGCTGCACGGCGTCAACGTGGATGCGGGAATCTTTCTGTCATACATCGGATTGTTCAGTTACTACCAATTCGACAATTGGGCCTACCAACCGTCATACGTATCGTCGAACACGCCGTGGTTCTTCGAAGGCGTGCGCGTGCAGATTTTCCCGACGGCGCATTTGAAGATCGAGCCATGGTTTATTAATGGATGGCAATCGTATGCGTCGGCGAATCACCGGCCGGGGCTGGGGGGACAGATCAAATGGACGCCGAAGCCGTGGATCAACGTCATCTCCAACAACTACGGGTTGGGGCGCGATGATTTGTTTGTTCCTGATCGCAAGCGCATTCACACCGACGACAGCATTGAAGTGAAGTATTTCGACCAGCCGCTACGGACGCTCGACAAGATGGCGTTTTCGTTGACGGCCGATGCGGGATGCGAATACGGCGGCGGAGTGAGCTGCTATGGCGATAAAGCGGGCGGACCGAAGCAGAGTTTCCTGGGATACATGTTTTACAACCGCTTCTGGTTCCATCACGATTTGTTCGGCGTGACGTTGGGCGGCGGGAAAATCAACAATCCGGGACGTTATCTGGTGCTGCTGCCGCCGATTAATGGAGAAAGCGCGATTACGGCGTCCACGAATTCTCCTTACTTTACGGAGAATCCGGGAGATCCGTTCAAGGCATGGGATTCGTCGATTACGTTTGACTACATGCCCAAGCAGTACATCACTTTCCGTTGGGAGTATGACTACCGGCACGCGAATGTGCCGTACTGGACGGGCCGCGGCGGCATTACGCCTCCGGGCGGGAACACCGGAACTCCGACCGACTACATTTGCAACAACGGCGTCTCCTCGGGACAGGAATCGTTGGGACCGGCGACGACGTTCTGCACCAGCGCGCCGCAGAATTCCAGCGTGTGGTTCCCGGATCTGCGGAGAGATGAGTCGTTTATTGATATGTCCATTCTGGTGAAGTTCTAAGCGCGATGGAAATCAGCGGCGGAGTTTTCCCGGAGGCTTGGTTTATGCAGGACATTGTGTTCGTGCTGTTGACGGTTGGCTTTTTCGTGGTTGCGCTGGGGTACGTACGCGGGTGCGACCGGCTGAAGTGACGGGAGCGACAACATGGCAGGCAACATTGTTCTTCTGGTGGTTTGCGTTTTGATTCTGGTGTACCTGCTGGCGGCCCTGCTGTGGCCGGAGAGGTTCTAACGATGACGGCCAATGGCTGGCTGCAAATCCTTTTGTTTTTGTTGGTGACCTTCGCGCTGGCGAAACCGGCGGGGCTTTTCATGACGCGAGTGTTCGCGCGCGAAAAGACCTGGCTGGACCCGCTGCTGCGTCCGTGCGAGCGCTTGCTTTACATGCTGACAGGCGTGGACGAAAACCGGGAAATGCGCTGGACCGAATATGCCATTGCCATGCTGCTCTTCAGCGGCGTTTCGATGCTGCTGCTGTACGTGATCGAACGCGTGCAGCTACACCTGCCGTGGAATCCGCAGACGCTTGTCGCGGTGCCGACCGATCTGGCGTTCAACACGGCGGCTTCGTTTACGACCAACACGAACTGGCAGGCTTATACCCCGGAAACCACGATGAGTTACTTCACGCAGATGGCGGGGTTGGCCTATCACAATTTCCTATCCGCGGCAGTGGGCATTGCGCTGGCGATAGCGGTGATTCGAGGAATCGCGCGGCGAGAACAGGACAGCATCGGCAATTTCTGGGTGGATCTGACGCGCACGATTTTGTGGGTGCTGCTGCCGGTGTGTTTGGTGGTTGCGATGATTTTTGTATCGCAAGGAATGATTCAGAATTTGAGGCCGTATGCGCACACGCAGCTGGTGGACGCGCAAACGGTGACCACCACGGGCGCCGACGGCAAGACAAGCACGCAGGTGGTGAACGAACAATTGATTCCGCAGGGCCCAGTTGCGTCGCAGGAGGCGATCAAGATTTTCGGCACGAACGGCGGCGGGTTCTTCTACGCGAATAGCGCGCATCCTTTCGAAAATCCCACGCCGTTGACGAATTTTCTGCAGCTGGTACTGATTTTCGCGATTCCTTCGGGGCTGACATACACGCTGGGGCGGATGACCGGATCCCAGCGGCACGGTTGGGCGGTGTGGGCGGCGATGGCGGTGCTGTTCCTGGCGGGCGTCGTTTCGGCATACAGCGCGGAGGCGCGTGGCAATCCGCTGCTGCACGGCGTGGACCAAAAAGTGAGCGCGACGCAGTCTGGCGGGAACATGGAAGGAAAAGAAGTACGGTTCGGCATTGCGAATACGGCGCTGTATGCGACGGTGACGACCGATGCGAGCTGTGGCGCGGTGAACGGGATGCACGATTCGTTCACGCCCCTGGGCGGGATGATTCCGCTGATTAACATCATGTTAGGTGAAGTGGTGTTCGGCGGCGTGGGCTCGGGGCTGTACGGAATGATCGTGTTCGTGATTCTTTCCGTGTTTATCGCCGGATTGATGGTGGGAAGAACGCCGGAATATCTGGGGAAAAAGATCGAGGCTTACGACGTGAAGATGGCGATGCTTTCGGTGCTGATTTTTCCGCTGGTGATCCTGACGTTTACGGCGATCTCAGTGATCGCGAAATCGTTTGGGATACCTTCGATTTCAAATCCTGGGCCCCACGGGCTTTCGCAGATTCTTTATGCCTACACCTCGGCTACCGGAAATAACGGCTCGGCGTTCGGTGGATTTAATGGCAACACACTTTGGTACAACACGACGATCGGATTCGCCACTTTGTTCGGGAGATTTTTCGCGGTGATTCCGATTTTGGCGATTGCGGGCAGCCTGGCGAAGAAGAAATACGTGCCGGAGTCAGCCGGAACATTTCCAGTGACGACTCCGCTGTTCACCGTATTGCTGGTTTCCGTGGTGCTGATCGTCAGTGCACTGACATTTTTCCCGGCGCTGAGCCTGGGACCGATTCTGGAGCATTTGATGATGCATGCGGGAAAGGTGTTTTAAGGAACCATGGCCACTAAAACGACAAGCAAGGAAAAATCGCGCTGGGGACATGACATTGTGGTGCAGGCGGTGTGGGAGTCTTTCGTCAAGCTCAACCCGCGGACTCTGGCGAAGAATCCGGTGATGTTCGTGGTGGAGGTGGGCGCACTGCTCACGTCCATCGATCTGGTGCGGGGAGTGGTGCAGCACACGCACGGGTTCGGCTTCTCGCTGCAGATCACTTTGTGGTTGTGGTTCACGGTGCTTTTTGCGAATTTCGCCGAAGCGATGGCGGAAGGGCGCGGGAAGGCGCAGGCCGAAGCATTGCGCAAATCGCGTGCAGAGACTGTGGCGCGCAGGCTGAAACAGGACGGGAGCATCGAGTCAGTGCCGGGATCGCAATTGCGGGCGGGCGATCTGGTGATGGTTACGGCTGGCGAATTCGTGCCGGGGGACGGCGAGGTGATCGAGGGCGTCGCGTCCGTTGATGAATCCGCGATTACCGGAGAATCGGCGCCCGTGATTCGGGAATCCGGAGGCGACCGCTCGGCGGTAACGGGCGGGACGCGCGTGCTTTCCGACGAGATCAAGGTGCGGATCACTTCAAATCCTGGCGAAACTTTTCTGGACCGGATGATCAAGCTGGTAGAGGGCGCTTCGCGGCAGAAGACGCCGAACGAAATCGCTTTGAACATTTTGCTGGCGGGGTTGACGATTATTTTCCTGCTGGCGGTGGTTTCTTTGCAGCCGATGGCGATTTATTCAGGCGCGCCGCAATCCGTGTTTGTGCTGGTGGCCTTGCTGGTGTGCCTGATTCCGACGACGATCGGCGGATTGCTTTCGGCGATTGGGATTGCGGGGATGGATCGCGTCCTGCAAAAGAATGTGCTGGCGATGTCTGGCCGCGCGGTAGAAGCGGCGGGCGACGTGGATACCTTGCTGCTGGACAAGACGGGGACGATTACCTTGGGGAATCGATTTGCGACTGAATTTATCCCGGCGCCGGGTGTGAGCGATGGTGAATTGGCCGATGCCGCGCAGTTGGCGTCGCTGGCGGACGAGACTCCCGAAGGCCGTTCGATCGTGGTACTGGCGAAAGATAAGTACGGATTGCGCGGGCGAGAGTTGGGCTCGGTCGCGGCGACGTTCATTCCATTTTCGGCGGTGACGCGAATGTCCGGCGTGGATATGGACGGGCGGAAGATTCGCAAGGGCGCGCGAGATGCGATTGTGAAATACATCAAGGAAGCGGGTGGGACTGTACCGCACGAGACGATGGAGGCTGTGGACCGCATCTCGAATTCCGGCGGGACGCCGCTGCTCGTCGCTGAGGATGCGCGGGCGCTGGGCGTGATTCATTTGAAGGACATCGTGAAGGGCGGCATGCGCGAGCGGTTCGAGCATTTGCGCGTGATGGGCATTCGCACGGTGATGATCACCGGCGACAACCCTTTGACCGCGGCCGCGATCGCGCGCGAAGCGGGCGTGGATGACTTTCTGGCAGAGGCGCGGCCGGAGGACAAGCTGGCGTTGATTCGGCGCGAGCAGGCCAAGGGCAAACTGGTGGCGATGACCGGCGACGGGACGAATGACGCGCCGGCGCTCGCACAGGCGGACGTAGGCCTGGCGATGAACGCGGGAACACAGGCGGCAAAAGAAGCCGGCAATATGGTGGACCTGGATTCGAACCCCACGAAATTGATTGAGGTGGTGGAAATCGGGAAACAGTTGCTGATTACGCGAGGGGCGCTGACGACCTTCTCGGTGGCGAATGACGTCGCGAAATATTTCGCGATTATTCCGGCGATGTTCGCGGCCGCCTTTCCGGAGCTGGAAGTACTGAACGTGATGGGGCTGAAGAATCCGCATTCGGCGATTCTTTCGGCGGTGATTTTCAATGCGCTGATTATCATCGCGCTGGTGCCGCTGGCTTTGCGCGGGGTGAAGTATCGTCCATTGGGCGCAGAGGCTTTGCTGCGGCGGAATTTGTTGGTGTACGGGCTGGGCGGAATTATCGCGCCGTTCATCGGGATCAAAATAATTGACGTGATTATCACGCACGTCGGACTGGCTTAGGGGTGCTCAGGTGATGAAAAAAAACTTATTGATTTCGATTTGGATGACGCTGGCGACGACTGTGCTGCTGGGGATTTTGTATCCGCTGGCGGTGACTTTGCTGGCGCAGTGGGCTTTTCCGCGGCAAGCGAATGGAGAAATCATCCACGTGGGCGGGAAGATGGTGGGGTCGAGCCTGATCGGGCAGCCGTTCACTTCGGCGGGATATTTTCATTCGCGACCTTCGGCCGCGGGGGCTGCTGGATACGACCCCGATGCGTCGAGTGGAGGGGCTTCCAATTTGGGGCCAACGAATTCGGCATTGATTACGCGAGTGAAGGGCGACGTGCAGAGGCTGCAGGCGGAGAATCCTGGGGCGCGGATTCCTGTGGATTTGGTTACCAGTTCGGGATCGGGGCTCGATCCGCACATTTCGCCGGCGGCGGCGGAATTTCAGATTGTGCGTGTGGCGCGCGAGCGGGGGATGAGTGAGGGGGATGTGCGCGCCCTGGTGGCGGGGCATACGCAGGGGCGGCAGTTCGGTTTTTTGGGCGAGCCGCGGGTGAATGTGTTGGAATTGAATTTGGAATTGGATGCGGTGCGGCCGTTGCATTAGGAGTTTGCGCGAGCTCGCCGGGTGTTTTCAACCTGCCAGTGAGAGCCTGAAAATCGGAACTTCAGCGGCTAAAGCCACGACCCACAAAGAATCCTGAGTTCTCGCACTCTTCACGAACTGTCGGCGCGGCAATTGTGGGGGCGAGGCAAGCCTCGCCTAGAGCGAACGCGCCCGACTCTTGACGTTGTGGCGAAAGCGGCGGCAAGCCCGCCGCACTTCCTATTGGTTGGAGCCGGGAGATCGGCCTGTGGCCCTATTTGCGAATCGCGTTGAGGGGCATGCAGCGAGGCGGACTACTTTTCAGAGCGGTGGTTGCGGGATTTTGGTTTGGGTGGGTCGAAGCGGTAGCCGATCCAGGGTTCGGTGTGGATGTAGCGCGGATGGCGCGGGTCGGGCTCGATTTTCCGGCGCAATTGATTGATGAAGACGCGCAAATATTCGGTTTCCTCTCCGTAGTCGGGTCCCCAGACGGCTTGCAGCAGGCGGCGATGCGCCTGCGCCTTGCCGGAATTTGAGACGAGCTGACGCAAGAGTTCAAATTCTTTCGGCGTAAGGCGGACGGCTTTTTCCTGCACCATCACGGTGCGCTTTTCGAAATCAATTTTCAGATCGTCGGAGGCGAAGGGCGGAGTGGCGTCGCCGGGAGCGGCGCGGCGCAGCGCGGCACGAATGCGCGCCATCAGCTCTTCAACGCCGAAGGGCTTAACGACGTAGTCGTCCGCGCCGGCATCAAGAGCCTGGACCTTGTCGCGTTCAGTGTTGCGCACGGTGAGCATGATGATGGGCGCATCGCAGGTGGCGCGAATTTCGCGGCAAGTTTCAAGGCCCGAGATTCCCGGCAAATTCACATCGAGAAGAATAAGATCGGGCCTCATTCCGCGCACTTTTTCGAGGGCTTCTTCACCGCTGCGCACTTCGACGACCGAATAGCCCTGCGACGCGAGAGTGGTGAGCATGACGCGGCGGATCTGCGGTTCATCGTCCACAACGAGAATGGTGGCGGCGTTCATCAGTCTCGGGTCCGACCGCGTTCAGTGGGCAGCGTGAAGGAAAAAACAGAGCCCTGGCCGCGCTGGCTGGTCAGACTAATGCTACCGCCATGTGCTTCGATGATGGCTTTGGCGATGGGGAGGCCCATGCCGGTGCCTTGCACCAGGTAGCGTTGATCCTTCCCGCGATAGAATTTTTCGAAGATGAGGCTTTGCTCCAGGTCGTCAATGCCGGCGCCGCGATCGGCGACGCTAGTAAGGACGAAATCGCCGGCCAATTCCGCGGTGATGGTGATGGGCTGGTTCGTGGGCGAATATTGATTGGCATTTTCCAGCAGATGGACCAGAGCTTCGCGCGCGCGGGTAATATCCACGCGGACGCGCGGCAGGCCCGGCTGCACGTTCACGTTCACGATGCGATCGCCCAAAGCGGCGCGGCATTTGCCGAGCGCGGCTTCAATCACGTCCTCGATGGGGCGCGGTTCGAGTTCGAGTTCGACCTCACCGGCATCCAGGCGCGCCATTTCGCCAGCTTCGCCGACCAAACGGTTCAAGCGATCGGTTTCTTCGTTAATGATGGTGAGAAGCTCCTGGCGCTGGCGTTCGGTGACGCTAGAGTTGGAGAGCAAGTTCGTCACAGATGCTTTGATGGAAGTCAGCGGCGTGCGCAGCGCGTGGGTGACGGAATCGAGCAGCGCGGTGCGTAAGCGCTCGCCTTCGCGGGCAGCTTCGGTCAAGCCAAGCTGTTCGATGGCGCGGGCGCGTTCGATAGCTACGGCGACGAGGGTGCCGATGGCTTCGAGGGTCTGGCGCGAAAGCATTGAGCCGGAGATGCCCAGGCTGCCGATGGAGCGACCGCCGAGACGCACTGGCACGAAGCAGAGGCTATTGGGGACATCTATTACGGGCTCTTCGCGCAGGACGACTGTATTCAGGCTTTCGAGATCGAGCTTGGCGACCACCGGGCCGGAGCGGTAGATCTTTTGTTTCTCGGCGAGGAGAAGAGCGGCGGCGCCGACTTCGAAAATGTCCACAATCTGCGAAGGAATGCGATTGAGCAATTGAATTACGTTGCCGGATTCCAGGAGCCCCTGGCTGAAGGCGTAAAGCTTCTCGATTTCGCGGCGGCGTGCAGAGGCGTCTTCGGCTTTCTGGCGGGCGCGGGTGGAAAGATGGCTGGCCAGCACCGAGACAACCAGGAAGGCGAAAAGCGCAACCCAATTCTGCGGGTCGGCCACTGTGAATCTGCCGACTGGCGGCAGGAAATAATAGTTGAAGGCGAGCATTGCCACTACGGACATGAACACGGAAACGGCAATGCCCCATACGGTGGAAACGGCTAGAATGGCGAGCAGAAAAGTGAGCGCGACGGTGGTGGGGTTGACGATAAGAATGTGGCGGTACATGAGGGAGATTCCCAGCACAAGGACGATAGCAGCCAGAAATCGCAGGAAATGAGTGAACCAGTGCACGCGCACGCTGCCATTCTAACGTAGCTTTCACAGCGCTCGTAGAAGAGAATACACCGATGCCAAAAACCCCCGAGCAGTGGCTGGCCGCGGCAAAGCCGGCCGAAAAAACAAAAGGCGCACTGAAACTTTTTCTGGGCTATGCGCCCGGAGTGGGCAAGACGTTCAGCATGCTGAGCGAGGCCATCCGGCGGCACAGCCGCGGCGAAGACGTGGTGATCGGCGTGGTGGAAACGCACGGGCGGAAAGGCATCGCCGAACTTTCCGCGCAATTGGAGACCATCCCGCGGAAAATGATCGATTACAAAGGGACGCTCTTCGCGGAGCTGGATCTGGACGGGATTCTGGAGCGTAAACCGCGCGTGGTGCTGGTGGACGAACTGGCGCACACGAATATTCCGGGAAGCCGGCATCGCAAGCGGTACGAAGACGTGCTGGAATTATTGGACGCGAATATCGATGTGATCTCGACGGTAAACATACAGCATATCGAAAGCATCGCGCCGACGGTGCGCGCGATTACTGGCGTAGTGGTGCGCGAAACGGTGCCGGACTGGGTGCTACAGGTTTCCGATGAGACGGTGATGGTGGACCTGACGCCGGAAGCGCTGCAAAATCGGATGCGGCGCGGCGACGTTTACGGAAAAGAAAAAGTAGAGCAGGCGCTGAAGAATTTTTTCCGCCGCGGGAATTTGATAGCGTTGCGGGAACTGGCGCTGCGCCAGGTGGCAGAGCAGGTGGACCGCAGCCTGGAATCCTACATGGTGGAGAAGGATATTCAGGAAGCCTGGGCGGTGCGGGAGCGGCTGGCGGTGTGCATCAGCGAAAATCCGAAGGCGCAATATCTGGTGGCGCGCGCGGCGCGCATGGCGCGGCGGATGGACGCGGAGCTTTACGCCGTGCACGTGGATCTGGACAGCGAGAACGCGCAGGAGGAACCGAAATCGCTGACCGCAAATCTGCAATTCGCGGAAAATCTAGGAGCGAAGCCGGTGCGGCTGAAGGGGCATAACGTGGCGGACGCCATGGCGCAGTTTGTGCGCGAAAAACACATCACCCATGTGATCTTTGGCCGGTCGGCGACCGAGGGTTGGCGCAAGCTGCTGTACATGAACGCGATCAATCGATTTTTGAATGACGCACCCGCCGTGGACGTGCACATCGTGACGCAGGACGCGGAGTAACTGCCCGGAAATAGACTCGCCTTAGGTGCGTGATCCCGCCAGAACAGGCTCCTTGGAAGTCCTCGCGGGGTCGCGAAGCAGCATGCGAACGGGTTCGCGGATCGCAAGTTCGCCGGAAAAATTCCGCATGCGTTCAAGCAGCGCGGGGGTGACTTCCTGGCCGCGCGCAATCAGAAGCAAGCCTTTGGACGATTTGAGATCCTCGCCGAAGACCATGCCGACACCGACTTCCCGTATGGTGAGCTCCAGCATCAAGTTCGTGTCCTGCGGATTTCCGCGTATTGCCGCAAACGCAAGCAAGATTTCCGGGTCGTACCAGCCCTTACGGCCGCGCAGGATGGCCATCGGATGATCCTTGGCGCTATCACCGCTTTCGAGTAGATCGAAATCGAGAGCGACTTTCAGCGCGCGAGCGCCCCAAGGGATTTCTGCTTCGATCTCGGCGTCGGCGCGCTGCTTGGCTCGCGCGAAGTGAGCGCTGGAATGGTGCAGTATTTCGCGCACAGATTCGATGCGCGGAATGTTGGAAAGGCATTTTTCCGCGACGCCAGGCATACGGTCGACCATTTCCTGTTCCGGTTTGTTGAGGGGCTCGCCTCTGTACAGTTTGTCGAGCGTGGCGGCGGGAAGAGTGACGCAGCCGATCTGGGAGAGCATGGCGGCTACCTCCACGGGCCAGCGTTCGCGAATTTGGAAATGGTTCATCAGCTGTTCGACACTTTGGCGGACACGCGTGGCGCGCCCGAAAGCCAGCGGATTCACGAGCGAGAGAATATCCACCAGCGCCTTTATGCTGCCGCGCAGGGTTTGTTCGAGCAGAACCTTTTCGGAGGTAATGAGGCGGTATTGCTCGCAACAGGCGTCGAGCGCCTTCAGCAGAACGTCCGTGGCGCATGGCTTGGTCAGGAAGCGAAAAATATTGCCTTCATTAACGGCGGCGATCGCCGATTCGACGTCGGCCTGGCCGGTGAGCAAGACGCGCACCGTGGCTGGGGCAACTGTGCGGGCATGAGCGAGGAGCTGAACGCCCGTCATTTGCGGCATTCGTTGATCGGACATGACAACAGCAAAGGGTTCAGCGGTCCTGAATAAATCGAGAGCGACCTTTCCCTCTGTGGTGGTCTCGACGACGAAGTGGCTGCGTAAGGTGCGAGCGAGCCCCTCGAGAACATTCGGTTCGTCGTCCACACACAGGATTCTGGGACGCTCATTATTAGACATGGGACACCCCGGACAGTTCCAGCGCGGCAGATTCGGTAGCCGCACGCCATTCCGGCAGCCGGCTTTCCACGATCAGTTTGGCAACGATTTCCTGATCGAGCGGCGCATTCGGAAGGCTGCTGGCACCGGGCCGGGCCGCCTGATGCTCGTGAGCAAGCCAATTTGCGAAATAAACACTGGCGAGCAAATCTACTTTTTCGCAGGCTACGCGCTCCAGATGGTGGTGATGAGCAACTGCCTCAACGATCAAGTATGGAATTCCCCACATGCTCAGAAGATAGGCTCCCACTTCAGCGTGGGATACACCGGTCAATTCCTCTTCGACCTCGAAGAGCGGGCGATTTTCATTCTTTGCACCGGCGATGGCACGCGCGAAATGCTCCGGGGTGGCTTCGGCCAAAACCAGTTTGCCGACGTCATGAAGCAAGCCTGCGACCATGGCGAGCCCGCGAATTGAATTGTCGTCGGCCACATGGGCGGCCATCTTGGCTGTCAACTGCGCATGGACGTGCAGGTCCTCTAGCGAGAATCCCGGTATGGCCTTGGTGGGCCGGAAGACGCGAAAGATTTCGACGGACTGAACGAGGTTCTCGAGGATGTTCTTGCCCAAATAGTTGATTGCGGTGTTGATGTCGCTCACATTCCGCGCGACCCCGAAGAACGCGGAGTTCACAAGCTGCAGAACCTTGGCAGACATGGCCGGGTCCTGCTCCACAAGCCGTGCGATACGTTGCGAGGTAACATTCGGATCGCTGAGTGCCTGGCGCAGGTCCTGGCACGATTTCGACAACGAGGGTAATTGCTGCATGGATCCGACGATGCTTGCCAGGCGTTTGCTATTGAGGATGCTGTTCAGGCTGGTAGCGCGCTCAATCGCGGTTTGCAAGGTTTCCTGATCGCAGGGCTTGACCAGAAACTGGTGTGCAACGGGCACAGCGCTCAGAGCGGCCTCCAGTTCGGTGTATCCCGAAAGAATAATTCGCAGAACGTTGGGATGCTTGTCGCGAACTTTCCTTAAGAGCGCGGCGCCATCCATGCCTGGCATGCGCATGTCCGAGACGATGACGTCGAATGGTGCGGCCTCCATCATTTGCAACGCGGCTGGACCGCTGGGAGCGAACGCCATTTCCCAGCAATGACGTTGCGAACGAAGCATGCGCTGCAATCCTTCCAGGATCCTAATTTCATCATCGACAAAAATGATTCGAGTCATACCGCGATCACCTCTTTGCACGAGGGCACGCCGTTCGTTGGAAGACGCACACAAAATGTGGTGCCCCGCCCCATTTCCGTCTCAAAAGTCAGCGTACCACCGTGCTTTTCAACAACGATGGCGCGCGCCAGCGCCAGGCCCTGGCCCGAACCCTTACCGACCTCTTTCGTCGTGAAAAATGGGTCGAAAACTTTTCCACGTACTCCTTCGGGAATTCCGGTTCCGGTATCGTGAACGGTCAGGACGACGCAATCACCGTCCTCCCGGGTCTTGACGGTTATGCGGCCTTTTTGCCCAGTCACCTTCATGACGTCACCAATGGCGTGGGCGGCATTCACAAACAAGTTCAAGAACACTTGATTTAGATCGCCGAGATGACAGGAAACCGGAGGCAAGACAGCGAAATCGGTTACGACTTCGGCGACGTACTTCGTCTCATTGCGAGAAACGACCAGGGTGCTTTCGATCGCTCTATTCAAGTCCGCGGGCGTCTTCTCCACACTACGATCCACATGCGAGAATTCCTTCATCGCCAGCACGATGGTGGCAACGCGCTTGACGCCGTCCAGCATCTGTTCCAGAGCCTTGGGAATTTCCGTGACCAGGAAGTCCCATTCGATTCTCTGGCAAATTGCATCCAGTTCGTGAAGCAGATCGGAGCGCACAGGGCCGTTTTCAGCTTGTTGGCGGATTTCGCGATACTTCGTGATCATCTCGAGGCCATCACGGAAGGAATCCTGCAGGAAGCGGGTATTGTCGCCGATGAATTGGATCGGCGTGTTGATTTCGTGCGCGATTCCCGCAGCCAAACCACCCACCGCTTCCAGTTTTTGCGCGTGACGGAGCTCGATTTCCATCTGGCGCTTCTCAGAAATATCCGTAAAGCTGACCACTGCACCACTAACCTGCGCGCCCTCGAACATCGGAGTGGCGGAGTAGCTCACCGCCACGTGCGATCCATCCATCTTGCAAAAATAATCGAGGTCGTTGGAATGACTCCTTCCCGTGTGCAAGAGATTGGTGAGTGGGCATTCGGATTCGGGAAACGCGGTGCCATCCGGGCGCGTGTGATGAAATAAGGCGTGGGAGTTCTTGCCGACGGCATCTTCGCGGCGGAAGCCAAACGTTCGAGCGGCGGACTGGTTGATGAAGGTGATGGAACCGGCAAGATTTGTCCCGTAGATGCCTTCGGACGTGGAATCCAAAATCAGGACAAGGTCCCTTCCGATTCGTTCGCGTTCCTCTTCGGCAACCTTGCGAGCCATGAACTGGCCCATCTGGTTTCCGATGCTCATGAGAAAGTTATTCAGCTGTTCGTCAACCCGCTTTCGCTCGTGACTGAAGAACGCCATGACGCCGAAGATTCCCTGGACCAAGCCGAGGGGGATGGCGTATGCGCTATGTAGTCCAGCCGAGGTGGCGGCGGGGATGCGCGTGAAGTAATCGCTTTCGGTCACGTCTTCGATCCACTGGGGGACCTGAGTCTCCCAGACGCATCCGGGCAAGCCTTCGCCGCAGCGAAAATGTGAGATGTGGCTCAGTGCTTGAAATTGCAGAAGTTTACGAGACGGTACGCACCAGGACCGCGCGTGGAACAGCCGATTTGCGGAATTGTCAATCCGCCAGATCTCTCCGATATCAAACCTCAGGGACTCACAAAGCACGCGAAGGATTCCGTCGCTGGCCTCGGAAAGACTTTGAGATTCCGCCAGCACGCGCGACACAGCGAGTTGCAAATCGGCCTGTCGGCGCACGCCGTGGCGCTCAACGGCGTACAACAGGACGCGCTCGAAGGCTGCCGCATTCATGCGACTCTTGACGACGTAGTCGTCTGCCCCCGCGCGCACCACTTCCAGCGCTTGCAGCTCATCGTAGACGCTGACGATGGCGATAACGGGGGCGTAGTGCGCGGAAGCAATCAGGCGCTGTAAGCCTTGAACTCCATCGGAATCCGGAACAGAAAGATCGATCAGAAAAATGTCTATGGGCTTGTCTGCGATCAACTGGAACGCCTGGGCCAAACTTGCGGCGGTGTGAACGGCGAAGAATGTGTTGCGGGCATCGCCCAGCTTCTGGTGGATATCGGCCTCGTCTTGCGCATCCGCGATGACCAGGAGAACGTTAAGCGCTCTGGGATCCATGGGTATGAGGTGCTCTGATTTGAAACAGCCGCTTTCTGGCGGTGCCACTTTTTAGAGGGTCAAGGATCGGAAGCTCTTTCCACCAGGGCTTCCAGAGACTCCTATCGGAACAATCGTCAGGCGTGGGCTAAAAGTTTAGGAAGGATTGGAGCGCTGCGGATTCCCGGTGGAACACCGGCGGAACGGCTGTGCGCGAGCGTTAAGATTCGTCAGCGGGGATATCGAAGTTGACCAGATCGGCCTGGAAGCCACGAGTTTTTATCGCGCCATAGGTCATTCCCAAGACCATCCAGATGGCGCCGAGCTTGAGAGCGGGGCCGCTGAGGTGGGTCCAGATGAATGCGCAGATCAGGAAGCCGAGCAGAGGCGAGAGGAGATTGAGGATTTGCTTTTTTTCCTCGCGCACGTAGTAGCGGACGAGTGCGGCGACGTTGACGCCCATGAAGGCTAGAAGGGCACCGAAGTTGAGGAGGTCCGCGCCTTGGTCGTAGGTGATGATGAACGAGCCGGCCAGGGCGATGCCACCGACCAGGATTACGTTGTTGCGCGGGATGTGATTTTTCGGGTCGAGCGCGCCGAAGAATTTTTTGGGGATGCCGTTGCTGCGGCCCATGCCGTAAAGAAGGCGCGCGGCGCCTAGTTGTGAGCCTAGGCCGGAGCCGATGTTGGCGATTAGGATGGTGAAGTTTACGAGTTGGAAGAGGAAATAGCCGCCGGCGGTTTGGGCGACGAGCGGGAAGGCGGAGGTGATTTTGTCCGGGGGGAACGGCTGGTCGCGCCAGACGAGTTGTGCGGCATAGACTTCGAGCGAGGCTAGGACGCCGGTGATCAGGCAGACGAGGACGGTGGCTAGCATGATGTTGCGGCGGGGATTTTCGACTTCTTCGGAAAAGGTGGAGATGGCGTCGAAGCCGATGTAGGTGAGGACGGCGACGGAAGTTCCGTGGAAGACATTTTTAAAGCTGAAGGTCGCGGGATTGTAAAAAGGGTGAGTGAAAAAGCCTTGACCGTATTCGTGCAAGCTCCAGAGAAAATGGATTACGAACGCGAAAAAGATGACCACGACGATGGACATGCCGGCGGCCATCACGTCATTGATGCGCGCCGAAGTCTTGACGCCGCGGATATTGAGAAGCGTGAACGCACCGGCATAGAAGACGGCTAGGGTCCAGTACGGCAAGAACGGAAGAATATTTTGGGTGAGCTGACTGCAAATGATGGTGCAGATAAGCGGATTCAGGATGTAATCCATCACGATAGCCCAGCCGGTGACGTATCCGAGAGCGGGATTGAGCTCCTGGCCGACGTAGGTGTAGGCGGAGCCGGCGGAAGGATACGCCCGCGCCATTTTTCCGTAGCTGATCGCGGTGAAGAGCATGGCGACCATGGCGATGAGCAGGGTGGTGACGACGTGGCCGCGGGCGTCGTTGCTTATTACGCCGTAGATGCCCATGGGGGCGATCGGCTGGATGATCACGATGCCGATGATGATCAGGTCCCAGAGGGTTAGGACGCGGCGGAGTTTTACAGTGGATTGCGCGGATTGGGTGGGCTCGTTGGGCATCGGTCCTTTTCTTGGTTGCTGCTGCGTTTCAGTTGTTGCGGCTGCGTTTTTCAGGCCGACAGCGGTGATTGCCGCACGAACAATGGCGCACTAAAGTGCGCCGCTACGAAAGCGAAGTCAACGTCAAAGGCAACCAACAGCGAATGCTGCCCGGTCCCGCTGTGCGAGACCGGCCGCTACAAGGACCAAGTCAAAGACAGAGCCAGAGGTGACCCCAACGGCGCGGGACCTCATTCAGTGATCACGGACTTTACCAGATTTCTGGGGCGATCTACGTCGCAGCCGTTTAGGACTGCGTAGTGGTAGGCGAAAAGTTGCAGAGGGACTACTTCCAGGATTGGCAGGAGCAGTTCTGTGGCTGGGGGGACAAAAATCGTGCGATCGGCGACCGCAGTGACTTCACGATCGCCTTCGCTGGCGATGGCGATGGATTTTCCACCGCGGCTCTTGACGTATTCGAGCACAAGCAAGGTTTTTTGGTAACGCAAGACGGAATCGGGATCGGCGGCGTCGCGCGTGGCCAGCACTACCACGACAAGATTTTCATCTACCAGAGCGTTCGAGCCGTGGCGGAGTTCGCCCGCGGGCAGGCCCTCGGCTTGGACGTAGGAAATTTCCTTGAGCTTCAGCGCGCCTTCGCGGGCTATGGCGTAATGCACGCCGCGGCCGAGGAACATGAACTTGCTGGCTTGCTGGAAGGCGCGGGCAGCGCCGGAAGTTTGCGCGTCCCAGCTCGGCAGAAATTTTTCGATTTGCCGGGGCAGCTCGGCCAGGAAATTCAGGTGCGTGCGGGTGACTTCGGCGGTCATGCGTCCGCGCTGGCGGGCTAGAAACAGCGCGAGCAGATAGAGCATGGTGAGCTGCGCGGTGAAACTTTTCGTCGCGGGGATGGCTTTTTCCAGGCCGGCGCAGGTTTGCAGGGTGGCGCTGGCTTCGCGTGAGATGGTGGAATCGGCGACATTCGATATAGCGACGGTTTTCGCGCCGCGATTAAGCGCTTCGCGTTGCGCGGCGGTGGTGTCCGCGGTTTCACCGGACTGAGTGATCACGACGACGATCGGATCGGTGTCTGAATGCGTGGAGCGGTAGCAATACTCGCTGGCGTATTCGACGTCCACGGCGACCCCTGCAAGATCTTCCATCATGATTTCGCCTGCGAGGCCTGCGTTGCGGCTGGAGCCGCTGGCGGCGATGATGATTTTTTTGAAGGCGAAGAGGGCTTTTTCGATGGGCTGCAGCGAATTCGAAAAAATTACGTCGTCTGCAACATTTTGGCGGATGGTTTCGCGAATCGCCTGCGGCTGCTCGTAAATCTCGCGCAGCATGTGATTCGGATATTGTCCCGGTGGAATTGTCACAGGTCCGTCTTGCTCGCAGGACATCAGTGCCCTGCTCCGGTGGATTGCGCGGGGACGCCGCGGCCTTCTTTCAGGGGGATGGTGGCGGGCGCGATATTCCATCCGGAGACGGTTAGCTCCGAACCGCCGAAGACGGAAGTGGCTGGAAGATAGCGCGCGGTGAGTTCGCGGGATTCGCCGGGCATCAGTTCGATGTAATTATCGTCCCAGAATACGGGGAGGATTTCATCGGACTGGCCGCTTTTGTGGATGCCGAGATGAATCTGGAAAGCTAGATAGTCGCTGGGATTTTTCAGCAGGACGTGCGCGACGGGGCCGTCGGGGCCGGGCAACATGCTGGCGTTTACTTCCACGGTAACCTTTTCGAGCGACTTTAGAGCAGTGAGATCTTCGTACGACGATACGGGCGTGAAGCGGTAGGTGGTCTTGGTCCATTCGTAAGTATTCTTTTTCGCGGAGAGCCAGTAGAAATTCTGGCTGACGATTTTTCCGTCGCTCGATTGCAACTGTAGCTGTAGGAAATAGGCCGGCGACGGGGGACTGAAAGATTCCGCGGGAAGCGTCAGGGCTTTCTGGACACCGTCGGCATCCACGTCAACTTTCACCTGCTTTGAAAATCGTTCGTGAAGCGCGATGTCGTAGAGTTTCGCGGTGACGGTTAGGCCAGCGGCTTTTTCGTAAAGGCTGTTGACTGCGACGATGCTGTTGTCGTCGTAGGAATATTGCACGTGGAGAGGCTCGCAGGCTTTTTTGGTGCCGAAGTAGCCGCCGGCGGGCTGGAGGTAATAGTCGAAGAGATGCCAGATCGTTGATGGCCAGGCGTTGTTCAGCATCCATTGAATGACACCCGTCGTGGCGTATTTGTTGCGAGAGTAGGCTTCGAACATGGCACGTTCGCCTTCGTAGGCCATGGCTTGGGATTTCACGAGGTACTCGTCGAGGCCGGCAGGAGGGCCGTAGATCGCGTCCATGGCGCTATTGAAATGCGTGAGGTCCTTGAAGCCTTCGGAGCCGGCGTGAAAATTCCAGAAGGAATCCTGGGGCCACATGTGGTCGGCGGGAATGAATTTCTTCAGGCAACTTTCCAGCAAAGGCGCGGGACCGGGACCGGTCTCGGTGTTGAAACCGAAGGCGCCACCGTATCTCGTCGTATCAATCAGCCAATAATCGGGCGGGACGTAATCGTAGGGGCCGGTCATTTTGACCCCCGAAGGTCCGGTGACGGTGGTGGGTGTGGCTGAGGCGGAAGAAATGTATGGATTCGGCCAGGAGGATTCTTTCAGGACTTTGATGTAGGCGGTTTCGACGTTGGCGGGCGGTGGATTGTCGCTGCCGTTGAGCCAGACGAGCATGCTGGGATGGCTTCTCATGCGCATGATTTGGGAACGGAGTGAGGCAGTGGCGATTTCCAGATGTTCGGGCTGCCAGTGCTTCCACTGTTCCCAGATATCGCAGCAGCACCAGCCGGCCATGATGAGGACGCCGCGCTCGTCGGCGAGATTGTAGAATTCGTCGGTTTCGAGCTTGCCTTCCAGACGGATGGTGTTCAGGTTCATGTCGCGGACGTAGCGGAATTCGTTCTCGAGGCGGTCCATATCCTGGCGCAGGAGCATATCGGGGGACCAGCCGCCGCCGCGGATCAGGATTTTTTTCTGGTTGATGGAAAATTGCAGGGCTCCGGTGGAATTCAGCACGGCGGTGATTTCGCGGATGCCGAATTTTACGGTTTGCGCGTCGGATTCTTGATTGCCTACTACGAAGCGAACCGAAAGTTCGTGGAGATCTTGCGCGCCCATACGGTACGGCCACCAGAGTTTGGGATTTTTGATTTGCAGTTGCGGATAGGTGTCATCCAGTAAGCGGGCGGTGCGCGTTTCGTTCGGCTTCAGCGTGTAGGTCTGATGGACTTGGACGCCGTCGAATTGGGCTTCCAGGGTGCCGGTGACTTCTTCGTTGGTGGCGTTGTGTAGTTCGGCTTGGATGGCTAGATTGGCCTGCGCGAGGGACGTGGTGGGGAAATGCGTGATTACTTGCGGGAAGCGGATGGCTACGGGGCCGCTCGATTGCAGATAGACGTCGCGCCAGAGGCCCATGTCTTTGTCGGGTGGCGCGGGATTCCAGTCAACCCAGTTGATGCCGAGATCTTTGTCAGTTTGTGCGAAGGTTTCGACGGCTAGCGAATTCGGCCGGCCTTGCGAGAGTTGGGCGGAGATTTCGTATTCGTAGGTGCGATAGGCGCCGGCTACGTCTTTGGCGTCAGCGATTTTTTTGCCGTTGAGCCAGATGTTGGCGCGATTGTTGATGCCGCCGAAGTGCAGCCACACTTTGCGCCCTGCGAAATTTTCGGGAAGCTTGAATTCGGTGCGATACCACCAGGAGCAGCGGAAGGGGCTATCTTGCGGCATGGGCAGAAGGGAAAAATTCTTGCCGATGGGATATTCGGTGCCGGGGATGTCGCGGAGATTTTTTCCGTAGTAGGGATCGGGGTAGGTTTTGTCGGCGACTAGCGCGGCGACTACTGTGGAGGGGACGGTGGTGGCGTGCCAGCCGGTAGTGTTGAAGCCGGCGGTGGAGATTTGTTCTCCCGTGGCGTTTATTTTGCACGAGGATTGGAGGGTCCAGTCGGAGTGCAGGAACAATTTTGCCGTAGGATCCGGAGGCGTGCCGGCTGAGAGGCCCGCTGGAGAAAGCGCGAACATGAGAAGCAGAGTGGCGGACGCCATGCGGCCGCGATGATGACGGGCGTTTCGATTTTTGTACAAAGTGCCTTGACCTCCCAAGAGCACCACTGGGCAGCAAGGGATTCTGTGTGACAGCCGTAAACCTGGTACTTTAGCGGCTAAATCCGCGCACTGAAATTCATTAAAATTTATTAAAGCGAGTATTATGCGCGCGTTGCTTGCAAGTCAAGTCTAAAACCAAGGCCGCGACCCGGAATTCTAGGCCCAGGAAACGGCGCGCGTCGATTCGCGCACGACCAGTTCGGGCGCTAGTAGCCGGTGCAGGGCTGGGGATTCGCGTTCCTCGATGGCGGCGTTGACCGCGTCCAAAATGATGCCTACGGCGGCGTTGCCTAGCGCTTCCATCGGCTGACGGACGGTGGTGAGCGACGGGACCGAAAGGCCGGCGGGGATTACGTCATCGAAGCCGATCACCGAGCAATCTTCGGGAACTTTTATGCCGGCGCGAGCCAGGCAGCGGATTACGCCGAAGGCGGTCATGTCGTCGAACGCCATTACCGCGGTAAAGCGCTTTTTGTGTTTCAGGAATTCCTCGGTAAGTTTCAGGCCGCCTTCGTAGCTGGAATTGGGATCGAAGGAGTCGGGGAGATCGAGGACTAGCGCGGGATCGATTTCCAGGTTTACAGAGCGCGCGAAGGCGCGTACGCCGCGCCAGCGCGGAGAGCTGTCACCCAACATTTTCGGGCCGCGGATGAAAGCGATCTTGCGGTGGCCTAGGGAGTGCAAATGTTCCATGGCGAGATGGGCGCCGGCTTCGTTGTCCACCATCACCGAGCTGACGGCGCCGGAACGCAGCTCGCGGCCGATCATCACGGCGGGGATGTTGCGTTTTTCGACGTCAGCTAGGAGATCAATATCCACGAAGAGCCAGTTGGCCACGACGATGAGCGCTTCGACGGGCCGCGCAAGGAGCATTTCGAGATAGCGTTCGAAGCGGCCGCGCTGGTTGTGCACGTCGGTGAGGATGGGGAGGTAGGAAGCCTGGTAGAGCGCGTTTTCGATGCCGCGGAGGATCAGGGTGCAGTAGGGGTCGGTGATGTCGAAGACCATCACGCCGACGGTGCGATTGCGTTTGGCGCTGAGGAAGCGCGAGACGACTTTGGGGCGATAGGCGAGTTTTTTGGCGGCGCGTTCGATGCGGTCTTTGGTGGTGGGCGGAATGTAACGCGAGAGCGGGGCGTTATTCAGGACGATGGAGACTGTGGCCGGAGACACGCCGCTTTCCAACGCTACGTCGCGCAGGGTGACGGCAGTGCTTTTAGGTTTTCGACGAGTCAAGAATGGCTCCGAGATTGTGGGGGATCATGGCGCACGTGGAGTAAACATCTTTATCACAGGCGGTGCGGGGAGGCTAGCGGTACGAAAGATGGATGGCAATCGGCGCGCATAGCGTGTTTCGCACGTACCGATGGCGCGGGAATGCACGCGAGGCAAGCCTCGCGCCAGGCAAAGCGGCGGCAAGCCGCCGCACTCCAAAATGGGCTCGGTACACGTGAATGGATAGCGACATTTTCCGCGGTGCCGGAGCGTCGTGCTTTTCCTATTGACATTCTATATGTGAGGAGTAGCATTCGTATAGAACTTCGATAGGAGGGTACGAGTGAGCCCTGAACAGACGAGCCTTTTGCAAGGGACTTTGGATTTGCTGATATTGAAATCGCTGCGCGCGGGCGAGATGCATGGATTGGGAATTTCGCGGCGTATCCAGCAGATAACCGGCGGGACTTTTGTGGTCAAGCCGGGGTCGCTCTTCCCTGCCCTGCACCGCATGGAAGAGGAAGGATGGATCACGGCGTTTTGGGGAGAGTCTGAGAATAACCGGCGCGCGAAATACTACCGGATGTCCAAAGCGGGGCAGAAACAGCTGGAAGCCGAGACCAAGCGCTGGAGCCGCATTTCTTTGGCGATCGGTCAGGCGTTGGAAGCGTCGTAGAGAGGTAACGCACATGCCGCTGCTGGTGAAAGCACGAAGTTTTCTGCGGAACTTATTTTTTACTCGACGGGTGGATGCGGATTTGGACCAGGAGGTTCATGCGCATCTGGAGCTGCTGATCGAGGAGAAGGTGCGTGGGGGCATCGGGATGGCGGAGGCGCGGCGGGCAGCGCGGATTGAGCTGGGCGGGGTGGAGCAGGTGAAGGAGCAGGTGCGCGATTCGCGGACGGGGGCGTTCCTGGAGTCGCTCGTGCAGGACTTGCGGTTTGCGTGGCGGAGTTTGCGGAGGACTTCGGGGCTTACGGCATTCGTCGTGATTACCTTGGCGCTGGGGATTGGGATGACGTCCGCGACATTCAGCATGGTGGACGCGCTGATTTTCCGGCCTTATCCGGTGCCGCATCCGAGCAATGTGGTTTCGCTGGCAGGCACGACACATGATAGCGCGATTGAAGATTTTTCTTATCGCGAGTACATGGATATCCGGGACAACACTAAAAGTTACGACGGCGTGATCGCTTACGCGGACATGCAGGCTGTAGGGTACAGCGCGGAAACCGGCGTTACGCCCAGGGTCAAGGGCGGGATGATGGTTTCGGGAAATTTTTTTCAGGTGTTGGGCGTGGAGCCGCGCCTGGGGCGCGGATTTCGCGCGGATGAGGACCAGGTGCCGGGACGCAACGCCGTCGTGGTGCTGGGCCCGGACTTCTGGCGGCACGAGTTCGCGGCGGATCCCGCCGTGGTAGGCCGGACCATTCGCTTGAACGGAACGCCCTTTACCGTAATTGGCGTGGCTCCGGACAGCTTTCCGGGGTTGTTGGTATTCGGGCATCCCGACTTGTATGTGCCGCTGGCCATGGCGCACGTATTTTCGACCAACATCGACAAGAATTTTTTCGAGGACCGCGACGACCGCGAGTTGAACGTGAAGGCGCGCTTGAAACCGGATGCGAGTTTGCAGGACGCGCGCAACGAACTCGCGCTGCTGGCGAAGGGATTCGAGAGGGATTATCCGAAGGTGACGCGCAGCCGCGGTGCCGCCGTTTACACGCAATTTCAAACGCGGACGGCCGAGGATCAGAATTGGAAATTCGGCGTGGTTTTCGCGATCTTGGGGCTTGCGGTGCTGCTGGTGGCTTGCACCAACGTTGCCGGTCTGCTGCTCAGCCGTGCGCGCGAGCGAGCGCGGGAAATCGCGGTGCGGCTGGCGCTGGGAGCGGGACGGTTGCGGTTGATCCGGCTGCTGCTCACCGAGAGCCTGATCCTCGCGATTTTGGGTGGAGTGGCAGGGATCGCCATCGGGTACGGCGTCATCGAGTGGTTCCACTCGAAGGACACGATCATTTTTGCGACGGAATTGCCAGTAGCCGTGCCGTTCCAGATGGACACCCGCGTGCTGCTGCTCTGCGTGGGATTGGCGGTTTTGAGTGCATTTCTTTGCGGGCTGGCTCCGGCGCTGCAGAGCACACGCGTGGATTTGGTGAATGCGCTGAAGTCGGCGGACGTGGACGTGCCCGGGCGCAAGCGGCTGTGGGGCCGCAATATGCTGGTGGTGGCGCAGGTTGCCACGTCGCTGATGCTGCTGACCGCTTCTTTTCTAATGGCGCGCGCATTTCAACACGACTTGCTGGTGGGCACTGGTTTCACGAAAGACCATCTGCTGATGACCAGTTTCGATCCGCGGCTGATTCAGTACAACGCGACGCAGACGCAGCAGTTCTACAGATTGCTGGCCGAACGCATGCGGGAGACTCCGGGTGTGCAGAGCGTGGCCTTAACGCAGAACATTCCAATGGGAACGGACGAATTTGACGGGGTGACGTTCGTGCCGGATGGTTTCACGATGCCTCCGGACCGCGCGAATTTTACTTCGACGATGGATACGATTGACGAAGGATATTTCCAGACGATGGGAGTTCCGATCCTGCGGGGGCGCGCATTTTTGGCGACGGATACCGCGGATGCGCCGCGCGTCGCCATCGTGAATGCGCATTTCGCGAAACACTATTGGCCGGGCGGCGACGCCGTGGGCAAACGCATCCGCCTGGATAACAGCGCCGGGGCGCCGGTAGAAATCGTAGGCATCGCGGAAACCATTAAGTATCAAACAATGTCAGACCCGATGGATTTCGTGTACATGCCGCTGGCGCAGCATCCTGTGGCGCGCATGGTTTTGATGTTGCGCTCGAGCGGCGATCCGCTGCAATTGGTGCAGCCGGTGAAGGATGCGGTCCGCAGCCTGGATCCGAACCTGCCGCTGCTGCACACGCAAGCTTACGAGGAGTTCTACCTGAACCAGGCCGTGCGCGGGCCGCAAATCGCGATTGATCTGGTGGGCACGATGGGGCTGGTGGGATTGCTGCTGGCCGTCGCCGGTTTGTATGGACTGGTGGCTTACAACGTGAGCCGCAGAACCCGAGAGATCGGAATACGCATCGCGCTGGGAGCGCTGCGTGCGGATGTGCTGCGGCTGGTGATGGGCAAGGGCTTCGTGTTGGTGGGGATTGGAACGGGACTGGGATTGGTGATGGGTTTCGCGCTGGAGCGGCTGATGAATTCGATGCTGTTCAATTCTGGCGGGGTGGACGTTGTGGCTTATTTGATCGTGGTGCCGTCGTTATTTGTGGTGGCGATGCTGGCGGCGTACGTGCCGGCGCGGCGCGCGTGCAGGATTGCGCCGACGCAGGCCTTGCGATACGAGTAGAGCGCGAAGACTGGTTCCAGATGGCCGGGAGCCACCTGGAACCCATGTTCGGGACTGGCTGGATGATTCCTCGCGGCTATTCTTACTTCTTTCCGTTGCTTACGTGACCGCGTCCATCGCGCATTTCATTACCCTTGAAATGGGAAACTTTGTCCACGCGCTTGTTCGGCTCTTGCTTATCGCCGACGTTCGGCCTTGCGCCTCGGTAGCCGCGTTGCACGTCGTAACGGTTATTTACATGGCCTTGGAAATTGTCCGGGCCATGAAACCACTGGCCGGCGCCGATGAAGGTGCCGCCGGAAAACCATTCTGGGCCGTAGTAGCCGTAGGGAGAGCAGGAATACGGAGCGTAGTCATAGTAGCCGTACGGGCAATCCGGGGCGGCTCCAATGCTGACGCCGACGCTGACCTGGGCCGCGAGTTTGGGCGCGCCTACGGTGAAGAAAATTCCAGCAACCGCAACCATTACAAGATATTTGAATTTGTTCATATATTAGGCTCCATTTTTCTTGGGTATACACACCGAGCACTTCGATTCTGGGCCTGGCGAACATGGGAATCTGTTCACAAGCGCACACTTCATGTTGGAGTTTCCAGCGGAGCGCGAAGCGAGGGCGCCTATTGAGAAGCTGGATGCGCCGGGGATTTCGCGCGTGCGACAAACGCGGTGTGCGGAGGCGCGAAATCTCGATTCGAATGTCCGGTTACGCGACGGCGCGGGCACTTGGCAGCTGCCGCAACTACGACGATTTCGATTCTTCGGGCGATTCTTCACTGTGTTTTCTTCTATTGTCATCTTTCTGCTAACAATCCCGCGGCTCTCTTCGTCCATACAGCAACAGAAATAATCGCTTCAACCGCGTAAGGGGTGTTTACCGAGGAGGCAGCCGTGTTCACCTTGATTCAAGACATCCGCTATGCGCTGCGGACTTTGCTCAAGAGCCCCGGATTTACGGTTGTGGCGGTGCTGACGCTGGCGCTGGGGATTGGCGCGAATGTGGCGATCTTCAGCGTGGTTTACGGAGTGCTGCTGCGGCCGTTGCCCTTCCCGCATCCGGAGCAATTGGTGCGCATTTTCGACGATTTGAATGGGCCGAACTCGCAGGATGTGGGCATGTCCGCGCCGGAGCTTTGGGATTTGGAACAGCGCTCTGGTGTGTTTCAGGAAGTTTCGGCGGTGGCACCGGGCAATTCCGCGATAGGCGGCGGAGAGCGCACGGTGCGCGCCGAGGCATTGATCACCAGCCCCGACTATTTCGAGTTGCTGGGAGCGAAGCCGGAACTGGGGCAAGTTTACACGCGGCAGGATACGGTGCCGGGATTTTCGGAGCCGGTCGTGATCAGCGACGCGTTCTGGCGGCGCAATTACGGTTCGGATTCGAAGATCATCGGGCGAAAAATGTCGCTCGACCGCGACGTGTACACGATTGTGGGCGTGATGCCGCCGGGGTTTCGTCATCCGGGGCGGACTCTGGATACGGACGTGGAAGTGTGGCTCGCTACCGAATTCCAAGGGCAGCCGTTTCCTGTACCAGCCGATCGGACACTGCGATTTATTCCCGCGGCGATCGGGCGGTTGCAGGCTGGGCTGACGGTGGCGCAGGCGCAATCGCAGCTGGATGGTTATGTGGAGCAGCTTGCGCGGCAGTACCCTGCTGCGTATCCGGCGGCGGCGCGATGGGCGCTGCGGATTGTACCGGTGAAAGAGGATCTGGTGGGGCCGCAGCGTACGGAACTGTTTATTCTTTTCGGCGCGGTTGGATTTGTGCTGTTAATTGCATGCGTGAACATTGCCAATTTGCTGTTAGCGCGATCTTCGGGTCGGCGGCGCGAGATCGCGATCCGGCTGGCGATGGGAGCGAGTCGCGCGCGCCTGGCGCGGCAGCTTTTGACCGAGAGCACGCTCTTGGCGGTGATTTCGGGGGTGGTTGCGCTGGTCACGGTTCTGTTTTTGAAGAATGCGATTGTGAGTCTGGCTCCGGCGGATATTCCGCGACTGAACGAGGTAGAGGTCAGCGGCAGGGTGCTGTTTTTTGCTTTTGTGATTTCGATATTTACGGGCGTGTTGTTTGGGTTGGCGCCTGCGCTGCAGGCTTCGAATCCCAAACAAGTGGAAAATCTCAGGGAGGGTGGACGCGGGTCGGGGGCGAGCCGGCGGCATACGCGACTCTCGCGGATTCTTGTCGTCTCCGAGGTGGCGCTTTCGATTGTGCTGCTGGCAGGGGCTGGACTGTTGCTGCGAAGCTTCTGGCGGGTTTTGGAGGTTCGTCCGGGATTCAATCCCAGCCATCTGACAACCGTGCAAATCTGGATTCCGCAACCCAACGATCCCAAGACCGATCCTTACGCAGACATGGATAAGCGCGCCGCTTTTCTGCTGGAAATCTATCGGCGCGTGGCGGAGCTGCCGGGCGTGGAACAATCCGCGATCGCCGGGAACGACACTTTGCCCATGAATTCGGGGAGAAACTATTCTCCGTTCTCGATTCGGGGGCGCGCTGTGGATTCCGAGCGCAGCCCGGTGGCGGATATTGCCATCGTTGACACGCGGTATTTTCAGACTATGGAAGTTCCTTTGATGGCCGGGCGAAATTTCACCGTCAGCGATTCGAATAAGACTCAGGCGGTGGCGGTGATTGACCAGACGCTCGCACGGCGTTATTGGCCGGGGCAGGATCCGGTTGGGCAACAGGTCACATTTGCATTTGGACCAGGGCCCAAAGGCGTGACGATTGTCGGCGTGGTGGGCGATATCAAATCGGACGGATTTGAGGCTGCAAGCGTGCCGCATATCTATGTGGCGCTCGGGCAATTCGCGCCGATCAACGCGGTGCTGTTTCTGCGCAGCCGGAGCGATGCGGAACATCTGGGCGAAGCGGTGCGACATGTGGTGGAAAGTGTTGATCCGAATGTTCCGGTGCACAGCATCAGTTCGATGGATCAAATCATTTCGCGATCCGTGGCGGACCGGCGGTTTGCGTTGGAACTGCTGGGTGTTTTCGCGGCGGTGGCGCTGCTGCTCGCGGCGATCGGGATTTACGGCGTGATGTCCTATGCGTTCAGCCAGCGCACGCACGAACTGGGGATCCGCATGGCGCTGGGCGCCCAGCGGCTGGATATTTTGCGCATGGCTCTGGTGGAAGGGATGCGGATTGTGGTGATCGGATTGGTTGCTGGTTTGGCGGGGGCTGCGGTTATGATGCGATTTTTCCAGGCGATGCTTTTCAACGTGGCGCCTTCCGATCCGATTACGTTTCTTGCGGCTTCCGTCGCGCTGGCTGGCGTGGCATTTTTCGCTTGCTACATACCGGCGCAGCGCGCCACGCGGGTGAATCCTCTGGTAGCGTTGCGCGAGGAGTAAAAGAAACGTGATGAATAACAAGTGATGAGCGCCGAAGGCGGTCAATGTTGAATGGGCCGCGACGGCAGCGGAATTACTCCGAGAAAGATCAGAATCATGCAGATGCCGATGGCTAAAATTATTATTGTCGGAGCCCAGAAATTCAGAGGATCTTCGAGGCGATCGAAGCCGCCGGGGGGACAGCCCTTGTAGTGGCCCTTTCCTGTGATCAGAGTAAAGCCCGCCCAGGCCATGGCGGCAAGTCCTAGCAGCAAGAATGGCACGGGCGTGCTCCTGAACTCGGACTACGACTCATGCTGATTTGTACCAAGCCATTCCTGGATTTTCCGCGTGTGAGTTTCTAACTGCACTTTCCGTTTTGCCCATCAAATGCGAGCCAGGATACGCGCGGTTGTTCGGGCGCTTTCAGATGCCGGCGTACCAGGCGTAGCCTGCGTCTGCAGACGCGGAGCCTAATCCCTTACCGTAGCCCTTCAGATTGTCGGTGACCGTGATGTGGTTGATGAATTTCACGTTCTTGTAGCCGACCTGGCGAGGGACGCGCAAACGAAGTGGCCCGCCGTGACCCACGGGAAGTTCGTCGCCATTCATTCCATAAGTTAGAAGAGTCTGCGGGTGTAATGCGTCGGCCATATCAATACTCTCCCACGTGTCTGGCTCTATCGAGAAATAGAAGACGTATCGGGCCTGCGGCAAGGCTCCCACAAGATCCAACACGTGGGACAAGGGCACGCCGTTCCATTCGGCGATATATGACCAACCCTCTTCGCACTGCAGCATGGTGATCTGCGTGCGAGACGGGAAGCTCTGCAGCTGGTCGACCGAGAACGAGGTAGGGTGGGCGACCATGCCATCGACGTAAAGCCTCCAGTCAGCGAACCGGCCAGCTTGGAGGCGCTTGAACTCGTCACCGGGAGGCTCGATTTCGTTGGCTAATGGACGCTTCGAAATTTGGCTCTTGGAGAATTCACGCGCCATCGAGTGCCTGGTCAGCAGACGCTGCGAAGCGTAGGTCAGCGTTTCGCCGAGTCCGTAGATGCCACCGTGATCGGGCGGGACGAGTCCATACTTTTGCGCGATGTGTGCGGCCACGCCCAAGCCGGCTACTCCTGCGGTGGCAGCGAGTCCGCGGACGATCAATTTTCGGCGCGAGAGTTTGCGGCTTAAAGAATCGCTCATGTTCGCTCCAAATGTGTACCCGCTCGGCCTGTGATCATCGCGCGCATGCGGCTTTTGAATCCTGCAACAAAAATCATCACCACATGGACGAGCAGGAAGAGCAGGAGAGCCAGCGAGACGAAGAAGTGAAGCGTGCGCGCGGATTGCTGGCCGCCTAACAGGTTCACGGTCGCCGGAAACGCGGAGACGAAGGCTGGGGACATCGCCAAGCCCGTCCAGATTACAAACGGGAACAAAATGATGATCACGAACAGATAGCTGAGCCGCTGGAGCAAGTTATATGACCAGGCCTCCGCCTCGCTCGGCTTTGCAAAACGCAGATGACTTGCGATTGTGGTCGAGAAACTCCGCCAGGAAAGGTCGGATTTATCCGGGAGCAAGTCTTTCTGCAAGTGTCCGGTGAATAACATGGAGATGACGTAGAGCAAGCCGGTCAATACCGCAACCCAAGCTGCTTGAAAGTGGAGATAGCGGCTCCAGCCGTTCTGGTCCGGCAGCACGTACCCGTAGCCGGTCTGCACCAGGTGCCTGGAGGCAGGGATGGGAATTTGAAACAGCGCTGGCGTTAATACATTTCCGGTTTCGCCCCAATAGAAGCGTGGATGAGAGATCACAATTTCAGCTCCGGTGACGAGCAGGGCGAGAAAAGAAAGAGTAGTGATCCAGTGAGTGACGCGGACGAGGGCAGAGTGTCGCAGAGGCGCCGTCGTGGGCGGGACAGCCGAGGCGGAGCTTGGGACACGGACTGCCAGGGGCACCTGCGCGGATTCCATTCTCGCCATCCCTAGCCTCCCAGTGGCGTCGCGGCTTTCTTCACCTCGATGGGCGCCATATTACCACGCTGCAGGGGTTGAAACTGATACTGACGGAGTGGTTCGCTTTTGGTACATCCTCCGAACATTGCATTCACGAATCATCATGCCTTTGCCGAACTTAATGTAGACGGCAATCACCCCTTCGACAAACAGGCAGGTTGATGTGCGGCTTGGCGCGAACCCGCGCGTGAACCCGTGCGCTTGCCGTGTCTTGAATGGCGCGTGCCTGCCACTTCACCGCGTCAGATATACCCAATGCCGAACAAGTGCGCGGTACCGGATGGAGGAGAGATCTCACATGCGATTGACAATTAAGACCCAGTTGTACGGATTGACCGCGACGGCACTAGCGTTCCTGGCGGCCGTGGGTGCGACTGGCTATTGGGGCATTACCATGGTTGAAAAGACGTCAATCGAGGTAGCTGCAACGGGAGAGGCGATTCGCAGTCACGCGGAGGCCCCCTCGTTTGTGGACATGACGCGCGACGACTTTTCCGGAGTCGTGCACAAAACAGGTCAAGACCGCGAAGACAGTTTGCAGAATCTCACCGTGCACTCCCAAGTCCTGGGACAACGCATCAGCGCGGCTCGTGACGCGGCCACAGCTCCTGACCTGAAGGCCGACCTGAACGAAGAGGTCGCGCTGGCAGAGAAGTATCAGGGCGCGATCGATACGTTCTCCAAGGCGACCCAAAGCAATCCTTCGGCGACTCCCGACGGCGATGCAGTTTTCCAGCTCTACCAGGCGCTACAACAAAAGATTGAGGACACCGCCGAGCAATTGGAAGCCGGCGGAAAACAAGAACAACTCAGCGCAGCCGTGCGCGCAGCGCGCGCTGCTCATATAATCCTGGCGATCTGCGGGCTCTCTCTTCTGATGATGATTTTCGGCAGCGTCACGTTGGTGCTCAGGATCACCCGGTCGCTCAATCGATTGACGCATATGATTCAAGACATCGCGGAGGGCGAGGGCGATGTTACCAGGCGTCTGGAAGTGGCGAGCGGCTTCGGCGACGACGAACTGGGAGAGGTCAGCCGGCTCTTCAACCGGTTCATGGACAAGCTGCAGGAAATCCTGCGCGGAGTCGTGCTGCACACCGGCAAGCTGACGTCGGCCAGCCAGCAACTGCTGGAGGCCAGCAAGCAGATTACGATCAATTCCGGCGAGACGGCCACACAGTCGAATTCCGCTTCCCAAGTCACGCAGCAGGTCACGCAGAATCTGAACAGCCTTTCCATGGGGGTCGGAGAGATGACGACAACCATCCAGAGCATCGCCTCGAACGCTCAGGAAGCGGCCAAGGTAGCGTCGTCGGCTGTGGAGGCAGCGGACGCCGCTAATAACACGGTGGCGAAGTTGGGTCAGTCCAGCGGGGAAATTGGCGTGGTCATAAAGGTCATCACCTCCATCGCGGAGCAGACCAACCTGCTGGCGTTAAATGCAACCATCGAAGCGGCGCGCGCAGGCGAAGCCGGAAAAGGCTTTGCCGTAGTGGCTAACGAAGTGAAAGAGCTTGCTAAGCAGACCGCCCGAGCTACGGAGGAGATCGGCCGCAAAATCAGCGCCATTCAGACGGACACCAAGGGGGCGATCTCGGCGATCGGGACCGTTAGCGGCGTCATTAATCAGATCAACAGCATTTCGGCGACAATCGCAGCCGCGGTCGAAGAGCAGAGCGCGACGACCAACGAAATGACCCGCAACGCCGGCGAAGCGGCCAGCGGAGCCAACGGCATCTCCGTGAACATCGGTGGAGTAGCGCAGGCTGCCGACGGTACTCTATTGCGCGCGCAAGAATCGCAAAAGGCGGCGGAGGAATTAAGCTCGATCGCGGCACAGCTCGGCCAGCTTATGCAGCAGTTCAAAATCGAGCGCAGCGACCCGCGATACAAAATCGTACTGCCCTTGAAGCTGAAGGCCACCGACGCAAACGGCCAGGTTCACGAGCACGAAGTTAAAACGGTCGACATCAGCAAGGGGGGAGCCCATTTGAAAGATATCCGCGGCGAATTTCAGGTAGGGAACCAGGTTTCGCTCGCTCGCCTGAATAAGGTCGAGAAGTTCCGAATCGCATGGGTTGGCGGAGCAAGCACTGAGCGACGCGGCCAGATTGGCGTCTGCTCAGTTGATCCCGCTTCGTCCTTTTGGAGCGATGTGCTCGAAACACAGGCTGAAGTTCCGCTGGCCGCGTAGATCATCGTTCGCAAAGTGTTTCGGCATTGGCGGATGTTGGGCAACCTCGGAAGCCGGGCGAGGCGTATAATTCTGCCAGATTTGCCGGAGGTGCCGAAATGGCCAAGACGACGCAATTCACAATGACTGTGGAGAATCAACCGGGAGCACTGGCGAAGATCGCAAAGACATTGGGGAACGCCAAGGTGAACATTCTTGCGTTATTGGGTACCGCGCAGGGGACGAACGGCACGATTGAGCTTGTCGTCGAGGATGCGCGGCGCGCGAAGAAGGCGCTCGACGCGGCCGGGCTGCCATACCAGGAAACTGGCGCGGCGGAAATTGAGCTGCAAAACAAGCCCGGTGCGTTGGCGCTGCAATTGGACAAACTTGCGGCCAAAGGCGTCAATTTAAATTCGATCTGCGCCACGGCCGCGAAGGGCGGGAAAAAGGCGACTCTGATTTACACCGTAGAGGCCGCGGCGAAGGCAAAAGCTGCGACGGCATAGGCGCTAAAACTGGCGCCAATTGGATTTCGATAGGCGCGTTTACAAGTGAGACCTGTCCGGCGACGGGACGTTGGCGCCAGAGAGCAGGGCGCTATCGCTATAGCCGGGCTTTACGATGATGTAGCTTTGTTCGCGAAGTTCCGCCAGGTAATCGCGCATCCGGGGCTGCATTTTTTGCGCGTGCAGCGTATTGCGGATATCGGGCTCCACTTTTTCCAGCGGCTGCAAACCCGGCTGGAGGTGATCTTCCACTTTCAGGATTTCGAACCCGGTGCGGGTCTGGATCACGTCGCTGATCTGGCCTTTGCTCATTTGAAACACAACTGCTTCCAGCTGCGGCGCCAGTTCTCCTTTTTTGAACGTGCCCAGGCTGCCGCCTTCTTTCGCAGTGCTGCCCTGGGAATAAAGCCGAGCGACTTGATTGAAATCGTCGCCATTGAGGACGCTGGTGCGCAGGCCCTCGGCTTTATTGCGCACGGCGTCATAATCTTCCGGTTTCATTCCGTCAGTGCTCAGCGAAATTTCCGAAAGCACGACGCGCTCTGGCAGCGTGAATTCCTGCGGGTGCGCTTCGTAATATTGCTTCACTTCGTCGGCGGAAATATCCACGTGCGAGCCGACTTCGCGGCGCACCACTTCCTTCTGCAGCAGTCCGTTGCGCAGCGTGGTCTTGTATTCTTCCCAGCTGAGGCCGGAAGCTTCCACGCCTTTTTGCAGATCTTCGAGTGTGGCCAGGCCGTTCTGCTGGCGGACTTCGTCGAGGCGCTTGGTGAGGTCTGATTCGACGGTCACGCCCATATCTTTGGCGCGCTGCACCATCAGTGATTCATCAATCATGCCGCGCAATAGGTCTTTGTCCTGTTCTTTGAACTGCGCGGCAATCTGATCCTGCGGGCAGCCCTGACAATCGCGGGCCACTTCGTCGTGCAATTGCTGCTCGGCTTTCTGGTAAGCGGCGAGCGTGATCACTTGGTCGTTTACGCGCGCGACAATTTCCGCGTCGGCCGGGGGATTGGCTTGCGCTTGGGCGCGCGCGTTCGCAGGAAGCAGCGCCGCGAGCAAAACCAGCAGGCCGAGGGTGACGACTGCCGCACGATTGCAATTTCTCATGGGATGCCTCGCATCAAACGTTGAGCTTCCGATTGTAGCTGGGATTTGAGATTCAGCCATATATCTCCCGGGTTGTACGCTTCGCCTACGTGCGACGGAGTGTGCAATACGGAACAGTTTCTCGATTGGCCCTGTGCCCTAATGAAAAAGTAGACGGGTCCTGGCGCGGCAATTCCCTGGGCGATTGATCCGCGACGCAACAAGTGTCGAACCTGCGCAGGCCAACCTACCGTGATTTCGTGATCTGTGTGCCTACTTTCCTGCGCGCGAGCAGCACGAGCCTGATGGGCGTGGGCGAGTCTCGCGCTGTGGCTTCTTCTTCGATTTTGAAGCACGTCTTGAGAAAGTCCGTCCGCCGCAGTCTCTATCTTGTTCTCGCCTGCGCCTTGCTTCGGCTGTTTATGATCCCTGCGGGCACGCTCGCTCAGCAAGCTGCTGCCACGCCAGGGATTCGCGGCGGTTCCCTTCCCGAAGTATCTTTAGCCACCCTGCCGGCTACGGAGGGAACGGGCACCGTCGCGGGCACTGTGCTGGACGTGAGCGGAGCTAGTGTTTCCGGCGCAGACGTCAGCTTGATACCCAAGGGCGGAACGCAATCGCACACAATGGTTTCCGCCGCGAACGGCGAATTCAATTTCATAGACATTCTTCCGGGTTCGTACTTTGTGGTCGTGAGCGCCCATGGTTTCGCGCTCTTTACTTCCGCAGACTTCGTCCTTGCGGCACAGCAGGCTTACGAGGTCCCTGGCATTTCGCTAGCTCTCGCTGGGACAAATTCAGAAGTAACGGTGCACCCGACGGACGTGATCGCCGCGGAACAGATTAGGTCGGAAGAGAAACAGCGGCTGGTCGGCTTCCTGCCAAACTTTTATACCAGCTACGTTCCTGACGCCGCCCCACTCACATGGAAGCAGAAATTTTCGCTGGCCACGCGCGGCACATTCGATCCGGTTGCGATGGTTGGCGTCGGCTTCGCTGCCGGCGTGGAGCAAGCCACCAACGCATTTCCTGGGTACGGGCAAGGCGCTGAGGGATACGGCAAGCGTTTTGCTGCAAAATTTGCAGACGGACGAAGCAGCGATTATTTGACTCATGCGATTTTCCCCTCGCTGCTGCACCAGGATCCGCGCTACTACTATCAGGGCTCCGGCACCGTCAAATCCCGCCTGCTGCATGCGATCGGCTCCGCATTTTTGACGCGCGGCGATGATGGGCGCACCGAACCCAACTATTCTTATGTGCTGGGCGACATGTGCTCGGGAGCGCTTTCCAATCTGTACTATCCGCAAGCAAATCGTGGGGCGCGGCTGGTATACAGCAACGCCGCCGTCGGGCTTGCCGGACGTGTGGGTGGAAACTTACTCCGCGAATTCCTTCCAAAGCATTCGACGACGAATGTGCCAGAAGAGCAGATACCGTGAACGCACCGGTGTGAACAAGGAAGCAACATCCCAGCAGCTCGAATCCTCGAGGGCCTAGCTTCAGGCGCTACGACTCATGGATCTGATTATGCAACTCAACGGGACTTACGAGAGTTGGACCGCTCAGCGACCAAGCGGCGTTGCATCGTCTGGTCCGCGGCTGACGGTTCGTGCACGCGCCATGGCGGTCGAGCGATCTGGCACGTCGGAGTTACGCGGGACCGCGTGTGTACGCGCTGGCGGCCGGCCGTCGTGAATGCGGGAAGCTAGACCGAGCTGCTTGAACAGCCAAATGGTGTACCAGTTTAAATCAATTTCATACCACTTCAGGCCGTGCCGGGCGGAAACGGGGTAAGCGTGATGATTGTTGTGCCAGCCGTCTCCGAAACTCACCATCGCGACCCACCAATTGTTGGTTGAGGTGTCGCGGGTCGGGTAGCGGCGCGAGCCCCAGATATGCCCGGCCGAGTTGACAATCCATGTGGCATGAAGGCCCACGACGGTGCGCAAGAAAATGCCCCACAGAACCAGGCGAAATCCACCGATGGCATAGAGCACAGCTGCGAGGATAGCCATCGGCGCCAGATGGTATTTGGTGAGCCAGACGTGAACTTTGTCCTCGGCCAGATCGGGGACGTAGCGTTTTAGCGTTGCAACGTCTTGGCGCAAGGCGTTCCCGCACAAGACCCAGCCCGCATGCGACCACCACTTGCCATCGCGCGGAGAGTGCGGATCACCTTCCTTGTCCGCGTATTGGTGATGCTTACGATGGATGGCTACCCAGAGGAGAGGGCCGCCTTCCATGGCTGTCACGCCGCAAATCGTAAGAAAGTACTCAAACCACTTGGGTGTCGCGAAGGAGCGATGGGTGAGCAGCCGGTGATAACAGATGCCGAGTCCCAGGGCTCCGGTGACCCAGTATAAAAAGAGCGCGACGAACAGGCCGGTCCAACTGAAGAAGAACAGTGCCGCGACGGCACCGACGTGAAACATAAACAGAACAGGCGCGGCCGCCCAGTTCAGCCGATTCTTGCCAGACAGATCGTTCTGCGCATAATTATCCTGCAAGACGGCTGTGGTGGTCATAGTCTCCTTATTTCTTATCGTCATTCGCGCGAAAAAAAACTGTTCCAAATTGCACACCTGCGGTTTTTTAATCAAGTCGCTATCGAGTAGCTTGCGGAGGTGGTGCTTAGGATTTTCCTGCTCAACTGCGATTACGCGCTCGCGTGGCGGCGACGGACTTGACCGCCAGCGCCTGCAACACTTTCTGGTCCACATCCGAGAGCTTCTTGATGTAGAGACAGCCCTTGCCGGTGGTGTGCTTACCGAGCTTCGCGAGCAGCGCGGCAGAGTCGCTGGAGCCGAGCAGGTTATAGAGGACAGTCGCAGCCTTGCGCGGCGAAAAACCGATGAGCGGCATATCACCTTCGCGCCCGCTCTCATACCGATAGTGGCAGCTGCCGAAACCGATTATTGAGGGTCCCCACATCTTCGGCTGCTCGCCAGCCACGCTTTGCATCAACTTGACGAGCGCCTTGGCATCGGCGCGCTGCGTCTGATCCGCCACGGCAGCGATGAACGCCGCAACACTTACTTTGGTGGGCTTGGTTTTATTTTCCGTCATTCCGGATGCCCTCCGACTTTGCAGAGGCTAACATAGCTTGAGAGATGGCGCAGCAATTCGCTAATGCATCGTCGCGGACTGGCCGCGAGCACGGCGGAAGATTGGGCATTCGGAAGCGAGCGGCTAGCGGAGGCTAGACGTGCGGGATCTGCGAGACGTTCCATCCGCCGCCGAGGGCTTTGATCAAGAGGACGCTGGCGGCCAGGCGGCGGGTGAGGATGTTTACGGCGGTGACTTCATCGGCTAGCGCGGCGCTTTGCGCGGTGGTGACTTCCAGATAGTTGGTGACGCCGCCACGGTAGCGGGTTTCCGAGAGCGAAACGGAGTGCTGCGCCGCGGCGACGGCGTCGGCTTCTTTATTGGCTTCTTGTTCGAGGATGCGCAGGGCGGCGAGATTGTCTTCGACTTCCTGAAAGGCGACCAGAACGGTCTGGCGATAGTTATCAACCGATTGGTTCCACGCTGCCTTGGCTTGATCGGATGCGCCGCGGCGGGCGCCGGCGTCGAACAAAGTTTCGGCCGCCTGACCGCCGAGCATCCAGAAACCGCTGGGTCCCTGCAGCAATGTGGTGAAGACTGCGCTTTCGAATCCGCCCGAGGCGCCAAGAGTGACCTGCGGAAAATATGCGGCGCGGGCGACGCCAATTTGTGCGTTCTGTTCCTGCACGCGTCTTTCCGCGGCGGAAATGTCGGGGCGACGTTCGAGCAAATCCGACGGCAGTCCGGAGGGGATTACCGGCGGCGGCGCCGTGAGTGGGATTGGAGGCAGGCTGAATTGCGACGCAGGCTTGCCAATCAGCACGGCGATGGCGTGTTCGAATGCGGCGCGCTGCACGCCGACGTCAATGGCTTCCGCGCGCGTCGTCTCCAGAATTGTTTGTGCTTGCGCGACGTCCACAGCGGAAGCCAAACCACCGTGAAAACGGCTTTGCGTCAAGTCCAGCGCCTTTTCGTACGATTGCACGGTGGAATCTAGAAGCTGCTTCTGGGCGTCTAGTCCGCGCAGTTGAAAATAATCGCCCGCGAGCTCGGCGTGCAGGCTCAGGCTGACGTTGGCAAGATCGGCGCCGGTGGCTTGCGCTTCGGAGCGGCTGGCTTCAACGCTGCGACGCACGCGACCCCAGAGATCGGGCTCGTAGGAGACATCTACGGGAATGGTGAAGGTGTTGTAGTCTTTCGACTCCGTGGCGGCGTTGTAGAGCGGCTGATTGGGCGCAAGGTGCGTGCGCGTAACGGAGGGGCTGGTGCTTACGCTCGGGAACAGATTTGAGCGGGTGATGCGCAGCGCGGCGCGAGCCTGGGCGAATTGTTCCTGCTCCGCTTTCAGAGTTTGGTTCGAGACATTGATTTGCTCTTCGAGTTCGTTCAGTTGCGGGTCCTGATAAATCTCCCACCATTTGCCTTTCGCGACTGCATCGCTGGGCTGGGCTTGTTTCCAGTTGGCGGGTGTTTCTTTAAAGTCGGTAGGGACTTCGGCGGTGGGACGGACGTAGTTCGGCCCTACAGTGCAGCCCGCGAAAATTGTGATTGCTGCGGCGCACAACGCCGCTAGACGCGAATGGCGCGACAGATTGTGGCGCGCTTGCGCGAAGTTGCGACCCGCGTCAGTGAGCTTGGGGCGGTGCACTGCTGGAGCCTCCTTGTTGGTTTGGTTGCGCGATCTGTACTTGCTCTCCATCCACGAGCGAATCGGGGGGGCTGACAATAACTTTGTCCGCGTCACTGAGGCCGGAAACAACTTCGACGGTGGCGCCGAAATCGCGGCCCAAGACAATCGTGACAAGTTTGGCGCGGTTGCCATTTTCGACAGTGGCGACTTGCAGGCCTTGCGCGCGAAAAATTAGTGTGTTCACAGGAAGAATGTACGAGGGGACTTCGGTGGGCAGCTTCAAATGAACCTCGGTGAAGGCGCCGGGAAGCAGCTCTCCAGTGGAATTATCAACGTCCACTTCCACCAGAAGAGTGCGGGAAGCCAGGTCAATGGCGTTGGCGGTGCGCACTAATTTTCCCTGGAATTTCCGGCCCGGAAACTGCGCGAGTGTCAGGTCCGCGAGGATGCCGGGCTTGGCTGCGACGGAATACTGCTGCGGGACATTAATGTAAACACGCAAGGTGCGAATCGCAGCAACGTGAAACAGTTCCTTGCCGACGCCACCCGACGAACCGGAGTCAATCAATTGGCCCACATCGGTATTGCGCGCGGTAACCACGCCATCAAACGGAGCATAGATTTTCTCGAAAGATTGCAGGTCTTCGAGCCGGTTCACGTTGGACCGCGCCGAATCCACGGTGGCCTTCTTCGCGGCGTAGTCCCCTGCGGCATTGTCAACATCTTGAACCGCGACGGAATCGGTATTCTTCAAGCCTTCAAATCTGTTGTAGGTGATTTGGGACAAATTTAAGTTGGCTTGTGCGGTGTTCAGGTCTGCGCGCGCTTGCAGAAGTTGTTGATCCACTTCGGGCGTTTCGATTTCTGCGAGTAGCTGGCCCTTTTTCACGTGGGCGCCGATGTCGAAATACCAGACTTTCAGATAGCCATTGGTGCGGGCGTAGATGGGCGCGTCAATGAAGGCTTGAATGTTTCCGGGCAAGACGATTTCCTGGGCGGTAGAGCCGCGTTTGGGTTGAATCACGCCGACTTCGGGGACAGCGAGCGAATTCGTCTCGACGCGCAAGGCGGCTTTGGCGCGCAGGCGCGGCACGACTCCGGCCACGACGATAGCGATGACGACGACCACTGCGATGATGGCGATCCATATCCCGTGGCCGGATTTTGGGGCACCGGAACCGGCGCCCGAGAGATTTGGATTCGGTTGCGGCGTCTTGTTCTCAGCTGGTTCTGTCATTGCGTCCTCTTGAATGTGCGCTTCGTGAACTTGTGAGCATTCTGCTTAGTTCGCCAGCCGTTCATCTTCCGGGGCGGCCATCTTCCTCTCGCGCGCGCCGTGCACGATGCTGAAAGTTACCGGCACGAAAAACAGCGTTGCGACTGTGGCGAACATCAGGCCGCCGATGACGGCGCGGCCGAGCGGTGCGTTCTGTTCGCCGCCTTCCCCCAAGCCCAAAGACATCGGCAACATGCCGATGATCATGGCCAGAGCCGTCATGAGCACGGGACGAAAGCGCGTAAAGCCGGATTCTGAGGCGGCTTCGGCGGCCGTCTTCCCTTCTCCGAGGCGTTCCTTGGAAAAGCTGACGACCAGAATGCTATTCGCGGTGGCCACGCCCATGCACATGATGGCGCCGGTGAGCGCCGGCACGCTGACGGTGGTGCGCGTAATGAAAAGAAACCAGACGATACCGGCGAGCGCGGCGGGCAGCGCCATGAGAATAATAAAGGGATCGAGCCAGGATTGAAAATTCACCACGATGAGCAGATAGACCAGCACGATGGAAAAGGCCAAGCCCCATAGCAATCCCGAAAAGGACGACGCCATGGTGAGAATTTGCCCACGCACGATGATTTGCGCGCCGCGCGGCAAGTCTTTTTTGCTGGCATTGATGATCGGTTCGATTTCGCGGGAAAGGCCGCCCAAATCGCGGCCTTGCACCGCACCGTAGATGTCAATCACCGGCATAATGTTGTAGTGCGAAACCACGCCCATCTCCGCGCCGCGGCTGAAGGAAGCCACGCTCGCCATAATTTCTGATTGCGGCGTGCCAGGACCGGTGACGGGAATATTCTGCAAGTCCTGCAAAGAGTCCACGCGATATTGCGGAGTTTGCGTGGCGATGCTGTAGCTCACTCCGGTGCGTTGGTCGAGCCAGTAGTTGGGCGAGGTCTGAAAACTGCCGCTAAGCGAAATCAGCACGTTGCTGGCGATGTCGCGAGTGGTGTAGCCGATATCCTGGGCCTTGGTGCGGTCTACTTCGATGTGCAATCTCGGCTGGTCGAAGGCTTGTTGAATGCGCAGGTCCACTGTGCCGGGGACGAATTTCAGGCGGTTGAGCAAGTTGTCTGCGAACACGCGATTGGCGCCAAGATCCCGCCCGAGGATTTGAATATCAATGGGAGCGGGCAGGCCGAAATTGAGAATTTGACTGACGATATCCGCGGGCAAGAAATAAAAAGTGACGCCGGGAAAATCCTTGGCCAGCTCGATGCGGAGATCGTGAACGTAATTAGCCGTTGGATGATGATCCTTGGAAAGCTCGGCGAGAATATCGGCGTCGCCGGGGCCGATGGGCGCGGAATTACTGTAAGAAAGATTGATGCTGCTGTAGGGCAGGCCGATGTTGTCAATCACGCTGACCAGTTCGGACTGCGGTATTTGTTTGCGGATGACCGCTTCCACCTGGTCGCAGAGCGCGGCGGTTTCTTCGATGCGCGTGCCGGTGGGAGCGCGCATGTGCAGTTTGAATTCGCCGCTGTCGACGGCCGGAAAAAAGTCCTGGCCGAGCAATGGCAGCAGCGCGAAGGAAAGTACGCAAAAAGCCAGGAAGCAGATGGCGAAGATTACACGATGGTGAATGCAGCGTTCGAGCAGGCGGTGATAGCGATCGCGCAGGCCATCGAAATGAACTTCGAACGAGTGTTGCATGCGCACGAAGGGATTGGAGGAAGCTTGGGCCGGGGCGTTGGGATCTTCTTCGGTGCGCGCCTCGAGCAAGTATTTCGCCATGGTGGGAACGAGGGTGCGGGAGAGCAGGTACGAGGCCATCATGGCGAAGCAAACGGCTTCCGCGAGCGGAACGAACAGATAGCGGGCCACGCCGGAAAGAAAAAACATGGGGACGAACACGATGCAGATAGCGAGCGTCGAAACCAGGGCTGGGACGGCGATTTGCGAAGCGCCGTCGAGAATGGCCTGCACGATCTCCTTGCCTTGATCAATATTGCGATTGATGTTTTCGATTTCCACGGTGGCGTCGTCCACCAGGATGCCTACTGCGAGGGCTAGGCCGCCGAGCGTCATGATATTGATGGTCTCGCCGAGGGCGCTGAGAACGATCAGCGAAGTAAGGATCGAGAGCGGAATGGAAACCGCGATGATCAGCGTGCTGCGCCAGCTTCCCAGGAACACGAGGATCATGAAGCCGGTGAGGCAGGCGGCAATAATCGCTTCGCGAACCACGCCGACGATGGAGGCTTTCACGAAAATGGACTGATCGGAAAGCGGATTGATGACCAAAGCCGGCGGCAAGGATGCCTTGATCGTGGGAAGCAGCGATTTTACGCTGGAGATGATGTCCAGCGTGGAAGCATCGCCGGACTTCAAGATGGTCATAAGGGCGGAGCGCTGGCCGTTGACGCGGACGATGTTGGTTTGCGGGGGAAAACCGTCGCGCACGTTAGCGACGTCGTGGATATAGATCGTGGACTGGCCGACGGTCTTGATGGGGAGGTCATTCAATTCGGCCACGGTTTGCGGCGCACCGTTCATATCCACTTCGTATTCGAACGTGCCGATTTTCGCGGTGCCGGCGGGAAGAATCAGGTTCTGATTGGTGATGGCGGTGACGACATCGTTCGGCGAAAGGCCTTTCGATTGCAGCGCTGTGGTGTTGAGGTCAACTTGAACTTGGCGTTGCTTGCCGCCGTAGGGATAGGGGATGGCCGCGCCGGGTACGCTGACTAATCCGGTGCGCACGAAATTCAAGCCGATATCACCGAGTTGCTGCTCCGAAAGTCCTTCCCCGGCGAGCGCGAGTTGCAGGATGGGCACGCTCGAGGCGTTGTATTGAATAATGAGCGGAGGTGTAGTCCCCGCAGGAAGCTGGCGTAAGAGAGTTTGCGAGACCGCGGTTACTTGAGCAACAGCGTCGCCGATTTGCACGCCGGGATGAAAGAAGATTTTGACGACGCCAATTCCATTCAGGGATTGCGATTCGATGTGCTCGATGTTGTTGACGGTGGTGGTCAGCACCCGCTCGTACTGAAAGACGATGCGGTTGGACATTTCCTCCGGTGAGAGGCCGGTGTAGTTCCAGAGAACGCTGACGACCGGGATGTCAATGTTCGGGAAAATATCCGTGGGGGTGCGCAGAATTGCTACTGGTCCCAAAATTAGCAGCAGTATCGACGTTACGACGAATGTATAAGGCCGGCGTAACGCAAGTCGAACAATCCACATCGATCGATGGCTCCCAAAATGCCCAGCAAGTACGGCACCTCCGTCCTTCGGAGATTTACGAACCCGCGTGGGAGAGGATCAGTATCGCACGCCCGAACCCATAGCTGAACGCCGAGCGGTACGGCATGCCCTAACAGATTCGCGGCGATGCTAAAGAGATTCACTACGAATTTACGGACATGTTTTTGACGGCTGGGTTGGTAATCTGGTTACGCCCATGGAAGGAATTGATTTGACGGATGTTGCGGCGCCGCCGGGGAGCATGAACCCATGGGTCTTGGCTCGCGGCTTCACCAGACAGCTATGCCAATTTGGCGGATCGCACGGAGCAGAAATGCGTGGCGGCGCGACCGAAGGCCGGGACGCCGTGGGTTGGAAAAATTTCAAAACCGGCAGTAACTTTCTGTACCCCGCAGGGTTGTTACTAACATCTAAAAAGGTGGGTTCGCGCTCTGTTGAGTGAGCGGCGAGTAGAACTCGGCCCCAGGGTGATAGCGAGGAGAACCAATGCCAGCTATTGTGATCGTTCTTCTGTTTCTGGTGCTGTTCTTATTGGCCTTTTTAGTCGTGCTGATCGGTCCCTTTCTGGGATTGGGTTTTGCAGTGTGGAAGCACGGGAAGGGCGAAGTGGCTCTGGGTTCGACTACAGGTTCGCGGGAACAATCTCCCAAATCGGATCACTGAGCGTTACGAATTGCTGCTGGCATATCGGCCACAGGAACCGCTCCGGTGAAAATCCAGCGGGGAAACTGTTTGAATCCCGCAAGCTGCCTCTAGAACGTTAGTACCATTTACAGGAAACTTTATTCTCTAATTTCCCCGCACACGCTTCAACTATGGAAATTTCCTAGGCTCGTAGGAGCGCTTCCCCTTTGTTTACATGGAGTTCGAGAATGCCCGGCCGGTCGCCTAAGTCCCATCCCGGAAGCATAGTTGGCAGGGCGATTGCGTACTGCGACTGCGGGGAAGCATTTCGGCAATGGGGATTGCCGGACCGTAAAAAGGGGAAATGGGGAAGGGCTGGACGATCGCGGCGAAAATCGCCGGAAAAATTGATCGCCGTCGCTTGGGAGCGTTGGCGGTTCTGATTTTGGAAAGCGTTCTGGTGTCGGTCGTACTTCCGTACAACTACGATTTCGCACATCGTACTCCGAGCGACAGATACATCTCCGCAGCATGGCAACAAAGCCCCGCCAACAGCGATTGGCTCGCGCCAATTCCCGAATTGGATAAGACGGACCGCATCCTCTATGCGTACTCCGTGATACCCGGCGGAGTGAGGAATTCCGCTGAATTGCGGAACGCGGTCGCGCATGACGACGTGGTAGCGCGGCACTATTCGGATTTTGATCTGCGCGAGGTGCGCGTGATGCGGTTGCAGAAAACGCGCGCGGTGTTCGTATCCTATCGAGTCGGCCGCCAAATTTTCTGGACCAAGAACAGGCTAAGCCTACTCGCGGGTGAAACGGTGCTAACCGACGGCGAGCACATGGCCCGAACTCGTTGCGGAAACCGCATTTCCGAAGCGCCCGTTGGGCCGGTGCTGAACAATGAGCCGTCGCCGGAAGCGATGGAAATTCCCGCCGACGGCGGTCTACTCGCTGCTTCCGAATCTTCGCTGGAATTACCTCTGGTAGTGCCTCCTGCAACCGTGATTTTGGTGCCGCAGCAGCCTCCTGGATCCATCTTCATTCCGATCGTACCGCCGCTTTTCCCCATCGGCGGCACACCGTCTTCTCCAGGAATACCAACTGGCCCGCTGCCACCTCCGAATGGTCCTCCACCACCGCCACCACCTCCAGCGATCAGCACTCCGGAACCGCCCGATTTTCTGATGCTCATCGCAGGATTCGCGTGCGTTTGGGTGCTTAGAAAAAGGGCTCGAGCTTAACCTTCCGTACTTTTTGCCTCGCACGTTCAATCCTTCGATTCTGCGATTCCACTTCTTGACAAAGTTTCGGCGTCGGGATATGCAACGTCCACAAAGCCGTCGCTGGTAACGGACCCATGCTGCTCCAAGGGGGCTGGTATGAGTTGGACGCAAGTTTATGATCCCGCCGGGATCTGGTGGGTCTCGACGCTGATCGCGGCGCTTCCGATCGTGGTTCTCTTCACCCTCCTCGCCGGGCTGAAAGTGAAGCCTCACTGGTGCGCCATCGCGGCTGCATTTACGGCGGTGATGCTGGCGACTTTGGTTTTCAAGATGCCGGCGCTGCTGGCGGCATCGGCGTTTGCCTACGGCGTGGCGTACGGCATTCTGAAAATCGCGTGGATCGTGCTGGCGGCGGTGTACCTCTACGATATTTCCGTCGAGACCGGGCAGTTCGAAATCATGAAGGAATCTATAGCGGGAATTACGCCGGATCGCAGGCTGCAGGTTCTTCTGGTGGCGTTTTGCTTTGGCGCGTTCATCGAAGGAGCAGCGGGATTTGGCGCACCAGTGGCGATCGCAGGTGCCTTCATGATCGGGTTGGGATTCCGGCCGTTTCACGCTGCAGCGCTGAACCTGATTGCCAACACGGCGCCGGTGGCCTGGGGCGCAATCGGAACTCCAGTGCACGCGCTGGCGGCGGTGTCGGGTTTGCCGGAATCGGATCTGAGCGCGATGATCGGACGCATTCTGCCGTTTACGGCGGTGATCGTGCCGTTCTGGCTGGTGCGCACGATGGTGAGCTGGTCGGAAACTTTTGAAGTCCTTCCAGCGATTCTGGTGGTGGGAATTTCTTTCGCGGGCACGCAGTATTTGTGGGCGAACTACCGTGACAGCAATTTGGTGGACATCATGTCGGCCGTCGTGTCCATCCTGTGCACGGTAGCTTTCCTGCATTTTTGGAAGCCCAAGAAAATCTGGCGCTTCGATTATGACCGGGCAGACGCGAAACCCGAGACGGTGGAGGGGAAACTCGCGGACGACATGGGCGGCGAGTGGAGCGCGAAGGAATTCGATGGCTTCGTCGCGCCGCGCAAATATCCGATGGGCACGATAGTGAAGGCGTGGATGCCGTTTGCAGTTTTGTCGATATTCGTTCTGGCGTGGGGACTGCCGTCGGTGAAGCTAGCCATCAACAAGGCCACGACGCCTGCCTTCATTGTAGTGCAGGCCGACGGCAAAGTGCGGCCCGGCGCGCCCGGATGGAATTGGCCTTATCTGCACAACGCCATTACGCGCGCCGCGCCGGTGGTGAGCAAACCCACGCCGGAAGCGGCCCGCTACGATTTTAACTGGCTATCGGCGACGGGGAGCGGGTGCTTTTTGGCTGCGATTGTCTCCGGGCTGTTGCTCGGGGTGAGCCCGTTGCGATTGATGAAAATATTTTGGCGCACGCTGGTGCGCATGCGCCTGGCTATGATCGCGATTTCGTTCATGCTCGGTTTGGGTTACGTGACGCGCTACTCAGGGCTGGACGCGGTGTTGGGGCTGGCGTTCACGCGCACCGGATGGCTCTATCCGTTTTTCGGAACGTTCCTCGGTTGGCTCGGCGTGGCTTTGACTGGGAGCGATACTTCGTCGAACGCGCTGTTCGGCAGCCTGCAGCGCATCACCTCGCAGCAATTGGGCATCGACCCGATTTTGATGTGCGCGGCGAACAGCGCGGGCGGCGTAATGGGTAAAATGGTGGACGCGCAGTCCATCACCATTGCCACGTCAGCGACGGAGCAAGTGGGCAACGAAGGAATCATTTTTCGATTTGTTTTTTGGCATTCGATCGCGCTGGGCTCAATCGTCGGCGTGATTGTGATGCTCTACGCGTACGTTTTCCCGCATTTTGTGCCGCACGGCTTGACGTTTGTGAAGTGATAGCAGCGCGAGCGACGTGATTTAAATCGGGCGAGGCTGCTACTTCGTGAGCGGTTTGCCGGCTACGCGAATTCCCTGCTGAGCCACAGCTAAATTACGAATTGTCGAAGACAGCCCTTTGCGTTCAAACGCGCCGGCGATCGCTTTTCCGATCTGCGCGAAATTGCTGGTGGCGAAAGCGACCACGGTTGGCCCGGCCCCACTGAGAGCGACACCCAGAAGCCCCGGCATGCGCGGAATCGCCAGAGCTTCCACGAGGCCGGGGATCAGCGCCTGACGAAACGATTGATGCAGGCGATCTTGCATCGCGTCCCACAGCAGGTCGTAGCGCCGTTCATCCAGCGCTGCCAGAAACAGCGCCGAGCGCTGGAGATTGTGCACGGCCGCGGCATGTTCGATTGTCTGCGGCAAGGCCGCGCGGGAAGCTGCGGTTTCCAAAGTCATTTTCGGTGTGACGGTGACGACACGGATTTGCTTCGGCCATTTTTTGCGCAGCGCGATGACGTTGCCATCCGCGCCAACGAACGAGACGACCAGGCCTCCGAGCAGCGCTGCTCCCACGTTGTCCGCATGGTGTTCCATTTCCGCGGCTAGGCGCAGAGCGCTTTCTTGCGTTGATTTTTTCCCGCAGACCGCAAAACCCAGAGCGGTGCCGGCGACGATCGCTGCGGCGCTGCTTCCCAGGCCTCCGGCGATCGGAATTTCATTCCGCACGGCCAGATGCACAGGCGGCAAGCGCAGCCCATGGCGTTCTGCCGCGCGTTGCATCGCACGCAGGATCAGGTTTTCTTCCGGAGCGCTCGGCAGCTCTTTGCTGCCGTCGACGCCGCTGGTGCGCGCTTCGCTGCGCGCGCCCGGGCCGTTCTGCACCGTGGCACGCACCGTGAGAAATAGCTCCAGCGCAAGTCCAAAGCAATCGAAGCCTGCGCCGAGATTGGCGCTGGATGCGGGGACGCGGACTTCGTAGGAGCGGGGCTTGGACTTTTTCATGGACGCTTGTGCAATCGCCTGGGACATTCTATGTCGGTGTTTTTCCTGTAGCCGAATTCCCTGTTTTAGCGGCGGCTCTCCAAACTTTTCAGAATGGCTTGCTTGGTTGCAGCAACTTTTTCCGGCGCGTTGCGAAACGCGCCGGAGATCTGCACAGTCTTCGCTGTTCCTCCCGCAGTGACGGATTCAAAGGAAAGGGTGCCGCGGTGATAGTTGCTAACGTAATCCGGATCCTTCAGCACATGCCCCGTCAAGACCGCGACTACGGTTTCGCCTGCATGAATTTTTTCGCTCGCGACCAGTTTGCGTATGCCCGCGACCGTGGTTGCCGACGCTGGCTCGCAGCCGATGCCGTCGCGGCCGATGATGGCTTTGGCGTCGGCAATTTCCTGTTCGCTGACGGTGATGATGCTGCCATGAGAACCCAACACTGCGCGCAACGCCTTCTTCCAGGACACAGGAGCACCAATTTTTATGGCAGTGGCCAGAGTGCGAGGATTCGAAACGGGTGCGATTTCGTCGGGAAGCAGGGCGTCCGCGGCTGGTTCCGGTGGTTTTAGTCCGGCGAATAAATGAGCCAGGGGTGCAGCACCTTCGGCTTGAATAACGCTGATCTTCGGCAAGCGATCGATCAATCCGAGGCGGAGCATTTCGTCGAAACCTTTTCCAAGCGCCGAACTATTGCCCATGTTTCCGCCGGGAACGACCACGTGATCCGGCACGCGCCATCCGCACTGTTCGAGCAGCTCGAACGCCACGGTCTTCTGCCCTTCGATGCGAAAAGGATTGATGGAATTCGCGATATAAATGGACGGCACATCGGCGAGCTCTGAAATCAGGCGCATGCAATCGTCGAAATTTCCGGCGATTTCGCAAACGACGGCGCCGTAATCCATGCTCTGCGCCAGCTTCGCGGGGCTGATTTGGCCCTGCGGCAGCAGAATCGCACATTGCAACGCGGCGCGCGCGGCATATGCAGCGAGGCTCGCCGCTGTGTTCCCAGTGCTGGCGCAAACCACGGTGCGCGCGCCGAGTAATTTCGCCTGCGTGACCGCCGTCGTCATTCCTGTGTCTTTGAAAGATGCGGTGGGATTGCAGCCCTGATGTTTCAGGCGCAGCGCGGTGAGACCGGCATATTTTGCGGAGCGCGGAGCGTCGTACAGTGGCGTGTTGCCTTCGAAGAGCGTGACGACCGGCGCGTCGTCATCAAAGGGCAGCAGTTCGCGATAACGCCAGACGCCGCTGCGGTCGCGCGGATCGTGCGAAGCGGCGCGCGCCTGCCAGCGCTCGCGAAGATCCGGAACTGCCTTCAGCAGCTCGAGCGGGAGTTCGATTTCGAGTGGCCCGCCGCAACGCGGGCACACGTAAATCTGCTCGCGGATGCCGAATGTCGCGGCGCATCCAGGTACAATGCAACGCTGCACCGCCGTGGAGGCGGCTTTCGACGCGCTTTTTGCGATGGCGTCGCTCATTTTGCTGCGGACGAAGTTTCCTGCGCGTTCCGCGTGTCCAGCGCAAATTCCTGGTGCACGGCCAGCAGCGCTCTTTTCATGTCCTGGCTAGAGACTACAAACGAAATATTGGTTTCCGAAGAACCCTGAGCAATCGCGATTATATTTATGTTTTCGCGGCCCAGCACGCTGAAGGTGCGCCCGGCCATGCCCACGGTTCCGCGCATATTTTCCCCAACTACGGCGACGATGGCGATGTTAGGGTCGAGAGTGATGTGCTCGACCTTCTGATGCATCAAGTCCTGCGCGAATTGCTGGCGCAGCGCGTCCACGGTGCGTTTGGCATCGGAAGAAAAAACGATGAAACAAATATCGTTCTGCGACGAAGACTGCGAGATCAGCAGCACGTTCGCGCGCACGTTGGAGGTGGTGGAAAATGTGCGGCCCACCACGTCGGGCAAGCCAACAATTCCAGGGCCGCCGACCGCGATGAGCGAAACATCGCGAATGGCGGTGAGAGCTTTCACTCCGGCGCTGGAACTGCGGCCCTGCGGCGTGATTTTCGTGCCGGGATGTTCCGGCTCGAAGGTGTTGCGAATCCATACGGGAATGCCGGATTGCGTGACAGCGCGCAGCGTCTTGGGATGCAGCACCTTGGCGCCGAAGTGCGCAAGCTCCGCGGCTTCGCGGTAAGAAATCTCCGGAATAGTGCGCGCGCCAGGGACCAGGCGCGGGTCGGCCGTAAGTACGCCGTTCACGTCGGTCCAGATGATTACTTCATCCGCAGCGAGCGCGCCGCCGAGAATCGTGGCGGAATAGTCCGAGCCGCCGCGGCCGAGCGTGGTGAGAACACCTTCGGCGGTCGCGCCGATAAATCCGGTGATTACTGGAACAACTCCTTGTTGCAGCAACGGGCGAAGGCGGGCTTCGCAGCGCGCCTTCGTGGGCTCCATTAAAGGCTCGGCCGCGCCGTGATAGGAGTCGGTGACGATCAATGCCGTGGCTTCGATGGCTTCGCTGCGGACACCGCGTTCGCTGAGCGCACCCGCAACCAGCGGCGCGGAAAGCCTTTCGCCAAGGCTGGAAACAGAATCGAGCGTGCGCACGGTGAGTTCATGGATGAGCGCCGTCCCTTCGCAGAGGCGCTGCGCTTCGCGCAGAAGCTCCTCGATGCCCAGCGCGATCAAGTTTCGTGTTTCGGGATTTTGAATCAGAATTTTCAGCGCTTCGAAATGCTGTTCGCGCAGAGCTTCCAGCAGCTCGGCGGCGCGCTCGCGATCGCCGGTCTCAGAACACGTGGCGGCTTCGATCAGGCGATTGGTGACGCCGCTCATGGCCGAAACAACCACGACGAGAGGACCAACGCGCGAGGCTTTGGCGACGATTTCGGCGACGCGCGCGATGCAGGAAGCGTCGCCCACCGATGTGCCGCCGAATTTCATGACCTGCAAATGTGGCTTCATTTGGGATAGACCTGTGGCGAGGCGAAACGATGTGGCCTCTAGCAAATCTGGCTTTTGGAATGGCCGCGCCTGAAAAAACTATACACCACCGCGGCAAATAATTAGAGCGCGGCGACGCGACGATGTCGCTCGATCAAAAAGAGCTAGGCGGCGGGGAACGGACCTTGCAGGTCCGTATGGAGCAACTGCGGAGAGATTCTGGACTGAGCCGCCCCGAAAATTTCGAGGCGGCTCGCGTCCAAGAGCAAGACCGGCTGCTTACGGGCGGGCGGCCAAGGCTGGTATCAAGACCTTGGATTGCGGCGTGCCGAGACCGGTGACGTAGTCGTATCCGGTGAGGGCATCACACAGGGTGCCGCAGGAACCATTGCTGCCCGTGGTGACCGCGTGAAAATTGGTGGTGGGGCTCGATTTTCCGACCGCGTACACCGACGTGCCGGTGGCGCTCAAGTCGGCTTTACGGGCGGCCACACGCTGTGAATTGGTGATGGCGATCAGCGCGGCCCACTGTGGCGCCGCTGCGCTGGTGCCGCCTACCTGGAACCAACCGCTGTAGCCGCTGACTCCGATGGAATCATAAATCGCGTAGCCGGTTCCGGGGTTGGCGTTGTAGGCGACGTCCGGCACGCCGCGCATTCCGTGCAGGTCGTCGGCGATCGGAAACTGCGACTGGGGGAGCGGCTCATATTCGTACTTGCTGATGCCGCCGCCGCTGCCGCTCCATGCGGATTCGCTGCTGTAGTTTCCGGATTTGTCCAGCGTCAGCGAAGTGCCGCCGACGGCAATCACGTCCGGCGATGCCGCCGGATAATTCACGCCGGTGCCGCTGTCACCGGAAGCTGCTAGGAAAGTGACGCCGGTGGAAACGAAGTGATTGTCTAGGCTGCGCTCGCTGGCGAGTTCGCCGGACGTCCAGCTCATCGAGACGACGGAAGCGCCGTTGCGCACCGCGAAATCCACGCCAGAGAGCAAGTCGCTCAGGTTATTGGAAGGAGCTTCGACAAGCATGATTTTGGCTTGCGGCGCGATGGCGTGCGCCCATTCGATATCGAGCGAAATTTCCACGGCCCAGTTCGCATTGGCAGCCGGTTTGCGACCGCTGGAATACAGCTGGCGGAAGCAGCCGTTGGCGGTTGTGCAGGCCGGCAGATTGAACTGCTTGCTGAATACGGTGAGGTCGTTTGCCGCGTTGGCGTCATCGTAGGCGTCTACCAGGGCGATAGTCTGCCCGGCGCCTTGGTTGCTGACAAGGTCAAATCCGTAAGCATGGCGAATTTGCGACGGGGTAAAAGCCGTCGTTGGCGGGGTGCTGAGGCTGGCGCCAGCGGCCTGGTGAATGAAGTAATGAGGCGCCATGAAAGCGATCGGATCCTGGCCGTTTTCACCCATATGTATCTGCAAATAAAAGGTTTGCTGCGCTAGCGCCGCCTGGCTGGCGACGAGCATGGTACCGGCTACTATCAGGCCACGAATGATGTTGCGGACTCCCCCTGCGTGCATCTAAACCCCCGTTTAGCGCGCCCCGTGGTGCAGGGCTGAGTTGCGTGTGCTTGCTTTCGACTCGGTTAGGATATGGTCTGCGAGGGACTGTGGCGATAGGCCGGTACTCTCAATCGGCTGGTACCAAGGTCAGCAACGCAGGGGTGTGCCGCTTTGATCCTCGCCACGGAGACGGATTTGGGGACTATTCGAGCGGCAGACCTACGTAGTTCTCTGCGAGTGACTGGGAGGCCGCACGCGAGCTGGTGACGTAGTCCAGCTCGGCCAACTGGCGGCGTTGGTCGAAGGCGTTCTCGTCGTCGAAGCGATGCAGCATGGAGGTCATCCACCAGGAGAATCGCTGCACCTTCCAGACGCGGCGCAGGCAGGTTTGAGAGTAGGCATCGAGCAGGTTCCGTCGCCCGCTGGTGTAAAACTCCGCAAGTGCGCGCGCGAGGATGCGCACGTCGGCCACCGCCAGGTTCAGGCCTTTGGCTCCAGTGGGAGGCACGATGTGCGCTGCGTCGCCCGCGAGGAAAAGATTGCCGTACTGCATGGGCTCCACGACAAAGCTGCGCATGCCAGTAATTCCCTTCTGCAGCACCGGGCCTTCTGCCAGCTTCCAGTTTTCTTCGGCGGCCAGCCGGACTTGTAGCTCTTGCCAGATTTTATCGTCGGGCCAATCCAGGATGTCTTCATCCGGACGGCATTGCAGGTAAAGCCGACCGATGCGCGGCGAACGCATGCTGAGCAGCGCAAAACCGCGTTCGTGATATGCGTAGATGAGCTCTTCCGAAGACGGAGGCGCCTCCACGAGAATGCCCAGCCATCCGAACGGATAGAGGCGTTCGAAAGTGGTGAGCACGCCCTCGGGCACCGACGGTCGGCAGATGCCATGATAACCATCGCAGCCGGCGATGAAATCGCATACCAGCTCCCGCGGCTCGCCATCCTTGAGAAAGCGAATCGTGGGCCTGGACGAAGGCGTCGAGTCAGCGAAATTGTGGATGCTGGTGTCTGCGACTTCAAAATGTACCTGGCCGCCAGCGGCCAGCCTTGCGTCTGTTAGATCTTTTACGACTTCGTGCTGCGCGTAGATCGTGACCGCTTTTCCGCCGGTGAGGTCCGCAAAATCAATTCGATGGGTGCGGCGGCCGAAGCGCAGATTCACTCCGTAGTGCACCAGGCCTTCGCGCTGCAGGCGTTCGCCCACGCCGGTTTCCTTCAGCAGGTCCACGGTGCCTTGTTCGAGCACACCGGCGCGCACGCGCTCCTGCACGTACTGGCGGCTGCGATTTTCGAGGACGACGGATTCGACGCCGTGGAGGTGCAGCAAGTGTGAGAGCACCAAGCCCGCGGGCCCGGCTCCGATGATGCCAACCTGCGTGCGCATAGGGATGCGTCCTCGCGTGAAGCTTCGTAAACGATAGCAGAAGCGGCGTGCGTGGCGGAACGATATCATGTGACGGCCCAAATAGTTGGAGCGTCGCGGAAGTGGGTGTTACCATGCGTCGTTGAACGCGGCCGATTTTTTGCGGGACTGGATTTTGCGCGCGCGAGTAAGCGTGTGTTTCGGGAGCATCAGGCGATGTTCGTAAGCAAGAAGCACCTGTTGGTGGAATGGGGGGACTGCGATCCCGCGGGAATCGTGTTTTATCCGCGGTATCTTGCCTGGTTTGACGATTGCACCACGGCGCTTTTTATGAATGCGGGCATGCCAACGCGCGCTTTGTTCCGGGCGCACGCGATTCTAGGAGTTCCGCTGGTAGATGTGCGCGCGCGGTTTATAGTGCCTTCCACGTTCGGCGACGAACTGCTAGCGGAATCCATGGTGACGGAATTTCGCCGCAGCAGCTTCATCATCCGGCATCAATTCTTAAAGGCAGGAACCTTGGCCGTCGAGGGTTTTGAAACACGCGTGTGGGTGGGCACGGATCCCGCGAATCCGGAGCGCATCAAATCGCGCCCGCTGCCGAAGGAAGTGATCGAGCGCCTTTCCAAGGCTGGCGCAGCGGAAGGCCAAGCGAAGCCTTAAGCGGCTCGCACGCCGGACGTGTGACAGCTTCTACGTGAATTGCAGCGGCTTCGGTTTTGCGGGATCGCTGTAATCGTAAAAGCCGCGGCCGGCTTTGCGGCCATTCCATCCCATCAGCACCATGCGCTTCAGCAGCGGCGGCGGCGCGAAGCGCTTCTCTTTGAATTCATCGAACATGATGTTCGCAATGTAATACGTCGTGTCGTGTCCAACGAAATCCAGCAGCGTCAGCGGCCCCATCGGGTGCCCGCATCCAAGCTTCATGGAATTGTCAATGTCTTCGATCGAGCCGACTCCTTCTTCCAGCGCGCGCACGGCATCGAGCAGATACGGTACGAGCAAGCGATTCACGATGAAACCCGTGCGATCGGTAGTGCGCACGGGCGTCTTGCCGAAGCGTGCGGCGAGCGCGACGGCTGCTTCATCCACTTTCGGGTCCGTGGCGATCGTCCGGATCACTTCCACCAACTTCATTACGGGAACAGGATTGAAAAAATGCAGGCCCAGGAAACGGTCCGGCCGCTGCGTGAACATGGCCATTTCCGTGATGGAAAGCGATGAAGTGTTGCTGGCGAAAATGGTGTGTTTGGGGCAAATTTTATCTAGCGCGGTCCAGAGTTCGCGCTTGGCGGGCAACTGCTCGATGATCGCCTCAATCACGAGGTCGGAATCCTTCAAGTCTTCCAGATTCGTTGTGCCGCGCAGGCGGCCGCGAACTTGATCGCGGTCGCCCGCAGCGAGCGTGCCCTTATCCACCAGACGCTGCAGATTTTTCTCGACGGTCTGCAATCCTTTATCCACAAGCTGCTGCGACACTTCGCGGACAGTCACCTGACAGCCCGACTGAGCCGCCACCTGCGCGATTCCCGAACCCATCAACCCGCACCCTACTACCGCAATTTTTTCGATCGACATTTATAATTCCTCCTGAAATTGGCGCCGCTGGAGCTCTTGTTATGCAGAATTAGGTGCCGCACCATGGAATTGCGTCAACGTCCCGCATCAATCTCCGCAAAAACTTCCTGCGCCAGATGGAATGCCGCGTTCGCCGCCGGAACGCCGCAATAGATGGCACTCTGCAGCAGCACTTCCTGGATTTCCTCGCGCGTCACCTTATTATTCAGCGCCGCGCGCACATGCATGCGGAATTCATCGCCGCGATTGAGCGCGATCATCATGGACAGCGTCAGCAGGCTGCGCGTGTGCCGCGAAAGGCCGGGGCGCGACCAGATTTCGCCCCAGGCATAGCGCGTGATCAAATCCTGAAACGGCTCGCTGAAGGAATCTTTGGTTGCTTCGGCTTTGTCCACATGTGCATCGCCAAGAACCGCGCGACGAACCCTCATGCCTGATTGATGCCGCTCACGCTCGTCCATTATTTCGCCTCCTGCTGCTCCAGAAATTTAAGCAGCGCCGCGGTGAACGGTCCGGCTGCTTCGATATTCGAAAGATGCGCGGCGTCGAGTTCGAGGTATTCCGCGCCCGGGATTTTCCCCGCGATAAATTGACCGTCGACGGCTGTCGTTGATGTGTCTTTGCTGCCGGAAATCACCACCGTCGGCAAGCTCACCCGTGCAATTGCGTCGCGCAGATCTTCATCTCGCAGCGCGGCACAGGTAGCGACGTAGCCTTCTGGCGCCGAGTGCAGCAGCATCTGCCGCGTGGCTTCCATCGTCTCAGGTGCCCGCTTTGCGAAATCCTCGGTGAACCAGCGGGCTACCACGCCACTCGCAATCGCAACCATGCCGCCTTCGCGGACGGCTGCGATGCGCGTGTTCCAGGCATCCGTCGTGCCGATGCGCGCCGCGGTATTGCACAGCGTCAAACTTTTGAAACGCTTCGGTGCATTGATTCCCAGCCACTGGCCGATTAATCCGCCGATCGAAAGGCCGCAGTAATGTGCGATCGGAATTTGCAGCGCGTCGAGCAAGCCGATCACATCGCGGCCTAGTCCTGCGATCGTGTAGGGCCCTGGCGTGACGTCCGACCGGCCGTGTCCGCGCGAATCGTAGCGCAGGACGCGAAACTTTTCGTTGAGTGCGGAAGCTTGCGCGTCCCACATCGCGAGATTCGTGCCCAGCGAATTGGACAGCACCACCCATGGCGCGCCCGCCGAGCCGTCCAGCCGGTAGTTAAAGCGCGCACCGCTGATTTGGATATAAGTCATATCGGAAGTCTTCGTGGGCGCTAGATTATCGGTTTTTCTTTTCGCCAGCCAACACTCGCTGGATCATCAGGGCCGCCGAGCCGGTGTAATTCCTAGGATCTAGCAATCCATCAATTTCCGCGGATGAAAGATGCGCGCGCACTTCCTGGTCTTCGAGCAGCAGATCGCGCAGCGGCCGGCCGGATTCGAGCGCGCGGTGCGCTGCGCGTTCCACCAGTTGATGCGCAGTCGCCCGCCCCATGTGCTTCGCCAGCGCAATTGCCACCGCCTCGCTGAGAATCAGGCCGTGCGTCGCCCCGAGATTGTGCTTCATGTGCTCTTCGTAAACTTCCAGACCTTCCAGGACGTGCGCCATGTGAGCGAGTGCTCCCGCAGCCAGCAAAAAAATCTCCGGCAGTGTTTCCCATTCTGCGTGCCAGCCGCCTAGCCCACGCTCGTGTTCCTGCACCATTGCGGTGAGCATGACCGAGACCAGCGCCGGCACGCGAATTGCGGCAGCCAGCGCCACCGCCGAACCCACTGGATTGCGTTTGTGGGGCAACGTTGAAGATCCCCCGCGGCCGGATTCCACAGGCTCGTGAACTTCGCCCACTTCGGTTTGCGCGAGCAAACAGATATCGCGCGCAATTTTTCCCAGCGTGCCCACCAGCAGGCCCAGCACTGTAGCAACTTCCGCGAAACGGTCGCGATGCGTGTGCCACGGAATGCTAGGCGGCTGCAACTTCAATTCGGAAGCCAGCGCCGCGGCCACCGTGGGGCCTTTTTCGCCTAGCGCGGCAAGCGTGCCCACCGCGCCGCCGAACTGCAGCGTGGAAATCTCTTTGCGCGCGCGCACGATCCGCTCTTGCTGGCGATGAATTGCGTCGAGCCATCCGGCAACTTTCAAGCCAAGCGTCACGGGGCTCGCTTGCTGCAACCAAGTGCGCCCGGCGAGCAGAGTGGATTGATGCTTTTCGGCGACGCGAGCGAGGCTGCTGGAAAATTGCGCAAGATCGCGCTGCAGCAAATCCAGCGCGTCACGCAATTGCAGGACGAGGCCGGTGTCAATCGCGTCCTGACTGGTGGCGCCCCAGTGAACGAAGCCAGCGGCCTTCGCATCAGATATCGCGACCGCAGTCGTGAGCGCCTTCACCAGCGGAATCGCCAAATTTCCGGCGAGAGCTGCCTCGCGCGCCAGGACGTCCATCGAAAACTTATCGGCGATACATTGCGCGACGATGGGCGCGACGGAAGCGTCGGACGCAACGCCTGCGTGCGCCAAAGCTCGCGCCAGCGCAGCCTCGAAATCGAGCATGCCCTGCAGCCTGTGGAGATCTGAGAAAATTTCACGCATGGAATCCGTGGTGAACAGGGGATCGAGCAGGCGGGCTGTCTGTTTATGGCTCAAATGGTTCAAATCCCGGCGTAGCGCCGGCGCATGTATGCGCGGCCCTTTATTTCCTCAACAATATATCACTTTGCGGGCGGCCGCTTTACGCGCTGGCAGCACGGGTGAATCGCGCGACCTCGTTAACCGCGCGGTACGCCTGGTCAATCGCCGCGTTGGTGTAGGCGAACGCTTCCGCGTCTGAATTCGCAATCGAGATGCGCCCAAACGGCTGCCGGCCGATGACGCAAGGCTGCTGCTCCTCCGGCCAATCAGGATCGTAGAGCGAATTGTATTCATAGGCGTAGCCGTGCGCCCAGCGATTTACCGTGATGGCCTGAATATCCGAGGCGGGGTCGAATCCGCCGCCCGAGAGCATGGCGCCGAGCTGCTCGCGGATATTGCGCTCGAAAGTTGCGAAGCTGGTGTTGAGAAGTTCGCGGCGGCCGGCCTTTTGCTGCTCGCGCGCGGGCAGGCCCGCTTTGCACGGAACTCGTTCCAGATGCAATACACAAGGCTCGGCCGGATTCGCAGTGTATTTGTAATCGCCCATGCTCACCGGAAAATCCAGCGTGACGGTTTCGAAGTAACTCCCTGGGCAGCGTACGCTGCTCACTCCCAGTTTCTTGAACGATTGCCAATTGCGAATCAGCACGTTCGTGTACACCAGCGGAATTTTCACGCCGTAGGCGAGCGCGTCCTTCTGTTTATCCGGCAAATCCGGGCACAAATATGGAATCACCATGTTCCAGCATGCCAGTACGCAGCTGGCGCCACGCACGCTGCGGGCGTGGCCGTCACGCACGTAAGTGATCTCGACTTCCTTCGCGTTATTCGCCTCGCCGACGTTGCGCGCGAGGATTACCGTGCTGTTCAGCCGGAGACGCACGGGAGATGCGGGATCATCGAGCGTGGAGTAGTCGAGCTTGGCCGTGACGATATCTTCCATGGTGTGGCCTGGCGCAGAAGCCGGAATCAGCGAGCGCACCAGCAGTCGCGCGATGGAAGCGTTCCCGTCTGGAAAATGAAAGATGTACGGCTCATCTTCTTCTTGCTTGGTGATTTCCGCGCCCAGCCCTGGTCCCGGAGGCCCGGACAGATCCATGCCCGCGAATCCCGGGGAGCCGAGGCCCGCCAGATCGCCCGCCGGAACCGCGTCAATGCCTACGCCGTAGAGGCCGTAGGTCTCGGTCTGCAGAAAAGGAATCGCGTCGGGACTGACCTTAACGTACTTCAGCAGATAATCCTTGTAACTGGTTTTGGCCAGCAGGACTTTCTTGTCCCACGTGGACAGACCCGGCAGATAATCAACCTTTTCCGTGCGCAGGCGAGCGAGATCTTTCTGGACCTGCGCGGAAAGCGGCGTCTTCGCGAGAAACGCCGGCCACGTCGGTTCGCCCGTGCCGGCGACCAGCCTGTCTTCGCCAAATGTTTTCTTGTCGAAAAATGTGCCGTGTGCAAGGCCATGCGATTTCTCGAAATTGCGGTCGTAATACTTGTAGAACCTCTGGACGTCAATGCCCAGCTCCGTGAACAGCTGCTTTGCCTGCTTGCTGTAGATTTTCGGGCCGGCGATAGATTGCGTGCCGCCGTAGCCGAGAATCATTCGCTGGCTGGTCTGAAATTCGTTGCGCCGGGCGTGGCCGCCGAAATCATCATGATTTTCGAGGATCAGAATTTTGGCTTTCGGCCCGGCCACTTGGCGGAAGAAATACGCCGCCGAAAGGCCGCTGATGCCTCCCCCTACGACGATCAGATCGTACGACTCGGCATCGGGGGAGGGGGCGTTCCAGGTGTTCCCGTCGCGCAGAGCGTGGCCGACTTCCATCACGGCATCCGTGGTGCCCCGCATGCCCGTAAGCGCCGGAGGATAGTAGGCCGAGGATTTATCAGGAGATAGGGGCGACTGCGGGAGCCCAAAACGTTCGAACCATTTCGTGTCTGGAAGTAGTACCGATCCGCCTACAGCGATGCCGAAGCCGTTGAGAAAATCGCGTCTGGTGATGCTGCTGCCCATCCCGATTTTGCGATCCCGCTCTTCACCACTCACCTTCTCCCCCGCGGATTTGACCACCGGCGAAACGAGCGGATGCGGCTCTAACCGGCTTTAGATTTATCGGGAGAGAGCATACCGCAGTGGGAGGCGCGGCGCAGGTCTAAACTTTCGCGGGGGGGCTCACTACGGGAGCCGTGCGCCGGGCTATTGGTGCGAGCGGATGCTCACTCGCAGCGTGGAGGTTCCAATTCGGAACTCGGTGGCGTCGTCTATTTGAGTCGCCAAGACCCGTTTGTCTGCCACGTAGGTGCCGTTTGTCGAGCGTAGATCCCGCAGGTAAACCGTGTCATTCTTGACCTCTACGGCGCAGTGCAGCCGCGAAATCATGGGATCGTCAATCTCGAAATCGGCGCCGCCACGCAGGCGGCCGATCGTCACCAGCGGCATGGTCAGGCCGCGTTCCAACCCTTGAGAGGACCCTCCGACCACGGAAATCGCGATCGATTTGCCCTCGGGGAGATCCAGCGTCGCGCGCCTGGCGCTGGAAGTCTGTTCCAGGCGCGCAGCGGCAAAAGGACGATCCTGAGCAGCTACCGGATCGGTGATGATCGTTGAGGATTTCACGTCTGGGGGCAGCAGGTCCACGACCGAGCTCTGCGCACACATCCAGCAGCGAATTTGGGCCATTTTACGGCCTTTGACCCGCCGGTCGTCGACCTCTACCTGGGCGGCGCAATGTAGGCATCGAACGCGCATGACTAACTTTCGCACTATACATGTTGTGCCGGCGATGGCCCGTTCGTACCATTTTCCCGCCAATTGCTTCGCGGGGTTGGCAGAGCGCTCCACCCATAGCTGCTTTCCAGAATTGGTACTATGCTGCATATCGAAACAAGGCGCCATGCTAGAAACGCTAGGCATTTTGTTCTGTAAGTGCTTTATTATGTTGAAGTAGAGATATTCTAATCATCATTGACGAGATCTGGGCTCGAGCGCGCGTTCGGCTGAATTGTTGACTTCCGCCTCTGTGCATGTACTATAGTTCATGTTGCGTGCACGCGTTTACATGACACCAGAAATGCAATCCGACGCGGTCCTGCCTAACCCTGCTGCGCAGCCTAGCGATGAGGAATTCCTCCGAGCGCTGGGCGTGAGGGTGCGCGAATTGCGCAGCCGCCGCGGCATGACGCGCAAAATGGTCGCGCGTGAATCGGACGTGTCCGAGCGGCATCTGGCGCAGCTCGAGCTGGGCGATGGCAACGTCTCGGTCGTGCTGTTGCGGCGCATCGCGACAGCTCTGAATGTGTCGCTGGCGGACCTGTTTGCCGCCGAAGCTCCCGCATCCGACGCGAAACGCTCCCTGCTCGACCTCCTCGAGCGCCTTCCCGCCCAACAACTGACCACAGTTGTGGCTAGGCTCAGGAAGGAGTTCGGCGCCGGCCCGACCGACCGGCATTCGCGCATCGCATTGATTGGCTTGCGCGGCGCTGGGAAATCAACTTTGGGCGTGAAGTTGGCGCAAGCAGTGAAGGCGCCGTTCATCGAACTCGACCGCGAAATCGCCAAAGAAGCCGGGATGGATCTGTCGGAGATTTTTTCTCTGTACGGGCAGACCGGTTACCGCCGTATCGAGCAGCGAGTGCTCGAGCGCATCCTGAGCGAGTATCCGCGCGCGGTTCTTTCCGTCGGCGGCGGTGTCGTCTCCGAAAAAGAAACCTACGACCGCCTGCTGGTGAGCTGTTTTACGGTGTGGGTGAAAGCGAATCCGGAAGATTATATGGCGCGCGTCATGGCGCAAGGCGATTTTCGCGCCATGGCGGAAAACGATGAGGCCATGGAAGATTTGCGCCGCATTCTGGAAGCGCGCGAACCGTTTTATCGCAAGGCGGATTTGCATCTGGATACTTCCGGCGAATCCGCGGAACAAAGTTTCCTGAAACTGAAGCAAGCACTGCATTCCGAGATCCGGTAGGAGGCACGCGTGGACGTCGCAGCAACGCATGATTCACAAATCAAGGCAGCGCCGGTGGATTATCAAACCGAGCCGGCGAAATACAAACATTGGCGGGTGGCCTACGACGCGCCCGTGGCCACACTGACGATGGACGTGAACGAGGACGGCGGCTTGCGTCCCGGCTACAAGCTCAAACTGAATTCCTACGATCTGGGTGTGGACATCGAGCTCCACGACGTCCTGCAAAGAATCCGCTTCGAGCATCCGGAAATTCGCTGCGTGATGCTCACCAGCGCGAAGAATCGCGTCTTCTGCTCAGGAGCCAACATTTATATGCTGGGGCTTTCCTCGCACGCCTGGAAAGTGAATTTCTGCAAGTTCACGAACGAGACGCGCAATGGCATCGAAGATTCCAGCGCGCATTCAGGCCTGAAATTCCTTGCCGCGCTGAACGGAACTACCGCCGGCGGTGGATACGAACTGGCTCTCGCCTGCGATGAAATTATTCTGGTGGACGACCGCTCCTCTGCCGTCAGCTTGCCCGAAGTTCCCCTGCTCGGCGTTCTGCCTGGGACCGGCGGCCTCACGCGCGTCACCGACAAGCGAAAAGTGCGCCGAGATCACGCGGACATTTTCTGCACCACCGCGGATGGAGTCAAGGGCCAGCGCGCTAAAGATTGGGGACTCGTGGATGACGTTGTGAAAACGCAGCAATTCGCGGAGCACGTGAAGCAGCGCGCGCTCGATCTGGCCGAATGCAGCGACCGTCCTGCGAGCGCGCAGGGTGTGGCTCTCACGCCGTTGCAAAGGACCATTGACGACGCGGGGCGGCACTACGAATTTGTGGACGCGCAAGTGAATCGCGAATCGCGCACTGTTAATTTGACTGTGCGCGCGCCGGAAACCACCGAGACGCCTACCGTGGAGAGCGCATTGGCCGAAGGAGCAGGTTGGTGGCCGCTGCAAATGGCTCGCGAACTGGACGACGCAATTCTCGGCCTGCGCACCAGCGAACCGGAACTTGGCCTGTGGATTGTGAAAACCACGGGAAATCCCGATGCGGTCCTGGCGTTAGACAATTTCATTCTCGCAAATCAAGACAATTGGTTTGTGCGCGAAGTCCTGGGCATGATGCGGCGCACGTTCGCTCGACTGGATGTTTCCTCGCGTTCGATCTACGGGCTGGTGGAACCTAATTCCTGTTTTGCGGGGACTCTGTTGGAACTGGCGCTCGCGGCGGATCGCGTCTACATGCTGGACACGCAGGAAGGCGAAGCGCGAGCCACAATGTCGCTATCCGAGATGAATTTTGGCGCGCTGCCGATGGTGAATCACCTTTCGCGTCTGGCGGCGCGCTTTTACCAGGACGATACGCGAATCGCGGCTCTGCGCGACCACATTGGACGTGTACTGGAAGTGACGGGAGCGGTCGAGTTGGGGCTTGTGACCGCCGCGCCAGACGATCTTGATTGGCAGGATGAACTGCGCCAGGCGATCGAATCCAGAATTGCGCTTTCGCCCGATGCGCTCACCGGCCTGGAAGCGAATCTGCGATTCAGTGCGCCGGAAACGATGGAGACGCGGATTTTTGGCAGGCTGTCCGCCTGGCAGAATTGGATCTTCATACGCCCGAACGCTGTTGGTGAGAGCGGCGCCCTGAAGATTTACGGCACGGGCGCGCCCGTGAAATTTAATTGGGAGCGCGTGTGAGGCTCGTTCGCGGCCGCGCGAGTTTCTAGCGATTTATTATTTTCAGGAGATCGTCATGATTGATTACACCGAGAAAATTCCGAACAACGTGGACCTGGGCAGGGATCGCGTGCTGCAGCGCGCGCTGGAGCACTGGCAGCCGGCCTACATGAACTGGTGGTACGACATGGGTCCGAGCGAAAGCCACGCGCTCGAAGTGTATCTGCGTACGGCGACGAGCGTCGAGCCCGATGGCTGGGCGCAATTCGGCTACGTGCGCATGCCCGAATATCGCTGGGGAATTTTCCTGCAACCACGCGACGCCGCGCGCCAGGTGAATTTCGGTGTGCACAAAGGACAGCCGGCGTGGCAGGAAGTTCCCGGCGAATACCGCTCCACATTGCGGCGCGTGATCGTAACGCAGGGCGATACGGAGCCTGCGTCGGTGGAACAGCAGCGGCTGCTTGGCATGTGCTGCCCGTCTTTATATGACCTGCGAAATATTTTTCAGGTGAACGTGGAAGAAGGGCGACACCTGTGGGCGATGGTTTATTTGCTGCATCGCTATTTCGGCCGCGACGGACGCGAAGAAGCCGAAGCGTTGCTCGAGCGGCGCTCGGGCGATGCGGACAATCCGCGCATTCTCGGCGCGTTCAACGAACCTACGCCGGACTGGCTGGCGTTCTACATGTTTACCTTCTTCACCGACCGCGACGGAAAATTCCAGCTCTGCGCGCTCGCGGAATCCGGCTTCGACCCGCTGGCGCGGACCTGCCGCTTCATGCTCACCGAGGAAGCGCACCATATGTTCGTCGGCGAAACGGGTATCAGCCGCATCTTACAGCGGACTTGCGAGGTGATGAAGGAACACAAAGTCGAAAACGCGAGCGACGTGCGCGCGCTCGGCGTGATTGACCTGCCAACAATGCAGAAATATCTCAATTTCCATTTCAGCGTCACGATTGATCTTTTTGGTTCGGACGCATCCTCGAATGCCGCCAGTTACTACACAACCGGCCTGAAAGGGCGCTACGAGGAAACGAAAATCGAGGACGACCACACGCTGCAGAACGCGGAATATCCGGTTCTGGAAGTTTCCGGCAACAAAATCATCACGCGCCAGGTTTCCGCGCTGACGGCGCTGAATGAGCGGCTGCGCGACGACTACATCGCGGAAATTCAGGGCGGCGTGGATCGCTGGAACAAAATCATGGAGCAGGCTGGAATTTCGTTCCGCCTGACGCTGCCACACAAGGGGTTCCACCGCGCCATCGGCAATTTCGCCGGGCACTTCATCAGCCCCGAAGGCGAAGTGCTGACAAAGGAAGCGTGGGAAAATAATCGCGACAAGTGGATGCCCAGCGCGGCGGATCAGAAGTTCGTGCAATCGCTGATGACGGGACGCGTGATCGAACCCGGGAAATTTGCCAACTGGATCGCGCCGCCCATCCGCGGCATTAATCGCCAGCCGTTGAATTTCCAATACGTGCGCTTCAACTGAACCGCTGACAGCAAATTCCGCACTGCCCGGCGGCGCACGCGGAAGCTATGCGGGCATGTCACGACACGGCACTCCGCCGCGACTTCGCCAAACACCGTTCGTCGTTTTCCATGTACTCTTTCCGGGACGGAGCAATCAAGGACCTCGACCGACCCATGCCCAAGCTGAACTATCTGCTCTCGTTGCCCACCGACGACAATGATTATCAGCAGGAACAGGCTACTGCCGCGCAAGAGACAGCACAACGTCTGGGCCTGGACCTGCAAGTCGTGTACGCGGACAACGACGCGATCAAACAGAGCGATCAAATTCTGAAAGCAATTCAATCGTCGGCGGGCGCGCGGCCGGATGCCATACTTTTCGAGCCGCTGGGCTCGACGGCGTTGCCGCAGGTGGCTCGCGCGGCCTCTGGCGCTGGAATTGGCTGGGTCGTTCTGAATCGCAACGCGGAATATTTGCCCGAACTGCGCCGCTCCGGGCGCGCGCCGGCTTTTGCGGTTAGCTCTGACCACCTGGAAATCGGGCGGATTCAAGGCCAGCAATTCGCTGCGCTGCTTCCGAACGGCGGCTCGGTCCTCTACATCCAGGGTCCCTCGGAAAACTCCGCCGCGAAAGAGCGCACCACCGGAATGCAGCAAACCAAACCTGCGAACATCAAGATTAATATGTTGAAGGGGCAGTGGACCGAAGAGAGCGCTTACAAAGCGGTGAGCTCCTGGATGCGCTTGTCCACTTCCGTGAAGCAGTTTGTGGATTTGGTGGGCGCGCAGGACGATTCGATGGCCATCGGAGCGCGCAAAGCGATGCAGGAAAGCGCCGACGAGGCCGCGCGCGAAAAATGGCTGGGCGTGCCGTTCACAGGTTGCGATGGATTGATTGCGACCGGACAACAATATGTGCGCAGCGGTCTGCTTGCAGCTACCGTCGTAGTGCCTCCGAATACGAAGCTGGCGCTGGAAATGCTTGTGGCCGCGATGCAGAACGGGAAGAACCCGCCTGAATTGGCGCTGACTGCGCCCACATCTTTTCCTTCCGTGGAAGATTTGAAGCGCGCATCGAAAGACAAGAAGCCGCGAAGTTCGTAACGAAGAATCCAGGCGAGCGGGACGTTTCTCCTGCCAAACTGATGATGGTGGGGCTGGTCGGAATTGAACCGACGACCTACGCGTTAGGAGTGCGTCGCTCTATCCAACTGAGCTACAGCCCCACCGCCGCATTTTAACACGGCGAATGCTGTTACTAAATCGTCAGACAATTTGTTTGTGCGCCGCCAGGACTTCGCGCTCGATGGCTTCACCCAGTTCCCTGGTTGTGGATTTGCCGCCGAGGTCGGGCGTACGCACTTTCGAACTTGCCAGCACTTTGGCGATGGCCTGCTCAACCGCCTTCGCTGCGTCTTCTTCGCCCAGATGATGCAACATCATCGCGCCAGACCAGATTTGACCGATCGGATCGGCGATGCCTTGCCCCGCAATGTCCGGCGCGGAACCGTGCACCGGCTCGAACATGGACGGAAATTCGCCCTCGGGGTTCAGGTTCGCCGAAGGCGCGATACCGATCGAACCCACTACCGCAGGTCCGAGGTCCGAAAGAATGTCACCGAAAAGATTGGAGCCGACCACAACGTCGAACCAATCCGGATGACGCACGAAGTGGGCCGTCAAAATATCAATGTGATATTGATCGGTGCGGACGTCCGGAAATTCCCGCGCGATTGCGTGAAAACGCTCGTCCCAGTAAGGCATGGTGTGAATGATGCCATTCGATTTCGTGGCGGAAGTCACGTGCGATTTTCGTTTTCTTGCCAGCTGAAAGGCATAACGCAAAATGCGGTCCACGCCGCGCCGGGTGAATATGGACTGCTGGATTGCGAGCTCGTCGTCCGTGCCAGCATAGAGCCTGCCGCCGATTTCCGAATACTCGCCTTCATTATTTTCCCGCACGATTACCATATCAATTTGGCCGGGCCGGACATTTTTCAACGGCGAGTCCAATCCCTGGAGCAAAATCACCGGGCGCAAATTCACGTACTGGCGAAAGCGGCGGCGAATGGGAATCAGCAATCCCCATAATGAAATGTGGTCGGGAACGTCGGGATGACCAACGGCGCCGAGGAAAATTGCATCGAAGGGGCGGAGCTGATCGAGGCCGTCTTCGGGCATCATGCGTCCCGTGCGTCGGTAAATTTCGCAGCTCCAATCGAAATTCTGCCACGCGCAGGAAAATCCGAAACGCTTGGCGGCCGCTTCGAGCACGCGAATTCCCTCGGGCACGACTTCGAGGCCGATCCCGTCACCCGGGATCACTGCAATCTTGTAATTTCTTGCTGCCACCGTCATCGTTCCTCCGAATGCGAGTCAGCGGGTACGGCGGCATGCTCGCGCACTGGGTGCACGCGGTCCATCAGCGCCTTCACGCGCCGCACGTCCACGGGATTTTCCATCACGCCATCTTTTTTCAAGCTCGTTCCGACGATGATGCCATCGGCGTACTGCAGCAACGCGGCCGCGTTCTCCGCGCTGCTGCCACTGCCGATCAGGATAGGACGCGTCGCGAGGCGCTTTGCGTCGCGGACTTTCTCGACGTCCGGAGCGTTGCCTGTAAATTTTCCGGAAACGATCAGAGCATCCGCCCCGTAGAACTCGGTCCACTGGATGTGCGTAGCCAAATCAATGCCAGGAAACGGGACCGAGTGTTTTTTGTCCACGTCGGCGAAAACGTGAATGTCGCTAGCAGCTAATTCTTTTCGTTTGCGCATCAGCTCGGCAGCGCAGCCGTGATCGAATTCGCCAGTATCCCACACACGCGCGCCGGTAAGAATGCAGACGCGTATGAAACGCGCTTTGGCCGCGAGCGCGATGGCGAGGCAGACCACTCCGCCGTTGTGGATTACGTTGATGCCGACTGGAACGCGGGAATTTTTCACTACTTCGGCCGCAGCCACGGCGTGCGCGGTCATCGCCTCGGGCTTTACGTCGTTGCCAACGTAGTAGGGCAGGTCCCACATATTTTCCACCATCAGGCCGTCCACACCGCCCTGCAGCAGCGCTTCGGCGTCGCGCAGCGCATGGTCAATGATCATTTGCATCCCGTATCCGTTGTAACCGGGCGCGCCCGGAAGCGGCCACAGATGAACCATGCCGATCACCGGCTTAGGGGCGGGAAAAAGATCTGCGAGCGACCGCATTCGCTGCCGGTCCATCTCTTTTTTCCATTCGGGCAACGGCGTGCTCTCGGGTGCTCGCTTCATATGGAACTCCTTCTGCGAAGCCGGCGGTCGTGGTTTAAGCGCGCAAGTACGCGCTTGCGCGCTTCGTCCCATTTTCCCTGCAGTCGCTGCGCGCTCAGCAGTGCCGTCACTTCGCGCTGTCCCGGCAGGTTCTGCCCCGCCCCGACGACGGTGGTCGCCAGCGCGCCCGCGGCATTCGCGACGATGGCGCCTTCGATCGTTGGCCATCCGCGCAATCGCGCTTGCAGAAATGCGGCGACGAAGGCGTCTCCGGCTCCGGTGGAATCCTTTGCGCGCACGGAGAAGGAAGGAACACGCACGGGTTGCCCCGCTTCGCTGATCACGCAGCCGCGGCGGCCGACTTTCAGCACGACCTCGCGCGCACCGGCTTTCCGCAGCTGCGCAAACGCTCGAAAAGGATCGCGCGTGCCGGTGAGTGCAGCGCCTTCGTCCAGGCTGACCAGCAGAATATCCACGCCGCGTGCCATTTGCAAAATTTTCTGCGGAATCGCTTTGCTTGGCTGCATGCCCACGTCCAGAGAGATCCAGCCGCCGCGTGCGTGGATTGCCTTAATCAGAGACTTCGCGACTTGGTCCGGGCCACGATCAAGAAAGCTGTGTCCCGCGAGATGTGCCGCTGCCGCTCCGTCGCTCAAGGCGCCGCTGCGGGCTGGTATTCGCAGCAACGCATTCGCGCCGCGGCCGCCGAAAAATGTGCGCTCGCCGTCGGGCGTGACGTTGATGTAAAACATTCCCGTCATGGCGGCGCTGCTTCGTTGCACCGAGCGCGCATCCACACTGCATGCGCGCAGCGTCTCGAGAACGTAATCGCCGAAAATATCCTGCCCGATGCATCCGACCAGCCGCGCCGCCGCACCCCAGCGCGCCAAACCGAATGCGCAATTCGCGCCCACACCTCCGCAGCGAATTTCCAGTTTTTGCGCGAGGCAATCTTCCCCAGGCTTCGGCCACGCCTTCACGCGACCCATGATGTCCACGTTGATGTCCCCGAGCACGACGATATCGGGCCGGCGCGTTGTCTTGCCGCTCATGGAGTCGAAATCCTAGCACGGCCCAGAAAGATCTTCGTGCGAACTTCTCTCTCGGAAGCGTTTTGTGATAAGACCAAAAGGACTCGGAGGCTTTCCTTGGTTATCTCGCTTTTAGTTCGGGACGACGTGACTGCGGCGTTGGAGGCGGGCCGGCCGGTTGTCGCGCTTGAATCCACCGTGATCGCGCACGGCTTGCCGCGGCCGCAAAATCTGGAGACGGCCCTTGCAATGGAAGCAGCGGTACGCGAAGAAGGTGCGGTACCCGCAACAATTGCCATCATGAAAGGGTCTCTCGTCGTGGGACTCTCCTCCGAGCAGCTCGCGACTTTTGCCGCGACCGAGGGAATCGCGAAAGTCAGTCGCGCCGACCTAGCTGCGGTGCGGGCTGCGCGGCAAACCGGAGCCACGACGGTGGCCGCAACAATGCTGATCGCCGCGCTCGCCGGAATTCGCGTGGTCGCGACTGGCGGAATAGGCGGTGTCCACCGCGGAGCAGAGCTTAGCTTCGACATTTCAGCGGATTTGCCGGAGATTGGGCGCACGCCTGTGGCTGTGGTGTGCGCTGGAGCGAAGGCCATTCTCGATCTTCCGCGCACTCTGGAAATTCTGGAAACGCTCGGTGTGCCGGTCGTGGGCTATCGCACGAGCAAGTTCCCGGGTTTCTACGTCGAGGATAGCGGACTTCCGCTGCAAGCGCGGGTGGATGCGCCCTCCGAGGCTGCGCGCCTAATGCAAATTCATTGGGAGCTGGGACTGTTGTCGGGAATTGTCTTCTGCAATCCGCCACCCTCACGCAGCGCGCTGCAAAAGCAGGAAGTGGACCAGTGGATCGCTCAGGCGTTGCAGTCCGCTGCCGATGCCGGAATTCGCGGGAAGGCTGTCACACCGTATCTGCTGAATTATTTGGCAACGGCAAGCCACGGCCAAACGCTGGAAACAAATATCGCACTGCTTGTGAACAATGCGCGAGTCGCCGCACAAATCGCCAAGGCGTACAGCGAGGTGGGTGCCGCACGAGGCTGATCGGATCCCAATGAACTTGGGCAGCGCCGAATCGCCAGGGCGCGCCGCTACGAGTTTCCGTTGAATTGATCGCGCCTGGTATACGCCAGGTACACGACGCCAGCGGTGATCAGCAGCGGGGGGAACATCAAAATCAGAATGCCCATCTTCAGAGCATGAATCGAACGCGGGCCGGAGGCAGCGGCACTTTGGTAACACATCGCGCAGCTCTGCGCGTAGAGGGCTGCGGGGCTTGCGATCACGAGCAGCGCGGCGACCGCGCGTCCCAGGAACCTGGCGATTCTCCGCGTCGTTCTGCCCATGGCAGTCAAGCCCCCTCGGGAGCGTCTATTCCCGTGAATGATGCTCTGCATCCAGCCAACAGCCACCGCCCACCGCGACGTGCCTGCAAACCACGAACTACTGAATCGGCAACCTCATGCTGGCCACGCGGTAAGCGTCTGGCCAGATGTGATTCATCATAAATAGCACGAAAATCACGGCCGGCACCAGCGACCAAAAAAGGCTGGGCTTTTCATATCTCAGGTGCATGAAATACAGCAGCGCGATGCCAGCCTCCAGGAACGCCAGCAGCAACAACGCCGCCAGCAGCCGATGCGTGGAAATATGCAGCGTGGTAAGAAAAGTCTCGATGCCCACGATGCATAGAAGCCCGACCCAGATCGTAATGTAACCCGTCATTCCGGGTTCATGATTCGTTTCCGTCACGGCATCGCCTCCTTCTTTTTCGCCGGCCCTTGCTTCAGCGGGCCACGTTCAACAGATACAGCAGCGGAAACACAAACATCCACACCAAATCCACAAAGTGCCAGTAGAGGCCGGTGGTCTCCACGTGTCCGGCATCCAGCCAGTCGGTATTAAAACCGATGGTGATCACGATCAGCGCGATAATTCCGGAAATCACGTGCATCAGGTGCAAGCCGGTGATGCTGAAAAACGTCGCGCCGAACATCACGGTACCGCCCAGCGGATTTTTCGAGAGGCTCCAGCCGTCTCCGAACAAGTGGAACCATTCGCGCAGATGTAGCGTGGCAAAAATGATCCCGAGCACGATGGTAGCGCCGAGCCACATCAGACATGAGGATTTGCGCCCCTGTTTCGCGGCAGCCACCGCCGCCAACATCGTCAAGCTGCTGGAGAGCAGCACGAACGTCATGATCAAACCGTTCACGATGCTCGGGGAAAAATGAAATGGTGTAGGCCAATCTATGGTGCCGGCCCGCAAATAAGCGTAGCCGAAGAGGATCGCTCCAAACGTGACGGCGTCAGAAATGATGAACAGCCACATCGTCAGTTTTTTCGACTGAATGCCGTATGGCGACGGCTCCAATGCGGCTGCGTGGCCGGTGTCTAATGTCAATTCCGATTCGCTCACAGCTTCTCCTCCCCTTGCCAACTACATACGCATCGCGAGAAGCAACAGCAGGTACACCCACAACAAATCCATGAAGTGCCAGTAAATGGAAAATGCGCTCAGCCCGCTGGTTTCCCCGGCGCCGCCGCTGCGCACCAGTTTTCGCAGCACGTAGAACAGGCCGCCCATCCCTCCCAGCAAATGGATGGCGTGCAAAGCCGTGAAAACGTAGAAGAACGAAGAACTGGGATTGGTCGCGAGGAACAATCCCTGCGCCGCCAGATTTCGCCAGGCCAAAAGCTGCCCGAGAACAAAGATCAGCCCCAGAGTCGCGGTGAGATACAGCCAGTCAATCCCATTCGCCAGCAAAGTCTTCGTGGAGCCTGCCGTGCTCCGTGCGGCGGCTGGAATCGCTGCGATGCGCTGACGCGACAGCTCCAGCGTCACACTGCTCGCCAGCAGAATCAGCGTATTCAGGTAAAGAACGTGCGGCAATTGAAAGTGCTGCCAATCCGTCGAGGAGTCCTGCCGCACAATCATCGCGCTAGTAAACGCGGCGAAGGACATTCCAATGGCCGAAACCGCCACCCACATGCCGGTCTCGGATTTCTGGGATTGCGGGCCCGACGCCGTCACCCGAGGTGGATGAGGAATAAGTTCCGGCGGTCGGCCAGCGCCGTGATCGTCAAGCGTAATCTCGGTGCCCGGAGGTAGTGTTGTAGTAGCCATGGTTGGTTGCTCTCGTCAGCTCGCCGGAGCTTTCTCAGGCGACGTTTGCATGATGTAGTCGTGCCCGTCGCTGCTCTGCACTCCGTATTCGTTCGGGCCGTTGTACACCACCATGTGCTTGCCGCCGAAATTGTCGAACGGCGGAGGAGAGGTGGTGGACCACTCGAGCGAAGTTGCTTCCCAGGGATTTTCGGAAGCGATGGGGCCCTTGAAGCGGCTCCAGATCAAGTTGAACAAGAAAATAAACTGCGCGGCGCCAGTGAGAAGCGCGGCAACCGTGATGAATTTGTGCACGGGAATCAACGGGATCAGATAGTCATCCACAAATGCGGAGTAGCGGCGCACGTTGCCCGCCAGCCCCAGATAATGCATGGGCATGAAGATCGCATAAACGCCGATGAAGGTAAGCCAGAAGTGCCATTTTCCGAGGGCTTCGTTCATCATGCGCCCCGTCATCTTCGGGAACCAGAAATAGGTTCCGGCGAACACTCCGAACAGCGAGGCTACGGCCATGACAAAGTGAAAGTGCGCCACCACGAAGTAGGTGGCGTGCAGATAAATATCAATCGAGGGCTGCGCCAGGAAGAAACCGCTGATGCCGCCGCTGATGAACACGGAAATGAACCCCAGGCAAAAGAGCGAGGCCGAGGTGAAGCGCAATTTCGCGCCATAAACCGAGGCAATAAGCAAAAGAGTGAGGATAGTGGCGGGAATGGTGATGATCAGAGTCGGCACCGAAAAAAGCGTAGCCGAGAACGGATTCATTCCGCTCAAGAACATGTGATGACCCCAGACCATATAGCTCAAGAAGCCGATGGCGATCATGCAGCCAACCGCGGCGCGCGGGCCCAGCAGCGGCTTGCGCGTGAATACCGGCAGGATGTGGCTGACGATACCGATCGAAGGCAGAATCGCGATATACACTTCCGGGTGACCAAAGAACCAGAACAGATGCTGCCACAGCAGCACGGAGCCGCCTGAATGCGGCTGCATTTTGTCGCTGAGAATCAGCCCCCCGGGAATGAAGAAACTGGTGCCGGCGACCCGGTCGAGCACCAGCAAAATGCAGGCGGGCAGCAGAACCGCGAACGCCAAGAGGCTGATCACCGAAGTCACGAACCAAGCCCACGAGCTGTACGGCATGCGCGCCAGCGACATCCCCTTGGTACGCAGGTCCAGGGTAGTGGCGATGAAGTTCAAAGCGCCGAGCAGCGACCCGATGCAGAAGATGGCGATCGAAATCCCCCACAGATTTTGACCCATGGCGAGTCCCGGCCCAGCATCGCCGCCCACCGCGCTAAGAGGTGCGTAAGCCGTCCAACCGGAGATCGGCGGGCCATCGCTGACGAAGAATGCAGCCATCATGACGCAAAACGCGACGAAGGTGGTCCAGAACGACATCATGTTGAATCGTGGAAAGGCCATGTCCTCCGCGCCGATTTGAATCGGGAGGAAATAGTTTCCAAACGCGGCGAAGGGAGCGTTGGTGAGCACGAAGAACACCATGATGGTGCCGTGCATGGTCATGAGCGAGAGGTAATACTCGGGTGTCATCACGCCTTGCGGCGCGCCGACGGCGGAGAGCTTATCCAGCAGCGGAATTGGCCAAGCCGCCCAGCCCAGGTGAATGCGCATGAGCCAGGAAAGACCCATGCCTATGAAAACGGCCAGCAACGCCAGCCCGTAGTATTGCTTGCCGATCACTTTGTGATCGAGGCTGAAAATGTGCTTGCGGATAAAACTCGTCGGCGCCGAGTGCTGATGAGCGGCGTGCGATGCGGATGTCTCATGCATGTGTGGACCTCGAAGAGAGCAACTTGACTGCTGGCGCGAGAGGGCGCGCGAACACGCGAATTCTCCGCCCTGCTTACTGCCCTTCTTGACCCTTCAACCACGTTTCGTAATCTGGTTCGGACATGACTTCTATATACGCCTTCATGTTGTAATGGCCCAGGCCGCAGAGCTGCGTGCAGACAATTTCAAACTTGCCGGTTTGCGTGGCCGTAAAGTGCACTGGAATTAGCAAGCCAGGCACGAAGTCTTGCTGAATCCGCAGAACCGGTACGTAGAAAGAATGCCCTACGTCCTTGGAATGCAGGGTAAGCAAAATCGGGCGGTTCACCGGCACGACCAGCGAACCCACTACCACATCGTCGCGCGCCGCCACGTCGTTTGCCGGATCCAAGCCGAAGTAGTTGCCGTTGCCATCGTCAATCTTATCCGGATGGATGCCGCCAAATTGTCCGTCCGGTCCAGCGTAGCGAAAATAAAACGCGAACTGCTCGGCCTGCACGTCAATGTGCAGGGAGTTCTCTGCAGGCGGCGCCAGGTTAACGGCGCCCCAGGCCTTTGAGCCGACAAACGTGAGCGTCAGGACTTCAATACCCACCAGAATGATCGCAGCTGCAACGAGCGGATTGGCGCCGCCGGGGAAAGTTTTGATCTTTCGCGCGGGGTTTTTATTGCTGGATTGCCACACGAAAAGCCCCAGCAACAGCTGACCGCCAAGAAATAGCAGTCCCGAACCGGTCATGGTTTCTTCCAGCTGATGATCAATGGCCGGCCCGGTGGTAGAAATGTCGATGGGCATCCACCAGGTGTGCATCACGAAAAATGCCACCGATACGATTGTGATCACGGTAACGACCACTGCAAACAGTTTGCCCATAATTTATTTGCCTCGATGCGCTGCGCTCAAACCCAACGGGTCTTCGAGTATGCGCACCCCTCCCTTGACGCAAGGGGTGCGGCCGTCTGAAAAACTGGCACTTCCGGCTTAGTACGGTGTCGCGGTGAACACAAAATTCGCAGTTGCGGCGCCGCCCCCAACCGTAACATCCTGCGTTTTTGTGCCGTACTGCTCCTGCCAGGCCGTGACCGTGTACTTCCCGGCCGGGAGGCCTTTGATTTCGAAACTACCGTCGGCGCCCGTGACTGCGTAGTGAGACGTTTTCAGCACAACAAAATAACCGTGCATCCAAGGATGGATATTGCACTTCACCGAGATGAACTCTGGCTTGTCCCATTTGGTGTCAATCGGAGGCGAGCCGGGAGGCTGCGACTTGTTCCACTCCTGGTTCACCTTCGCCAGCGGGTGAATGTTGTGAGAGGTTTGATCGTCGTTATATATCTGCAGCGACTGGCCAGCCACCATCGGCAGGATGTGCGGCAAATACTCGCAGCCTTTCTGATCGTAGCGGACGCTTTGGGAAGGCGTGGTGGATCCTTCATCGCCTGCTGAGATGTAAACCACCACCCATTGCAAGGTGTTGCCGGGCCCGGTCGTTACGTTCTCCGTCGTAATCGGAGTCGCATGCTGCTTCGCGCACGACGGTTCTTTGGACATATCAATCGGTTTCATCTTCATCGGCGTTCCGGTGTAAGTCACTTTGCCGGTTATAGAACCTGAACCCGCCGGTGGCGTGGCGAAAACCATCAGCGCGCTGCCCATCGCTACGGTTAATGCTAACGCTGCAAAAAATTTTAATCGCATCGAATCAGTCCCTCCTTCTTAGCTGAAATTACTGCGCGCCGCCCGCGGAATCCGGACCGATCGGTTTCAGGTCCTTGCCGTGGGCCGCCTTGTACGATTGCCAGAGTGTCAATTCCTGGTTCGGCAGCGCTACCTGCAGGGTGCGCAGGAAGTGTACCAAGTCCCATCCGTCGTTCGGCTGGATCACGTCCGCAAACGACGGCATCGGTGACCCGTCCAGACCCGTCATGAAAATCCGATACAGATCGCGGTTCGTGTCGCCGCACATGAATCGTTCACCCGTGGAAAAATTAAAGGGCTTGATGGGAACGCCCTTGCTGTCGGTCAGCGTGGAAGCCGATGGGCCGTCCGCGTGGCCTTCCGGGCCGTGGCACTTCCAGCATTCCAGCTTCTGGAAAAGCTCGCGCCCGTGCAAAATGCTCTCGATCGTTATCGGCGTTTCTGGTGGGATGTTTAAGACGGCTCCGGGCTTTTCCTTGGCCCAGCGCGGCGACCAGGTCTTTACGAAGGCCACCAAATCGGCGCGCTGCTGTGGATTCAGCGGCCGCCACGACGGCATGTTGGTGGTGACGAATCCGCGGGTGATGGCGTTATAAAGGTCCTCGTCGGTGGGTAGCGTGCCAGTCGGCGTCGAGCGGCACTTGAATGTCGCTTCCGTAAAGTCCCGGGGTTGCGGATCGATCCACTGTGCGTTCATGCCTTGGCCATTGCCATCAGGTCCATGACAGCCGATGCAGAAGCGGCGGTACAGGTGCTTGCCGCTTTCGGCATTGCCGGTCAGATTGCCGATATGGCTTGTTTCGGATGCAACGCTGGGCGCGCCGAGCAACGGGTCAGGTGAGTTGACATGGGATTGCGCTGTGCTAACTGTTGCGCCGGCCGTAAGCAGAGCCATCGAGCCCAGCGCGAATGTCACTGCGTATTTTTTGAGTGTCATTGCTGGTCTCTCCCTTAAAAGTCGAAATCAATGCCGAAATAAATGCTGCTGCTCCAGACCGCGTTGTTGGGATTAGCGACGGTGCCATCACCATCGCCGCTTAGCGGCACCTCACCAATCGTTCTTACGCGCGAGTACTCGCCGTCCAGCGCAACGCCGCCGCGGCTGAACATGATTGGATACCAGCGGTAACCGAAGGAGACGGCAGTGATGTTGCCGTTGCTGTTGCTGCCGTTTCCAATGTTGCTAAACGCCTGCTGTCCTACATTGATCTGCTCGAAGCGCGCCAAGGCAACGTTCTGCGGATTCAAGTAGTAATGCGCTTCCAGGAAACCGCCGTAGAAAGTGGGGGCTTGTGCACCAGCTGGAAGCGTCGGCTGCGTGGAAGCAAGGCCCGGAACTAGGCCCAAGTACGCGTTATCGTGCCCGTACATAAACAATGGCAGCAGTTCTAGATTCCGGTAGGACAAATCTCCGGCAAATCCGATGCGATAGAACGGCTTGTTGTCGATGCCCACCAGGGGTGCACCACCCTGCGTTTGGTAGGCGGTTGGCCGCTGGCCGATGTAGGCGAACGCGCCAACGCGTTCCAAACCAAAACCACTTTCTCCCGGCGGCCCGGGAGCATTGAAGGCTTGGCTGAAAGCCAAGGCCACATCGTAGCTACGGCTGGCGGGCGGCGCGCCCGGCACCACATCGGTCGTAAAATTAACGCCGCCTTCGTTGCTGCTCAACACCGCGATGGAATAGCGCGTATAGCTATTCGCCGAATGGCCCGCCAATTCAACGCCAATTTGATTATCGCCGTAACCGAAGTTGTTGCTGTCACCCGGAGGAGTGAAGTGATAAATCTGATAGCTCCCTCCGTTGTTTGACAAGAAAAGGAAGCGTTTTTCGGAGATCAGATTGTCGCTTTCGAACCTGCCGAACTTCACGTTGAGCCACGGAGAGTGCCACAGGTTATCGAAGCGAATGAAAGCGCTTTCGAAGTGCCACACCGCTGTAGGGTCTGAGGACGGCAGCAGCACGAAAGAAATGTTCTTGTAGATCGTTCCGGCCGACCACAGGTCCATTCCGGAAAGGTCGAATCCAGACTGCGTAACCGACCCGATTGCGTTTCCACCTGTAGCACCATCGAACACCTGATTATTGGCGGTTTCACGGTGCCAGGCCGGTGTGATGCGGAACGATATCGGGAAGTAGGAGGGGTTCTGCCAGATGGGGGAGTCGCGGTCGTTCATCAATTGATAGCCATTATCGCGGAACACTTGCCCGAAGTTATTTAGCTCCGGCCACGCGGTATGACAAGCCGAACACGGCAATCCGTACTTGCGCGCGAACGCTGGAATCGCCATCACCTTGCCCGTGGGCAAAGCGCTGGCCGCGCGCGCGTCGCAGAGCACGATCGCCAGCGCCAGAAACGCGCACGTCAATATCGTCTTCCACCGCGACCATTTCACATTCATAGGATTTGCACCCTCGCAAAACTTCGTTGACATACACCCTCCTGTTGCAATTGGCGGGATAGTTGCGCTGTGACTCGGGACTGTGCTGCGTACAGCAGTGGGAGCGATTCGCGCGATAAGCCAGCTGGTGCGATGAAGACCGAGTTGATCGTAGTATGTGCGAATTCCAGGAACATGGTTCTCGCTTCGTGGCGATCGCCGTAACGCCGCAAACACCCCAAACGCCCAGGAAATTACCCCGCGCGGATTAAGAATGCAAGATAAAAATTAACAAAACTTAACAAATTGTCCTTTCGTCACAAAGTGGTGTATTTTGCCCTGTATGCACCGAGATCTTGCTCCGCTCTGTCCGGGTAGACTGCGGCGGGGGGCTCAACATCCCGGCGGCGCCGGCAGCAGCGCGAACGCGAAAGTGAAAAACGGGGGAACGGATGGGTCGTAGGGCTGCGGATCGAACATCGAGAGCACGGTTGCTGAATGCTGTCGAGGCTGGGCTTCGTAATCTGCAGGAGCTCCAACAGCGCCGGGTGTCGTTTTATTGGCTATTTTATTGCAGTTTCGTCCTCGTGGCGCTCAGCCTAGCGTGCGGCGCGGTTGCTAAGCCGTCGCCAGCCAGACAGCCTGACCAGAATACATCTGACGTCCCGGAAGGCTTCGCGATCGACCTGAAGGCTTCCGAAGCAGACGTCCTGAAAGCAGTGGAACTTGTGACGCAAGACACGATCCTGCACGGCACGCAGGTCTATGCCCGGGAAGACGAATTGACCGAAGCAGAGGCCGCTACGGGCTCTGCTTACTATGGACCGTGGACAGGGCCGGGTCATGCGTTCTATAAGGTGCGCAAACAATCTCTTTCGCCGCAGCATTTCAAGAACAGCACTGACGTCGGCACGATTACCGTGCGCTACATCGTCCTCGGCGTTGCACCCAATCGCACCCATCTACAAATTGACGCCGTATTCGTGGAAGACGGTTCGAAGAGAGTCCATCCCTCTGACACCACCGTGGAAACCAGCGAATTCGCCGAAGTTCAAAGCCATATCGTGCGCATCCAGCGCGAAGAACGGCAAACCGCGGACTTGCTGCAGCGCCGCCAGCTGCAAATGGCGGCGCAATCTAACGTTAAGGAACGCGACGCGGAGGCTGCAAAACTCAAAGACGCAGAAAACTCCATACAGAGCCTCGAATTGCGGCTGCACGAGCTGCAGCACCAAGCCGAGCTGCGCGTGAAGGCCCAGGCCAACTTAAAATCAGCACCCTTCCAGCACGCTGCGACGCTGCAGTCGGTCCCTGCAAATTCAGACGTGCTCATCGAGATCATCACGCCTTACTGGTACGGAGTAGAAACCGTCGACGGACATCGCGGATGGCTGCGGCATGATCAAGTGGAACCCATACCGTGAAGAAAACCCTTCGGCCCGCGGTCCAATTTGGAACTCTGCTGGTGGCGGTGGCATTGCTAGCAGCACTGATCTTTGCCCAGGCGGTTCCCGCAGTTCCCTACCAGAGAACTTTTACCAGCCCTGTTGCAGACGTTGAGCGCGTGGTGCGTAATCTTCGACCCAGCTCCAGCGGACGCCTGCCCACGGTCGACGGCTTTGTTGAGGCGAGCGACCTGCCGATTGATCACTTCGAGCGCGGCTACTACGAATGCACATTTCAGGTCGTCGCCACGCCTTCGGGTGCCGCTACCGTCCGCGCCAGCGCCAAAATCACGGCTTGGTACAACGATCCCACGCCCGGGCGTTCCGGTTATCACGTGCTCGTCTCGAACGGTCACATCGAGAACGACTTCCTCGACCAGATTCAGGACGCTTTGGGTCCGAGCTCCGTCCCAAAACCCGCTGGTTCGCCCGTCGCTGCGCCCGCGTCGAAATCCAGCGCTGCTTCCCCGCCGCCCGTCAGCAGCGGAGGCCTGCGGCCGCAACCCAAATTCGATCCGGCAGTCTCGGATCTGGGCGAATCGTCCTCCAATAAAAGCGGTGTAGCGGGGGACTTCTCGAGCGCCCCGCGCGCTCCTGCGGAGCCTGCCGCGCCGCCTCCGGCTTCGGGTCCCGGCCTCGAAACATTGAAAATGCAGCGCGCTGCGGTCGACAAGCGGGCGCAGGAACTTTCGGCTGATATTAAGAATTTTGAAGATATCCTTCACAATCAGGTGCGCCCGGCGGACCTCGCGACAGTGAAGAAGGCCGGCACGCACGTCTTGTCCAAACCCGCCGAGGGCGCTCCGGTGCTATTTTCGGCCGACGCGGAAGACGAATTCCAAGTCCTAGAACTCGAAGGCGCCTGGGTGCACGTGCAGATTTCCGGCTCCTCTCGTGGTTGGATTCGCCGCGCGCAGTTGGATCTCCCCGCGGAATTCAAGGATAGTCCCGCCGAAACCAGTGAGCCCGCCCCGGCCGCCGCCAATCTTTTCAATATCAGCAAGGACGAGACAACCACCTTCGGAGGCAAGTGGGCGCCGCTCGCAGGCAAGAAAGTTCGCGTGATCTGGCTCGAACCCACCTCGCCCGCGACGACTTCGACGGCGAAGGAAAAGCTCACATTCGCCAAAGCGCTCTTCGAAAAAACGTATCGCGAACTAAAATCGCCCGCCCCCGCAGCGGATGGCGTGGTGATCGTGTTCGATTCAGCAGACGGCGGACAGATCGCCGCCACGATCTCCAGCCTGAAACAGCTGGCGGACGGCGCAATATCCGAAAGCGCGTTCTGGAAGCAGTGTTCGCTCGATCCTCCGGAATCGTTTCAGGCTTCAGCCAAACCGTAGCACCGCTGTTCGGCGTTCAAACAATACGCTGCCTCGCGCGGGCGCTCTGGCCGTCTCGCGGCGATTCGTTCCAGCGCCTCGATTCGTTGTATAACAATCACGAGGAGATCAGATGAAATATCGCAAACTCGGGCGCACAGGTTTTGATGTGAGTGACATCGCCCACGGACTATGGGGCATGAGCGGTTGGAGCGGCTCCGAAGATCAGGAATCGCTGCAGGCGATGCAATCGGCGATTGACCTGGGCTGCAATTTCTTCGATACCGCCTGGGCCTACGGACAGGGCAAAAGCGACGGCCTGCTGGGGCAAATATTGTCGCGGAACAAAGGCAAACGTCTCTACGCCGCCTCGAAAGTTCCCCCGCTGAATGGCCGTTGGCCGGCCACGCCGGAATACAAATATGGCGAGGTCTTTCCGGCCGCGCACGTGCTGAGTTACGCGCAGAAAATCCGCGAAAAGCTCGGCACGGAATCCATTGATATTCTGCAGTTCCACGTGTGGGACGACAGCTGGGCCAGCGAACCAGAATTTCGCGAGACCGTCGAGAATCTGAAAAGCGAGAAGCTGATTCGCTTTTTTGGACTCAGCCTCAATCGCTGGCAGCCCGCCAATGGAATCGCGGCGCTGCGCACTGGCCTGGTGGATGCCGTGCAGGTGATATACAACATTTTCGATCAATCGCCGGAAGATCAGCTTTTTCCAGTTTGCCGCGAACTAAACGTCGGCGTGATCGCTCGCGTCCCACTCGACGAAGGAAGCCTGGGCGGAAAAATGACGCGCGAGACCAAATTCCCAGCCAACGACTGGCGCTCGAAATACTTTGGCCCTGCGAACCTGGCGCAGACCGTGGCGCGGGTAGATGAATTAAAGAAAATCGTGCCCGCTGGCATGACCCTGCCGGAAATGGCGCTGCGCTTCATCCTCTCGAATCCAGACGTCGGCACCACGATCATCGGGATGCGAAAGCTCGCCCACGTGAAAGAAAACATCGCCGTAAGCGACGCGGGGCCGCTCGATAAAGCGCTGCTGCAAAAGCTGAAGGCGCATCGCTGGGACCGCGTCCCGCAGGGCTGGTCAGACTGAAGACGGCCACGCCAGCCGGCGCGCACCGCAATCACAGCACCGTGCAGGCGATCCGCCGGAGACCGCCTCCGTGGATATGGCATAATAAATCAGGCGAAATCAGCTGCCCGGCACGCAGGGCAGCCTGAGCTGCGGAACTCGTGACAACGCGCACAAAAATTCGCAAAAAACTGCTCGCGGCGCATCGCAAACTGCGCGAGCTGCGCATGCTCGCAAAAGGCCTCGTCTCTACGCGCCATCCTGTACTGGTGCACATCATCCCCATCCGCCGCTGCAATCTGGCCTGCACCTACTGCAACGAGTTCGACGATTTCTCGAAGCCGGTGCCTCTGGAAGAAATGTTCCGGCGCATTGACCGCCTGGGCGAGATGGGCACCTCGGTGATCACGATCAGCGGCGGCGAACCGCTGCTGCATCCGGAGCTGGACGCGATCATCGCGCGTATTCGCAAGAACGGCATCATGGCCGGGCTGATCACCAACGGCTACTTGCTCGTCGCCGACCGCATTAAAGCGTTGAATCGCGCCGGCCTCGAATACCTCCAGATCAGCATTGATAACGTCAATCCCGACGACGTTTCCATGAAGAGCTTGAAGGTCCTCGACCAGAAACTGAAGTTGCTGGCTGAACACGCCGAATTTCAGATCAACATCAATTCCGTGCTCGGCGGCGGCGTCGCCAATTCCGAGGACGCTTTGACCGTCGCGCACCGCGCCGTGGAGCTTGGTTTCACTTCCACCGTCGGAATTCTGCACGACCACAACGGCCAGCTGCAGCCGCTCGGCCCGCGCGAGCAGGAAATCTTCGAAGAGATCATGTCGCTCGGCAAGCAGTCCTTCACGCGCATCAATCAATTCCAGCACAATATCGCCAAGGGCCTGGAGAACAACTGGCGCTGTCGCGCTGGCTCGCGTTACCTCTATATTTGCGAGGACGGCCTGGTGCATTATTGCTCGCAGCAGCGCGGCTATCCGGGCGTCCCGCTGGCGCAGTACACCGACGAGCAACGCCACCGCGAATTCCTCACCAAGAAAGGCTGCGCGCCGCGTTGCACCGTCTCCTGCGTGCATCAAACTTCGGCAATGGATTTCTGGCGCTCCCCGCAAACCTATGAACCCGGCGCCACGCCTCCCATGACCGCCCCAGAAAACCTGGTGCAGCTCACGGGCCCGTCGAATCGCCCTTCGTAATCTCTCCGCACTACCGAAATTCCCCGAAAATGCACCCGTTCCTCCCCTGTTGCTCTTTCGCGCCGCACCAAGCTAATTGCTTGGGCAATTTCTATCGAACCTATTAAAGTTTCCTATTGCAAAGATTTACACGTAAGCGTAAAAGTCGCTCATCTGTCCTTTACTTCTGCTCCGCGGGGTCCGGAGCGGATCCAAAAATTTTGGCGCGGACGCGGCGATGCGGCTGAATGTCTGGCACAAAGAACTCAGGGATTTCTTGGGGGTGTGACGATGAGCCTGCGCAAATGGATGGTTTTGATGCTGTCGCTTTGTGTTGCGATCGCGCTGGTTCCCACGCGCAGTTCTGCGCAGGTGAACACGGTGAATTTGTCCGGCACCGTCCTGGATCCGCAGAGCCTCGCGGTGAAGGACGCGAAGCTCACGCTGCAGAATCCTGCCAAGGGCATCGAGCGCACCACCACTAGCGACGCCAATGGACGATACGAATTCGTCGGCTTGCCGCCTGGAACCTACACTCTCACCGTCGAAGCCGCCGGCTTCGCCATTCTCACCGACACATCTTTCACCTTGACGCTTGGGCAAGTGGCCGAATTCAGCCCGCGGTTGCAGCTCCAGACCACAGCGGCGTCCGTAAGCGTTACGGCCGCGCCCGACCTGGTGGAAACCAGCAAGACGGACGTTTCCATGACCGTTTCGCAGAATCAGATTGATAATTTGCCGATCAACGGACGCAACTACATCAACTTCACGCTGCTGGATTCACGCGCGGCGCGCGACAACACGCCTTCCATCGGCGCGGCACCCAACACCGGCCTGAACCTGGGCGGCCAGCGCGGCCGCTCCAATGAAATTTCCGTGGACGGCGCCGACGCCGTGGATAGTTCGGTGAACGGAGTGCGCGCCACGGTCTCGCAGGAAGGCGTGCAGGAATTCCAAGTGATCACCAGCAGCTACATGCCAGAGTACGGGCGGGCGATGGGCGGCGTCGTTAACATCGTCACCAAATCAGGCTCGAATGAAATTCACGGTAATGCGTTCGGCTTCCTGCGCAATGGCGGCATCCAGGCGCAGAGTCCATTTTCAGTGACGGCGTCTTGTAGTCCCACCACGCTTGAGTGCGGCACCACGCCCGTAAAGCAGTCCTACACGCGCGTGCAGTCCGGTCTCACTCTCGGCGGGCCGATTCAGAAAGACAAGACTTTTTTCTTTTTCAGCTACGAACTTACGCGTCGCGAGGAAACCGGATTCACCGCGATCGGCCAAGACAATTTCGGGCTTATCAATTCGAATACTCTGCCGCCATTTTCAGCGCCGTGCCCGCTTCCTGCATATCTCGTGACGCCCACTCAGCAAGCATTCGTTTCGGCTACGGGGGCTGCGGGGATCCCCTATCTTTGCGCGGCGGCGGCGAGCTCTTTTACTGCCATCTTTGGCAACACGCCGTTCTATCCCGGCTCCACATTTCCTAGCACCGGCGCGCCAGTCCCCGCCTCGTTCGCGGGCCTGGCTTCCACGATCGGAAATTTCCCCATCTCCGAAAAGGGAAGCATCTACTCCCTGCGCGTTGATCACATCTGGAATTCGCGGAACAACACCTTCGTGCGCGCGATGGTCTCGCCAGACAGCGTGGACGGCATCCAGGTGAACGCGCAGAACCAGACGTTCGGCCAGAACTCCGGCAGCCGCACCTCTTCACAGCAAACCCACGATTGGGCATTGATTGCGCAACACACCACTACGATCAGCAGTAATGTGTTCAACGAGGTGCACTTCCAGTTTGCGCGGCGCAGTCTGTTTTACGGCTTCTCGGATCTTCCCGGAGGCTCCGATCCTGCGGTCAATATCGCCGGAGCGGCCTACATCGGGCGCGAACCTTTCTCCACCGAGGATCGCCTCGAAAAACGCTACCAGCTCACCGACAATTTGACATGGATCAAAGGAAAGCACTCGCTGAAGTTCGGCGTGGACTTCAACTTCATTCAGCTGCAGTCACCTTCCTCGCAGATTTTCACGCTGAACTACGGCGGCGTGTATGACTTCGGCAGTGTGAGCGCGGGATCTCTTGGTTTCCCGTCGCAGGTCGGACCTCTCACAACCCCTGGATTCACTCCTCTCCAAGCCTACGGGCTGGGGCTTCCCACGATTTTCTTCCAGGGCATCGGCCAATCGAGCAGTCCGTTTAACAATAAATTGCTGGGAGTTTTCGCGCAGGACAGCTGGAAAATAAATCAACGGCTCACGCTGAATTACGGCGTGCGTTACGACATCGGCTGGCAGCCGACTTTTGCGGCGGCCACTGCTTCGAACGCGGCCGCGGAGAAAGCCTTCGGCGTCCAGGAAGGCGTTCCGATTGACTCCAACAACGTTTCCCCCCGCATTGGAATCGCTTGGGACCCGTTCGGCAACGGCAAGACAGTCGTTCGCGCGGGCTACGGATTTTTCTACGACAATCCCGCTCTCGCGCTCACTTTTCTTGCCACTGCAGAAGACGGCGCACGCTCTTCGCTGCTGCAGTTTCCCGGCGGCACGCCCGACGGCTCTTTGAATGCGGCGTCGATTTTTCAGGGAATCCTGAATGTGCCGGACATGGGCTGTTCCACGGCCACGCCGAACATGTGCTACCAGGCCAATCAGCAGCGCTTCAATGCGTTCCAGCCCAATTCCCTTTTCATCAATCAAAATTATTTGACGGTGCCGAATCCCGAAGTCCCCGGAGCGCTTGGTTATCCGCTGGTGGGCATCCCCTACACGATTCCCATCAAAAATAATTTCCAGTACGCGCTGGCGCAGCAGGCCAATCTTTCGATCGAGCGCGAGCTTTCGCGCGACTGGAAAGTCAGCGCCGGTTACAACTACACGCACGGCACGCATCTCGATCGCACCATCAATATTAATGTCACCAACCCAGCGATTCTTGATTCCAACGCGACCAATGCGATCGAAGCCGGATTGATTGCGCCCGGGACAAATCCTCTTACTGTTCAGGTTCCGACGAACGGAGGAGTGCCGGGCTGCGTGAATACCGGCACGGGCAGCGTTCTCGTCGAAGCTCCCGGCGTTTTCGGTATCGGCTCTTCCGCGCCGGGATGCGGGACCCCCATCGGAGCGATCGGTACGGCGGCCGCGTTTAATTTCTTCCGCCCATCGGGTCCGAATCCCTCGTTTGCCGGACTCGTGGGCGGTTACGCGAATCTGCTTGGGCTGGCGCAGGCGGGCGGATTCCCCACGGGCTTCGCGGGAGTGCAGGTTCCCTGGAGCGACGTGAATCCGCAAACCTCCACGGGCAATTCTCTATACAACGGCTTTACGCTGACGGTGACGAAGCGTTTCTCGCATGGATTTGAAATGGTTTCGGGTTGGACCTGGTCGCACACGATTGATGATTCCACCGACCTTTCCACACTGCTAAATCCGCAGGACAACAGCAATCCCAATGGCGACCGCGGCAACTCCGATTTCGACCAGCGCCATCGCTGGATCACCAGCGTTGTATATCAGACGCCTTTCCGCCAGAGCGATTCCGCGATGTGGAAGAAAATACTGGCGAATTTCACCGTGTCGCCGGTGATCGAAGTGGCCTCAGGCCGGCCCTACAACGTCCTGCTCGGTTACGATACGAACCTGGACTTCGGCTCGTCCACTGGGCGCCCGTCCGCGCTTCCATCTGGCGCCGCGGTTCCAGCGGGATTCCCAGCGGCGACCACCTCACCTTACATTTCCAAGGATGAGTTCATCATTCCGACGAACTGCTTCGGCAGCGACGGCTCTCCGATTCCGTTCAGTGCCGCCGTCCCCGTTCCGCCCACGGGCTGCACCGGCAATCTTGGCCGCAACGCTTTCAATCAGCCGGGCTTCTTCGAGATTGACCTGCGCATCGCCAGGGAAATCCCGATCACCGAGCGCGTGAATCTGCAAGTCATCGCTGACGGCTTTAACATGCTGAATCGCTTCAATGTGAGCGGCGTGAATCCGGTCTGCGATTCCACCGCGGGCGCGACCACCTGCTCCGCCGGCCAGCCCACATCGGCCTACGATCCGCGAACGTTTCAATTCGCGCTGAAGCTTAACTTCTAGTTCCGCATGACAGAGACAATCTTGCCTGTGCTGGAATAGCTGGGCGCATCGGAAACGGCAGGGGTTTCACTTCGTCCGCAGTTCGTTCGGCTGTCGAAGGCTCGATTTTTCAGCTAGAGCGCATCATTCTCAATCCTCTATTCCGCTGGAATTTTGCGCTCTGCGCGAGTTCGCGCTAAAGTGATTGCAAGCGCTCCGCAGGAGCGTTCGGTCCGATAGGAATAATATTGATGAGCTCCATCGTGTGGTTGATCCTCGGCTTGGTTGCTATCGGCGTGGTTGCGGCCATCGTGTGGTCGGCGGCGCGGCGCTCCGATGCGCAACTCTCCGCCGTCCGCCAGGAAATGCAAAATTCGCTCGCGACGCAAGGCCAGTCCGTAAACGCGCAGATCAATCACCTGATGCAGTCCGTCACGACGCAACTGGGCCAAGTGCGCCAGGAACTGCAAACCGGCGTGGCCTCCTCCGGAAAGCTCGCCAGCGACGCGCAAATCGCCATGGCGCAACAGCTGCAATCCTCGAATGAGACCATTCGCAAAATCAGCATGCAGATCGCGGAAGTGCAGCAGGCGGGCAATGCAATGTCACAATCCGCGCAGACCCTGCAAAATGTGCTGGGCGGGGCGAAAACGCGCGGCGTGCTCGGCGAGGTCGTGCTGGAGCGTCTGCTGCAGGATGCGTTGCCGCGTAGCGCCTACGAGACGCAGTACCGCTTCGATTCCACCGGCTCGGTTGTGGACGCAATCGTGCGCAGCGGCGATCGGATTCTTTCTGTCGACTCGAAATTCCCGCTGGACGCATATCGCCGGCTCTTTGATGCGGGCGAGTCCGCGCGGCGCGAATTTTCCCTAGCCGTTCGCAAGCACGCCGATTCCATCGCCGAAAAATACATTCTGCCGGACGAGCACACCTTCGATTACGCGCTGATGTTCGTGCCGTCCGAGGGCGTTTATTACGAGTTGCTGATGACTGAAGATTCAAAATACGGACAAATCGACGAGTATTGCCGCGCCAAGCGCGTGTTCCCCGTTTCGCCGAACACTTTTTATGCGTGCCTCAGCGCCGTGGCCATCAGCCTGCAAGGTCAGAAAATCGAAGAAAACACGCGGCACTTGCTGGCCGGCATGGGCGGCTTGAAAAAACAATTCGAAGCCTTCGCGGAAGTTTACGACCGCCTTGGCACGCATCTGCGCCACGCGCAGCAGAGTTACGAGGACGCCGACAGCCGCCTGAGCCGCTCGCGCAATGCGCTGGAACAAATGGCGCAGGGCGCCCTGCCCGAAGCGCAAGCGCCCCCGAAGATCCTTAGCGCCACGAACGAGAAATAGCCGCGATCACAACCTCTCAGCCATTCCTACTGCAACGCTGCGGCCGCGCTTTCCAGCAACGTCCGAAAATCCCCTGCCATCGTGGTGGAAAGAATCGCCTCCGTATCGCGCAACACTTTTTGTGTGTCACCCGGATGATGCGTGAGCCGGTCCGCCAGGTTCTTCACTTCGTGCTGCAGGGCTTTAGGAGCGAGGCTTCCCGCCGCAATGAGGTAGAGCCGCGCCATCGCCGCATCGGGCGCGGCTAAAATTCGCCCGTGAAACGAAAAATCCCCGGTCGCAACGGCTTGCACTTCAATTTCCGCGGAATTCTGAGGTCCGCCTGAAGTCAGCACTTCCTGGCGGTCCCCACGCAAGAATCGCAGTACGCCCGGAGTTTGATTTTCCACCCACACGCGCAGCGCCTGGTCCGTGCCCTGGACGTGCAAGGCGAGCTTGCTGCGTTTTTCTGGCACCAGCGGCGGCAAGGGAGGATCAAAATGCAGACTTGCAAGTGTCGTGTTCGCGCTCCATTGCGCGTCGGGTGTCTCGATCAATATTTTCGCGGGGCCGGGAAGCGCACGCGGGCTTGCCAGAACCACGATGCATTCCGGCGAGGACGCCAGCACAAACGCGCGCTCGCCATTAATGCTGGCGCGGTTCGCGTCCACGTCACCGCGAAATCCGCCGCCGCAAACGGAAAAGCGATCCACCTGCGACACCACTGGCGCGACGATCGCAGCCTGCTCGCCCATGCCGGTCCTGGGCGAATCGATCAGCGCTGCGGCTGAATTACCCGCGGCGCTGGCAATTACTACCGTCGCATTCGTCGGAACGGTGAACAATGCGCGCCCGCTTTTGTCCGTTTTTACCCGCTGTCCTGCTCCCACGTCCACGGCGATTCCGTCCGCCAGCCGCCCGTCCACGCCGAGAACGGCAAGTGTCGCGGGTTGCCCAGCGACGAGCCGGGGAGGCAGGACGATCGAAACGGTCCACGTAGTGGCGGCCGTCGATTGAGCGTGTTCGGCCGGTGCGCAGATCAGGCCCAAGCAGCCGCACCCGATGCACAGTATAAGCGCGCGCGATAGGAACGCAGGCGTCCACGCGCGCGGCATCGTTCGAGCCAACACTCCGCAGGAAGATCGCATGTCTCGCATTATTTGGGCGGCGGTGGAGCCATCAGGCGCTCGTACACCTTGGATTCGCAGAACAACCGGTAAAGTTCAGCGTCAATTTCGTTGGCGCGCACGCATTCCTCCAGGATGCTCAGCGCGCGCTCGACGGGAACTGCTCGTTTGTAGGGCCGGTCGGAAGCTGTTAATGCATCGAAGATATCGCAGATCGTCATCATCTTGGTGGGCAGCGGAATCTGATCGCCGTGCAATTTGTAAGGATAGCCGAGACCATTCAGTTTTTCATGATGTGCCCGCGCAATCTCCGGCACGCCGCGCAATTCTTTCGTCCACGGAATCTGGCTCAGAAAATTGAACGTGTAAACGACGTGCGATTCAATCTGCTGGCGCTCGGACGCGTCGAGGCTTCCTTTGGGTATCGAAAGCAGCCGCACTTCGTCGGCATTGATGTAGGGCAGCTCGCTGCCCTTGCTGTCCTCGAAAAACTGGTGCGCGATTTCGCTCAGCTTCCGGAATTGCCCCTGCTCCATCAGCGTCGGCTCGTTCGCTTCCAGGATGAACCGCAGATAATCCTGAATGCGCTCGAGGCGCTGCTCGTAATCCTCGCTGAGTCGCGCGATTTCAGACAGTGCGTCGCCGCGATCGCGCTCCAGAAACATCTGCAGCTTGCGCCGCACCATGCCCACTTCCACTTCCTTGCGGATGTAATCGAAACGCTGCTTCACCAGCTCCATCTGCAACGGGTACAACTTTTTTGCCTTCACCAGCACTTCTTCGCGCACTCCAACTTTTCCGAAATCGTGCAGCAATGCAGCGTAGCGAATTTCCTTCATCTGCTCGTGATCGAAATGGCTGCCGCTGTACGGGCCGGTCGAAACCTGGTCTACAATTTCCGCCAAGCCTTGCGTATACGCGGCCACGCGCAACGAATGTCCGGACGTAGTCGGATCGCGCTGCTCGATCGCGGTTACGGCGGCTTTCACGAAGCCTTCGAACAGCGTTTGAATATCGTTGTAAAGCTTGCGGTTTTCGTAAGCCACCGCGGCTTGCGAAGCGAGCGACAAAGCCAGCCGCACCGATCGTTCGCGAAAGGGCCGCACGTGCTGCGCCACATCCGCTTCGTTGCGCAGACGCGCCGCTGGATCGTTTTTCGCATTGATCAGTTGCAGCACGCCCAGCACTTCGCCTTTGGCGTTGCGCATCGGCAAAGTGAGCAGCGATTTCGTGCGATAGCCTGATTCGCGGTCGTAGTGATCGTTGAAGCGAAACGGCATCTCCGGCGGGATGTTGTAAGCATCGGCGAAATTCAGCACTTCGCCGCGCAGCGCGCTGTAGCCCGCCATGGAATCTTCCGCCATCGGCAGCGCAAATTCCTTGAACGGAAACACCAGGCTGTCGTTCTGCGTCAGCATGAAGCGCAAATTCCGCCCGTCTTCGCCTTCGCCCTCATCCTCCATCAGGTAGAGAGAACCGGCATCCGCCCGCGTGATCTCCCGGGCCTTAGCCAGAATCAGGTTGAGCAGTTCGCGAATATCGCGCTGCGACGAAAGAGCGATTCCGATTTCATTCAGTTGCTCGCGCTCGCGTTCCGCGCTTTCCAGTTCCTCGCGGGCGGCGCGTTCACGCGCCCGCAACTCAAGATTCTCAAAAGCGATTCCCAGCGTCTTTTCCAATTCTTCGATGGAAGCACTGCTGGAAACGAACGCGAAAACGGACGCCGCCGCTTTCGCGCCGTGTGATTCGGATGTCTTCGCAGAGCCGAGTCCAGTCGCGGGCACCACGCCGATCACGCGATAATTGCTGCCCGAACCATTCCAGGAGGCGGGCAGCACAGGACCGCCCTCGCGCATGTCCGCGAGCACCACGCCATAATTTGCCGCGCCTTCCGCCACGGGTGTTACGCTTGCATCGCTCTGCTTGTTCGCGCCGAGGCTCCGCAAATCATAGCTCCGCCGCAAAGGCGCGACGAGCTCCTCCGCGGTCGAGCCTTCCAGAAACCAGATTTCTCTTTTTTCGCTCATAACCACATGCCTGCCGCGCCCCCGAGTGTGGAAGTATAGCGGAACCCGCCAGCAAGGCACACGCTGCCGATTCTATATCCTTTTTGTTCGTGAGGGGCAGGCGTCGCGGGTGCGGCACATTCGCGGGCCTCGCGTCTTGAATCAGGCGCAGGCGTTTGTTAGCCTTGCGCGGATTTCAATTTCCATCCCGGTCAGCGCGGCACACTGCATTCGCGGCAAACATGGCCCAACCCAAAAGCATAATCAACCGCACCGCGCGCTTGCTTCGCGAATGGTGGGAGCACAAAGGCTCGCTCGCGATCAGCCTGCTGGTCACCCTGTTCGCGCTCGGCACCTACTACGTCACTTTTCTGGGTGAACGACCCATGCCGGTCGCCGATTTCGTCAAACGCATGGAATTATCCACTCTCGATACGCGCTACGAGTTCCGCGGCAGGACGCGCACCGATCCGCGCATCATCATTGTGGACGTGGACCAGGAATCGCAGGAACAGCTGGGCCGCTGGCCTTTTCCGCGCATCCATTTCGCGCACTTGCTGGACGCGCTGCGCGAAGATGGCGCGCGCGTCGTCGCCTTCGATATAACTTTCAGCAAGCCCGACGAAACGGTACTGCCGCTGCAGGAACTTTCCGGCGATCTGGCGGCGCAGCAAAAAAAGGGCCGCGCAGTCAGCTCCGCAGTACTCTCCACGATCGAAAACAAGGAAAAACAATACAACTACGACCAGCAGGTGGCCGAAGCCATCCAGCGATTCGGTAACGTCGTCCTAGGCAGCTATTTTCTTTACACCAAGGCGGACCTCGCCGGAGTCTCCAGCCAGTCGCTCGACGAATACGCGAATCAGATTGCTTATTTCCCCTTTCCGCAGGTGCGCCCGTTGCCCTCCGCCGGAGGCGAACAGGGTCGTGTGCACGCAATTCAGCTTTACGAAGACCTGAACTTCGTGCCCCGCGGTGCCGAAGCCAATGCCGCGATTTTCACAGAGGCCGTCGCGGCAAAAAAAGGTGTCGGCTTCTTCAACGTGTTTCTGGACGCCGACTCGGTCGTGCGCCACGTGCCGCTCGCAATTCCTTACGGCCGCGATCCGGATCGCGCCAACTGGGATTTCTACGCCTCACTGGAAGTGCAAACGGTACGCCTGTATCTCGGCCTCAGCGACGAACAAGTCGCACTGACCTACGGCGGCAGCGGAATCGTCGGGGTGGAGTTCGGGAAGCAACGCTTCGTTCGCACCGACGACATCAGCCGCCTGCTGGTGAATTATCGCGGCCCGGTGCGCACTTATCCTTACGTTTCGTTCGCCAACGCCGCGCTGAAGAAATTTCCGCCCGGCACATTTAAAGACAAGATCGTCCTGGTCGGCGCGTCCGCCACCGGAATCGGCGATTTGCGCGCCACTCCGTTTGGCGGTATTGATTTTCCGGGCACGGAGATTCACGCCAACGTGATTGACAATATTTTGAACCAACAGTTCATCGCGCAGGGCGGCATGCAAGCGCTAACCGACGTTGGATTTATTCTTCTGTTTGGCATTCCACTGGGAATCTGGCTGGCCATGGTGCAACCGCGCTGGATGATACTGGGCCTCGCGTTTCTTTTTCCGTTTGCTGGAATCGTGTACTGGGCCTTTCTTCAGGGTTGGTGGCTTAATTTCATCGTTCCCGCCGTGTTCGTGCTGATCCCCAACGTCAGCCTGGTGGCGCTTTACCGCGTGCTCATTGAAGAGCAGGAAAAACGCAAAGTGCGCGGTGCGTTCCAGCAGTACGTCAGCCCGGAAGTGATTCGCCGCTTGCTCAGCGATCCCGAGCGCGTGAAACCGCGCAAGACGGAAGTGACCGTGCTCTTCAGCGACATTCGCGGCTTTACTACCATTTCCGAGACGCTCGACGCGCAAACGCTGGCCGACCTGCTCAACGGCTACCTGACAGAAATGACCCGCATCATTTTTCGCCACCAGGGCACGCTCGATAAATATATCGGTGACGCGGTAATGGCCATCTGGGGCGCGCCATTCGATGAACCCAATCACGCCGAGCGCTGTTGCCTGAGCGCGGTGAGCATGCTGGCGCGCCTCTCGGAATTGCAGGTGCAGTGGCGCGCGCAAGATAGCCCAGTGCTGGAAATCGGTATCGGCATCAATACCGGCATCGCGTCGGTGGGAAATATGGGCTCGTCGCTGCGTCACGGCTATACCGCTTTGGGCGACGCGGTGAATCTGGCGGCGCGGCTCGAAGGCCTGAACAAAGAATACGGCACACAAATACTGATCAGCGAGTTCACGCGGCGCGAACTTCGCGACGATCAATTCATTTTTCGCGAGATCGATTTCATCCGCGTGAAAGGCAAGCTGCAGCCCGTAACCATATACGAAATCCTGGGACCGCGCGCCAACGAGAATGGCGGCGAAGAACTCGTCGCACTATTTGCATCGGCGCGCGAAGCCTACAAACGCCGCGACTGGCGCGCCGCGCGGTCCGCCTGGGTGACTATTCTGCAGCGCTGGCCGGACGATGGCCCTTCGCGAGTGTTCCTTGCGCGCTGCGAGGAATACATTGCGGAAGAACCGCCTGTCGCTTGGGACGGCGTTTACGCGATGAAACACAAGTAAGAGCCGGGCGCGCCGCGAATAAGGATCAGTCGTCCCAGCGCACGACAAATGTGGTGAGTTGTTCGTCGTTGTGCACTTTGTCCGCTAGCTCCTGCGCCGCAGCTTCGCTGGGCAAACGGCCGACGCGCACGCGATAGAATGTTCCGTTGGGCGAGTCGTACGTCGCGATGCTCACCGGCGGGTAGGTTGCTTCCATCTGCGCTTTCAGCCGCTCGGCATTTTCCTGCACTTTGAACGCGCCGATCTGCACCGCGAAGAAGCCAACATTCGGATTCGGTCCCGACAATATCTCCAGGCGTACGTTCGCCGTTCCGGTTCCCACCATTTCGATCGCTTGCGCCGCTGAAAGCGACAAATCGATCACGCGATTGGCCACGAACGGCCCGCGATCGTTGATGCGTACCTCCGTGTGCTTTCCGTTATTCAGATTGGTGACGCGCACGACGCAATTGAATGGCAGCGTGCGGTGCGCCGCGGTGAATTCGTGCATATCGTAAATCTCGCCGTTCGAAGTACGCCGTCCGTTGAACGGGACGCCGTACCATGATGCGACGCCTTCCTCGACATACGCTCCCGGCACCGCAGGCTGGCGTTCGATTGCAGGCGGAGGTCCGGAGGGACGCGACGCGCCGGGCTGGCCCGGCTGCGGCGCGGAAGCTGATGGCGCGCCCGACGGCTGTGACGCAGGAGTGCTCGCCGGCGGTCGCGCAGCCACGTTGTGTTTTGCGCATCCCGACACAGCCACAAGCGCAAGAAATATTGTCAGCGCAAGCTGCGCGCAACCGCTTCGCTCGTTGCGCAACCCGTACATGAATTGTGTGGGAAATTTCTCCGGCTGACTCGCTGGCCTCACGCACTTTCCCGATTCACAGGTTTTCTCTCATTTCGGTATTATAGGAAGGCACTCACACTCTCGCAAGGAACCCCATTTGGATATCTCGCCGCGTCTGCGTTGGAAGCTGGACCGATTCAAGGAACAGATGAGCGGTTTTTTCGGTGGCGGCGCCAAGGAAAACCCGCGCCCCAAGCTTTGCCCCGCCTGCGGCACGCTCGTCGGCGCCACCGCCACGAAATGCCATCAGTGCGGTGCGAGCTTGACCTTTGGCATGGCCGCCGCGAGCCGCTCGCTCGGCCGCCTGCTGCCCACCACGTCCCCCGCAACCTACGGAATTTTGACTTTGAGCTGCTTGCTCTATGGCGTGAGCCTGATCGCTACCATTCGCACTAGCGGATTTCAGGCACCGGCTGGCGGCGGATTTTCCGCGCTGATGAGCCTCGGCGCAATCAGCGGCGAGGTCTTGGGCAAGCTCGGCGCTTCGTTGCCATGGCCTGGCGATCTGTACTTCCCGTGGCGGTTGATCATGGCCACGTTTCTTCACGGTAGCCTTTTGCACATCGGATTCAACATGTGGGTGCTGATGGACATCGGTCCGCAGATCGAAGAGCTCTACGGCTCGGCGCGATATCTTTTCATTTACGTTGTCACCGGCGTCGGAGCATATTTGCTCAGCAGCCGAGTCGGGCATTTCAGCATTGGCGGTTCGGGCGCGCTGCTCGGCTTGATTGGCGTCTTGATGGCCATCACCACCAACCGTCGCAGCGCTTCGATGCAAATGTTGCGCAGCCAACTGATTCGCTGGTTGATTTACATCGCCGTCTTGGGATACTTCATGTCGGGAGTTGACAACTCCGCGCACCTGGGCGGATTCATCAGCGGCTTCGGATTGGGAAAAATCATGGTGGATCGCGCGCCATCTTCGCCCGAAGAATGGAAGCGCGCGAATCTGCTCGGCTGGGCTACTGCGCTAGTGATCGCGGCAAGCGTGGGGATGGTAGCGTTCGGCGTCCTTCACACGAGTTCGTAATTCAAGGTGAAAATGCGCGCCGCTGAACGTTTTGACTTTGCCGTGACCCCACTGCGCTACGAGCCCGTATGCAGCCGACGCGATACCACAATGCTGTAATGCACGCCAGAAAGACACACAAACGCCGCCACGCAATATCCGCAAATTTCCTTCACGATGAACAACATGCGGTTATCCCAAAGCGCCAGCACCAGCACCAGAAAAATCATGGTGATCTCAAAAAACGTGGTGGCTTTCCCGTACAGACTGGGCGGCAGAGACATGTATCCCACCGTGATCAGGATCACGGCGCTTGCGACGAGCAACAACACGTCGCGCCCCAGCACCAGAATCGTCAGCCACCACGCCACTTTTCCATGCAGCGCCAGCTCGAGATAGGAAGAGGAAAGCAGCAATTTATCCGCGATAGGATCCAGGTATGCGCCCAGCGGCGTCTTCTGGTTCAGACCGCGCGCCAGAAAACCATCGAGCATGTCGGTGAAGCCCGCCACAATCAGAATCCCGAGCGCCCAGTTGTAGCGTTCGTAATGAATCGCCATGATGAAAAACGGCAGGAAGGCCAGACGCAGGAACGTGAGCTGGTTGGGAACCGTGAGGATTCGGCTGTTCATGAATGTGTTTTGTAAAGCGCCGGAAACAGCCCTCTACGCAAACTGCGCCAGATAATCCTCGAGCGAGCGGCCGGTCTTCTTTTCGAACATTTCGGCCAGCGATGGAATCGAGCCGCGCGCTTCGTCCAGTGCGATCCGTTCGATTCGCAGCATCGGAAAAAAAAGCGTTGGCAGTCCCATGCGATCGCCTTCCGGATGCAGCACCTGACTGACGAAATCGTCGAACGAGCTCAGGTCAATCCCGCGCAGCGTGACTCCGGAGCTGGAAATAGCCATGAGTTCGCCCCAAAGTCTCTCCTTTGGCGTGTGCAGGCTGATCACAACTATCGAATGCGGCTCCATCAATTCTCCTGGACGGTCCCCGTTCCCTGCATGGTATCGCAATTCCTGTTTTCCGCGCAGCCCGGCAACACAATCAATAACTTCGGTGTGGGCGTTACCTGGACATCGTCTTTAGATCCGGCGCGCGCTTCAGCGTCGGCTCCGTGGCCTTCTGCACTTCGTCGGGCGTCACCCCAGCTGCGACTTCGCGCAACACCAGCCCTTGCGGCGTAACCTCAATCACTCCCAGCTCGGTGACGATCAGCTTCACCACGCCCACTCCCGTGAGCGGCAGGCTGCATTTCTTCACGATTTTGGCGTCGCCCTCTTTGGTGGTGTGTTCCATCGCGATGATCACGCGCTTCGCGCCAGCCACCAAATCCATCGCGCCGCCCATGCCCTTCAACATTTTCCCCGGAATCGCCCAGTTCGCCAGGTTTCCGGCTTCGTCCACCTGCAAGGCCCCAAGCACCGTCAGATCCACGCGCCCGCCGCGAATCATGCCGAAAGATTCCGCACTCGAAAAATAACAGCAACCGGGAATTTCGGTGATCGTCTCCTTCCCCGCGTTGATGAGGTCCGGATCCTCTTCGCCGGCGTAAGGATATGGCCCGATGCCCAACATGCCGTTTTCCGATTGCAGAATCACTTCGATTCCTGCCGGCAAATAATTCGGTATCAGCGTTGGCAAGCCGATACCCAAATTCACGTAATATCCGTCGCGCAATTCCTGCGCCACGCGCCGCGCGATCACATCGCGCTTGTCAATCTCGATTGGCATTGGTTGCTCCTTACTGCGCGCAAAAACCATCCAAAACTGTCATTCCGAGGGCGCATTTCGCCCGAGGAATCTGCTTTTTCTCTAACGCTTGCGCACCGTGCGGCGCTCGATGCGCTTCTGGTACTTTTCGCCCTGAAAAATTGCGTCCACAAAAATTCCCGGTGTGTGCACGCAATCGGGATTCAGCTTCCCGAGCTCCACGATTTCTTCTACTTCGGCGATGGTGTAATCCGCCGCCGTGGCCATCACCGCGTTGTAATTCCGCGCGGTCTTGCGGTAGACCAAATTGCCCCAGCGGTCCCCTTTCCACGCCTTGATGAACGCGAAGTTTCCTCGCAGCGCCGGCACCAGCACGTGCGGCCGGCCGTTGAACTCGCGAACCTCCTTGCCTTCCGCCGCCAGCGTTCCGTAGCCGGTGGGCGTGTAAAACGCCGGGATTCCCGCGCCACCGCAGCGAATTCGTTCCGCCAGAGTTCCCTGCGGATTCAACTCGACTTCAATTTCTTTTTTCAGCGCGAGTTGCTCGAACGTTTTATTTTCGCCCACATAACTTGCGATCATTTTCTTCACTTGCTTGCTCTGCAGCAGCAAGCCGATGCCAAAATCGTCCACCCCCGCGTTGTTCGAAGCGAGCGTCAGGTTCTTGGTGCCCTTGCGGCGCAGCGCCGCAATCAAATTCTCCGGAATCCCGCACAGGCCGAAGCCGCCCAGCAAAATCGTCGCGCCATCCTGCACGCCCGCGATGGCGGCGTCCGCGTTGGCCACGCGCTTATCCATCTGCTCTCCTCAAATCACAAGAGTACGGAATCAATGCCCCGGAAGTTTACTGCAAATGCGAAAGCTTTTCGCAACGTTCGTTTGCCAGTTTCCGCGTACACCGGTACACGCGCGCAGTATACGGCGTTCTCGCAAGAGAACGGCGTGCCGCGTCCTCGCCTCGTGGAGTCTAGAATTTCTTGGTTTAAGTGGTTCGGCCGAAACGGAACACCACACCGCTGCTGAGCCGGAAATTATTCTGGCGATTATTCAAACCGTCCGGAAATTTCGTCAGGTAATACTCCGCTTGAATCGGCCGAATCGAAATGAGCTTCGAGAGCTTGAAGTCCATACCGCCTCCCGCCGCCATGGCGAAAGCGTTCGTGGTTCCGCTGTGCCCGATGCCGGAAGTCGCCGCGAGACCACCAAGAAGCAACTGAGCGTAAGGCGCAATCCTGCCGCGCCGCCAATTGAATCGCGGTCCGGACAGATAAGAAAACGCGCCTGCCAGCGCCGTGGAATTTTTTGAGACATAATACCCATCCAGGTTGCCGACAATTCCCAGCCAGTTGTTGGCGTTGTACTCCAGCTGACCGCCGCCGCCGCTGGCATTATAGGACGCGGAAGGCGGGGCACCCGGATAGTTGGTGTTGATGTTGAAGCGGACGTAGTCATACCCGCCGTAAGCTTCCAGTTGTGACGTTTCATCTTGCGCGTGGGCTGGCAGCGCGATCGCGAGCAGCGCAAGGAGCAGAACCACCGCAAACGACTTTCTCATCGTCGGTGCACCCCCTAGTCTTCGCAAATCTATTTCCTTCGTGGCCGAATTCGGGGACCTGGTTTGCGGACCTTGACAGCTGCCGGATTGGAACGCGCGAACAAACGGAGGGTTGCCTCTCGGTTTCCTCGGGGCTCACTCAGCGGCTGTGGGAACGCTAAGAGGCTTCACTGCTGCGGCGGCTGACGCCCGTGCGCGCGGCTGACTTCAGCATGCGGACGCGTTCGGCGACGGCTGCGGCGGCTTCGTCGGGCGATGCAGCTTTCTCAATTTCAGCCATCAGCGCGGAGCCGACGACAGCGGCATCGGCGATTCCGCCTAGCACTGTGACGTGCGTCGGCAGCGAGATGCCAAAACCCACAGCGATCGGCAGCGTAGTGAATTTTCGCGCGCGCCGGATGAGCGCTGGCAATTCCGCGGGCAACTCCGCGCGCTCACCGGTAACGCCGGCGCGCGAAATCACGTATAGGAATCCGCTGGAAGCGGTGTCGATCAATGCCAGTCGGGCATCCGTGGAAGTGGGCGCCGCAAGAAAGATCGTGTCCAGCCCGTGTGCTTGCAGCGTCGCGCGATATTCCACCGCCTCTTCAGGCGTCAAATCCGTCGCCAGCACGCCATCCGCCCCGGCCGCCGCCGCCGCGGCGGCAAACTTCTCTAGGCCCATCTGCAAAATCGGATTGAAATAACTGAAAAGCACCAGCGGAACCTCGGAATGCGCGCGAATGCGGCGGACAAGCTCGATCACACCGGCGAGAGTCGTGCCACTGCGCAGCGCGCGATCGCTCGCGCGTTGAATCGTAGGCCCGTCCGCAACAGGATCGCTGAACGGCACACCCAGCTCGATCACGTCCGCGCCCGCACCCGCGGCAGCGAGCACGATTTTCTCGGTGGCCGCAAGCGAAGGATCGCCCGCGGTGATGTACGCGACCAAGCCCATCTCGCCAGCTTCAGCGAGAGCGCGAAAACGCCGCGCGATGCGGCCGGTGGGCTTTGGCGCCGCCAGCGCGGCTTGCGACGAAGCGAAGTTTTCAGACATAACGCGAGAGAATATCCATGTCCTTATCGCCGCGGCCCGAAAGATTCAGGATCACCAGTTCATCCTTCTTCATGCGCGGCGCGCGATGAATCAGTTCCGCCAGCGCGTGCGCCGATTCCAGTGCCGGAATAATTCCCTCCAGGCGCGCGAGCGTGCGCGCGGCTTCTACAGCTTCGGTGTCGCTCACCGCGCAATATTCCGCTCGGCCCTGTTCCGCGAGCCAGGCATGCTCGGGACCAACGCCCGGATAATCCAATCCCGCGGATACCGAATGCGTCGTCGCGATCTGCCCGTCGGTGGTCTGCAAAACGTACGTGTAGGTTCCCTGCAGTACCCCGGGGCGCGCGCCGCTGAATCCGCTCGCCGCTGCGAGCCGCGCAGCATGTTCGCCCAGCGTCGTGCCGCGCCCGCCGGCTTCCACGCCGATCATCTTCACCGACGCATCCGGCAAGAACGCGTGAAATAGTCCAATGGCATTCGACCCGCCGCCGACGCAGGCGATCAATGTGTCCGGCAAACGTCCTTCGGCCTTCGTGATCTGCGCGCGCGCTTCTTCGCCGATCACTTTCTGGAAATCGCGCACGATTTGCGGATAAGGATGCGCGCCGAGCACCGAGCCCAGCAAATAATGCGAGCTTTCGACGTTGGTGACCCAATCGCGCATCGCTTCATTGATCGCGTCTTTCAGCGTGCGGCTCCCGGAGTCCACTCCCACCACTTCCGCGCCGAGCAGACGCATGCGAAACACGTTCAAACGCTGGCGCTCCATGTCTTCCGTGCCCATGTAGACGGTGCAGGTGAGGCCGAGCTTCGCCGCCACGGTTGCCGTCGCTACGCCGTGTTGCCCCGCGCCGGTTTCCGCGATGATGCGTTTCTTGCCCATGCGCGTGACCAGCAGGCCCTGGCCCAGCGCGTTATTGATCTTGTGCGCGCCCGTGTGCAGCAGATCTTCACGCTTGATGTAAATTCTCGGGCCGCCCAGGTACGCGGTCAGGCGATCGGCAAATTGCAGCGGCGTAGGACGCCCCGCGAAATTGTGCAGCAGTGAATCGAGCTCTGCTTGAAAACTGCTATCGGCGCGTGCAGCGGCGTAGGCGCGTTCGAGTTCTTCGAGCGGCGCCATCAGCGTTTCTGGAACATAGCGACCGCCGTAGCGGCCGTATCTGCCGCGGGCATCCGGCACCATCTGTGCGATTACGCTCATGATCGTCGTTTCCTCCGCGCTGGACTTGCTTGGCGTTTCGCATTCGGGCGCACCGCCGCCACCAGCGCGCGCATCCGCGCCGCATCTTTTTTGCCGGGATGCGATTCAACTCCGCTGCACACATCAATCGCGAAGGGACGCGCCGCCGAGACGGCCTGCGCGGCATTTTCCGGTGTCAGGCCGCCCGCCAGAAATATCTGCCGCTTGCTCCCTGCGCTTTTCGCCAGTTTCCAGTTAAAACTCTTTCCAGTGCCGCCGCGCAAGCGCGAATCAAAACCATCGAGCAGAATGGACGAAGCTCGCTTGAAATTCGCCAGCTGCGCCACCCGGAATGAATCGCGCACGCGAATCGCCTTGATCACGCGAAAACTTCGCCGCATGCGCGACACCACTTCTGCCGTCTCGTCGCCGTGTAGCTGCACGTAATCGAGCCCCACTCGCCGCGCAATCGCCAGCATGTCGCGCTCCGGCTCATTCACAAACACTCCCACCGATGCCACTCCCGCAGGCAAGCGTTGCACGATGCGCCGGGCAGTTGCCGGCGCGATATAGCGCGAGCTCTCGCGATAAAAGTTAAATCCCAGAAAGTCCGCGCCGGCCTTGACAGCGCGCCGCGCATCGCCCAGGTTCGTGATCCCGCAAATTTTTATTTTCACCATGACGCTCCGACGCTCATGCCGCCGTGTGCCCCGCATTCGCAGGCGCAACCAGAGCGCGCAGCGCCGCCGCAGGGTCGGCGCTCTGCATCACGTGCTCACCGATGAGAAAGGCGTCGAACCCGGCGCGCTGCAGCCGTGCCAAATCATCGTAGGTGCGCAGCCCGGATTCGCTCACCGCAATGCACGCTTCCGGAATCGCTTCGGCCAATCCGAGCGACGTCTCCAGGTGCACCTGAAAATCGCGCAGGTCGCGATTATTCACGCCGATGATTCGCGCCCCGGCGTCGAGCACACGTGCCAGTTCTTCGCGTGAGTGCACTTCCACCAGCGCTTCCATTTTCAGCGCGCGCCCCAGCTCCAGCAATTCCCGCAACTCGGCGTCGCGCAGCACCGCCGCGATCAGTAGAAACGAATCGGCGCCAGCTGCGCGCGTTTCCCACACCTGCCAGGGATCCACAATGAAATCCTTGCGCAAGATGGGAATCTTGGTCACGCGGCTGGCTTCTTTCAGATCCCCAAGCGAGCCGGAAAAGAAATCTTCCTCCGTCAGCACCGACAAAGCCGCGGCACCCGCTTCTTCCAGGCTCGCCGCCAGCACTGCAGGGGCATATTCTTCGCGAATGACGCCGCGTGAAGGCGATGCCTTCTTCAATTCTGAAATAACATTGATTTTGCCGGCTCGCGCGAGCGCGCCTGGGAAATCGCGCGGCGGCGCAACTTTCTTTTCCACGGCGAGTTTCAGCGCCACTTCCGGAAGCACGCGTTTGCGATGCGCCACCGACGCGCGGCGCGCTTCGACAATTCGCTCCAGAATATTTTGCGAACGTGAGCTGCTTTCCATGGCGCAAGATCCGGTATTACCGGTTTCGGCAGGCACACCTTCGGAGTCGCCTCCGAGGGAACAATCGCTGCAAACATGCTATCCGCGTGAACCACACCCTGTCAATTTAGCCTACGCTCGAGCGCTGCATTAAAATCGGGCCACCTAGCTGACATGCGATGCTGAACCGTACAAGAAATATTTTGCGTTCTGCGATGATCGGTGCAATCCTCGCGCGGGGAGAAAAATCGGATATGTGTTTTTCGGCGACTGCGAACTTTGTGGGCAGCACGGCTTTGGGCGCCGTCGGTGTTGTCACCTTGACCAAGGTAAAGCACCGGCGCGAATTGCTTTTTGCATCGCTGCCTTTGCTATTCGCCATTCATCAGTTTATCGAGGGATTTGTGTGGCTGGGATTGGACGGGTATCTTTCGCCGACGACGACGCACAACATGGCCGCTGCGTTCATGCTGTACGCGCAGGGGCTCCTGCCCTTCCTGCTGCCGCTAAGCGTGCTGCTCTTTGAACCCAACGGGAAAAGCCGCAAGCGCATGGTGCCATTCCTCGCGCTTGGCGCGGGAACCACGCTTTATATTTTGTGGGCGCTAACGGCGTATCCGTTGCAGGTGTATGTGCGGGAAAATAGCATCGTGTATATCAATCAAGCGACGAACAACACGGCGGTCGCGGTGCTGTACGTGATCGCTACGTGCGGTTCGTTGTTCTTTTCCCAGGTCAGGGCCATGGTGATTTTCGGCATGGCCAACCTGGTGATTCTGCTGGCGGTGATGGCGTTCAAGCGCTACGCGTTCACTTCGCTGTGGTGCGCGTACGCCGCGATCGCCAGCGTGATCATCCTCGCCTACTTCTGGAGAACCACCAAGAACCGGCCGCTGCTCTACGCATTACCTTTGTGAAGCTCGATTACCGATGGCGCGACCCTGCGCCGCTGCCGGAACAGGGCCGCGCCCCCGCAAAAACCGGCACTAGAGAGCGTTCAGGAACGCAATGAACTGCTCTTTTTCTTCTTGAGTCAAATTCATCTGAAACCTCTGGTTGTAAAATTCCAGCAGTTCGTTCAAATCGCGCGCCGCTCCATTGTGAAAATACGGAGCGCGGGAAGCCAAGCCGCGCAGGATCGGCCCTTTGGTGCGGACCATGTCGCTGCACAAACCGCTGATCAGCCCTTTGCCCGGATCCGTGGTCAAAATCACGTAGGGCTCAACAGATTGCCCGGGCACCTGGAACGGATTCGGACATCCCGTGATGCGATAAACTGGCAGTTCCGGGACGCTAAGTTGCGAAAGTCCGTTCGCAATCAGCGGATCGGTTTCCGCGGCAGGATCGTGACCGGTGCCGATATCCAAAGCCAAAGGCAACGAGTGGTTTCCGACGTTCGGCGCGTCGTGGCAGGTGGTGCAAGTTCCGGCCAATGGCGCGATGGGCACAGTCGTGCCCAGAGCCTTGGCCAGCGCGGCATTATCCGTCAGTCCCCGGACGTTCGAGATGGTGAGCGCGCGTGTATTAAAGAGCGTTTCTCCCGCTGCGATCTTTCGTCGCATCGGGTCGGGTGAATTTTCCCAATCCGCAAAGATTGTCATGGCCGATGGGTTGAACGCATTGCCTTCAGGATCGGCGCCAAGCGAATCGTTAGTGCCGGGATAGTAGGACTGCTTCGAAAGGTTCGCCGGCCCGCCGAGCGCTCCCGCGAAGTTCAACCAGCCCGCGCGAAAATCCAGCGCTTGCGCGGAATTCAATCCCAGCTCGAAATTGACGATCGCGGTTTGCTGCTCGAGCGTCGGCGGCGCGGCTGCTTGCGCGTGGGTCAAAGTCGCATCAATGGATTGCTGCAGCAGATCAGTTTGCAGATTCTGCTGAAAGGTCCCGGCCGCGGTGAGCGGTTGAATCGTTTCGCGACCGTCGAACATTACTGCGCTCAGAAATCTCAAGTTCGTGGTCGGCAACGGCCGGCGATAAAGCGAGACAGTCTGCACGCCGGTGGATTCGTCGGAGACCACCGCGCAGCCGTAGGGGTCGCGCACCACCTGGATTTGGTATTGGGCGTTCGCAGGAACCGGCAGGAATATCCGGATTAATCCGCTCTTCAACAGAAGACTGTGCGAGGCGGGGTCATGAGACGTGCTGGTCGGACAATTCGCGCCATCAATTGACGCAAAGAGCGGATCGTTTCCACGCGTCGCGACATACTTGGCCTGAATGCTGTTGACGCCCAGGCCGAACCCGTCGCTGGCAAGGTGACAGGTGCCGCAGGAGCGTCCATTGGTGCCCAAGCTCTGGAAGAACACGTTTTTGCTACTTTCATCGATCGGACCACTGGCGTTGTAAGTGGAGATAAGGCCCGTGGGGTCGAAGAAGGGGAAGAGATTGGGGATAATAGCGGCCGAAGCGGCCGTGGCGAGCGCCAAGCCGCCACAAACCAGCAACCATTTTCGCCCTTGTACAACGCCACTGCAGAAACCGCGACTTGGCCGCATTGGGCCTCCTGTCCCCGCTCGGGGAAGCGTTTGGAGTCAAACTTTGACTCTTTTGTGAGCGTTCGAACTACTGCCTGTCAGTGTTGATCGCAGATGTGTTGCGATTGGTCAATGGAACGCGGGTGAAGATTCGATGTTATCGAGCTGTACGTCCAAGTGTATGATTTGACTAGTAATAGCTTGTGTGAAGAGCCCCTCAGAGTGCAGAATCCCAACACGGTGCGTGAGAAAACCCATGTCCCAGGGCTCTAAATACCGCTTTGGCCCGTTTGAGCTAAGAGTCCGGACGCGCGAACTCTATAAACACGGAGTGAAGCTGAAGCTTCGGCCACAGGGCTATCAGGTTCTGGCCCTGCTGCTGGACCACGCCGGAGAATGTGTAACGCGGGAAGAGTTGCAGAAACGCGTTTGGCCTTCGAATACCTTCGTGGATTTTGAGAACGGAGTTAATTCGGCCATCAAGCAACTGCGAGCGAGCCTCAATGATTCCGCCGCGGAGCCGCGCTATATAGAAACGTTGCCTAAGCTGGGCTATCGGATGATCGCGCCGGTGGAGTACGAGGCAGACTCGCCGGGCGCGTCCGCCACTGACACCCAGGAACAATCCATCAGCGCGGATGTGGCGGGCGAAGCGGCCGTTCCGACATCGGCACGACCGGCTAATTCAAGAAAGCGCCTCTGGCTGTCCGCGGCAACGGTTAGCGTACTGGTGATTATTTGCGCAGTCGCATTCCTGAAGTGGCCGCTAGTGCATCCGGCGCCGCAGCGAGCAGCACCCGCAGGGAGGATCATGGTGGCCGTTCTTCCCTTCCAGAATCTGACGGGCGACGCGACCCAGGACTATTTCAGTGACGGTTTGACAGAAGAGATGATCGCCCAGTTGGGGCGCCTGAATCCGAAGGAATTCGGAGTGATAGCGCGAACTTCGGTGATGCATTACCAGCATAGCGCCGAGAAAGTGGACCAGATCGGAAGTGAACTGGGTGTGCAGTACGTGCTGGAAGGGAGCGTCCGGCGCGATTCCCAGAAAGTGCGAATCAACGCCGAGCTGATTGAAGTGGCCGGCCAACAGCAGCTCTGGGCGCAGCAGTACGATCGCGAATTAACGAATTTACTGGTTGTACAGGCTGAAATCGCACGGGAAATCTCCGGTGCCATCCAGCTAACGCTGGGAAATCCGGAACGAAGCGAAAGCGTCAGTCAGCCCACACTCACGCCGCAGGCTTATCAAGCCTATGACTTGTGCCTGAAAGGGCTTTACTTCTGGAACAAACGTACCGCGCCGGGATTGCAGCAGGCCATCGAATATTTCCAGCAGGCGATCGCCAAAGATCCAAATTACGCGCCAGCGTATGCGGGCCTCGCGAATAGCTACGCGCTAATGCCAGGATACACCCTCAGTCTCGCCTCTAAATATATGCCCAAAGCCCGGGAAGCTGCCGTCCGAGCGCTGGAGATTGACGACAACCTGCCGGAAGCGCACGTGGCGCTGGCTCTGATTCTGGAGAACTACGATTGGGAGTGGAGTAGCGCGGAAAAGGAGTATCGCCGCGCCATCGACTTGAACCCCAACTACGCGACAGCCCACCAATGGTATGCCGAATTTCTGATGTGGCAGCGGCGCTTTGATGAGGCTTTGCGCGAGAGCGAATCCGCGCGCAGGCTTGATCCGTTGTCCTTGATCATCGGTACCGATCGCGGCGCCATCTTTTACTTCTCGCGGCAATACGATCGCGCAATCGAGCAGTTTCACAGTGTCCGGGAAGAGGATCCAAGCTTCGTACGAATTCATCTGGTGGTTGATGCCTACGTGCAACAAGGCCGCTTCGCCGAAGCGCTGGCGGACCTCGAAGAATGGCGTCGCACCTCCGGCGATGGGATCCACATCCGTTCGCGGTTGGTTTATCTCTACGGACGCATGGGGCAGAAGCATAAGGCGCGCGCCGAGCTCGGCAAGCTCGAAGCGATGAACAGGACCGAACCGCCGGATCCAGTGGCCATGGCGCTGGCGTACATCGGCGTTGGGAATAACGACGCGGCGCTGACCTCGCTGGAAAAAGCTTGCGCTCAACGTTCGAATCTTCTGACGGCGCTGAAGGTGGAACCTGCTTATGATCCGCTGCGGGATGATCCTCGGTTTCAGGAATTGTTGCGGCGCGTGGGCTTGGCGCAATAGATTTGTTGCGCGAAGGGATTTTCGCGGTTCGGGAGCGAGGGGTAACGAGGTCGGTTGAAAATTATTCACGCTGCCTAACCGCGCGACGGGCGCGGCTGCGCTTGCGGAGTGTTATTTCGAAAGCAGAGGCTGCGAGAAGCGGATGGGAATGCCGAAATTGGAGCCGCCGAAGCCTTTCAAGATTGCCACCGTCACTCCGATGACTTTTCCATCGCGGTTGAAGAGCGGTCCGCCGGAGCCTCCGGAAGTTGTCTGCGCGTCGAACACAATTTTGTCCGGCAAGATATCTCCGATGTGACCTTGGGTGATCAGCGGGTGAATCAAATTGCGCTTGGCTAGTTCGTTGAGCACCTGCGAGACATCGCTGCCGCTTTTCTTCAATATGTCCTGGGCGGATTCTTCATCGGTGCGCGCGAGAATTGCGGCGAGACCGGTGGCGTAACCCATCAAGATGATGGGTTGACCGCTCAGCGCCGAATCCTTGCCGGTGTCAATCGCCAGAACCGGACGCTTCAGATCCTGCAGGTCCACTCGCACGGAGGCGAGGTCCGTCACATCTGAAATTTCCTGGATCTCGGCATGAAACGCGCGTGGATCGCCTGGGAAATAAGCGCGGATTGCGGAGATTTGCGGCTGCAGCCCCTGGCTAGTGATTTGGGCGATCTCGTCATTCTTCCACCAGGGTTCGGCTACGTGGCGATTGGTGATCACTCGCCCGTTTGCTCCCGCTACGAAGCCGGTGCCGAAGACGTCGAGCTTCACTTCCGGGCCTTTTTCCTCGAGCGTCAATACTGGATTGCCTTCGCTATCTTGTATCGGCTCGCCTTGTTCGTTGAGCCCGGCGTAGTGGAGGCGACGGCCGGACGTCTGGTCGTTGAATGCCACGGACACATGCAGCAGGCAGACGGATTGGACGTCCACCGGAATAATACTTTGCGCGGCTTGGCCCTGGGCTTCCAGGCGTTGCAGGCGGGAATTGGTTTCCTGCAATTGCTTTTGCAGAGTAGCCGCGTCGTCCGAATTGGCCGTGGCCATTTTCGCCTTCAGATCTTCGGCTTGTTTCTTGAGATCGTTTTTCGCTGCGGGTTCCACAACCGCGGCTCCCGGCTGGATGCCCTGTTGCGCGCGAAGTTTACGTGCTTCAGCAATTAAATCCTGCTGACGGACAATTCCGCCTTCGAGCTTGGCGAGAACCGAGTTCGACCGCTGCGTGACTTTCTGCGCGCTGCGCGCAAACAGCAGATAAATTCCGGCCATCAAGACGGCCACGGTGAGCACGGCCGCGAAGCCAATTTTGAGTTTGCGATCGAGCGAGAAGGCGTCGCTGGTCATCTTTTCAGTGACGGCCAGCGCCTCGAACGCGGTGTGCGCGATCTGCTGGCCCTCTTCGGCGATGCGCATCTTCTCGCGAAGTTCATTCTCCGCGCGTTGCATGCGCAGGCGAGTACGCACTCGCGCCAGCAATTCTCGGGAATCGCAGGGACGGGAAATAGCGTCGTCCGCGCCTAAATCCAGGGCCGAAGCACGCTGCTCGCTTCCAGCCGCCACGAGCAGGAGCACCCGGATCGCCGCGGTTTTCGCGGAACCGCGAATTGTGGCCAGGACTTCGCCGGCGCTGGGTTCTTGCATCGATGCGTCGAGCAGCAAGAGGTCGACGCCCCTCTGGTGGATCGCGTCGAGTCCTTCACGGCTGGTGGCGAAGACGGTAACGTCGTAGCCGGCGGACTGCAGGGCAGCGCGCATCTCCTCGCGGCTGTGCGAGTCGGGATCGAGGATGATAATTTTTTCGGGCGTGTCAGCCATGGAGATTTCTCGACTCCGAATATTTCTGCGCGCTGCTCCTGAAAGACACTCTGCAAACTACCAACGCTCTTGATTCCTGGCGCCGCGATCGCCCTGCCAAGAGCCCCCCGACGTACTCGTTAGACGCTTGGCGGGATTGGGAGGGTTCATGATAACTTTTCAGCAGGACGGCCGCTTGCGCGAACTGGAAAAGCTGAATCAAGAAATAATTCACTGCCGGGCGTGTCCGCGCCTGGTACGGTATCGCGAACAGGTCGCGCGGGACAAGCGCCGCGCGTTTCGCGCTTGGGATTATTGGGGAAAACCGGTTCCGGGCTTCGGCGATCCGGGGGCCGAACTTCTGATTTTGGGTCTTGCGCCGGCGGCACACGGCGCCAATCGCACAGGACGAATGTTCACCGGGGATCGCTCGGGGGACTTTCTGTACAAGGCGCTGTTTCGCGCGGGGTTTGCCAATCAGCCCACTTCGACGAAGCGCGGAGACGGCCTGGCGCTGAAGAACGCTTACATGGCCGCGACTCTGCGCTGTGCGCCGCCAGCGAACAAGCCGTTGCCTTCTGAGCTTGCGAATTGTCGCCACTTTTGGGAGCGCGACATCGAAATTCTGCAACCGCGCGCTGTCCTGGTTCTGGGCAGCATCGCGATGCGCGCTTACCTGGGATTGTTGAAGGAGCGCGGGCAAATTGCGACGTTGGCTGCGTTTCCTTTTCGGCATGGAGCTAGTTACCAGCTGCCGGGGGATTTGCCGCGGCTTTTCGCCTCGTACCATCCGAGCCAGCAAAATACCTTTACTGGCAAGCTTACGGACGCGATGCTGTTCAAGGTTTTGCGTGAGGTGCGAAAATTCCTGGCGCAATGATTTTTTGCCGTGCACTACTTCGACGCTCCGGCGCGTGATCCTCGCATCAGCAACAAATAAACAAAAAACGAGACGGCGAAGCCTACGAACCAGGCGTAAGGATAGAGGCCGTGGAGCGCGGGGATTTCCAGGCCACTCAGCGCTACGACCACGCCGGCGACGAGCGCGGCGATGGCGCGCCAATTGAAGCCGCGCGAAAATTCGTAGACGCCGCCGCGCTGGTATAAATCGTCGGCCAGAATCACGCGTTTGTGCAGGACGTAATAGTCCGCGATCATCACGCCGGCGATCGGACCGAGAAAACTGGAGTATCCCACCAGCCACCCCATCACGTAGCTGCCATGACTTGAGAGCCAGCGCCACGGCTGCATCAGCAGGCCGATAAAACAGGTGATCACGCCGCCGAGCTTGAAACTGATCTTGCGCGGATAGAGATTCGAAAAATCGTTCGAGGGCGAGACGACGTTCGCCGCGACATTTACGTTGAGAGTGGCGAGCAGCAGCGCCAGCATCGCTACGACGACCGCAATCGGATTTCCCAGGCGGCTGAGCACTTCTACCGGATCCCAGATCGCGCGGCCGAATAAAACGACTGTCGCCGAAGTGACGGCAATACCGATGAAAGAATAAAACGTCATGGTCGTCGGAAGGCCAAGCGCCTGGCCGAGCATTTGTTCGCGCTGGCCTTTTGCGTAACGCGTGAAATCCGGAATGTTCAGCGCGACGGTGGCCCAGAACGCCACCACTCCCGTGAGCGATGGAACGAAGAATGCGAAAAATTCGCCGAAGGTGCGAAATTGCGAGGGTGTGGAAAGCATTGGACCGAGCCCGCCGGCCTTGGAATAGGCCCAACCGAGCATCGCGAGGCCGAGAATCAGCAGCGCGGGAGCGGTGATGCCTTGCAAATAGCGGATGGCTTCGATGCCGCGCAGAATTACGGCAAGATTCAGCAGCCAGAACAGAAAGAAACACAGCCAGGCGTGATTCCATCCAGGGATCATCGCCGCGAGCAGCGTGTTGATCGCTTCGCCGCCGATCCAGGTTTGAATTCCGAACCAGCCGCAAGCCACCAGCGCGCGCAGGACAGCCGGGATATTCGCGCCGAGCACGCCGAAGGAAGCGCGCGCGAAAACTGGAAACGGAATGCCGTATTCGGCGCCGGCATGGGCGTTGAGCAGCATCGGAATGAGGACGATGATGTTGCCGAGGAAGACCGTGAAGATGGCTTGCTTCCAGTTCATGCCGCCGGCAATCATGGCGCTGGCGAGCATGTAGGTGGGGATGTTGACGCTCATCGCGACCCAGAGCGCGGCGTAGTTGTAGGTGCCCCAAGTGCGTCGATCGCCTGGGATTGGGGCGAGGTCTTTGTTCCAGAGCCAGCTCGAGGCTGCGGCCGGGCGCACGGCGACTTCGGGTTCTGAATTTGTGCGCTCTGTCATTGATTGGCTGCTCTGGTCATTTGGCGCCGCAAAAAGAATTGCGGCGCTTATACCTTTGGCTTGGTTTGGGCGCAACAGGTTTCTGAGGAAGGGGCGAATACGGAGGGCTAACGAAGACCCCACCCTTGCCAAAACGCGGGACGTACGGGGCACTCGGCGGGTCGGAAGCTTTGGCGAGAAGGGGCGCCGCAGGCAGCGCCCCTACCTCCGCACAAATGCAGCGTGGTCACTGCGGATCGGGCTAGCTCAAGCCGCCGGAGGCCAGGAGTTGATCGCCGGTTAGCCAGCCGGAGTCGCTGGAGGCGAGGAAGACTGCCAGGGAAGCGATGTCGCCGACCTGGCCGATCCGGCCTAGCGGAGTCTGTGCAATAGCGCCCTTCTCGAAGTCGGAGCCGATGAAGCCGGCGGAGTGCGTGCCTTCCGTCTCGACGATGCCAGGGTTGATGCTGTTGACGCGGATCCTCTTGGGTCCCAGTTCGCGCGCGAGAACGCCGGTGATAGCGTCCACCGCGCCTTTGGTAGCGGTGTATACGGAGCTATTCGGCGGAGTGATACGGCTGACGGCGGAGCCGATATTGATGATGCTGGCGCCTTCACCGAGATGCTTCACTGCAGCTTGAGTGGTGAGGAGCAGACCGAGCACATTGATGTTGAACTGGCGGTGGAAGGAATCTTCGGTGACGGCCTCAAGGGGTGCGAATTCGTAGACGCCGGAATTGTTGACGAGGACGTCGAGACGGCCGTAGTTTTTGACGGCTGCGGCGATGATGCCCTGAGCTTCGGCGGCTTTGGACACGTCGCCAGCCACGGCGACTGCTTTGCCACCGGCTGCGGTGATGGCGGAGACGACTTTTTCCGCGCCTTCCTTGCTGGAAGCGTAGTTTACGACGACGGATGCGCCTTCGGCTGCCAGTGCCTTGGCGATGGCTGCGCCGATGCCTTTGGAGGCGCCGGTTACGACTGCGACTTTACCTTTTAGCTTGCTCACTTGTGGCTCCCTTGGATGGTGGTCTTGTGTGTTTGTTACTGCTCGATTGGATGAGGGCCGGTGTGGGTGGGATTCTTTGATTCTGGGGGCGCGAGGAATCGAACAGGACGTCGAGCGCAGGGATGACGGGAAAATTCTCAGGGTGCGTGCACCCCACTCTTAAGGGCGATCACGCACGCCTCACCTTCAAGTCCGCCACACGAATAATCACGCGTTTGCCGAGAGCTCTTGCTGCGCGGGTGATGGTATCGAGCGTTACGGAGACGTTTTGCGGGTCGAGCAGGCGATCTAGCTGCGATCGGCTGGTGCGGAGCTGTTTGGCCATGGCTTGTTTGGTTTTGCGCTGGTCTTGCATGGCGCGTTTCAGTTGCCATGCCAGAACTCGCTTGATGGCGACTGCCTCGACTTCCTGCTGAATGCCTTCCTGCGCAACGAAGCTATCGAACGTGGAACCGGTGTGGGTTGTTTTCTTGCGAAGCTTTCTTGCTTTCATTGTGATTCCCTTGAAGCTTGTTCTTGGGCACGCGGCGAGTGTACCACATAAGGTACATTGCGCCTGGCGCCCTCGGCGCACTACGCTGTTTGCGGTGATGGAGTTTGACAGGGTATGTGGCGCTTGTTAGCCTGCGCGGGACGCGGCGTTTGTTGCGGGCCGGAGTCCACTGCATGAGCGCTGAGATCGAACTTACTTCCGGGCGCGGTTCCCTCCCTGATACGCAACCTGTTATTGAATTTCGTCATGCGGGATACAAGCTGCCGAACGGGCGGGCTCTCTTGCGCGATCTGAACCTTGTGGTGCGTCGCGGCGAGACTTTGGTTTTGCTGGGGCGCAGCGGAGCGGGAAAATCCACGGCTTTGAAATTGATCAACCGGATGCTGGAGCCTGGCGAGGGCGTGGTGCTGGTGAACGGGCGCTCGACGGTGGAGGGTGATCCGATTGAGCTGCGACGGCACATCGGGTACGTGATTCAGGAAGTGGGATTATTTCCGCATTTCACCGTGGAACAGAATATTTCTCTGCTGCCGCGGCTGGAGCATTGGCCGGAAGAGCGAATCCGCACGCGGGTAGCGGAGCTGCTGCAGCTGGTCGGTTTGAATGAGGCGGAATTTCTGCATCGTTATCCGCACCAGCTTTCGGGCGGGCAGCGGCAGCGTGTGGGCGTGGCGCGGGCGCTGGCGGCGGACCCGCCGATTTTGCTGATGGACGAGCCTTTTGGAGCGCTGGATCCGCTGACGCGGGCGGAGGTGCAGTGCGAATTCCAGGATTTGCAGCGGCGGCTGCGGAAGACAATTGTGATTGTGACGCATCACGTGACGGAAGCGCTGCTGCTGGGAGATCACATCGGCGTGATTGATGCGGGGGCGCTGGTGGGACTTTACACGCCGAAGGATTTTATGGATGCGACGGAGCCGGTGACCGCCGCCTACACCGCGAATGTGCGCATGTTCGAAAAGCTGGAGGGACCGGGATGAATCTGCTGGAATATTTTGCGCGACATCATCGGGAAATTTTGCAGGCGACGCTGGAGCACGTGGAACTGGTGGGGATCGCGATGCTGCTCGCGGTGGCGGTGGGCGTGCCGCTGGGCGTGCTGGTGGCGCAGCGCCCCTGGCTGGCGAAACCGATTGTGGGCGGGGCGAATATTGCGGAGACGATTCCGAGCCTGGCGCTATTTGGATTTTTGCTGCCGGTGCCGTGGCTGGGGGATCGCGCGGAGCGGATAGCGATCGCGGCGCTGGCGTTGTATGCGCTGCTGCCGATAATTCGCAATACTGCGGCGGGGATTACCGGAGTGGACAAGGCAGTGCGCGATGCGGCGCGCGGTATGGGGATGACGGAGCGGCAGATTCTGCTGCAGGTGGAATTGCCGCTATCGTTTTCGACGATGCTGGCGGGAATACGCGTGGCGACGGTTCTGACGGTGGGGATCGCGACAATTGCGGCGGCGGTGGGAGCGGGCGGGTTGGGAGAATTTATTTTTCGCGGGCTCGCGATGGTGAACAATCAATTGATATTGGCTGGGGCGATTCCGGCGGCGTTGCTGGCTTTGATTGCTGACTTTTTGCTGGGCGTGTGTGAGCGCCGGTTACAGCCCGCGCGATCATGAGGCGCGGCGCGCGGTTACGGCTGAGTATTTTGGCTTGTGTTGTGTTTTCGTTCGCGGTGGCTCTGGGTTCGTGCGGCGCGGCGCGACCCGATGAGATTGTTGTGGGGTCGAAGAATTTTTCCGAGCAGGCTTTGCTCGGGGAAATTGTGGCGCAGCATCTGGAGGCGCGAACGCATCGCGAGGTGACGCGGCGTTTTTATCTGGCGGGATCCTATATTTGCCAGCAGGCGCTGCTAGCCGGGCGGATTGACTTGTATGTGGAATACACGGGAACGGCCCTGACCGCGATTTTGCATGATCCTTTACAGTCTGACCCCGCGGCGGTGTTGCAGCGGGTGCGCAGTGAATATCAGCGGCGATTTGGATTGCAGGTGCTGCCTTCGCTGGGGTTCAACAATACTTTTGCGATTGTGGTGCGGGGGGAGGATGCGCGACGGCTGCATCTGAAGACGATATCGGATGCGGCGCCTCTTGCGCGCGATTGGCGGGCTGGGTTTGGATACGAATTCATGGAGCGGCCGGACGGGTTTGCGGGTTTGGCGCGAACGTATGGCCTTTCGTTTCGAGAGACACCGCGGATTTTGGATCTGGGATTGCTTTATCGCGCGCTTTTGGAGAAGCAGGTGGATGTTGTGGCTGGAAATTCGACCGATGGATTGCTGGCGGCGCGGGATTTGACGATGCTGGAAGACGATAAGCATTATTTTCCGCCTTATGAGGCGGTGCCGGTTGTGCGCGCGGATGCGCTGGGGCGATTTCCGGAAATGCGGGCTGCGCTCGTGGAATTGGCGGGGAAGATTAATGATGAGGAAATGCGGCGGATGAATTACGAGGTAGACGGGGAGCACCGGGATATTGCGGATGTGGCGCGGGAATTTTTGCGGGGGAAGGGGTTGGAGTGAGGGCGCGTGCGCGTCGTCGGCGAGGATTCGCGGATCAGCCGTTGCAACGGCAACGGACTCGCGCAGAGACGCGGAGGGCGCAGAGAACGGCAACGGCAAAGGCTGGCGGTCTGAAGCCCGCCGCTAGGAATTCAACCCCATCAAGGGAGGATTGTGAGTTGCTGGGTTTGTTGGGGGCGGCCGACTGTGGAAGCGGTAACGATCAGGGTGGCGTTTGACGCGGGCTTGCGCACTTCCATATCGGGGATGGTGGCCTGGGTCTGGCGGGCTGGAATGCGAAAGTACGGGGGCAGGCTATTCAGGACGCCGGCGGGCGTGGTTTCGAGTTTCACCCAGGTGCCGGATGCCGGGGCCGGGGCATTGAGCGTGAGCGTCAGATCCACCGTGTCGTGACCTTTCACGGTGTCCACAGGCTTACCATTTTTGGTGAACTCCGCCTGATTCAGAGGAATGCGCGCGTAAATGTTGACGAAATTCCGCGTTACGTACGTGCGATCTCCGGGCGGGTCGCCGAGGCAATGCACGACGAGTTTGGTGATGACGATTTGCGGGCCGGGGTCGGTGGGGACATGGGTGTCATCCCAAAAAAGGTAATCGCCATTCAGTATGACGGGGACCTTGCCGTAGAACAATTTCGTTTCGGCGTTGGTATCCGGTCTGTGTTCACCGGTGCCGTCGTTCCAGTCGATGTTCGGCACGAAATTATCTGCCTGGGAGCAGGGATTGGTGATGAGGCCAATGGGTGCGTGGGATTGGACCATGCGATAGGAGATTGCGGATTCGAAGTCTCTTGCGGTGAGGAACATGTAGTCGGACGCGGCTGAGACTGGGCGCACATGTATTGGCAGGAAAGATGTTGCCGTTGCGACGGCGATTAGGATCGCTGCCGTCAGCCAGAGTCTTGGTTTCATCGACGTGGATTTTACCTTAATCCAAGTCACACGTATCGCGCTTCATGCAAAGGCGAAACCTATTCGCTTGGCCAGTTGACCGAATGGACATGCGCAACTTGCGGCGGCTGCTGCGCGGATGATAGCGTAGTTAACACTTCGAAATGATTGCGGATTCGAAGCAGGTAAGCGCACTTGGGCCGAGCAGGACCCCGCGCGGGAGCAGGAAATTCCTTGCCATCGTGGAACGTTAACGACCAGAAAATCCCCCAAGCCCGGCTAGCGCTTGTTTCCTACCTATCAGTAATTTTCGTTGTGCTGCTGATGATTGGTTTCTGGAAACTGCAAGTGGTGCAGTCCGGGCATTTTGCGGATTTGGCGGACCGCAACCGCACGCGTTCAATTCCGATTATTGCGCCGCGCGGACCGATGCTGGATCGCGAAGGGCGCGTGCTGGTGGACAGTTATCCTTCGTTCAGCATTTTGCTGTTGCGCGACGATCCGAAGTCGCTGGGGAAAAGCCTGCCGCAGATTGAAGAGGGACTGGGGATCAGCCACGAAGACTTGCAGCAGGAACTGGACATCGCGAAGAACGAGCCGAAATTTCAGCCGGTGGTGATCAAGCCGGCGGCAACACAGGCGGACATCGCGTTCGTGGAATCGCACCGCGCGGATTTGCCGCTGCTGGAATTGATGATGGTGCAGCGGCGGCGGTATCAGCACGGTGAAATGCTGGCCAACGCGATCGGGTACGTAGGTGAGGTTTCCGCGCAGCAATTAGAGGACAGCGATGGGCACTATCGCCCGGGCGACATCGTAGGAAAAGCCGGCCTGGAGCGCGAATACAACGATCAGCTGGAAGGCACCGACGGAATGCGGCGCGTGGTGGTGAATAGCGTCGGCAAAGTGGTGCGCACGCTGGAAGACATCGAGTCGATCCCCGGCAAACCGATCCAACTAACAATTGATTATGACTTGCAAGCCGTTGCCGAAGCCGATATGGCCGACAAGACGGGCGCGGTGGTGGCGATGGATGCGCGCACCGGTGAAATCTTGGCGATGGTGAGCAAGCCAACGTTTGATCCGAACGATTTCGCTGTGCGGATTCCGCAGGATGAATGGGCAAAGTTGAACACCGATAAGCGCACGCCCTTGCTGAATCGCGCGATTCAGGCGCAACTGGCGCCAGGCTCCGTTTTCAAGATTGTGATGGCCGCAGCGATGGTGGATTCGAAACTCATTCCCGAATCCTACAGCGTGTACTGCCCAGGGCACGCGAACTTCTACGGCCGTGAATTTCACTGCTGGCGGCCGCAGGGTCACGGCGAAGTGGAATTGCACAAAGCCATCGTGGATTCCTGCGACATCTTCTTCTACAACGTCGGCAAGCAGCTCGGCATTGACAAGATCTCTTACTACGGCTCGGGTCTGGGGCTTGGCAGGCGGACCGGGGTTGATCTGCCCAGCGAAGAGCCCGGCCTGATGCCTTCGGAAGAATGGGTTGAGCGCGTATACCACCACAAATGGTACGCGGGCGAAACGATTTCCGTTGCGATTGGCCAGGGAGCGGTGACCGTCACGCCGATTCAACTGGCGCGGATGGCGGCTGCGGTGGCGAGCGGCGGCACACTGGTACAGCCGCACTTTTTGAAGGGTTACGCCAATGCGAAAATCGAACATTTTCCGCTGTCCGATGACGCTGTGGAAAAGGTGACGCAAGGACTGTTCGGCGTGGTGAACGAAGGCGGCGGGACGGCTTATCACCTTCGACTGGCTAACGTTGATCTGTGCGGAAAATCCGGCACGGCGCAACTGATGAGCTACGATGCGGCGAATCGGCTGGGCACGAAGAAGATGGATGGCTGGTTCGTGGGATTTGCGCCGCGGCGCAATCCGGAAATTGTGGTTGCGGCGATCGTCCAGGACACGATGGAGCACGGCGGCGAGGCCGCGGGACCGGTGGTGCGCGACGTGGTGAAGCTGTATTACGACAAGAAGGCGGCGCACAACCAGCAGCAGGCGGGAACAGCGGATCCAGCGCAGCCGAACGCGACTCATGCCATGGTGGCGACCGTGGGAGGGCAGCACCCGTGAAAGACCGGCCGCGCGTACAGGATTTCGATTGGACTTTGCTGGCGATCGTCGCGGCGATCTGCGGGCTGGGCGTGATGGAAATTTATTCGTCCACGCATGCCAGCGCGATGGCGGGGATGCAGTGGAAACAACTTACCTGGCTGGGCATCGGAATTGTGGGGATGTTCATCATTTCGCGGATTGATTACCATACGCTGCTGGACCAAGCGCCTGTGCTTTACATTTGCGGTGTGGCGGGGCTGCTGGTGGTGATGGTGATCGGTTCGACGCACTTGGGGGCGAAGCGCTGGATCTCCATGGGCGGTATCTTCAATTTGCAAGTGTCAGAGCTCATGAAGTTGATTATAATCATTGTGCTGGCTCGCTTCTTCAGTGAAGTGCGCACCGACCGGCTGACGTTGGCGGATCTGGTGAAGGTTGGCGCGTTAACGATCGTACCGGCGGCATTGATATTGAAACAGCCGGACCTGGGAACCGCGATGGTGCTGATTCCCGTGGCGATCGTGGGAGCCTTCATCGCCGGGATTGAATGGCGGCATATGGCCATCGGACTGGTGCTGGTGGCGTTGCTGATCCCGGTGGGCTGGAACATGCGCCATCATTTGAAACCGTACCAGCAGCAGCGGATTGAGACGTTCCTGCATCCGGAAGAAGATCAACGCGGGGCGGGATATCAGATATTACAGTCGGAAATTGCGGTGGGTTCGGGTGGTTTTTGGGGCAAAGGATTCGGCAAAGGCAGCCAGAATCAGCTGGGCTTTGTGCCGGTGAGGTATTCGGACTTCATTCTGGCGGCGCTGGCCGAGGAGCAGGGCTTCATCGGAGTTTGCGTCGTGCTGCTGTTGTATCTGGGTCTGATTCTGCGGCTGGTGGATAACGCGCAGAAGGCCAAAGATCGTGCGGGGATGTACGTGGTGATGGGAGTCACGTCCATTCTGGGCTTCCACGTTCTGGTTAACGCCTCAATGGTGATAGGCTACATGCCAGTAACCGGCATACCATTGCCGTTGATGAGCTACGGCGGTTCTTCGACCGCGTTTGTTTTTTTGGCATTGGGTCTGGTGATGAACGTCCGCATGCGGCGATTCGTCAACTGAGCTCCGGCCACAATGAAGTGCAAAGAAATCAGAAGTATTGGTAACCGAGCCGCGGAGAATCCGCCGGCCGGTAAATTAAAATTTGAGTAAGGTAAGCACCGGGTGAGGAAAGCATTCATGCAACAACAGCAGTCTTTCCTGAGCGGCCCGCAGTGGCCAGCGCAAGGCACCGCCTTGCCCCACTCCGGTCGAGCGCGCGCGAGCGCGCGCGCCGCCGCGGTCCGGTGCGCCACTAGGAGTATTCATGTCGAAGGAAATGGTTATATCGGCGAACCCCCACGAGACACGGGTCGCCATTATGGAAGAAGGGCTGCTTTGTGAGTATTACGTCGAGCGGGAAAAAGAGTTTGCGTTAGTCGGAAGCATCTACAAAGGCAAAGTTACCCGCGTGCTGCCCGGCATGCAGTCTGCCTTCGTGGAGATTGGCCTCGATAGCGACGCCTTCCTGTACGTCAGCGACTTCATGGAAGAGATTGAAGAACTGGACCACGTCGTCGCGACCGTCGAGGACAAAACCCAAAAGATGGAAGAGCAAGGCGGGCAGCTTTTCCCCGCCAATACGGGCACGACGCCGATTATCGAGCCGGTGGATGTCGAATCACCTCGTTCGGGTGCGTCTGCGGCTCCGGTTGCAGGCCCTGGGCTGGAACCGCTTCCTGGTGAATCGATTTCGGCAGTGCGTGGGCCGTCGCCGACGGGGACGTTTTCGCCGGCAGTTTCTCGTCCCTCGGGCGGCGGGCATGGCCACGATCGCGGGCGATTTGAAAATCGTTCGCGCGGCGGCAGGCCGGGCGGGGATAGGGGTGGGCGCTTTGGCCGGCGCGGAGGCAGTGGCGGCGGTCGTGGGCGTAGCGGCGGCGGCAGGCCGGGCGGAGATCGCGGCGGGCGTTTTGGCCGCGAGCTTCCTTCTTCGAAGTACGCATCGTCGCGAACGTCTGAGGAGCATACGAGCGAGCCGGGAGCGCCGGAAGGACACATCTCCACGCTTTTGCCTGGGGAATCTCTCGCAAAATTCAGAGAGCGAGGCCCTGCGGATGTTTCGGCAGCGGCCGCGCACACGCACTCACAGGATGTTGAGGCGCCGCCGAGCTATACGCCAGCTTTCGACCCGCATGAATCTTCCGCGCATGAATCGGAAGCGCATGGGAACGTGCATGAAGATGTACACGAAGAAGCCCACGAAGAAATTCATGATTCGCTAGAGCACTCGCGTTCGGAGCAACCGCCTGCGGAATACCGTCCCGCTCCTGCGGCGCGCGAATCGTCAGGCCGAGGATCTTTCCCGGCGCGGGAGAGTTTTCCGCGGCGTAACGAGGGATTCCGGGCGCCGTCATCCGGCGGTTTGGAGCCGTTGCCGGGCGAGACGCTCTCGAAGTGGAAGGCGCATACGCATCTTCCTCCCGAACCGCTGGCGCCTGAAGCACAGGCTTCCGAAGCGGCGACATACCAGCCGCAGGACGAGGCGCCGGTGCCGGATGCAGTGCGATTCGCGCCGCTTTCTCCGTTGATGCCGGCGGGGCCGGAAGTGGATTCCGTGCGTACGCCGGACGCTCACGTAGAGGAGCCAGCGGCGCCGAATTCGCGCGATTGGAATCAGGTGGAAGCGCTGAGCCCGAATTTCGAATTAAGTGATGCTCCGGAAGTTCAGCAGCACCACGATTCGGAGACGCACGAAGCCGGGCATCACGAAGAGCATCCTCATGTGGATTTGACCGAAGAAGAAGCGGCCGCGCTGGCCGAACATATTGCCGACGCGCAGGATGATGACGCAGCGCGAGATGCGCAGAATCGGGTGTTTGCTGCAGCGGATGCGGCGGCCGATGCCGGCTCGCACGAACACCATGGCGACCAGGACAGCGAAGAACATGAAAGTGAAGAGCACGCGGAGGATTCCGAGGACGAGGAGCTCGAAGAGGAAGAGGCTGCAGCCGAAGAAGAAGGCATGATCGCGCCTTCCGAACCTGTGCCAGGAGATCTCGAAGGACCCGATTCCATCGCGGCGCAGGGCGAAGAGGGCGGCGCGATTTCCGCGGAGGGCGCGCCAGCGCCGGCGCAGCAGCCGTTCCAGGCGCGCGTGCGCGGCGATTTCCGTTCGCGCATGCAGAATCCGGCGCGTCGTGGCGGCCGCGATCGTGGTGGCAGGCGCGATGATCGCGGACGGCGTCCGCAGCACGGGCACAGCGGCGGACACGGCCACCATGGGCGTCCGCAGCAACCGCGGCGCACGCAGCTGATCGCGGACATGCTGAAGCAGGGCCAGGAAATCATCGTACAGATCGCCAAGGAACCGCTGGGCAAGAAAGGCGCGCGCATTACCAGCCACGTCGCATTGCCCGGGCGATTCCTGGTTTACATGCCGACGCTGGATCACACCGGCGTGTCACGCAAGATTGCTTCGGCGGAAGAGCGCGCGCGGTTGCGGCATCTGGTGACTGACGCGAAGGGCACTTCGGGCGGCGGGTTCATCGTGCGCACAGCGGCGGCCAGTGCGGCGCCGGAGGAAGTTCGCGCGGACGTGGAATTCCTGACGCGGACCTGGGCGGAAATCAAAGCGCGTTCCGAGCAGCGCAAGGCGCCTTCCCTGCTGCACCGCGACCTGAACCTGGTGGAACGCATTCTACGCGATTACATCACGCCGGATTTCGGCGCCATCTGGGTGGACACCGAAGAGGAATACACCAAGGTGGTGGATTTCATGAGCCGCTTCCAGCCACAGCTGGTGGGGCGGGTGAAGCTGTACACCAAGGAAACGCCGGTCTTTGAAGAGTTCGGGATTCAGCAGGAAATCGACAAGGGCCTGCGGCCCAAAGTGTGGCTGAAATCCGGCGGGTACATCGTGATCAATCACACCGAAGCGCTGGTGGCGATTGACGTGAACACCGGGAAATTCGTGGGCAAAGGCTCGAACCGGTTGGAAGACACGATCGTGCGGACCAATCTTGAGGCTTGCAAGGAAATCGTGCGGCAGATGCGCCTGCGCGATCTGGGCGGGATCATCATTATTGACTTTATCGACATGGAAGAGCGGCGCAACCGCGAAAAAGTGATGGCGGTGCTGGAAGACGCTTTGCGGGCTGATCGCGCGCCTTCGAAGGTGCTGCGCTTCAATGAATTTGGATTGGTTGCGATCACGCGCAAGCGCACCAAGCAGGCTTTGGAGCGCACGCTTTGCCAGCCTTGCCCTTATTGCACTGGGTCGGGCATGGTGAAGTCGGTTCCGACGCTGTGCTACGAAATTCAGACGGAAGCGCGGAAGATGGCGCCGGAGATGGGATCGGGGAGCATTACTTTGCGCGTGCATCCGGAGATTTCCAAGGCGCTGAAGACGCGGGAGTCATCGCTGATCGAGGAATTGGAACGCTGGACGAAGAAGAGCATCATCATCCAGGCAGATCCGACCTTGCATTGGGAGCAGTACGACATCTACTGACGGCCTGTTCCTTGAGTTCCGTTATCCGCAAAAACGATGCGCCCGGGCTGAGTGGCTCGGGCGCTTTGTTTTTGGGTGTGACCGCTCGGCTGTTTTTGGAACGAGAATCGTTCTCGTAAAATTCGCCCGTAGGAAATATTCCAAACCATGAATCAGGGCGGGATTATCTGCGCGGGCGTAAGCAACAAGGAGCTCCGGGTTCGCGTGCCGTGAAAACGTACGCTTCAGCCAACCACCGTTAAATTCTGCGCTTCGTCGTTGGATTTCTCTCTGACGCTGTGTTGCTTCCTGTGCTCACTTGTGCGATTGGCGCATTCATCGTCCTGTTTTGGCAACCAAAGAACACACCTGACCAGCAGGTCTTCGGTAGAATGGTCGAATGGTGCGGCTTCGCAAAATCAACTGGCTTTTATTGATCTTATTGTTTTCCGTCGCCGCGTGGCCCGGATATACCCTTCTAAAGGGGTTGACGTTCTCAAAACGGAAACTGAAACTCGCTAACCCTGTCTCTTACGTATTTAATTCACCGGCCTCTGCAGTAAGGAGCGCCATCGACGCTTCGGCCAGCGGGGCATACCAAGAAGGAGGTAGGTACGGCTCCTGGGCGCCCTCTGGATTGTCTTTTCATGGCTCCACCGAAACCGAGTACAACATGCATCAAATCACGGTGTCGAATAGTTATTTCTGGTGGAACACTCCATTGCAGTACACAGCCGACTTCAAGCTCTTGCTGACTCCTGTGTCCGATTCAAAAACTCGAGTTGATGTCCAAACATCAGAATCAATGGTCCGAATTGGCCCAAACTTCGGCGGCCATGGAGGGGACTACTACGAACGGGTTGCGCCCACGACTATCGAGGAATACCGAATCCTTCTGAAGATCGGAGCCGTGTTGGGTGAGCAGGACATGCCTCGGCTTCGGTTACCTTTGTAGAGCATCCGTGTTCTGACACGGCTGTCAGGGTGACTCACTAACTTTTGCGTTTTTGCAGGAATCGGCGGCTGAGGCCAACCAGTACAAATATCGGACCGATCGCGCACGAGGGAAGCCAAAGGAAGAACAACAGCCCTGTCCAACCATGGACATTGGCTCAAAGTGCAGCAGTAAGCTCAATCCCGGAATCACGATGAGCGAGACTCCTGAAATCGTAAGGCCGGCAAGCATTACCTCAATTGCCTCTCCTTTGCTGCAAAAGATGAGGCAGCCAGCAAGAAAAATGAGAATCCCCGACACCAAAAGCAGCAATCCAATAGCTTCTGCAACATAAAGCGGGCGCGAGGAATCATTGACCCAGGCAAGTAACAGCACGCCTAGCAAAATGCCGCTCGCCCCCCCCCGAGAATTAGGATTTTCGTTCCGGACATTGTCATGTTTAGCGAATTGTAGGACGGGGCCAACCTGAGGGACAGCTGAAATTAACCTTTCGGGCAGGTCGAGCGTCGGCTTGCGGTAAGAGTAAGGCCATAGGCTTCAAGGAACTTCCAGAATCTGCGCTACCCGTGGCCTAAAAATGGCCTACCAAACTGCCCGTGTGTCGTTTTTGCCGTTTTCTTAGTTTGATTTTTCTGTGAGTCACGTGTTTGCAATCGCGCCCTTTGTACAACATCTACTAACGCCGCAGTATCGGTGCTTTTCTAGGGGCGGGTCTTAGACCCGCCCCTACGTTCCGCCTCGCACGATCCGCAATCGTTCCACTTGCCGCGATTTCCTAAAGTTTCAAGGCTAACTCACCAATTTCTCAAACACTGTAGCGCTGCTCCTTGAACGGATCGCCGTACATGTTGTAGCCGTTTTCCTCCCAGAATCCCGGCTCATCGTGGTCCATGAATTCCACACCGCGCACCCACTTCACGCTTTTCCAGGCGTAGAGGTGCGGGACTACTAGGCGCACGGGGTAGCCATGTTCGCCGGGGAGCGGTTCGCCGTTGTGTTTCAGTGCGAAGAGCGTTGTGGGGCGGAGCAGATCGGCGAGCGGGACGTTCGAGGTGTAGCCTTGCTCGGCTAGGACCATTGCGTACTTTGCCGCGGGCTTCAGTGAGATCAGATTCATGATTTCGCTGAAGGCGATACCTTCCCAGCGCACGTCGAAGCGGCTCCAGCGTGTCACGCAATGCATGTCGGCGGTCACGGCAGTCATCGGCAGATGCGAGAATTCGTCCCAGCTGAGGCGCAGCGGGCGCTCGACGAGGCCGGTGATGCGGAAATCCCAGGTCTGGGGATCGAAGCCTGGCACGGTGCCTTGGTGCAGCACGGGCCACTTCAGGGTGAGCGATTGTCCGGGCGGCAAGCGGCCGGCTTCGCGCATGGCGCGTTCCTGGCGCTTACGTTCGCTGTCTTGTCCGAATGCCATGTTGCGATTTCCTGTGGTTGCGAACTTCTTTGAACATTCTATATCCGTTCGCAGGCGCGCCGGTACGACGACAACCAAGGTCAAAGGCGCCCAGCTGAATCTGGCCGCTACAACGTCAAAACCGGGTTGCTGCCGCCGGTTTCCGCGTTCATTCGCGGCGGAATTCGCTGTGCTATTATGGCGATTCGGAAATAATTAAATCGATATCTCATCGAGGGGTTTTCTTGGCTGCGCGCATACTCAACGGCAACTTAATTCGCGATCAGATTTACGGGGAGCTGGCGGATGTGATTTCTGGGCTTGCCGCCGCGGGAATTCGGCCGGGACTGGCGACGGTGCTTGTCGGCGACAATCCGGCTTCGAAAGTTTATGTGAAGAGCAAGATCGCGGCTTGCGAGAAGCTGGGGCTGGCGAGCATTCAGGTGACGCCGCCGGCTACGATTTCAACGGCCGAGTTGCTCAAGATCGTGGAAGATTTGAACCACCGCGACGATGTGGATGGAATCCTGGTGCAGCTGCCGCTGCCGCCGCAGGTGGATGCGAAGAAAATTCTCGACGCGGTGGATCCGGCGAAAGATGTGGACGGTTTTCATCCGCTCAACGTGGGGCACTTGGTGGCAGGGCGCCCTACTTTGGTAGCGTGCACGCCTTCCGGAGTGATGGAAATTTTCCAGCGCAGCGCGATTCCGCTGGAAGGCGCGAACGCCGTGGTGCTGGGGCGCAGCGATATCGTGGGCAAGCCGATGGCGCTGCTGCTGATGCACGCGAACGCCACGGTGACGATCTGCCATTCGAAGACGCGCGATCTGCCGGACGTGATTCGCCGTGCGGACATCGTCGTGGCGGCACTGGGGCGCGCAGGAATGGTGACCTCTGATTTTGTGCGTCCTGGGGCAACGGTGATCGACGTGGGGATTAACCGCATCAACGATCCGGCGCAGGCGGAAAGCTTCTTCGCGCATTTTCCGGAGCGGCTGGCGGCGTTTCGCGAAAAAGGAACCGCGCTGGTGGGCGACGTGCATCCGGACGTCGCGAGCGTCGCCGGAGCGCTCACCCCGGTTCCGGGCGGAGTTGGGCCGCTGACGATCGCCATGCTAATGAGCAACACCATCAAGGCCGCGCGAATGCGGCGCGGATCCCGTGCCACGGCGAGCGCTCCGGCGGTTGCGGCCGTGCCACGCTGATGTTGCGCGTCGGGCTCACCGGCGGCATCGCTTCCGGCAAATCCACGGTGGGGGGAATGCTGCGCGAACTGGATTGCCCGGTGCTGGATGCGGACACGCTGGGGCATGAATTGCTGGAGCAGGGGCAGCCAGCGCGCGAGGAAGTGATCCGCGAATTCGGCCAGGAAGTTCTGGACGCGCGCGGAAACGTTGACCGCGGCAAACTGGGACAAATTATTTTTGCGGATGCGGCGAAACGCGCGCGGTTGAATCAGATTCTGCATCCGCGGATTTTGGATGTGGTGCGCAAGTGGTTCGCGGCGCAGGGCCATCCGGGCGGGCCGGAGCTGGCGGTGGTGGAAGCGGCGCTGATCATTGAAGCAGGCTACAACAACGAACTCGACCGCGTGATTGTGTGCTGGTGTCCTGTCGAGCAGCAACTGCAACGCTTGGTGGAGCGCGGCCTGACCGCGGAACAGGCGAAGCTGCGCATCGCGGCGCAGATGCCCATGGAAGAAAAACGGCGGCTGGCGGATGAAGCGATTGATTGTTCGGGATCGATCGAAGAAACGGAACGGCAGGTGATGGAAGTGGTGAAGCGGCTGTCGCAGCCGGCAACGCCTGCGGGAGGAAACATTTCCTGAGTTTGTAGCGTACTAACTTGCAGAGCGAAATCGTGCGAGAATGCCGGGGCAGCGAGGTGCGAGAGCTTTCTTCATGCGTTTGATGAGAACAAGCGGAAGCGAAGGGCGCGCGGTGCGGCTGCTGGCCATCGGGCTGATCATCGGACTTGGCGCGTATTGGGCCGGCTCGCGTTATGGCGAACGAATTCCCGCGGCGGTGGATGCTTTGCGTGCGCCGGATTCGAGCGGTGCAGCGACAGCGCTGGATCCCACCGAAGCGGAGAACGTGCGCATCTATCGCCTGGCGTCGCCGGCGGTGGCGAACATCGTGACGCGCACGGTCGAGTACGATTTTTTCTACAATCCGGTGCCGGTGGAAGGCGCAGGCTCGGGATTTTTGATTGATGTGGATGGTCACATCCTGACGAATTACCACGTGGTGCAGGGCGCGCAGACGATTGAGGTGACGCTGGGAGATCTGACGCGTTATAAAGCGAAGTTGATCGGTGAGGATACGCGCAACGATATCGCGCTGATTCAGATCGATACGCAGGGCCACAAGCTGACGCCTTTGACTTTGGGCGATTCGCGGAATCTGCTGGTGGGGCAGCGGGCTCTGGCGATCGGCAACCCATTTGGATTTTCAAGCACGCTGACCACCGGGATTGTGAGCGCTCTGGGGCGCACGGTGCAGACCAGCGAAAACACTTTCATTGATGAGGCTATCCAGACGGATGCTTCGATCAATCGCGGAAATTCGGGCGGACCGTTGCTGGATTCGCATGGACAGGTTATTGGGATCAACAGCGCGATTTATGCGCCGACCGGAACGACCGCGGGAATCGGATTCGCGATTCCGATCAACACGGCGCGGCGCGTGGCCGAGGATTTAATCAAGTACGGGCGCGTGCGGCGCGCGACGCTGGGCGCGGAGGGGCGCGCTTTGTGGCCCGGGCTGGCTGAGGCGCTGAAGCTGAGCGTGCAGCAGGGGATATTGATCGAACGCGTGGAGCCGGGAGGCGCGGCGGCGGCGGCCGGGATTCGCGGCGGCAATAAATCCATGGTGGCGGGCTTGCAGGAATTGCGCATCGGCGGCGACGTGTTGATCGCGGTGGACGGCAAGACGATTACGAATCAGATGGATTTGAACTTGATGTTGAACCGGTCGCAGCCTGGCAATACGGTCACGTTGACCATTGTGCGTGACGGCAAGCAGATGAATGTTCCGGTAAAGCTGGGCGAAGGATAGGAACTTCAGGTGATTTTTTCGCCAGCGGATAATTAATCGCGGCGATTCCACGTGGCGCGCACTTCCTGCCGTTGTTGATCACTCAATTGAAACCATGATTCTGCGGCGTCGCGCGCTTTTTCGAGCGCGGCTTGCATTTCGGCTTGTTTCTGGTGCATGACTTCGCTGCCTGCATCGGTGGGAACGCGGACGGCTGGCGCCAGGAACATGACGGCGCGCGTGAACGGGTACGGAATCTGGAACAGGTCCCACGATTTCTTGAACGTGTAGGCGTGTTGCAGGCCGATGTGAAAGACGGTGATGGGGCTGCCGGTGCGGCGCGCGAGAATAATCGGTCCGGGCTTCGCAACGTAGCGCGGGCCGCGCGGACCGTCAATCGTAAATGCTACGTGCTTCCCTTCCTTGATGCGCTGGGCCATCACGCTGAGACCCTCGATAGCGCCGCGGCTGGAACTGCCTTGCGCGGTGCCGAAACCGAGGCGCTCGATCACGCGGCGCGTCCACTGGCCGTCGAAATTCACCGTGTTCATGATTACCATGCCGCGATTGCGCCAGACCCACGCGGCGGAAAAAATGCAGCGGTGCCAGAAGGCTCCAATGCCGGTTTCGCCATGGTGTTGAATTAGCACTGCGTTATGCGCGCCGACGACGTCGAGACGCAGCGTGGGGCCGAGGAGGCGAATCGCACCGTACACGAACCAGGCGATCACAGGGATTTGCATGCGGCGCCAGCGCGAGAGCTTCGGACCGCGCAGATCAAATGGCGAATTGCCGGCGGGAGAGCTGGCGGGAGCGGCTGATTTCGCGTCGGTATCCACTGCGGTATAGTATAGGACGGAAACTCGCTCTGGTCCTGATGTGCTCCCGACCACAATCCGCGCTTTACAACGCTTTTGCGCTGCTGCGCGGAATTGTGTTTTGCCTTTTCCTACTGCTGGCGGCTTTTCTGGCGTGCCCGCTGCCGTCGGGCGCGCAGCAAGTCCCGCCTGGCGCGATCGGGCGCGTTGAAGGAAATGATGTATCGGTCGACAACGGCACGGCGGCGGACAATGTGCCTGCTGCTGCTCCGGCGCCCGGAACGCCAAGCTTGGTCTTCAACGGCAGCGTGCTGACGGTGCACGACGGAAAAGCGCGATTGATGTTGGTGGCGGGCGGACAGGTGGATATTTGCGGGCCGGCGAAGTTCACGCTGCTGCAGTCCGGAGCTTCGATTACTTTAGCGCTGAATTTCGGGCGCATTCATTTGCAGCTGCCGGCCAGCACGCCGCTGCGGATTTTCACGCCAACGATGATTGCGACGCCTCTCGATATCGGCGGAGCGAGCCGGGACATCACAGCTGGATTGGACATGAACGATTCGTTGTGCGTGGTGGCGACGAACGGCGCAATCCGGTTGGAGCAGCAATTTACGGGGGCGGGGCTGATCGTACCGCAAAGCGGCGAGTTCTTTCTATCCGCGGGAAATCTGGTGCCGGTGGCGGGTACGCCGGGGAGTTGCGAGTGCGCGCCAATGCATGTGCAGTCTTTGCCGCCGCCACAGATTCCGGTGCTGGGAGTTACGTCGAGGGATCAATTGAACGTGGAGCAGTATCCTTCGGAGGCGGCGCCTGCACCTGCGCCGACGCCTTCGCCGGCGCCTTCCGTGGCTGAGAAAGAGCCCGCGCCGGAACCGAATGTGCAGTTGCGGATTCTTGCGGGGGCGAACGAGACGCATCCGACTTTGCCGCCGCCGCAGGACGCCGTGCCTCCTCCGCCGCTCGTTTCAGTGCCGGAGTATAAGATTATTTTGCCACCGTTGGTTTATTCGGCTTCGTCATCGCCCGCGCCGCCGGAGGATCCCGCGATTGAGGCGGTTTTGCTGGTGCGGACCGTGCATGTCGAGCCGGATTATCAGTTCACGGGGCATGTGGAGGCGCCGCACTTGGCGACGGTGGCGCAGAAGACGAGCTCGTCACCGGGAAAGCAAGGAGCGACGGATGCGAATTCCTCCGGCGGGAAGAAAGAGGGCTTCTGGGCGCGCTTGAAGCGGGCGTTTGGCGGGAGTAGTTAGAAGCCGTTCATAGAGCTACCAGCGGGCACGGCATGTCGTGCCCCGACATCTTCAGTTCGTCACATACCCTCATAGTTCGGCCCGCCACCCCCTTCTGGCGGGACCCAGTTGATGATCTGGTAGGGGTCGGCGATGTCGCAGGTTTTGCAGTGGACGCAGTTGGAGGCGTTGATCTTGAGTCTGGGCTCGCCCTTCTCCGTAACCATTTCGTAGACCGCCGCGGGGCAGAAATATTGGCAGGGGTTGCCGTATTCGCGGACGCAGCGATCGCTGCAAATATTCGGTTCGAGCACAACCAGATGGCACGGCTGGTCCTCTTCGTGGCGCGTGCCGGAATGATAGACGTCGGTGAGACGATCGAAGGTGAGCTTGCCGTCGCCTTTGAAGCGCGAGGATTGGTCCACGAGCGTGCGCGGGCGATTCAGCTTTGAATATTCCTGGTAGCCCGGCTCGCTGCGCAGCGGATCGTTGAGGCCGCGACCGCCGGTTACAAATTGCAATCCCGCCTGCACCAGGCCTGAATACAAGCCTCCGTGAAATGCCTGGTGGAAATTGCGCACTTCCCAAAGTTCTTTCTTGATCCAGCTGGCTTCGATTTTCTGCGGATAGGCGGAGAGAGTTTTTGCGGAAGTGTCGCCGGCGCAGAGCGCTTCGTAGATTGTTCCGGCGGCGAGCATGCCGCTTTTGATCGCGATGTGAATCCCCTTCAGGCGCTGCGAATTCAGCAGGCTGGCGGAATCGCCGATGATCAAGCCGCCATCCACATAACTGCGCGGCATGGAATACCAGCCGCCGTAGGGAACGGTCTTCGCGCCGTAGCGGATGAGCTTGCCGCCTTCGAGAATATTTTTGACGAAAGGATGCGTCTTGTATTTCTGGAACGCTTCGTGGGGATCGAAAAGCGGATCGTGATATTCCAGCCCGACGACCATGCCCAGCGAGAGGCGATTATGCTGCAGGCCGTACACCCAGCCGCCGCCGTAGAGATCTGAGCTGAGCGGCCAGCCGAGCGTGTGGGCAACGTAGCCGGTGGCGATTTTCCCCGGTTGGACGTCCCACAACTCCTTAATTCCCAGGCCATAGACTTGCGGATTCAGGCCATCGAGCTTCAATCTGCTGACGAGTTCCTTGGTGAGCGAGCCGCGCGGCCCTTCGGCGAGGACGGTGACTTTTGCGCGCAATTCGTAGCCGGGCGTGAAGTTGTCTTTTGGTTTGCCGTTCTTATCCACGCCCTTGTCTTCGGTGAGGACGCCGGCGATGCCGTTTTTGTCGTAGAGCAATTCCCTGCCGGCGAACTGGGTGAAGAGGTTCACGCCCTTTTTTTCTACGAGGCCGCCGAGCCATTTCACCAGCTTGTTGAGCGAGACGACGTAGTTACCGTGGTTTTGCAGCGGCGGCGGAGTGATGGGAAGTTTGTAGCTGCTGGATTCGGTGAAGTAGTAGGCGGCGTCGCCGGTTACCGGTGAATCCAAGGGAGCGGTTTTTTCGAAGTCCGGAACGAGTTCGCGCAGCCCGCGCGGGTCCATGATCGCGCCGGAGAGCTGGTGGGCGCCGATTTCACGGCCTTTTTCCAGGACGTAAATATTTTCGGCCGAGAGTGAGGGAGATTTTTTTGCTTCCGTGTGTTTTTCGATCAGATTGGCGAGGTGCAGGGCGCAGGAGAGGCCGCCGGGTCCGGCGCCGATGATCAGGACATCGGCTTCGAGTTGTTCGCGGGTGACGCTGGGCGTGTCGGGCATTAAGCAATCATAGCAGAGGAGGAAAATGGAAAAGAGAAAATGGAAAATCGGGCGCGAGGCGCCGCCGCGAAGGCACGAAGATTTTACCCATAACGCCGGCACCTATGGCCGGCACCAAGAAACTCACGTGGCCCAATCTTCCCAACGAAGCGTCTTTAGGCGACGGAATTCCTTTACGTTTGCGGTGACGAGAGTTAAGTCGCGACGCAAGGCCTGCCCGGCGATGAGGAGATCGTAAGGGCCAATCAGCTTTCCCGCAATTTCCAAGGCCGCGCGAATGCCTCCAGCAGTCCTCGCGTCTTCTTCCTCAAAAGGCAGCAAGATAACGCGGCCAGCGAACAATTTCTCGACGCGCTTTGCGTTTGATTCAAGACGACTGCTCTTCGCGACGCCGTACCAGAGTTCAAAGGCGACAATCGCCGGCACGTACACCCGGGAGCCTCGAGCAACTGCCTCTTCAAAACGCCTGCGAACGACTGGCAAATCGCCTTCGATGAGCGCGATGCATGCGTTTGTGTCGAGCAGGTAGTCCACTAAAATATTTTGCGACGCGGGGTGGCCGGTTGATTCCGCGCTTTCTTGGGCGGACTCATGAAAGGTCCGGTGTTCAATTGGTCCAGCTCGGCGAACCATTCTCGGGTGTCGGAAATGATCGGCTGGAGCAAGATGCCCTCGGGAACGACGCGGATGCGGACCGCGTCGCCCGTGAAACGGAACTCCTTGGGAAGGCGCACTGCCTGGCTGCGACCGTTACGGAAAAGCTTGGCAATACCTGTCTTGGCCACGCGATATCCTCTCCCATGATATATACCATAAGTATAGATCAATCACAAGCCCAGGGTGCCCTATTCGTGGCGCAGGGCGATGAGGGGGTCAACGCGCATGGCGCGGCGGGCGGGGATGTAGCACGCCAGCAGCGCGACCGAGATCAGCAGAACTGCGACGGCGGCGAAGGTTATCGGGTCGCTCGCGCTTACGGAGAACAGGAGGCTGGAGAGCAGGCGGCCCAGCGCTGCCGCGGCTGCGAGGCCGATGGCTACGCCGAAGAATGCGATGCGGGCTCCCTGGCCGAGAACCAGACGCAGGACATCTTTTTGCTGCGCGCCGAGCGCCATGCGAATGCCAATCTCTTGCGTGCGCAGCGCAACCGTGTAGGCCATGACGCCGTAGATTCCAATAGCGGCGAGAATCAGCGCCAGGGCGCTGAAGATTCCGAGAAGAACCAGGGTGAGGCGGCGGGTGGAAATGGAATCGTCCACTAGCTGCTGCATGGTGTGGACGTCGAAGATGGGCTGGTCTTTATCAATCGCAGCGACGGCGGAGCGGATGGCGGAGGTGAGGCTGGCGGGATCCACGGCGGAGCGGACGACGAGATTCATGTCCGCGCTGGGGCGCTGGCGGTATGGCGAATAAACTTCCAGGCGCGCGGGATTGTCCAGGCCATAGAGTTTGGTGTCCGCAACAACGCCCACGATGGTGATCCATTTTTCGTCTTTGCCGGGATGTCCCCAGAGGAAGCGTTTGCCGATGGCGTCGCCGTCGGTGAAGAAACGCCGGGCCATGGTGGAATTAATGAGAGCGACGTCCGGAGCGGTTTCGTTGTCAGCGTCGGAGAAGTTTCGGCCGCGGAGCAGTGGAGTCCCCATGGTGGTGATGTAGTCGGCGCTGACCGTGTGGCGGTCGGGATGCGGGAATTCTCCGGGGCCGGGAATGGGAAGGCCTTCGATGGTGATGTCTGAGCGACGGTGATTGCCGGTGAGAGGAACCACGGTGCCGAGGGCAGCGGATTCGACGCCAGGGATCACGCGAACGCGGTCGAGAACTTGCTGCCAGAAATTCAGGATGGCAGGATCTTTGGAATACTGGTCGGTGCGCAGATCCATTTCCATGTAGAGGACGCGGGCGGGCTGGAAGCCGGGGCTGACTTGAATGAGATGGTAGAGGCTCTTGAGCATGAGGCCGGCACCGACGAGAAGCACAAGGGCGAGAGCGGTTTCGGCGATGGCGAGGGCGCCGCGCAAACGATGCTGGCCGCGCGTGGATGTGGCGCTGCGGCCGCCTTCTTTTAGAGTTTCATGCACATCGGGGCGCGTGGCTTGGAGCGCGGGGATCAAGCCGAAGGCGAAGGTCACCAAAGCGATCATCGCTGCGGCGAACAAGAGCACGCTGAGGTCCATGCGCACGCCCATCATCTGCATCGAATCGGCGGGCAGCAAGTGCCCCAAGCCGGAAATTCCCCAGGCCCCGAGGATGAGACCGAGCGCGCCGCCGCAGAATGCGAGCACGAGACTTTCCGTCAACATTTGGCGAATGAGGCGGCCGCGGCTGGCGCCGAATGCCTGGCGCAGAGCGATTTCCCGGGCGCGCGCGGCGCCGCGAACCAGGAAGAGATTCGCAACGTTGACGCAAGCGATCAGCAAGACGAACACGACCGCGCCGAAGAGCACGAGGACGGCGAGGCGTGTGTCTCCAGTGAAAGCTTCGCGAAGCGATTCGAGGTGGGCGCCGAAACCGTGATTCGTCTGCGGGTACTGCTGGGCGAGGCGCGCGGCAATCGTATTCATCTCTAACGCGGCTTGAGAAAGAGTTACGCCGGGCGCAAGGCGGCCAACTACGTCCGTATCGCCACGTTGGGCGCGGTCGGTGAAATCAGCGGCAAAGAATCCGATGGGAACGATGACATCGGTGGTATCGAGAAAACGGAAGGTAGCAGGGAGAACGCCGACGATGGAGAAGCTGCGGCCATCGAGGGTGATGGAGCGGCCGATGACGGCGGGGTCGCCACCGAGATGCGATTGCCAGAGCTGGTAGCTGAGCAGGGCGACGGGGGCAGTGCCAGGTTTTTCTTCCGAGGGAAGAAGATCGCGGCCGAGAATGGGACTCACCCCGAGCAGCGTGAGGAAATTCGGCGAGACCGCGTAGCCCGCGATGTTTTCGGGTTGGGCGATGCCGGAGAGATTGAAGTTTACATTGTTGACGACGGACATGTCGGCGAAGGCGTGGGACTGCTGGCGCCAGTCTAGAAAATCGGGATAGGAAACGGAGACGTTGCCCACGAGCTTGTAGGTTTCGCGCAGCCGGACCAGTTGCGAGGCGTCCTTGAAGGGCAATGGGCGCAGGAGGACGGCATTGACGACGCTGAAGATTGCGGTGTTGGCGCCGATGCCGAGGGCGAGGGTGAGGACGGCGATGAGAGTGAAGCCCGGGGATTTCGCGAGCATACGGATGGCGAATTTGAGGTCTTGGGTGGTGGTGTCCATTGATAGCCTCCTCGCTTGGCGCAAAAATTTTAAATTCACGTTACGGAGGCGGATCTGAGACCCGCCCCTACTGTAATTTCTGTGGCACGTTTGACGCGGGCACGGCATGCCGTGCCGCTACGAGCATCCTCACTATATAAATTCTGCCTCAGCGAAACAGAAGAGAGATCCTTCACCCGCGTTCGCGGGTTCAGGATGACGGAGCACAGGCGATGCTCATTCATGGCGGAGGGCGACCAGGGGATCTACGGCGGCAGCGCGGCGGGCTGGGACGTAGCAGGCGGCTATAGCTACCGCGACCAGCAGCGCTGCTACGGCCGCGAACGTTAGCGGATCGGTGGGGCTTACGCCGTAGAGCAGGCTGGTCATCAAGCGCGTCAGCGCGAACGCGGCTAGCAGGCCGATTCCGGCGCCAGTGATCGCGAGCTTCAGGCCTTGGCCAAGAACCTGGCGCAGGACTTCGCTTTGTTGCGCGCCCAGGGCCATGCGGATGCCGATTTCGTGGGTGCGCTGACCGATTAAGTAGGAGATTACGCCGTAGATGCCGACGCCGGAAAGCAGGAGCGCGACCAGCGCGAATGAGCCAAGCAGAATCGCGGAGAAGCGTCTTGTGGCGGTGGAATCGCTGATGACTTCGGGCATGGTCTGCGCGCCATAGACAACTTGTTCGCTGTTCACTTGCTGCACGGAGTGGCGAATCGAATCGAAGATACCTGGGTCTGCGCCGCGGGTGCGCACGACCATGCGCATGCCGCTAGGTGCGAGTGCCATCGTGGGATCGGGAAGCTGCATGAACGGAAAATAAAGCTGCGCGCGCAGGCGTTCGGTGTCGTCAGTATCGAGCCCCCACTGATTTACATGGGCGACTACGCCGACAATTTGTGCCTGAATATTTGTCTGGCCAATATCGAGGAAGAGGCGCTTGCCGACGGGATTTTCATTGGGGAAATATTGCCGGGCGAAGACGTCGTCAATCACAACCACCGACGGAGACATCTCGTCGTCACGCGCGGTGAAGAAGCGGCCGCTGCGCAGGGGCGTTTGCATTATTTGTAGATAGTCCGGATCCACGACGTAATCAATGACCCAGTTCATTTCGTCGCGCGTGGTAGGTTTTGGTTGATTGTCGCGCCAGAAGAGCCATTCATCGTCGCCGCTCATCGGAAATGCGCCCCAGCTCAACGCGACGGACTGCACGCCGGGCGTGGCAGTGACTGCAGATTCGGCGGCGCGGAAGGATGCGCGAATTGCGACGGGGCTGGTCTGCAACGTGGCGGGCGAAAGCGAAAAGCCGAAGGTGAGGACGTTGCGCGGATTGAAGCCGGGGTCTACGTTCCAGAGTTGCACCAGTGTGCGAAGGGCGAGCCCGGCGCCGATTAGCAACACCAGCGCGAGCGCCATCTCCACCACGACTAGGATGCCGTGAGCGCGTTGACGCGAACCGCTCGCGCCGCGTCCGCCTTCTTTCAGGCTATCCTGCAGATTGGTGCGCGAGATTTTGAGCGCGGGGATAAGGCCGAAGAAAATTCCGGCGAGCAGCGTCGCCGCTGCGGTGAAAAGCAGCACGCGCATATCAATGTGGACTTCTCCTGAGCGCGGCAGAGAGTCCGGCAAGGCGTTCAAGGCCGCGCGCAGGCCCCAACTAGCGAAGAGCAGGCCGAGTGCGCCACCCATCGCGCCGAGCAAAAGACTTTCCGTCAGAAGCTGGCGAATCAGGCGTGACTTTCCAGCGCCCAGTGCGGCGCGAACGGCGAATTCGCGCATGCGTGCGGTGGAACGCGCGAGCAGGAGATTCGCAATATTGGCGCACGCTATTAGCAGCACGAACGCCACGGCGCAGAACAGCACCAGCAGGATCGATTGCACGTTGCCCAGCATTCTTTGCTTGAAAGGAATCAGAGCGGCGCCGATGCCTTTGTCCACGTCAGGGTAAGCGGCGGCAAGATTCTGGGTAATAGCGGCAAAATCGGCGCGCGCCTGGCCGATGGTGACGCCGGGCTTGAGGCGGCCGATGCCGTGGAAGCCCAGGCCGGCGCCGCGGCTGAACAGGAGATCGTTGTTCCATTGAACGACGGGGGCGTAGATTTCGCTGGCGCTGAAGGAGTCGAGCATGAGATCGAAATCCTGCGGGATTACGCCGATGATCGTGAATTGCTTGCCGTCGAGCGTGAGAGTTTTGCCGATCGCGTCTGGCGCAGCGCCAAATTTGCGTTTCCAGAAGCCGGCGCTGATGAGCGCCACGGGGGCGGCGCCTCGGTGGTCGTCCTCAGAGACAAACATGCGGCCTGCCGCGGGCTGTACGCCGAGGATGGGAAAGAAATCGGAGGTGACGAATTGCGCTTGCGCCTGCTCGGCCGGGCCAAGGCCGGTGAGACTGAAAGAATAGGCGCGCGAGACGGCCATGGCGGAGAGCGCGTGATTGTCTCTCTGCCAATCGAGGAAATTCGGGTAGGAGATCGAGCCGGTATTGAAGTTCGGCTTGCTCTCGTGCAGGGTGACGAGTTGATCGGGTTGCGGATACGGAAGTGGATTCAGCAGCACGCCGTTGACGATGGAGAAGAGCGCGGTGTTTGCGCCGATGGCGAGGGCGAGCGTGAGGACGGCGATGGCGGTGAAGCCCGGGGATTTCGCCAGCATGCGGACGGAGAATTTGAGGTCTTGCATTAGTGCGGTCATCGGCAGTCTCCCTGTCCGGGTGCGTGATTTTTAGGAGCAAAACGCGGGCGGTTCGCGAACCGCTCCTAGGAACGGCCAGCGGCGCGCACACTGACGCGCTGGCGCAGGAACCCCGCTATCGATTGGCAGGTGGGATACCAATGGGAGGGTCGGATAAGCGAATTGGATTCAGTGATTTGCGGGAGGCGCGGGGATGGTTGACGCGGCGGAATGCGCGGTTGCGGGAAGTGTAGTCGCGAAATTGGACAGCGCCACGAAGAGGCGCACAGGCAAGCTTGCCCTCCTGCGGCCGGCAGGCCTACGCCGCCGGATTAGTGCGGCTTTTCGAGTTCTTCGATCAGGGCGGGGACGATTTCGAAGATGTCGCCTACTACGCCGTAATCGGCTACCTCGAAGATGGGTGCGTTTTGATCTTTATTAATGGCGGCTATGGTGCGGGCGCCTTTCATACCTACTACGTGCTGGATGGCGCCGCTGATGCCGAGCGCGAGATAGAGTTTGGGCGCGACGGTTTGGCCGGAGCTGCCGATCTGGCGGTCCATGGGGAGCCAGCCCTCGTCGCAGATGGGGCGCGAGGCGCAGATTTCGCCGCCCATTAGTTTTGCGAGCTTTTCGGCGAGGGGAATATTTTCGGGGGCTTTGATGCCGCGGCCTACGGAGACGAGGATCGGGGCCTGCGTGAGGTCCACGGCTTGCTTGGCTTCGCGGAACAGGTCGAGTGGCTTGGTGCGGATTTGTTCTGGTTTTAGTTCCACGCTAACAGATCTTACCGGGGCTGTGCCGCTGGAGTGTTTGGCGGCGAGGTCGGCGCGGAAGGCGCTGGCCTGGAAGGAGGCGATCCAGGGGGCTTCGCCTGTGAAGACTACGTCCGCGGAGGTGCGGCCTTGAAACATTTGGCGCACGAAGATGAGTTTGCCGTCTTCGTAGCGGTAGGCGACGCAGTCGCCGATCATGCCTTTGTTTAGCGAGGCGGCTAACTTGGGCGCGAAATCGCGGACTTGATAGGTGTGCGGGAACAGGACCAGGTCGGGCTTCGCGGATTCGATAATTTGGCGGAGGGCTAGCGCGAAGCCGTCGGGCGTGTATTTTTCCAGGAGGTCGTGTTCGACGGCGAGGACTTCGTCGAGTTGATAGGCGGAGAGGTCGTTAGTTAGGGTGCTGATGCCTTTGCCGATTACTACGCCGGATAGGGTGCCCTTCGTTTGTTGCACGATTTGCTGGGCCGCGGCCAGAGTTTCGAAGCTGACTTTGTTCCATTGCGCGTCGCGTTGTTCGGTGATCAGGAGAATTCTCATTTGACCCTATAGGACCCGCGCTTCATGGCGCAGTTTTTCGACCAGCTTGGTTGCGATTTCTTTGGGCTGGCCGGTTATGAATTCGGTTTTCTTGGTCTTTTGGGGCATGTAGATGCGCTCGACTTTTTGCGTGGGCGCGTCGGGCACGTTCAGCGTGGCACGATCCACGGTGGCGATTTCTTTTTTCTTGGCGGCCATGATGCCTTTCAACGTGGCGTAGCGCGGCTTATTGATGCCGGACTGGATGGAAAGCACGGCAGGCAGCGGCAATTCCACGTGCTGAAACCAGCCGGCTTCGAGTTCGCGCTTGAGCTTCATATGATTTTCGACGACTTCGATGGCCATGATGATGGTGGCGTGGGGGCGGCCGAGAAGCTCGGCGAGCAGCACGCCGGTCTGGCCGAATCCCTGGTCGTCACTTTGCAGGCCGGTGAGGATCAGGTCGAAATTTTCCGCTTGGATCGCGGCGGCGAGAGAGCGCGCGGACGCAAGTGGATCGAGTTTGAAAAAATTGGCGTCGGAGACGTGGATGCCGCGGTCGGCGCCTTTGGCCAGAGCTTCCTTGATGGTTTGTTTGGCGCGCTCCGGGCCCATGGAGATGGCAACGACTTCGCCGCCGTGTTTTTCTTTCAGGCGGAGAGCTTCTTCGAGTGCGAAAGTGTCTGGCTCATTGGTCTCGAAACCGATGTCGGATTCACGAATCCAGGCGCCACCTTCGAGGATGGCGAGAGGAGCGTCTTTCGCAGGAACCTGTTTGACGCACACTGCGATCTTCAAGAATGCCTCCGGAGCAAGAAGAAAACGACAATCTGACAGCTGGTATCAGTATTTCATATTTACAGCAACGGCACAAAGGGGTGCGGCGGACGCTTGCGCGCGGGACAATTTGTGCTATTCAGGGGAGTACGAATCGTTCTATGTACGAACACGTTATCTTGCCTGGCCGGCCGAGCCGGACGATTCGTAGGATCGCAGCACATCCATCGGGCAAGGGGCAAGACATGGGCTACGCACAGGACAATACGGTCCGTTCGGGAGTGGCACAAGGCGTCAGCTATTTGGCGCTGATTGTAGTTGGCCTAGGGGCGCTGTTATTCGGCGCGTGGAAATGGGACACCGCGAGAACCAACGACGCGATGCGACAGTATGATGACACGCTGGTTCGCGACATCGGCGCACAGCTGCCGCTGGGGACGCCGCGCGCAGACATCGAGAAGTTCTTGGCTGAGCGTGGCATGCCGCAGCCGGGATACTACAACTTTGGCGGGCCGATGGCGATCGTCAACGGGGCGACGGCGACCGTCTTTACACGGACGCCGCCGATGGGCAACATGGTGCATAGCTGTTTCGTCGTGCTGGATTTCCGGCTGGACGGCTCGGACGCGCTGATGGGGTATACGCAGGAGGCGCGCTGCACTTCGTACCTGATCGATGGGAACCGGGACCAGGGGACACCGCTGCTGCGATAGGAGATTTTGTCGACGTGGGGAACACGAACGCCAGGCGATCCAAGCGGTGCGATACCAAGACAGATCGCGTCGCGACGAGCGCGGGCACGGCATGCCGTGCCCCTACAACTGCAAAAGCCGGCGGGACGCCTGCCTAGCGGCAGGCAGGCCGGCGCTAGGAAGACCGTTACTCCACCCAGCGCTTGAAGAGGAGGGACGCGTTGGTGCCCCCGAAGCCGAAGGAATTGGAGAGAGCGTAGGTGACTTCGGCCTTTCGCGCGTGATTCGGAATGTAATCGAGGTCGCACTCGGGATCGGGCTTTTCGTAGTTCACCGTAGGCGGCATGATCTGGTCGCGGAGAGCTAGCACGCTGATTCCGGCTTCCAGGCCTCCGGCGCCGCCAAGTAAATGGCCGGTCATGGATTTCGTCGAGCTGATGGGAACTTTTTTGGCGCGGGCACCGAAAACGCGTTTGAGCGCTTCGGTTTCGATGGCGTCGCCGATGGGCGTGGACGTTCCGTGCGCGTTGACGTAGCTGACGTCGTCGGGAGAAATGCCCGCGTCTTTCAGCGCGGCCATCGAGACGCGATAGCCGCCATCGCCGTGCTCGGCGGGCTGCGTGATGTGATAGGCGTCGCCGGACATGCCGTAACCAACAATTTCCGCAAGAATTTTTGCGCCGCGGCGCTGCGCGTATTCCAGAGTTTCCAAAATCACCATGCCGGAGCCTTCGCCGACGATGAAGCCGTCGCGATCCGCATCGAAGGGGCGGCTGGCGCGTTCGGGATCGTCATTGCGCGTCGAGAGCGCGCGCATCGCCGCAAAACCGCCGACGCTCATAGGCGTGATGGCGGCTTCGGTGCCGCCGGTGATCATCACGTCTGCAGCGCCGCGCTGAATAATTTTGAAGGCGTCACCGATGGCGTGCGCGGACGCGGAGCAAGCCGTTGCGGTGGCGGAGTTCGGGCCCTTGGCGCCGTGGCGGATGGAAACGTGTCCGGCGGCGAGATTGACGATCGTCGCAGGAATGAAAAATGGCGAGATCTTGCCGGGGCCGCCCGCGAGATATTTGGAATGCTCGCGTTCGATGACGTCAAATCCGCCGATGCCGGAGCCGATGTACACGCCGGTGGAATCGGCAATTTCCGGAGTGACTTTCAGGCCAGACATTTGCATCGCAAAATCGGCCGCAGCGAGAGCGAGCTGAATGAAGCGCCCGGTTTTCTTCAGCTCTTTTTTCTCCAGCCAGTTCAGCGGATCGAAATCGCGGACTTCTCCGGCGATGCGGCAATCGAAGGCCGTGGCGTCAAAATGAGTGATGGGGCGAATCCCGCTCTTGCCGGCCAGCAGATTGCGCCAGACTTCCTCGGTACCAATGCCGCAGCCGCAAACCAGTCCAACGCCCGTAACCACAACTCGGCGATTCAAAGGGAACTTCTCCTGTACGGAATGGGACGACGGGCGAGCGCGTTACTTGCCCTTGGCGTGTTTCTCGATGTAATCCACGGCGTCTTTCACCGTGGCAATTTTCTCGGCATCTTCATCAGGAATTTCGATGCCAAAATTTTCTTCAAATGCCATTACCAGCTCGACGGTATCGAGCGAATCGGCGCCCAAGTCGTCCACAAACGAGGCGGTGGGAGTGACTTCGCCTTCATCCACACCGAGCTGCTCGACGATAATAGTTTTCACGCGTTCTTCGACGCTGGCCATGCTAATTGTTCCTCCGGTTCGGCTGTCTGGAAATCCCCGCTCGCACGACAGGCTGGGGTAGCGCCTTCAACACAACCTTGCCATTCTATGCGGGGCTTAATGCTGGGTCAACCTTTGACACGCGGTTGTAACGTCCTTGCATCCGCGTAAACCAAATCGCGGACTCGCGCTTTACGGCGTGGCTGGTTGTGGGTCAGGAGCGTTGGGGGTGAGCTTGCGGATTACGAATTCCTGGAGCAGGTTGGTGGCGGCGGTTTCGCCGATGCCGATGAGGGCGTTTTCGAAAGTTAGCCCGGCGCCGTCGCGATTCTGGGCCGGGTAGTAAGCGTTCGAGATGCCGCCCGCGGCGAGGCTGCCGAGGATGCTGGAATAATTTGGTTGCCAGTGTCCGTTGTCGCCTTTGCAGATGACGGAGTTGGCCAGCGCGTAGAACACGCGCGAACGCACTGTGCCGGTTCCTTTGTAGAAATAGCGCGGATCTTGTTTCAGGAGCGATGGCAGGATGGCGCTGCCGATAAACGTGCCGATGGCGAAGTCGGCGTAGGAAGCGCCGTAGCGCTTGGCGTAGCCTTGTGCGCCCTGGCCGTAGCCGCTGAAAGTGTTGTCCGCCTGCTGCACTCCTGCAATTGCGCCCGTCAGCACGAAGTTGACTGGATCGATGGTGCTGCGCCAGGCGAGCTGAAATTTTTGTTTGGAAGCCAGCGGAGCGGCGTTGGGAATGTAGCTGACGTAGAAATTGGGAATAACGCCGAAGACGCGCTGCTTTTCCTCGACTTTCAGTTCCTCTGCGGCGATTTCGACGCGCGGGACTGTGACCTGAACCTGGGTCATCTCCGTCGCAAGCGCGAAGACAATCTGCGGAAGAACAAGACTCTCGCCGGAATGCAGGATGCCGGAGGTCTTCTGCGTGGTGAAGAGCTCCGAGGTCACGGTGATCTGAAAGGGGCCAGGAGCGATGCTCGCAAAGGAGAATTGGCCGTCGTCACCGGAGATAACTTCTTGTTTCGGAGATTTGTCGTCGCGCGTGAGAACTACGTGGGCTCCGGCCACCGCGGCACCGGAAGGATCAACGACTGTGCCGCTGATGCTCCCAGGCGATTGCGGATCGGGTAGCGGCAGATTGGCTGCCGGGGCGTCCGGCAAAGGACCGGCGGCAGACGGGGCGGGCGCGGATTGCTGAGCCGGACTTTGAGCGACAGCCGGGAATACGCAAAACAGGAGGCTCAGGCCAGCGAAGCCGGCAAAGCGAATCGCCGAGCTTATGGCTTTTCGGTCGAGGGATCTCCTGCGCGAATTTGTGTTATGGGAATTCACGATGATTCCAAGAGTCTTCCCTTTTTCTTCCGACAAAAGTTCAAGTTAGTTCCAGAAAGATGATACCAGTTGCCCGCCAATCTCGTGATAGTACGAGCGGACAAGTATTGAGCAGTAACTGCGGAACTTGACCCAAGTGTTATTCCCCGCTAGCATTCGCATTTACTTGATTCCTCCGTCAAACCATACTGCGACAACTCCGCGCAGGCCGCCCTGGCTTGGGTAATATCCCGACTTAATACCAACAGTTCTATTCGGGTTATGCCTGAGCGCTTGTCTCGGGCTGGGATTTCGACCTAACGCTTAGCCACCAAATTTCGAAGGGCGCGACTACTTCGATATCGCGAACGGCAATTATGGTCACTTTGAAGGCTATTACGCAGGACGCATCCTCCATCCGCTGGCGGTAAGGTCCCTGGCATCCGTCATTCACCTTCCGATTGATTGGCGCGCGTTTCTAATCGTTTCGGCGGCTTCTTTGGTGACTTTGTTTTGCGCGTTGGGAGCCTATTTCGCCTTAGAGTTTCGAACGCGGCCCTGGGTGTACCGATCGCTTGCCGTTACACCGATCGTCGTTGACCAGTACGGAAATTATTACTGGCATGACCTGTTCTTCGCGGCGTTGCTGGCGATTTTTTTTCGCGCTGCGAGCGAATCGATGGACGATTTTACCGATCTTGTTTCTACTTTACCTCACGCGATAGTCAACGATGATGCTGGCTTTCGCGTTCATTGCAGTCGCGGCATTCAGGCGAGAGTGGTTCCTGAGCGCTTCAGCTATTGTTGTGGCGGCCGCAGGTGCCAAGACTACAGGCGCGCTGGTCACTCATGCATTGCGGCAACACAACGGGCTTCCGGTTCTCGTCCTTGACTTGCTGAAAATTCCTTACAATTTTGCCCTGAATGTGTGCGGCCTTGAGTTTTGGACGAACACAAACGCAGCCACGATAACGGATCCATTAAAATGGGTAGCGAACGTGCCTTCGTGGCTTCCTCTGGGCAACATTCATCAAATCGGATACTGCGGCTTTTTTGTGGAGCCGCCCCTAAAGTTGCTCTTGCTCGCTTTCAGCGCGTTTGGAGTGATCCCGATGTTCGTAGCCCTGTCGGTGATAAGGGGAAACCGGGAATTGCTTCTGAAGAAATTCGATTATTCGGTCGCGATTTTATACGGCGCTCTCATGTTTGTACGGGCGGGGTTAACGGGAACGAATCCAGCGCGATATGTGCTCTACGCTTGGCCGGCATTCTGGATCTTTGGCGCAGCTCTTGTGTATCTGAAATTCCAAGCGCGCGACCGAAAGCTCGCTGAGTTTCTGGTGTTGAGTTTGTTAGCTGCCCGGACCCCAATGATTGTGAAGATTGCATCGGGAACCACAATGGCTGCACCTGTTAGCTTTTTTGACCTGTCTGTAATGCAGATGGTCGCAAGCTTGATGATATTGATAGTCCTCTACGCATGGTCCTTCAAGGTTATGTCCAGCACCGAACTCTAATACCCGCCGGCGCGAGTTCGGGATAACACCGCTGGTATTTCTGCGAAATGTGAAAGTGGGCGAGAAAACCGCACTAGCCCATGTAGAGGCCGCCATTGACGTCGAGGACTTGGCCAGTGATGTAGGCAGCTTCGTCGCTCGAGAGGAAGACAATGGCGGCGGCTACGTCGGCTTCCGAGCCGAAGCGGCCCAGCGGAATCATCGATTTCATTTTATCTTTGAGTTCCTGTGAGAGCGGGGCGGTCATCGGCGTGTCAATGAAGCCGGGAGCGACGGCGTTTACGGTGATGCTGCGCGAAGCGACTTCGACGGCGATAGCGCGGGTGAGGCCGATGAGGCCAGCTTTCGACGCGACATAGTTGGCTTGGCCCGCGTTGCCGGTTTGCGCGACGACAGAGGTTAGGTTGATGATGCGGCCGGAGCGTTGCTTGAGCATCGCGCCAAGGGCTTGCTGGATGCAGAGATGCGAGCCGGTGAGGTTGGTGCGCAGCACGGCGTCCCAGTCTTCGAGTTTCATGCGCAGGGCGAGCGTGTCGCGCGTGATGGCGGCGTTGTTCACCAGGATGTCGAGCTTGCCGAATTTCGCGAGCACTTGCTGGAAGCCGTTTTTCACCTGCGCGGGATCGGCTACGTCCATGGGAACGGCCAGCGCGCTGCCGCCGGCGGCTTCGATTTCAGCCACCAGAGTTGCGAGTTTTTCGGTGTTGCGCGCGGCGACGGCCACCTTTGCGCCTGCGACTACGAGCGCGAGCGCGGTCGAACGGCCGATGCCTTGCGATGCGCCGGTGATGAGAGCGACTTTATCTTGGAGTGAGAACATAGGGATTGAAGCTACCTTATGAGGAATGGGTAAGGCAACTGGGCGGTAGCGCTAAGGTTCGCGGACTTCGGCGCGGGCTTGGGCTAGTTTTTCCATTGTGGATTGCATGCTGGCGGAGTCTTCGACGTTGAAGACGCGCACGGAGCGATCGATTTGGCGCAGCAGGCCGGTTAGGACTTTGCCGGGACCTACTTCGACGAAGACGGTGACGCCGGATTCGATCATCTCGCGGACGGAATCGAGCCAGCGCACGGGAGCGGTGACCTGGCGGATGAGCGCGTCGCGGGCTTCGTCGCCGGTAGTGATGGCTTCGGCGTCCACGTTCGTGATGAGCGGAATTTTCAGCGCGTGGAATTGCGTGGCGCGCAGATCCTTTTCCAGGCGCTGCTGCGCGGGCATCATGAGCGCGCAATGGAACGGGGCTGACACCGGCAGGACCACCGCGCGCTTGGCGCCGCTTTGCGAGGCGATTTCGACGGCGCGCTTTACGGCCGCGGCCGAACCGGAAATGACGGTTTGTTCCGGCGAATTCAGATTGGCGGGCGAGACCACATCGTTTTCCGCGGCTTTTTTGCAGATGTCCGCCACTTCCGTGGGCGAAAGGCCCAGGATCGCGGCCATGGCGCCCTGCCCCGCGGGCACCGCTTCCTGCATGTACTTTCCGCGCGCGCGGACTAATTTCACCGCGGCAGAAAAATCCACTCCACCAGCGGCCACCAGCGCGGAATATTCACCGAGGCTGTGGCCGGCAACAAAATCAGGAACGATTCCCTTCCCCGCCAGCGCGCGATAGGCCGCTGTCGAAACCGTCAAAATAGCGGGTTGCGTGTTTTCGGTGAGCTTCAGCGCTTCTTCAGAACCCTCGAAGCAGGTTTGCGTGATGGAAAAACCCAGCGCCGAATCGGCTGCGTCGAACACCGCTTTCGATTCCGGAAAATTTGCGGCGAGATCGCGGCCCATGCCGCAATACTGCGAGGCCTGGCCGGGAAAAAGGAATGCTAGTTTGCCCATGAGGGATTGGCGGTTCCGCGCAGATCAGCCACGCGCAGCAACGGCGGCAGCGGAAAGCTCCTGTTCGATTTTTTCGTTGAAACGCGAGCGGCAGAGTTCGCTGGCGACGCGAATGGCGTTCTTGATGGCGACGGCGTTGGAGCGGCCGTGCCCAATGATGGTGATGCCGCGGACGCCGAGAAGCGGCGCGCCACCGTATTCGGAGGAATCGGTGCGTTTGCGGAAGCTGTCGAAGGCGTCCTTGGAGAGAACGTAGCCGACCTGCGATTTCAGGCTGCTCTTGATGGCTTTTTTCAGCATGGCGCCGATATGTTCGACGAGACCTTCGCTGATTTTCAGCGCGATGTTACCGATGAAACCGTCGCATACGATCACGTCCACATCGCCGCGGAAAACGTCGCGTCCCTCGACGTTGCCGACGAAGTTCATCGGCAGCTGCTTCAGGCGAGCCGCGGCTTCGCGGGTCAGCTCGTTGCCCTTCATTTCCTCTTCACCTATAGAAAGCAGAGCGACGCGCGGGCGCTTCGTGCCCCAAATCGTGCGGTAATAAATCTCGCCCATCACGGCGAATTGCTCGATCTGCTCGGCCTTGGAATCCACGTTCGCGCCCACGTCCAGTATGACGGTGACTTTTTCCTTCATGTTGGGGAAGGCGGCCGCAAGCGCAGGACGGTCGACAGCAGCGAGTGTGCCGAGCACGAAGCGGGCGACGGTCATCACCGCGCCGGTATTGCCGGCACTCACCAGGGCTTCAGCTTTGCCGTCGCGCACCAGGCGCGCGGCGACGTGCACCGAGCTTTCCTTCTTGCGGCGAAACGCCTGGGAAGGCGAATCGCTCATGGTGATCACGTCGGTGGCGTTAACGATCTCGATGGGCAGGCCGCGATGGCCGTGGCGGCCAAGCTCCTGCCGGACCGTGGCTTCAATGCCCACCAGCAGAATGCGGACGCCTAGCTCGCGGGCGGCCAGAATCGCGCCTTCGACTTCGGCGCGTGGGGCATGGTCGCCTCCCATAGCGTCAACGGCAATGGTGGTCATCTATACACCCATGGGCACCCAGAGAGCACCAAACTGGAAAGGTAGGTGATGAAAACTTAGGCTGTCTTGGCTGCGGTGTCAATTACTTCCCGGCCCTTGTAGAAGCCGCAATGGGGACACGCATTGTGGGGCAGCTTTTTCTCGTGGCAGTTGGGGCATTCGGCCAGGGACAAGGGCGTAAGAAAGTCATGCGCACGCCGCTTGTTCTTGCGCGCATGCGAGTGACGGCGTTTTGGATTCGGCATTCCAGCTCCTCAATTGACAGGCCGCTACTAGAGCGGCCGAAATGGAAAAGGTATTGTAGCGTCTTATTGCTTTTTGAACCAGTCCTGCTTCAGACGGGCCAGCGGGGCGAGCCGGGGGTCAGAGGCATGCTTTTCGCAACGGCATTCTTCGTTGTTCAGATTGGCGCCGCAATGCGGGCAGAGGCCGCGACAATCGCTGCGGCAGATTACTTTCATGGGAAGCGCCAGATTCACCTGTTCGGCGAGGATATCGGCGAGGAACAGGCCGTCACCTTCGAAGAAGGCGACTTCGGTGTCGTCCAGATTCAGATGGAATTCCTCGTCGCCGGCCATGGAGGTCATGGGGCGGTAGAAAAGATCGAAATCGCGGCTGATTTCCTCGACCACGGTATCCAGGCAGCGGGCGCAGATCAGCTCCACACGGGTGTGCAGATTGCCGTAGATGCGGATCTGGCCTTCGACCAGCTCGGCGGTGGCGCGAATTTCCAGCGGCTCGACCTGGTGGAATTCACCAGAATGGAAATCGAGCGTACCCGGGGTATAGCTCTTCCGGATGCGGATCTTGCGCAGCGCGAGTTCATTGACGTCGAGAAACATTGGATTCCCCGTGGTTATAGAGCAATTTCAATTATAAGTCCAGTGACTGCATTGTCAAGGAAGCGCAAACGCTGGTGGCGCGGCTGACGCGTATCGAACAATGACCATTTTACGCTGGAAGGGACGGCGAAAGAGCGAAGCGCAAATCGCCACGGGGGCGAATCAGGCCGCGGGAATGCCGAGCAGATCGTGGCACTGGCGCAGGAGGAAATGGTCGGTCATGCCGGCGATATAGTCGCAGACGACGCGGTGGCGCGGCTGGCGCAGGGCTAGCTCGGCGTGTTGCGGCGGCATGCGCTCGGGATGTTCGAGGTAAAAGGAGAAGAGGGCGTCGAGGGCGGCGACGGAGCGGTCGCGATCTTCGACGATTGTCGGTTGCGAGTAGAGTTGGGCGAACAGGAAGCGCTTCAAGTCGCCGTTCAGCTTGGCCGTTGCGCCGGAGAAACCGGCGAGGCGATGAGGTTGTTGGCGGAGATCTTCGACCGTCTGGACGCCAGATTCTGTGACGCGGGCTTCGGTTGCTTCGATCAGGTCGGTGGCTAGCAGATCAAGAACGCGTTTGAGAGCTTCGTTGAATTTCAGCTTGGTCTTTGCGTGTTGATAGCCGCGATCCACTTCCTCGTAGGCTGAGGCGAATATGGGAACTTCGGCGCGCAACTGAGCGAGATCAACCAGGTGGGCCTCGTAGCCGTCGTCGAGGTCGGCGGTGTTGTAGGCGATTTCGTCCACGAAATCAATGAGCTGGGATTCGAGCGGCGGGCGCTGGTCGAGCAGGTATTCAGCGAGCTGAGGAAATTCGGACGCGGAATAATCGCGCGAATGCTTGATGATGCCTTCGCGGACTTCGAATGTGAGATTCAGGCCGTTGAAATCGAGATAGCTCTGCTCGAATTGTTCGACGATGTAGAGCGCGTGAAGATTGTGGTTGAAGCGTTCGCCGAATTCGCGCATGCGCAGATCGAGCTGCTTTTCGCCGGCGTGGCCGAAAGGCGGATGGCCGATGTCGTGTACCAGCGCGAGAGCTTCGGCGAGATCAGTATTTAAACGCAGAGCGTCGGCGACCGTGCGTGCCACTTGCGCGACTTCGAGCGTGTGGGTGAGGCGATTGCGGAAATGATCGGAGAAACGGGTGGTGAAGACTTGGGTTTTGGCTTCGAGGCGGCGAAAAGCGCGGGAATGGATGACGCGGTCGCGGTCACGAGCGTAATCGTTGCGATAGGGATGCTGCGGCTCCGGGAAGCGCCGGCCGCGGGTGCGGCGCACATCCATGGCGTAGGATGCAAGCATGCGTTCAGGCCATTCTAGCTGCTATCGGGGAAATATTCAGCGAGGATCGGAGGGGCGACAAGGCGCGCTCCCATTGCAAAAGAAAATTGCTATGATGCGCGGATGCTTTCAAAAGACGCGATACTGCGGAGACTGCGAACAATTTGCCTGCGCTTGCCGGCGGCTAGCGAGGGAGTGAGTTTTGGACATCCGACGTTTCGCGTGGCAAATAAAATTTTTGCGGTACTGGAAGAGTACAAAGGCGAGCTGGGAATTTGCCTGAAAGTGGGGAATCTGCTGCAAGGCGTGTTCCTGAATGATCCCCGTTTTTTTCGCACGCCATATATCGGCAAGCACGGATGGGTCACGTTGCGCGCATACGCGGCGCCACTAAACTGGAACGAAATTCGCGAATTGGTAAAGGGCAGCTACGATTTGGTGGCGCCGGCGAAATCGCGGCCACGCACGAAGAAAAAGCCCAAAGGCTAAAGCGCCACAGCTCAGGATTTGCCGGGCAGGAGGTTTAGTTCCTGCGTGGCTTGGTCGGCAATGGGGGTATCAGGGTAGTCGGACTTTATTTGGGTGTAGAGCTTGGTGGCTTCGGCGGGATTCCTCGCGCCGTAGTGTTCGGCGAGCGCCAGCATCACGACCGGTTTGGGAACCAGAACCACGGGCTTGTCGATTAATTGCTTATACAGCTTGACGGCCTCATCGCCTTGGCCCGTGCGGTCATTTAACTGGGCGAGCTCGAAGCGGGCCATCGCGGCGAAATCATCCACACCGCTTTCAGACAGGCCCTGCAGCCATTTTTTCGCTTCGTCATTCTTGCCGAGCTTTTCATCGCTTAAGGCGGCGTAGTAGGCAGCGAGCTGGCCGGGACGCGTGTGGCCGTAGTTGGCATTGACGGCGGCGAACTTCTGCGCGGCGTCGGAATATTTGTTTTTGTCGTCGATGTAGGTGGTTTCGCCGGGCTGCGCAGGTTCGCTCGCGGTGCGAATGCGGGCTTCGAAGGATTTCATGGCGTCGTCGTAGGCGGCAGTGGCCTTCACGGTCTGGCGCTCCGTGTAAGTCTGCCAGCCGAAAATACCGACGGCTACCAGCACGGCGGCCAACAGAATATAGAGAGTCAACTGCTTGTGAGACAGGACGGCGTCTGCGCCGTGAGACAGCGTTTCGCGAATTTCGTCCTTCTTCAGTTCCTTGCGGGAAAGATGCTGCGCCAAGTCTGCACCCCGAGCGAAATCTTAAACGTAAATATTAGCACAATGGCGCAGAACGCATGCGGTAATCGGAAGAAAGGGTAGTCAGCCTCCCATTGCGCGACGTGAAGACCACGGGCAATACGCAATGGCAATTCTAGTAAAAGCTTCAGCGAAGCGGTACCTTGCGGGTAACAGGTGTAGGTTGGCGCGAGTGCAATTTGTCCTGCGGATACTTTAGCGGGAAAAAACCACGCCGTGGGGTACGCCGGTGCCCTTCCAGCCTTGTGGCCACTCTCGATTGGCGAAGTCGAATCCGGGCTTGCCATTCGCGTCATGGAAAGCGGTGTCGATTGCCAGTGCGCCGGTTGCCTGGGCAAGTTTCAGCAAGTACAACCGATTCTCCGAACCGGTTACCACGATGCGGCGAGTCTTTTCGTCCCAGCCCGTCCAGTGCGAAAAGAAATTGTCGCTCAGCCTTAGCCGTGAAACTTCCACCGGCTTCGCGCCATCGGAAATGTCCAACACGATCAAGCCGTGCATCGCCGGAACGCTTTGAATCAGAAAATGTCCGACCACGGTCGGCACGCCGCAGAACGAGCCGGGAAACGTCCAGACGAGTTTCGATGTTGGCTCGTCGGTCGCGATATCCGTGATGCGTTCGATTCCGCAGCCCAGCGTCTGCACGTAAACCGCACCGTCGGCGCCCAGGCGCGGCTCTTCCGGGCTTATCTGGCCATAGTGGTTCGCGCCTACATCGAGATTTTCCGTCTTCAGCAGCTTCAGATCAGACAAGCGCCAAATTTGATAGGTGACGCCACTGAAAATATACTCGTTGTGCATCGAAGAATTCGTGGACACCACGCGGTCGATGTTCGGGAGAACGACCAAGCTATATGGTGTCAGCAGTGCGTCCGGATAGGCCGGGTCCGCCGAACTCGCCGAGCGAATCACTTTGCCCTGATCGTCGATCTCCACCAGCCCACCGCTTTGGCCCATCTGATCTTCATTATTCCCGGGATGCCGGTGCTGGAATGCCGCCAGGACGTGCCCATTTGGCAGCCGCAGGTACGAGTGCGGATGCATGTAGCCGTCCATGTCCGTGAACGAGGTTACAACTTTTGGGTGCAGCGCATCGCGCACATCGAAAATGAAAGTACGCCCGGCCTCGTGATCGTTCGCAAACAGCATCCCGCTCGCAGGCATCACGTATTCCGTGTGATGGACGCGCATCGTCTGCTGGTCGGTGACAAGCGTCGTGATCAACTTGCCGTAGGTCGGCGATGCAGGATCCGCATCGATAACCGCGAGAAAGTCCATGCCTTTTTTATCCGCGTCGCCGGTCCAGGCGAACAGATAATGCCCCGCTGCTGTCGTCGCTGCAGGATCATGCGGAAGCGCCGGAACATTAGTCATACAAAGCGTTATGATCAGACATGTGAGAACCGCGACTATGCGAGGCACAAAGACCTCCGCCGGGGGGGATTGTTATGGCTTACTCGCCGGTAAGAATATCAAATTGGCTGCGAGTTCAAGCAACATCCGCGACTGGCAGCGGCGTGTCGGGTTACGGCGCCATTTTATTTGAAGCTGTGGATGGCGGTGTTTTCGTCGGATTGGACGTCGAAGACGGTGAAGAGGCGCGTGATTTGCAGGATGTCGTGCACGCGTTTGGTCAGGTGCAGCAGCTTCAGCTCACCGCTGGCGTTTTTCACCGTGGTGTAGGCGCTCACAAGCTCGCCGATGCCGGAGCTGTCTATGTAATCCACGTCGTACAGGCTGAGCAGGATTTTCTTGTTGCCGGAATTGATCAGCTCGCGCACGGTATTGCGCAGCATGGCGCTGCCTTCGCCGAGGGTAATCTTGCCGCTGAAATCAACGATCGTTACGTCGCCCAACGTGCGGCGTGTTCCTTGGAGAGCCACGGTATCCTCGTGAGTTGATTCTACTCTGGTTTGTGTTTGCCGTTATCAGAAACTGGCTGGGGCAGTTTCTTTACCATAATCAAATGAGCGCCGCCTTCGGGGCCGCGCTCGACTCTGAAATCGTCCATGAAGGCGCGCATCAGGAAAAGGCCGCGGCCGGAAGTGCGCAACAGGTTTTCTTCGGCCAGCGGATCGGGTATTTCGGTCAGCTCGAAGCCTTTCCCCTGGTCGAGCACGCGGACGATCATGTTGTCCGGCTGTAGCTCCACGGTCATCATGATCTTCTTGTGGCGATCCTGCTGGTTGCCGTAATTGTAGGCGTTGATGACGCCTTCGCGGACGGCCATGCCGATCTTGTGGACTTCTTCCTCGGGAAAGCCGGCGGCTTCCGCCACGCGCATGGAAATACTTTCCGCGAGGTCCACGCTTTCCAGAAGCGTCTCGAGCAAGACTTCAATCCGTTGGGTTTTGGCCGCCATCCGTTGTCGGGGCAAGGTCCGTTTAATAAAAGGACGGCAGTATGGTTATCACAGCGCCGGAGTGCAAGTCAATGAAGTCCGGGTACCCCTCCTGTGGATAGCCGCGCGGCGCGAACTAATGCACTTCGGGCTTGGCGGGTTTGGCAACTCGGGCGATTACCAAGCCTGCGACTAGCCAAGTGAGCGTGCAATCGGCGAGGTTGACGGCAGTGTAGGCGCCCGAGAAGCCCCACCAGTTCCAGTTGGGAAGATCCACGATGACGCTGGCGGCGAGGCCTACGATCGCGAGAAACGCTACCCTGCGCGCGTAGCTCAGGCCGCTGGTTTGCAGCAGCAGCCAGGTGAGCAGGAATGCCGCGGCCATCAGGCTGAGCAGTTGAACGATCAGGCCGCGACTGTAGGAGCCAAATCCGCCGATGCGCACGGCAGCGACCATGATGGGGCCGGCCTGCATTTTCTGCATTAGCGCGGCCAGCGCGCTTTTCTTTTGCTCTGGAGTCATTCCGGCTGTCGGCGGCAGGTTCGGCAGCATGTAGGTGCCGTCCTGCGTTGCGTGCGAGGCGATGATCGCGGAAACTTCGTCTTCATTCTGAAATCCCACCATGGTCTTTTCGTGCCAGCCGATCAGTTCCCACGAAATGGAGCTCCAGACGAAGGCCATCAAGCCGCCGAGGATGGTTCCGAGGATCAGCGATTTTGTCATGGCGCCTCCCTGTGTCTTAGGAATGTCGCTCCGGCTCCGTGGTTCAGACGTGCTGGCTGACGGACAGGACGTTGCCGTCGGGATCTTTGAACCAGGCGACTTTGTCGCCCGTCGGCGCCGTCCAGATGCCGAGTTCCTGGTCCTGGATGAACGGATATTTCTGAAATTCGACGCCTCGTCCCTGTAGCCAGCGGACCATTGCTTCGATGTCCTTGGCTTCCCAACCCAGAATGGTGAACGCGGCCGGAACGAAATCTTTTGGAACTTTGGAGATTCGGAGCATGGTGTCGCCCGCCATCATCACCAACGCGAATTGGTCGTCACTGATAAAACGGAATCCCAGTTTGCCTTCGTAAAACTCCCTGGCTTGCTTGGAATCTCGTGTCGGAATCACGCCGACGATTTTGCTGGCAGCCAACATACTTGTCCTCCGGCGCGCCCGAGCGCGAGTGCAAAGTAGCACTTGCGGTCCGTGTTGTCTCTCGCTATGTTGACAACAAATGTCGCATAAGTGCCAGAGCCTTTTGCTGAATCGCACGGGCCGCCCAACGGCTCAACTCGCCACGCTGGCGCACGATTTTGCCGGCGAGCACGTGATCCCGGAGCATTTCCATCCGGAGGATCAATTAATTTTTGCTTCCAAGGGCGTGATGACCGTGCGCACAAAGCAAGGCATCTGGGTGGTGCCACCGCTGCGCGCCGTGTGGATACCGGCTGGAACGCCGCATTCCGTGGCAATCCTGGGGCCGGTTTCGATGAGAACGCTCTACTTCGCTCCGAAGCTCGTGCGAACCAAGGCCGCGAAATGTTTTGTCATGAACGTATCGTCGCTGTTGCGGGAACTGATCCTGCACGCTTGCAAGTTTCCGAAATTGAAGAAGGAGGAACCGGTTCACCGGCGCATCATTGAAATGATCGCCGATCAATTAGAGGGAGCGCATTCGATCCCGTTGCAGCTGCCTCATCCGACGGATCGCCGGGCGATGCGAGTTGTGCAAGCGCTACTCTCCGAGCCGGGAAGCGAAAGGACGCTGGCGGCGCTCTGCGCAGATTGCGGCGCAAGCAAACGGACGATCGAACGGCTCTTCATTGCGGAGACTAAAATGACGTTCAGCCAGTGGCGCCAGCAATTGAGACTGCTGCACGCGATGCAGCTGCTGGCGTCTGGAGAAAAAGTGACGGGTGCGGCGCTGGACGCTGGCTATAGCAGCGCGAGCGCCTTCATCGTGATGTTCCGGCGGCAACTGGGACAAACGCCGCGGCGCTACTTTGCGACGTAAAATTTTTCCCGGCACGATGTTAGGAAAAAGCGCGGCTGTTGGGCGAGCCAAGCGGAACTCAGAAAATATTTACGGCGCGCGCGGCGAGCAGGACCACAATCGCCAGCGAGATCAACGACTGCAACATCGTGCATGCTTTGGCCCAGCGCGACAGGACAGCCGTGTCCGTGGGTGAAAATGCCGTGCTGGTATTAAAGGCCAGGAACAGGTAGTCCATAAATTGCGGCGACCAGTTCGGATCCTGCCCTTCCTCGTTCAACATCTGCGGAAAAAGGAACGAACTTTTCAAACGCTCGGTTCGAGCATCGCGCCGCGAAGGGCCTCCGGCGTCGAACTTCCAGTACCAAAGCGCGAAGACCACGATGTTCGTGATCCAAAGCGCGATGGCAGCACGCAGCAGCGCCATGGGCGGATCGAGATGTTGCGGAATGTCTTTGATCAGCCAAACCAGCGAAGTAATCATGCCCACGGTGATGGCGCCATTGGCGATGACCACAAGAGGCCTGGTGATGTGGAAGTCGCCGCGCCGGTTCGACACCGCGATGGGAACCATCAACACCAAGATTACGGCGAGCAAACCCCAGCCGGGACCCACCGACAGCCGCTCCGGCAGCGACAGGTACACGCCACCCGCGGCCAGCATGGCCACAAAGGCGGGCCAGCGCGGTTCGGGAGTAATTTTGGGGGTCGTAGCCATGTTGGCGCGGCGCGCGCCTGGAGTTTAGTACAGTTTTCGTTGCGGCTCCAAAGGCTTCCCTGCGGTGCGGCAGTGCGGCGAGATCTGATCGCGTTGGATACAGCAAGGAAGTCTGCATAACATACCCGCCGTTGCGGCCGACTCCTGCCACTCGCCCGACCCTGGTATCATTTAAGGTATTCCGCTCGGAATCCGGGCCCGATGAACCAGTCCGCGAATTATAAACTGGATGAAAGGTTGTGGCACGGAGCCAGCCGGAATGACCCTATTTCAGATGCTGGGGAGCGAAGACGGCTTGGCGTGGCTGGGTGTCGCGTTCACGTGTATTTATTTCGCGCTGGGGTACGTCGCGGTGCGGATGGTGAAAAGAAAGTCCGTCGTGGTTGTGCGTTACACGCCACCGGACGGGATTTCGCCCGCGGCGGCGGCTTGGCTACTGGAAAGAGGAGAGCTACCGCGAGCGATGGGCGCAGCAATTCTGAGCCTGGTGGCAAAACGCGTCCTAACCATCCAGCGCGTCGGCGACATATACACTTTGCACAAAATCTCTGCCGACGCGCCGGACCTGGCGCCTGAAGAGAAGGCGCTGATGTACGCATGGTTCCGGCATGACGACACTTTCTCGCTTCCCATTCCCGCAGGGCAGCTCGCCAAGGTGGTGCAGGATTTCGGCGATTCGGTTGAATCTGTCCTGAACCCCGTCTATTTCACGAAGAACTTTCTGCTGTATCTGCCGGCATGGATGTTAAGCGGCATGACGGCGCTGTTCGCTCTCTATAGCGGCAACATCTTCGGTATCGACAATTGGGGTGTGCTCTACGCGGTGTTCTACGGGCTTTTCTTCGTCTGGGGAATGTTCATTGCGTGCGCCCACAGCATGCGCCGCACGCTGCGCAAGCTGGGAACGTATCTTCCGCTACGCGACGTGCCCCGGCGGCCGATCACTCAAACCGACTTGATGCCGATTGTGTGGCTGTCGATCTCGCTTGGCGCGCTGGTCCTGCTTGCGGGGCTGAGTTCGGTGAACGCAGCAGCTATCGTCGCAGCACTGCTGTTGTTGAACGCTCTGTTTATCCAGGCGCTCTGGGCGCCAACGCCCGAAGGCCGCGAAGTGATTTATCAAATCGAGGATTACAAGAAGTTCCTGACGGAGGTGGACGCCGATCCTGTAACGCGGTTGCAGTGGCCGGATGGCATTCCGCTGCACATGAGCCAGAAGGTGGCGTACGCTCTGGCGTTTGGGATTGATCTGGGATGGGGCGAGTGGTTCGTTACGACGATTGCCGACTCCATCGAGTCGGCGTCCGTGTTCATCGCAAAGCTGGACGTCCGCGACAACCCCACGAATTCCATGCCTGAGATCGATTTGAAGTAGCAGCGCGCAATTTGGCGCGCATTGAAACTGCAAGATGTTCCGTTTCGCACAGATTGTTAGCCCCGTCCTCTGGTTCAATCGCAGCAGCTCTAAGAGTTTATAAACCTGCGCGTAGTTAGTGGCAGGCGCTTTAGCGCTGTTCAGGATGGATATGAGCGGGAAAAACTTTCGAAGGCCACCGGCGGACGAGCGAACTAACGTTGACGGAAAGCCAGTCACGAACAAACTACTGCTGGCCATGCCCGACAATGAATACGAACTGATGCGTCAGGACTTGACGTATGTCGACCTGCCGAGTCATCTGAGCCTTCATGAGCCAACGCAAAACATCGAGTTCGTTTATTTCCCGAACCGAGGAATGGTTTCTCAAGTGGTGGTGACCAAAGATGGCCGCACCGTGGAAGTGGGCGTGGTCGGTAACGAGGGCTACGTGGGAGCGGGGTTGGCAGCCGGCTTAAGCAGAAGTTCCGTCCGCGAAATAATCCAAATCGCCGGCGAAGGTTCGCGAATGTTGGGGAATGCGCTGGAACGCATTCTGCGCTCGGCTCCGCGGTTGCAGGTGATGTTGAACCGGCACACGGGACTGCAAGGAATGCAAGTGGCGCAGACCGCGGCCTGCAACCGGCTGCACGATATCCAGCAACGCCTCTCCCGGTGGTTGCTGATGACACAGGATCGAGTGGATTCCGGGGTGCTTCCGATCACCCACGATTTCATCGCGACGATGATGGGTACAGATCGGTCCACCGTCAGCCTGGCGGCGTCCGAACTGCAAAAAAAGGGAATCATAGAATACGTGCGCGGCGCAGTGAAGATTGTGAACCGCAGGAAACTCGAAAAATCCGCTTGTGAGTGTTACCTCGTGATTCGCCAGTTCGAGGACGAACTCGGATTGCGATAGCAGTTCGCATCAGTGTTGGATATCCCACAGACAGCAACCCCTTTTCATCGTTAATGTTGGCACCTTGAAAATTCAATCTGGTCTTGATATTTATTCACCGCGAGATGGGTTCGGCAGAGGCACAACCATCCCGATTCTCGGGGGAGGCCATGGGGGCGAGTCGTCGGAGACTAGTGCGGGTCGATGATCAGAATTTTCAGGGCTGGGTGTGCAGTGAATGCGCGTGGGTGTTCAAACCTTCAGGGCCGCCCGCCGGCGAATCAATCGAAGAGATGAAGACGCGTTACAAGGAGCGGCGCGACAAGGAGTTTGCATCGCATCTCTGCGAGAAATATCCGAGAGGCACGAAAAATCCTAGTTAGCCAAATCCGCTCGCGTGTCGAATGCC
>JBEKHD010000001.1:0-271740 GCA_050012455.1 Candidatus Acidiferrales bacterium | reverse complement strand
TGAAGGTCCCCCCATTTTAGGTCCAGCTAAGGAGTGAAAATACCGGGTCTTGCAGAACCAGCAAGGGCGGGGCTAGCCCCGCCCTTGCTGGCGAATTCGCGAGGCGGCACGTCTTCCAGCGCGGAGTGAGGACGACTCTCATTGTAGTGCCGCCGCCAAGCCTCGATCTTGCCCCGAGCGTCTTCCAGGGACAAGAACCAATTTACGTTCAGACATTCGTCTCGCAGGCTACCGTTGAACGATTCTACATACGCGTTGTCCGTTGGCTTTCCGGGCCGGCTGAAATCCAACTTCACGCCGTTTCGATAAGCCCATTGGTCTAGCACCTTCGAAACAAACTCTGGGCCGTTGTCTACTCGAATCGTCTTTGGTGTCTGTCGTTCCATCATAATCCGTCCCAAGACTCCCGCCACCTTTTCTCCGCCGATCCCTTGATCCACTTCGATCGCCAGGCATTCCCGCGTGTAGTTATCTACGACCGTCAGAGCCCGCAATCGCCGCCCGTCATACAACGCGTCGGAAACAAAATCCATCGACCAACACTCATTCGCAGCACCCGCCTCGATTCGTGCGACTCGCTGGGCGGCACTGGCATGCCGTCGCGGCCTCTTTCTGCGCAGGCTTAGCCCCTCCTTCTGGTACAGCCGGTAGACTCTCTTGTGGTTCACCTTCCATCCTTCGCGTCGCAGCAGAATGTAAATCCGATAGTAGCCGTAGCGCACCCGCGTCTCCGCAATCTCTGGAATGCGCATTCGTAAGGCGGCCTGATCATCCCGGGTCGCTTCATAGCGGTGCGAAGATCGGAAAAACAGGAGCACGCGACAACTTCGCCGTTCGCTCACTCCGTACCGCCCTTCCAGATCTCGTACCAACTCCCGCCGCCGACCAGGCCTTAGAGTTTTTTTGAAAGCACATCCTGCAGCATCAGCTTGTCTAGACTCAGATCCGCCACCAGTTGCTTGAGCTTCCGGTTCTCCTCTTCCAGCTGCTTCAATCGCCGGATCTCGTCCACACCCATCTGCCCATACTGTTTCTTCCAGCGATAAAACGTCTGCGTGGAGATGCCCATCTTCCGGATTACTTCGCCCACTGGTGTCCCCGTCTCCGCTTGCCGCAACGCGAAGGCAATCTGCTCTTCCGTATAGCGGGTCTTTTTCATCCGACAATCCTCCCTTCAGGCTGCCCATTTTGCCGGATTTTCTCTCTCTTCGCTTGGACCAGTTTTCGGGGAGGACCTCACATTGTGAAGAAACAAGGCGCGTTTCAGATTTGGCGCAGCCGAAGAGATGGATCAACACACGAACAGCTAAGTCACAATCCCGCGAATGTTCGAGACTTCGTCTGGAGTCTCGATGGAACCAGAATCTACTTCAGCGTCGAAGATCAGACGCGCGAAGCTTTGCAGCGCGCGGAGCAAGAGGAGGGGCGCCGGGGATTCTTGCTGGACGAGCGATTCGTCGCGGGGCAGCAGCAGTCGCGACCCGTACTTGTCGGGAATGATCATTCTGATCGGCAATCCGATGCTTGGGGAAATGAGTCGGACATCTGGGTTCGCGACATCTCTAGGCAATCAGAGCGCAGGGCGACCGCCTCTGATCTCGAATTGTTAGCACGTATCCGCGACAGAAAGAAGCTGCAATACAAGCGACTGGCTAGAACCTCAAGCAGCCCAATTCCTTCTAGCATCGCGATTTCCGAGAACCAACAAAACCTGGCCTGGGCGGACGTAGCGCGACCAGGCGAGAAGGCTGCATATCCCGAATTCAAGATCTTCGCCGCGAGCGGGCAAGCCGGTGGGATCCCTGTCGCGTGTACTGCCGAACCTTGCACCGGACGAATTCAAGGAATCTGGTGGAGCGAAGACGACAAAGAAATAGTTTTTGATCGCGCAGAAGGGATAAACCACGCAAGCCATGCCTTGTATGCATGGTCCTTCCCGACTGAGCACGTGCGGCGGATTCTCTATACAAACGATATGCTTCGTGGCTGTTCGATGGCGGGGCCTCGACTGATCTGTCTTCATGAATCACCGACCACCCCGCGGCGAATCGTTTCCGTTAGCTTGGACGATGGCATACTCGCGCCGGTGGTGGATCCGAATCCAGAATTCTGCAACATTAGATTTGGGCAGGTTGAGCGCCTGGAGTGGACCAACGAATTCGGGCACGCCGCATTTGGGCATTTCCTCAAGCCACTCGACTACAAGACGGGCGAGAAATATCCACTGGTCGTTCTTACCTACCGGTCTCTGGGCTTCCTTCGGGGCGGAGTGGGCGATGAATATCCCGCGCATGTCTTGGCAGCAAACGGGTTCGCAGTTCTGAGCTTCGATAAGCCGGACCCAAGCGAGTATCTTCCGCCAGCACAGGATGTCGTCGAAAGCATGCGCGCGCTTGATCGTGATTTTATAGGATATCGGAGCACTTTAGCCTCGTTGGAAAAGGGAATCTCGCTCGTCGAAAGCAGCGGACTGATCATTCCGGAGCGCATTGGCCTCACCGGACTGAGTTACGGTGCGGAGACCGTGATGTTCAGTCTCCTCTATGGTCAGACGAAGTACGCAGCCGCGATCGTGAGCTCAACGTCTTGGGACCCGATCGGTTTTTACGTCACAGACGACGCGTCAAGAAGCGAATTGACCAAGATCGGGCGGGGCCTGCCCGAAGGTCCTAGTGCGGACTGGTGGCGCAAGATCTCGCCCGCCCTGAACGTTGACAAGATTCACACACCGATATTGATGAACGTTGCTGATGGCGAACTCGTTTTGTCGATGCAAACGATCTCAACGCTGAAGGCATATCAGAAACCGCTGGAAGTTTTTGTTTACCCGGACGAACAGCATGTAAAAGGATGGCCTTCCCATCGCTATGCAATCTACGAGCGCAACCTGGATTGGTTCACATTTTGGCTCAAAGGTGAGGAAGATCCGGCGCCCTCCAAAACCGCGCAGTATGCCCGCTGGCGCGGATTGCGTGCCCTAATCGATGACAGTGCCTTCAAATCGAAATCTGCTAATCCAACCACGCACTAGTGAGGCTAGTACTGAGAAGCCTCGAAAATCGGAACAACGAGTTCAGCGGTAGCGGCCGTCTTGTAGAAAGTCCTTGCTTTCTCGGTCATTTTCCAATCGTGAGCGTCTTCGGGATTGTGGATACCATGGCGATTGCGAACCCGAAGCTTTGTCTCCGTGAAGATACCAAATTGCGCAAGTAGCGCGGCGCCGCACATTCTATACGCTGCGGCGAAACGGTCAGCGTCGGCTTCCGACCAGTCGCGACAATCACAGTTCCCGGAAGCAAGCGCCACTGTCTGGCCATATACTACGGGCCGTCCAGTTCGGTTTGTACCGCTATCCCGCAAAAATAATTCCACATTTAGATAAGCGCGCTATCGAGAGGCTCGTGCTATACAGGTGCTCGTCGGCACCAGAGGGTCCATACGGCAGCGAGGAGACATAGTGTGAGTTCGTCGATCCCAGACGAAGTTTTCCCAGCCGCTACTGTGTGGGCTCGACCGCGTCAGGAGAGCGATGCGTCTCCGCCTTCGCCGAAGTCGGAAGACGAAGTACTCATGGTTCGTGTGCAAGCCGGCGATGAATCGGCGCTGGGACAACTCCTTGAACGTCACTCGCGCTTGGTTTTGGGAATCGGGTACCGGATTCTGCGCGATACGGGCGAAGCGCAAGAGCTAGTGCAGGACGTATTTCTTCATGCGTATCGCAAGTGTCAGTTGTTTGACCCGCAGCGCGGAAGCTTTCGCGGATGGCTGATCCGCATCACCTGCCGGCGAGCTCTGGACCGCCGCGAGTATCTGAATCTCCACCGTTTTTACGATGACCGGAATCTCGAAGACTTTGTGGACGTTTTCCAGGCGACCACGAATCTAGAGTATCAGGCCCAGCTCAGCCGATCCGAGCAAGCCCTGCAACTGGCCTTCAAGGCCCTGAGCGAAAAACAGCGCACGACTCTGGAGCTTTATTTTTTCGAGGGGTACACACTGCGAGAAATCAGCGAACGCATGAACGAATGCCTCTCTAACGTGCGGCACTACTACTACCGCGCGCTCGACCGTTTGAAAACGAGCGCGGAACTCCACTCGCTGAAGGATCGATGACATGACGGACTTTCGCGCGAAGACTAGTCCAGAGCTGATGAGCAGCCAGTCGGTCGAATCTCGGCACGATCTCTTCCGAGAGCTCTGTGCACTAGCGACAACGGGGACCTTGACCGACAAAGAGTGGAGCGAACTGAAAGCGCACTTATCGCAGTGCAAGGAGTGCTCTGCGCTGCTTCCGAAGTACCGCGAAATTGCTCGCAGCGGAATGCCGCTCTTGATTTCAGAAGAATCCGTCGGCGACCACGACGGGCAGGAATCTTGGACGCCCGAATTGGCCAAGACTGAGCTGTTCACCCGCATCGCACGGGGGGAGCAAGTCGGCTGGACGCGAGACGCTGCAGTGCCCGCGAATAGCCTACGAAAAGGATTCTGGACGCACTTTCAGATTCGGCATTGGCATGGCGGCCTTCGTTATGCGGTTTCTTTCGTGCTCGTGGCGGTTCTGCTCGGTTCGGTGTATCGCTTCGGCGTCAGCAAGGGAAGGTGGATTGGCCGCTCCGACGCGGGGTCGTCGACAACGGAAGTAAGCGATCTTCAAAGGCAGATGGAAGCATTGAAGCGGGAGAAGGCCTCGCTTGATGAGCAGGTGCTCGCTCGGAACAGTCAAATCGAAGAGCTTTCGAAACAAATGGAAGTCTCTATCGGCGACCTCGCGAAGATGAAGGCTCAACAGAAACAGGCCGAGTCCAATCTTGAGCAAGATAGCGCGGAGTTGTCCGCGGCTCGCTCGCAGAACACCTCCGTCGTCGCCGAGCGCGATGCCATCGCGGGGAAGCTACAAGACGCTGAATCCTCCGTTACGTCGTTAAGAGCAGCGCTCAACAACTTGCGTGAGAATCGCACGAACGATCTCCTTCGTACGGCATCGCTGGAAGACCAGATTAAAGATCTCTCCGGCCGCGTGAAGAAACAGAACACATTGAGTCCGGAGGACGCGCAGCTTCTGGCCTCCGACCGCGACATCCGCGAGCTGATGGGTGCCCGCGATCTCTACATCGCCGATGTCTTCGACGTCGCTCCCAACGGCCAAACCGAGAAATCCTTCGGTCGCATTTTTTACACCCGGGGAAAGTCCCTGGTCTTTTATGCGTTCGACCTCGACAAGCAACGCGGCGTGCGCAGCGTCAATGCTTTCCAAGCTTGGGGCCGCCGTGGCCTGCATGACGGAAGCCCCGTCAACATGGGTATCTTTTATCTCGACAACGAAACGAACCGCCGCTGGGTCCTCAAGTTCGACGACCCGGCCACGCTCGCGAAGATCGACACCATTTTTGTCACCGTCGAACCAAAGGGAGGCAGTCAGGAACCGCGCGGCAAACCGTTCCTGGTCGCATCCCTCGCGTCGCAGCCCAACCACCCCTAGTCCGGACGTCAGCTGGATCGAGGGAGGTCGCCCGAGCCGGTGCGTAGGGATTCGCTCGCTGATTGCCTGTAGTTGCCCCCCACGCACAAGAATTTGCCCTCACGGTATCGTTGGCCCTTCGTTTTTTCATGAAAATAATTCACCGCATTAGAATTGCGTAGGTACAAATTCACGTCGCGGCCCCGTATCTGTTTGCAGAACTTCGGCAGACCGGGGGAGCATTCATCATGATTCGTCGAATCCTCGCAGCGCTCGCATTTGTGTTGTTGCTCGTCTCCTGGCCGGCCCTGCTCGCAGCTCAGGCGACGAACGCCACGATCACGGGATTCGTGACCGACCCGACGAAAGCATTGATTGCCGGCGCCAAAGTGGACGTGATCAACATGGACACGAACATCCATTACACGGCCACCTCGAATCAGGAGGGAAGCTACACCGTCCCGAACCTGCCTCCCGGCCCATACCGCATCGAAGTCGAAAAGCCCGGATTCAAGACGGTCGTGAAGTCTGACCTGATACTCCACATTCAGGACACCGCCGCGATCAATTTTCAGATGGCGGTAGGCTCCGTGTCAGAGACTGTCACCGTCCACACGGGCGGGTTGGTAATAAACACGACAGACGCCACCGTGAGCACAGTTGTAGACAGGCAATTCGCGGAAAACCTACCCTTAAATGGCAGGAGTTTCCAATCGTTGATTCTGCTTACGCCTGGAGTGGTCCTTACGGTGAGCAACACTTCAGATACGGGACAGTTTAGCGTAAATGGGCAACGTGCCAGTGCCAACTATTGGATGGTGGACGGCGTGAGCGCCAATGTTGGCGCGACTGCAATAAACTTTGGAGGCGATAATTTCGGAGGTTCGCAAGCATCCTTCAGCGTTCTAGGAGGAACAAATGGCTTGGTGTCCGTGGATGCCATGCAGGAGTTTCGGATCCAAACTTCCACCTATGCACCAGAATTCGGACGCACGCCAGGAGCGCAAATCTCGATCCTCACGCGATCCGGCACGAATCAGTGGCACGGCTCCGCATTCGACTATTTCCGAAATGACGTCCTCGATGCGAATAACTGGTTTAACGGTTACGCGAATAACCCGCCACTCCCAAAGGCGAAAGAGCGCCAGAATGATTTTGGTGGAACCTTTGCCGGGCCTATTCTAAAAGACAAAACTTTCTTTTTTTTCTCTTACGAGGGCTTGCGCCTGCGATTGCCACAAACCACCCTCACGACCGTTCCCGATGCGAGCTTCACGCCCGGAGGCACAACGGACTCACGCCAGAATGCAATAACTGCCCTTCAGCCATATTTCAATGCGTTTCCGCTGCCAAATCCCAGCAGTCCTGAAATCTTCGCTCCGTGCGACCCTGCAACCGATCCTAATTGTCCGCCTTCAGGCCAAAAGGCGACGGGTGCAGCTGCTTTCAACGCCAGCTATTCCAACCCTGCCTCGCTCGATGCATATAGTCTACGGGTTGACCATCGCCTGAATGACAGTTGGAATCTCTTTGGGCGGTACAGCTACTCACCCTCTCAACTTTCAATTCGGGGTGCTGGACGTTCATTGAGTACAGTCGAGCCGACTCAAATCACTACGCAAACCGCAACGTTAGGGCTGACCTGGATGCTGTCGCCAACCGCAACCAACGATTTCCGGTTTAATTACAGCAGGACAAGCGCCTCCAGCTATACAGATTTGGACGACTTTGGGGGCGCTGAGCCCTTGACGTCGCTGCCGTTGCCCAATCCCTTCACACCTCAGAATGCGCTTTTTGGTCTGGGTATTTTCCAACTAACTAACGGCGACCTGTCTGCTGGCAATGGATATTCCAATCTGCAACGGCAGATCAACCTGGTGGATAGTGTTGCCATCCAAAAAGGTTCGCACAGTCTCAAGTTTGGCATTGATTTTCGCCGACTCGTACCGTTAATAGAGCCCGCAAGCTATAGTCAAGGCGTCGAGTTCGAAACGGTGCAATCCGCTCAAATCGGTAGTCTCTCAAATGCAAATATCAGTTCGACAGTCGGTTCGGATTTGTTGCTTCACAATCTCGGAGTGTTCCTGCAAGACACGTGGCGGATTAACCCGCGATTGACGATTACTTATGGGCTTCGGTGGGATGTGGATTTTTCGCCATCCTCCAACAACGGGGTGGCCCTACCGGCCGTAACAGGGTTCAATTTTAACGACTTTTCAAATTTGGCTCTGGCACCGGCCGGAACGCCAGTATTCAAGACCCCGTACAACGGTGTTGCGCCGCGGTTTGGCCTCGCCTACCAGATATCGAGAAATCCAGAGTGGCAAACAGTTATGCGTGGCGGGTTTGGCGTTTTCTATGACCTAGTGACATCGCAGGTAGGGAATCTTTTCAATCTGAACGCGTATCCCTTTGGGGCAAGTCCCGCGTCCATTAACGGAGGAAGCTTCCCATTAAGTCTTTCGGAGGCAGCACCGCCTCCGATCACGGTTCCAACAAACGGTTCGGGAAACTTGGCTGGTTTCGACCCGAATATTAAACTGCCCTACACGCTTCAATGGAACGTCGCCCTTGAGCAAGCATTGGGAAAGCAGCAGACGATCTCAGCTTCCTACATAGGTGCTGTCGGCAGACGACTCTTACAGACGGAATCGATCCTCTTTCCAAACTCAACTTTCTTTCTCGCGGAATTGACAGGAAATGCGGCCAGCTCGAACTACAACGCCCTACAGATCCAGTTCAACCGGAGACTCGCGCACGGTCTACAGGCCCTTTCCTCTTTTACGTGGTCCCATTCGATCGACGACGGTTCCGCAGGATCGGGCGGGATCTCGACGAATCTTTATGTGTCTTCCGCATTTGCGGGTCAGAACCGGGGCCCTTCAGACTTCGATATTCGAAGAGCGTTTAATGCCGGCTTAACGTATGACATCCCATCTCCGACCATCAACTCCTTTGCGGACGTCTTCTTGCGGGGATGGTCCCTCGATAATGTCATCGTTGTTCGATCCGCACCCCCTGTCGATATTGCGGACGAGAACATTGCGCCTATTCTCAGTGGAAGTTTCATAGGTGATGCCCGTCCCGATGTCGTTCCTGGACAGCCTTTTTATCTGTACGGGTCACTATGCGCTCAAGTATTCGATATACCAGAATGTCCTGGCGGACGGGGGTTCAATCCAGCGGCATTCGCAGACCCTCCAATTGATCCGAATACCGGCCTTCCTACCCGACAAGGGACTTTGCCAAGAAATGCTTTGAGAGGTTTCAGCGCCGCCCAATGGGACTTCGCGGTCCATCGCGATTTTCCAATTCATGAGTCATTAAAGCTGCAGTTTCGCGCGGAGATGTTCAACGTTTTGAACCACCCGAATTTTGGTCCACCAAGTGGAAGCTTCGGCCTTGGTGGCTTTGGAGTGTCAAGCCAATTGCTTGGGCAGAGTCTTAATGCTACCAATCTGGGCGGCGGAGCATTTAGTCCGCTTTACCAATTGGGCGGCCCGCGCTCGATCCAACTCGCACTCAAGATGACATTTTGAGATGGCAAAGCACTCCAATGAGTCCTTTCCTGGGTCAGCTCGCTCACGTTCAAAGCAAACCGGACGCTGAAGGGGCGTAGTCAAACGGAAGCCTTGCGCGGCTTTCGAATTCCGGCAGGAAGCGCGGTGCTAGACGCTGATTCTCACCCGGACAGGCGGATTATTTTTTCCTCGACTGGAGAAATGTGTGAACAGAAATCAAAAAAAGAGGTTTTTCATCCCCATCGCGGCGCTGCTTTGCTGCGGCGCCGCCACACAAAAAGCGGCTGTCGCGCAATTGCGACAGGCATTGCCCGTGGCGGATGCGTTGAAGATGCGTTCCTTTGTCGGCCAGCCTGTGTTTTCACCGGACGGCAAGTGGCTGGAGTACGCCGCGAGGGACGCAGGGACCGCGCTGTCTGAAGATGACAACTCATACGCCCTTACGGGCATCCCGGCAATTTTCAGGGAGACTGATCTCTATATCTCAAATGTTGAAACGGGTGAGACGAAAAATCTGACGAACGGCAACGGTTCGAACGGGCTTGCGAGCTGGTCTCCCGACAGCAATCGCATCGCTTTCGTATCTGATCGGGACGGCGGTGGTCAGGCGAAACTGTGGATATGCGACGTGGCCAGCAGCAACCTTAAGAAAGCTTCCGATGTAGACCCGAGGACGTTCCAGATCGAGTGGGCGCTCGACGGTCAACACCTGCTTGCGCTCATCGTGCCGGGCGGATTCTCCGTCGAGGATTATGCGAAGAGAGTTCTCTCTGTTGATCCGGGTCTGAAGGCGGGTGTTGACAGTGCGCCAGGATCGACGGTGGTCCTGTATCGATCCGGTGGAAGCGGAAGCCATGAATCTACTGCCTCTCCCCCATGGAGTCTCGACGACACTTTGCGCGATTTAGCCTGGGTTGATGTGGGCAGCGGAAAATCGAGCGTTCTTGTCCACGGCGAAAGGATTGCGTATTTCAGGCTCTCTCCCGATGGCAGCCGCGTTGCCTACACAATTCCCAGGCGCTTTGAAAAGCCAGGGTCGCAGCAAATCATCTTTGACCTCGCCGTGATTGCTTTGGCTGAAAAACGCGAGAGAGTAATCGCTTCGGATATCCGTCTTGACTATGACGGTGCAGAGTTCAGTTGGTCACCCAATAGCAAGTACCTGAGCTACCATGCAGGCGGGATGGAAGAAAGGGCCCATGACTGTTACGTAGTCGATGCAGAAGGGGGTAACCCGCGCAACGTAACCCATTTTCCCCTAGTGCCAAAGTTGCCGCGTTACATTGCTTCAGTACCGTTGTGGGACAGCGACAAGAGTCTTTACTTGATCGTCGGAGGTGTTCTCTGGCGGGCATCCGTGGAGGAAGAGAAAGCCGTTAAGGTCGCCGATATACCAAACCGGGAAATACTAGCGCCAATTTCTCGAGGTGGAAACGTCCTGCTGACTATAAACCACGGAGAGTCGACGGTCGTCGTGACGTATGACGACGCAGGCAAGCAAGACGGATTTTATCGGATTGATTTGGCGAACGGAGCAAGCAGCAAACTACTTGAAAAGAGTCAGTGCTATTTTAGCTGTTCAGGTGGCGTACCGGTGGCGACATCAGGCGGCCAAACAATAGGATATTACTCGGAAGACGCACAGAACGCCGAGGAAATTTGGATCAGCGATGCAGAGGTACGCAATGCCAGGAAGCTCACTCACCTCAATCCCCAGTTTGAGAATTACAAGATGGGCGAAGCTAAGCTAATTGATTGGTTGGGCGACGATGGCCAACATCTCCAAGGGGCATTGCTCCTGCCGTCCGATTACGAGGAAGGCAAACGCTATGCGCTGATCGTCTATGTGTATGGCGGAGGGTTGGAATCGGAACTCCTCGACCAATCTGGATTCAGTCGTGGGCCACTGAATATGCAATTGCTGGCCACCAGAGGATATGCCGTCCTCTTCCCGGACTCTCCCGAAAACGTGGGCACGCCGATGTTCGATTTGGCAAAGACGGTGCTCCCCGGGGTGAACAAGGTGATTGAGATGGGAATTGCGGATCCGGCTCGCCTGGGAGTCATGGGACATAGCAACGGAGGCTATAGCACGCTGGCTTTGATCGTTCAGACCAAGCGATTCAAAGCAGCGATCGAAGCTGACGGAATGGGGGATCTAACTGGCCACTACGGCCAGCTGGATAAGTCTGGGGGTGCCTTTGGAACTTCATTAGAGAATGGTCAGAACGCGCTGGGCGGAAGTCCGTGGCAGGTTCGCGACAAGTACATCGAAAACTCTCCGATTTTCTATCTCGATAGAGTCGAGACGCCGCTGCTCATCATCCAGGGAACGAAGGACGACACGGTTGCGCCTTTTCTTGCGGACGAGGTGTTCGTAGGCTTGCGGAGACTTGGCCGGGACGTCGAATACGCTAAGTACGAGGGTGAGCAGCATACGCCTCTCGGCTGGAGTTACGCGAACCAAGTTGATCTCGCCAATCGCATCATCGCCTGGTTTGACAAATATCTGAAAGCGGGACCGCCAAGTAACGGCTCAACAGAACTTGGAAGTTCCCAGTGAGCCTGATGCTTTTAGAGCACGTTCTAACCAGCTCCGCTGAGTCACCTTGAGTCGGTTTTGGCGCGTTTGCGTTTCCTTTGCGTTCTGGTCGCCCATTGTCCGCAGACGAAGAATTCCCGGCAAGTCCCCGGTTTGAGTGCCGACCTATCTATATCCTCGGGAAGCCGACGCTTTCGAGTTGGTCACTTGATCGTAGGCGAAGCGCCATTTCCGTATACCCTGAAACGGGCAATTTGTATCAGGGACTTGAAGAAATAAAGTGGGCGGTTGACCTTCGTTCACCCTTGCGGGGCCCAATTCGCGCCCTTATAATCCGCCCCAAATGGCAGCGCACGAGCACGCCGGACTGCTCACCGATGAAGCGTTGCTTCACAATATCGCGCACGGTTGCGAGGACTGTTTCGATCTGCTTTTCTTGCGTTTCTTTCGGCCAACACTACGATTGGCGTTCAAGATCCTCCGGGAAAAGACCGAGGCGGAAGACATCGTTCAAGAAGTCTTCCTTGCTATCCACCAGCAGCGTGAACGATTTGATCCTTCTGTGGGTACGGCGCGGACCTGGGTACTGCAATTCGCCTACTACAAATCGCTAAAGCGCCGGACATACCTCTGGAACCGCCAATTTTACGCCCCGCACGTGGATGAAGATGGCGACGGCTGCGATCCTGCCCTGCGCCAGCCGGAATTTATCCAGCGGAGCGTCGAAGAGAAACAGCTTGTCGAGCAGGGCCTCGCCTCCCTGAGTCCGCCGCAGCGTCGAATCATGGAACTGTTGCATTTCGAAGGCCGCACTTTGCGCGAAATTTCGCAGATGGAAGGAAAAGAATTGGGCGCAATCAGGAATAGCTATTACAGAGGGTTGAAATCGTTAAAGGCAATTCTGACCGAGAGAGTTCGACGGAGCCAGGTTCGGGCAACGATGTCTACAAAGAGACGGGAAGAGTATGAAATCAAGCTTTAATTCGTGCTCACAGCATGAAAGCTTTGAAGAATTGGCGGCTCTCGCCGCTGTAGGCGAATTGAGCCCGCTCGAGCTGCAGCGCCTTCATCACCATCTGGCGGAATGTCCCCCATGCCGGGAGGCATGTGAGGCATATTCGGACGCAGCCTGGAATGATCTTGGCGCAGCCGCTGCAGCTGCCCACCCTCTTGACGATGTCAGTCCAGGCGATGCCGATGAAACGGAAGCGCGAGCACATCTGGCACGGCTTCGGAACCGGGTCAAGGCTGATGCCCCGGGCCAGCAACCGATTGCAGGTATTCGCGCAGAGGAGATAGCCAAGGATAATCCTGCGCCTAGGTGGGGTTATCCACGCGTCGCCTACGGCATCGCCGCAACAATTCTCGTTGTGGTAGGCATTGCGATCGCTTTCTGGCGCATCACTAAAGACGTCTCGATCGAGCGCGCTCGCTCACGCGCACTGCAGGCAGTGGTCGATTCTCTGAAGCGAGAGAGAAAGAATGATCCAGCCAGTTCGGACAGTGCCGTGCTGCGGTCCTTGCAAGAAAGTCAAAAAGCCCGGGATGCGCTGGAGAGGTCTCTGGCGGCGTCCGAAGCGAAGAACGAAGAGCTGCGCGAGCGGGAAAAGGCCAGCGAAGACAAGCTGGAAGCTGCAATCACGACCGCGGAGCGCCTCAGGCAGCAGCTCGCCACCAACGAAAGCGATCGGGAAGGACTGGCTGCGCTTCAGCGGGATTCCGATGCAAAGCTGCACGAAGCTCTTGCAGAGCTTTACCAAGCGCGGCAAGCGGGCGCACCACCCGCTGCAAACGGCGATGCACGCGAGGGCACGACGCTTGAAGCAAGCACGCAGCCTTCGTCGGAAAGCGGGCCAGGCACCGCTTCACCCAGCGAAGGCGAGGCGCGAAATCTGTTCGGCGCACGGGATCTTCACATCGTGGACGTTTACGATGTGGCTGGTGACGGGAAAACGAAGCGCACGTACGGACGGGTCTACTACGTGGAAAAGAAGCTCCTGGTGTTCTATGCCTTCGATCTGCAAGACCGGCAGAATCACAAACTGGGCGCTTTTCAAGCATGGGGATACCGCGAGGCGAATCTAGGGAAGCCCGTCGACCTGGGTCTGTTCACCGTTGACGACAAGTCAACAAGCCGGTGGATTCTGACGGTAAAGCGGCCGGACGTGCTTTCTCACATAGATGCCGTGTTCGTAACCGTCGAGCCTGTCGGCGGCAGCACGGCGCCACGCGGCAAGAAAGTCCTTTACGCAAATCTCATAGGCCCTCCGAACCATCCTTGACGAATGCTGCGATCGGCGTGCGTCGGCAAGTGCCAGCTGAATGCGAATCACCAGCCACGCGCAATCCCCAACTGATGTATCTCGCCTCCGGCCACCGGTCCCAAGCTCGATCCGCACTGCGAGCGAGACGCTCTTCAACCGATTTCGACAATTCAGCCCGATACAAATCGCTGCAAAACGGGAATAGCTTCATTGACGGCCCCAATTCAGAATCCGTTCAATGGAGATGCGCCCGTGCGACGAGCTTCGATGCGAGCGTTCGCGTTAGTTTTCATCTGCCTGACGTGCATGACAATTTGTCGAGCCGATGACTTGGCCGCTGTCACCGGGCTAATCACAGACCCGCAAGGCCGAAGCGTGCCCGGCGTCACCATCCTCATCACCAATCTAGGCACCAACGTAGTCTCTAGAACCGTCACAAATGACCAAGGCATTTACCGCGTTCCGTCTCTCCAACCAGGGATCTACCGGATCACCGTCGACAAGGATGGCTTCAAGAGCATCGTGAAGAGCGGCGTCGAACTTCACGTCCAAGACGTGGCTTCGATCAATTTCGAACTAGAGGTCGGCTCTGTGAATGAGACTGTGACAGTCGAGTCCGGCGGACTGGTCATAAACACGACAGACGCTTCGGTTGGTACCGTGATCAACCGCAATTTTATAAGCCAATTGCCGCTTAACGGGCGCAGTTTCAATACGCTATTGCAACTTACACCGGGAGTCGTGATCGCTGCGAATGGCTCAGGGGCCAACAGTCAGGGTCAGTTCAGCATCGCTGGCCAGAGGACGGACGCCAACAGCTTCAGCGTGGATGGGGTCTCCGCAAATTTTGGCGTGGGAAGTGGGGCGAATCCTGCGCAATCCGGAACAGGCGGAGCGCAGGCCCTCAGCGTTCTCGGCGGCACTAGCAGCTTGGTGTCTGTAGATGCTTTGCAAGAGTTTCGTATCGAGACTTCGTCCTTCGCGCCGGAATTTGGAAAGACTCCCGGAGGGCAGGTAATTCTGACGACACGCTCCGGTACGAACGATTTTCACGGAGGAGTTTTTGAGTACTTTCGCAACACCGTTATGGATGCGAACGACTGGTTTGCGAAGCAAGCTGGGGACCCGCGAGCACCCGAGCATCACAATGATTTCGGCGGTTTCTTGGGGGGGCCCCTAAGCAAAGATAAGACCTTCTTTTTTTTCTCTTACGAAGGAGCACGTCTCCTGTTGCCTCAAACCGTGGCGATCGCGGTTCCCTTTCTGAATAGCACGACCTGTTTCGCGACTGCGGCCGTCGCGCCATACCTGAATGCCTATCCAAAGCCAAATGGGGCAGTATCGCCAACCGCTTGTACGGGGCAATTCACAGGGAGCCTTTCGAATCCTGCCACTCTAAACGCCACGAGCCTTCGCATCGATCACAGCTTCAACCAACGCTTCACTATGTTTGGTCGATACAATTACGCTCCATCGCAAGCGCGAACAGCTTTCGGTCCGTCAATGAGTCTAAGTAATCCTTCGAACAACGCCGTGGATACACAGACGTTTACGGTGGGTTTGAACATGCTATTGAGTTCGCGTATTTCGAACATTATCCGGGCGAACTACTCCGAGCAGGCCAATAAGAGTTCCGCGACATTGGACACGTTTGGGGGTGCATCTCCACCAAGTTCCAGTTTATTGCTGGGCACTTTTTCGCCCGCGCAGAATGCCGCATTCTTTCAAACCTTTGATGTGGCCTCGTATAACGTGGGATATCTAGGACAAAACAAAACGCAGCAGGTGAACCTTGTCGATGATCTGGCGGTCACCTTGGGCTCGCATTTATTGAAGTTCGGCGGAGACTACCGGGGCATTTTCTTGGATCTAGGTCTTTTCCAGAACGAGTTTCAATATACTGCGCCGAGTGTGCCAGCATTGTTGTCAAGTGGATCAGTGAGTTTGGGCGCTGTGGCTGTTCATGCGTCGCACCTCCTTGCGCAATCCTTCTCGCTCTACGCTCAGGATAGCTGGAAGGTGACGCAGCGACTATCCTTGACGTATGGTTTGAGGTGGGAGTTGGCTCCAGCCCCAACCGGTCGAGGTAATACTACTCTGGCGGCTTGGCAGGACGTTAATGATCCGGCTAATACAGCGCTGGCTCCCTCGGGCACACCGTTGTGGTCGACCACTTACGGCAACTTTGCTCCTCGCTTGGGTATCGCTTATAGTTTGACGCCGAAAGGCGACTTCGTTGTCCGCGCGGGAGCCGGGATTTTCTATGATCTTGGTGTAGGTCAATCAGCGAATCTTGCGTTCAACTTTCCCAATTTCGCGTTCACGTTTACACCCGCCGTAACCCTTCCCATCGCGGACCTATCGTCCTTCGTGCCCACTAACTTTTCGCGTCAGCCTCCCTATGGTATTGCCGTTGGATTTGATCCCCATCTTGTGCTGCCGCGTTCATACCAATGGAATGTTGCTCTTGAGAAATCATTTAACGGCCAGCAGGCGATTTCGGCAACGTATGTGGGCCAATCTGGAAGCAATCTACTGAGGAACGAAGCGATCTTCGAGCCCAACTCCAACTTCGGCGGTAGCGACTTCTTCCTCACCTACAATGGCGCTCGCTCCAGCTATAACGCTTTGCAGGTACAGTATCGCAGGCCGCTTTCTTCCCGATTTCAAGCTTTGCTGAATTACACCTGGTCGCATTCTTTGGACAACGCCTCAGACGACGTCGTCTTGGGCCTACCTAGCAATGTGGTTTCCGGTGCGAGTGACTATGCTTCGGCGAGTTTCGACGTCCGCCAAAGTTTCTCGGGGGCTGTTAGTTATGACATTCCTGCGGCAGCAAAATCCGGCGCGATTGCGCTGCTGACGGGCCACTGGTCTCTGCAATCAGTCATCGTCGCACGAACGGGTTTTCCCTTTAATGCAGTGGTTTTCTCCTCTTCGCCCGATCTAGGAGGACAGGCTCAATCGCGTCCCGACCTCGTACCGGGGCAGTCCCTTTGGATTTCCGATCCGACGGCCGGGGGCGGAAGGAGCCTTAATCCAAACGCATTCTTGGTGCCCTCAACGCCCAGGCAAGGAACAGAAGGCCGAAATGATATCGCCGGCTTCGGGTTAACACAGGTGGACCTCTCCATTGCTCGGAATTTCCCAATTACAGAACGAGTGAAGCTACAGTTTCGCACCGATGCATTCAATGTCTTCAACCACCCGAATTTTACGAGTCCCACCGGCTTCATTGAATCGGGTCCCATTGGCCTCAAATCGTTCGAAATGCTGAATCAGGGACTTGGTGGATTGGAGCCGCTCTTTCAAGAGGGTGGGCCGCGTTCCCTGCAGCTGTCTTTGAAGCTCACCTTCTGACTTGCGAGTTCGTCGGGCTGCTCGGCTCATGACGACAGTGCCGACCATTTGGAGACCCAAAGTGAATGCCCCCGCGATTCAGGTGTTGCTCTTCATCGGCTTGACTGTCCCAGCAGCAGTTACGACCTGCAAAGCACAAGAACGGTTTTTCACAGTTCGGGACTCGATCGAGATGGCAACCTTCATTGATCCCGAAACACGTGTTGGCGATGAGCAAGATATTCCCGTCAGGTTTTCTCCTGACGGCAGGTATTTTGCTGTTGTCACGTCTCGAGGATTGATTCAGTCGGACGAAATCGAATCGACGCTCTGGGTGTTTGAGTCAGAGGTGGTTCGAAGTGAGCTCCGGGCCCGTGAGACTGAGAAAGCCGTCGCGCCAAAAGTTATTGCGCGATTGGCGATCGTCACCAACGACAATGCCGTCATTGCTGACGTAAGGTGGTCAGCCGATTCCAAGTCGCTTTGGTTTGTGGGACAAAACACCTCTCGCAGACGGCAACTATACCAGGCCGATGTGTTGGGGGGCGTCGTCCGTCCGCTTACTCCACAGGAAGTAGATGTATCGAGGTACGAGGCATCCAGCGACGGTGGAGTTTACGTGGCAGCGATCCCGGACAAAAACCTGGAGAAGGCTCTTAAGGGAGAACCAATCAATCGAGATGCCTTCGTCGGAACAGGTGTGGCACTCGGCGCCCTCTTGTTCCCGAGTCTAATTCTACAGAGTGACGATTGGAAGTCACACGAATTGTGGAGAGTTCACGACGGAACGAGTGTGCGGATCATCGATCCAGCATCCGGCACGCCAGTACAGCCGATTGCTGACCGCGGATATGGGAACATTCTCTCGGTTTCACCAGATGGGCATTCGGTCATTATTCTTCGCGCGATCAAGCACTGGAATCCTGACTGGGATTCGTACGAGCCCGATGATCCAAACCACAAATTCTATCCCGCTGCGGGGGCGACAAATCCTCTTACAGATTGGGCAAACCTGCCAGCGGAATACGCCCTTGTGGATCTGAAAAGTGGGAAGACTTCTTCGTTGGTGAATGCTCCTCTCGCCGGGCTGCAAGGATACGGACAGCCTACGAAAGCCGTGTGGTCTGAAGACGGAAGCGAAGTTCTTCTCGGCTCAACCTATCTGCCCTTGGACGAAGCTGATCCTGAAGAGCGGTCTCTTCGCTCTCGACCCTGCGCGGCGGCTGTGGTCGACATCGCGTCAGCCAAGGCCACATGTGTAAGAGTGGAGGATCGAAGCGCAGATGCCAATGCGCTATTTGTCAGAGGTATATCGTTCGGAAAGTCAAGCGAGGAAGTCATTGTTCGAGGCGTGAACATCGACAGAAAAGAGCAACCCACCGAACAATACCGTCAGCAGGGGGGCGTATGGAGACGACAAGCGTCTTCGCAAGTGTACACGCGCGCCGATAGCAACAATCCTGGAGTCGGGGAGGCCCAGAGCCTAAACCTAGCCAATCTGTCGGTGTTCGTGCGCGAAGCCCTGAATCAGCCACCGGCCCTGTTCGCAACTCTCTTGGCGAATGACGAAGCCAAGAAAATCTGGGATCCGAATCCGCAGCTTTCTACAATGAAACTCGATCAAGCATCGGTGCTTCGTTGGAAGGACTCGAGCGGCTTTGAGTGGGTAGCGGGTTTGGTTAAGCCGCACGATTATGTTTCGGGTAAGAGATATCCGCTCGTGATACAAACGCATGGATTCAGGCAAAATAGATTCTTGACCGATGGCGGTTACACTACCGCGCTAGCTGCTAGACCTCTTTCTAGTGTTGGATTCGTTGTCCTGCAAATGCCATACAACCCCGAGCACCTGGGGACACAGCAGGAAATTCCCGACCAGATTCTAGGTTTTGAATCGGGCATTGATCTCTTAGTGTCAAAGGGATTGATCGATCCCATGCGCGTAGGAATTATCGGATTTAGCCGGACTTGCTATCACGTAGAAGAAGCTCTGATCAAGGACCCCATGCGCTTTGCGGCGGCTACGATCGCCGACGGCGTTGACGAGAGCTATATGAATTATCTGTTCGACGCGGGTCGGAGCACGCAGGTTCCGGAGCAACAAGTGATCTACGGAGCGAAGCCCTTCGGTCAGGGATTGAAGACCTGGATTGAGTCTGCGCCCGGATTCAATCTCGATAAGGTCGATGTTCCAGTACGAGTTGAAGCGGCTAGCGGCATCGGAGCAGTGATGGAAGAGTGGGAGATCTATTCGTCTCTGTATTTACAGGGCAAGCCTGTCGAATTGATTTACTTCCCGGACGGGGCGCACCCACTTGTCAAGCCCTTGGAACGCTTAGCCTCCGAACAGGGCAATGTGGATTGGTTTCGCTTCTGGCTCAAGGGCGAAGAGGACCCCGATCCCTCCAAAACCGACCAGTACGCCCGCTGGCACGAGCTGCGCAAACTTCAAGAGCAAGAGAGTCGCACCGCGCCGACAAACTGAATGCGAAATGCTCGAACGCCTTTCGCCAGTCTGCCCGAACACAGAGATGACATAACGTACCGGCGACATGGGCGATGACCTCTGGCCGCCGCCGCTGACTGTGCTCGGACTGTGCGAGAATCCAACGTTTTCATGCCATTAGGGATAGCTTCGAGCGAAAAGCAGGTTCCCCGATTTGGTGGAAACGTTAGTAGTTAAAGAAAATGAACGGAGCTGTTGTAGTCGATTGTCCGGCTTTGCAAGCAGGGGGTCACCGGTTCGATCCCGGTCACGTCCACCATTTTTCTCTTTTGCTTTTATCGACTTAGGAGTCTTCGTCGCTTCCGCTTCAAAGTCGCTCGCAATCGCTTGTGCCTAATTTTGTGCCCACCCACGAAACCGCTCATGTGTGACATTGCGGAGACTACTGCATCCTCGGAGGGATGCACGTAGCGCGCAGAAACCCGAATATCGTTGTGGCCCGCGATCCTCGCGAGCGTTCAGGCATCGCAACCGGATTCACCGAGCCGGGTGAGAAAGGTGTGTCGCAAGGAATAGAGCACAAATTTGCGGATGGGCTTCTCACCGTGCTTCTGTGCCTGCGCCGTCAGGGCATTGAATACCTGCCTGTGCTGACGTTTGAGGCTCGAAGATTCCATGCGGCCACTTCGAGTCGTTGCAGCCCAGACCCAACCGTTAACAGGTTTCTTGGCACTTCGCCAGCGAGCTTCTAGGATGTTCCTCACCCGTGCCGTCATCGGGAAGGACTAAGCGGAAGCCTGCACCTCATTTTGGAAGAAGGCACCTGGGCCGCCTGCCTTCGACAGCATGGTTCATAGTTACCACATTTGTGGTAGAGTCATACCATGCTTGACATGCGATCCAAGGCGCGCCAGAAGCTCTTGGCATACTACTTCACGAACCCTACGACCCGTCACCATCTGCGGGACTTGGCTCAGCGACTCAGCGTCGATCCATCTAACCTCTCCAAAGAGTTGAGCCGTCTGGAGCGCGAGGGTTTATTTAAATCGGAAATGAGTGGCCGCCAGAAGTATTTTCAGCTGAACCGCGAATATCCGCTGTTTAATGAGGTGCGCAGCATCATCGCGAAGACCATCGGTGCGGTTCCCCTGCTTGCAGAGTTTCTCAAGAAGATCGAAGGAATAGAAGAAGCCTATTTGTATGGCTCGTTCGCGCGAAACCAACAGGACGCGGCTAGCGACGTTGATGTTCTCGTGATCGGCAAGCCGAAAAGCGACACTCTGGCGGAAACAGTTCACAAGCTCGAACGGCAGCTCGGACGCGAAATCAACTATACGGTTCTCACGAGAAAGGAACTGGAGTCGCGGCGCGGTCGCAAGGACGCCTTCCTTGAGAACGTCTGGAACAATAAACGGGTCTTACTTGTCGGTGCCGCATGAAGAAGCTCAAGTCACACACGGTTGACTGGGCGCAAATAGAGCGCTTCGTTGCAAGTGCCGAGAAGAAGCTCACTTCTGCCCATAAGATCCTCGCCTTCGACGAAGAGGCTTGCCTTCAGCAAGCGTACGAAGCGATGCTCAAAGCCTCGTTGGGTTTCATGTTCAGCTATGGCTTCCGTGCTCGGAGTCAACCGGGCCACCACATCGCAATCATCGATTTCGTGCGGGCGCGCATCGACAAGAAGCACGCCGGTCTAATCTCGGTCTTCGACCGTCTCAGACGGAAGAGAAATCTCGCTCTGTACGACGATACAGGCTTCGTCTCCCAGCATGACGCCAAGCAAGCGCTCCAAGCTGCCAGCGACTACCTCGCCGTCATGCGAGCAGACATCATCGCGCGAAAACCTTGACGCCCCATATGCGCCGACCAGGTACTGCTGTGCACGAATCCAACGTTTTCATGCCATTGGGGTTAGCTTTGAGCGAAGAGCAGGTTCCCCGAATTGTTAGAAACGTTAGTAGTTGGAAGTAATGGATGGAGCGGATGGAATCAAGTCCGGTGCTTTGCAAGCAGGGGGCATCGTCGATCCCGACTTTCCAGAGAGGTGCGCACGGGGTCAGAACATAGAGTTGTTTAGACCGCGCGGGCACCGACCCGCTGTTACAATTTACAGAACTGCACCAGGATCTCTAAATTCCGCGGGCACAAGTATTTGGGTCGCGAATAGAAGTTGAGCGTGTGACAATCAGGTGCGCGGGCGGGCAAAATTCAAAATGTAGGGAAATTGTCACAGTAATTGGCACAAAACGGGCAAAATTCAGCGAACTGCAAAAAATCGAAAGCGGCGCTATCTGACGGCTGGCAAAAGGATTTAGTTGGATTTTGTGTCAGATAGCAAAACGGCGATTTACTTTTTCAAGACCGCCGGAGTCAACCGCTTTCCTACCCCTCCGTTTTAACCCTTTGAAATATTGTAGCTTGGAGCTCGATTTAGTGACAGTACTGCCCTAGATTGGTGCATGTTCGGACAAACTGTCACCAAATTGTCACCAAAACCGTCGAGTTTTTCAACCGCCGCTCGCTTGCTCTCAATATTTGTGTGCGCGTGCCTTGCAGTTCAGCGAATGATAAGAGGTGGTTAAACAGAAAGCGATATTTGTAGATCGTTCTCTCGTTAAGCTTACGTGCCTTGGCATCCTCAAGAAATTCATCGGTTGCCTGCTTGATCGTAATGGGCTCAGCTTTTTCTCCGATTTGTTCGCCCGCCGCTTCCCAGGCACGAATTTCCTTCTGCGCCCATTCCCAATCTCCCGTCGCTAGCGACTGGCGAATTTCAGTGTCGCCAAGAAAACCGTCCACCCAAATCGGACAGCGACGATATTTGCGACCTTCCTTTAGGTGTTCGCAAGCCTTTCTGTGTCTGCGATAAGTGGTTAGCGTGGGACGGGCAGTCTACACCTTGGAAAGCCATCTGTGAACGCGTTCGAGGACAAACTCTGGAACTCGAATGGTCGTGTAGCTTCTCTTTCGGCCGTACAGTTTCTGGCTGCCGATCACGAGAACACCCGGGTCCCGCTCGAAAATCTTCCGAACGGAGTCGTCGCTCAAACTCCACAGCGCTGCGATTTCGGCATTCATATAATGCCGAGCAGCAAACTTCGGTGCGGTTTGCTCGCCCGCCTCCGAATTGCATTGGGATTCGTCCAATTCCACATCCTCTTCGATGCTCACGTCGATGGCCCGCCCCATGTGAAATCGCACAACGCGGCCATAAGCGAAGTGTGCCGATCTCGTTTTAAGTGACTTGCTTCCGTGCTTGTGCGACGCTCGCCGAGCCGTCTTGGTTTTCTTCGCCGCTTGGAACCGTTGATCAGCTAGTTCGCTGAACCTACCTCGTAGCCGTTCCAGTGACGCAATTTCGGGGCGAACGAGTCCATCGCGACTGGCACGAGTGCGCATGACTTCCTCATAAGCGCGTGTCGGCTCGTCCTTCGCCGGGGGCCAATGAATCGAAGGCAACCCATCGATTCGATCCAGTTCTCCGTACAATCGCTGCCGCACCTTGTCGATCGGCCACTCAATCCTGTTTGCCTCGTCCTGAGTAAGTAATCCCGCGTCCGCAGCCGCCGCCACCAATTCGGGCACGGCGCAAAAGACCTGTATCAACAAGCGTTCCCAATAACCCGGCTGGGCCTGAATCGCACCCTGCACCGCAAGCCTGACGAATTCACTCTTGCTGTACCCGCTACGTTGTGCCGCTGATTCAACAGCCGCATGAACTTCGGAACCTAGCTGGAGCAAGGCTACCGCCGGAAGTTTGTGAGCTCTCGCTGGTTTCATTGCCACACCTCAAGTTGAATATATAGCACCATATATATCAGTGGTCAGGGCCCCTGAACTGCTAGCCGCCGTTTCGACCGAACTATCAGGCTCGTGCACCGAGAGCGCTGGTGGAGCGCCCCGCGATCGGATCTTTTGACGATTTTGGCTTCAATATCGCAAAAGCACAGCGAAGCGCGAGGGATGGATATAAGTACGAACGTTCGTGCTATTCTGTATGAACGATGATATTTGGCAACAAACGACCCGCCAATGGTAGCGGAAGGCGCGAGTCCTTCTCTCAAGGAGAACGGACGCGGCAGACGATTTTAACTGGGGCGGTAAAAATCGCTGCCCGCGAAGGGCTCGCCGCCGTAACCATTGGTCGTTTGGCAAAAGAACTCCGAATAAGCAAGAGTGGCTTGATCGCCCACTTCGGTTCCAAACAATCTCTAGAGCTGGCGACCCTTGAGGCTGCTAGGAAACTTTTTAAGGATCGGGTCTCAGTGCCGGCTCAAGCCACCAGGGGAGGAATCGAGCGTCTTTGGAACTTATGCGATTTGTGGCTGCAACATATCGAACGGCACGTCTTTTCAGGGCCGTATTTCTTTACCGGCGCCTTCCTAGAATACGCGGACCAGCACGGACCCCTAGCGGGAGCGGTCACGGATACCGCGCAAGACTGGTTCAACACGTTACGAAAAGCTGTCGAAGAAGCTCAAAAAAAGGGAGAAATCGATCCGAAGGCGAGCCCGAAGCAGATCGCCTGCGAGCTGAACGGTCTGATGTTGGGAGCCCACTCGGCATATCTGCTGAAACATCGCGATTGCTGGCGCGAGGCCCGGACTTCATTGCTAGGTCAGTTGCGCAGACTGGCCACAGGTGATATCCCAATCAGCACCTTCACGTCAGAAAGAAATTGGACGAAATATCTGCAGGGGAAGTCCTGATGCGCCTGGTGTCGACTCAGCGCCACCTGTACCTACGAGATTCGTGGCAAAGGCCGCGTGCCGATGTCCGGTGTGGCTGTGGAATTTGGGTCGTTTGGCATCCCTCATTTAACGGCGTGCAACAGAAAAGAGAATCTCCTTTCTCCCAGAGACGATACTTCATTTCATAACCACCATAGAAACAGTGTCTTACGAATTCTCTTCATGGAGAAGCTTCGTGGAGTTAATTCGTAAAATGCGCATTAAATATGTGCAATTAATATTTGAAGTGCTCGCGGGTTGTTTAATTGGAAGGAATGAACGAATTCGTGCGGGATCAACCGGGCAATTTGTATAGGGGTGTGCCCCAGGCTGGCTGAAAAAAATAAATGTGAACAATCGGGACCTGTTGAAGGGCGACGGGCCGGGAGGTGGAGAAGAAAGGCTTGACAACATATATTGTATTTTATATACATGGCGCAACTCTTGGGCACTGACTGCTTAGCTCGGTGCTTTTCGATTTAATTGGGATCTAGCTAGCGGCTTTGCAGACACGCCGGGGGAATCTGTCGAATCCGGAGGGCGTGATGTGTAAGGGAATGCGCTGCGTTGTCGTAGCACTCTCGATCCTCGTTTTCTTCCTGTTCAACCCAAACCAAATGCGAGCGCAGGTGCGGACGACCGGACAATTGTCCGGCACCGTACTGGATTCCTCGGGGGCGGTGGTTCCTGGCGCCACGGTCACGGCTTCGCAGGCCTCCACGGGCTTCAGCCAAGTGGTGACGGCGAATGAATCGGGCGAGTATGTGTTTCCGGCGTTGCAGCCGGGAACGTATCAATTGAAAGCATCGGCGAAGGGCTTCAGCGATACAGTGACTGACAACGTGGTGGTGACTGCCGCGCATACGACCGATCTGCGTGTGCAGCTGAAGATAGGGACCTCGACCGAGACGGTGCAAGTGTCAACGACGGGAGAGGTGCTGGAAACGACGAGCAACACGCTCACTTCGACGATAAGTCCCGAGGACATTCAGAACCTGCCGTTGTCTGGGCGGGATGTGCTGCCGTTTGCGCAACTGGTGCCGGGCGCGCAGAGCGGCGGCGACCAGCGATTCACCACGTATAATGCGTTGCCGAATGCGGCGGTCAGCATCACGGTGGACGGAGTGGACGACAACTTCCAACGGTATCGGAGCTCGACGACTGGGTTTTACACCGCCGCGCCGCTGCGGCTGGGCGCGTTTGACGAGGTGACGGTGTCGACCGACAGCCTCACGGCGGATGCGGGCGCGGAAGGATCGGTGCAGCTGCGATTTGTGACCAAGCGGGGGACCAATCATTTTCATGGGTCGGCGTTTTGGCAGGCGCAGAACAGCGCGTTCAACGCGAACACGTACACGAATAACGCGCTGGGAATCGCGCGGCCGCCGTTCCACTTGAATGACTATGGCGGGAGCATAGGCGGACCGATCTGGAAGGACAAGATTTTCTTTTTCGTTAACTATGAGGAGGAAGACAATCCGTTTTCCAGCACGACTTCTCTGCTGATTCCGACGCAGACGGCGCAGACGGGCGTGTTTAACTACATTGGAACGGACAACGCGCCACACACCGTGAACTTGCTGAATCTGGCAGCCGCGAATGGATTTCCGTCAATTCCTGACCCGACTGTGGGCGGCATATTCACGCAAATCAACGGCTTCTCGCAGAATCAGACGCTGACGCCGGTTGAGGGTCTGCCGTACATGACGCAATTCAGTTTTTCGCAAAAGCAGAGCAACACCAACCGTTATCCAACGGCGCGGTTGGACTTCCAGGCCACGCCGAAAATAGCGATCCATGGTTCCTGGGACTTGTATTGGCGGAACATCGCGAACGTGCAACCCTACCCGGGAGACCCGCACGAGAGCAACGGGTTCAAGTCCACATATTACACGGGCATGTTGGGATTCGATTGGACGATCACACCGCGCGTGGTGAACCAATTCAATTTCGGCGTATTGAGCACGGTGGAGGAATTCAATCCAGGGAACAACTTCAATGAGTTCGAGAGCCAGGGAAACATCCAGGTGATCGCGCCGCAATTGGCTGCGGGGCAGGGGGCGCTGTTCCAACCGATCATTCCGAGTTTTATTTTTCCGCTGCCGAGGAACAATCCGCTATGGACGTTCTATGACAACGTGACGTGGACTCGCGGCAATCATACGTTCACGTTTGGCGGAGACCTGCGAATTTCGACAATGCGTGAACTGGAATCGGATTCACCGCCTTCCTACAACTTGGGATTGAGTAGCTTGGATCCGGCGCTGAGCATGTTCACGCCGGCTAATTTCCCAGCGATTAATACCGCAACGGACCTGCTGAACGCGCAAGCTTTTTACGCGACGATTGTCGGGCGGCTCAACAACGTGCAAGGTGCGAACTACGTTGATGGGACCACGAAGCAGTACCAAGTGGCGGGAGCGCTGAACTATCGCGAGAAGCAAACCGTGGGCGGAATTTACATGCAGGATGCCTATCGTATAACTCCGCACTTCGCACTGAACTACGGTTTCCGCTGGCAGTTTTCGGGAGCGATTTACAATACGAATAATTTCAACGCAAACCCAACAATCTCCGCGCTCTATGGTCCTTCGACGCAGCTATTCCAACCGGGCCAGCTGAATGGCGATCTGAATCCTCAGATCAACTTGAGACCAACGCCCTACTCGGGTGACTACAAGCAGCCGGCACCGAACATTGGATTTGCGTGGAATCCGACGTGGACCGACGGCTTTCTGGGCAAGCTGGCTGGCGGCGGAAATCTGGTGATCCGCGGCGGAGCCAGGGTTAGCCACTACGACGAAGGATGGGTGACGTTTGAGCAGGCCACGATTTTTGGCAATCCCGGGGCGCAGCAGACGGTGTTCCTGAATCCAGGGTTTGCTACGGGCCAGTACACGCCTGGATCTTTGAGCCTGGCTGATACGATCGCGCCCAACGGACTTCCTCCGACGTTTAATTTTCCATTTCCGATGTCGTTGTTCACTTTCGGAAGCCAGCCCTTTGGCACGGTGAACCCGAAGATACGATCGCCTTACGTGGAAAGCTGGAACGTGGGCATCCAGAGAAAACTGCCGAGCGGCACGGTTCTGGAAGTGAACTACGTGGGGAACCATTCCGTGCACATGTGGCAGAACTACGACTTGAACGAGGTGAACATTTTCGAGAACGGTTTCTTGAATGAGTTCAAAAACGCGCAAACGAACCTGGCGATCAACGGCGGAGCTTCCTTCGGAGACAACACGGGAAGACCCGGTCTGGTACCGCTGCCGATTTTTGAAGCTGCGTTCGGCGGCACGGGAGCCGCGCAACCGTCTCCGTCGCTATTGAACTCCAGTTTCACTAACCCGAATTACATTGCCCTGCTTCAGCAAGGCCAGGCCGGAGCGATGGGTTACCAGCTGGCGTCGACGGCGAGTTATCTGTGCAATATGGTTGGCGGAACCGCGTTTACGCCTTGCAACGGTTATGGAGCAGGGCAGTACCCGATCAACTTCTTTCAGTTGAATCCATACGCGGCGGGCGTGCCGTTGATACAGCTCTCCGATCCAGGCAGCGAATCGTACAACGGGCTGCAAGTTCAGGTGAAGCACCCGGTTGGACACGGGCTGATGCTCATGGCCAACTACACTTACAGCCACTCGTTCACGAACCGCTATATTGGCGATTACTTTACCGCCGACGCAGAGCTGGGAAATTACACGACGCTGCGTGATCCTCGGCTTAACCGCGTGCCTTCGCCGTACGATTTGCGCAACGCGTTCCGCGTATACGCAACGTATGATCTGCCGTTTGGCACGGGGCAGCAGTTCAAGTCGGGCAGCTCGATCGTCAATCACATCGTCGGCAACTGGACGGTGGGAACGATCTTGACGGCGCAATCTGGCCGGAATTTTAAGTTCCTAGGCGGCTACAACAGTTACAACTACTACAGCTCGTTCTTCAACATACCAGACGCATCGGACTCCGGAGTGGTTCTCAACGGTGTCACACGGAGCCAACTTCAAAGCAACGTCGGTGTGTTCAAGGGACCCACACCGGGCGAGCCCGTTGTTTTCCTGAATCCGAGCCTCTTCGCGGGTGGGAATCAACCCGTGCTTCCGGAGACAACGCCTGGCCAGCTGGGGAACTTCATGTTTCTGACCGGACCGATGTTTGTGAACACCGACATCTCGATCATCAAGGCGATTCCTATCCACGAGCAGATACGACTTAACATCTACGCGGAGATGATTAACGCCTTCAACCACACGAATTGGAACGTCACGGATAATTTTTCGGGCAGCACAAACAATCCAGCGCAGTACGTAAACGTCACGAGCTCGACGTACACGGCTGCGAGCATCGCGAATCCCGGCAACGGAGCGGGAGGAGCGCGGAGCATTCAGTTCCGCTTGCAATTGATGTTCTAGGCGCGGGCGCGACCTGCTCAGACTTGGGAGATTGCAAACCCAGCAAGAGAGGATTTTCTTTCTTCCGGGAGTTTTTTTGTGAGAGGCTGCGGACGCTCGAGTGGACCGTGCGGCCTGACTGTAGGCGGTGCACGAGTTTCTTGGCATGGTTCACGAGCAGCAGGGGCGAACGAACGATACCCTTACTGAGTTACAGAAAGCGATCGATCTGTCCGGCGGGTAATATAGCCTCTGCTCGCTCGGCCACGTCTATGCCAGTGTGGGGCGGCGTACTCGAGTCGAGGGGGCCGACATTGTTATGCAATCAAGTGGAGTACTAACCCGGAATATGTCCGGTTACGCGACTCAGGACTTTGCAGGGCTAATGAAAGCAGCCTAACCAGTTTCAGCGCATTCCGAAAGCTTTAACCGGAAGGGGACTGTTGATGTCTTCCATCTGGGAAAACGCAGGATTGAAGAAGTCGATCGGCATGGCTAGCTGTTTTCACATTGTCCCAGCTCTATGTGGATTCCCGATCACCGCGCTCGCCCAAACAATTTCTACGACTCGGGGCGCACCAGCGCCGGCGCGTCCCTGCAAGAATTCGATGTAGCGCCGCGGTCTTCAGCGAACGCCGGTGCTTCGGGCCTTTTGCAGAGACAGACTCCGCACCGTGTATACTCTTGTGCGCTGGGGCGGCCAAACTGGAAATGACCTCGAAGACCTGCGTCGCACCGCCGAGGAGGGTTATGACGCGCTCCCCTTTGTTCCATGTGCTCGTTGCCACGGCTTTTTCTGTACTGCTCATCTGTCCGGCGCTCGCGCGTCAGGGTACCAAGATGGACCCCGACGCGAAACCGGCGACGATCGAGGGCACCGTTCGGGACCTTGCTTGTCCCGTCCAAAATCCGGCTGGGACCGCCACCAGCTTCAGTTTGAAGTGCACCCTGGATTGCGTTAAGCACGGCTCACCGATCATCATTCTCACCAAGGCTGGGCTGATCTATTTCCCAATCTCTGGAGACATGCCCGATACCGACCAGCGTGAAAAGATGATGCCGTTTGTAGGAAAGTATGTGCAGGCAACCGGCCCCGTATTCGTGCGAAATGGAACTCACGCAATCGCAATCACACAAATCAAGGAACTGAAGAGCGTTCACTTGGACACGGATGCTCGCTGAGCCTCCAAGTACCGCCGCCCAACCCTCTCGGCAATCACCTGGAACTATTCGCCAATCAGGGCGCCGACCACGCCCCTTTTCAGCGTCCCCTCAATCCCTTCGAATTTGTAGGGCGGAAGCCCAGGTCTCAGGGTCCGTTTGCAGACTCTGCGATTAGGTCAACGTAGTGTCATAACTTGCAGAATCGTCCCGAACTGTAAGCTAGTGGACGTATAACCCTCTGACCGGACAAATGGATTCTGGCACGATATCACTGCTCCGTTACCTGCGTCCTACGCGGTGCTAACGGTCCAACTGAATTTCACCGTGCCGTGTACCCGCCGTGTACCTCAGTTCGGGGTTTGTCCCAGTTTTATCGGTTCTGCCGGAACGTAGAATCAATAACTTACAAAGATTCACCGGACGGAGATGGTCCGAATCCCACCCCCTGCGCCAGCCAGTCTTAGGAATTCTCTCGGTTCCCAACATGCATGCGGACTCCTTAATGTTTGGCCCCAATCACATGGAATTCGCCAGTCGTGCTTTCTCGCTGTCCGGCGACAGTCCGCGAAATGTCCAAACTGATGAGGACATTCTCCCACACCAATCGCGAGGTACACTTCCTTACAGCTCCTCTCGGAATAGATCGCGAGTGTTACGTACGTATTCGCCGTGAGGAAAGGTTGAGGCACCAAACGATCCCAGGCGGCGCGTGCGGACTTTGACTTGCCCAAGAACATGTGTTTTTGTGCCTCGTATCGAAATTAGCGGGAAGAGCACTCCCACCACCCGCAGAACCCATCACACTCCGATTCATTGACGGGACGACGAAACCGTGCGCGCGCAACGCCCGGCGGCCCAAGCGTGACCACGACCACGCCAATTTTTGCGGCGCAAGTTTTTTAATTGACACGTTTGGCTTTCTACTCTACAGTTTTCGTCCATGCGATTTAACTCTCAGAGGACTACGCAGATTTCGTCTCGCTGTACCTGTTGCATACCGGTGTCCTCTGGCATTGGGAGGCTAGCGACAGCGAACGTGTAGCTGAAAACGAGCCGAGTCGTAAGCGACCCACCGCCGAGGATGCAACCGGCCGGTGGGTTTTTTGTTTTTAGGCGCTGGAGGAAACCTCACCGCAGTTTCGAACGGATTTCGGCCACCTCTCAAGCAGGAGCCCTCACAAAAAAACAGCAGGTGTCGCGGTCAATGCAGCGCAGGCGAATCCAGTACACGCCCAGCGTCAGCGGCCCGACGCCGAAGAATCAGCGCAGAGCCCGATAAAGGGCACGCGACTGAATCGTGAGTTTCTGATCTTGATTTCAATTTATTGAGGAGCCAAAACCATGCGGTACCACAAGTTCATCGTGTTCATTTTTGCGTTTTTCGCCGTCGTCGCTAGCCTGCGAGCGCAGTCCACAATTTCAGGATACGTCACCGGCATCGTCAGCGATCCGAGCAATGCGGTCGTGAGCAACGCCAGCGTTACGCTCAAGAATTCCGATACGTCGTTCACGCAGACCACGAAGACCGGCTCGGACGGAGTGTTCCATTTCGAATACGTGCCGCCGGGTAATTACAAACTGAGCGTCACCGTCACTGGCTTCAGCACCGCGGAGCAAACGATCGCGGTCACAGTGGGCCAGTCCACGACGGCGAACGTGCAACTCACGGTCGGTTCGTCCGCGAGCACGGTGGTGATTGAAGGCGAGTCCAATCCGATTCAAACCGAGAACGGGGACATCACGACGAATTACAACGAGACGCAAATTCAACTGGTGCCGAATCCGGGCGCGGACATCACCTATGTGGCCCAGACCGCGCCGGGCGCGGTGATGAATACGCAGAGCGGCGGGGGCAATTTTTCCGTCTTCGGGCTGCCCGGCTATTCGAACATGTTCACGATTAACGGCATGGACTACCTGAACAGCTACGGCGATAACAACAAATCCGGCGCGACCAACAATAGTATTGGCGGCAACGAGATGCAGGAAGTGACCGTGGTCAACAACGGTTACTCGGGGAATTACGGCCGGCTGGTCGGCTCCAACGTGAATTTCGTAAGTAAATCCGGCACGAATCAGCTGCACGGCAACGCCATTTACGATTGGAACGGCTCGTCGTTGAACGCCAACAGCTACTTCAATAAAGACTCCAACCCTATCACGCCGCGGCCGTTCGACAACGTGAATCAATGGGCCGCTTCGATCGGCGGGCCCATCTGGAAAAACCGCACATTCTTTTTTGTGGACAATGAGGGGTTGCGCATCGTGATTCCCACGAGCTTTCCCGTCAACATTCCCAGCCCGCAGTTTGAAGCGGCTACCATTGCCAATCTGCAGACCGTCAGCCCCGCGTCGGTCCCTTTTTACAACACGATTTTTAATCTGTACAACAACGCACCGGGAGCGTCGCGCGCGGCCGACACTCTGCAACCACCCGGAACACCGGGCGCCGGGGACGGCTGCGAATCCAACTTTAACGTGCTTGGCCCGACCGTTCCTTGCGCCCTCAAGTACACGGCAACTCCGGGGAATTTTACAGGTGAATGGCTGCTCGCCTGGCGCATCGATCAGATCCTCAGCTCGCGCGATCAGGTGTTCCTGCACATCTTCACGGATCACGGCATTCAGGCCACCAACACCAACGTGATCAATTCCGCTTTCAACCTGAGCAGCCCGCAGCCGGAATGGCAGGGCCAGTTGAACGAAACACACACGTTCAGCACCCGTTCGGTGAACCAGTTCATTGCCGCGTTTCAGTGGTCCGGAATTCTCTTCGGGCCGGCGGATCCGGCGGCTGCGTTGGCCGTGTTTCCGTCGCAGCTGAACTTCACAGGCAATACTTTCAATGAGTTGGGGCAGAACCAGGCGCATCCAGTGGGCCGCCACATCACGCAATATCAGCTGGTGGACAACTACTCCTACACGTTCGGCAAACACACGCTGAAAGCGGGCGTGGATTTCCTGCGTGATGACCTGAATGTGTTCTTCTACGGCAGCAACACCGCCGGAACCATAACCGACGACATGACGAATTTCTACAACGGAGGTGCGGTGAACTACACGCAATCGTTCCCGACCACGCTGCATTCGCCATTCGCCGCCTACGATCTGGGTTTCTACATCGAAGACGATTGGAGTGTGACGCCTCACCTGAAGCTGACCGCCGCGCTGCGCTTCGATCGCGAGTCGAACATCACTAGCCGGCAAAATGCCTTCGCGCGGCTCGCCGAGCCCTTCGAGGACGCCGATCACGATCCGACCATTCCTTACAACCAGGCCATTCAGACCAGTGTGTCGCAGGCATTTTATTCTGCTACGCCTATCACTTTCGAACCGCGCTTGGGTTTTGCGTGGTCGCCGTTGGGCGGCACCAAGACCGTGGTTCGCGGCGGCATCGGCAATTTCCGCGATTTCCTGCCGCAGCAAGTGCTGCAGGGATTCGCGCTCAATACTCCGCTAGTGAACGCCTTCACCGTGAATGGTCTTACCACTGGAGCGGCGCTTTCACCCGCCGTCGCGGATAACATATTTGCCACTGCGGCCAGCTACAACACGGCGTTCGTGAATGGCTTCTCGCAGGGCGCCACGCTGGCGGATTTGCAAGCCTCCGACCCAGGCTTTTCGCCGCCAGCGTATTACGGCGCTCAGCACAAGACCATCAATCCCACGTACATCGAATGGAACCTGGAAGTTCAGCGTTCGCTGGATCAAAACACCACGATGAGCGCGAACTATGTGGGCAATCACGGCATCCACGAAGTTTTTATCAATCCAAGTCTAAACGCTTACGATCCCGGCGGGTTTGCTGGCTTGCCCACAACGGCGCCTGATCCGCGGTTTTCGAACGTCACCGAGTTGCAGACCGACGGCACGTCGAATTACAACGGAGTGACGTTTTCGGCGCGGCACAATTTCAACCACAGTTTTCAGGCCACTGCGAGTTACACCTACAGCCACGCTCTGGACGACGTCTCCGACAACGGGTTTACAGCCTGGGGTTACGGGACCGCGGCCAGCATTCAGTACCCACAAAACCCGTTCGATCCGCACGCAAACTACGGCAACAACGATGCGGATGTGCGGCACGCATTTTCCGCCAGTTACGTGTGGACGCCGCCGTTCGATTCCTGGAGCGGCCATGGCTCGAACAGGTTTTTGGCGGGCTGGTCTTTCTCCGGAACGTTTTTCTATCGTAGCGGATTTCCGTTCACGGTGATTGACAGCGCGGACACGGCAATTCTGGCTGGTTCTAATTATGGGGCCACGCTCTTTGCGAACTACCTGGGCGGAGCGCAGCCAAGTTGCACCACGCCCGCGTCTCCGTGCCTGGTGGCTGCGGACTTCTCCTCGGCGGTCTCCGCATTTGGAGACCAGCGCCGCAATCAATTCCGCGGGCCCGGCTTTTTCAACACGGACTTGAGCGTGCTGAAAAGCACACGGGTGAGGCTGTGGAGCGAAGGCCAGCAGTTTGTGGTCGGAGCCAGTTTCTACAACATCCTCAATCACCCGAATTTCGATCAGCCGGTGGCCGATGTCGCGAACGCGTCGCAATTCGGCCACATCATTCAGACGGTCTCGCCGCCAACCAGCATTCTTGGTTCGGGGTTGGGGGGAAATTCGTCGCCGCGGCAGATCCAGCTGACAGCGAAGTTCATCTTCTGATTTTTGGGACACCACAGCCCGAACACGCGATGTTTCACCCTGGCTGGCGATCGGCGGGCCCACCCCGGACGATCGCCAGCGTTTCACCGTAAGAATCAGTAGAGCGGCGAGCCGCGAATATTGCGCGGCGCCGACCAATTTCAAGGAGACTTTTTCGTGCATAATCGATCGGCACGCTTCAGCAGATTTCTTCTGACAGATACGCGCAGCGGTTTCACGGTCGTAACCGCTGTGGTGTGGATATTTCTGAGCGCACTGTTTGCCTCGCCGGTTCTGCAGGCCCAGGCCGCGCGGGGGACGGTGAACAAAATCACGCTCGAAGACTTGATCTCGCTGCGCGAATTCTCCGAGGCGGTTCTTTCTCCCAACGGGGCCCAGCTTGCCATCGTTCGCCACGGCCAGATTGCGCTGCTGCCGGCCGACGGCGGCTGGCCTGTTGTCTTGACTACATCGCCGGGAGGGAAGGCTGAAATCAGTTGGTCGCCGGACGGGACGACCATCGCTTTCGTCAGTCAGGGCAGCGTTTGGGTGGTGCCTGTCTCGGGTGGCAAGCCTAAGCAGATAACCTACGGGGCAGTCGGTGCCGGCGATCCCCGTGGCGCGTCGGACCGCTGGCCAAAGTGGAACTCCGACGGAAAATGGGTTTTGTTTCAATCGGGACGCCATGGGCACAACGAGCTTTGGGTCGTAAGCGCGGACGGCAGGACCACGAACTATCTTGCAACCACTGAGATTTATTCCGGAGTTGATGAGCTCGACCAGATCACCACGGGTGATGAAGTCGCGTCGGATCGTTTCGATCCCACGCCCGCGTGGTCGCCTGATGGCACGCGAATTTCTTATACTGAACGCTCGCGCGATTTTTTCTCGGGGAAGTTGAAGGTTCTGGATTTCGATCGCGCTACCGGCACCGTGAAGGGCGCACCGCTCGAACTCTACACCGCCCGGCACGACCGCGGCGGCGCGTGGGTAATCGATCACGTCGCGTGGTCTCCGGATGGTGCGACGCTCGCTTTTACTCTCCAGGACAGCGGATGGGACAAAGTCTACCTGCTGCCTTCGCGCGGCGGGCAACCCAGGCGGCTTACGCAAGGCGAATCCGAAGATGGTTCGCCGGTTTTTTCTCCCGACGGCAAATCTATCGCGATCGTTTCGAATCGCGGCGTGCTCGAAGAGAGCCACATTTGGATCGTTCCCGTCGATGGCTCCGTGCCGCGCCGGCTCGCCAATCTGCCGCCTGGCGTGGAAGAGGAGCCGCAGTGGTCGCCCGACGGAAAGAGGATCTATTTCATTCGCACGAGCCCGGAGGAAACGCCGGACCTTTACGTCGCGTCCGTGGCGGGCGAGGCGGCGCCGCACGCGCTGACGCACACACTTCCGCTGACTTTCGAAGCTACGGGCATCGCTCCGCCTCAGGTGGTGCACTTCAAAGGCAAGGACGGTCTCGCGCTTGCCGGAATCCTTTACCTGCCGCTTGGCTACAAGACCGGCGTGCGCTATCCCACAGTGATTTGGGCGCACGGCGGGCCAGAGGGCCAGGACGCGCTGGGTTTCTCGCCGTGGTCGCTGTACCTCGCGCAGCAAGGTTACGTCGTCTTCCATCCGAACTTTCGCGGCAGCACCGGTTATGGCGAAAAATTTCGCAACCTGAACGTGGAAGATAGTGGCGGCGGCGAAACGGACGATATCGCTGCAGGTGTGGCGTATTTGGTGGATCAGGGCATCGCTGATCCGAAGCTCGTGGCCATTGGAGGCGGCAGCCATGGCGGCACTGCGGTCAACTACGCCGTCACGAAATATCCCGACTTGTGGGTCGCGGCGCTGTCGCTATTTGGCGTCGCCGATCGCGCTACGTACATCCAGCGGACCAATCGCAATTCCGCCATTCGCTGGGAAACCAAGTTCGGCGGCACGCCGGACGAAAAGCCGGCGGTTTATCGCAAGGCCGATATTCTGCCGGACGTGCCGAAGATCAAAGCGCCCGTGCTCGTTTTATGGGGCGAAGAAGATCCGCAGGTGCCGCCGTACGAATCATTCCAGCTGGTCGCCGCATTGAAAAAATACAACAAGACATATGTCGCCTTCAGCTACTCGCACGAAGGGCACGGATTCTCGCAGCCGGATCATGCGCTGGACGCGCTGCATAAGGAGGACGAATTCCTGCGCCGATATTTGCTATCGCCGGTCGGGCAGAGCAGCACTTCCACCGAGGAGATTCCGCTCGACCAGAAATAGGAGGCGCGAGGTTTTCCGGTATGCGTTTTGGAGCGAAGGCAGTAAAATCGCTGCGGCGATAGCGGCGCGTGCAGCGAAGCTGCCTTCGTTTTTTGCGATTTTTCGCCACACAAATTGCCCGTGAAGTCTTGCAGTCGTTCTTGCTTTATCATTGAGTTTGTTTCCGCAAAGGAGAAACTTTCGTGGCTGAGAATGTATCCCATCACGCGTTGGGCGATCGCGCGGCATTTCAGCTTGCTAATGTAACCAAGACGCCACCGCAGTATGTTGCGATCACTCCGCGATGGCTGGTCCGTCTGCTGGACTGGAAGCCGCTTGAGGCGGGAACCCTGCGCGTCAACCGAGTGGTGGACGACAAGGCGATCGACGTGGTCTGCGGGCAAAAGGACGAGAAGGCTTTGCCTGAGACGTACGTGGAGTATGAAGAAAAGCCGCGCGAATACACTTTGAGCGCGATTTCGGCCGTGCTGGATGTGCAAACGCGCGTCTCCGATCTTTACAGCAATCCTTACGACCAGGTTCGCGAGCAGCTGCGGCTGATGATTGAGAACGTCAAGGAGCGGCAGGAAAGCGAGCTGATCAACAACAGCGACTACGGGCTTCTGAAGAATGTCCCGGCGAGTCAGCGGATTCAGGCGCGCAAGGGCGCGCCGACTCCGGACGATCTCGACGAGCTGCTGACAAAAGTTTGGAAAGAACCCTCGTTCTTTCTGGCGCATCCGCGCGCGATTGCCGCGTTCGGCCGCGAATGCACGCGTCGCGGCGTGCCGCCCCCGACCGTCACACTCTTTGGGACGCCATTCGTCACCTGGCGTGGAGTACCGTTGATACCGACGGACAAGTTGCAAATTGAAGGCGCCGGCAAAGCCAAGGATGCGGCCGGTAAGACGAATATTCTTTTGCTGCGCGTCGGAGAAAAGAAGCAGGGCGTGATTGGTTTGTTCCAGCCCGGATTGCCCGGAGAGCAAACTCCCGGCCTATCCGTTCGGTTCATGGGCATCAGCAGCAAGGCTCTCGCTTCGTATCTGATTTCGCTCTACTGCTCCGCGGCGGTGCTTGTGGACGACGCCATTGCCGCGCTGGAAGATGTCGAAGTCGGACACTACCATGAGTACAAGTGAAAACGGGAAAAGCGCGTGGCGGTTCGTGAATGACGCTACTGGGTCGGTCTTGCCGGGGAATCTGCAGTCGCTTCCTGCCGGCGTACCCGATCCGGAGGTGCTCGCGCGCATGGCGAATGAGTTTTTCACGGCGCTGCCGGCGGCGCAGGCCGTAGTTCCGGCCGCGCCATACGCCGCCGAGGCCGCGCGCGGGCCGCAGGCATCGATTGCGGGAGTGAGCCTGGTGGATGCTTCCGCCGATCAGACGGTTTTGCTGCCGACCGAAACGCAACGGCGCGCTTTGCCGTCTTCGCTTGGTGCAGCTGAGGCTTATTCGCAAATTCCGGCCAGCGCAAACACCGTGCCGCTTGGATTGCCCGGTGGCGTGGATGCGACTTATTTCACTGGGCCTGCGTCGCTTTCGTTCCTGGAAGATATCAGGCCGCTTTTTTCCTATTCCGCGGCGCCGCTGCCTGCTGCGGATTATCCAGCGACCATCCAGATCCCAACCGAAACCGAGCTTCGCGTCATCGCCAATAGTTTTTCCTCCGCGACGGTGCCAGGTGTGCCGCGGTCCACGATTGACCTCGCCGCGCCGCAGGTTTCGGGCGCTGCGGGGCAGCCCACCGCAGCGGAGCAGTCCGGCGGCTACTCATTCCTGAACGAAATTCGCCAGCTTGTCCCCTCGGGATTCGCGCCCACGGAAATTCCTTCGGATGGGCTTTCCGAGATTTCATTGTCTTCGCTGCCGTTCGATGTGCAGGCTATTCGCCGGGATTTTCCGATACTGCAGGAGCGCGTCCACGGCAAGCCGCTCATTTGGCTCGACAATGCGGCCACGACACAGAAGCCGCAGAGCGTGATTGACCGACTAAGCCGATTTTACTCCCACGAAAATTCCAACATTCATCGCGCCGCGCATGAACTGGCCGCGCGAGCGACTGACGCTTACGAAGCTGCGCGCGAAAAAGTGCGCCGCTTCGTGAACGCCGGTTCGGTGCGCGAAATCATTTTCGTTCGCGGCGCCACGGAAGGTATTAATCTGGTGGCGCAGAGTTGGGGCCGGCAGAATATTCAGAAGGACGACGAGATCGTCATCACGTGGCTGGAGCACCACGCGAACATCGTGCCGTGGCAAATGCTGTGTGCGGAGAAGGGCGCGCGGTTGCGCGTTGCGCCGGTGGATGATTCGGGGCAAGTGATTCTGGACGAATATCAGAAACTTTTGGGCCAACGCACACGGCTGGTCGCGTTCGCGCAGGTTTCCAACGCGCTCGGCACGGTGACTCCGGCGCAGGAAATGATTGAGATGGCGCATCGCTACGGCGCAAAGGTGCTGCTGGACGGCGCGCAAGCCGTTTCACACATGCAAACCGACTTGCAGAGCTTCGACTGCGACTTCTATGTTTTTTCCGGCCACAAAATGTTTGCGCCTACGGGCATCGGCGTCGTCTTCGGCAAGCTGGATATTCTGGAGAACACGCAGCCGTGGCACGGCGGCGGCAACATGATTCAGGACGTCACGTTTGAAAAGACAACGTACCAACCAGCGCCAGGCCGTTTCGAAGCCGGCACGGGCAACATCGCCGATGCGGTAGGCCTCGGTGCAGCTATCGATTACCTCGAACGCGTCGGCATGGTTAATATTTCGCGCTACGAACACGATTTGTTGCTCTACGCCATCGAAAATCTGCAACGCATTCCCGGCCTACACTTGATTGGCACAGCGCGCGAAAAAGCCGGCGTCTTGTCATTCGTGCTGGATGGCTTCCGAACGGAGGACGTTGGCGCCGCTTTAAATCGGCAGGGAATTGCCGTGCGCGCGGGGCATCATTGCGCGCAGCCGATTCTTCGCCGCTTCGGCGTTGAGAGCACCGTGCGCCCTTCGCTCGCCCTCTATAACACCTGCGAAGAAATAGATGCCCTGGTCTCTGCAATTTGGAACTTGAAACAGGGCCACACTTCGCTCTAATCGTTCCCGCCGACAACGATCCGCTTAGTCTGGCTAGGCTCTATCTGATTGCCATACTCTCACCAGACAATGAGACGTACAGAATCGCGGGGATCGTCCGTAGATAATTTACTTTGAGGGCAAACGTTGCTGCGCTCATGTGTTGCCCAGAAATGGTTCTTTTTGAGGCGAGCCCCGTCGGCCTTCTGGGCAAGCGAAGCTTCAACGTTTCAGATAGGCGAGGGAATGGGGATTTTGGGCAAACAGCGGTTTCTGGGCACTTGATTGCATAACAATGCCGGCTCCTTTCTTCCGAGTTCCTCATGACCGGCGGGCCGGTCAGCACGCACCATGAAAATCAGCTAAGGTAAGTCCTGCGCGGAAGGACAGACGAGGTTGTCATTGGCTGGCGCGCTTGAGCCCGTTCCCGAGTTGAACCCGGATGCCGCGAGGAAACACACACCATCGCCCTCATTCGAGGAGCATGTGAGAGAGAATCTGCATACGATGTCGGCATCCTCTGTCCTCTGCGCCAGGAGGTGGGGTTATGGAAGTAGTCTATCGTCGTTGTAGTGGGATCGACGTTCACAGAGAAAGCATTTCGGTGTGCGTTTTGCTGATGGAAGATGAAGGAATCAAAAAAACAAATCCGCCGGTTTGGCACCATGACCAGAGACTTACTGGAGTTGAGCCTGTGGCTGCAACAACTCGGTGGGACCCACGTGGCCATGGAATCGACAGGTGTTTACTGGAAACCCGCGTGGAATCTATTAGCGGGCCAGTTCGAACTCCTGCTGGTCAATGCGCAACACATCAAGCAGGTACCTGGACGAAAGACCGATATCCGGGATTGCGAATGGATTGCAGATCTGCTCCAGCATGGCCTTCTGCGTGGAAGTTACGTCCCCGAGCAAGAACAACGAGATCTGCGCGACCTGACCCGCTATCGGGTGAGGCTCAACGAGGACAAGGTTAGGCTAGCGAACCGAATCCAGAAGACGTTGGAAGACGCCAATATCAAACTGGCTTCGGTAGCCACCGATGTGCTGGGGGCTTCTGGACGCACCATGTTGCAAGCCATCGCAAGCGGAGAAGACGATCCCGAAAAGCTGGCCCAAATGGCGCGGAAAGGACTGCGCAAAAAACTACCGCAATTACGGTTGGCGCTGCAAGGGCGGATCCGCGATCATCATCGTTTCCTCCTCCGCCAACTTCTCGAGGAACTGAGATTTACCGAGGAGAAGATCAACGAACTCGATCAACGCATTCAGCAGTGTATGCTCCCACACCATCATGCCATCTCGTTGTGGACCTCGATGCCAGGCGTCCGCGTGACAACCGCCTGGAGTTTAGTGGCCGAGATTGGCACCAATCCAGAACAGTTTCCTCTGGGCAGCAACTTGGCTTCCTGGGCGGGAATGTGCCCCGGCAATAATGAAAGCGCCGGGAGGCGCAAGAGCGGCAAGGCACGCCGAGGAAATCGCTGCCTTCGCCGAGCTTTGAACCAGGCAGCCTGGGCCGCTGCTCGCACCAAGAATACTTATCTGGCCGCGCGTTTCCATCGCCTAGCGGCGAGACGCGGAAGCAAGCGAGCCATCGTCGTCATTGGACACAAGATTCTTGTCTTGGCCCACTATATGCTCCAACACAACACTCCATTTCGCGAACTCGGCGCCGAATACTTTCAACGGCTCCGTACACCGAGCCTTTCCCAATCACTTGTCCGTCGATTACAGCGCCTCGGCTTTCAACCCACGCTAACGCCTGCGCAACAAGTAGGTTGAGCAGCTACGAAGAAGTATTTTCGAGAGAGCCTGCGGTCTTCGACCAACCACAGTCTACTCAGGTCTAAGGAGCCGACGTTGTTATGCAATCATGTCGATTTAGTGATTCATGGAGCCAGTGGACGGTTAGGTGTCGAGATTTCGCTTCAAACCCAGTATCAGGGAGTATCAATGTCCTGTTCATTCCCTGATCGTTCCCTGTTCCGATTGGACTGGAAAGTGCGGTCTCTCTCGCTAAGATACTCTCCAACGTGGAGTTGTATCCAATCGCCTTTAACCGAATGCGCAATGTTCCCTGTAAATGTCCCTGATAGCAGGGAATTTGGCGGAGAATAGTTCGCTTGCGACTGCATCCACCGCCACGCAGTCATCTCTCGTTTGGATAATAGATCTGCTGGAAAGTCTTGCAGTAATCGTAAGGCTTCGCGGACCTCTCAAAGCCATGCCGAGGCTAGCGCAGACATGCGAATTTCTGATTCAGCCTTGGTTGTACACTGGAACGATCGACGGCATGCGCAAGAGGCGGCGTAGAAAGCAGTTTTCGGACTGCGCGGGCTACTTTTGTGCGAGCGCGCGAGACTCGTGACTTCACCGCACTTTCGCGAATGCACAAAGCCCGCGCCGTTTCCGTGACTGAAAATTCCTCGCTCTTGCGCAATCGAAATGTTGCCTGAATTCGCGGAGGTAGCTCGCGGATTTGGTCTTCGATAAGGGCATTCAATTCGCTCGCCGCATAAATTTGCTCGGGATTCGGCGGCCGCGCGACTGTTCCGTCGAAGAGTGATTCTGCTTGATTGTCGAGAATATCGTTCAAGGAATCTTGCACACGGTAGCTCTTCCTTCGCCGCAGCATCAGGGCTGAATTGATTGCGATTCGGGTCAGCCAGGTGGAAAAGGCAGCTCGCCCCTCATAGGAATCAAGTTTCGCATAAGCCCTGCACCAACTGTCTTGCACTGCATCTTCCGCATCTTCTTTATTTCGCAAGATGGCGATCACTGCGCGATAGAGCCTGGGCGTGTGCCTTTTGAAAAGTTGCTCCTGCGCCTCCGGATTTCCCACGACAGCCTGGCGAATCAAGTTCCAATCCTCGAGCATGGCAGGCGAGGTGAACTTCCGATCCACGGAATGCAGCTTTCGAGCCCGCGAAGCCGGTCTGGTTGATTCAGGACGGCGGGGCTTCGTATGAAACAGCTCCCCAATTATTGTCGATCCACTCGCGAGTGAAGTTTCTAGTGCACTCATAAATGATTCTCCCTTTCTATGCCTGCTCCAGCTAATGACACAGCACTTTTGCTGCCGATTCGCTTTCTTGCTCTGGTCCGTTTGAAAATACTCGAGCTCAAAGACCTACAGGAAATCAGCCGTGTGCGAATGAGCTGTCATTTCAGTCCCAGTGTGTCGGCCGGATAACACCCGTCCGCTCAGTGACACTGCGGGCCGCAAATTGAATTCTCCGTCTCATCTCATCATCACGATTTTTTGCAAGTCAGAGCATGAATCAACGCTCCGGGCGATACCCAATTTCTTCATCCGGAAGTACAACGTCGAACGGTTCAATCCCAAGCGCGCCGCGGCACCGCTGGGTCCGGAGAGAACCCACCTGGTCTCTTTCAGTGTCCTTAGAATATGGTTGCGCTCCACCTCTTCCAGCGTTTGGTGCCGGTCTGGGTTTTGAGCCGGCATGATCCGCGATTTCAAGTCCCGCGGCGAAAGCCGCAGCATGGGACCGGGACTTAAAATCACCGCGCGTTCAATTACGTTTTCCAACTCGCGGATGTTACCCGGCCACCGGTACCGAATCAGAGCGTCCACTGTTTCCGACGGAATCGTATCAATCGTCTTGCGCATTCGCCGCGTCGCTTGTTGCACAAAATGTTGCACCAACAGCGGAATATCCTCCGGACGTTCCCGCAAGGGAGGAATGTGAATGGGAACAACATTCACTCGATAATAGAGGTCACTGCGAAATTGCTTCTCCAGGATCATTCCTTCCAGGTCGCGATGAGTCGCGGCCACAATGCGCACGTCAACTTTTTGCGTCCGCGTGCTTCCCAGCCGCTCGAATTCCCGCTCCTGCAACACGCGAAGCAGCTTTGGCTGGAGCTCCAGAGGAATGTCGCCAATCTCGTCCAGGAACAGCGAACCTTGATGTGCAAGCTCGAGCCGGCCAATCTTCTGTGCGATCGCGCCGGTGAACGATCCCCGCTCATGACCAAACAGCTCGCTTTCCAGCAGCCCGGTGGGAATGGCGGCGCAGTTGAGCTTGACGAATGGTCGATCCCTGCGAGGACTGTGACCATGAATGGCGCGCGCGATGAGTTCTTTGCCCGTGCCCGTCTCGCCCAGCAAGAGCACAGTCGAATCTCCCCAAGCCACCGTTTCGACCATCTGCAGCACACGGCGAAGACCTGAACTTTTTCCAATAATCCCTTCGAAACCGGCCTCCGGGTCCACTGGTTCGTCGATTCGGTTCATATCCAGAGTAATCTCCGGATCGGTCGTACGCCTTAGGTCCTCGTACTGCAGCGGATAGGTGAGACTATTCAAGCTCATTGCCTTGCTCCCTTTTTTGCAGTTTGTCAGTGCGAGCGTTATGTTTTTTCCGCCTCGGCCGTCCACTTTCTTGCCCAATCCATTTGCGGACGTAAAGCGGACAATTCTCGAGCTTGATGCTGTCCGCTTCGCAATCTGCCAGAAACTTGATTGCGTCGCGGTCTACCAGAGTCACATCTTTTAAATCCAAGGCGATTTTGCTGCCGGCCCCTTCCAACTCAAGGAGCCTGCGCAGTTCGTCAATATCGTCTGCCTCGATCCGGCCGCTCAGAGTGAAAATAACTCCCCCGTTTATTTTTCTCTGGATCTTCAGCATTCCCAGCCCCTTTCGAGATGCAGCCTCCTCAGGGTTAGCAGTTAGTTGCCCGAACCTAAGCAAATGATTCTTAATAACCTAAGCGAGATTCGAGTGGCGAGATTTCGCCAATTGGCGAAACTCTGCGCAACATTCGCTCGGACACTGGCTATGCGTTTGGAAGTGTTGTTACGCCTCGGCTCGCTGATGGGCAGCAGACTTGAGTGTAGGACCGCTCCGCTCTCGAGCAAATGCGCCTCAAAACTTCCTTTCCTCAACAATTTCCCCCCTGATTTCACCGCTGGCCTTGGCGGGCTCCACCGGCCATTGCGCAACTCGGCGATCGAGTGCACTGGCAAGGCGCTTGCTTCACGCCCCTGTCAGTGCCGTTTCGCGACGTATTCTCAAGATAAGGATTCGGGAAGTCCTTCAGGCAGCTCTGAAAAAAGATGAAAAACTCTGAATAGCCTGTAAGCTACCCAGGTTTCTGTGAGCAACCGCTATTATTTCGAGCAGTTTGTGTTGGATCCCGCTAAGCGCACGCTGTCTCGCGCGGATTCAGCCGTTTCTCTCACCCCTAAAGCTTTCGACGTGCTGCTCTTTCTGGTTCAAAACCCCAACCGCCTGGTCACCAAGGAGGAATTGCTGCAAGCCGTGTGGGGCGACACGTTCGTCGAAGAGGGCAACCTGACGCAATACATCTCTCATTTGCGCAAGGCGCTGGATCACAACTCGGAAGACAGCCGTTTGATCGTCACCATCGCTCGAAAGGGATATCAGTTCACGGAGCGTGTCACTGTCGTCGCAGACGCCGCGGATCTCGCAAAACATGCCACGCCCCAGGCTGCTGTCACCGAATTGCTAAAAACCGATGCGCGGCCTGTGGACTTTCCAGCCCAAGAGAAAGTCAGCAAATCACCTTCACCCCGTCTTCGCTTCCGCAAATGGCTCGCGGCCGCCGCGCTGCTGATCGTTATCGTTGCGGCCTTCTGGTTGTACTGGGGTTACCGCCGCCGCGTGATGCTCTCCGCGACGGACACCATTGTTCTTGCCGATGTCAAAAACGAAACCGGCGATCCGGTGTTCGACGACGCACTGGATCCGGCTTTGCGTTACGAAATGGATCAGACGCCCTATCTGAACATTCTGGGCATCGATAAAATCTCCGGCGCCCTGGCGCAACTCAACCTGCCGCCGACTACAAAGCTGACGCCCGACGTGGCACGCCAGATATGCGCCAAGACCAACAGCAAGCTGGTGATCTCCCAATCAATCGGCGATGCCGGCAATAGCTACTTCTTGGAGCTGCGGGCTCTCGACTGCGCGTCGGGAGCAACCTTGGCCGAAGAGCAGGCGGACATCGATCAGCGGAATGAGGTCATACACGAATTGGGAGTCATGGCCGCAGGCCTTCGCGCAAAACTGGGAGAGCCAGCAGGTTCGTTGGCGCGCTTCAATCAGCCGCTGGAGAAAACGCTCAGTCCCTCGCTCGAGGCTTTGCAAGCCTCAACGCAAGGGCTCAAACTCTCCCACGCCGGCGACGCTGAAGGAGGGCTTAAATTCTATCAGCGAGCTGTCGAACTGGATCCAAACCTCGCCGTAGCGTACGGGCGGATGGGCGCGGCCTACCTCTTCCTCGGTAACACTGCGTTATCGGAGGCCGCTTATACGCGTGCGTACCAACTCCGCGACCGATTGGCCGAAAGAGACCGGTTGGGCGCCGAAATCACTTATTACAGTAACGTGATCGGCGACTGGGAGAAGGAATATTCTTCCGTGCTTCGTTTCTTAGAGATATTTCCTCGGGATGTGTTCGCTCATGCCAACCTCCGGGAAGCATATGTGCATCTCGGGCGGCCCGACCAGGCGGCTGACGAAGCGGCCGAGGTCGCACGGTTGCGGCCCAGCGCATATTATTTCGGCAGCGCGATACAGTCCATCCGGTTCGCCAGCAGATTCAATGAGGCAAAATCATGGCTCGCCAAAGCGGACGTCCTTAAATTCGACAATTCACTCATCCGGCGGGAAAGACTCATTGTCGCATTCGCCACAGGCGACCGGCACAACGTCGAAAAGATCCTCCAGCAGGAAGAGCAAGGCAAGTTTCGAGAAGACTTCCTCTATGAACACGCCTTGATCGAGATTCAGCAGGGTCGCTTTCAGTCCGCCGCACGTCTGCGCCAGCAAGCTTCGGCGCAAACCTCGAAGTCTAGTGATGCTAACTGGTGGGTGATCCCCGCAGCCCTGGAGGACGCCGAAGTCGGAAAGGGCGCGCAAGCTCGACACTACGAAGTCCAGGCCGCTGCAAGCCCGCTCGATCGCAATAGCAAGATCAATCTGGCGCAAGCGCTCGCACGATCAGGACGAACAGCGGAAGCCGGTAAACTCGCCGACCAGGTCAGCGCGGAAAGGCCCGAGGACACGCTCGTGCAGCATTACTTCATTCCCACCATCCGAGCCGCGATCAAGTTGCGGCAACGCGATCCCGCGGCAGCCGTCGAGCTGCTCCGCGGCACTGCCAAGTATGAACTGGCGTTTACCGGATTCGATTATTTGTACCCCGCCTACATCCGCGGACTGGCGTATCTGGATCTCGGCGATGGCCGGTCGGCTGCGGCGCAATTCCAAAAGATGCTCGACAATCCCGGATTTACCGTGAGACATGTCACTGGAGCATTGGCCTGGCTGCAGCTCGCCCGCGCGCAGAAGATGATGGGCGATGAAGCCGCTGCACGGAAGTCCTACGAGACATTCCTGATTTTGTGGAAGGACGCCGATCCTGACATTCCCATCTACCAGCAAGCCAAAGCGGAGTATGCCAAACTCGGCAAATGAATTGTGCGAGCGTGCTGGGGGTTTGATCGTAACGAACGTGGACCCGCTACCGAGCCCTTAAGCTCCCTGAGCAGCCCTGAAGCGGTTCTTATCGATATTCAGCGATCGAATCTTCGATTCCAGCGTAGACCTCGGGATCCCCAACTTCACCGCAGCGCCCGTCGGTCCCGACACACGGCCACCAGTATCTTTCAGCGCGGCCTCGATCATGTTCTTCTCTTGTACCAGGAGCTTCCGCGGGAGCTCAGCTTCCTGTTTCGCCTCTGCTGGCAGAGGTGGCGACTGCGGTAACCAGTTTTCGTCGATCGAGAAAATCTCTGTTTCGCAAAGTATCACCGAGCGCTCGATCACGTTTTGCAGCTCGCGAATGTTTCCCGGCCAAGGATAGGACTGCAGCAATTCCAGCGTTTTCTTATTGACGCGTTTGATGCTCTTGCCGGCCTTTCGCGCATAGCGATCGATGAAGTATTCGACCAGCAGGGGAATGTCCACGCGTCGTTCTCGAAGCGAAGGTATCTCGATCGGGAAGACATTGAGCCGATAAAACAAATCACTGCGAAACGACCCGGCGTTGATCGCGCCTTGCAAGTCAAGATTGGTGGCTGCAATCACCCTCACGTCAACCCGGATTCGACGAGTGCCGCCCACGCGCTCAAACTCGTGCTCCTGCAGCACGCGTAGCAGAGCTACCTGAGTCTCGGCTGGCAGTTCTCCCACTTCGTCCAGAAAGATTGTGCCTCCGTGTGCCAGTTCAAACCGGCCCAGGCGCTGCTGCGTCGCGCCCGTAAACGCGCCCTTCTCATGGCCGAAGAACTCAGAAGCGATCAGATCACGGGGAATTGCCGCACAATTCACGCTAACGAACGCGCGCGAAGCGCGATCGGATCTTCGATGTATAGCGCGTGCCACCAGCTCCTTGCCCGTTCCCGTTTCACCGGTGATGAGAACCGTGGAGTCGCTTCGCGCAACTTTGGAGATGCGCGACAGTACGGCTTGCAATGCCGGAGCGGTTCCCACGATCTCTTCGAACATCGACGCCTTGTCGATTTCTTCGCGCAGAGCCACGTTTTCTCTGCGCAGAGTGTCCTCAGCCTGCTTGCGATCTTCAATATCCGTCGCGGTAAAATACCAACGCGTAATCTGTCTCTGTTCGTCCCGCAGTGGGTTAAAACGAGCCAGGAACCAGCGATAACTCCCATCGCGTTTGCGGAGTCGCAACTCCAATTCTTCAGCGGTGCCACTTGATAAAGCGCGATCCGTATAGGTCTTGAACCGTTCCGCATCGTCTGGATGGGCAAAAGCTGCAAATTTCTTGTGCCGCCATTCGTCGAGATTGGTGCCGAGGTAATCGAGCGCGGTGCTGTTTGCATAAAAGCGTTCAAGTTTAGGCCCGTATACCGCAATCAGTTGGGGCGCCAGGTCAACGATCTGCCGGAGCTCCATTTCGCTTCTGCGCAGTTCCTCCTCTGCTCGTTTACGCTCAGTGACGTCGATCACAGTGCCCACAAATTCAATCAGGTGGCAGGACGTACTCAGCACAGGATGACCCAAGACGTGAACGTTCCTGACGAGGCCATCGGGATGCACGATGCGGTAGTCCGTCTCCCACTCCGACTTCTCACGGATCGCCGTCTCGATTAGATGCTTGAAGCCGGGTTGGTCGTCGGGATGAATCCGCTGAAAGAAATCCTCAAATCGGGGCAAACCATCCTGTGGATCGAAACTCAGAACACGGTAGCATTCCTCCGACCAGTACCGGATATCCTGGTCTGGACTCCATGCCCAGCTGCCGGTGTGACTCAGCCTCTGGGCTTCGGCCAAGTACGCTTCACCGGTCCGGAGGGCCTCCTCGGCCGTCTTGCGCTCGGTGATGTCGGTCACCGCCCCGACAAACTCGCGATTGCCGAATGCATCCCGTAAAGCGTGAGCGATGGCGTGTACGTGCTTGACTCGTCCATCAGGCGGTAGCAAGCGATAAGCATGCTCGAAATCTCTCGCTCCGGCAAAGGCCCGATTAATGACCTCTTTGAAGTCAGCGAGATCCTCGGGGTGGACGCGCTGCGCTACTGAATCGATTGTCGGCTTCACAGAGCGATCGTAACCGAAGATATGGAAGGTCTCGTCGGACCAGAAGATCTCCCCACTGGGAACCTTCCAGCCGAAGCTACCTGTATGACTTAGTCTTTGGGCTTCGGCCAAATACGCTTCGCGTCGTCGCAGCTCCTGGGTCAGAAGCTCGTGCTCGGTGACGTCTATGGCGCTGCCGACGTATTTTTTGAGGCTCTGGCCGTCGACAAAAGGAGCACCGACGCAACGAACGTAGCGCACCTCGCCGTCGGGTCGCACGATGCGCTTGGTAGCGTCGAAGGGCATCGCTTCCGCCATGAGCCGCTTGATCACCTCTGCCATGGATTCACGGTCCTGCGGATGGACGAAACCTAAATATTCCTGAACGCTTGGCGGCTTGCTGGCCGGATCAAGTCCGTGCATTCGAAATAGCTCAGGAGACCAGTAGTCAAATCCCTCAGGGTCGAAGGCCCAGCTTCCCATGTGGCCAAGACGCTGCCCCTCGGCGAGATAGAACTCACTTCTTCGCAGCGCTTCCGCATTTCTACGTAGTTGTTCCTCCGCAGTTTTACGCTCCTCGATATCCAGACTCGATCCATACCACTTTACGATGTTGCCGCGCGTATCCCGGAGCGGCACCTTGCGATGGAACATCCAGCGGTATTCCCCAGTTGCCCGGCGGACGCGAGTCTCGAGTTCGAAGACTTCTCCGGACGTGAGGCAGCCTCGCCACTTAGCTACAATCTCCTCAACGTCTTCGGGGTGAATGAAATTGGTCCAGTTCCAGCCGGCCACTTCATCCAATGCGACGCCGAGATATTCCAGCCACGGCTTATTGAAGTAATCGAGGTAGCCGTCAGGCCGGGAGGTGTGAATCAGCGCAGGTATCGAATCAACGAGCAGCTGGATATTCGATGGCTCGAATTCTGGTCGTGGGGCGGCCATGGCGGGGATTATATGCCTTTTGGTCGTTTTCCCAACCTTTCTCCGCCCCCGGCTGCGCCTCGCCCTGTCAGCATCCTGGCAATTGCTCGGATGTTGGCACCAACTCTCAATGAAGTTGGATTCGCCAGGCGGCAAAGTGCTTCTTTTTATACAGATTCAGCCGTTGCAGCCCGGAACCAGGAATGCTAAAAGAGCACTCGAAAAAGGAGTATTTAAGGATGGCCAGCGCCAGCACGCCCGCTCCTTCAAGAGCGAACGAACCCGAGCAACCTCACGTACAGCCTGAAGCGAAATGGCGCAAATTCGTCGTGCCCCTCTTGATCGTGCTGCTCGCTGCGGTGATCTTCGTCACAATCACTTGGAACTGGAACGGCTGGGAGGGTAGCCGGGTCGAACAGGTCACGGATGACGCCTACGTACGCGGCGATCTGACTCCCCTCAGCACAAAAGTTGCGGGCATCGTGCGCGACGTGAAGGTCACGGATTACCAGCAGGTGCACAAGGGAGAATTGATCGTCCAGCTGGACGATGCCGATTTTCAGGCACAGTCGGATCAGGCCACCGCTGCGGTTGAGGCCGCGAAAGCTGCAATCGAGAACAATCACCGGCAGCGCGAGCTTCAGGACAGCCGCATTGCGCGCGCCCTCGCCGGTATCGATCAGGCGAAGGCGCAGATCATCGCCGCCCAAGCCGGCATCGATGCCGCGCAAGCAGAAGTGGTGCGCGCCCACGCCGAGCGTGCTCGCCAGGAAGCGCTTTTGCAAACGCGCTCGGCAACGCAGCAGAAAGTCGAGCAGGCAGTCGCTGAAGACGAGCGCTCTGCCGCCCAGCTCGCAAGTCGCCAGGCGGATCTGGAACAGGCCAAGACCTTGCTCCGCGGCAACGAAGACGCGGCAGAAGCCGAGAGGCGCGCCAAGGCAGTGTTGGAATCTCAGGATCTACAACTTGTCGCCGACCTGCATGCGAAAGAAGCGGCGCTCGATGGCGCAAAAGTGAATCTTGGGTATACAAAAATTGTGGCGCCGGACGATGGCACCGTGGGGGAAAAGCAAGTTCGGCCCGGACAACTCGTATCGCCGGGAACGCAAGTTATCTCCTTCGTGCCCCTCATCAAATGGGTTCAAGCGAACTATCGCGAGACGCAGCTCAGCAATGTAAAAGTCGGCGATGCGGCTGAAATTCGCATTGACGAATATCCTGGCCGTGTGGTCCACGGCAAAGTGCTGGAGATTGCTCCGGCGAGCGGCTCGCAGTTCGCGCTGATACCCCCCGACAACGCGACCGGCAATTACACCAAGGTCGTGCAAAGGATTCCCGTGAAAATAGCTCTCGAGGATTCGAGCTTTGCGAACAGCTTGCGCCCCGGACTTTCCGTGATCGCCACTGTCCGGACGAGCCGCTGAGCGGAGCCTAGGATGTCTGCTTCCTCGATAGTCATGCCGCAACCCACTCCGGTGCAACTCGCGCGTGGAATTGCCGGAGCCGTGCCGGTCGAACTTTCTAAGAGTCCATTGCTTGGAATCCTCGGTGTCATCACCGGTGCCGGAGTCGTCACTCTTACCAGCCGAATGATCTCGCTCGGCCTTCCCGACCTCAAGGGCCACTTGGGGTTCAGCTATGACGGCGGTGCCTGGATCGGTACAGCCTTCGACGTCGGCTTGATGTTCATCGGCCCATTCACTGTCTATCTCGGCGGGCTAATGGGGCCACGGCGAATTCTGTTGGCGGCAGCGGCGATTTTTACGCTGCTCTGTATTTTTCTGCCTTTTATTCATAATTACGGTTTGCTCATCGTAGTCTTGGCCTTGGCGGGATTGGCGTCCGGCACCTTCTATCCGCTCACACTCACCTTCGCATTGCGCAACATCCCCCTCCGTTACCTTCCCTTCACGATTGCTCTCTACGCCTCGTTCGTGGATGGCGCCGTCAACATCGCCCCATCGCTCTACGGTTGGTACAGAAACCATCTCTCCTGGGAATGGATGTTTTGGAATTCGGCGCTGATCACGCCCGTGATGATGCTATGCATTTACTTGGGCATACCGAAATCCCCTCCCGCAAAAGAGCACGGCCAAGCGCCCAGCTTCGCGGGGTTTTTATATGCGAGTGCGGGTTTCGCGCTGGTTTTAGCTGCATGCGAACAGGGCGAGAGGCTCGACTGGTGGCACTCTGGCATATTCACAGCACTTTTCGCTAGTGGCTCGTTCCTCCTATTGTGTTCTCTCGTGCGTCGCATGCTCGGCCCCAATCCTCTTGTTGATATGCCTTACCTCCGGCAATGGAACACGATACTGCTGGGCACTGGCCTCTTCTTCTTTCGCTTTTTTCTAGTTACAACAATCATCCTGATCCCGCAGGCCCTCGCCATCCACGGGTTTGAGCCGGACCAGATCGGGCCGGCGGTGGTTTGGACGGCAGCTTCTTTCGTTCCTCTTGCGTTTCTGGCTGGTTTCCTTCTGATTTCGAATGCGGATCCGCGGTTACTCCTCGCAGGGGGATTTGTGGCAATGGCGGTTGCTTCTCTCTTGAACGCTGAAATGACCAGCGCGTGGGCGGCCCCGAATTTCTACCGGACGGAATTTCTGATGGGCTTTGGCCAATGTTTTGCTTTCATCGGTTTAGTCGCAGCGATCATTTTGCAGGGGCTTTTCTCGGGCGGGTTGGCGAAGCCGCAGCGCATTCTCACATTTTCTGCCTTCTTTCATATCGTTCGAATCTTCGGAGGCACGATCGGAGCGGTCCTTATGGGGCGCTTCATTGCGGAGCGCGAAAAGTTCCACTCGAACCTTCTGGGATTGCATGTACAGCATGGCAGCTGGATCACGGACGGAAGCATCCACCAACTAACGGCAGGTTTTTATGCCAAATCGTCGGGCTTGGCTGATGCGGCGGGCCGCGCCGTGGACGTAGTGGGCGCGCGGCTTCGTCTTCAAGCCTATACGCTGAGTTTGATTGACGGGTTCTACTTGGTCGCCTGGGCCTCCGTCGTCGCTTTGGTCCTCGTAGCTCTCTTGCGCGAGCCGCCGCTGAAATATGGCGACCTCAGCGGGCTGCAACAGCAACAGGCTGCCGTGAAGGGAGACAAGTAATGAGATTCCGTCGTAGTGGTCTGGGCATCGCACTATTTGCAGCCAGTTTCTCGCTTTGCGCTCAAGCGCAGAACGCAGCTCCGGCTCCGCGGAAGATCACTCTCTCGGAAGCCGTCCAGTTGGCCCTGAAGCATAACCACATCGTGCTTATCGCGGGACTGCAAGTGCAAGAGAAAGCGCATGCGAAGGAGGCTGCACGCAGCGGATACTTCCCGAGCATAACGAACGAGAGCCGCGTTTTACAGGTTACGGACACGCAGTTCATCCAAATTCCCCAGGGTAGCCTGGGAACTGTCGCCGGCACCCCCATTCCCACTCAGCCTGCGATACTCAGTCAGGGTGAGAAGACCTTTATCACGAGTGGAACGGGCCTCGTGCAGCCTCTCACTCAGTTGTTCACCAGAGTCAAACCGGCAAATGACCTTGCCCGCGCGGACTTGGACGCCACCCGCGCGAACGAGAAGCAGACTCAGAACGATATCGCACTGAAGGTCCACGAGATTTATTACCAGATTCTAGTCACGCAGCTGCACAAAAGCGCCACCGAAGCGAAAATCCGCGCTGCTCAGGACGTGGAGACGGAGCGCACACAGCAGGTGAAGTATGGCAGCGCGCTCGACGAGCAACTTATCGAGAGCCGCGCGCAAACTCTCGAAGCCAAGCAAGACTTGCTAACCACCGAGTTGCAACTTTCTGATCTGACCATGCAGTTAAACGATGTGCTGGGATTGCCCGTAACCACCCAACTCGAACTCGACCCCGCCGTCCCCGAAGTCCAGGAACCTTGCCACCGCGAGCAGTGTGTCACTGCCGCGTTGGCATCCCACCCGGAAATCGTCGCGGCACGCGCCGAAGTCGAGAAAGCGTCGGCGGCCCTTCGCCTGTCTAAGGCGGATTACTACCCCGATATCACCGCAATTGCCCGGTACAGTTACCAGGACAACGTCCCGTTCCTAGCCCGCAACTTTGGCACTTTCGGTGCGCAGCTTACCTACGATTTGTTCGATGGGGGCAAACGCAAGGCCAACGTGGGCGAAAGCAATGCTCGTCTCGGAGAAGCGCACGAGAACCTGGCTCGAATCACGGACGAGGTGCAACGCAAGGTTGAAAGTGCCGCCAACAAACTGGCACGCACGCGAGAAATGGTCGACGTCTCGCAACAGATTCTTGCGCTGCGGACGGAATCAAGTCGGGTCTCCGCGCAACAGCTCGAAAGAGGCGAGGCTCTCCCCTCACAGGCCGAGACCGCTGTCGCTCAGGAGTTCGACGCCAAAACCCTGCTGCTTCAGTCTCAGCTTAGTTACGCCCAGGCGGAAGACGAAATGATCCATGCAATCGGGCGCACTCCTTAAACAGATAGAACTCTGAACTCGGAACTCAGTGTTTCGCCGCCGCGCGCTTGGCTGCTCTCTCGACTCGCTCGTCTCGAATTAAACGCACAAATCATTTCCCGTCGCAAACAGATCAAACATCGCAACTCGGCAGATGATATTCGGCCGGTGTCAATATTTGCGCACGCGCGAGTATTCTGACAACGAAGTCTTGCCGCAGCTCCACGCCGGCCAGCTAACCCGCCTTTTTTCAACCGGCAAACCTACGCGTAATTGGGCGATGAAATGCCTAATGAACCGTTCGGGCGATGCATTGCCGTTCGCACGGGAAGGAGTCCTGACCATGAAGCCGTTACGCACTCTGTGTCTGGTGCTGCTGGTACCAGGGCTGACGTGGGCGCAAGCCAGCGCTCCGAACGCGGGCTCCTCGAAGAACGACTCCGATGTTGCCACTGAACTGAAAGCTCTCCGTGAAGCTCTATCACAAACGCAGAACCAGATGGCTTCGCAACAGCAGGAGATTGAAGCGCTGAGGCGGCAATTGGGCGCCACGCAGCCCGCCTCTGTCAGCACCCCAGCTGGGTCGCCGCAAATGATCAACGCGGCCCTGACTACACCCGGCCCCCAACCCGTGAGCAGCTATAACGGCGCGAATGCCGGCCAGCAGCAAGCGCCCGGGGGAATAACACAAGAAAACGAAGGGACCCCGACCTTCAGACTTGGCTCTGCGGATATTAGACTTGGTGGCTTCGTAGACATAGAAAATATATACCGTACCACCAACACCCAGAACAATATCGCTACGAACTACGCCGCTATCCCGTTCAGCAACACGCCCCAGGGCAACCTTAGCGAGTATCGTCTCACCGCACAGTTTTCCCGCTTCAACATAAGGGTCACAGACAAAATTGGCGACACCGATGTGGCCGGCTACTGCGAAGCGGACTTTAGCGGCAATGATGCGACCAACGTTTATCAGACCGTGAACGGCCACACTCTTCGGATGCGCCTTTGCTTTATGCGCCTCCAGCGCAGTAAGTGGGAAATTCTCGGCGGACAAACCTGGAGTTGGCTGACCCCCAACCGCATCGGAATTGGTCCGAATCCCGCCGAATTGGCGATCACCTATAACGAGGATCAGAACATCGGCGTCGGCTTGCCCTATACCCGTGCGGCGGAACTTCGAGTCGCCTACCACGTCAACGATCACTTGGCCTTAGGGCTGGGCATTGAGGACCCCGACCAATACATCGGTAGTTTCGTCGCGCTTCCGTCCGCCTTCGCCTCCATCGGCACGACTGGCCCGCAATTTGACAACGGATCCCAGGTGGGAATTCCCAATCTTTTTCCAGACATCCTCCCCAAGGTCACATACGACTCAAAAATTGCCGGTCGGCATTTCCATCTGGAAGGCGTCGGGCTGGTTACGGGGGTGAGGTCCGCGGTCAAACCTGTCGGCGGAACCGATTTCACAAAGCATTCGGCCGTGGGCGGTGGTGGCTCGATCGCCGGGAACTTTGAGCTATTCCACAACTTTCTCTTTCTGGGCAATGCGTTTTGGAGCGACGGCGGCGGGCGCTATCTGGTGGCCGACGGACCGCAATTGGTTATTCGCCCGAACGCCGCGGGAACCAACATTTTTCCTTCCCTGGTGCATGCGGGAGCAGGTTCCGTCGGCTTCGAGTGGATAGCGAATCAACAGTCCGCTTTCGCCGTTTATTACGGAGCGGACTATTTCGGACGGAATTTCTTCCCCGACACCACGAACACCACCGCGCCTGGGACGATCATAGGCTACGGCGGTCCAGGCTCACCGAACACCAACAACCGAGCCATACAGCAAATTACATTCGATTGGCTGCAGACATTCTGGAAGAGCGATATGCACGGAGCGCTCCAGTATTACACGCAATATTCTTATCTAACTCGCGCTCCATGGTTCATAGCCCCAGACAATCCGAGGGATGCCCATCTGAGCATGGTGTATGCAGGTGTTCGCTACGTCCTGCCTTCGACGTCAGGCTTTATACTCCGCATCCCGAACACCGAATCCAAATGACACCACGGTTTGACAATCTGCATCAGACGAACAGTGACAGGCCGGAACCTATCGTCTCGTTTAGAGCAAATTCCTGGTAAACGCAGTACACGTTTTCGAGTTGGTGGAGGAGATGACCATGGCTGACAAACCGCTTCCAATAACCGCCAGCGCTGCTCGAGCGCAAGTTCCTGCTTCTACGTCCGCAGCCGCACCCGTCGCGCAGCCACAGCAGATCGCGCCTCAAACACGAGCATTCATCGTCGCGTGGTTTTTCACCGTCATTTTCTATTTCCTCGAATATGCGGTGAGGTCATCGCCGTCCGTGATGATTTCGGGATTGGAGGACCACTTCAGCACCACGGCGCTCGGGATTGCCTCGATTCTGGGCGTCTATTACTACACCTATTCCTCGATGAGTCTTGTCGCAGGCGCAGCCCTGGACCATTTGGGTGCTAAGCGTTCCGTGCCCGTGGGAATGGCGATTCTGGGTTTAGGCTGCCTGCTGTTTAGCGTGCCGGCAGTGCTGGCAGGAGATATTGGACGCCTCTGCCAGGGTGCGGGCTCTGCATTTGCATTCACTGGCGCCGTCTATTTGGCGGCACGCGGATTCCCTGCGCGCTACCTGGCTACTGCTATCGGCGCCACCCAATGCGTCGGGATGCTCGGCGGCTCGGCTGGACAGAATGTCGTCGGCCCGATGATTGAGCGTGGTCTCGGTGTTCATACTTTTTGGATCGGAATAGGAATAATCATCCTAGTCGTTGCAGTTCTACTCTATATCTCCACCCCCAAAGAACAGCTCGGAGCGCACCTCCAGGAAGGCGGCTTCGGTTCGCTGCTCACGCCCTACAAAATCGTATTTTCAAATCCTCAGTCGTATCTCTGCGGAATTGTCGCCGGCTTGCTATTCGCACCCACCACAATCGGAGACATGATCTGGGGAGTCGCAGCATTTCAAAAGGATCTTCAATTTTCCTACCACAACGCAGTGGTGATCGCTTCCATGGTTCCTCTCGGCTGGGTCTTCGGATGTCCGCTGCTCGGCTGGCTGTCTGACCGAATCGGACGGCGCAAGCCCGTAATCGTGGGGAGCGCGGCGGTGATGATGCTGGCGGGCGCGCAAATCGCGTTCCACCCGTTGCCGATTTCAGCGAGGCTGGGGATGTTCATTTTTGGGGTGGCATCCGGCGCCGCGATGATTCCCTACAGCATCATCAAGGAAGTCAATCCGGACAATGTCAAGGGCAGCGCAACCGGCGGGATCAATTTCCTGGTTTTCGCGATCACAGCGTTTCTGGGCCCGGTTTACGCGCATCGTATCGGCAGGGGCACCGGAAACGTGCCAAACCTGGCGGTGCACTTTCAGCGGGGTGCGCTGTTCTGGATTGCTTGCTGTGCGCTTGCAATTGTCGTGAGCTTCTTTCTTCGTGAAACTGGACGTGCGGCGCAACCCCAACCTGCACTCGCGCAAAAATAATGAAAGCTTAAAAGGAGGATTTAGGCAATGGCACATCGATTGGCGGATCAGTTGGTAGCGAGACTTGCTGAAGCGGGTATCGAGCGGATCTACGGTGTAGTCGGCGATAGCTTGAACCCTGTTACCGATGCATTGCGGCTGAACAACAAAGTTAAGTGGATCCATGTGCGCCACGAAGAAGTCGCCGCATTCGCGGCCGGCGCCGAGGCACAGCTCACCGGCAAGCTCGCCTGTTGCGCGGGGAGCTGCGGACCCGGCAACCTCCACTTGATCAACGGCCTTTTCGACGCTCACCGTAGCAATGCTCCGGTGCTGGCAATCGCGTCGCACATTCCCAGCAGTGAAATCGGCACGGGATATTTTCAGGAAACGCATCCCCAAAATCTGTTTCAGGAATGCAGCCACTATTGCGAGATGATCTCGAATCCGGCCCAGTTTGAGCGGGTTCTGCACATCGCCATGCAGAGTGCCATTGGAAAAGGCGGTGTAGGCGTGGTCGTACTGCCCGGCGACTTGGCGGCAACGGAAGTACCGGCGCATGCCGGCTCGCGTTCCCTGGTAACCAAACGACCGAGCATCCGTCCCAACGAAAAGGACTTGGCGCGGCTCGCGGACTTGATCAACTCCAGCAAGAAAGTCGCGCTCTTCTGCGGCATCGGTTGCGAAAACGCCCACGATGAAGTGATCGCTCTCGCCGAGAAAGTGAAAGCTCCGGTCGGGTATACCTACCGAGGGAAGCCATACGTCGCATACGACAATCCCTACGAGATGGGAATGACCGGCATGATTGGTTTCGGGATGTGTTACGAGGCGATCCACGAATGCGATCTTCTGCTGCTCCTCGGCACCGATTTTCCATACGACAAATTCCTGCCCACAAACTGCAAGATCGCGCAAGTTGACATCCGAGCCGAGAGTTTGGGACGGCGCAGCAAAATCGATCTCGGAATTTGGGGCGATGTGGCCGAGACGCTGAAAGCTCTGTTGCCGATGTTGGATGCAAAGCCGGACCGCGCGTTCCTCGATTCCACGGTCCGCGAACACAAAGAGAAACTTCGTAAAATGAATGTGTACGTTGACCATGTGGGTACGCGCACGCCCATGCATCCCGAGCCTGTCGCCGCCGCGCTCAGTGAAGTTGCCGCGCCCGATGCCATCTTTACAGTGGATACTGGCATGTGCAATGTCTGGTCCGCCCGGCATGTCAAGCCCGCCAAGAACCGGCGCATCATCGGTTCCTTCAACCACGGGTCCATGGCCAACGCACTTCCCATGGCCATTGGCGCGCAATGCGCCTATCCCGGACGACAGGTGATCTCCCTATCCGGGGACGGCGGTTTCGCAATGCTGATGGGTGATTTGTTGACGATCACACAGTACGACCTCCCTATTAAGGTACTCGTGTTCGACAACGGCGCTCTCGGGATGGTGAAGCTCGAGATGGAAACCGCCGGATTTCCCGACTATCAAACGGACCTCAAGAATCCGAACTTCGCTAAGCTTGCCGAAGCCGTCGGCATGATGGGTGTAAGAATCGAAAACCCCGCGGATGTGACTTCGGGCCTCAAGAAGGCGCTGGAGCACAAAGGGCCCGCTCTCATCGATGTAGTCACCGATGCCAACGCTCTCTCGATACCCTCTCATGCCGACCGGTCGCAAGCCGTAGGCTTCGCGCTGGCCATGGGAAAGATGATCCTCTCCGGCAACATCGAGGAAGTCGTGGCCACAATCGAGGGCAATGTTCGACATGTCCGCGAGTCTTTGGAGGCGATCTAGACCGATATTGGAGAAAGAACACCGCCGCCACAGTTGAATGGCAGATCCCCGCTGCTGCTTTTGCAGGGCGGGGATCGCCACGGAGAAACCTTTTTCGCCGTGGCCTGCGGCGATGCTTTTTTGATGTTGGTCATGCCGGGAGGTGCGGTGCTCATGGCAACGCCGTGGCGCGCACCCTCTTCCACCTCGCACTGTCTAACCGCGAAAAAAAAGGTCCGTCACGCCTCGGCAAGCATCCAACTTTCGCACTCGGGAAAACTCTCGATCCATGTGCACTTGCTTGCGGCCCGATGATGACGGCTGGACACTTGTCAGCCGGTTGACATCCGGCTATTATCGCGACTCCGTAACCGCGAACTAAGTGGCGTTACAGCACTGCAAAAGGCGTTCCCGGTTTGGGTTGAGAAGTGCCTATATTTTTGGTCTCACTTGGGATGAGGCTGAATTTTACTTCATGGTACGTTTCGACCAAATTCGCCGAATTCTAAAGCCGCGCAGTAAAGTGGCGGGAATCGCCGTGCTGCTCGCAGGAGCGCTGCTTGCGGCATCGCTCTGTTTTGCCGCTCCCGGTGATCCTTCCCCGCTCCCGAGCATTTATGACCCGCACTCCACGCCGGCAAAATCAATCGTTCATCTCTCACACTTCGTTCTCTCGATAACCGGTCTGATTTTTGCGATTGTCTTCGGTTTATTGGCCTATGCGGTCGTGAAATTCCGCAAGCGCCCAGGGGATGACGGTCGCGAGCCTCCCCAGGTCTACGGCAGCACGCAGATTGAACTGGCATGGACTGTGATTCCAATTTTGATCGTAGTCGTATTGTTTCTCGCAACCGCGCGTGTAATCCACTCGATTGAGGACGCTCCGCAGCCCGAGAATGCCGTTGAGGTCGTCGCCATCGGACATCAGTTCTGGTGGGAGTTCCGCTATCCACAGTCAGGCGTCGTCACTGCGAACGAGCTGCACATTCCGGTAAGCGAAGCCGCCCACCCGACGCCCACTTTCTTGACTCTGCTTTCCGCCGACACGGATCACAGCTTCTGGATCCCCCAGCTGGCCGGAAAAACAGACCTGATCCCAAATCGCGTGAATCATATGTGGATGGATCCGTATCAAACGGGCATCTTCCTCGGCCAGTGCGCGCAATATTGCGGCACGCAACACGCCAAGATGCTGCTGCGGGTTTACGTGGACAGCTCTCAGGACTTTGCCACCTGGGTTCAGGCTCAACAGCAGCCCGCGGTGCTCGACGCAAACGTAACCGCCGGCAGGCGCGTTTTCGAAACAACGGCTTGCGTAAACTGCCACGCCGTCGGCGGCACCATCGCCAACGGGCGCTTCGGCCCGGACCTGACGCACTTGATGAGCCGTCAAACAATTGCCTCAGGTGCGGCCGACAACACCAAGGCGAACCTTCGCTTGTGGATTCAGAAACCGGATGCCATCAAGCCGGGTTCGCTCATGCCCGCCATGCAACTCGGCGACGCTGATCTGGATGCGCTCGTCGACTATCTCCAGACGCTTCGGTAGTCAAAGGATTTGGGAGAGTACTTATGTCATCGGACGCAATGGCCATTCCAAATGCCACAGCGGAGGCGCGGCCTTGGGTCGAAGTGGTGCATGAATGGGTCACCACAGTCGATCACAAGCGTCTGGGAATTCTCTACATCGTCTATGCGCTCATTTTTCTCGTCATCGGCGGGATCGAAGCCACCATCATTCGCATCCAGCTGATTCGCCCGCACAACGATTTTGTTTCACCTCAAGTTTTCAATCGCATGTTTACCATGCATGGCACCACCATGATTTTCTTCGTGGCCATGCCTGTCCTGTTTGGTTTTGCCAACTATCTCGTCCCAATAATGATCGGCGCGCGCGACATGGCCTTTCCCCGCCTGAATGCGTTCAGTTTCTGGCTCACAGCCTTGGGAGGCATTCTCCTTTATTTCAGTTTCTTGGGTGGGAACGGACTTTATGGCGCCGGCAACGCGCCTGACGTGAGCTGGTGGGCATACGCGCCGTTGGCGGCGAGAGCGTTTTCGCCGGGCCCCAGCTCGGACTACTGGACGATCGCTCTTCTCGTCTCCGGTTTCGGGAGCATCGGCACAGCCATCAATCTTATCGCGACAATTATGTGCCTCCGCTGCCCGGGAATGACGCTCAACCGCATGCCGCTGCTCGCTTGGCTCAACCTGGTGATGTCCGGAATGGTTCTGATCACGATCACCCCGCTTTCCGCGGCGCAAATCATGCTGCTGGTGGATCGGTACCTGGGAGGCCATTTCTTCGACACACAGGCGGGCGGCTCGGCCGCCATCTGGATGCATTTCTTCTGGATCTTCGGTCATCCGGAAGTCTACGTCCTGATTATTCCTTGCTTCGCTTTCATGTCCGAAATCATTCCGGTATTTTCGCGCAAACCGATCTTCGGCTACCCCGTTATGGTTGGCGCCACCATCTGTATCGCCTTCGTCAGCCTCAGCGTGTGGGCGCACCACATGTTTACGATCGGAATGAATTCCTACGCCAACAGTTTTTTTGCCATCACCACCATGTGTGTCGGCATTCCCACTGGAATCAAAATTTTCAATTGGCTCGGCACCATGTGGGGTGGAAGCATTCGGTTCCAGACGCCTATGCTCTTTTCCATCGCCTTTCTCTTTCAGTTTTTGATCGCCGGTCTCACCGGAATCATGATGTCCTCCGCGCCTTTTGATTGGCAGCTCAGCCTCTCCTACTTTGTCGTGGCGCACTTTCACTATGTAATTGTCGGCGGAATCATCTTTGCCCTTTTTGCCGCGTTTTATTACTGGTATCCGAAAATCACCGGAAGAATGCTGAACGAATCGCTGGGCAAGCTCCATTTCTGGCTTTTCCTGCTCGGGTTTCACCTCACGTTCGACGTGATGCACATTCCCGGTATTCTCGGAATGCCGCGCCGCATCTACACCTACGAGCCCCGTCCGGGTTGGGAAACTCTCAACTTGATCGTTACCATCGGCGCATTCATCCAGGGCATCGCCATACTCGTGTTCGTCGCCAACCTTATTTATTCTTATTTCAAAGGACCGCAAGCGGGCAACGATCCCTGGGACGCATGGACTCTGGAATGGTCGGTAAGTTCACCGCCCCCGGATTACAATTTTGCCGTCATTCCTGTGGTTGCCAGCCGCCGGCCCCTGTGGGACCTGAAGCACCCGGAAGATCCGGACAGTCGCTACGAGTAACGCCATGACTAAAAGGATTGAGCAATGAGCGCCGTCACCAGTCCAGCCCTCGAAAGACCTCTCGAGTGGAAACTCCCCTACAGGGGCAAGGTCGGCATGGCCTGCCTCATTATCGCCGAGTCTGCGATCTTCACGATTTTCGTAGTCGCATATCTTTTTTACTTGGGAAAAAGCGTCACCGGCCCCACTCCCCGCGAAGTACTGGAGACGCCGATCTTCTTCACCATCTGTCTATTGTCGAGCAGCCTTACCATTCATCTCGCGGCCAAAGAGCTTGAAAACGATCATCGCAAAACCTTCCTCATTCTCTGGGGAATCACCATCCTGCTCGGCGCCCTCTTTTTATTCGGCACTGCAATGGAATGGCACCGGCTGATCTTCGAACACGGGCTCACCATCTCCACCAATCTTTTTGGCACCACCTATTATTCGCTCGTCGGCTTACATGCCACGCACGTCACTGTGGGCCTGGTGATGCTCACTGCCGTGCTGCTTTTCGGTCTCGCCGATCGCGTGGGCGTGGAGCAATCCGCCCGCATCGCAACTCTTTCCATGTACTGGCATTTTGTGGACGCAGTCTGGGTCGTAGTTTTCACCGTCGTCTACATCGTGGGGCGCTGAGGAGCAGAAATGAGCACGCACTTATCCGCGCGACATTCCGGCGAAAGCTCACGGCCCCCTGATGTGGTCGAAATGCCCGCGCCTACGGCCTGGCCGCTCGCTTTGGCTCTTGGCTTCACCTTGCTTTTCGCAGGCCTGCTCACCAACGTGTCGCTCAGCATTCTCGGCCTCGTCCTTACCTTGTCCGGATGCGTCGGCTGGTTCAGGCAAGTCTTGCCTCGCGAAGAGGAAGTGGCCGTTCCGGTGGTCGCAGAGGAACTCCGCATCCCGGTCGAGCGCAAGACTGTCGCGCGTCTTCCCATCGCGCCAGAACTCGTTCGCGCCTGGCTTCCGGTCGAGACCTACCCAATATCAGCCGGTGTGAAGGGGGGCTGGGCCGGGAGCGTCGCGATGGCAGTCCTCGCGTGCACTTATGGGCTTCTGAAAACTGGAAGCATCTGGTATCCAATCAATCTTCTTGCCGCGACTTTGTCCGCGAAATCGCTAGAGCTCGATCCCTCGCAATTGAACTCATTTCACTTGGGCAGCTTCGCAATCGCTGTGCTTTTGCACGGTATCGGTTCCACGCTCGTGGGTTTGCTCTACGGCGCCATGCTACCAATGTTTCCGCGGCGACCCATAGTGCTGGGAGGATTGATTGCTCCGGTGCTATGGTCTGGCTTGTTGTACTCGATTTTAAATCTTCTCAATCCATTGCTCGCCAGCCACATTGATTGGGTTTGGTTCATGGCTTCCCAGGTGGCATTTGGCGTAGTCGCGGGTCTCGTCGTCATCCGGCAGGAGCGCATCTCTACGCGCGAGAATATCCCCTTTGCAATGCGGGCCGGTGTCGAGGCTCCCGGAATTATGTCGGAGAGACGCGGCAAGGATGAGCCCCGATGAAGAGCCGGACGAAGAGCGGGATGAACACCGGGCTTCTCGCATCCGCGGCACTCTTCCTGTCCACTTATATCTGCGGCTGCGGCATTTCATCGGGAAAACCGCTCAACTCCAGCACTCCGATCAACCCCAACGACATTTCGGATTTCAACGTCCTCTACGGTGAAAACTGCGCCGGATGCCACGGAGCAGACGGCCGCGGCGGCGCCGCGATCCCGCTCGGTGATCCGGTCTATCTAGCGATCGCGGACGACACGATCCTGCGCCACGCGGCCACGAATGGAATCCCCGGCACATCCATGCCCGCCTTCGCGCAGAGCGCCGGCGGAATGCTCACGGCGAAGCAAATTGATCTAATCGTCAGCGGAGTTCGCGAACATTGGTCGCAGCCCAACATTTTGAGTGGCACGAACCCGCCGCCCTACTCCTCCCCAACTCCGGGCGACTCTGCCCGCGGTTCGCAGGTCTACACAAAGTTCTGCTCCTCGTGCCACGGCGTTGCAGGCAAGGGATCCCCGAAGGCAAGTTCCATCGTCGAAGGATCTTTTCTCGCTCTTGTCACAGATCAGCAGCTTCGCACCATCGTAATTGTCGGCCGCCCGGATCTGGGCGCTCCGGATTGGCGTAATAATGTTCCCGGCACACCGATGTCCGCGCAAGACGTCTCCGATGTCGTGGCCTGGCTTGCTTCGCAGCGCTCCCAATTCCCCGGCCAGCCGTACCCAAGCATTCCGAAATCGTCAGGAGACGTTCGATGACTTCACTCAGCAGGCGCGCGCTTCTCATGAACCTGGGCATTTTCTTTAACAGCCTCGTCGCCGTGGTTCTTGCATTCCCGGTCGTGCGTTACCTTCTTTCTCCAGTCTCGCGCGGCCGCAAAGACGGCTATGAATCCTGGGTTCCGCTCGGCAATCTCGATCAATTTCCTTCTGGAGAGACGCGCCTGGCCACGTATCGAAACCCCGTAGTGAATGCTTGGGACGGTGATACCGCCGATATCGCCTGCTGGGTTCGCAACGTGGATGGGAAAAATTATCAGGTATTCGCAATCAATTGCGCGCACCTCGGATGTCCGGTCCGCTGGTTCCCGCAGTCCAGTTTGTTCATGTGCCCCTGTCACGGAGGAGCTTATTACCAGGATGGCTCACGCGCCTCCGGCCCTCCCGAACGTGGCTTGTTCCAATACCACTACAAAATCGACGCCGGAAGGTTGTTAATCCAGGCCGGCGAAATGCCCACACCGGGCCAGGCCTCGAATATCGTAAAGGGAATCCAGCCATGCGCCTGATTTCATCCATCGGCGAATGGCTCGACGAGCGCTTGCAGCTCGCCTCCACCATCCGTGAGACCGCCGAGCATGTTATTCCGCGCAAGACCTCCAGCTGGTTCTATGTTTTTGGCAGCGCTGCTTTCGCGGTCTTCATCCTGCAGATCGTCACTGGCATCCTGCTCGCTCTGATCTACGTGCCGTCCGCCGGAGAGGCATGGAACAGCCTGCAGACGCTGAATCACAGTGTCGCGCTCGGCTGGTACATCCGCGCGCTCCACGGATGGGGCTCGGATTTCATGGTCGCCATCGTCCTGATTCACATGATTCAGGTTTTTCTCTTTGGCGCTTACAAATACCCGCGCGAGCTTACGTGGATTGTAGGTGTATTCCTTCTGCTCGTCACACTCGGCATGGCCTTCTCAGGCCAAGTTTTAAGATTCGACCAGGACGCATATTGGGGCTTGGGCATTGGAGCTTCGATTGCCAGCCGCGTTCCCGTCTTTGGCCCGCTAACGGTCAATCTCCTGCTAGGCGGCCCGATTATCGCAGGCGCAACTCTTTCGCGTTTCTTCGCTCTTCATGTCTTCGTCATTCCAGGCCTGCTCATTGCCTTTGTCGGCGTTCACCTCCTCATGGTCGTGAAGCTCGGCATCAACGAGTGGCCGATGCCCGGGCGCTTGGTGCGCAAAGCCACATACATAAAGGAATATCACGAGCTGACGAAGCAGGACGGAATGCCGTTCGTGCCGGACGCGATTTGGAAGGATCTTTTTTTCTCTGCCTTGATTCTTTTCTCGCTGGCCCTCTGCGCCTATCACTTCGGTCCATTCGGTCCGTCAGGTCCCCCCGACCCCACCATTATTCAGACGTCACCGCGCCCGGATTTCTTTTTTCTGTGGCTCTATGCAATCCTCTCCTACCTTCCGGCCTCGATGGAAACTCCGGCCCTGCTGATCGGCCCCGTCGTCGGGATTCTCGCGCTCCTTCTTCTGCCGTTCTTCGCAGGCGAAGGTGAAAAGAGCTGGCGCCGCAGGCCCCTCGCAGTTCTCACAGTCCTTTTGGTGGCAGTAGCGCTTGCTACATTCACGCATCTGGCTCAGCACACTCCATGGAGTCCGGTGATGGACGCATGGAGTGGCATCCCCATTCCCAACCAGTTTCTGAAAAATCGCACAGCGCTCGAGCGGCAGGGCGCCTTGGTTTTTCAGGAGAAACAATGTCACAATTGCCATTCGCTCGCCGAGCAGGGTGGAAAGCGCGGCCCAGCCCTCGATGCAGTGGCCGTGCGCCTGACGCAAGACCAATTGATTCGCCAGGTGATTCAGGGCGGCGGCAACATGCCCGCCTACGGCAAAAATTTGAGTCCCGCCGAAACCACGGCGCTCGTCGCATTCTTGCAGTCGTTGCATCCCGCCGGACAATCGCCGGCGCATGACGCATCGCGCACCATCGCGCTCGGCGCTGAAAATCGCGGAGCGGCTTCACCCTCTCCCTAGACTTCATTATGAATTCGCAGGCCCAACTTGTCTTGCAATCATGGTCCGCTCCACTGGCGGTGAATGCATCGCTTTGTCTCGCAGCTTTTTTCTACGCAAGAGGTTGGAATCGCGTTCGCAAAGCAGCCAACCGCCAATTTCCAGTCTGGCGACTCGCGTCCTTCTTCGCAGGACTAGTCACAATCTGGATCGCAATTGGCTCACCGCTCGAAGCCTTGGACGATGTGTCGCTCACCGTCCACATGGTGCAGCACCTGCTCCTCGCAGTTATCGCTCCTCCGTTGCTCTTGCTCGGTGCTCCCGAACTCCCGCTCCTTCGCGGAATTCCGCAATCGCTCGCCCGCAACGTCGCGAGTCCATTTCTTCGTTTGCCTTTCACGAAAAAATTCGGCCAGCTGATCTCCCATCCCGCGGTTTGCTGGCTTGTCGCCACTTTCGTCTTGATCGGATGGCATATGCCTGCGGTGTTTGAGCTGGCCCTGCGCTGGGACTGGCTGCATAAGTTCGAGCACGCTTCTTTTTTAGGCGCCGGCCTTCTGTTCTGGTGGCCGGTAATTCAGCCCTGGCCCAGCACGCCCAGATGGCCCCAATGGTCCATTCCTCTGTATCTTTTCGCCGCGACCCTACCCTGCGACGCGCTCTCCGGCTTCCTCTCATTTTGTGACCGCGTCGTTTACCCCTCATATCTTTCTGCGCCCCGAGTGTTTGGACTTACTCCGCTTGCAGATCAAGAATGCGCGGCGGCACTGATGTGGGTTTCCGTGACGATTATTTTTCTCGTCCCCGCGGTGCTTGTCACGCTCAGGATCCTCTCGCCCAGTAAAGCCGACCTGCCCGATGATCCGACGGCTCAGCGGCAGCGACTTTTGAGCGAGTCTCTGCTCGATTCGAAGGTCGAGGTGGGCTGACATAGCTACAGAGCTCGCCATTGCACGCCTCCCCGCGTAGATAGCTTATTTTCACTAGGATACGGTGCACCATCGAATACTGAGTGCGGACGTGCGTGTCGAATCCCGCCGCTTACAGCGCCGCACCGGCACCCGGGGGGCGCCCACGTGGCCTTTGTACTAATATAAATGGATTATTGAACAGGCTCTACGGCTGTGCCAGTCTTCCGCGCACCCGTTCCTGCGGCGTTCATGTTAGCTTTGCAAGGAGGCCGGAGCGATGGCAGTATCCAGTCCAAGTATTCAAAGTGCGCATTTTGACAGCGCCGCGCACCCCAGTTTTTACGAGAAGCTGAACACCGTTTGGCACGAGCGTGCGTTACAGGTCTTCATGTTTATCGTGCTGGCGCATTGGGGTGAGCATCTGGTGCAGGCCTATCAGATTTATGTGATGGGCTGGCCGCGTCCAAAGGCGAACGGCATACTCGGACTATGGTATCCCTGGCTGATCAAGTCAGAAGTGCTGCACTACGTGTACGCGCTGGTGATGCTAATTGGCCTCTGGGTGCTGCGCAAGGGATTCAGCGGCAAGGCGCGCACCTGGTGGACCGTGGCGCTGGTGATTCAGTTCTGGCATCACATTGAACATCTGCTGCTGATCACGCAGGCAACTCTGCACCACAATTTGTTTGGCAGACCGGTTCCCATGAGCGTGCTTCAATTCTTCGTGCCACGCGTCGAGCTTCACCTTTTCTACAACTCGATTGTGTTCGTCCCCATGGTGATCGGCATGTACTACCACATGTTTCCGGCCGAGGGCGAAGTGAACCATGACGCGTGCACTTGCGCTTGGAACAAAGGATTGGCCCGAGTTCAAGAGGCGTGATTTTGCAGTATTGCTCGGCGTCGAGCCGTTCCGGAATCACGCGATCTCGGCGGCGTATTCCTAGCGGCTTTGGAATCGAAATCTGGCGCGGGCGGCGGGCTGGGGTTCTTCGGACGGTTGCTTGCGCTGCGGTCTTGCTTGCCTCGGGATGCCGCAAGCCGGTCGAACCGCAATCGGATGTCGCGATCGACTACGCGATTCGTCCTCAGCCAGTCCGGATTGGCCCTGCTATTCTCAACGTGAAATTGCGCGATGCCGCGGGCCAACCGGTCGCGGGAGCGCGCGTCAATCTTGAGGCGGACATGTCGCACCCCGGCATGGCTCCTCTGTTTGCTGACGCGAAAGAAATTGCCGCGGGCCAATATCAGGCCGCCCTCGAATTTGCGATGCCGGGCGATTGGTTCGTACTGATTCATGTTGCGCTGCCCGACGGTCGCAGGCTGGAGCGTCAGCTGAGCGTGCCGGGCGTCACCTCCAACTAGACTACGTTGTCGAATCCCACGCACAATCCGTCTATCGCTGATGAACCACCTCAGTTTGATTTAATGCAAGTGCCCGTGTTGCGCCGTTTGTTCCACTGGCGTCACCTGCGCACCGTGCTGCAAATCCCGTTGCTGGTAGTAAGCGTCGCGATGATCCTGGACGGATTGCTCGGGCCGTCGCTAGCGCCGAAAAATCTGGCTACTACTTTGAGCTGGGTGCATTTTCGCGGCGCGCTGGTGCTGGTGCTGCTCTGCGCCGGAAATTTCTTCTGCCTGGCTTGTCCTTTCATGTTGCTGCGCAATATGGCGCGGCGATTTTTTCATCCGCGCCTGAATTGGCCGCAAAAATTGCGCAACAAGTGGCTCTCGGTCGCGCTCTTCGCGCTGATTCTATACTGCTACGAAGAATTCAGCCTCTGGTCCTCTCCGTGGTGGACGGCCTGGCTGATCCTGGGATATTTCCTGGCCGTGCTCTTGGTCGACGGACTTTTCAAGCATGCATCTTTTTGCAAATTTGTTTGTCCGCTCGGCCAATTCAATTTTGTCGCTTCCACGATTTCGCCCCTGGAAGTGAAGGTCCGCGATCCGGAGGTTTGCGACGACTGCGCCACAAAAGATTGCATCCGCGGCAGGCGCGCGCCTGGTCCCGACCTGGTAGTGGTTCAGCGAGGCTGCGAATTGGCACTGTTCCAGCCGTTGAAAGTGGGGAATATGGATTGCACTTTCTGCCTGGACTGCGTGCACGCTTGCCCGCATGACAACATCGGAATCATGAGCCGCATGCCCGCCAGCGAACTGATGATGGATCCGCGGCGCTCCGGGATCGGCCGATTTTCGCAGCGCAAGGATCTCGCGGCGCTCGCAATTGTGTTCAGCTTCGGCGCGCTGCTGAATGCATTTGGCATGGTTAGCCCGGTATATGCACTGGAGAGCTGGCTTGCCGGCATGTTGCACGTGAACAGCAAGGCTCCGGTATTGGGGTTGCTGTTTGCGCTATTTCTTGTGCTCGAGCCGGCGGTGTTGCTGGGCGTGGCCGCCTGGCTGACGCAAATTTGGGGAGGCAGCCGGCGAGCGCTCCTGCCCCTCGCCGTGCGTTACACATACGGATTAGTTCCGCTCGGATTTGGAATGTGGCTGGCGCACTACAGTTTTCATTTCTTAACAGGGCTTTTCACCGTGGTGCCGGTAACGCAGAGCGCCGCAGCAAGGTTAGGCTGGACTGTCTTTGGCTCACCACGCTGGACGTTGCTCGGAATTCCGATGCGATTCGTGCAGCCGCTGGAGATTGGATTTTTGATCCTGGGCCTCGCCGGATCGTTGCTGGTGATCCATCAACTGGCGGAAGGCGATTGCGCCGAACATCCCATGCGCGCTTTCCTGCCGTGGGCCGCGGTGTCCGTGGTCTTGTGGCTCGCGGCGATGTGGATGATGTTTCAGCCGATGGACATGCGCGGCACATTTTCGGCCGGATAATCTGGCCGCCCGATTTTCGAGATTGCGCACGATAGCGATGATCACTTCCCTCAATCCGCGCGGAACAGCATTGCGGAAAGTCGCATCGCTCCTAATGTTGCTGCTGCTCGCCGCTTCTCCGCTGGGCGCGCACAACGGCCCGCCGTTTCCCATTATTTCGGATAAGCGCGTCGGCCCGGTCGTGGTTTCGCTGTGGACCCATCCGGACGTCGGCACCGGACTCTTCTACGTAATCGTGGACCCGCCGCCGGGCGGCACGATCCCGCCGGACTTGAAAATCGAAATTGGCGTGCGCCCGGTGACCGGACGTCTGGCGGAAGTAATTTACCCGACGCAGTTGGAAAACCAGCGGGGACAAGTACAATACAGAACCGAAGCCGACTTCGATCAGCAGGAATTGTGGCACGTTCGGCTGCTCATAAAGAGCTCGCAGGGCGATGGCGAGGCCTCGGCGGACGTGGAAGTGACGCCGCCCGGCCTGGGTCGCTGGGACCTGCTCATGTTTTCGCTCCCGTTTCTGGGCGTGGGATTCCTGTGGTTTCATGTGATCATGCGCAAGCGCAAGTATCGGAAAGGCCAGCTGCAGAAGGTGTCGGATTGAAGTTCCACGTTACTTTACAATTTGCGCGCAGAGCTTCGTCGCTGCGCTTTCAAACGGCACCGGCGCTTTGCCTCTGCGCGATTGCAATCGGCTTCGCGGGATGCGGAGCCGGCGGTAAACTGCCTGATCGATCTTCCAAAGAATATGCCGAGACCGTTTCCGCGTTTTACACCGGACTGGCGGCGCTGCAGGTGGGCGACGACGTTACCGCTGAGAATAAACTCACGCAGCTCACGCAGCTCGCGCCCGGCGAGCCGGCCGGGTGGGCCAACTGGGGCGTCCTGGCCTTCCGCCAGCGAAGTTTCGACGTCGCCGCGCAACGTTACGATCGCGCCCGCGAGCTCGCGCCCAAGAACGATCAAGTCTATTATCTGCTGGGAATTCTCCAGAGCACCCGTGGCAATTCCAAGGAAGCTATCGCCGACTGGCGCAAAGCCGTCGGCATCAATCCGCAAAACTATCGCGCCGCGTATCAGCTGGCGCTGGAAGTCGAGCGCGAAGGTGGCCCGGGCAGCGACGCGGAATTTGAGTCTCTGATCCAGAACATTTTGAAGGCCCAGCCGAATAATCTGGCGGCGTTGGTGGAACTCGCGCGCGCCTCGGCAAAGCGTGGCGACGCCGCAACTCTCAAAACCGCGCTCGCGCAAATCGCTGCGCAGTCTTCCCAGTGGCCCCCAGAAGTGCAGCAGCAGCTGGCGGCGTTGCAGGCCGCCGCGTCAGGTCCGGATATACGTGCGGCGGCTACACGCACCACATTTCTGCGCAACACCCTGATGCGCGTTCCCGAGTTCCGCGAAAGCCTCGGCGTTCTCCAGGCGGCCGCCGGCGAAGAGGCTGAGCCTTTCACTCATTTTCTGCGCTTGGAATCGCCGAACTTCGTTCCGGCGCCTGCGGACCTGGCGCTGACGTTTACGCCGCAGCCCGTCGCGAATCCCGGGGCAACGCGTTGGGCCTGGATCGGCGCGGTTTCGCTAGGCAGCGCCGGGCCTCCCGTCATCGTCGAAGCGAATGGCCGCCAAGTGCATGTTTCCACCGGCGCCACGTTTCCATTTCCCAGTGGACCTTCCAGCGCGGCGCCACTCCCCGAAGGCATTTTGCCGATCGATTTTGATTATGATTTCAACAACGACCTCGTGCTTGCCGGAGCCGGCGGTGTGCGCCTGATGCGCCAGGACAATCCAAAATTGTTTACGGACGTGACGGCGCAAGCGAAATTGCCGAAAGCTATCACCGCTGCCGCTTACACCGGCGCATGGGCGGTGGATATCGAAGCGGACGGCGATCTGGACATCGTGCTGGGCGCGAAAGAAGGCCTTCCGCTGGTTTTGCGAAACAATGGCGATGACACGTTTACGCCGATTCATCCGTTTCCGGGCGTGACCGGACTGCGTGCATTCGCCTGGGCGGATTTCGACGGCGACGGCAATCCCGACGCTGCTTTAGTAGACGGCGCGGGCCATCTCCACGTCTTTCACAACGAGCGTCAAGCCCAGTTCCGCGAACTGCCCTTGCCCGCCAACTTCCCGATGGTCAAGGCTCTCAGCGTAGCCGATGTTGATGACGACGGCGTTCTCGATCTGCTGGCCGTGCAGGCGGACGGCGCGATTGTGCGAATTTCCGACAAGCACGAAGGTCAAGTCCTGGATGTCGCGGAGATTGCTCGCGTTCCCAGCGGCCCGAATGTTCCCGCTTACCTCAGCGGCGAAGTGCGCTTGCACGTAGCTGATCTCGACAACAATGGCGCGCTCGATCTGTTTCTGACGAACGCATCGCCGGACGCGGACCACAACGCCTTCGCGGCCCTGATTTGGCTCGGCGACGAAAAAGGCAAATTTGTTTTGCTTGACCATCCCTTTGGCCAGGCGCCCGCGCTGGTATCCGATGCAGCGGATCTCACCGGTAGCGGCCACCTCGATTTGCTTGCTCTTACGCCCGGCGGCCAGCCGCTGCAGGCCATCAATCACAGTTCAAAAAATTATCACTGGCAAGTCGTTCGCCCGCACGCCAAGCAAGCCGTCGGCGATCAGCGCATCAATCCCTTCGGCGTTGGCGGTGAAGTCGAAATTCGCGCCGGAATGCTCGTGCAGAAGCAGCCGATCACCGGACCGCAGGTACATTTTGGCCTCGGCAATCAAACCAGCACCGACGTGGTCCGCGTTATCTGGCCCAACGGTACGATGCGCGCCGAGTTCGGCGTGGCCGCGGACACCGAAGTCGTCACCGAACAGCGCCTGAAAGCCTCCTGCCCGTTCCTTTATGCCTATAACGGCAAAGGCATGGAGTTCATCAAGGATGCGGTGCCCTGGGGCTCGGCGATTGGTCTGCGCATCAACACGATTGGCACCGCGCGCGTCGAAACGACCGGAGAATGGTACAAAATCCGGCGCGACCAGCTCGTCGCGCACGACGGCTATTACGATCTGCGCATCACCGCGGAACTTTGGGAAGTTTATTACTACGATTATTTGGCTCTAATGACCGTAGATCATCCAGCGGGAACGGAAATCTACGTCGATGAACGATTTTCGATTCCGCCGCCGAAACTGGGCGTCACGACGGTCGCCACGCCGCACAAAATCGCGCGCGCGACGGATGACACCGGAAGAGACGTCACCGCTATTGTTGATACTCTCGACGGAAAAGCCCTGGATGATTTCGGGCGCGGCCAGTATCAAGGCATCACGCGTGATCATTATCTGGAAGTGGACCTGGGCGCCGATGCGCCCAAGACCGGCCCGCTCTATTTGATCGGCCAAGGCTCGATTCACGATACGGAATCGTCCTTGAACGTAGCAATCACCCAAGGCCATCGCTGGCGCGCGCAGGGCATGAGCATCGAAGTCCCCGACGGCCATGGCGGCTGGTTCACGGCGCAATCGAATTTGGGTTTTCCCGCTGGCCGCAAAAAAACTGTTCTCTTTAATCTCACGGACGTTTTCCGGCCCGGCACGCCGCGCCGCGTGCGCATTCGCACCAACCTGGAAATTTACTGGGACTGCATCGAATGGGCGCAGGGTATGCCGGATGCGCCGCTGAAAGAAGTTCGCCTCGAACCCAGCTACGCGGATCTTCATTATCGCGGCTATTCCAGCATCAGCCGGCCGGATTCCGGCGCGCCCGAAGTGCCGGATTACAATAAACTGGTCAGCACGAAGCAGTACTGGCGCGACATGGTCGGCTATTACACGCGCTATGGCGACGTGCGCGAACTGCTTACCAAAATTGATGACCGCTACGTGATCGTAAATTCCGGCGACGAAATGTCACTGCGCTTCCCCGAGCAGCCCGCGCCGCCAGCCGGATGGCTGCGCGACTACGTCGTCATCGGCGACGGCTGGATCAAAGATGGCGACTTCAATTCCACGTTCTCGAAAACCGTCCTGCCTCTGCCCTACCACGCCAAGCAGGAATACACCACGCGTCCGGGCAGACTCGAGGACGAATTGCCCTATCGCCAGCATCCCGAAGACTGGCAGAACTATCACACCCGCTACATGACACCGGATGTTTTCCAGAACGCGCTGAGGAGCGATCCTCCCCGGTGAAGCAAAATCGCACCGCACGGATTATCGTCAGCGTGCTCTTTGTTGCGATGCTGGCGTCTCCCCTGGTCATCAAGTGGCTGGCCGCCCGCCGCAACGGCGCATCGAAACTCGATGCGCAGTCGGCCCTGGCTCGTCACGGTTTCTATTTCGAAGAAGTTTCTCGCGCCGCTGGAGTCAACTTCATCCATCAAGCGCCGAAGCTCGATCCTCAATTGCAGCCGATCATGCCGCAAGTGGCTTCTATGGGCGCGTCCGTCTCGATTGTGGATTTCGATCGCGATGGCTGGCCGGACATCTACGTGACCAACAGCGGCGAAGGCAGCAAGAACGCCCTCTACCACAATCTTCACGACGGCACGTTCAAAGACGTCGCCGAAGAAATGGGCATCGCGGACGTAAATCAGCCTGGCACCGGCGTTTCCATGGGCGCGGTCTGGGGCGATTACGATAACGACGGCTACGAAGATCTCCTCCTCATCAAGTGGGGGCGCCCCGAGCTGTATCACAATGACGCTGGCCACCGTTTCACCCGCGTCACCGACCAAGCCGGACTTCCCCCATGGGTGAACGCCAACACCGCCCTCTGGTTCGATTACGATGGCGACGGCCTGCTCGATTTTTTCATCGGCGGCTACTATTCGGAAGACGTGGACCTGTGGCATCTGAAAACCACGCAAATCATGCCCGATAGTTTCGAGTACGCGAAAAACGGCGGCCGCAAATATCTGTTCCACAATCTCGGCAACGGCAAATTCGAGGAAGTCAGCGCACAAGTAGGCATCAATAGTCGTCGCTGGGCGCTCGCGTCCGCCGCGGCGGACCTGCGCGGCACCGGTCATCCGGATTTATTTATCGCCAATGATTATGGCGTCTCGGAATTATATTTCAACGACGGTAAACATTTTCACGACGTGAGCGCCCGAACCGGCGTAGGCTTCTCCCCAAAGAGCGGAATGAATGCCGCGTTCGGCGATATTCTCAACGACGGCCGCTACGCAGTTTACGTTTCTAACATCTCCGAAGACGGCATCCTGATTCAGGGAAATAATCTCTGGATGCCCAAGGAAGGAACTTCGGGCGACGGGCTCCAGTTTGAAAATCTGGCGCGTGACTTGGGCGTCGAGCTCGGCGGCTGGAGCTTCGGCGCGCAATTCGGCGATCTGAATAACGACGGCAATCTCGATTTATATCTCACGAACGGCTACGTCTCGCTCGACCGCAACCGCAGCTACTGGTACGACTTCTCGAAAATTGCCGGCGGCAACAGCATCATTATTATTGACGCCAAGAATTGGCCGGCGATGGAGGGCCGCAGCCTGTCCGGATATCAGCAGAAGCGCGTCTGGTTGAACGACGGCGCCGGAAAATTCATCAACGTCGCGCAGGCGGTCGGCGTCACCGACACCTACGACGGTCGCGCCGTGGCTCTAGTGGACCTGTGGAATCGCGGCGTTCTGGATGCGGTCGTCGCCAACCAAAAAGGCCCGCTGCTGATTTACAAGAACACCGTGACGCCGGAAAACAAGTGGATCGAATTCGCGCTCGAGGGCACCGCGAGCAATCGCAGCGCGATCGGTACCCAGGTCACTCTCTATTGGAACGGCCGCCAGCAAAAGCAGGAAGTTTCCGGTGGCAGCGGATTCGCCGCGCAGAACGATCGCCGCCTGCATTTCGGCCTGGGCAAAGATCCGCACGTGGAGAAGGCTGTGATCCGCTGGCCGTCCGGCAAAATCCAAACCATCGACAATCCCGCCGTGAATCAAATTCTGAAGATCAAGGAGCCGGCGTGAGCGACCAGACCGCCGCGCCCGTCACGCCGCCCGCGCTCCAAGCGGATGCAAGTCCATGGAAACGTTGGCTGAGTCTGGATAATCGCTACGTTCCGCCTATTTTTATTACCTGCATTTTGATTGGCGGGCATCTCTCCTTCGGAATGCTGGAGAGCTACCAGAAGACGGCTCTGGCGATCGTCGCAAGTATCGCAACGGATCTAGTGCTCGGCCGCATTTTTTTCGGCAAATGGCCCAACCTGGCCAGCGCCTACATCACCGGGATCAGCGTCGGCATTCTGGTGCGCTCGCCGGCGTTCTGGCCGTACCTCTTGTGCAGTGTGATTTCCATCACCTCGAAATACGTGTTGCGCTTGAAGGGCCGCCACATCTGGAATCCCTCGAATTTCGGAATTTCGGCGATGCTGTTTCTCGTGCCGGAGACGGTCGCCACTCTGAGCATTCAGTGGGGCAATTATCTTCTGCCGATGATGGTCATCTGGGCGCTCGGCTCGGTCATCATCTGGCGCTTGCGCCGCTTCCACATCACCGGCACCTACGTGGTATCGTTCATCGGCTTCGCTTTTCTGCGGAGTTTCATCACGGGAAGTCCATGGCAGTCGGAAATCGCGCCGCTCACCGGCCCGATGTACCAGCTTTTTATTTTTTTCATGATCACGGACCCGAAGACCACCGTGCGTTCCAAGAAAGGCCAGTGCATCGTGGTATTTCTGGTGGCGTTTGCTGAATTCCTGCTGCGCCTGGACCAGGTGGTTTACGCGCCGTTTTACGCGCTTTTCATCGTGGGGCCGGCGGCGATGCTGGTGGAGATGTGGCTGGATTCACGCCGCACGCCGGCACCGAGCGTCGGCGCGGGTGCCGCCGCCAGCGCGTAGCAAGTGATGGTAGCGGCGATGCGCGCACGGGCGCTGCCGCCATCGGAAAAACAGGAGAACTTTTCTCATAAATGGTCGGTCCGGAAGGGCGGGGCTTCAGCCCCGCCGTCCAACCCAGCAACGAGAAGGGCTTTAGCCCCTGAAGCCGTACGTTACGATCGCGGCAGAATATTTATGAGATAAGTGCGAATCGTCTCGTGAAAGGAAATCACGCATTGATGCAAGCTCGCCGCAAAATGTGCTCTGCGCTGTTGGCCGTTGCCGCTCTGTGCATGAGCTATGTTCCCAGGCCATCCAATGCCACCGCAGCTTCTTCGCACGCGCGCCCCTCCGGCCCCGTCGAATTCCGAGACGTCACCAAACAGTCCGGCATTCACTTCAAACACAATTCCGGCGCCTTCGGCAAAAAATATCTTCCCGAAACCATGGGCAGCGGCGTCTGCGTCCTCGATTACGACAACGACGGCTGGCAGGATATCCTCTTCGTCAATTCCATGGATTGGCCCGGACACAAAGGCGCGTCGAAATCCTATCCCGCGCTCTATCACAATAATAAGGACGGCACATTTACAGACGTCACACGCGAAGCCGGTCTCGAGATCGAATCCTACGGCCTCGGCTGCGCCGTAGCGGACTACGACAATGATGGCTTCGAGGACATCTACCTCACCACCGTCGGCTCGAACCATCTCTTCCACAATCTCGGCAACGGGAAATTCGCGGATGTCACCCTGAAAGCCGGCGTCGCCGATCCCGGCTTCTCCACCAGCGCTGCGTGGTTCGATTACGACAACGACGGCAAGCTGGATCTCTTCGTAACTCACTATATCGATTGGTCCGTTGCGAAAGATCAATACTGCACGCTCGACAATAAGAACAAATCCTACTGCACGCCGCAAACCTACAAAGGCGAAAGCTCCACGCTCTTTCACAATAGGGGCGACGGCACATTCGAAAACGTCACCAAGCGCGCCGGCCTGCGCGACCCCACCAGCAAATCGCTAGGCGTGGCCATGCTGGATTTCGACAACGACGGCTGGATGGATCTCTTCGTTGCGAACGATACCGAGCCGAACAAGCTCTACCACAATAATCACAACGGAACTTTCACCGACGTCGCCGTCCAGATGGGCGTGGCCTTCAGCGAATCCGGCCGCGTGCGCGCCGGCATGGGCACTGACGCGGGAGACTATGACGGCTCCGGCTGGCAAAGCCTCGTCATCGGAAATTTCACGAATGAAAGCATGTCGCTCTACCGCAATGATGGTTCGGGCCTTTTTGTTGATGAAGAAATATCATCCGGCATTCGCCAGATGTCTCTCCAGGCGCTCACTTTTGCTTGCTTCTTCTTCGACTACGATCTCGACGGCCGCCTTGATCTTTTCGCCGCGAACGGTCACGTTTCGGACGACATCAGCGTCGTTCAACCCACGCTGAAATACGCGCAACCCGCGATCCTGTTTCACAATAAAGGCGATCGCAAATTTGAGGACGCCTCCGCCAAAGTAGGCCCCGCATTGCAACAGCCGGTGGTTGGGCGCGGCGCGGCGTATCTCGATTACGATAACGATGGCGACTTGGACCTGGTTATCACCGCAAACAATGGCCCGGCGCGCCTTCTGCGCAACGAAAACGGCAATCAGAACGACCTGCTGCGTGTGAAGCTCGTCGGCACGCGCTCCAACCGCGACGGCATCGGCGCCAAGGTCACACTTACCACCAGCAAGGGCACGCGCCTATTCCGCATGGTGAAAACAGGTTCCAGTTACGCGTCGCAGAGTGAATTGCCGATAACGTTTGGTTTGGGAAAGCCGGAAGCCGGCAAGACCGTCGCTATTGAGGTCATCTGGCCGAGCGGCCAAAAAGATGCTATTTCAAAAATAAGCGCAAATCAGTTCATCTCCGTCAAGGAAGGTTCCGGAATCGTCTCCGCCCGCCCCATCGTGTTCGGAAAGTCCACGCCGTAGCCGTTCCATATCTGGTGGCCTATGTCGCCCGGCAATAATGGAAAAATACTACAGACACATGTTGCCTGGCGGGTTCTACTGTGTAGCGCTGCGGATGGTCTTAGCCACGAGGAGATTGCGATGTCGTCCACGCGAATAAAACGGATACGCTCGTTTTGAACGTTCAACTGATTTCCGTCGCCAGCAAACTTCTGAAAATCGCGGGCGCGCTCGTCACCTTATACGCCGTAATCACCGCCGCGCTCTTCGCCATCATGCTGCAATCGCCGGACAGATTCGCCGGCACCATGCGGTATGTTCCGTGGCCGGCATTCATGGTCCTGCCCTTCAAGCCGCTTTGGAACGTCGCGCGCAAAGGCCATTTGGACGTGGGTGATATGGCCCCGGATTTTTCGCTCGAAAGTCCTGACCACAAGAGCACTTTTCAGTTGTCCTCCATGCGCAGCCTGAAACCCGTGGTCCTGGTTTTCGGCAGCTATACGTGACCTCCTTTCCGGCGGGAGGTTCCCGCTCTCAACACGCTCTACGAACAATATAAGGATCAGGTGGCGTTCTACGTGGTCTACATCCGCGAAGCGCACACCAGCGACGTCTGGCAGGATCCCGACAATCTGGACGACCACATCATTTTCGCCAGTCCGAAAAATATCGCCGAGCGCAGCGAAATGGGCCAGCTCTGCGTCGTAAAATTAGGAATTCACTTTCCCGCCGTGGTGGATGGTTTCGATAATGCCACCGAACGTAACTACACAGGCTGGCCCGACCGTCTCTACGTGATTGATCGCGAAGGCCGCGTGGCCTACAAAGCGCGCCCCGGCCCCTTCGGCTTCAAGCCCCAAGGCGTCGCGGACACGCTGCAAAAGCTCGTACCTTCTGCCCTGAATCACTGAGTTTCAAACCGCATGACCAATAGCGCGCCACTAGTTGATTTGTACTATTGGTCGGCTTGCGCCTCCAATGATAGTTTCCAGCGGTGTCGTCTCCTTCCGCTGTCTACGATGTTATCGCTCTGGGCGGGGGTTTGTGCGGCAAGGCGGCGTCCATGCAGCTGGCGACGGCCGGTCTGCGCGTGCTCTGCATTGAGCCAGCCGATGCGGCTCGTCAAGCGGTCGGCGAATCGCTGGATTGGTCGGCACCGGATCTGCTGAGCGGGCTGGGCCTGCCGATGCAAGATTTGGTGAGCGAGCGAATGGCGACTTGGAAGCGCCACGTGACCATGAAATTGCGCGACGGCTCTTCCGAGCACTATGTTCCCGGCGGTTGGCTGGCCACTCCGCCCTTCCGTGTCGAGCTACGCACTTTGCACGTGGACCGCTCGCGCCTCGACGAAGAGCTGCTGAAGCGCACGCTCGCAAGCGGCGCAACCATAGTTCGCGACACGGTTGTGAGAGTGCAGCGGAACGGAGACAAGCTCGCAGCCGTACACACGGCGGGTGGCGAAAAGTTTTCTTCTTCGTGGTTCATTGACGCTTCCGGATTCGCAGCTTCTCTTCTACCGCGCGAATTCGATCTTCCCGCGATTCAATTCGGCCCCGCGAAAGTCGCAATCTGGACGTACTTCGCACTGGCGGATCTGGTGGAAGGCACGACTTTATACATGGAGCCGCTGCCGTCCGAATATCTCGACTGGGTTTGGGAAATCCCAATCAGCACGCGAGTCGTCAGCGTGGGATACGTCACCACCGGCGCCGCAATGAAGGCGCGCCGGGAACAAGGTCTGAGCGTCGAGGAAATTTTCCGCCAGCAACTTCTGAAGTTCCCGCGCTTCGAACCGCTGCTGCAAGCCGGACCTCTGGGCTCCTGCAACGTCACCTCTTTTCGCTCGCGCGTTTACGACGGCGTGGCTGGCCCCAACTGGTTCGTCGCCGGCGAAGCCGCGTCCATGGTCGATCCGATCACCGCAAACGGAATGACGGCCGCGTTGCGCCACGCCGCCGAAGCCTCCGCGCTGATTCTGAAATTTCGCAAACGCGGCTCGCTGCCGCTGCACGCCCGGATTTGCTACAACCGCCGCATCCTGCAAATGGCCAAATTTTTCAACAGCGGCATCGAAAAAATCCTCTACGAGCCCGCCGTCAGAAATCGCATCGGCGCTCGAGCTTCCGGCACGGTCTACACCACGCCAGCCTGGAGCATGAACCTGGCCTACGCGCGCCTCAAGCCCAAGGGAATTTTCAAGACGTACCTGTTCGGCCTGGCTCTGGCCCTCTGCCGAGCCGCCGCCTGGATTTTTTCGGAATGTTGCAAACGCTTGCCGCGCGCGGCCGAATCTGCCGCTTGAACCGGTCTTGCTGTGAAGGGAGAACTGTATGTATCTGTTTTCTCGCGGAGCAGGTTATCCGGTCTTATTCATTCACGGTATGCCCACCAGCGGCCAACTCTGGACGCCCATCATCGAAAAACTGCGCGGCCAATTCACCTGCCACGCCGTTGATTTGCCCGGTCTCGGCAAGACGCCGCAAATTCCCCACGGCCCCAAGCAGCTCGAAGTGCTCGCCGACTGCATCGAACAACTCCGCATCCAGCAGGGCATCGAGAGGTGGCACGTCGTCGGCCACGACGCCGGAGCGGCCGTCGCTATCCATTACGCCTTTCGCTTCCAGGATCGCGTCGACCATCTCGCGCTCCTCTCGCCCGCCGTATTTCCGGAGCTGAAGCCGTTCCACCTCTTCCGCATTCTGCGCACTCCGATCCTCGGCGAATTGCTCGCGCCGGCAGTGAGTGCGATTTTCTGGCGGATCGCCATGCGCTACGCTCTGGAAGAGCAGCGCGCCGAACTTCGCGGCGTCGTCAAGGAGTTCCGCGCCCCATTTTCCGGACCATTGGGCTCCTGGCGCCTGATGTCTGTGCTGCGTTGGGGCAATCCCGCGGAAGTTCTCGCCGCCGTTCCGGAAATGCTGCCGCAACTATTGCTCCCCACGCTGATTTTTCAGGGCTCGCGCGATACCGCTGTCCCCGAGGGCTTCGCGCAACGCGCCTCCGCCCTGATTCCGCAGTCCAGATGCATCACGGTCGACTCTGGCCACTTCATTCCATTGAACAAGCCAGAAATAGTCGCCGCCGAACTGCTGCGCTTTTTCGAAGTGAGCGGCGGGGCAAACGCGACCGCCACCGTCAGCGCGTAGCCGCTCCCAGCTTCTCCCCACCGAAACACACGCCTCCATTCAAATCGGTCCCATAGCTTGTCCCCGCGCCGGCAACTTAACCCTAACCAGCCAGAAATCGTTCAAGCTCTTCACCAGTCGCTCGAACTCTTTCAATTCCTGCGGCTTTCTCAGGTAGCAGTTCGCCCTCTCTTGATAACTCGTCACGATATCCGATTCCTCCTCGGAACTCGTCAGCACAATCACCGGTATCGTTTGCAGATGGGGGTTGGACTTTACGCGCGACAGCACTTCGTGCCCGTGCAGCTTTGGCAGGTTTAGGTCCAGCAATATCAGATTGGGGCGAGGCGCTGCTAGATACTTACCTTGATACTGCAGAAAATCCATTGCCTCCGCGCCGTCGGTCACCACGTGAAGACGCGCGTCCTTATTGGCCGCCAGCAAAAGTTCTCGTAGCAGTCTGATATCGCCCTCATTGTCTTCAACCAGCAGAATATCGATCGGCATAATTGCGTTCCTTACGGCTCAAATGCGCGGTGGCACGGGCGCGCGAATGGTGGAAGGGGCCACCCATATGTGATGGGAATATCTTGGAAGGCAATTTCATTGTGAACCATGGGCTGGCGGAGTCAACCGCAGTAAAGAAGAACGCGCCAATCTAAGTAACCCCAGCCCGATCGGCCGCCCGCCCCTTAGTCGGCCTGTAGTTGAACCTGTACCAAGCGACCTTGGTAGAAGCGAACCGGGAACATTCGCGTTGAAGTGGCGCGCTTAGCTCCCGGCCTCAGAGCATCGCTCTCTTAACAGGGCACCTCTCCGGATGGACTTTGTCGGGGCCTGTGCGAAAGCGGGTAACCCTGACAGTCTTATCCGACCGGCCACGCATCGTCTATACGTATTCACCGCACGGTCGAGCGAAATCATACGCAATCTCAGGACGTTGGAACACGCGATCAACCGTAGTTTTGCATTTATCCGATTACACGACTACGCATTCGAGCGATAATCTGCGCGCACAGCCACTTGCCTCGCAAGCACCGGAAGTTATTGAGCGGCTTCGCGGAAAGCATCATTTTCTCGAGGCCCGCTCCAGGAGCTAGCGGCATGACCCGCACCAATCCAGCCTCGGCCAGGCTACAGCGCATTCAACAACTTTGGGTGGAGCTGGGCCGCACGAAATTGAATAGCCCCGAGTACCAAGACATCATGAAAGATATTCGCTCTCTGTCGGGGGAATATCAGTTGCTCGCTGCTGCGCCCCAGAAGGGCGAAAAATCAAAATGATTTCTCGCCCCGCTGCTTGACGCGTCTTCTCGCCAAGCACAACAACCACACCCGCACCCTCCCGCCAAATCAGCGGTGATTTCCCGGCAGCCAAATTCTCACGCAAGTCTTACAACGCAGAAATTTCCGTTCCGCGGCGCGTTAGTCCCGCACACAAATCGTTTTGCCAGTGTCCTGACTCGTATATTTGTGCTGGCCCGCTGGACACGGTGCGGCCTGACCCTGTTGTCCCTGATCTCCCGTCTGCCCGGTTTGTCCCGTTCGTCCGCGATCCCCTGTGTCGCCCGTGTTTCCCTGCGCGCCTTGATCTCCGGCCTGTCCCTGCGCGCCGGTTTGTCCAGCCGCACCTGGATCTCCCGGTTGTCCAGATTGTCCCGTCGGCCCTGGAGGTCCCGCAACCGGCGTCACCGGGGGATTTTCTTGGCAACCCATGGTCAACAGCGCAAGCAAAACCGTGCTGCAAAATAGCGTCCTCTTCATTTTGTCTCTCCTTTGGATTATGGATGCACACCACTACACTGCGCGGCGGTTGACTGAAGAGGGCAGTCGCTGCCAGAGAAATAATTCCGGAAGGGAATCCTATTGTCCACCGTAATTCCACAAAGTCAATCGCCCAGCGCCCCAGTGTGAAGAACCAGTTACATCTGTGCAAAATGCGACATCACGCGCTTGGCCCGGTGCGCCACCGCCACGCAGTGCTCTTTCTTTTGAATTTGATCTTGACCTTGCGAATCGCGCCACAGCGCTATTCATCCTGAGATTCGGCGGTGCCGAATCGAAGCGCTGCGCTCCAACTTGGCAAGTTGCCAGCCCGACGTCGTAGCGCCGACGTCCTGCCGGCTCTTCGCGCTTGGAGTTGGCGTTGCATCCGTAGCGGCCGGCTTTAGCTGGGCGTCGTTGACGTAACCGCTGCTTCGTAGCGGTATGCCACGCGACGTCTTGTATCCTTAAACCTTACTGCCCCGCCAGTTTCGATTCGGGTCGCGCCAAGCCATTTATTCCCAAACTGAAACACCTCGCGTCCGCGCTCGGTTCTCCAGCACGTCCCAACTCCTCCACAAAATCCCGCAAACTCGAACATTCCGCTGCCTTAGTAACCTCTAAGCTGCTCCCTCTCCGCCTAAACCCAATGGTTGGCCGCAGGAGTGCTCTTTCCATCGCATCTCTACTGTTCCAGCCGGAGAAAATGTACAACCAATTTTTTGCATTGCGCGAAAATCCCTTCAACGTAAACCCCGATCCGCGCTTCCTGTTCCTGAACCACCAGACTCAGCAAGCGCTCGACAGCCTCACCCACGGCATCAAGTCTCGCAAAGGCCTCCTCCTGCTCACCGGCGAAGTGGGCACCGGCAAGACCACGCTCCTCCACCATCTGCTCGACAGCCTGCAACGGCAGCGCACTCCCGCCGCCTTCATCTTCAATTCTCACCTGGAAGTAAGCCATCTCTTCGATTTTGTCCTGCGGGATTTCGCCATCAAGTTCGATACCGCCGCACCGAACGACAATCTCCCGCTGCGCCTGCAACAATGGCTTCTCGAAAGTTTTCGCGCCGGCCACACGCCCGTGCTGATCGTGGACGAAGCCCAGGGCCTCGCCGATCGCGTCCTGGAAGAAATTCGCCTGCTTCTGAACCTGGAGACATGCAGTGAAAAATTATTGCAGATCGTCCTCGCTGGCCAGCCGGAGTTCGACGACCGGCTCCAGCAGCTCGCTCTCACTCAGCTCAAACAACGCATCGCCCTGCGCTGTCAAACTGCCCCTCTTTCCCGCCATGAAACTCACCAGTACATTGAAACGCGCCTGCACATCGCCGGCGGAAACGGCCTGCCCATCTTCGCCTCGCAGTCCATGGACGCCGCCTACTTTTATTCGCGCGGAATCCCTCGCGTCGTGAACCTGCTCTGCGAGCACGCGCTCGTCAACGCCAGCCTCGAGCGAATCCAACCGGTGCCGCCGCACTTCGTCGCCGAAGTCGCTCGCCAATTTCAGTTCGGCCCCATCAAATCGCTCGCCGCCTCATCCTTTTCCTCAGTCCCGCCTGCCGCGCATTCCCCCGAGATTGCCGCTCACTCCAGATTTATGAACGCGCTCTCGTCGCTAACCGGCGCGCCTCTTCCATCCGGAATGCCCAAGCCAGTCGTGCAGCGATGGGCCGCACCGCCAGACAACGTCTTCAGCCCGCTCCCGCAACTCGCCGCGCCCCGGCCAACGCACTCCCACCCAAAGTTTTTCGCCGACTGGAACAAGTTTTTCGCGGAAGTCATCGGTAAACTAACTGCGGAGCCGCCCATCGGGTTATCGCAGCAGCCCGCGTCCGCTCCAGCGGCGGAACCCACAATCGATTTGCAGGAGCAGCCGGTTCCGCCACCCGCAAAGGCTTCCACCGCGGCCGATAGCCAAGCCGCCAATGCTGCAGCGCCCTCCCCACATGCGGACGCATCACCAGAGGCGAAATCAGCACAGCAGAGCTCTCGCGTGACGACATCAACCGCGCAGCCCCTCCTTGTGCTGCGCTGGGCCACGAAATGGACCAACAGCTTCGTCGTCGCAGCCACCACCACAGCCTGCGCCCCGCCTCCCGCGCTCCTCCTCCAACTACCCAGCCAGCTCTGGCTCACTGCATCCACCTGGCTGCGCCAACCCTGCGATCCCACCCAATGGCGCCTGCCCGCCGTCCCCCCGTTCGAACAACTCCTGCGCCTCAACCACAAAAAAATGTAATCACGCGCGCCATATCCAGCGCGGACCGCCCCAAGCGAGGCCAGTGAATAACCGACGATGTCGGTCTGGGCGCGGCGGGTGGTGCACCCTTCCAAACCACCTAAAGACGTTGAATTTTCCGGTCCCGTACCCTTCCGTTTTTGAAGGGCTCAGGATTAGCCGCACTCTCGTTCAAGACGCCATTCGAACGCTCGCTTCCACTCGCGCCCGTCGCCAATTAGCGCTCCCGCGCAATCTTGCGATACCATTGCTGTTCAATGTTAGACAGCCGACAATGACGCCCGCGTGGCACGATATCTTGCCCACCCGAAAAGGAGCGGCATGGATCGCGATTATGACTTGTTTGAGGTTCTGCCGGATGGCGCTGTTATCTGGCGGGAGACGGTACCGGGCCACGAAAATGCAATTAAGAGATTAATGGAATTATCAAAGCAAACAGCAAACGAAGTTCGCGTGATGCACGTTCTCAGCAAGACTCTGATTGCTTCGCTGAACAAGCCTAAATCGTAACGGGCGGCTGACGCAGCCTTCGCTTTTTGCAGGATGCGGATTTAGACGTTCCGCCACCGGCCAACCCAGCGAGCTCCACCCCTCCAATCATTTCGGCGAGTGAGTACCAGAACTGTCCCTCGCCTGTACAAAAGTACACCCATATTTTTCACTGTACGTACTTCCGTACAGCTGCTTTTTCGTTCCATGAATGCTACCGCTGGTGAGGAGAGAGAACATGAAACTCTTTCGAAAATGTCGCGACGATCGCTTCGCGCTGACCACCCTGCATAATCCCACCATCGAACTCCGCAGCTACGCCGAACGCGTCCAGGCCGCCCAACCAGAGCGCGAAAACCAGGCCGCCTTGGCGGACCAACCCATCCTAATCTCTAGTGCCCCAGTATTAGAAAACGACGTAAACCAATGAAAACAATCACCCGCGACCCGTTCTCACCTCTAGTTTTTCGGCCATTCTGAGCCCGACGTACCGCATAAATCCCTGGACCTTTACAGCATTCGACCGATGGCTCGATAGACGCCTCCAGCTTACTTTCTACCTGCGCAGAATCTGCGCGCTGCTCGACTTCGGAAGCGCCAGGAGGGTCACATGCTCTATTACGCAGTAATTTTCCTGGTCGTCGCCCTGGTCGCAGGCTTCCTGGGATTCGGAGGCATCGCCTTTGCCGCAACGGGCATTGCCCAGATTCTGTTCTTTATATTTCTTGCGGTCTTTCTCGTCACGCTGCTGATGCATCTCTTGCGCCGCGACACCGCGGGGAACTAGCTCGAGTTTCTATCCGGAAAGTGCGGCCGGTAATCCGCACAATTCATGCGTTCTAGGAGATTGAGATGAAGAAGATGATGTTCGCATGCGCGATGAGCGCATTGTTGTTGCTGGCAGTTACCGGTTGGGCAGACGACACCGAAAAGGATCAGGATCGCCTGCAGACTTCCGGCACCGTCCTGCACGAGATCCTGAATGTTCCGGACGACATACCGCAAGACCTGCTCGACAAGGCCGATTGTGTTGTCGTATTTCCTTCCGTGCTAAAGGCCGCATTCGTCGTCGGCGCAAGCTATGGCCGCGGCGCGATGACCTGCCGCCGGGGCCCGAACTTTACGGGCCGATGGGGTGCGCCTTCGATGATGGCTCTCGAAGGTGGCAGCGTGGGCTTTCAGATCGGCGGACAAGCCACAGACTTCGTCCTGCTGGTGATGAATGACCGCGGCGCCAACGGCATCCTCAGCAGCAAAGTGAAGCTCGGCGGCGATGCTTCAGTGGCTGCGGGCCCAGTCGGCCGCGATGCCTCAGCCGAAACGGACGTCACCATGCGCGCTGAGATATTGAGCTACTCGCGGGCCCGCGGCGTCTTCGCTGGTATCTCGCTCGAAGGTTCCACCATCCGCCCCGACAATGATGCCAACGAACGAATCTACGGTGAGAAGATCTCCGCCAAGGACATCGTGCTGGCCCACGATACAACGGTGCCCCCATCGGCCCACAGGCTGATCGCGACGTTGGACGCCAGGACCCCGAAACACGTCGTTCAGCACGGACAGTAGACGAACTGCGCAAAAGTTCTACCCGGTTCCTTCCGAGTGCGTGGCCGCATTCGGAAGGAACTTTTTTGTGTGCGGCGGCAGCGATCAGGCAGTTCGGGCGTTCACGCTTTGCCAGCGTGCATGGCGTAACGAATGCAGGAAATTCTTCCGGTGCTTACGCGCGGGATTTGCGATCCTACTCCAGCTCGATTGCCCGTCTCGTCATGCGACACTTCACGTCCGGGGCGACATCGATTGTGTCATCTACTGAATGGGTTGGCCCAGGGTACTGAGGCGTGCGACTGCAGATTCAATCGTGCTGATCAAGTCCCAAGCACGGGCCTTGGACACTGCCGCGAAGATTCCGGCGCTGCTGGCGGTTTCATGCAGCTGGTCTACATCGGCGATGGTAAATAGAATTAACGGCACCAGAGGATCGATTTTCGAGAGTCGAGTTGCGACTTCAATGCCATTGAGGCCGGGCATGGCGAGATCCAGAATTACGACGTCTGGGCGGAGTTTCCGAAATTGCTTCACGGCTGCACGGCCGTTTTTCGCTTCACCGCAAATCTTCCACTCACGCGTTTCCAGGATTGCGCGAATGATGCGCCGTGTCGTTTCTGAATCTTCGACCACCAGGATTCGGAGATCCATCGGCGCCTCCCACTGTACGGTTATAGCCGCGAATGTGTGCAGCCGAAATACACGCATCCGTGTAAATCCAGGATGGATCGTTGCTATCCGGCCCTACGGTGCGTTACAAGCGCAAGGCAAGGACACACAAACCCTATCCCATCAAGCGTTAGCGCCGCAGGCCTATCTTTGCCTCTCGTTTGCCGGTTCCTACGCTTCGCCGCGTATACATTGTTTACTGTAGATGGCGCGTAACAACTTTATGGTATGAATTCCTCTTCGATGGAAATGGCGCTAAACCTAAGCTTGCGGCGATGTTGTGCGCTTATTTCTGGAGATTATCTGCCTTGCGCAGTCAGTCGAAATTCATATGTAGGTCTGTGGCGTCGGGAGCGTGCAAATCGGCGGCGCCAGTTGACCTTGCACAGCGGAGAAGAGGATGAAACGAACCGAGCCCAGTAAAACGACCACGACTACAATTCCCGGCCCCGGACCCAGCGCGAAAAGTAACGGGCGGAGCGCTGTCGAGAACGAGCCGGTTTCCGCGGATCTGAGCGTAATCCTCGCAAGCCTCCAGACCATGCGCGATGGCGACTTCTCGGTGCGGCTGCCGGGCGACTGGACCGGACTGGCGGGAAAAATCGCCGACACGTTCAACGACATCGTTACGGCCAATCAGCAGATGGCGAAGGAATTAAAGCGCGTCGGACAAGTTGTAGGTAAAGAAGGCCGAACGCGAGAGCGCATGCGGTTTCACCTTCCAAAGGCGGCGTGGGGAGAGATGGAAGTATCGGTCAATACGCTCGTAGACGATTTGCTGCGGCCGACGACCGAAGTTACGCGCGCCATCGCGGCCGTGGCGAAAGGCAATTTGACACAGACGGTTCAACTGGACGTCGACGGGCGCCCACTGGAAGGCGAATTCCTGCGTTCGGCTACGATCGTCAACACCATGATTCAGCAGCTCGGCGTGTTCACGGCGGAAGTGACGCGCGTCGCGCGCGAAGTCGGCACGGACGGAAAACTTGGCGGACAAGCGCAAGTGCCCGGCGTGGCTGGCACGTGGAAGGACCTCACCGATTCCGTGAACTCGATGGCCAGCAACTTGACTGGGCAGGTGCGCAACATTGCTGAAGTGGCCACGGCGGTGGCGAGCGGCGACCTCTCGCGCAAAATCACGGTGGACGTACGCGGCGAAATTCTGCAACTGAAGGAAGCCATCAATACGATGGTGGACCAGTTGCGCTCGTTCGCTTCGGAAGTAACGCGCGTGGCGCGCGAAGTAGGCACGGACGGAAAACTCGGCGGACAAGCGATCGTACCGGGCGTAGCGGGAACGTGGAAGGACCTCACGGACTCCGTGAACGCCATGGCCGGCAACCTCACCGCCCAGGTGCGCAACATCGCCGAGGTGACGACGGCCGTCGCGCGCGGCGACCTCTCGCGCAAGATCACGGTGGACGTTAAGGGCGAAATTCTCGAGCTGAAAGACACGATCAACACAATGGTGGACCAGCTGAACGCGTTCGCAGGCGAAGTGACGCGCGTGGCGCGTGAAGTCGGCACGGAAGGAAAGTTGGGCGGACAGGCGCAAGTGCCTGGAGTCGGCGGCACGTGGAAGGACTTGACGGACAACGTGAACTTCATGGCCAGCAACCTGACTGGCCAAGTGCGTAACATCGCGGAAGTGGCGACGGCGATTGCGAGTGGCGACCTCTCACGCAAAATCACGGTGGACGTGCGCGGCGAAATTCTGCAGCTGAAAGAAACGCTCAACACCATGGTGGACCAATTGAACCGGTTCGCCGGTGAAGTGACGCGCGTGGCGCGCGAAGTGGGCAGCGAAGGAAGGCTCGGTGGTCAAGCCAACGTGCCGGGCGTCGCCGGAACCTGGAAGGACTTGACGGACTCGGTCAATTCGATGGCCGGAAACCTCACCGCGCAAGTGCGCAACATCGCCGAAGTGACGACGGCTGTGGCGCGCGGGGACTTGTCGCGCAAAATCACGGTGGACGTGAAGGGCGAAATCCTCGAACTGAAGAACACGATCAACACGATGGTGGACCAGCTGAACGCGTTCGCGGGCGAAGTGACGCGCGTGGCGCGCGAAGTTGGTACCGAAGGAAAATTGGGCGGCCAGGCGCAGGTGCCTGGAGCGGGAACATGGAAGGACCTCACTGACAACGTGAACTTCATGGCCAGCAACTTGACTGGCCAGGTGCGCAACATCGCGGAAGTAGCCACGGCCGTCGCGCGCGGCGACTTGTCACGCAAGATTACGGTGGACGTGAAGGGCGAAATCCTCGAGCTCAAAGACACGCTGAACACGATGGTGGATCAATTGCGCGCGTTCGCTTCCGAAGTCACGCGCGTGGCGCGCGAAGTCGGCACGGACGGAAAATTGGGCGGCCAGGCGCAGGTGCCCGGCGTTGCCGGAACCTGGAAGGACTTGACGGACTCGGTGAACTCCATGGCCAGCAACTTGACCGGCCAGGTGCGCAACATCGCGGAAGTTGCGACGGCTATCGCCAGCGGCGACCTCTCCAAGAAAATCACAGTGAACGTCAGCGGCGAAATCCTGCTGCTGAAAGAAACGATCAACACGATGGTGGACCAGCTGAACGCGTTCGCGGGCGAGGTGACGCGCGTAGCGCGCGAAGTAGGCAGCGAAGGAAGACTCGGTGGTCAGGCGAACGTGCCTGGCGTCGCGGGAACCTGGAAGGACTTGACGGACTCGGTGAACTCGATGGCCGGCAACCTGACCGGCCAGGTGCGCAACATCGCTGAGGTGACAACGGCCGTCGCGCGCGGCGACCTGTCACGCAAAATCACCGTGGACGTGAAGGGCGAAATCCTTGAATTGAAAAACACGATCAACACGATGGTGGACCAGCTGAACGCGTTCGCGGGCGAAGTGACGCGCGTGGCGCGTGAAGTGGGCACGGAAGGGAAGTTGGGCGGCCAAGCCGAAGTGCCCGGAGTCGGCGGCACGTGGAAAGACTTGACGGACAACGTCAATTTCATGGCCAGCAACTTGACGGGCCAGGTGCGCAACATCGCGGAAGTGGCGACGGCGATCGCGAGCGGCGACTTGTCGCGCAAGATCACGGTGGACGTGCGCGGGGAAATTCTGCAGCTGAAAGAAACGCTGAACACGATGGTCGAGCAGTTGCGCTCTTTCGCCGCCGAAGTGACACGCGTGGCGCGCGAGGTGGGTAGCGAGGGCCGGCTGGGCGGTCAGGCAAACGTTACTGGCGTGGCGGGAACGTGGAAGGACCTCACCGACTCGGTGAACGCGATGGCCGGAAACTTGACCGGCCAGGTGCGCAACATCGCCGAGGTGACGACGGCCGTGGCGCGCGGCGACCTCTCGCGCAAGATCACCGTGGACGTGAAGGGCGAAATTCTCGAACTGAAGAACACCATCAACACGATGGTGGACCAACTCAACGCATTTGCCGCGGAAGTGACGCGCGTGGCCCGCGAAGTCGGCACCGACGGCAAGCTGGGCGGCCAAGCGCAAGTGCCCGGCGTCGCCGGCACGTGGAAGGATTTGACGGACAACGTGAACGTGATGGCCGCGAACCTCACCGAACAGGTGCGCGGTATCGTGAAAGTGGTGACCGCCGTCGCGAACGGTGAGCTCACGAAGAAACTCACGGTGAACGCCAAAGGTGAAGTTGCCGCGCTGGCCGACACCATCAACAACATGACGGACACACTCGCGACATTCGCGGACCAAGTAACGACCGTCGCTCGTGAAGTAGGGGTGGAAGGCCGCCTGGGCGGTCAAGCGAACGTGCCGGGAGCCGCCGGAACCTGGAAGGACTTGACCGGAAACGTGAACCTGCTCGCGGACAACCTCACGAACCAGGTGCGCGCCATCGCGGAAGTGACCACGGCTGTCACGAAAGGCGACCTGACCCGCTCGATTCAAGTGGAAGCCAGCGGCGAAGTCGCTGAGCTGAAAGATTACATCAACACCATGATCAACAATCTTCGGCTCACCACCGACCGCAACAACGAGCAGGACTGGCTGAAGACAAACCTCGCGCGGTTCACCGGCATGTTGCAAGGGCAGCGCGATTTGACGACGGTGGGACGCAGCCTGTTGTCCGAGCTGGCTCCACTCGTCAGCGCGCAGCAAGGCGTGATCTATCAAATGGAGTCGGAAGAATCGGGAACCATGGTGCTGCTATCGGCGTTTGCGGATAGCGATCAAGATGGGCATCCGAGCCGTTTGCACGTGGGCAATGGTCTCGTCGGTCAGTGCGCCGCGGAAAAGCAGCGCATGTTGATTACCGATGTGCCCGCGAATGCCGTCCCGATACGCTCCGGATTATTCCAGGCTGTTCCGCGCAGCGTGATCGTGCTGCCGATTCTTTTCGAGGACCGCGTGAAAGCCGTAATCGAGCTGGCATCGCTCACCGTATTCACCGCCTCGCATCTGGCGTTTTTGGACCAACTGACTTCCAGCATCGGCATCGTGCTGAACAGCATCGAGGCCACGATGCAGACCGAAGGCCTGCTGAAGCAATCACAGCAATTGGCCACCGAACTGCAAACGCAGCAAACCGAATTGCAGCAGACCAACGAACAGCTGGCACAGAAGGCGCAGCAGCTGGCCGAACAGAACGTGGAAGTCGAGCGCAAGAACCAGGAAATCGAGCAGGCGCGCCGTGCCGTGGAAGAAAAAGCCAAAGAGCTGGCGCTTACGTCGAAGTACAAGTCGGAGTTTTTGGCCAACATGTCTCACGAGCTGCGCACACCGCTTAATAGCATCCTGGTTTTGGGCCAGCAGCTGGCCGACAACCCCGACAGCAACTTGACGAACAAGCAGGTGGAATTCGCGCGCACCATTCACGGCGCCGGAACGGACCTGCTGAACCTGATCACCGACATTCTGGATCTCTCGAAGATCGAATCCGGTACGGTCTCGGTGCAGGCTGAAGAAGTATTCTTCGCGAGTTTGCTGGACATGATCGCTCGCCCCTTCCGCCACGAAGCGGAGAACCGACATCTCAATTTCGAAGTTCACTCCGATCCGAAATTGACGCGCAGCCTGGTCACCGATTCCAAGCGCCTGCAGCAGGTGCTGAAGAATCTTTTGTCCAACGCTTTCAAATTTACCGAGAAGGGCGGCGTGCGCCTGTCTGTCTTCGCAGCCGAAAGCGGTTGGGCCGAAGAGCACCCGGTTCTCGGAAGATCAGCGTCCGTCGTCGCCTTCGAAGTCACTGATACGGGCATCGGCATTCCGCCGGAGAAGCAGCGCATCATTTTCGAGGCGTTCCAGCAAGCCGACGCCGGCACCAGCCGCAAATATGGCGGCACTGGTTTGGGCCTCGCAATCAGCCGCGAGCTCGCCGGTCTGTTGGGCGGCGAGATTCAGTTGCGCAGCACACCGGATGAAGGCAGCACGTTCACGTTGTACTTGCCGCAAACCTACGTGGGACCCTCGACCGGCGTAGGCGGGACCGAATCCAAATCCTCGGCTCTGCCTGCGACTGGCCAGCCGATACCTGGAGCCGCATCCAAGCGTGCGATCGAGCAGATCACCATCGCAGACGATCGCGAAAATTTGCAGCCGGAAGACGCCATTCTGCTCATTGTGGAAGATGATCCGTACTTTGCCACCATGCTATGCGATCTCGGGCGCGATACCGGATTCAAGGTGCTCGCCGCGACACGCGGCGCTGAAGCTCTCGCCCTGGCTCATGAATTTCAGCCGACGGCTATTTCCCTGGATGTTTTCTTGCCGGACATGCTGGGCTGGACGGTGCTGAATCACTTCAAGCAGGATCCGCGCACGCGTCACATTCCAGTGCAAATGTTGACGCTGGATGAAGACCGCCAACACGGTTTGGCGCGTGGCGCCTTTTCCTACTTGATCAAACCGGCGACATCCGAACAACTGAAGACTGCGTTCGCGCGCATGAAGGAATACACTGCGCCGCGGCGCAAGCGCCTGTTGGTGGTAGAAGACAATCCGGCCGAGCAACTCAGCATCCGCGAATTGCTCGGGTACGAAGATATTGACGTGGAAATCGCGGCCACGGGCTCGCAGGCGCTTGCGGCGATCGACGAGCAGCCGTTTGATTGCGTCGTGCTTGACTTGCGTCTACCCGATATGTCGGGATTTGAGATATTGGAACGCTTCCGCGACACTCCTTCTCTGAGCGATTTGCCGGTAGTGGTGTTTACGGGGAAGGATTTGTCGCCGGAAGAAGATGCGCGTCTGCATTTGCTGGCGCGCAGCGTCGTGGTGAAGGGTGTTGAGTCTCCGGAACGCCTGTTGGATGAAACCGCGCTCTTCGTGCATCGCGTGGTGACCGACTTGCCGCCGGAAAAGCAGAAGATGCTGGATCTGCTGCATCATTCCGATGAAGCGCTGGTAGGAAAAAAGGTGTTGGTGGTGGACGATGACGTGCGGAATATTTTCGCGCTCAGCAGCGTGCTGGAACGCCGCGGAATGTTGGTGCTGACTGCAGGCACCGGCCGCGAGGCGATCAATACGCTGGAATCCACTCCGGATGTGGCGATCGTGCTGATGGACATCATGATGCCGGACATGGATGGATACGAGACGATGCAGATCATCCGTCGCAATCCTTCCTTCCGGCGCTTGCCGATCATCGCATTGACGGCAAAAGCCATGAAGGGCGACCGCGAAAAATGCTTGGAGGCGGGAGCTTCCGAATATCTGGCGAAACCGGTGAACACCGAGCAACTGCTTTCCGCATTGCGGATGTGGTTCCATCGGTAGCATGATTCCGGTTTCGGGTGATTGCGACTCGATCGTAGAGGACGGCCCAACACCGTCTGAAGCGAGAGGAAGAAAATGGGCGAGCAGGACAAAGTAAATATTCTGATGGTGGACGATCAGCCGGGCAAGCTGATCACCTACGAGGCCATCCTCAACGAGCTAGGCGAAAATCTGATAAAGGCGCGGTCGGGCAAAGAAGCGCTGGACCATTTACTGAGGACGGACATCGCGATCGTGCTGATGGATGTAAGCATGCCGGAACTCGACGGGTTCGAGCTGGCGGATATGATCCGGCAGCACCCGCGGTTTCAGAAGATTGCGATTATTTTTATCTCCGCGGTGCACTTGACGGACCTCGACCGGCTCAACGCTTACCAGCGCGGCGCCGTGGATTACATTTCCGTGCCCGTGGTTCCCGAACTGTTGCGCGCGAAGGTGCGAGTTTTTGCGGATCTGCATCGCAAAACGAACCAGCTGGAATCGCTCAATCGCGACTTGCGCACACTTTCCGCCCGGCTGCTTGCGATGCAAGATGAGGAACGCCGCCGCATCGCGCGCGACTTGCACGATAGCATCGGACCTTTGATCGCGGCGCTCTCCATGAATAACGGAATGCTGGCGCAGCGAACGAAACAGCTTGGACCTGAGGTTGCCGAGGCCTTGGAACAGAACAATCAGTTGGTGGAACAGCTTTCGAAGCAAACTCGCACCATTTCGCATCTGCTCCATCCGCCGCTTTTGGACGAGATCGGCCTATTGCCCGCAATCAAAATGTTCGCGGAAGGTTTTGCCGAGCGCAGCAGCGTCAAGGTTGACGTCGAACTGTCGCCGGAGATCGGCCGGCTGCCGCCGAACGTGGAGATATCGGTTTTTCGAATCGTGCAGGAGTGCCTTACCAACGTGTACCGCCATTCGGGAAGTAAAACCGCTCGCATCAAGATCGCGCCTACCCAGGATAAGCTGCTCACAGTGCAAGTCTGCGACGAAGGCAAGGGCATGCCTCGCACCCATGGCGTGCCGGCATCCCCGGGATCAAATCATGGCGTGGGATTGAGCGGGATGCGTGAGCGTTTGCGCGAACTCGGCGGCACGCTGGACGTTCAATCGAGTGAGAACGGCACGAAGGTGATTGCGGCTGTCCCCGTCCATAAGACGATGGTGAAAACTCTATGATTTCGGCTTGTGACGTTTTGCGAATGGAAATGTTCGCGCCTGTGGGGTTGCACACCCCGACGAGACGCGCAGGAGAGCTCTGATGCGCACTCGATTCCTGATCGTGGACGATAGCGAACTCGTCCGGAAATCGCTGCGCACCGTCTTGCAAGCCAATCCCGACTGGGAGATATGCGGTGAGGCGGCTGATGGTGAGAGCGCCGTCGACATGTTCAAAGAATTGCATCCCAATATCGTGATCCTGGATTTTCAAATGCCAGGCATGAATGGTATCGAAACAGCGAGGCGCATGGCTGAGATCGCGCCGGCGGTACCGATCGTTCTGTTCACGCAACACGCCAGCACAGATTTGGAGCGGCACGCCCGAGAAGCCGGTATCCGATCGGTCGTTTCCAAGACCAACGCGTTTCCCATGGTGGGAATGATTGAGGCGCTGCTGGGGCCTGCGGATCCCGCAGGGACGGGCGCTGGAGAATCAGCGGGTTCTGGGAAGGACCAGGCTGAATAGCTCTGGGCGTGACGGCATGCCTGAATTAGCGTCAGGACGGTAGAGGCCAAAAATACGTTGGTTAATGTATGGAGCGGAATCGAGGGGAGGTCCATATTGAACTCAGGCTCCCCAGTAAAACACGCAGTCTGCACGCCGGGAGGATGTTCCCCCATCCTCCCTCCCCCCTTCTTACGGGACCCGCTAGCGATTCAGTAAACCACGACCGTAAGCGCAAGGCGTCGGCGGAGCGTCCTTCCGGCAACGGCACAATTTCGCGGGCGAGGATTTTAGTCCTATTCTCTTTTCAGACGGTCGAGAAGCGGGGGCGGCAGCTCGTGGAGCATTTCCAGGAAGACGCCGTTGGTCCAGCCAAATCCAATCACGTTCTGGCTGTAGCCCTTCACGATACGAGTGATGGAAGTGCGTTTAACGACGTTGTACTTTTCTCGAATGTATCGGTCGGTCACAAAATCCTCAATCACCATGCTCAGGAAATTATAGGCGACGCGATCGGCGTCCGCGCCGAAGCCGTAGCGGCGCATCCCGTCCACCGCAAGCAATTGGATGGGCGCCCAGCCGTACGGGTAATCCCACTGCGCTTGCGACTCCACGCGGCTCATGGCGAGGCCGCCGGGCTGTTCGAACAATGAAAGATTTTTCACCACCGCCTGCGCTTGCTCGGGCGATGCTAATCCCGCCCAAAGCGGATAGAACGTGGTGGCGTACTCGTAGGTGGATAGCGTGTGGGTCATGAAGTTGTAATCGAAGTAGAGGCCTTGCTTCGGGTCCCAAAGATATTTCTGGATTAGTTTTTGACGCTCGATCGCGCGGGCGTTCCACTTCGCGGCTTCGTCTGGCCGCCCAAGCAGAATACTTATGCGCTCCAAGTCCTTCTCAGTTTTGTACAGGAGGCTATTCAGGCACACCGGCGCGTAATGGTGCGTCTCGCCGCTGAACGGGCCGAAGCGAAACGAAACATCGAATCCCGATTCGCGCATGCTGCGATCGCCTTTGTAGAAGTCCGCTGATAACGTGACCTGATCCACCGGCGCATGTGAATTCGCTGGATTATCCTTCGAGTCTTGTCCCGCCTGCCCGTCGTGAGTGAAGACAGGGAAGAGCGGCCCGACAGTAGATTCGACGGGATGATCCTTGTCCACAGGCACAAGATGAGGGTCTTTAGCGCCGTTCATAAGCAGAAAGTATTGCGCGGCACCGCGGTAATAATCGCTCGGGTCGCCGATAATTTCGGGCACGGGGCCCTCGCCATGATCGAAGTAACGAGAGAGGCCAGTCTCGCCGGCCAAATGAGGCGGGTGAGTCCATTGCTCGTAGTCGGTCACCGCAAAATCGTAGGCTTTCTGCAGCCACGCAATATCTTTCTGCTGCGAAGAGGGGTCTTCCGCGTCATACACCGCCAGAATCATGGAAGTGAGAAAGGGAGGCTGCGAGCGCGTCAGATAATAGGTGCGGTTCGCGTTGAGGATCGAGCCATAGTGCTGAATCTCGTAAAAAAAGTTTTCCACCATCCCCTTGGCAAGTTCCAGGCGATTGGCGCGCAGCAGGCCGAGAATGATGAAGTAACTGTCCCAGCCGTACATCTCATTGAACTGGCCACCCGGCACGACGTACGCGTGCGGCAGATATAGCAGCCCCGCCTTGGAAATTTTGTGCAAATGAACGTCGTTGGGGTCGCTGATGATCTCCGGCAAACGTTCGACGCGCACTCGGCAATCCTTCACCAGTTCCTGAAAAGCCGGCAAACTCTGGAAATCCGCCGGGAAATACAAATACTGCTCGTCGCCGATTTTCTGGTCCTCATAGGTCTTGCATTTGTCGAGCGAGCGGGTGAGGTGGTCCCAACTTACTGAGATGTATTGCTGGACATCGTCGAAGTGCTGAAATTCATTCTTCATAGAATGGTCGTGGAACGCAGGCTCAGTATACGTCGCATCGAGCCAGGGAGCCGAAAACAGGACAAAAGTGAACGCCAGGCAGAACCACCTGCAGATCGAGAATTCTCCCGCAATCACACGAGGCGAATTCAGCGCGCGAGACATCCTTTCCTTCCAGCACACGTGAGTGTGCGAGTCGCCGTGCCAACCAAGTTTATGGCCAGCCAGCCCCGAGACAATATCAGGTGAATGCTGGATTCAATCCAGCGACAGGGTGCGCGATGCTTGCAGCTGCATCCCAGCAGATTCTACCCGGCCCTCGGATAATCTCCACAGCCTCATCTTCGACGGCCGGCGTAAGTGTCCTATTGTGAACAACAAGCGCTACACCTAACTGGCAATATTCGTGCTACGAATGCAATAGCGAAGCTTGCCTGGATCATGGCAGATCCAACTTGGGGTTAACGTGAAGCTAAGCTTACGCCTGATTTTATTTCTGGTTGCGGGCGTCACCATCGTTACTTTCGTCGTGTCCAAAAACGAAGTTCGCGCGGAGAAGCGCGGCTTGCGCACGGACCTGGTGCATCGCGCCGAAATTCTGTCAGAGAGCCTGCAGGAAATCGTGGAACCGGCCCTGGAGAAGGGCTCGCGCGAACAACTGCGCCGCATCGTCGACCGCTTCGGCAATCGCGAGCAGCTCGCGGGCGTCGTGGTCTACGATAACCACGGGCAAGTGCTTGCGGAGAGTTCCAATCTGCAGAGCCGCTTCGTTCCTCCTCCTGTTCCGCTGGCACAGGTGACTGCAAGCCAAAACGGCCTGAGCCAATTTGTGACGATCGGCTCCGAGCCAATGCATGTGTACTACATGCCGCTGCACGACAAGGGGGCCGTCACCGGCGTGCTGGGAATTTTTCACGATGTGGCCTACATCGAAACGCAGAGCGCGCGTATGTGGCGCGCAACTTTTTGGCACGTAATCGCCGAGGTGCTGCTGATCGTTCTTATCACCGTGCTGATCATTCGCTGGACGATCGTTCTGCCGATTTCGCGGACAGCTCAGTGGATGAAAGATATTCGCCGCGGCCGCGTGATGCCCAGTCCGCCGGGCCCCAAGGAAAGTTTTCTCGCTCCATTCACGAACGAGGTGATGAATCTCACTCGCAGCCTCGCTGATGCGCGCTCTGCCGCTGAAGAGGAAGCGCGGCTGCGTGAATCCGGCGAATCCGTATGGACCGCGGAACGATTGCGCGTAAGCATTCAGGGAAAAGCTTCGCAGGGATCGCTTGTGGTTGTATCGAATCGCGAGCCCTACATGCACGTCCACAAAGGAAAGGGCATCGAGCTGCTGGTACCGGCGAGCGGATTGGTCACGGCGCTCGAACCGATTTTACGGGCCTGCGACGGAATCTGGATTGCCTCGGGCTCGGGCGACGCCGACCGCGAAACCGTGGACGATCAAGATCACATCCGTGTTCCGCCGGATAAGCCTGACTACACTCTGCGCCGCGTCTGGCTCTCGAAAGGAGTGGAAAAAGGCCATTACTACGGATTTTCAAACGAAGGGTTATGGCCGCTGTGCCACATCGCGCATACCCGGCCAATTTTCCGAGCTTCGGACTGGCAAGCCTATCAGGAGGCGAACCGGGAATTCGCCGAAGCAGTACTACATGAAATCGAGGGCGTCGAGCATCCGCTTGTGCTGGTGCAGGATTATCATTTCGCACTGCTGCCGCGCATGGTGAAGGAAGCGCGGCCCGACGCGCGCGTGGCAATTTTCTGGCACATCCCGTGGCCGAATCCCGAAGCGTTCGGGATATGCCCGTGGCAACGTGAACTTGTGAGCGGCCTGCTGGGCGCGGACTTGATCGGATTCCAAATACAAGCGCATTGCGATAATTTCCTGGAGACGGTGGACGCCGCTCTGGAATCGCAAATCGAATGGGAGCGGTTTGCAGTGAAGCGCGGCGGACACCTCACCTTCGTCAAGCCGTTTCCGATTAGCGTGGATTTTCGCGAATCGCAACGCGGCCTGGAGCCAGGCGTGTCGCCGTACGTGCTGCGCAGCGAACTACTGAGCAAGCTGGGCATTAAGGCGAATTTCATTGGAATCGGCGTGGACCGCGTGGACTACACCAAGGGATTGCTCGAACGACTGCGCGGCGTTGAACGATTTCTGGAGAAGTGGCCGGCATATCTGGAAAAATTCACCTTCGTGCAGATCGGCGCGCCCAGCCGCACGGAAATCGAGCGCTACCACGATTTCCTGGCGGAGCTGGAAGCCGAAGCGGCGCGAATCAATGCACGCTGGCAGACGCCGGTCTGGAAGCCCATCGCGTTGCTCACGCGCCACCACAGCCACGAAGAAATTGTTCCGTATTACCGCGCGGCGGACTTCTGTATGGTCACTTCGCTGCATGATGGAATGAACCTGGTGGCAAAGGAATTTGTTGCCTCGCGCGATGACGAAGAAGGCGCGCTGATTCTGAGCCAGTTCACCGGGGCGGCCCGTGAATTGCGCGATGCGATAATCGTGAACCCCTACGACGTGGAGCAGCTGGCGGAAGCGATTCGCGTCGCGCTGGAAATGGATACGGCGGAACGCCAAACACGCATGAGGCTGATGCGCAGCAATGTCATGCGTCATAATGTGTTTGCATGGGCGGGCAGCCTGATCACGGAGCTTTCTGAGATCCGCATTGAGGAAGCGCAGCCTGAACTCGGGCACGCCCTATGAACGGAACTCGCACGGCAACTAAACCCACATTGCAGATAAAGCCAAAGGAAAAGAGGGCTTCTGAGCACACGCGAGCTCTCGAAGTTGCGAGTGGCGCGAATGGCAATACTGCGGTCTATGCGCCGCGCAATTTGTTTCGTGCGTGGCCTGAAATCGCCGGGCGCATTCGCGACGCCGAGATGTGCGCGCTACTGCTGGATTTCGACGGCACACTGGTAAAGCTGCAGCGAAACCCGTGGGAGGTGCGTGTTCCGCAGCGCACCAAGAACATGCTCGAGCGCCTGTCGCGAAATCCGAGATTGTTCGTCGCGATCGTCAGCGGGCGCCGCTGCCAGGATTTGCAAACTCGCATCGGGGTCGAGACCCTGCATTTCATTGGCCTTCACGGAGCTGAAGAACAGGGCAAGCAGACGAAGATCAGCAACGAATCGGCCAGAATTCTTGCTCGGGCGCAACAAGGCGCGCGCACAGGAATGGCCGCAATGCGCGGCATGCGCATCGAAGACAAGGGGATGAGCTTTGCAGTTCACTATCGGCAGGCCAGCGCTCCCATCGCGCGCACGGCAAAAGCCTGCCTCCTGGACGTGGTCGCGCCGTTGCGGGATACCTTAAGAGTTCTGGAAGGCGCGATGGTGTGGGAGGTTGTGCCCAACGAGATCCGTGGAAAAGGCGGCGCCGTGCGGGACCTGCTCAGCGATTTCCCGCCGAGCACGCCGGCGATATATATCGGCGACGACGGCACGGACGAAACCGCGTTTTGCGCGCTAGGCGATCAGATCACTATCCGTGTGGGAAAAGTGCAAAAGAGCTACGCGAAATATTACGTGCGGGATCCGGACGAAGTGATGCGCTTTCTGCTGCAGCTCGAAGCTGAAGTCCGGTGGCCCTGATTCGCAGGCTACGCTATCCATCGAGCTCCCGAGATATATTCGTGACTCGCGTTCCCATGTAAGACTTCAAGCTGACCTGGACATGCTCGCGCCCTGAAGACTTCTGGCGACTCGTTGTGTAAGGGTGATCTGCCTCGTTCGGGCGTGCTCGTCGCGTAGCGCCTGAATGACCATCCATTCCACGTCGGTCGGGCGGCAGGGAGCCGAGATGACGTCAAAGGCGCCCAGCCGCATCGCTTCCAGATATTCATCCCAATTCGTGAGGCGAGTCGTGAGGACGACTCGGATTTTGCACCCTCCGACTCGCACGACAAGCAGCAAGTCGCGGTAATCACCATCGACCAGTGAATGAGCACAGAAGATCAATCCCACGCTTTCCTGGTCCATGATCTTCGAGCACTCACGCACGGTCGAGGCGGGGATCGGATCCAGCCCCTGCTTCGCCAAAATATTGCACATCGCGCGACGCTCTTCCACATCGCATGAAGCAATCACAACTTGCCAGGGAACGTACATTCGGAACCTCCTGCGTTTTGGGACTCGCCATCGAGCTGCTCCTCGCGAGGCACGTCAGTCCGGTTCATTTGCGAGGCATCGCCCAATGGCTAAAAAGCATGACTAAGGAATTCAAAAGAAGAAACACGTCCAGCAGTGTTTCGCGGGCTTTGCTTTTTTTGTGGATTGGGGGCATGGACGTGATAGCGCTAGGCAGCGGGCCGGTGGCGTGTGCTGGCGGCCTTGCGTGCGGCTGCGCGCCGGCCGGTCTTTGCTTTCGTGCGCACCGCTTTCGCAGCTGCATTCCGCCTGGCCGTCGGTCCGCGAAGACGGGCGCTTGTGCGTGCCTGTTCGGAAAGCGCTTTAGGCGATGCCGACCGAGTGCTTTCCTGTTGCAAAGCTCGTAATGTGGCGCGCGACCGCTTGCTCGAGACCTTGCGCTGCGGAGATTTGCCCTTGCGCAAATCGCGTCGTGCCTGCTGACGGATTGAAGCGGGTCCTTTCGTTGGCGGCGGCAAATTCACGCCGGCGCGGCGCGCTTTTGACAGACCGATGGCGATCGCCTGCTTCACACTGGCGGCGCCATGCTTGCCTTCCCGTACGTGGTCAATTTCTTCGCGTACGAATTCGCCTGCCTGCGTCGAGGGAGATTTCCCCTCGCGTAGATCCTCCCGCGCGCGTTCCAGGGTTTCCTGATCATCCGAGGTCGGCATAGCGATTGCTCCTTCACTGATAGCGTGGCCCATTTGAAAAGTTTTGGCGAGGAGAGGAGGGGAACCGGCCCAGCCCTCATACCTTGCTCTCGCAAGGTACCCGATTCCCATTCCTCTCCCACGCCGCGCATTGTGCCGGGGACTGCGGCGAGGAGGAATACGGACAACTTCCTAAGGTTCAGGGGGAATTGCTGTACACGCTGAGTTTCTACTGAACTTTGCGGCATGTGCTGGCGAATAAATTTGAACGGACGGCGTCGCAGAAAAGGAAGGAGGGGCTCCCGATTCTCGGCGGCAGCCCCTTTTTGGAGGAGACAGGTGAGAGGATTTATTACAGCGGATAAATATTTCGGGAGCTTTTCGACGTGCTCACGCCGTCTTGCTTAACGGCGGCAAAGAATCGCGCATTTCCACAGTGCGGCCGGAAACCGAGAGTGGCGCTCCGCTCTCCGTCACGTAATACCGATCCGGAGCAAACGCGGATTCGCAAAATGGGCACATCTGATACCGCGGCCGCGAGCGCACGGGTCTGTGCAGCAGATACATGGACTCCGCCCACTCCTCCAATACAATCCGCGCGGCGCATTTTGTGCATCTGCAGCAAAGATATGTGTACATCGCATGCCTCCCAGGGTGACCAACAATAAATGGCGTCCACGATCCCAGTGCTGCGAAAAAGGTCAGGTTACTTCCGGCTCGAAAGAGAGTGCATAAGCGCCGTCCTCCACTTTACGTTTTCGCGGATTTCGTTCAATACAGTGGAATACCTAGGGAGGGGTGCGCGATTACTCAGCGCCGAAACAGCCTGTGGATTCCCGGCTCGTAACTGCTTCTGTATACGGTGATTCCCTCAGGTATCTAGGGAGTTCCGTTGATGTTCATCGGCAGGCCCGCGCAGTACCTTTTCCCCGCAAGCTCGCGGGTAAAATCCGCGAAGAGGAGAACGTCATGTTGCGATGGGCCTTAATCTTTCTAGTTGTTGCAATCGTAGCCGGAATATTTGGCTTCGCCGGCATCATGATGGCCGCCGCTGGGATTGCGAAGCTGTTGTTCTATCTTTTCTTGGTATTGTTCCTGGTTTCTTTGGTTATGGGTCTCGTCAGCCGAACGTGAAATTTCCGGGCCCAGCCAGCGAAGTCGCGCCGCGGTCTCACGCCTCGCGCGATCTCTTCCATTTGCTCGCCGTGGTTGTCGCGGTCGCGGCAATCGCGGCGCTCTATTTTGCCAAGATCGTTCTGATTCCCTTCGCGCTGGCTCTGCTTTTCACGTTCATCTTGACGCCCGTGGTCAGGATCCTGGAGCGCATCCATTTTCGGCGGATTCCTTCCACGCTCCTGGTAGTAGCTCTCGCCGTTGCCGCTTTCGGCGCCGTTGGGTGGACCGTCGCGAAGCAACTCAGCGAGGTCGCCAATCAGCTTCCGGCCTACAAATCCAACATCAAGGGGCGCTTGGCTTCTCTGCATTGGCCCGCGAATCATTCGTTGGATAGTGCTTCGGAGACGATCACGGAAATCAGCAAGGATCTTGCCACCAGTCCCATCGCATCGCATCCCGCCAGTCCGGCAGCCGCGCAGTCTTCGGCTACTCACTCCACTCCGGCGGCTCGGCCCCTTCCCGTGGAAGTCGTTAAGGCTCCGGCGCTGCCGTTGGAATCGGTGCAGAGCGTTTTTGAACTGCTAGGGAGCGCAGTGATCGTCCTGGTCTTCACGATTTTCATGCTGATTCGCCGCGAAGACTTGCGGAACCGCCTGATCTCACTGGCGGGTGAAGGCCATCTTCACCTGGTGACGCAAACTCTTGACGACGCCAGCGCGCGCGTCAGCAAATATTTGCTTTTGCAGTTCGTCGTGAATACCTGCTACGGAATTTTCATCGGTGCGTGTCTTCATTTCATTGGCGTGCCCGGGGCTTTGTTGTGGGGCGTGCTCGCCGGTGTGCTGCGCTTTCTGCCTTACATCGGTCCGCCGCTGGGGGGAATTATGCCGCTGCTTCTTTCCCTCGCGGTCTTCCATGGCTGGACGCGGCCCCTGCTCACTCTGGGGCTTTTCATCGTCACCGAGTTAATTGTTTCCAATTTTATCGAACCGATGCTTTACGGAATTCACACGGGGATTTCGTCGCTGGCGATTCTGGTTGCGGCGATCTTCTGGACCGCAATCTGGGGACCCATCGGACTCGTTCTCTCGACGCCCTTGACCGTTTGTCTGCTGGTCGCGGGGCGTCACGTTCCCCGGCTCAGGTTCCTGCACATTCTTCTGGGCGACGAGCCGGTCTTGACACCGTCTTCTCGTTTTTATCAACGCCTGCTGGCCATGGATCACGACGATGCGCGCCGCGTCCTGGAGAGGCAACTGGAAGGGAAGACGCTGGAAGAGCTCTACGATTCGGTATTAATTCCGGCGCTGAGTTTGGCGGAGCACGATCGTCACCAAGATCGACTGGACGACGCCAGCCAGAAATTCATCTGCCAGAGCATCAGCGAGTTGATCGAAGACCTGTGGGAACCGCGCGAGAAGGATGCCTATAATGCTCACGAATCCGGAGCGGGGGAGGGATTATCGCTCAACTATGAAGCTCATCCCGTGCACGTTGCGCCCTCGCTGAATATTCTCTGCCTGCCTGCGCGAGATGAGGCCGACGAACTTGTAGCCACCATGCTAGCGCAGGTTTTGGAACGAGCAGGACATCGAGCGCAGTGTATCCCGTTGGACGCTACCGGTGAAATGCTCGAGCAAATAAGACAAGCGCAGCCTGACGTGATTTGCATCTCGGCGCTTCCTCCATTTGCCGTGCCGCATGTGCGCTCGCTCTATGCGAAATTACGCGCCCAGCAACCGCAATTAAAAATCTTTGTCGGCTTGTGGCATTTTTCCGGCGATCCGTTGAAGATCAGCCGCCGTCTCGGCCTGACGCAAGGCTCGCAAACGTTCAGCACGCTCGCAGAATTTATCGAGGAGTTAAAAACCGCGCCAACTACTGCCCCCGTTGCGGCGAATGCCTATTGAGATTTTCTGCCGCGCCGGTAGCCGGTGACTTGCGATGTGTCTGAATAAATCCTCATGAACAGCCGGCGTTGGCGAAATATGTCCCGGCATTTTTGAGCAGCGGCCTACGAAATGCTTTTCACGCTTTTACAGGCATAACCCTATAGCTAGTTACCGCAAGGAAGAATATATTCGACTGTATTGCTGGAGTTTTGGTATTTTACATCGGCCCTGGATTCCCTGTTCGCAACTTACGTGACACAACCGACCGGAGAAACCGCCAGAGGGCAACCGGCGGAAATCGTTCAAGAGGAGATGATCTCTGATGCGTAGCCGATTTATTCGTCCTTTTCTACTCGCAATCGCAATGCTATTTCTTTCTTCCGCGTCCTTCGCGCAAATCGGTGTAGCGATCACCATCGCGCCTCCGGCGCTTCCCGTTTACGAGCAGCCGGTTTGCCCCGGTGACGGCTACATCTGGACGCCCGGATATTGGGGCTGGGGCGACGACGGTTATTACTGGGTGCCCGGCACGTGGATCGAAGCTCCGGAAGTAGGTTTCTTCTGGACGCCTGGCTACTGGGGTTGGGGCGGCGCCAGTTTTGTTTGGTATGACGGCTATTGGGGCCCGACCGTAGGGTTCTATGGCGGCATCAACTATGGTTTCGGTTACTTCGGCCACGGCTTTGAAGGCGGGCGCTGGGACCACGGCCATTTCTTTTACAACCGCGCCGTAGCCAACATAGACGTCAATGTGATTCACAACGTGTACGAAACGAAGGTAGACGTGCGAAACGATGTACACGTCAGTTATAACGGCCACGGCGGGATCGACGCTCGTCCGACGGCGCAGGAAGAAGCTGCCGCGCACGAACGGCACATCGGTCCGGTCGCCGCACAAACGCAGCACGTGAACGCCGCGCGTGCAAATCCAGCTCTGCGCGCTTCCGCCAACCATGGCAACCCCCCGATCGCCGCAACCGCCCGACCGGGAGAATTTAACGAGCGCGGAGCGGAAAATGCCGCCGGTCACGCCAATCCTGCCGTACACCCGCGCGATCTTCCGCCTGCCACGCGCGCTCCTGCTCCTAACACCGGGAACGCCAAGTTGGACCAGAAGTATCAACAACAGCAGGACAAGCTGGCCGCGCAGCAGGACAAGGAACGCCAGAAGCTCCAGCAGCAGCAGGACAAGGAGCATCAACAGCTGGCGAAGCAGAAAGCCAATGATCAGAAAACCCAACAAGTGGAGCAGAAGCACCAGCAGCAGACGCAGCAGCTAGTTCAAAGACACTCTCAGCAGCAGCAACAATTGCAGCAGAGGCAAGCACCGGCTCCGCGTGCAGCTGCACCGGCGAGGCCCAAGTAATAATTCTTGGGGTATCTCTGACGTGATGAAGGCGAGGGAATGGGCCATGTGGCTCATGCCCTCGTCCCATTTTCAGGCCACGAAGTGCGAGTGATTCCGCCGTTTGTGTTTTCCTGAAAGAATTTTCAAATGGGATTTTCTGCCGCAAGAGCCAGGGTTTTCGGGGAAGGGATGTATTGACTGCCACTTATGGCCGCTGGCCACCAAGGCCGCAGAAGCCGCGGCCCCGATGGTCAACGAGGACTTTGCAGGTTCAACCCACGAAATGCGCTAGGACTTTTTCCGCGGAACCTTAGCGCCTTTCTTGCGTGCCTCGGAAAGTCCAATCGCAATCGCTTGTTTGCGGCTGGTCACTTTGCCGCCCTTGCCACCTTTGCCCGAACGCAGCGTGCCACGCTTTTCGCGATGCATGGCGCTCTTCACGCTCTTGCCGGCAGCTTTTCCGTATCTTGCCATCACGTTCCTCCTCTTGGCCGGATCGTCAATCGATAGCGACGGACCGATCAGGCTCTCTTGGCGCGGCTTTGGACTACCGTATCTGTCTGGTAAGCACGCGTGAATTCATCGACCTGCTTTTGCGCCACGTCCTTGGCGATTCCGTAGCGCTCCTGAATCTTTCCGATCAGTTGGTCGCGCTTGCCGTTGATCGCGGTCAGATCGTCGTCGGTGAGTTTGCCCCACTTCTCTTTCACCTTCCCCACCGACTGCTTCCATTTGCCTTCGATTTGATCCCAGTTCATTTTGAGCCTCCTGAATTGAATATCCAACTGCTCATCCATAGTGGAGACAATGTCTCGCGCTCGGAATACAGCGCAATACCTAGCTGCACCGGACATTTCGCCTGACGCACTCCGTACCGAGCGCTGCCAAGAAGTGCGCTTTCCGGGAACGGTTCCCGGCGCCACTGCTTCAGCATGTTCGCTAGCTGCCCCCTACCGGAACCTGGAACGAAGCCTACAGCGTTTGCTTTATGGCTAAGGCTATGAAGGAAGCCTAGTCTAATCATGCAATCACGAAAATCTGGTCGCTGACACGACCTACAGCAGCAACAGGGGGATTTAAATGACTGAAAATAATCTAAAAAGCCTTTACGTGGATGAACTGCGAGATCTCTACAGCTCCGAGCAGCAGTTAATCAAAGCAATTCCGAAAATGGCGAAAGCCGCAAATTCCGATGAACTCCGCAAAGGATTCGAGGAGCATCTGGAACAAACCCGGGGCCACGCCGCTCGGCTAGAACAAATCTTGACCGGCTTGGGTGAGCCCGTGAAGGGCAAGAAGTGCAAAGGCATGGCCGGCATCGTGGCGGAAGGTGGTGAAATGATGTCCGAGGATTTCGAGGGAGCACTGATGGACGCGGCCCTGATTTCCGCGGCTCAACGCGTCGAGCATTACGAAATCGCCGCTTACGGCGCAGTGCATGCCTACGCCGAATTGATGGGCGAGACTGAAGCAGCATCGCTGCTGCAACAGACGCTCGATGAAGAGAAGGAAACCGATCAGAAGCTCACGGAGCTTTCGGAACAGATTAACTCCGAGGCTTTCAATGCGGGTGCCGAACCAGAAAAGGAAGAAAGCAGGCCGCGACAAAAGACAGCCAAGGCTGGCAGCGCGAATTAATTACGCCAGCCGGCTCCGAAGGGCGCGGACTCGTTGCCGCGCCTTTCGGCAACACATAAAGGGAGAAGAACATGCTGCTGCTCATTCTGACGATTGTTCTAATTCTCGCGCTCTTTGGCAGTCTGCCCACCTGGCCCCACAGTAGGGAATGGGGCTATTACCCAAGCGGTGGCATCGGCTTGGTGCTGGCGATCCTGTTAATACTGTTTCTGATGGGCCGTTTGTAGCAGTCTTAGTATTGACGGGAGCGGTCGACGAACCTCACCGGTGTTTGCATCTGCGCTGATTTCACGGCCGACGCGATCACCTTGGCGGCAAGTGGATCATATATGAAGTAATTTCCGGGATGCGCTTCCAGTACTTCCGTGAGGCGCGCCTTTGCATTCTCCAAACCTTGAACAGCTTCAATCCAAATCGGCCCGGTTTCAGCAAGATCCCTAAAGATATCGTAGGTCTCGTTCATATTCCTCCATCACCAGGGCTGGGCAAACTGCGCCGCGAGGCTTCAAGATGCACGTCTGGATTGCAATTCGGCAGCCAAAGGTGCGAGCGGAAATGGACGCAAAATACTGTACACAGGCCACTTACGGCCTGACAGTTGAGCCGGCTGGATCGCCGGCCTGAACATGCGTAAATAGTGGGAACATGCTGTAGATATTTCGCAAGAGCGCGCTGGTGGTCAGGGTTCGTGCTCTGTACAGTCATGAGGTGGCTCGGTACGTGCAAGGAATAGGCTCGGTGACTCTTCGAATCTTGATCGTGGACGACGAAAAGGCTGTGCGCACAGCCTTGGGAAGGCTGTTAGCCACACGCAAGGAATGGGTAGTTGTCGGCGAGGCTGCCGACGGCGCTGAAGCTATTGGCAAGGCGCGAGAATTACAACCCGACATCGTGATTATGGACATCACGATGCCGGAGATGAACGGGCTCGAAGCTACGCCACGAATTAAGAAAGCGCTCCCGACTGCCGAAGTGCTGATCTTTACGCAACATGATTCGACGCAAATGGTTCAGCAAGCGCAGAACGCCGGTGCGAGCGGCTATCTATTAAAATCGCAGGCGAATTGGCTGGTGACGGCTGTGGAAGCGATGGGCCAGCACAAGCCATTTTTTCAGGGCAAGAATCTGCCGCGGCCCGAATAGCTTTTGCGATTTTCATATGATTGTTCCTGATTGCGGCGACTCTCATCCACCGGCAATCCTCCGGCCACCCGGTGACGCCACGACGTAGGTTCGCAGTCCGGTGCTGGATGATTTTCCTTACCAGTCAGGCCCGGCACGAGGTAGCCTGATGCATGCCCGATAAATCCAGCGGGAAGAAGAGGGCCGCACGAAGCCGTGCGCGACGCAAGGCCAGCGGAAAGCTTCATTCCGAATTGCTAGAGCTCGCTCACGACGCCATCATCGTGCGCGATGTGGATAGCACGATCTTGTTCTGGAATCGTGGCGCGCAGGAAACTTATGGCTGGTCCGCCGCGGAAGCTTGTGGAAACGTAACTCACTCATTCCTGAAAACGGAGTTTCCCGAGCCGCTCGACCAAATCTACGAAAAGCTGTACAGCGTTGGCTCATGGGAAGGCGAGCTGGTCCACACGACGCGCGATGGCAAGCGGCTGGTGGTTGCGAGTCGCCAAGTCTTGCAGCGCGATTCGCAGGGCCGCACGATCGGCATTCTCGAAATAAATAGAGACGTTACCCCGCGCAAGGACGCCGAAGAGGCGCTGCGGAATCTTTCTGCACGCTTGCTGCAATTGCAGGATGAAGAGCGTCGTCGTATCGCGCGCGAACTGCACGACAGCACCGGTCAAAGCCTGGCCGCCCTGGTGATTCATCTCTCGGCCGTGAGTGCGAAAATTTCCGAGGTGGACCCAGCCGCTGCCGAGTTGTTGCGCGAAGCCATTCTGCTGTCTCAGAAGGCCTCCGACGAAACTCGCACGCTCTCCTACCTTCTATATCCTCCAACGCTCGATTACGCCGGACTGCGCTCTGCTTTGGAATGGTACATCGAAGGTTTCACCCAGCGTAGCAAGGTCCAGGTTGAGTTGAATGTGTCTCTTGGTCCGAACCGCCTCCCCGAAATCTTGGAACGAACTCTGTTCCGGATCGTGCAGGAAAGCCTGACTAACATATTCCGCCACTCCGGCAGCGACACTGCCAGCGTTCGGATTGAAGTTCGCTCCGGAATCGTTCGTTTGGAGGTGGCGGACAGCGGTAAAGGGATATCGGAAGAGATCCTTACAACTTTGAATAGCAGCGGTGGCCAACTGGGAGTCGGCATTCGCGGAATGCGCGAGCGCGTGCGCCAGCTCGGCGGCTGGCTGCAGATCCGGTCACGGCCAACGGGAACCACAATCATCGTGACCTTGTCCTTAAAGGAATCCGCCGGCGACGATAACAGATCGCAGGCATCGGGTTCGGGCTAGCAAACGGAGTCTGCTACGGCCCATTCACGCGCGAAATGAAGCCAGCGCTGTATTGCATTAGGCAACTCGCAGATTTAGCGTATTGACGCCAAAGCTGTTGTGCGGCCTTCTTGCTAGTGGTTGCAAATTGATTGCCATCGCGTCCTTATGCCCGGAAATCACAAGAAGTTCTGCGCACTCTTCAAGACCCGAGCAATTGTCGTTTGCATCATTCTTCTACTTGTTGCGCCGTCGCCTTCCGGCGCCTACGCCGTCCTGGCTCATGAAGCGATTGTGGACGCTGCCTGGGACGAAGCCATCAAGCCGCTGCTGCTGGCACGGTTTCCGCAAGCGACGGCCGAAGAACTGAAGGAGGCGCACGCGTACGCCTACGGTGGCTGCGTAATCCAGGATATGGGCTACTACCCGTTCGGCAACAAACTTTTCAGCGATCTGGTTCATTACGTGCGCAGCGGCGATTTCGTCGAGGCGTTGCTGCGTGATTCGCAGAATTTGAATGACTATGCATTCGCGCTCGGGGCGCTAGCGCACTACGCAGCGGACAATGAAGGTCATCGCACTGGCACAAACCTCGCGGTGCCGCTGCTGTATCCGAAACTCCGCCGCAAGTACGGCAAAGTTGTAACGTACGACGAGGATCCGCTCGCGCATCTGAAAACCGAATTCGGGTTTGATATCTTGCAAGTCGCCAAAGGGCGATACGCCTCGGACGCGTACCGCGACCGCATCGGTTTTCAAGTTTCCAAGGACCTGCTCACGCGCGCATTCCAAGAAACTTATTCGCTGGACCTGAATTCGATACTTTCCAATTACGACCTGGCAATCGCTTCGTACCGCAGAGCCGTGAGCCAACTGATACCCGAGGCTACAAAAGTCGCCTGGCAGACGAAGAAGGACGAAATTCAGCATGACAGTCCGGGGATTACGCGCACCGCATTTCTCTATCGCGTCTCGCGTTCTAACTACGAAAAACAGTGGCCCGGCAAGTACCAAAAGCCTGGTTTCGGCACCCGGCTTATCGGTTTCTTGCTCGAGCTCATACCCAAGGTTGGGCCGTTTCGCGATCTCTCGTTCAAGATCCCCACTCCCGACGCCGAAAAGTTGTTCGTCGCCAGTTTCAGCAACGCGCTCCAGAATTATGTGCAACTGGCGAACCAGCAGCGGAATTCCGGCGGCACAATTCTCGTCAACGACAATATTGACACCGGCACGGTCACCGGGCCCGGCCAGTATCCGCTGGCTGATAAAACCTACGCCGATCTGCTGGACCGCTTGCAGAAGAACAATTATGCTTCGCTTTCGTCCGCGCTGAGAACCACGCTGCTGACCTACTACGGCGATCTGAACGCGCCCTTCGCCACGAAGAAGGACAAGAAGGAATGGGCCAAAGTCGTCCGCAACGTCAATCAATTGAAGGCGTCGCTCCCCGCCGGCGAGCCTGCTGCGAACCACGCCGCCCTAAGGTAAAATCCCCCCTCTTGATTCGCTAACTCATTATTTTTCTGATACATCGCGTGGCACGCCTACAGGGATCTACCTACGCAGACTACAGCATGACGCCGATGGACTAATCGGAAGGGATACGGTAATTTGTGCGCGGTTTATGGCAGCGCAGGCTCTGAGGGACTTATTTCATTTCATAGCCGAATTCATCGGCCGGTCGCTCTGGCTCGAAGCATGTGGGGCCCGGAGAGTAACTCTCATAACCGAGGCGGAGCCCTGGCGTCATCGATAAACGGGTGAACGAATGTCAAAGAGAAGCAACATAGATGTTGTTGAAACGGATTCGCAAGCGGCCTCGTCCCATTATGGGAAGATTGTCCAGGACGGTGCCCCTGAAACTCGCGACACCAAACCCTTCTTGCCGGAGAGAAAAATGAAAGTGCTTCGTATCCTGATTGCAGACGATCATGATCTTATGCGGCGCGGCATCAAAGGGATGCTGCAATCACACGCGGGATGGGAAATCTGCGGAGAGGCACACACGGGCCGCGAAGCTGTCGCCAAGGCCCAGGAACTAAAACCGGATATTGCGATCCTGGATATCAGCATGCCGGATCTGAACGGCGTTGACGCGGCGCGCCGAATTCGCAAGGAATCTCCGAACACCGAGATTCTAATTCTCTCGGTGCATTATTCCGATCAGCTGATTCGCGACATTCTGGAAGCCGGCGTGCGTGGCTACATCGTAAAATCTGATTCGGACCGCGACCTGATCGTCGCCGTCGAAACTCTGGCAAATCACAAACCTTTTCTCACGCCGCGCGCGACGGAAGTGATGCTTTCCAGCTTCAAAGAGGGCAGGATGCGCACCGAGCTGCCCACCGCGCTGCGCGACCGGCTCACGTCTCGCGAACGGGAGATTGTCCAGCTGCTGGCGGAAGGGAAGAGCAGCAAGGAAGTCGCCTCGTCGCTGAATATCAGCGTAAAAACAGCCGAAACCCACCGCGCCAACATCATGCGCAAACTGCAACTGCATACGGTGAGCGAACTGGTGCGTTACGCTGTTAGAAATCAGATCGTCGAAGCGTAAGCGCACCGATACAATAATTTAGCCCGCTCGGGTGAGCGATCCCCGCGCGGCGGATGTTCGCGATTCTTATGCCGTCCGCAAGTATGTGTTGCGTGCGCGCGATTCCTGGCGCCTGCGGAATTGTGCCTCGCCCGTCCACATCTGCTCAAGCTCGATTCCGCGGCGCCTACAGCAACACCGCCTGAAAGCTTAACGCCTAGCCAGTATTGTCGAATTGGCTTCGAACCGCGATTATGGCGGTGCGGAGGAGAACGAAAAGCTGTAAATTTCGCGCCAGATCTCGAGGGCTGGCCGGCTCTTTGTTCTCTTCTCGCGCCAAACCAGAAAGGAATCCAGCCATGGGCCAGACAGCACCGGTAAACAAGAACCCCGCTAGTATTTCGCATTGCGATTCAGCCGAACAATACCAAGCAGTGTCTGCGCAACCGACGGTGTTGGTGGCCACCACCGACCCCGTCATCACCGACAGTATGCGCGGTTTGCTGCAAGTGTATCCCTTGCGCACGCTGTGGGCGAAGGGAGTCGGCGAAGTGCGGGCGCTGCTGGCCAAAGAAAACGTCGCGGCCTGCTTTTGCGGCTTTTGGCTCATTGACGGCACCTATCGCGACCTCATTCGCGTGCTCAAGAGCGGTCCGGTCGAAATCCCCGCGATCATTGTGTGCGAACCCGCGTGCCCGAACGAATACCGGGATTATCTCGCCTCGCTGAGCATCCGTGCGTTTGATTTTATCTGTCACCCGTACCGCAGGACCGATCTAGAGAGGATACTGCGAGGCACGCTTTCGGAGCGCGCTACGGCCGCACGGCTGCGCGGTTCGATGCCGGGTACTGGGAATGGCGCGGAGGGTCATTCGGGCTTGCGCCAGGCGCCAGATCACGCATGATCAAGCCTCAAGAATGAATCTGGCCCAGAGAGCCTGGATCTCTGGGCCAGCCACAAAAAAATATCAATCCCTAGGATGCCTTACTTCCCGCCACGACCAATACGATCCCGCCTATCAGCGCGAGCCCTCCAACAATCGGAGGAAGCGGAATCGTGTTGTGTTCCGTTTTGGTGGCTTGAATGGGCCCGACGTCCAGCACCTTCTTGTGCGTGGTGTAAGTGATGCCTTGATAGGCGAGCGCAAGTACGCCCAAGATTATGAGCACGAACCCGAGCAGCGATGTGGTCTTCATGAAGTCTCCTTACTGCGCATTTCATACTGACCGATAGGCGCCTCCGTTCGACGCAACCGGCCGCCGAGGAGCGCCCCCAAAAAGAGAACAAGAAAGACGAAAAACAAAATCTTGGCAATTGCTACGGCAACGGCGGCAATTCCGAGAAACCCAAAAACCGACGCGATCAGCGCCACCACGAAGAATAATAGCGCGCAACGCAGCAACATTATCCCTCCGCTGGATCGATGTGCCAGATAAATTTGATTGATGCTCCACGCCGCCAGCTCCGCGAGCGCTTTCCTAATACGGTTTCTAATCCCAAGAGACCATACACTCATTCAACTAGAGCCGTGCAGGGTTTACTGTACGGTCCAGATCGCGCTCTGTAGCCCCGGTATACCGCGCGTTACCCCAGGCCGCTTTCCTCCATTCTCCGGCGTTTGCTTCGCTCGTGCGCTTTCATCGCCGTACCGCATGCTCCCCACAAATCTACGCGCATCGCGGTATAGCTCCCGCGTTTGATTCGAACTAGTCTGCTCGTCATGGAGTCGCAGCACATTCACGGACTCTCGATAAGCGCTGCATCCCAGCGCCGCAAGCGAAAAGGAGATCGCGAAATGAGTCGTGCATCGAAAATCGGCAAATGTCTGTCGCTTCTGGGCGCGACGATGTTTTTGAGCGCTTCACTGGTCGCCGGCACTATCCAGCAGGAGCAGCAGCCGGCCCCCGACAATTCCAAGACCAATCAAGGCGATGCCAACCCGGGCGCGACGACGGCCGACCAGCAGAAAATGAATCCGGCGGACCGCAACATCACCAAACAAATTCGCAGCGCCATTTATCAGGACCACACGCTCTCCACCTACGCGCACAACATCAAGGTCATCACGCGTGACGGCAAAGTGACCCTGAAAGGTCCGGTGCGCACGGAAGACGAAAAGGCCGGCATTGCTGCGAAGGCGGCTGCTGTGGTCGGCGCGGAGAACGTCAGGAACCGGCTCGAAGTAACGCCTGCGAATCAGTAGCAGCCGGCGTGCGTAACAAGTTCAAACTCTAGTTCGAAAAAAGGAGAAATACACATGTCAGGAAAAAAGACTGCAGTCTTCGGAATTTATTCCACCTTATCGAGCGCCGACCACGCGACGGACACGCTGATTCGCTCCGGCTTTGCGCCGAGTGATATTTCGGCGCTCCTTCCCGAAAATCTCGGGTCGCGACAAATCGGCACTGAAAAAGCCACCAAGGCGCCGGAAGGCGCGGCGACCGGAGCTGGCTCCGGTGCAGTTCTTGGCGGCACGCTCGGATTACTTGCTGGAATTGGCGCATTGGCCATACCGGGCGTGGGTCCGCTCATCGCTGCTGGCCCGATCATGGCTGCGTTGGCCGGAATCGGCGTGGGCGGCGCCGTCGGTGGCTTCACCGGCGCGTTGATCGGCCTCGGAATTCCCGAGTATGAAGCAAAGCGTTATGAAGGACGCGTACAGAAGGGCGGGATCCTGCTCTCCGTGCACTGCGACAGCTCGGAAGCGGTCAAGCGCGCGAAAGAAATCATGAAGATCTCCAGCGCCGAGGACATTTCCTCCACGGGTGAATCTTCCGCTGACGTCAAAGCAGAGGATCAGCGCGCGCGCCACACAACTTCGGGCGGCCGGGAATAAGTTTACGGAGAGGACGCCGGACCTGGGGCTTCCTGTCCGATTCCTTTCCGGCAGCGCGGAACGGAACAAGAAATCGCATTAAAAGTTCAAGAAGTCCGAAAAGCGGAGGAAACCATGAAGGCAGCAAGTAAATGGACGGAATCGATTTCTGTTTTCGCAGTCGGCGTCGGTGTGGGCGCGGCGCTGGGTGTGCTCTTCGCTCCCCGCTCCGGCAACGACACTCGTGACTTGATTGTGGAAACCGCCCAAGAGCAACTGGACGGCGCAATCGCTGCCGGACACAAAGTTACGCAGCGCGCACAGGAAAGCATTGACCAGATTAAGGGTCAGGTGCGCCACGCCGCTGATGTTGGCGAGCGCGCCTATCGCGAAGCGAAAAATACCACGGCGTAAAGTGATACGCCTGCGGTGCGGAGCGAATCAACTTCTATTCGCGCCAAAAACCCAAGCTCGTCTCCGTTCATTCTGGCGCTGACGCTGAAAACTCAAACAGGAGCTCATGATGAAGGCTGAAGCCGTATCGCAGGAAGAATCGAAAGTAACTCGCAACGAACTGATCGCGCTGTTGAATGAGGATTTGGCCCGCGAGTATCAAGCCATCATCTCTTACGTTGTGTATTCGCAAGTGCTGAAGGGCGCCGAGTTCATGAATATCGCCGACGAACTGGCAAAGCACGCAGCGGAGGAACTGAACCATGCCCTGATGATCTCCAATCAGATTGATTATCTCGGCGGCATGCCGGCGGTGCAGCCGAAACCGGTCCGCACCTCGGAAAAAGCGCGGGAAATGTTGCGTTTCGACCTCATCAATGAAGGCGAGACCATCCGGAACTATCGTCTCCGGGTCCGCCAGTGCGAGCAATTGGGCGAGTACGCCATGGCCGAACATATCCGCGAGATTCTCATGGACGAGCAAGACCACTTGATCGCCCTGGCAACAGCTTTGGGGGAAGACGTGCCGGCAATCAAGGATCCCCCGGCGTCTGTGCACAAGAAAGCGTCGTAATTCGCATCCAGTCGTTCGATTCGATCAACAAATCGAAACTCAAATCGCTAGACCAGTCCCATAGGGAGAACACATGAAGATTATCGAACGTAAGCACACTGCAAAGAACGACGATTTTCTCACCACCGTGGCCCGCTCAATCGGCTCCACGCTGGGCGCTGTCGCCGCGAAAGTCGACCAAGCAACGCATCCGACGCGGCGGCGCCGCGGCGCCCCAAAGCGCGCTCCCAAACACTCTCCGCTTGCCCGCACCAGCCGCCGTGCCTCCGCATCGGCTTCGAAGCGAAGCAGCGCAGCGGCGCGCCTTACGCGAAAGAATCGAAAGAAGTCTTCCAAGTAGTTCAATTCATATCCAAGGAGAATTCACATGCGACCGCTCATAGCACACATTTCGTTGTTCACGTTGCTTGCCGTCGGGACCCTTGCCGGGTGTTCGAGTGAACCAGCGAAATCCCCGGATGTTTCCGACAGCATCCGGAAATCACTCGATCAGTCTGGCCTGAAAGATGTGAAGGTAAGCCAGGACAGGGAGAAAGGTGTTGTGACGCTCGATGGCGATGTGCCGTCCGATATGGACAAGTCGCAGGCTGAGACGATCGCAAAGTCCATCGCAGCGGGTGAAGTGGTAGCGAACCAAATCGCCGTAGTCCCTCCAGCCGCTGCTAGCGACGCCAAGGCCGTGAATTCGGATGTGGATAAAGGCATCGAAAAGAATCTGGACGCTGCTCTGATTCAGAACCGGCTGAACAAGCACGTGAAGTACGACGTCAAAAGCGGCGTCGTAACGCTAACAGGCGAAGTGAACTCTCAGTCAAAACGCGCCTTCGCGGAGAAAGTCGCGGCTGGGGTTCCGAACGTGCAGCAGGTGGTAAACGAGCTGCAGGTGAAAGACCAGAAGGCAAGCTCGACGTACTAGCGCTGGAAGACGCGCACGCCTCCAGCGAGTATCGCTGCGCTCGGTTCTCGCTGGAAATTCCAAGATGCCGTGGCCTAAACGCCACTAACTTGTCGCGTCGCTAGTCGTGCAGCACTTTTGCCAGCGTCTTGTACACTTCCAGCCGGCCATTTTTGTCGTAATGGATGTAACCGAGCTTGCGGAATTTGTTCATGAAGAAATTCACGCGCGGGCGCGTCGTTCCCACCATCTCTCCCAAAGTGTCCTGGTTGATGCGGGACATGATGGTCACGTCCGCGTTTCCTGCGTCGTAGTCGGCCAGCAGCAAAAGCGTGCGCGCCAGCCGCTTCTCGCTGGAATTGAACAAATGATCGATCAAATCCTCTTCGATCCGGTGATTGCGAGCCAGCAGGTAATTAATGAAGCGAGAACAGACCGCAGGCTCCTCATTGATGATCCTGATCATCTTTTTTCGGTTGATCACCATCACTGACCCGGGCACCAACGCAACCGCCGAAGTGGAATAAAATGCCTGGCCATTCAAGCAATTCTCTCCAAAAAAATCGCCGCGGCCTAGAAATCCCAATATTCCACCGCGGCCTCGTTTCGAAACCAGCGTCAGCTTCACCACACCTTCCTCGATGTAGCGAACGTCGGTGCACTCATCGCCTTGGGAGAAAATCGTCTCGCCGGCGTCATAGTGCACAGGTTCCGATACTGGCAGCCCGGCTGGGAAAAGAACTTGTGCTTTGTCCGTGCGTCGCTTCGGTGTCATTTGGTCCTTTTTCTTTGCATGCGGCTCGATTTAATGAGGCTCATTCCCTCAACCAGAGTACGATGCGCGTCTTGTTTGACTCGATTGCGCAGCCGCGATTTCCAATTACAAGAAAAGGTTAGCTCTGTCTAAGGTTGAACATACAACTTCTGCGCGGCCATGTACATTGACCGTCGGTGAGTCGTGCGTCCAGCCCGTTGCCGCCGATGGAGCGAAGTTTTGCTTCAACACCATAGGCTGGAGGTGTAAATGGATTTCGGCTATGACATCTTCCGGACGCTCGATGACGGCACTCCGTTATGGATCATGCAGGTCGGCACGCTCGATGAGGGCAAGAAACACGTCGGCCAGTTGGTCAGCTCTGCACCTGGCGAGTACTTCATCCGCGATGCTTCCTCGTGCGAGATCGTCCTCAAATCCAGTGCAATTCCACCCGCGTAAGTGGAACTGGAGTGGTCATTTTGTCGGGTCTGTCACAACTTCCGGCTGAAAAGCCAGGCGTCGTTGACCGCTGAATTCTAAAGGAAGAGGGCCCGCGATTCCTGTTGAACACCAGCAAGGCCTTGCTCGGCGCGGCGTCTGGAGCGCTGCGTTTCGCAGCCCGCATGCGAACATCTGCAGTCCGCGCCCACCGTTCAGAGAACACCCCAACTCCACTGCCGGCGCTTAGGTCTTCGGCGAGTTCCAAACGTACAAGAACGTATCATCCGTCGCTGTGGCCACGTTTCGCTGGCTCTTGCGTGTCGCGCGATTTAGCGCCGAACGGACGTTTTCTTTCGAATCGCCCAGGTCCGCCAGCGGAATCTTGATCGCCGCGCCTTCCTTCAGTTGGTCCAAATCGCGAAGAATCAGCGTAACGATCTTCTTGTGCTTCCCGTTACGCGAATTCGGTACATCCAACTGCGCCATCGTTTTGAAATGAGCTGCTGGTCGGGTTGCGCTCATAGGCCTCCTTCTAAAGCTAACGTACAATTAACGAATCGCTATCGTAACCAAGCGCATTTCTCCGTGTCAAGAGAGATTCTTTAAAGTAAGCTGCCGTACGATTAGTTACCCGTAGCCCGCAATCGCAACACTGACGCTATCCACCGCGCCAATCGCGCTAAACGACGCAGCATCGCGCTAAACGTCCCACTCTTCTCAGGTGAATCAACCTAAAGATTCTCCCCGTATCCTTGCCACGCTGTTACGGTGCTGTGCAGGCAAGGAGGCACGGTGAAGAAAGCAACCGGCACCTATTTCGAAGTAGTTCCTAAAACGGTAATCGAAAAAATACTCGCGCAGCAAGTTCAGTCGCTCGACAACGAACTGATCCGAACTGCAGGCTCCGGCAAACGGGCGGCAACAAAGCCGCAAACAAGCCCCCAACGAAGGCCAGGACGCGCAACCCGAAACGTTGAACGGTAGCAACAGCACGTGCGGCCGCGTTCGGGCGGCACAAAATAGGCAGCAAAGGTGAGGCGGCTATGCAGGCATCAACGACAGGAATAGGTCAAAGCGAACGCTCGCTGACAAATGCAACTTGGGAGAAACGGATGGGCACTTCAATGCAAGACATCCTCGGAATTCTGGAAGAGAACGTCAAATGGTGGGAACAAGCCGCCGTCACCTGCGAACACACTGCCGCCAAGCTGCCCTCGGGTGAGAAGGAAGGATGGCAGCTCATGGGCGCCGTGTATCGGGAGCGCGCGCAGAAGCACGGTCGCATCGTCGAGCAATTGCGCCGGGAGAACAACGCGGCGCATGGCTAAGCTGGCGTCAAAACATTCCGCGGATGCTGCTCGCGATGAATGCCAGCGAAGCCAGCAGCATCACCACCGTCGCGGCCCAGCCAACGACACGCAGATACACCGGAAGTGAGAACTCCTTCACGATCGCGGCGTTTGCAGACATGATCATCAGCATCACCATCAGCGGAACAGCCACCACGCCGTTGATCACCGCGGACCAATACAGCGCGCGTATCGGGTTCATCCCCAGGAAATTCAAAGCGATTCCGATGATCGTCGCTGCCGCCAGCACCGCATAAAACCGTGGTGCTTGACGCGGCCTGCTTTCCAGACTGGCGCGCCATCGGAATGCCTCCGCCACAGCATAGGCGGCAGAGCCTGCCAGCACCGGCACAGCCAGCAGGCCCGTGCCGATGATCCCCAGCGCGAAAAGCAAAAACGCAAATCGTCCCGCCAGCGGTTGCAACGCCTTGGCGGCATCGGCGGAGGTCTCAATGCCTTGGCCCGCGCCCGCGGCGTGCAACGTCGCCGCCGTGGTAAGGATAATGAAGAATGCCACCAGGTTCGAAAATCCCATGCCGACCCATGTATCCAGCGAGATCCGGCGAAATTCTGAATTCGCTTGCTCCGGCCGCCGCTTGAGCGGTGATTCATTCCTGTTCAGGCGCACGTCTTCCGCTTCCTCCGACGTTTGCCAGAAAAATAAATACGGACTGATTGTGGTGCCCAGCACTGCGACCAGCGCCATCCAATAATCGGCGGTCCACGAGACAGAAGGGATCACTGTTGACCGCAAAGCCAACTTCCAGGGAACGTGCACCACGAATGCCGTCGCCACGTACGCAAACAGCGCCAGCGTCAGCCACTTCAGGTAATGGACATATTTTTTGTATGGCACATAAACTACAAGAAAGAGAGACAGCAGCCCGAATCCCAGCGCGTATGCGTTCAGAGATCCTCCGAAGACCAGCTGCGCCGCCGCACCCATCGCAGTAACGTCTGCGCCCAGATTGAAAATATTGGCCCAGCAGAGCAGCAAAACCAGCCCATAGAGAACCGGCTTCGGATAATTCTTGCGCAGGTTTTCCGCGATGCCCGCGCCCGTGATCCGCCCCAGCCGCGCGCAAATTTCCTGCATCGCCGCCATCAGCGGAAAGGAAAACAGCATGGTCCACAGCATGCCCATGCCGAATAGCGCTCCCACCTGCGAGTAGGTTGCGATGCCGCTCGGATCATCATCGGCAGCGCCGGTAATCAGCCCGGGGCCAAGCCGCAGCAGAAAATGGACATGTCTTGCGGGACGGCTCGCAGTCTGGGCCATCGTTTCCGCTTTTACTGAAGGTTCGGGCATCCAATCCTCCGAAAATCGAGGCAGCACACCGCCAATACCCGGCGATTAGTAGTCTTCGTTTTCTTGGTTCGGGTGCTCAACCGTCCAAGACCTCTTGCGACGCTTGAGCGCTGTAGCTCTTATACGCTGGTCATAAGATCTATAAAATCAATGGTTCCTGGTATCTGCGGGCAGGCTGATTCCGCAGTTTACGGCCGTTTTCGATGTTTCCTCCGCTGAGATCCAGTCTTACGTTACGCTTTAGTATGGATTTTGGAAGTTGCCCGTCGAATCTGCTAAGCCTGCGCTAAAATTCGTTCTGGTGCCCCTTCGATGAAGGTTTCTCGTTCAACGTTTCTGATTTCGTGCGCTTGGGTGTTTTTTGTCGGTGGCTACGCGGCAGTCACCCTGCTGGCCTCGCGCGATTCCACCGTCGCCACCCTCAGTTATTTCCTCGCGTGCGTGGTTCCGTTGTTCGCGAATACCTGCCTGTTGTGGAACGCGGCATCACCCTACCGGCGGCAAAACGGGTTCTGGATGCTCCTGGCGCTGGGTTGCACTTTCTGGCTCGCGGGAATCCTCGTCCTAGTTTATACGCAGTTTAGCCTGCATCAGGAAACCCAAGTTCCGTTCATCTCCGATTTGCTCTTTTTTCTTCATACCGTTCCGTTCATAGGTTCGCTGGCCTTGATGCCTCACGCCAGAAAGATGCGCGAGACCCTGCGCTTCGGTTTAATCGACCTCCTTCTGCTAGCGTTTCTGTGGCTCTACATCTATGTCTTTGCGGCGATGCCCTGGAAGGTGATTTCGCCCAATCCTCAATTATTCCATTCGCGGGACTTTGCCGGTTATTTGATAGAAAATTTAGTTGTGGCCATTGGTTTTGGCCTCCTGTTTCTGCGCACGCGTGGAGCATGGCGCACCGTGTACGGGCATCTTTTTGGCGCCAACTCTTTATATGTCATCGGAATGACGCTGTCCATTTTGGCCATGCGTCACTTGATCCCCTATGCGGGTGGCCTGGTCCGCTTGCCCATGTTGGCGTCTTTCGTCTGGCTGGGAACGGTAGGGATTATCGGTCACGGCTTGTCCTTCGAGCCCGAACTGCAGCCACCTTCTGTGCAACGCGACACCCAGTGGCCGGCTCGTCTGGCGATGTGGGGAGTGTTGGCCGCGCCCCTTCTGGCAGCTTGGAACGAGTTTGCGAGCACCGCGCCGGATTCCGTGAAAAGCTTCCGACTTATTGTCACGCTTGTGGCGATTTTCGCTGGAGCCGCTCTGGTATTCCTCCGTCAGCACCTCGTTTATCAAGAGCGCACCAAACTGGTGCACGAATTGTGGGAATCGCTGGAAAACGTCAAGCGTTTGCAAACGCATTTCGTGCAATCCGAGAAACTGGCCTCGCTCGGTCAGCTCGCAGCAGGCGCCGCGCACGAAATCAATAATCCGCTGACGGCTATACTTGGCTATGCCGACGTGCTGACCATCGAAAACGCCGCGAACACCCGCGCGCACACCCTCGGCGACAAAATCCGCGAGCAGGCTCGCCGCACCAAGGACCTCGTCAACAATTTGCTCAGCTTTGCGCGGCAAGTTCCGGCCGAAAAACAATTGCTGGACCTCAATAGCGTGCTGACTGGCGCGGTGCAGCTGCGCAATCTTGATCTGCGTGGGAAAAATATTCGTATCGAACTGGAAAATCGCAGCATCCTGCCGGCCGTGCGCGGTGACCCGAATCAGCTGCTGCAGGTTTTCTATCACTTGATCAGCAACGCGGTGGATGCCATGGAATCCTCCGGCGGCGGCGTATTGCTCATTCGCACTTTGCGCGAACGCGGCAACGTCGTCATCGAATTCTCAGACACTGGACCGGGCATGAAAGAGCCCGAGAAGGTGTTTGACCCGTTCTACACCACGAAAGAAGTCGGCAAGGGCACGGGACTCGGACTCAGCATCTGCTACGGCGTGATGGAAGAGCATGGCGGGAGGATCACCGGATTCAACCGGCCCGAAGGCGGCTGCACGTTCCGCCTGGAATTGCCGGCAATCCTGGCTGTCTTTCCGCAGACATCTACTTTGCCCGCGGCTCCGGTCAACACCCGCTAGACTCTGATGGCGGAATCGCGAATGTGCTAGAGTCACAAATTCCATGAGCGCATCCGCCACGATCGCTGCCCCGGCGATTTCCACCGAACATCTCACGCGCCGCTTCGGCGACCTGATCGCCGTGCAGGACGTAAACCTGCGCGTGGCTTCGGGCCAGTTCTTTGGATTTCTCGGCCCCAACGGCGCTGGAAAATCGACCACCATCAAAATGCTTACCGGCCTGCTCGCGCCTTCCTCCGGCCGCATGCAGATTCTCGGCATTGATCTCACCCAGGATTCCGTGGAAGTGAAACGCCAGATTGGCGTGGTGCCCGAAGGTATGGCCCTCTTCGGACGCCTCACCGGCTCCGAGTATCTGAACTTCGTGGGGCGCATGTACGGGCTCGACCGCATCACGGCCGCAAAACGCACCGCGGAATTGCTCGATTTCATGCAGTTGGTTGATCAGCCCAAGGCTCTGGTGACCGACTACTCGCACGGTATGCAGAAGAAACTCGCTCTCGCCGCCGCTGTGATTCACGGCCCGAAAATTCTATTTCTCGACGAACCGTTCGAAGGCGTGGACGCGATTGCTTCCAACACTCTGAAATCCATGTTGCAGAATATGATCGCTCGCGGCGCCACCATTTTTCTCACTTCGCACGTGCTGGAAATCGTCGAACGGCTTTGCAGTCATGTCGCCATCATTCATCGCGGCCAGTTGGTCGCGCAGGGTTCCCTGGAGGAGCTTCGTGCTGGAGTCGAGGCGCAAGCGGCTGCTGCGCTCACCGCCGCTGGTGCGCCCCACGAACGTGACGCTCCAGTTCCTGGCGAAAAACTCACGCTCGAACAAATTTTCCTGCGCATCGTCGGCGGTACGCGCCGCGCCGATCAGGAACTCTCGTGGCTGGGCTGACCCTCTCCCCCGAAATCCGCGGCCAGTTTTCCGCGATCGCCCGCGTCCGCTGGCAGCTTTTCGTAAACTCCCTGCGCACGATTGGCGGCCGCATGGAAGTCGTTGCCCGCGGATTCATGTTTCTGGGCTTCGGCATGGGCGCCATTGTCGGGTCCGTTGGTCTGGGGTTTTCCGCCTGGTATTTCGTTTCCAGCGGAAGAGCGGATTGGCTCCCCGTGCTGCTGTGGCCTATATTCCTGTTCTGGCAGCTTTTTCCGGTGATGGCCAGCGCCTTCACTGAAAATGTGGATTCTTCCAACCTATTGCGCTTTCCTCTCAACTTTCCTACTTATTTTCTGATTCGCATCGCTTACGGATCATTCGACCCTTCCACCGTTATGGGCAGCATTTGGCTGCTGGGCATGACGATTGGAATCGCCTGTGCCTCGCCCGCTCTTTTCCTCTTGGCCGCGCCGATTCTGCTGCTCTTCGCCATCTTTAATATTCTGCTCGCACGCATGTTTTTCACCTGGGTGGAGCGCTGGCTAGCGCAACGCAGAACCCGCGAAATTTTCGGCGTGTTTTTTCTTCTTATGGTGATCGGCGTTCAGTTCATCGGCCCGCTCCTTCGTCATTTTGGCAACCGCTCGCAGCCCGCGGTCTCGCGCGTTGTGCTTCAGGCTCTTCCCCTCGAGCGGTTGCTGCCGCCGGGCCTTGCAGCGCAGTCCATCGCACACTCCCTGCGCGGCGAATACTCGCTCGCGGTCGGATCGTTCGCGCTGTTGTGCGCCTATACGCTGGCGGTTCTGTGGCTGTTGAATCTGCGCTTGCGCGCGCAGTATCGCGGTGAAAACTTAAGCGAAGCGGTGGCACGAACCGCCGTAACTGCGGTCAATCAAGAAATTCGTCTCGGCTGGAGCATTCCCGGAGTTACGGGTCCAGTTTCCGCCGTGCTCGAAAAAGAAATACATTATCTTTCGCGCAGCGGGCCGACGCTGTTCACGCTCGTGATGCCCGTAGTCGTGCTGTTGATTTTCCGTTTCTCGCCTGGAAAAACAGATAGTGCCGGAGGCCTGTTCGGCCACTCCGTCGATTTGGCTTTTCCGGTTGGCGCTGCTTACACTCTGCTGATTTTGACCAATCTGGTCTACAACAGCTTCGGCGCCGACGCCGCCGGCATTCAGTTTTATTTTGTTGCGCCGGTGCGCTTTCGCGAAATCCTGCTGGGCAAAAATCTCACGCACTCTTTGCTGCTCGTCGTCGAGATGGTGCTGGTCTGGGCCGGTGCGAGCTTGATGTACCGTCCTCCACCGTGGGATATCGTGCTGGCAACGATCACCGGCGTGTTTTTCGCGCTGGTCGTAAATTTGACGGCAGGAAATCTGCTCTCCGTGTACACGCCGAAAAAAATCGATCTCGCCGCGTTAGGCCGCCAGCGCGCGTCGCAAGTTACCGCGCTCGTGAGCATTGGAATCCAAGCCGCAGTGCTGGGCCTGTGCGCGCTGGCGGTCCTGGCAGCGCGCGCGTACCAGCATCTTTGGCTGGCAGCTGTCATTTTCGTGGCGCTAGCCGCTATCGCGATCGTAATCTATTTCCTAATTCTGAAACGCATCGACGCCATTGTCCTAGAACGCCGTGAGGCCATGATCGCCGAACTTTGCCGCGCTTAAGGTCAGCAGGCGGCGAACAATCGGGGGAGCTGCTCTGTTGACAACGGACCACCTTTCATCTAGAATGATGATCTAGATTGATAAGGAGTCTTCATGCGCACTGTCGGCCTTTTTGAAGCCAAACAAAAGCTCTCGGAACTCGTCGAACGCGCCGGCAAAGGCGAACGTATCGGTATTACCCGTCGCGGCAAGCTCACGGCTCTCATCATTCCCCCCCAACCCGAACGCAGCCTGAAGGAGAGTTTCGACGAAATTGAAAAAGTGCGCAAGAAAGTACGCCTTCCCAAAGGTGTCACCATCAAGAGCATGATTGAGGAAGGACGCGTTTGAATCGTTTCGTGCTGGACGCGTCCGCAGCCCTTGGCTGGGTCGCAGATGCTCCTCCCTCACCATACGCTGTGTACGTCAGGCAAAGCCTTTTGAGCGGGGCGCGAGCCATCGTCCCCGCTCTCTGGCATCTTGAGGTGGCCAACTGGTTCGCTATTGCCGAACGCAGGGGAGTGCTGAACGAATCAGAGGCGGATCTGGTTTTGTCCGCTTTCGACGTGATCATTGCCCAAGCCGTTGATACAGACCCGGATATCGCTTCCATACGGCAGGTTCTGACGGTAGCGAGCCGGTTTCAGCTCTCGGCTTACGACGCCGCTTATCTCGATCTTGCGCGCCACGCGAGCTTGCCGCTCGCCACACTCGATGAACGTCTTCGTGCCGCTGCGAAGAAAGCGGGTGTGGAATTGTTTCAGTAGCCGGCGCTCCTCGGGCCCCGCAGAACTTGGCCTCGCGGCCTTTGCTGGCGTCTCGGTTTGCACCGTAGCGGAGCGATGAGTTACATTCGCTTGGCACGCCAAGAACTTGGCGACCCTAGGATTGTTCGATGAATTGCGCTTTCTTTCGAGTTTGGTTGTTGCTGGTTTTCGTCTCCTTCTTGCATACCTCTCCGACCGTCGGGCAATCGCCGAATCCCCTCAGCTCGTACGGCGGGCTCCCTTATCAGCTTGAGGAACTCGTCAACACGCCTGCGGTTTCGGGCTACGAAAACCAACTGGCCGATAAAATTCGCACGACCCTGAAAAATCTTCACCCGGTCACCGACAATCTCGGCGACGTAATCGTCACCATCGGCAGCGACGCGCCGCACCGTCTGATTGTGACCCCGATTGACGAGCCCGGCTTTATCGTCAGCGAAATCACGCCCGACGGCTACTTGCGCGTGCAGCGCCTGCCACAAGGCGGCCTGCCCCCGATCTTCAATGAAATGTATTCCGCGCAGCCGGTGCGAATCGAAACGGCCACCGGCAAGTGGATTGACGGCGTTGTCGCGGGCCTTTCCGTGCATCTGCAACCCGGCCGAACCAATCCGCCGAAGGCCGGTGACATCGAAAATATCTATGTAGATATAGGTGCAAGTTCCGCCGCCGAAGTGCGCAAAGCAGGCGTGGATCTTCTCGATCCCATCGTCATCAATCGCAGGTTGATGAGCCTCGGTCAGCAAGAAATGGCCGGCGCTTCGATCGGCGATCGATTCGGTGCCGCCGCGCTGCTGGAAGTATTGAGCCACTTGGAAGCCACAAAGCTCAAAGGCACACTCACTGTTGCGTTCGTCGTGCAGCAGCGCACCGGCGCGCGCGGCTTGCAGCGTGTTCTCACTCAAACCCAAGCCGACGAAATGATTTACGTCGGCCGCCTGCTCCCCGGCGGGCCCATTCCGGAAATGGAGACGTTGCATCGCGCGCCTCGGCGTGAACCTGGCGGTGGCGTGCTGGTGGGTGTGCCGCAAACCGATGGCTCGCTCCCGGCGTTTGCAACCGAACTGAAGCAGCACGCCGACACGAACAAAATTCCCTTCGCATCCGACTACTCCGCAAATATTCTTCCCAAAAGCTACTTGCCGATGCCGCAGCTACCCGCTAAATGGGCACACCTGGCAATCGCTACTTCATGGACGGACACCCCTGCGGAGACAATCGATTCGCGCGATTTTCAAAATCTTGAAGACTTGCTGAATATCTATGTCGCCGCTCCCTGCAATTGTGGTTCTGGAATCGGCTCAGGCAGCGAACGCAACGCCTTCGGGCCCGGTGGCAAGCCACCCTCCACAACCGCACTTCTCACAACTCTCGTTCAGGCGTACGGCGTCAGCTACCACGAAGGCCCGGTGCGCGACAGCGTCAAGGCGCTTCTTCCGGCTTGGGCCAAACCCGAAACCGATAACGCCGGAAACTTGATCCTTCATCTGGGTACTGCACCAACCGGCGCAAAAACGCCGCGCATCCTCGTCGTCGCCCACATGGACGAAATCGGCTTCACCGTGAAATCCATTTCCAAGGACGGCCGCCTCGAAGTCGAGTGGCGCGGCGGCGGAGAGCTGAGCTTTTTCGCCGGGCATCCCGCGCTGGTGCACACTGCCAAAGGTGATCTCGACGCAATCGTCGAGCTGCCCAACGGCTGGGACACGCCGAATTTCAAATGGCCCACTGATGCCGGAGAACCGGGCTCGACCAATCCCGTTCGCGTGGATGTCGGCGCGCGCACTCCGAACGAAGTTGCGAAGCTCGGCATCAATCTTGGCGACACCATCACGATCCCGAAAGCCTATCGCCCGCTGCTGGGCACGCGTGCGAACGGCCGCAGCTTCGACGATCGCGTCGGCGACACCGCGCTGATTTCCGCCGTCTGGGCGCTCGGCGCCCCGCTGAAAGATCGCGACGTTACCTTCGCCTGGTCCACCGGCGAAGAAGAAGGGCTGGTAGGCGCCGCGAAAGTTGCCCAGCGCCTCGCCGCCGAAGACCACGAACCGGACTCTGTTTTCGCCGTGGACACTTTCGTCAGCGCGGACTCGCCCCTCGAATCCAAGCGCTTCGCCGACGCGGAAATCGGCAAAGGATTCGTGATTCGCGCCGTGGACAATTCCAACATCGTCCCGTCCGCTCTGGTCGAGCGGCTCATCAAATTAGCGCACGCAAATCAAATTCCCATACAGTACGGCGTCACGGGCGGCGGCAACGATGGCTCCGCGTTCGTCCGTTACGGCTCCGTGGACATTGCGCTGGGCTGGCCGCTGCGCTATTCGCATTCGCCCGCGGAAGTGATTGATACACGCGATGTAGATTCCCTCGCGCGCATCATCGCTGTGATCGCCAAGAGCTGGTAAGCGCGGCCAGACGTCAGCGCCTTATAGCCAACGTACATCCGTGGGTGTCGCCCACTCTTTGCTATAATCACGCGCCGTGAGCGACCCAGCTTTCAAACCGCCCCGCCATATCGCAATCGAAGGACCGATTCGCGTCGGAAAGTCCACGCTGGCCAAAGTTCTGGCCGAACAATTGCACGCGCGCCGCATCTTCGATGCCGACGACAATCCCTTCTTGCACGATTTCTACAACGAAAAACCCGGCTCCGCCTTCCGCGCGCAAATGTATTTCCTCTACGAGCGCCATCGCCGCCTGCTGGATACACGTCCCGAGAGCAATCCCGCGCCCATTGTCAGCGATTTCCTCTTCGAGAAAGACAAGATCTTCGCCTACCTGAATCTGGACAACGAAGAGCTGAAACTCTACGATCGCTATTTTGAAATGCTCGCGCCTTCAGTGCCCGCGCCCGATCTGGTGATCTACCTGCAAGCCAAGCCCGAAGTCCTGCGCAAACGCGTCTCGAAAAAAGGCGATCCCGCCGAAACGCAGATTTCACCGGAATACGTGGAAGCCGTTGCCAACGCCTACGAACACTTCTTCTTCCGCTATTCAGGCGCAAATTTGCTGGTAGTGGATACTTCGGAAATTGATTTCGTGGAACGCAACCAAGACCTGCAGGAACTGCTTCGCCGCCTGCGCCAGCCAGTGAAAGGCACACAATATTTCCTACCGCTCGGCCAAGGCTGAAAACCGCTTGTAGAAGTTAGAAGGGGGACGGGACGGGCGGCCCCGCCAGGCTACCCGCCCCGCACTGCGCACAGGAGGAATTTAAATCCAATAAAGAAGAGCTCAACAACACCCACTCAGCCGCATCAAGAGATCAAACTAAGCAGCTTTGTGCGTGCCCGTCAGACGGTGACGCAATCTTCCCAACGTGCGATTCACCGGATGGCTGCGATGCAGAAACGTTAGTACAGGCATGCGCCGCACGCCGATTTTTTCCAGCGCGCGCCGGATGCGGAAATCTCTTCCCGCTGATACCAATCCTCTTTCCAGCGTGCTGATCGCGTCCGAGGTGCGTCCAGCCTGGTAGTAAACTTCCGCCAGGTTCAAGTACAACTGGGCGTGATTGTGTTTCATCCCAAGCGCTTCACGGCACAGAGATTCCGCGTCGCCGAATCGCTTCTCAGCCAGCGCGGCCAGCAGACCGGTGTACGAAAGATAAAATGGGTTTTTCGGAGCAATGCCGAGCGCGCGCCGGGCGTGCTGCAGGGCTTCTTCGGACTGCCCATCGCGCAGGTTTTTCAGGCACTCTTTGAAATCGTTCATACCAGCATCTGAGGGGGATGTGGTTCCGATCCAGTGGGACATAGGCTCCTTCCTTAACCCTGCGGGCACCAGCAGGGTAACTGACCGAAGAGTACCTATCGGCACCAAACGTGGAAATAGAACGCGCGTACAGTTTTCGGGCTACTCCCTTTTACTGGCCAAAATGACAGGCAAAGACTTTTGCAAGCCAGGGCGGTGTTCTTACGGCAGTGAAGTGGTTGGATGTGAGAGGAAGTCCTTATTCTGCAGTTGTTTATGAGCTGACGGACCGCGCCGCAGGTCGATCCGCGCTCAGCCCATTCTGGATTGCGGCGGCTTGCGTTCGCTTTGCTCCAGCGCTCAATGTCCCACAACAAAACGAGCCAGGTGAGGCTAGCCTCGCCTGCCTCCCACCACAATTTCGAAACGTCGACGAGAGTAAGGGCGCTGCTTGCGAATTGCGCCGCAGCACAATTCACCCTGAGAACGGGCGGTGCTGGGTCGAAAGGGCTGCGCCCCATCTCGCCAAAGTGTCAGCCCGTGAGCGCCATAATGGGCGCACCGTCGCCCAGTCTCCCTTGCGACTCGGCTCTCAGGCAGTTATGCTGCGTCGTGAATTTCGAGAGGTAACATGGAACCGACTCGCACGCGCCGGATCACAATGCTCGTCGGCGCACTGTTCGCAATCCTTTTTGCGCTATTCCTGGCCAAGTCACTTTCATCGACGGTTTTCGCGCATTCTTCCGCGCAGCCGCAATCCGCGCCGGCAAATCCGGTCGCGGTCGAGCAGGGAAAATTCGTCCTGCACAAATTCGAGCAGCCGATCGGCGAGGAAACCTACCAAATCACGCGCGACGGCGATTCACTGAACGCGAAAATCGATTTCAAGTTCACCGATCGCAGCTCGCCGGTCCCACTCACAGCCGCATTCCGATCTGCAAGCGACCTCACACCCCACGCATTCGAAATCAAGGGCAAGAATTCCCGCTCGACGGATATTGATGAAGCCGTCGAAGTTCAAACCGATAAAATCCGACTACGCGACCGCGAAAAATGGACCGAAGCCAGTCGGCCGCCGCAGTTTTTTACAATCGCGGGCTACGCACCCACCACCATGCAGATGCTGCTCGTGCGCTACTGGGCCACGCACGGTTCCCCGGCGCAACTCGCCACGCTGCCGCGGGGCCAGGTGAAAGTCGAACCGCGCGGAAATGACACTATCAGCATCGATGGAAAGCCGCAGAAGTTCGATCGCTTCACCATCGAAGGTTTAGTCTGGGGCCGCGAAACGCTCTGGTTTGACGGCGACCACAATCTGGTAGCCGCCGTCACCACTGACGCGGAATTCGACCACTTCGAAGCGATCCGCGAAGGATACGAAAGCGGCTTGGGAACGTTCGTCGGCCTCGCCGGCTCGGACGGCATGGCCGCGCTCGCCGATATCTCCAAGAGCATCTCCGGCAGCCGCGCGGAAAAAATCGCGCTTATCGGCGGCACGCTGATCGATGGAACCGGCCACGACCCGGTCCCTGATTCCGTCGTTGTGATCGAAAAAGGCCGGATCGTGGACGCGGGGCCGAAATCCCGTGTGAAAATTCCCAGCGGTGCGCAAAAAGTGGATGCGCGCGGCAAGACCATTCTCCCTGGCCTGTGGGACATGCACGCGCATTTCGAGCAGGTCGAGTGGGGCCCGATTTATCTCGCGGCCGGCGCCACCACTGTGCGCGACTGCGGCAATGAATTCGAATTTATCACCGCCGTGCGCGATGCCGTGGCCAATGGCCGCGGGCTCGGCCCGCGTTTGCTACTCGCGGGAATTGTCGATGGCACTGGCCCCAGCGCGATTGGCGTGGAGCGCGTGGACACGCCCGAACAAGCGAAGATGTGGACGGACAAGTATCACGACGCCGGCTTTCAGCAGATGAAGATTTACAGCTCTGTGAAGCTCGAAGAGCTTAGGGACGTCGCCGAAGAAGCGCACCGCCTGGGCATGACGGTCACCGGTCATGTGCCGATCGGCCTCAACGCTTATCAAACGATCGAAGCGGGCCAGGACCAGATCAATCACATTCCCTACATCGTGGACATCATGGTTCCGCAACTTCCCTCCGATGCCACTCGCCTGGATCGCGCAAACGCCGAGGCGAATCTCGACTTGAATTCGCCCGCGGCGCAAAAGGCGATTGCATTCTTGGTGGAGCACGGCACCGTGGTGGATCCAACCATCGCGCTTTTCGAATTTTTCAGCGCCAGCACCGCCAAACCGGCAGCCAGCATCGAGCCGGGTGTGGTAAAAGTCGCTCCGGAACTGCAGGCCATTTTGACGGACGTCGGGCCACCGTCACCGCACGCGGACATCAACGAGAAAGTCTTTGCGAAAGAGCTCGCCGTTATAGGCGCACTGCATAAAGCGGGCGTTCCAATCGTCGCCGGCACGGACCAGACGGTTCCCGGCCACAGTCTGCATCGCGAAATCGAGCTGTATGTTCAAGCGGGATTCACGCCGATGGAAGCGATTCAGGCCGCAACGATTGTGCCGGCGCGCGTGATGGGGCTGGATAAGGAAATCGGCACAGTGGAACCGGGCAAACGCGCCGACCTGATCATTCTCGACGGCAACCCGCTCGAATCCATTCACAACATTCGCAAAGTAGAATTCGTCATCACGAACGGCACGATGTACAACTGCGCGGAGCTGTGGCGAAGTGTCGGTTTCCAGCCGTAACCTGAGGCATGGATCGCGCCGCTGCTCCATGAATCGCGGTTGATCTTGCGCCCGTATTGAGAGGTTCGCCAATGGACAAATGGACTCGAAGAAAGTTCTTCTTAGCCACGCTGACCGGCGGAATCGCCGCCAGCACGCGACGCCTTTTTGGCGGCAACGATCCACGACGCGATGTCGTGGCGAATTCTGACGGGACAGCGGACTCCGCAGCAGCGCAAGGCCTTCGGCCGCTGATAATTTCTTCCGCCAACGGCTTGCAGCACCTCGACGACGGAATGGAACTGCTCAAGTCCGGTGGCGATACGCTGGATGCTGCGCTCGCAGTGGTGACGAAAGTGGAAGATGACCCCAACGATGATTCCGTCGGTTACGGTGGTTTGCCTAATGAGGACGGCGTAGTCGAGCTGGATGCCAGCGTAATGCACGGTCCGTCGCGCCGCGCCGGAGCCGTCGGGTCCATTCAGAAAATCAAGAATCCCTCGCTCGTCGCGAAAACCGTGATGGAAAAAAGCAATCACACGTTCATTGTGGGTTCAGGCGCGCAACACTTCGCGGAAGACGAAGGCTTCGTGACCATGAATCTGCTCACCGAACGTTCACGTCTCGCCTGGCTCGCTTGGAAAGCATCCATTTCTGAAAACTGGCGTCCCGGGCTCGACAGTCCGGAATGGAAAGAGAAGCTCGCGCAGCTTCTGGACACGCCGGAAAAACTGGCGTGGCGCGCGCACATCGAAGAAGTGGTGATGCATCCGCCGACGGGAACGATCAATTGTCTCGCGGTGAACGCGAAGGGCGATATTTCCGGCACTACCACTACTTCCGGCCTCGCCTGGAAGATTGCAGGCCGCGTGGGCGATTCTCCGATTATCGGCGCCGGGCTTTTCGTGGATAACGAGGTCGGCGCCGCCGGTTCCACGGGCCGCGGAGAGGAGGATATCAAGATCGCCGGCGGCCACACGATTGTGGAAATGATGCGCAGGGGATCGTCTCCCACCGATGCGTGCATGGAGGCGCTGCATCGCGTGGTGCGCAACTACAAACCTTTTCCCGATCGGCTGAAGAGATTTCACATTCAATTCTATGCGGTAAACAAGAACGGCGACTTCGGCGCGGGCAGCCTGTGGGGCAAACACAATGACGGCCGCCCGATGCAGTATGCGGTACACGACGGCACCAAAGCACGGCTGGTGCGCACCACTCCGATGTATGACGCGCCGGGCGGCGATTACTAAATTCGCTTGAGCGCGGTTGCATCCTGGCGCCTTCCCAGCGCAACGATTTCCGCGGGGACCAGGCCGTCGCGCATTTCCACGCGTTAGCGCACCAATTCGGAAGCGAATACCAGATGGATGCCGCGGGCTTCGAGAGGCGGGACGCCTTCGGCGAGCGCCGCGATGGTGGCGGGGCGCGGGTGGCCGATGGCGATGGTAAAGCCGTCGCGTTGCGCGTCGCGGGCGGCGAGCTCGAGCTGCTTGAGTATTGCTTCACGCGACGCAATGTCATCGAGGAAGACCTTGCGCGACGCGGCCGGGACGCCAGCACGCTCGGCCACGTCGTAGGCGACCGTTTTCGCGTCGGTGCGGCTGTCTACGAAGAAGAGGCCGCGTTGGCGCAGTGCGGGCATCAGCGCCTGCATCAACGCTGGATCGGCGGTGGCGCGCGAGCCTTGGTGATTATTGACGCCGGCTGCATACGGAACAGTGTCCAGCATTCCTGCAAGCGTCGCGTCCACTTGCACGGCACTCATACCCACACGCAGCTCGATATCTTCTGGCTTCGCTCCGTCCGCTTCGGACTCCATTGGGAGGTGCAACATCACCTGATCGCCGCGGCGCTGCGCTTCTTCGGCGAGTTCGCTCGAGAGCGGCAAATGCGGCAGTACGGAAACCGTGAGCGGAAAGCCGAGCGCGAGAACGGCATCGGCGGCGGAACGGTCGTAACCGAGGTCGTCAATGATGATGGCCACGCGCGGGTTGCCGGTGCTCGTGGTTTGCCGCGCCGGCACGGGTGCGTGCGCTGCGGCGCGAGCAGCTAGCGGGGTAACAATGTGAACGGTGTGCGTGCGCGCGCCGTGGAATGCGCAGTCGAAGCGGATCACGCCGCCGGAAGCTGTTTCGGTGATGTCAAGTTCGTGCTTGCGCGCGATGGCTTGCAACGCTTGCGCGAAAGCGGCGTTTTGCGATGCATCGCCCAGGGAGATGTAGATGTTGTCTGCTGCCAGCGCGCTCGAGGCGCCGCGCTTCGTAGGCTCCAGCTCGGGACGAATGGCGATTTCGGATTTGTGGCCGTTGATTTTCTGCGCAGCGGCGACAATCTCGCCGGTGATCGTGCGCAATTCGGACTTCGAAAGAGTTTTTTTGCCGCAGCCGGCGAGAAACGGAAGAACGACGGCGGCGCATGCCGCGAAAATACGCACAGCACCGCGCGAGTTCAAATCTAGGCGGCCAGTTGCTGCCGGTTGTACACCAGCTTGGCGGCTTTCTTTTCCACAGCGGGCGCTCCCTGCAATAATTCGATGGCTTTCTTCACGACTGGATCATCGGGCGACGAGCTGGGCAGCGCGGCAGGCTGCGTGAGGTCGGCCTGCGCCAGAAGATCGTCAATCGAAGGATGCACTTCCGCGGTGGGCGGCACGCCCTCGGCGGGAATGTCCTTGTTACCCGGCGTGAAATAATTCGCGACGGTGAGGATCAGCGCGGAGCCGTCATCCATTTCGATCAGCTTCTGCTCGGATGCGGTGCCGTAGGTGCGTTCGCCGACGGTGCTGCCGCGCTTGTTGTCCGCGATGGCAGCGGCAAGGATTTCGGCGGGGCCGGCAGTGCCGTTGCCGATCAGCACGGCGACAGGTTCGGTCCAGACAACTTTCGTGGCGTCAGCGGCGGAGACGACGGCCGTGACCGTCTGGCCTTTCAGTGTCGCGATCGTGCCGGAAGAAAGGAAAAGCTGCGCGGTGAGAATTCCTTCCTGGTCGTCACCGAGGGAAGAATCACGCAGATCCAGAATCAGTTTTTTCGCGCCGGATTTTTCGAATTGCGCGAGCTTTTCGCGGATCTGCTTCGACACTCCGGGAGTAAATTCCGGCACGCGGAGGTAGGCGACGTCACCGTTCAGCCGGTCTTCGACGAGCTTAGGCGCTGTTAGCTTCGCAAGAGTGATGTTCATTTCCTGCGGTTCAGCTTTGCCGCGGCGAATCACGGAAAGCTGCACGGTGGTTCCCGCGTTGCCCTTCAGCAGCAGCTGCGCCTGGTCAATCGCCATCTGGCCGGTGGTGAACCCGGCGATTTTTTCCAGGATGTCGCCGATGCGCAGGCCGATTTTCGCGCCGGGGCTATCGGGCAGCACGCCGATCACGCCGATGTAACCGAAGCGGCGCGTCAGCGCGAGTCCGGTTTCCGCTGGCGGATTGCTGGCGCTCTTTTCCTTGAAGTCTTTGTACTCAAGCGGGCTCAGGTAGGCGGATTGCGGGTCGAGGGAATCGAGCAGGCCGTGCAGCGAGCCGTTCGTCACGGCGTGCATGTTGGGATCGTCCACATAATCGCGCTGGATATGTTCGAGGACTTCGCTATAGACCGTGAGCGCACGGAATGCCTTGTCGTCGGAAGAACGGCCGAGCATGTATCCGGTGGCGGCGTAGGCGACCACCAAAACTGAAATCCCCAGAACAATTTTTTTGCCGAGCGGGCTCATGCGTTGTCCTTTGTCGTGCCCAATGTTAGTGCTGCAAATTAGATGACCGCAGGGCGAAGCCGGTTTCCTGCCGCGCCGGGCGCCTGCGGCCCGACCGCGCTGCCGGGCCTTTCCTTAGACTGGCCCGCTGCGCGTTGGAAAGCATGATTATACCGTGAGTTGTGGTTTGGGAGGCGCGCGAATCGTGAGGGGTGATTAGTGATTGGTGTGTGGCGATGAGCGGTTTGCGGTGGCGGGTTCTAGGGGGTTGGAAGTTGGCGGTGTAACCGTTAAAAACGTGACAAAAACTAGCGATTGATTTGAGTTGCTGTTGTTTGTTTTCAATCAGTTGGATCGGTTTTCGATTATGTTTCGCTAGCGATTGATTTGGGCTTTGGCGAGGGGCCGGTGATGAGTGATGAACGAAAGGCTGCGCGTGATTGGCGGTCTGAGACCTGTGAAAGGCACTGAGGACTTTGTGGGTCGCGGCAGCCTCGTAATGCGGGGCCGCGTGGCGGCGGGGATTTCGCGATTGTGAGCGCGATTTCATATTTCGGCTTCCGTACGAGGCTAGCACGGAGGCAACGCGAAAACAGCTGCTCGTCGGGACAGACGTGGTACAGAAATGCTCCAGAACCAGTACCACCTGGCCGAAAACGATCCGGATCCTGCACTTTTTCGCGAGGGCGAATCGTACAGTTGTTCGTCCGCGAACACAGCTGGGGCCTCACGCGCATACGCATTCCAGGCCGAGTTCTGCTGAAGCGAACAGAGTCGTGACGCGGGTTGCATCATGAAACCGCAATCAGACTGGATAATTCAGCGCGTGGAAGGAGATGGGGAGAATATAAATTATTCGATGTAACCGAATGATTGGCAGGACATCCAAGATTGTGTCGGGGATTACTGCTCTTGTTGTGAATTGTAGCGGAGTATTACGGCCCATTTTCGCTCCCACCTCCGAATCCCTACTTTATAGGAGGAGTCGTATGCGCGAACTTTCACCCGTACTTCGGCCAGTGATTTGGCAGGAAGCTTTTATCCGAGCTGTGGACGAGCCGGATCGGGAAACTTTGGCGCTGTTGATCCGCGACGCGGAGCACGCTATCGTACTGCGGCGGCAGCAGCTGGATAATCCGGCGAATTACAGCGACGAAATGCGCGCGATGAATCTGGCGACGCTGGCCATGGATGCGATCAAGGTTCAGAAATTGGGCGGCGTGAGGAACCTGACGTTGTTGAAGGATTGTTGCTCGTTTCGAAAATCCGCCTGAACTTACGCGGACTGCCTTTTTCCAAGCCTCTGCAAGCTGTTTCACCTCTCCGACTTCTCGGGATTCAGAGCAAATTCAACCGCGCCAAGTCCAAGGCGGCAGGCAGCGCCCCTACCTTCTCGCGTAGTGGCGAGTGATTCGCAAGCAACGAAGCATCGAGGAAGGGAATGATACGACCGTACGACAACGCGTTGAGATGGCTCGCGCGTGCGGCGCTACGATCTGAATTCGATGGACCAGAAGCGCGGGGAGGGGCGGAGGAATTCGAAGCCGACCAGGTTGTCTCCGGCTTGCGTTTTTATCACGCGGGCGATGCGGCACGGCAGCACTTCGTTGGTCTGCACGTTCGCAACTAAGAATTCCTGTGGTGCAGCGACTTCGTGCGAGAGGGAGAGCAATCCACCGTCGGCGCTGACGTTCAGCGTGACAGCGTTTTCCACGAAAGGTTGGCCGTGCGAGTGGCCGTAGATAAAGACGGGCAGGAACGCGGAGACGCGGTGGTTATGGCGCCTGTTCGGATTTGACACTGCGAGTGCGGGAGCCGGTTCATGGCGAGCTCGAACTGAACGAGGAAGAAGCAATTTGTGCCAGCCCATGGATGTCCTTGGTGCAAGAGTACTGCGCATATCGGCAGGCTCGCGGAAATCTTGACTGGGCTGTGAGCAGTTTACACCCGGCGGCGCGCGAATCGGGCGTGGTGTGCGCGCCAGAATCAGGCCGCGTCCAAGTTTGCAGATGACGAGCAACGGCGCGCTGGTTCGGGTAAGCTAACGTGATGACGCGATCTGGTTTGGCGCGCTTGGAGTTGCGACCATGACGGCGGCGGATTTTCGGCGATTGGCGCTGAGCTTTCCAGAGGCGACGGAATGCGCGCACATGGATCACCCGGATTTTCGCGTGCGCGGAAAGATTTTCGCCACGCTGGGGTATCCGGACATGGGCGTGGGGATGGTGAAACTTTATCCGGATCAGCAGGAAGATTTCGTGGCTGCGGAACCGAAAGTTTTTGCGCCGCTGAATGGCGCTTGGGGACAGCGTGGGGCTACGCACGTGCGTCTGAAAGCTGCGAAGAAAGCTAGCGTGCGGCGGGCGCTGGCCACAGCTTGGCGCAACACGGCACCGAAACGGCTTGCCGAGAAATTTGAGACGACCAGCCAGGGTAAAGGGCGGGTCTAAGACCCGCCCCTACGGGTCGCAACGCCATGGAAGCGTGCCGCGGTGCGATTGCGGGATCGGGCGCATGATTTGGGCGCGAAAGATGGATCTGCGCGTCCGTTCCAGCTGCCGACGTTGCGGTTTTTCGTGAAATTCCATGAGATGAGCGCACGCCCTCTTTCCTACACACAACTCGGTGCGGCATTGGCGGCGGGGCTTGCGCTGCGGCTGTTCTTCATTTGGCGCTTTCCGTTTTATTCCGGCGATACAAAATTCTACGAAGAGCTGGCGCGGAATTGGCTGTACCACGGCGTGTACGGGCTATACGTACACGGGGAATTGACCGCTGTGGACATGCGCGTGCCCGGGTACCCGGCGTTTCTTGCGGCGATTTATTTTGCGATCGGGCGCAGCGCGCGGGTGGTAATGGTGGCGCAGGCGCTGGTGGACCTCGGCACTTGCGTACTGGCGGCGCTGATTGCGACGCGGCTGGCGCCGGTTTCGCGGCGCGCGCTGGTGAGGACCGCGGCGTTGTGGATGGCAGCGCTGTGTCCTTTTACCGCCGATTACACGGCGGTGGTGCTTACGGAAACGTTGGCTACTTTTTTTACGACTGCTGCTGTATTGGTGTTTGTTTATTTTTTGACTGAGCCGGAGCTGGATTTACCAGCGCATGCAGCGGCTGATTCGTCGACGCGCAGGAAAGTGTATTCGTTCGCGGCGTGGTTTTTACTGCTGGGAATTATTGCGGGGCTGGGAACTTTGGTGCGGCCGGAGACGCCGTTGGTTTTGGCTGCCGCTGGGAGCGCGCTTTGCATTCGCTGGTGGCGGCGCGCGAATTGGCCGAAGCTGATACTGGCGGCGAGCTGGATGTGCGTTGGGTTGCTGCTGCCACTGGCGCCTTGGGCAGCGCGGAACGCGCAGGCGTTTGGACGCGTGGAATTTCTGGGGCCGCGTTACGCGCAGAGTTACGGAGACTTCATTCCGCGCGGCTTCATCGCGTGGACACAAACGTGGTTGACGCGGTTTGGCGACTCGTACTTGATGACATGGAAGCTGGGCAAGCAGCCGATTGGAATTGAGACCGTGCCGGGCGTGGCGTTTGATTCGGATGCGGAGCGCGCGCGTGTGGCGGAATTGCTTGGGCTGTACAACCGCGATTTGGAAATGACGCCGCTGCTCGACCACGAATTTGCGGTGCTGGCAGCGGAGCGGACGGCGCGCGTGCCGCTGCGGACTTATATTTTTGTGCCGGCGGCGCGGATTGCGGCGATGTGGTTCACGCCGCGCATAGAATTGTTGCCTTATTCGGGGAAGCTGTGGCCAGTTGGGGTGCACTGGCAGGGGAATCCAGTGGATTTTGGGGTTACTTTTGGATTTGGTGTGTTGGGCTTGGTGTATCTGGGGATGGCGGTGGCCGGATGGTGGCTATGCCGGACGCAGTTGGCGGTGACGTTTCTGATTTTGTTTATTGCGATTCGGACCGTGGCGATGACGCAGCTGCAGACTGTGGAGCCGCGCTATGTGATCGAATGCTTTCCGGTGATTGTGGCGCTGGGGGCGATGGTGTGGGCGATACCGAGGCGGCAGAGTGCGACGGATGTCGGCACGGCGCGTGCGGCGACGGAATCGGCGAGCACGTAGTTGCGATGGAAAGCGAAGAGAGATCCCTGCCTGCGGAAGGCAGGCTTCGCTGCGCTCAGGATGACGACGAAAGGCAAGAGACCTCGCGGAACGGCGGCGCACCTTCCTGTTGCGTGCGCAGCCAAGAGTGGCTGCGCCACGGTTTAGGATTTGTCGCGGGCGCCGACCGTCGCGGGTTCTTGTGGGTGAACAAAATTAGCGGCGGGCGACGCGGCAGTTGAAACCGGGGGCGCGGCGGCGGTCGTTGCGGTTACGCCTTCTGGCGCTGCCGGCGCTTCAATTTCCCAATCGCAGCCTTCCTTGATGCAGGTGCGGAAATTTCCTTGTTTCGTGCGCTTTTCGACGATGAACGGCGCGCCGCACTTCGGGCACGGCTCGTTGATCGGCTCGTGCGGCGTGGTGAAATCGCAATCGGGATAGCGGCTGCAACCGTAGAAGATGCGGCCGGCGCCGCGTCCGCGTGAAATGCCGCGGCGCACGAATTCGCCTTCATTGCACTTCGGGCATTTGATGCCGAGCGTGATGGGGCGCGTGTACTTGCACTTCGGATAATTGGTGCAGCCGACAAAATCGCCGAAGCGGCCCTGGCGGCGCAGCAGCTGCGCGTCGTCGAGCGGGCACTTTTCGTCGAGCGGAACGTCCGGCTGGCGAGCGATGCGCGTGCCGCTCACCAGGCGTCGCGTCGTCTTGCAATCCGGGTAACCCTTGCACGCGAGGAAAACACCGAAACGCCCGCGCTTGATGACCATTTCCTTGCCGCAATTGTCGCAATATTCGATTTTCGCCACGCCGTCCGCTTCGGCGGGAAGCTCGGGCGAAAGATCCTTGATGTAATCGCAATCCGGATAGCGATTGCAGCCGAGAAAGAATCCGTGGCGGGAAATGCGCTCCAGCAATTCGCCCTCGCCGCATTTTTCGCACTTTAGTCCGGTGGGTATGCCGGCTTTGTAGGACAGCATCTGCTCGTCGGCTTTGTCGAGATCCACAAGGAAGGGATCCCAGAATTCCTTCACGGCCTGGCGCCAGGGAAGTTTGCCCTCTTCGATTTCGTCGAGTTCTTCTTCCAGGCGCGCGGTGAAGCCCACGTCAAAAATATCCTCGAAGCTTTTCACCAATAGCACGCTGACGCGTTCGCCAAGCATCGTGGGCGAGAAGCGGCCCTGATCCTTGGTGACGTACTCGCGTTCGACGATAGTGGAGATGATGGCGGCGTAGGTCGAGGGGCGGCCGATGCCTTTTTCTTCGAGCTCTTTTACCAGTGTGGCGTCGTTGTAACGCGGCGGCGGCTCGGTGAAATGCTGGTCCGGACGAATTTGATCGAGGCGCAGCGACTGGCCTTCGCGGACTTGCGGCAGGGAGCGGCCCTCGCCTTCGTCGTCCTTTTCATCATCTTCGCGATCGGCGCCTGCCACGGGCGTCTGATAAACGCGCAGGTAGCCATCGAATTTCTGGACTGAGCCGGTGGCGCGGAAAGTGTAATCGCCGGCGGAAATATCTATGGTGGTCTGATCGAAAATTGCGGGCAGCATCTGCGACGCGACGAATCGCTGCCAGATCAGCTGATAGAGCTTGAAAAGATCGTCTTCGAGGAAGGGGCGGACGTCTTCGGGCGCGCGCAGCACGTCGGTGGGGCGCACGGCTTCGTGAGCTTCCTGCGCGTCCTTCTTCGATTTGTAAAAATTGGGCTTTTCCGGCAGGTAGCTCGCGCCGAAGCGTTCCGGGATCATGGTGCGAACCTGATCGAGCGCGTCATTCGAGACGCGCACGGAATCGGTGCGCATATAAGTGATCAGCGCGACCGAGCCTTCGGGGCCAAGTTCGACGCCTTCATAGAGTTTCTGCGCGAGGGACATGGTGCGTTTCGCGGTAAAGCGCAGGCGATTGTAGGCAGCCTGCTGGAGCTTTGAGGTGGTGAACGGCGGAGGAGCGTTGCGCCGCTTTTCTTTCTGCGCGACGGAGGCGACTTGCCACTTGGCCTTCTGCACGGCGGCGACAACTTTGTCCGCAGCTTCCTGGTTCAGAACCTCGACGTCCTCGCCCTTGAACTTGCTGAGCTTGGCTTCGAACAAAGGCGGCGTGCCGGCGTCGAGCAGGGCGTGAATGGTCCAATATTCCTTGGGGATGAAAGCGCGGATTTCCTGTTCGCGCTCGACGATCAGGCGTAGCGCTACCGTCTGTACGCGCCCGGCGGAAAGGCCGCGGCGTACCTTGTTCCAAAGCAGCGGCGAAACCTTATAGCCGACGATGCGATCGAGCACGCGGCGGGCCTGCTGCGCGTCCACCAGATTTTCATTTACTTCGGACGGGTGCTCGAACGCGGCCTTGATAGCTTTCTGCGTGATTTCGTTAAACATCACGCGGTAAATTTTCGGCGGCGCGCCGTTGGTCTTGGGAGGCTCTTTCTTGGCGGCGGGCTTGGCAGCCTTCTCCTTGCCTTCTTTGCCTTCTTTTTCTTCGTGCACCACCAGATCCGCGTACTTCTTGGGCTTGCCCAGGATTTCGGCCAAGTGCGCGCAGATCGCTTCGCCTTCCCGGTCCGGGTCGCCCGCCAGGTAGATGGCGTCCGCTCCGCGAGCTGCCTTCTGCAAATCGTGGATCACCTTGATCTTGCCGGGGATTACTTCGTAAGTCGGCTCGAAGATGTTCTCGGCCGTTATGGCCACCGGCTTGGCGACCTTCTTTTCCGGGGCGCCGGCCTTGGCCTTGCGCTTCTTCTTCTTCTTCTTGCCGTTTTCCTGGCCGGGCAGGAGGATACCGATCGTTTTCTTGGGTAGGTCCATTACGTGGCCATAGGAAGCCTTGACCAGGTAATTCCGGCCCAGATACTTGTTGATTGTTTTCGCCTTAGCAGGCGATTCGACGATTACTAGTGATCTTGCCATGCTGTTGTTTGTTCCCTCATGACCACATTGGATGCTTCAGGCTATCTTGCGGACTTCTTATCATTATATACAAGCGTTTTCTTGCACCGTGGTTCTCCAGTGCGAGCCGACGTCCCATCCTATCTGCAATTTTCTCGGCTGGTTACAACAGGACTTTAAGGAATTGCTTCCCTGGCAACTGACGTACCACGCCTTTGAGCTCCAGGTCAAACAGCGCGGCCAGCACCTCGGAAGAAGTCAGCCCCGAAAGTTCGACTAAGTCGTCTACGTGGCGGGATTCGTCCACGCCCAGCAGTTGGTACAAAGTCCCTTCGACTGGAGCGAGGTCTTTCTCTACCAGCAGAGCCCTTTCCTCGCTGGAGGCCGTTTCTACCGGCAAAAGTTCGGCGCGGACGGGGGTGGGCAGCTCTTCGATCACGTCCTCCCAGCTCGTCACCAGCTTGGCGCCCTGTTTGATCAGCTGATTGGGGCCAAAGCTGGTTGGCTGGGTGGCGTTGCCCGGCACCGCGTAGACTTCACGGCCAAACTCCATAGCCAGCCGCGCCGTAATTAAGGAGCCGGAGTATTGCGCGCCTTCCACGACGACGACGCCAAGAGACATTCCAGAAATGACACGGTTCCGAATCGGGAAGTTCTGGGGCCCGGGGAAGGTGCCCATCGCGAATTCACTGATAATCGCGCCACGCTTCTCCATCTCAGCGAAAATCTTCCTGTTCTCCTTGGGATAGATCACGTCAATCCCGCAGCCCAGGACGCCGATCGTGGCACCGGTGGGCGAGCTGAGCGCGCCCTTGTGAGCGCAGGAATCAATGCCGCGGGCCAGACCGCTGACTACTACCAGCCCGCGATCGGCCAGGTCCCGTGCCAACTTCTCCGCCATTTGATTCCCGTAGGGGGTGGGACGACGCGAGCCGACGATGGAAATGAGATGGCGATTTAGAAGTTCAATGTTTCCACGAACATACAGAAGTGGTGGGGGGTCGTAAATCTCGCGCAGCCGCTGGGGGTACTCCGGTTCGTCCCAGGTGAGAAGCCTGACGCCGGCGGCTTGGGCCTGAGCCAGTTCTTTGGCGGCCGCGCTGATTGGCTGGCGAGTATGGATCAGCTGCGCAACGGCTGCCGGGAGGCGGTAGGATTCCAGTTCGGTGAGCGAGGCGTTGAAAATCGCGTCGGGGTTGCCCATCGCGCGGAGCAGTTTTCCGGCCATGCGTGCGCCCAGGCCCGGCGTCAAGGCGAGGGCCAGCCATCCCAAGTATTGGTCTGGAACCATCGAAGTCGCGGCCAGCGTACGTGGGCAGTATAAAAGTTGTCAAGGATAACTATATGTTTATCCTTGCTTTAGCATCGCGATTTATACGCATTAACACCTCGTATGTTTCGCACACCGGATTAGGCGAAGTGTGAACGATTCTTGTAGACTCTGCGCTGCAAGAACGATTCACAAGAAGCACGGGAGGCGCGCCTTGAAGACAACGGTTTCTGTGCTGACAATTTTTCTAGGATTCCTCGCCGCGGCTTTTGCGTGCGTAGCTCAAACCATTCAGGTGGATATCACTCCGGCGCACGCGACGAATCGCTTTGTGCCCAATCAAGCGCTCGGCGCCGGTGTGGATCGAATTCCGCAGGAAGCCATAGACAAGGACTTGGTGCAGCCCGCGCTCGATCGAGCGCTAAGTTCCGGCTGGCAGCCGGTGAGCTTCCGCCAGAACACGGAGCTGGCGGTGGAAGCCTGGCATTGGAATCCGCAGGGAACCTGGAGCGATGCGAGTGGCAAAGGTTATTTCACCGGCTCGGCGAACCCCACGGAATTCCTGAGATATTCCTACGGTTACTCACTGCCGCATCGGGGATTTACGCGCAACGATGGCACGGACAACTCCGGTTTCTCGCGATTGACCGATGGAGACGCGGCCAGCTACTGGAAGAGCAATCCGTATCTGACGCAGCGATTCACGGGCGAAAGCGATTCGTCGCATCCGCAATGGATTGTGGTGGACCTGGCGCAGCTGCAGCAGATTTCGAGTATCCAGATCAAGTGGGCGGAGCCGTACGCGGTGCGCTACATCGTTCAGTATTGGACTGGAGACGATCCTATCAAAGCTGCGACGCGTGGCGTGTGGCAGAGCTTTCCGGGCGGCGTGGTCACGAATGGCCAAGGCGGTTCCGCAACTTTGCAGTTGGCCGCAAATCCGTTGCCGGTGCGATTTTTGCGCATCCTGATGACGGAATCTTCTGGTACTTGCGATTCCCACGGCTCAGCCGATCCCCGGAATTGCGTGGGCTATGCGATCTACGAGCTGTATATCGGCACGATGACGCCGGACGGAAAATTTCACGACGCGGTGCGGCACACGGCGGACCAGGAGCAAACGACAACCTATTGCTCGTCGGTGGACCCGTGGCACGAGCCTTCCGATTTGCGTTCGACGAAGCAAGCGCAGGTGGGATTCGATTTATTTTTTACCAGCGGCGTGACGCGCGGGCTGCCGGCCATGATTCCAGTGGCGCTGCTTTACGATACGCCCGACAACGCGGCTGCGGAGATGGCTTATCTGCAGAAACGCGGTTATCCGATTTCTTATGTGGAGATGGGCGAAGAAGCCGACGGGCAATACATGTTGCCGGAAGATTACGCCGCGCTTTACGTGCAGTGGGCGACAGCGCTGCATCGCGTGAATCCTGCATTGAAGCTGGGCGGGCCTTCGTTTCAGGGCGTGAATAAAGATATCGAGGTTTGGCCCGATGCAAGCGGCAACGTTTCCTGGACCGCGCGGTTCGTGAATTATTTGAAGCAGCATCAACGGCTGGGCGATCTCGCGTTTTTTTCTTTTGAACATTACCCGTATGACCCGTGCAGGATTCCCTGGGGCAGTTTGTATGACGAGCCGGAGCTGCTGAATCACATCATGCAGGTGTGGCGGGAAGATGGCGTGCCGGCGAATATTCCGACGTTCATCACTGAAGGAAATCTTTCTTCGGCTGCCAGCGAAACGTACATGGATCTGTTTTCGGGGCTTTGGCTGGCGGATTACGTAGGCTCATTCCTGAATGCAGGTGGCAGCGGCATGTATTACTTCCATTATTTACCGCTGCAGATGGAGCACGGTTGCAACGATTCGCCGGGAACTTTTGGAATGTTCACGGTGGATGCGGATTATCAAATCCAGCAGCCGCTGGCGCAATTTTTCGTTGCGCAGCTGATCAATCTGGAGTGGGCGCAGCCGGGAAGTGCGGAACATCGCGTGTTTGCGGCGAAGGGTGATGTAGACGACGGTGCGGGCCATGCACTGGTGACGGCCTATGCGCTGGAGCGTCCGGATGGGCAGTGGTCGCTGCTGGTCGTGAACCGCGATCAGCAGAATGGGCACTCGGTGCGGATTAGCTTTCAGGACTCGGCAGCGCGTGGCGTAAGTTCGTTTGTGGGGCCCGTGCAAATTTCAACTTTCGGCGGTGAACAATATCACTGGCAGCCGGCGGAAACGCGGTTCATGGCGCACGATGAGCACGCGGCGGAGCGACCGGTGGTAGTCAACACGAAAGGCTTCGCGGATCCCGATGGGCCGATCAAGCACAGCGAAGTGAATGCGGCGCCCAAAACTTCTTACGAACTGCCTGCTGCGTCGGTGGCTGTGATCCGGGGAAGGATCGCGGTGAATTGAAAACGGGAACGCTCGAATGGCACGGTTTCACTGATTGAAGTCCCGCCGTTGCGATGAAAGTGCTGCTAGAATGCGCGACATGCGACGCGACCTGATGCGGTTCCCTCTTGCCCTTCTTTTGGTTGTGGCTGCGGCAATTTTTGTGCACGCCGCCGGCAGTAGCAAATCCGCGATTTGGATCGTGCAGCACCGAGGCATAGACACAAATTTGCGGGGCGTCAGCGTCGGCGTGTCTGTGGATTCATCCCATGGCCCTCGGCCTGTGGTTTGGGCCTCGGGGTCGAACGGCGTGATTCTGCAATCGAAGGATTTGGGCACGACGTGGGACCGCCTGCGCGTGCAGGGCGGCGCGACACTGGATTTTCGCAGCATTCAGGCATTTGATGCGCGGAAGGCTTACGTGATGTCTATCGGCGACTCGGGCAATTCGCGGATTTACAAGACGACGGATGGTGGAAAGAATTGGAAATTGCAGTATGCGGACAAGCGCAAGGAATTTTTCCTCGATGCACTGGTCTGCGTGTCGGAGATTGAATGTTTCACGGTCGGCGATCCGATTGATGGAAAGTTCGTCGTCCTGCACACACGGGACGGCGAGAATTGGCAACAGCTCCCAACTGACCACATGCCTGCGGCCCTTCCGAATGAAGGCGCTTTCGCCGCCAGCGGAACTTGCCTCGCGGTTCGCCACGACGGAAAGATTTATTTTGTTACCGGCGGGCCTGTGGCGCGATTATTTCGTTCGCGCGATGGTGGATACACCTGGACGGTGAATAACACGCCAATCGTCAGCGGGAATGCGTCATCCGGCATTTTTTCGATCGCCGTTCAGGATAACGCGGTAGTCATCGTGGGCGGCGACTACAAGGACATCGGGAATCCGAATCGCGTCGCGGCTTATTCGGCGGATGAAGGCGAAACCTGGCAATTAGCGGAGCAGCAACCGGGTGGATTCCGCTCGGCGGTGGCGCGCGTCAGCGAGAAGGTGTTGGTCGCTGTCGGTCCGAATGGAGAAGACGTCAGCGACGATGGCGGCGCGCACTGGAAGCATACCGGCTCGCTGAATCTAAACGCTCTCGTTTCCTATTTCGTGTATGCGTGGGGCGTAGGCCCAAAAGGCACGATCGCGCGGTCCAGATGGCCGCAGACATACACGCTTCACTAACAACACGTGCGCGCTGAATCCGCACGCGCGCTCGGTGGCCATCGAGTTCGCTCATAGCAGAATCGCTCACTGCAGCGGACGCAGAGAACCCACCGTGATGCTTTCGCGGATCGAAGGATGCACATGAAAATTCAGCCGAGAATCGCTGTGCTAATTATCGCCGTGCTTGGTTTTTTGCTTTTGCCTGTCAGTTCGATGGCGCAAAGCGCGGAGTCTGCCAACGTCATTGAGGGCGTGTGGGCCGGATTGCTGGGCGGGCAGCTGCATTTGGTGGTAACGATCACGACTTCGAACAGCGGCGAGATGGGTGGCACGATGAACAGCGTGGACCAGCACGCGGTTCTGGCTTTGAGCAACGTGAAGTTGCACGGCGACGCGGTGCGGTTCGAAGTGCCGCGCGTGGGCGGCGTGTATGAAGGAAAGTTGAAGAAGAACGGGCGCGATATTTCGGGGAGTTGGACGCAAACTGGCGCGCCGGCGCAGGCGCTCGATTTCACGCGCAGCGCGGAATCCGGCGGAGCCTCCGAGCAGGCGGCGGCTCCGAAGGCCGAGCACACCCCGAAGCCGGTAGTGCCGCTGTTCAATGCGGTGATCCCAGTCGCGCCGACGGCGTTCAGAGCGGATGGGAAGTGGCATCTGGTCTACGAGCTGCACGTTTCGAATATGGACAAGTGGGAGTACGCGTTCACGCGGATTGAGGTCGTCTCCGCCGACTCGGCACAGCAATCGCTGGCAACATTTTCGGGCGCGGACCTCGATGCAATGTTTATTCATCCGGGGCTGCCTGGCGCAGAAAAAGTTTCCAAGCTCGCGCCGGGAGAATTCGGCGCGGTTTTTCTGTGGGTGACGTTTGATAAGCTCGAGGATATTCCGGGGGCAATCGCGCAGCGCATTAGCGTCAAGATCGGCGATTATCCGGAAGCGCTTTCCATCGTGACGCCGCCCACCAGCGTCGACAAAAATCCCGATGTGGTGATTTCTTCGCCGCTCGTGGGAGGGGATTGGGTGGCCGGCAACGGGCCATCGAACACTTCTGTGCATCGCCGCGCGCTGATTCCCATCAACGGCCACGCGTATATTTCGCAGCGCTTCGCGATTGATTGGGTGCAGGTGTATCCGGACGGTAAGACGTACGAGGGCGATCTGAGCGACAACAAGAATTACCGTGCCTACGGTGCGGAAATTCACGCAGTGGCGGATGGAGTGGTGACGCAAGTGGGAGACGGCATTCCGCAGAATACGCCGGGAGCGAAATCGCTGGCCGTGCCGATCACGCTCGAAACGATCGGCGGAAATCACGTGATTATGGAAATCGGCAACGGCTTGTTCGCGTTTTACGCGCACATGCAGCCGGGCTCGTTGCGGGTGAAGGTGGGAGACAAAGTCACTCGCGGGCAAGTGCTGGGCCTGGTCGGGAACACTGGAAATTCCTCGGAGCCGCATCTGCACTTTCAAATTTGCAACGCCAATTCGGAATTAGGTTCAGAAGGACTGCCTTATGCGTTTGCCTCCTTCGAGGTATTGGGGAAAGGCGAGGGAGACGGCATGAAAATGCTCCCGGGCGGCGCGGTGAAGCATCAAATGGAAATTCCCACGGAAGACGAGATTGTGCGTTTTGAGGACGGCGGAAAATAGAAAACCGATTCCTTGCGCTTCAGTTAGACCACCGCAGAGACGCAGAGGGCGCAGAGAAAACCCTTCCATCTACGCCAGCGTCACTGGCAATGGTGGAGTTCGCGCTCTTGCCCGCACCCGAACAGCATGGGCGTTTATGTTATATTGGCAATTCGTATGTTGCGAGCCGCTGAATGAGCAAACTCCGCATTTCGATTGTTGAGTATCTGAACACCGCGCCGCTGGTGTGGGGGTTCACCGACGGGCCACTCGCAGGGAAGTACGATTTGTCCTTCACGTGGCCGTCGCAGTGCGCGGAAGCGATGCGCAGCGGGGCTGCGGATGTGGCGATCATCCCCTCGATCGAATATCAACGCATGGAAGACGTGGTGGCGCTGCCGGGAATGGCGGTGGCGGCAAAGGGCGAAGTGCGCAGCATTCTGGTGGTTTCGAAGAGACCGATACAGCGCGCCAAGCGCATTGCTCTCGATGCCAGCTCGCGCAGTTCGCAGGCGCTGGTGCGGATATTGGCGGCGGAACACTGGAACATCGAGCCGGAATTCCTGGAAACCGCGCCAGACGCTTCCGAGATGCTGAAAAATGCGGACGCGGCGCTGGTGATTGGCGATCCGGCGCTGCGCATTGCGCTGAAAATGGAAGCGCTCTCCGTGAAAGTTGCGGGCGGCGGGGATTGCTGCAAAGGCGATCCGGAAGATATGCCGGTGCCGGGATTCGAAACGATTTTCGTTTACGACGTGGCGTATCAGTGGCGCGAAATGACCGGCAAGCCCTGTGTGCTCGCGATCTGGGCGGGGCGCCGCGACGCGATTACGCCGGAGGTGGTGGCGGATTTTCAGGCGTCGAAAGCATACGGCCTGGAGCGGCTGCGCGAAATTTCCGAGGCCGCGGCGATCAAGCTGGACATGCCGCCGCGCGCGCTGGAGCGCTACCTGGCGGACAACATTCATTTCGGCCTCGAGCCGGAATATCTCGCGGGCCTGAATCTTTATTACGAAAAAGCCGCGGCCGCGGGACTGATTCCGCGCCATCGTCCTCTGGAATTTGCCGTCGCCCAAGCCGCATCCGCTTCGTCGTCCACGGCTCGCCACGGGGCTTGACGGCGTGGAACGCATCGGAACCCTCGCCACGCTGCGACGTTATCCTATAAAAGGCATGGCCGGTGAAGATGTCGGCGCCGCGCGCGTCACATTCGCTGGAATCGTCGGCGATCGAGTTTATGCGTTCGTGGATGAACTCGATCAATCCAGCTTTCCATGGATGACCGCGCGCAAGGCGCGCGAGTGGTTGTTGCTGCGCCCGCGATTCCTGGATCCGCCATCCGTGGAGGAGGAAATTCCCGCTGTCGAGCGATATGCTGCTGAAGTGGTCACGCCGGAAGGCGAGAAATTCACGCCAGGCGATGCGAACTTCACGCAGTATCTGGAGCGGCGCTTCGGCCATTCGCTCCGGCCGCGCTTTTCGGAGCGTTCCATGACGGATGCGGCGCCCGTTTCGATTTTCGGCTTGGCCACCGTGCGCGCTCTCTCGGACGAAACTGGCATGGCGCTCGATCCGCGCCGCTTCCGTGCCAACTTCTACGTTCGATGGGAGCGCGATGAACCGTTTTACGAAAACCAATTAGTGGGCCGCGCGCTGCGGATCGGCGAGAAGGTGACGGTTCAGGTGGTGAAGAAGGATGGCCGCTGCGTGATCATCACACTAGATTCCGAAACGGCCGAGCGTTCGCCGATCGTTTTGGAGAAAGTCGCGCGCGAGCACGAGGGGTGCGCCGGCGTCTATGCGGCGGTGTTGCGCGAGGGCATTGTCCGGGCCGATGATCCTGTATACTTGGTTTGAAGAAATTGAGCGGCGGGCACGGCATGCCGTGCCCCTACGGAAAACATGGGAATCACACAACAGGAAGCGCTGGAACTTTTCAATTCCGATGATCTGATCGGCATCGGCATGGCGGCGAACGAAGTGCGCCGCGCGAAGACGGACCCGCGCATGGCCACTTATCAGATTGACCGCAACATCAATTACACGAATTTCTGCACGGAGTATTGTTCCTTCTGCGCTTTCTACCGCCCGCTGGGCGCGAAAGACGGTTACATTCTGCCGCTGGAATCCATTTACGAAAAAATCGAAGAGATGATCGAGCTGGGCGGCACGGGCGTGCTGATGCAGGGCGGGTTGCATCCGGACCTGCGCATCGAGTTTTACGAAAACATGCTGCGCTCGATCAAGCAGAAGTTTCCGCAAATACATTTGCACTGCTTTTCCGCCCCGGAAATCGGCTGCATCGCGGAGGTTTCCGGACTCTCGGTGCGCGACACCATCGCGCGTCTGCGCGACGCGGGCCTGGATTCGATTCCCGGAGGCGGCGCGGAAATTTTGGACGACGAAATTCGCGCGAAAATTTCGCGGCTGAAGTGCCGGTCGGACGAGTGGGTGAGCATGCACCGTGACGCTCACGCACTGGGCATGCGCACCACGGCCACGATGATGTTCGGCTGCGGCGAGGAATATCGCCACCGCGTGAATCACTTGGAGACTATCCGGCGAATTCAGGAGGATACCGGCGGGTTCACCGCCTTTATCCCTTGGATTTTCGCGCCGGAAAATACTCCGCTGGGAAAGAAAATCCCCGAAGCTACCGCGTTCGATTACCTCAAGACGCTCGCGATCAGCCGCTTGTACCTCGACAATATTGATCACATCCAGTCCAGCTGGCTCACGCCGGGAATTAAAATCTGCCAGGTGGGTTTGCAGTTTGGCGCGGACGACGTGGGCAGCATCCTGATCGAGGAAAATGTGGTGTATGCGGCCGGCGTGCGCAACCGCACCAACGAAGCGGAGCTGCGCCGGATTATTTCCGATGCCGGCTATATGCCCGCGCAACGCGACACCCTCTATCGTTCGTACTCGCTGAAGCAAACTCACGCCAACAATCAGTAGATGTGTCGCACCTACAGCGCTCCGAGTTTTCTTTGCGATTTTTCCCAGGCCTTCCGGCCGGGGCTAACTTGTGCTGCGCCTACGGCGCTGGGGTCTGGAGTTGCGAGATTTGCGCGCTGCGTTGGAGATCTTACGCAGTGAGTAGCACGGCGGGTTCGGCTACGGTGGTGGGAAATTCCAGGCTGATGCTGGCGCCGAAGGGTTGTTTGTTGCTTAGTACGATTTCGCCGCCGGCTTCCTGGATGATGCCGTAGCAGATGCTGAGGCCGAGGCCGGTTCCCTTGCCGACGGGCTTGGTGGTGAAGAACGGATCGAACGCGCGGTTCAAATCGCTAAATCCGGGGCCGGAATCATCAAAGCGGATGAAAACACGATCGCCCTGGCGCGTGGCGGTTATGGAGATGGAGCGCTGCGCACTTTCTTCCACCGCATCAATCGCGTTATTTAAAATATTCAGGAGTACTTGCTTGAGTTCGTCTTCGCCAATGGAAATGCGAGGGAGCTGCGGCTCAATGTGCAATTCCATGCGTATCCCGAGTTTGCGAATGTGGAATTCGCGGAGCTGGATCACGTCGTGCAGCGCGGCTTCGAAATCCGCGGCGCGCGCGGCGGGGTTGTTCTGGCGCGCAAAACGCAGCAAGCCGTCCACGATGCGTTTCATGCGGCGCGCTTCCGCTCCGAGTTTCTCTACGCGTTTCGCGGCCTTCTGACCTTCGACTTCCTCGCTTAGCAAGTCCGCGTAGCCCAAGATGCCGGTGAGCGGGTTATTCAACTCGTGCGCCACGCCGGCCACCAGTTGGCCGAGGGCTGCCAATTTTTCCGACCGCACCAATTGATGATGCAGGCGTGAGTTTTCGATGGTCACTGCAAGATCGGAAGCCAGCACTTCGAGCTTCATGATTTCGGCGGTCTCGTTGGTTGCAACGTCTTCGGTGGTTGGCGAAGCACTTAGGCACAGGCAGCCCAGATGCGAGCCGCGCCATGAGACCAGCGGGACGAGCACCTCGTGCCCTGCGGCCGCGTCACAAGAACCTGCTCCCTCTTCCGCCGAGCGGATGAGGAAGGAATTGTTGCCCAGCTGGGTGCCGTGCTTGCACATCTCCTTCACTTTCTCGATGGTCCAAGCCTTGCAACGTTCCTCGAAGCGCGTTTTTTCGGCCGGTGAAAATCCCGTGCAGCCGCCCAGGCGCAGCGAACGATCGTCGCGCGCCAAAAACAACGCGGCGCGCGGGAAACTGGTGGCACCGGTGACCGCGGCGGTGATTTCTCCGCAGAGGTCCGCCGGATCGCTGCCCGCAAGCAGGCGCGAGGTGATCTGCGAAAGTTGTAGCAGGAGTCTGTTGGCGGCGCGTTCGCGTTCGCTGTTGTGCTCGATCACGCTGGACTTTTCTTCAATCAGCGCGAGAATCATTCCGAAAGCGACAAAAAATTTCGGCACGTTCCACAGTTCAGGATTCACTTGCAGCTGTGGCGCAAAGTGCGCCAACAGCGCTCCGGCGGGGAACACCGCACCCCAGGTGATAAATCCTCCGGTAACGGTAATCACTCCGGGAGAACGCCGCGGAAAGCGCTTCCAGTAAAGAATGCCGCACAAGCCGAAGGTGAGCGTGAGGATCGCGTTGATACCGAGTTCGGCGCTGCCATGCAGCTGGTCGCGCATCGCCCAAATTCCGGTAATGCACAAAATTGCGGCGATGCCGATGGCGTAGGGCTTCACGCGGGGAAGGCTGCGCAGAGCGAAGGCCGCGCCGCCGAAGAAAATCGTTCCCAGCGCGAGGGCCATCAATCCATAAATATGCCAGTCGAAGACGGCAGCTACCGCATGGAAAGCCGTGGGCACTCCCAGCAGCGCAAGCATCGTAAGGCGGTTCTTGCGGTTTTCGACGGCCAGCGTCATCGAAACCACGAACACCACGCCGGAAAGTTCCAGCGCGCCGATATCAATTGATTCCAGGATGCTCTCAACTGTGCCGCTGTGCGTTTCGAAGGCTTGAATGAAAAAGTGCAGGAAAATCAGGGCCCAGGCGTAAGTCCACAAACGAATGCGCACGGAGGGTGCGTGCTTGCGCAGGGATAGAAAAATCCCAACGAGGACGAAAAGCACGAGAATCGTGGGAAGCTTGTCGAGCAATGAACTCACTGGTTGCCCCTGCGAGTACTAAGGCTACGGGCCGGAGGAGAGCGGAACAATAGAGCGTCAGTACCACGGACTGGGACAGTTCCAGTATGGGAATCGCGGCGGGGAGGCCTGTAAAGCTTATTGCTTCAATGTAATACGGACGTCGAGCGTAACGTCGCTGCCTTCTGGTAGGTCTACGGAATCGGCCGGCACGAAGACGCCACGGATGTACCGCGCGCGGATGGTGCGCGAGGTATTTGCATGCGCGGGTCGCGGCGATGCCGACGCCAGTGTCGGGCGGGCGGCGTCGGGCGCACGATTCGAGGGCGCTGCTCCGTCCGCCAGCCGGGACTTACGGTCTTCGAATTTGGGAACGCCCACGGAATCGAGCGCCACGTTCGCGAGCGCGTCGGCGTCGCGATTCAGTTCGCGGCGCACGTGCTCGATCGCGAAATATTGCAGCTGCCGGCTCAGCTTGCTGGCGCGCTCGTGCAGCGGCTTCAGGTCCGCGCTTTTCACTTTGTAGCGGCCTTGCATCTGGCGCACGAGCAGTTCGGAATCGCTGCGCACGCGCAGCGCGGTGATGTTGTGGCTGGCGGCGTAATCGAGCGCCGCCAGCAGCGCGAAATATTCAGCGACGTTGTTGGTCTCGCGGCCGATATTTTTCGCTAGTTCCAGCGCGATTTTTCCTTCGGGGTCGCGCAACACCACAGCGTAGGAAGCAGGGCCGGGATTGCCGCGCGAAGCGCCGTCAATATTTGCCACGTACACGCCCGCTGGCGGTGCTGACGCATGTGCGTCTGCGAATAAGCGCGCGCTGCCTGGCGGAGGAACTTTTCTGATTGGACTCACAGCGCCGTCACATTTTCCGGGAGGTTTTGCACCAGCAGGCTGCGTGCGGCTTGCTGGTTCAGCGCCATTTTCGAATTAATTTTCACGGTGGGAAGACGTGGAACTGGATGGATCGCCAGCGGGTCCGGCGGCAGCCGCCGAAGCAGCGGGCTCGAGGTAGTAAAGGATGCGCGTACAGGTCTCGCAGTGAAACATTTCGTGGCTGGTGGTGCGGCGCATCTCCTGAAACACGTGCGGGCGAATGCGCATGCCGCAGGCGCTGCATTTTTCGTCGCGCACTTCGGCTAGGGCCACGTTGTCGTGTTTCTTCATGATGCGATCGTAATGATCCATCATGTCTTCGGGAATTTCGGCGGTGGCGCGGGCGCGTTCGGTGTTGCCTTCGGCTAATTCCTTTTCGGCTGCGGCTTTTTCCTTTTCGATTTCGGCGCGTTCGCCGCGAGCTACTTCTTCCACTTCTTTCAGAACTTTTTCCGCAGCTTTGATTCGGCGGTCATACTCTTCGCCGGCTACCATTTGCTCGAGTAGCCGGTCTTCCGCTTTGGAGATTTCGTCTTCGGCGTTCTGGACTTCGTGCTGCAGGGCTTTGTACGCTTCGTTGGTCTTGACCTGGGAGGTTTGATCTTTGTACTTGCGAGCGCGGTCCTTCCACTGCTCCACGTCCAACTCGTATTTCTTGCGGTCTTTTACGGTGGCCAGTTGCGCGGCCTTGCTTTTTTCCAGTTCCGCTTTGGCGGCGGCGACGCGGCCATCAACCTCCGCGATTTTTTTGGGTAACGCTGCGAGGCGCGCACGGACAATTTGCAGGCGCGTGTCCACGCTCTGCAGGTCGAGCAAATCCTGTAGGACCTTCAGCACTATGCCGCTATTTTAGCACACTGTTGATTGCCGCCCCGGCATGCCCGAGCGGGCGTCCCGGATGGAGGAAGCGAACGGTTGACGTACCGGTTTTGGACTAAAGATTGGCGCGGAGGAAGGCGATGGCGCGGCGCCAGGCTTGCGTTTGCGCTTCGGCGTCGGCCTCGGGCGTGCCACCGAAGGAGAAACGCGCGCCGCGCAGATGCTTATTGCGCGAATTCCGGGCGGTGACCGGCAGGTGCGGGTAGCGCAACATGTGGCCGGCATGTGCGAAGTGCAAATGTTCGGCCGCATGGGTGCTGCGCTTGCTTTTCAGCCGCGCGATGATGGCTTCGCTCATCTCTCCCGCGGGCCATAGGTGGTCGTCGCCACCGGAAATCAGCAGAATGGGGGCGCGAATATTTTCCACAGGAATCGCGGCGCGCCCCACAGCCTCCCGGTTGCGCAGCCCGGCGCGAAACAGATTGCGAAACATTACCGGCCGCTTCAGCGCCACCACTGGAAACGCCGAGCGCCACATGAATCCGCGCAGCGGCAGGGGCGCGAACGGTACGGGCTTTCCGCGCCACGTCCAGCAGGGAATGATTTCGCCGGTGGCTTTTTCGCGGCCGCTGGCGGCCCACGCCACGCTGCTCGGCGCGTACGCGACGATCGCGCCAATCCGCTGCGGAAACGTGGAGCCCAGAAGCAGCGCGAGTTCCGCACCGCGTGATACGCCCAGAATCCCCGTTCGCTGCGAATCAATTTCTGGTTGCGCGTGCAGCCAGCTGAGCGCGGCCTCGAAATATTCCAGGGGGATGCGATGCAGCCATGTGGGCAGCGGCGCCATGCCGAAATATGCCAGCGCCAGAGTGGCAAAGCCGTGGCGCGAAAGCACCGCGGCTTTGTCGAGATCGAATCCGCCGCCGGAGCCGCTGAGAACGATCACGACGGGATGCGGCCCTCGCCCCGGCGGAATATATAATCTCCCCACCGTTGTTTCGCGAGCGTCGGCGCATGCTCCAGCGTCAGCGCCGCCCGCTTCGTTCGGAATTTTCAGATCGCGTGTCATAGTGCCGGGCGCCAGAAAATTTCGCGCGAGGCTCGCGCGCGCAATCACGCGTCCATCGAGCTGAGCTTCGAGCTCCACACAATCTGGCGAAGTACTGTTCTTCGCGAAACTCGAACTACCATCCGCGGTGGCCCCGGCGTATTCCATGGACCAGAAAAGTCCCATTGCCGCGGCGCCTCGATAGCTGCCGCCGAGCGAAGCCTCCATGGATGCGTCGATTGTTCCCGAAGAATCTGCGCGAAAATGAGCCTCGGAGCTCCAGCGGCGCCCCTGGTCGTCTGCGGTGGCAGCATGAAAGGAAATCAGCGCTGCAGCAGGAAGCCCGCGCAAGCGAACGCGCACGTCTTCATCTACAAACGTAGGATTCGGTGAAATTTCAAAGCGGGGAACGCTGGCCGGCGAAGCACTCAACGCGCGCAACGCCTTCCATGACTCGTCATAAGTCATTTATAGCACAAGGCTTGCCGAGGCCTCGCGGCGCTGAGTCTTTTTCGCGCGTTCAACCGTAATATGAATATGACGGGCGCAGCAACAGTTTACGGTGCGATGATACGCGGCGTAGCGGGAGCGGGTGGCGGCGACGCAGCAGTAGCGCACTGGGAGGGGCGGGTGGCTCTGGATAGCGAGGTAGCGCAACTTCGGCGCGGCGATCTCGATGCGCTGTCCACGCTTCTGACGCGCTATCAGAATCGCTTGTATCGTTATTTGCTGCGCATGGTGCGCCAGCCGGCCGAGGCGGAAGATTTGTTCCAGCAAACCTGGCTGCGCGTGGCCGAGAAAATTCAGCACTACGATCCGCGGCGCAGTTTTGAGGCGTGGCTGTTCACACTGGCGCGCAATCTGGCGATTGACCATCTGCGCCGGGTGCGGCCCGAAAGCCTGGACGAGCCGATTGGCGATTCCGCGACGGGAGAAACCGCGGCGACGAGGCTGCAGTCGCACGAGCGGCCGCCGATCGAAGGGATTCTGCAGCGCGAACGCTCGCAGCGCCTGGGCGTGGTGCTGGAAATGTTGCCGGTGGTGCAGCGAGAAGTGCTGACGTTGCGCTTCGAGGAAGAAATGAAGATTGAAGAAATCGCCGAAGTGCTGGGAGCACCGCTTTCCACGGTGAAAACGCGTTTGCGCCGCGCCCTGGAACGCTTGCGCGTGACGATGGAAACCAGCTATCCCGGAGAAAACTGGCTATGAATGACCACGAAAAAATCCGGGCGTTGCTGACGCTGGCCGCAGCGGATGTGCTGGAACCCGGCGAGGAAAAGCAGCTGCTGGATCATCTGCGAACTTGTGGTTCCTGCGGCGCGGAGCTGGAAAAGTGGAAGCTGCTGGCGGGCGGCCTGCGGCGTTTGCCGACGCCGCAGCCACGCTCGATCGTAGTAGAGCGCGCGCGCGCGCAAGCGCAGATTCGGCTGACCGAGGAAATTGAGCACCGCTGGAATCGCAGCGTAATCATTGGCCTGCTGGTGTTCGCGTGGATTTTGACGTTGCTCAGCTGGCCGCTGGTGCGCTTGTTCACGGGCGGACTGCTGGGAATGCTGGACCCGCGATTCAATCACGCGTGGATCGTATTCGGCGTGTTTACGACGAGCGTATGGCTGGCAGGAGGCGCTGCGGCAGTGCTGCTCTCCATGCAGCAGCGGCGCGAAAGGAGATTGGCATGAGCCGATTCAGAGACGAATTGAAGGTGATTCCGCGCACGGCGCGTTCTATCGCGGCGCTCGCTTACGTCATTGTCGGGGCGATGCTCGGCGTGTTCGTCACGTTTTCGCCCGATAAGGATCTCTCCCGCACACCGGAACTGGGAAAGATTGTAATCATGGTATTTCCCGGATTGATCGTAGCGGTCTACGTGCTGATTATCGGCTACGTGTATGCCGACGCTAAACGCCGCGGCATGCGCTACGGCATGTGGACGCTGCTGGCGATTTTTATTCCGTACTGTATAGGGATCATTCTCTATTTCGTCCTGCGCGACCCGCTGATGAGGCCTTGCCCTGGCTGTGCGCAAGTGCTGAAATCCGGCTACACGTTCTGCCCGCACTGCGGCACTTCACTGCTGCCGACGTGCCCGAATTGCGGCCGTGGCGTGGAGGTGGGCTGGGCGAACTGCCCGAGCTGCGGAACGAAGCTGCCGTCGCCGACGCCGCCCGCGGCGTAGCTGCCATTGCGGCGTTGGCGTCGCCTGGTTTTGGTAGCGCCGGCGTCTCGCCGGCTCTTTGCGGTTGACGTTGTAGCGGCCGCCTTCAGGCAGGCGTTTTTGCTTTGCATTTGCTTTCGTAGCGGCGGTCTTCCGACCGCCATCGATCCGCGATGCGACACCGATGGCGTCCGCCGCGGCGGACGCCGCTACAGGGCCCTTACGTTTTTCGTTCCCGCAATATCCCGGTAGAATGCTTGCGAGTTTCGAGGAGGCTTGCCATGCCTTACGTACAGGTGACGTGGGTCGCGGGGCGCACACCGGAGCAAAAGCGCACATTAGCCGAGCGCATCACACTGGCGCTGATCGAAGACGGCCGCGCCAAGCGTGAAAATATTCAAGTGACGTTCGTGGATTTGCCGCCGACCGACTACGCCGAGGCCGGCGTGACGGTCGCGGACCAAAAACGCACGCCCTAATTAGCTCTTTACGGCGCGGCTTGCACTTCCATTGATTGATCCACCGCATAATTGCTGCAGCCCGGGTAAGTCGCAGTAGGGCAGTGCGCGATGGCGCGAAATGTCTGATCTCCCGTTTCCACGGTGTAGGTATACCCGTTGCGGCTGGATCTCTTCATCGTCAATTCGCCGCTGGAAATCAGTTGATCCAGCGAAGCGTAGGAACCATGCTCGGCCAGGTTTGCGCGCTCGGCCTGCGCGATGCCCAGCAAATCGTTTTTCACGCCGACCACGTCAATGGTTTGCGCCGGCGTCCCCGTCATTCCCGCGGATTGCAGGTTCGCAAAATAATATTTGTAAACGAGCCCCGCCAGAAGCGCGACGACCAGCAGGCCAGCCAGGCTTTTCATCATTACACCCCGGGACACCGCGATTTTACAGGCTGAAAATCAGCTTACCTGGCCATCCAGCCCCTCGCAACCGCATGTAGTCTTTTTGCTACGGTGCGTGGCGGACGGAGGCGCGCGAGCGGAAGCCCGCCGGGCGGGAACCAGTGACGCGACTACGGCGCGGCTTGCACTTCCATGGATTCATCGATCATAAGACTGGTGCAGTTCGGATTCGTCGCCACGGGGCAATGCGCGATGGCGCGAAATGTCTGATCCCCCGTTTCCACGGAAAACGTGTATCCATTATGGCTGGTGCTATTCATGATCAGCGCATCGCTGGAAATGAGCTCATCAAGCGAGGCATAGGTACCGTGTTCGGCCGAATACGCGCGTTCGGCCTGCGCCATGCCGAGCAAATCATTTTTTACTCCGACGACGTCTAAAATTTCCCCGGGCGTCGAGGCTCCCGTGGATTGCAGGTTCGACCAATAATATTTGTAGAAGACCCCCGCGAAGAGCGCGACAATTAGCAGGCCGGCCAAGCTTCTCATCATTCACCCCGTGGCGACTCGATTTACTGCGCCGAGAATCAGATTATATAAGCGCCAAGTTTGCCGCAACGGCATATAATCATCTTGTTAAGGTTTGTGCCTGATATTACCACTCACTTCTAATTCACCAATAACGTCCCACCGACACTTCGTGCGTCCGATATCGCTTGTAACTTCCGCTTCCTTAGGAGTAACGCCTTTTCGCTACGGCGTGCGTCTAACGGAGGTGCGCGGGGAAGTGCGAGTGGAAGCCTCTGGATGCCCGGGATTTTTCACACCGCCTGAATCACCGTAAATGCGAAAGGATCCAATGGGATATCGCTGGGCCGCCGGTTTGACTCCTGTGCGCGGGGTCGTTGATACTAACCCTTCGCCGCCGGCCAGCCAGATTTTGCGCGGTCAATTCTCTCGACGGGAGCAATTGAGAATGACGATACGGCATGGTTTCCGTGTGAATCTTTGGGCGTTCGCTAGGCTGGCGATTTGCGGCGCACTTTGCGCCACGTTATTCAGCACGCCGGTCTTTGCACAGGGAAGTGCCGCACAGGGAAATTCTGCGCAGGAAAATACAGCGCCAGTCCGCCCGCCGAAGCTGGACTACACCACACAAAAGCTGCCCAACGGCCTGCAAGTGATTCTGCTGGAAGATCACGATGTGCCCATCATCAACCTGCAAGTCTGGTATCACGTGGGCGGGAAGGACGAGCGCCCCGGGCGCACCGGTTTCGCGCACCTGTTTGAGCACTTGATGTTCAAAGGCTCCGCGCACGTGCCGGCCGAGGAACATTCACGCATCATCGAAGCAGTCGGCGGCTTTGACAACGCCGAAACCACCGACGACACTACAAATTTCTTCGAGACTTTCCCCAGCAATTATCTGGAGCGCGTCCTGTGGCTTGAGGCCGACCGCATGGGCAGCCTGAATGTCAGCGAAGAAAATTTCAAGTCCGAGCGCGAAGTGGTGAAGGAAGAGCGCCGCGTGCGCATCGAGAACCAGCCCTACGGATATCTGCAGGAAGATTTGCGCGCCGCTGCCTTCACCGTGCACGGCTACCATCACACGCCGATCGGCAGCATGGAAGATCTGGACAAAGCCACGATTCAAGATGTCCGCGACTTTTTCAATACGTATTACAAGCCGAATAATGCGACGCTGGTGATTGTCGGGGATTTCGATTCCGCGCAGGCTCTGGCATGGACCAACAAATATTTCGACGGCATTCCTGCTTCCGCGAAGGCGATTCCGCGATTGAATAATCCCGAGCCTGCGCAGACTGCCGAGCGCGTCGCGAAAAAATCGTATTCCAATACGCCGCTTCCTGCGGTAGTGATTGGTTACAAAATTCCCGCGCGATATGCGCCGGACGCGTATCCGCTGGACCTCGCGTCCAATATTTTAGCCGGAGGCGAGAGCAGCCGTCTGTACCAGACGCTGGTTTATAAGGAGCAGATCGCGGTGCAGGCTGCGGGATTTGGAGCGTTCTCCGAGGATCCCAATCTTTTCTGGGCTTACGCCATCATGAATCAGGGACACACCGCGGAAGAGGGCGAAAAATCTCTAGTGGCCGTGCTGGACGGATTGAAAGCGCAGCCGCCGGCAGCGAAAGAGCTGGAAAAAGCCAAGAACCAGGAAATTGCCGGGTACGTCCTGGGCCGCGACACGGATGAAGAAAAAGCCGTGGCGCTGGCATCTGCTGCCGTGATTGGCAAGGATCCCGGCCTCGCGAATACCGAGCTGGATCACTATCTCACCGCGACTCCCACGGATATCCAGCGCGTGGCAAAGGATTATTTTCAATCAACGCACGCGACCGTGCTGATCGTCACGCCCTCGGCGCCTGGAGCGCCCGCACGACCATGACAGCGGCGCCCGTGCAAAAGACAATTTCAGGAGCAGCGATGAAGCGTGTTATTACGCGGTCAAATTTTCTGATTGCGGCGTCTATTTTTGTGGCAGCGATCGCCGCCTTTGTGCCGACCGCGTTTGCTTCGCCACAAGGATCGGCGCCAGTCTCGCGCGGCGAATCGGAACCCTCGACATCGGAGGGACCGCAGAAAGCGTCCGGAATCGTGCCGCCAGGCGTGAAACTCGCGCCTCAGATGCCTGCGCCGGGCGCGCCGCGATCATTTGAATTTCCGAAAGCGGCGAACAAGACGCTGCCCAATGGCTTGCGCGTTTTCGTCGTCACCGATCACGCCGAGCCGGCTGTTGCCGCGCGCCTGGTGATTCTTTCGGCGGGCAGCATTCAGGATCCCGCGGGCATGCCGGGCGTCGCGGGAATGACGGCCAGTCTGCTGACGCAAGGAACCGCGCAGCGCTCCGCCAAGGAAATCGCCGAAGCGATTGATTTTGTGGGCGGCACGCTGGAAGCCAGGGCTGGCCGCGACGTCACCACGATCACGCTCGACGTGGTGAAAAAAGATTTGGGCCGGGGCATGGATCTTCTATCCGATGTCGTGCTACACCCATCCTTTCGCGCCGAAGAACTCGACCGCCAGCGCCAGCAGCTTCTTTCCGACCTGGAAGTGCAGTACTCCGACCCGAATTATCTGGCGACGTTGGCGTTCGCGCGCACGTTGTACGGCTCGTCGCCTTACGGCATGCCGGAAGCAGGCACGCCGGCGACGGTGAAGAAACTGCAGCGCGAAGATTTCGTGAAATTTCACGACGCGAACTACGCGCCAAATCAGGCTCTCCTAGGTTTCGCGGGCGATATCACCCCGGAAGAGGCTTTCGCCATCGCCGAAAAATATTTTGGTGGCTGGCCGAAAGTGGACGTCGCGGCCGCCGCGCCGGAAGCACCCGTCGCCGCGACGGCCACTCACGTCTGGCTGATTGACAAGCCGGACGCTGTGCAAACGCAGATTCGCATCGGCAGACTCGCGATTCGCCGCGCCGACCCGGATTTTCTGCCGCTGGATGTGACCAATCATATTTTCGGCGGCAGCTACAACAGCCGCCTGAATACGGAAGTGCGCATCAAGAAGGGACTCACCTACGGCGCGTCATCCTCGTTCACTCCTCATCGCTACACCGGTTCGCTCGCGGTGGAGACCTACACGCGCACTGAAGCTACAGTGGACGCCACCAAGCTGCTGATGGATCTGTTGACGGGAATGTCCCAGGGGAAAATTTCGCAGAAGGAATTGGATTTTGCGCGCGACTATCTCGCGGGCGTCTATCCCATCGAATCGGAGACCGCGGAGCAAGTTGCAGACCGCGTCCTGACCGTTGCCGCCTTCGACCTGCCTGCGGATTACAACCAAACGTACCCGGAAAAAATCCGCGCTACCTCGCTGGAACAGGTGCAAGCCTCGGCGCGAAAATATTTCACCACGGGCGATCTGGATATCGTGCTGGTCGGCAACGTCAGCGCATTTCGCGACGCGCTGAAGAAGCAATTTGCGGGCGCCGAAATCACGGAGATTCCTTTCGCACAAGTGAACGTGCTTTCTCCCTCGCTGCGCGCGCCGCAGCAAGCTGTTTCCGCCGTCGCCGCGCCTGCGGCCACGCCCGAATCGCTCGAACAGGGCAAGCAGATACTGCTGGCCGCTGCGCAAGCCGCTGGTGGTGCTGCGCTGCAGTCCGTCGCAACCTTGGGCTTCACCGAGAAAGGAATCCTGCACGACCCGCGGGGCGAACGCCAGCTCGACGTAACGTGGCAAGTCTCCTATCCGGATCGTTCATACGGCGAGGTAACCCTCGGTCCCACGATGATCCAGCAAGTCTGCGACGGGACTTCATCCTGGCTGAAATTTCCAGACGGCATCCACGACACCACCGGCATGATCGCCGAATTCAAGCGCGGCATCATTCTTTTCGGGGGTGGCTGGGGCCTCTCTCAGCAAGCGCTCGCCGGAAAAATCAGTGGGCAGGCCATCGGCGAAGAGGAAATCGGCGGCAAGAAGTTGCTGGGCGTCGCCGTCAGCGGCGAGTTTGGCGCCGTAAAACTTTATTTCGATCCGACGACGCATTTGCTGGCGGCGGCGCGCTATCAGTCCGCCACGGACCACGGCGCCAGCGACAACGAGCAGCATTGGAACGACTATCGGACCGTGGAAGGCCGCCAGTTCTCCTTCGCCACAGACACCTATCGCGACGGCGCAAAACTGTTCGAATCCACGGTGCAGACCGTGCGGATAAATCCCAAGCTGGACGACGCGCTATTCGCGAAGCCTACAGCGCCAACTCCCACAGCGGCGCCACCCCCCGGCCCGCCTGCTGCATCGCCGAATTCGAATCCGGCTCCGGCACCAGCTCCCGCTCCAGCGCCGAAATGATCCGCCGGCGCTCACTTCACCGTCAAAATCACCTTGCCAATATTTTTTCGCGCGTGAATATATTTATGCGCCGACGCGGCATCGGCCAGCGGAAAGGATTTGCCGATCATCGGCTTCACTTTACCGGCAGTGTACAGCTTGAAAATTTCGTCGAGTTCTCCGCGCAGCAGCGCGCCGCGCGCCGGCATGCGTCCCAGATTCACGCCGATAATCGAAATATTCCGCTCCATCAGCTTCAAAGGATGGAATCGCGGCGTCTGCCACAATGCGCGCAGCGCCCGAATCGCGTTTTTCTTTCCGTCCGGACCGGCCGCAGCGGAAAATCCGTACACAACCAGGCGACCGGTGGGACCCAGGCACTTGTAACTATCGGCGAAGGATTTTCCGCCGATCGCGTCCATCACCATTTCAATTCCGTCCGGCGCGAATTTGTGCACTACGTCCACGAAATTGTTTTTCTCGTAGTCAATCGCGTGGTCCACGCCGATCTTGCGAAGGTACTCCTGCTTGGCAGGCCCGGCCGTACCGTAAATCTCGAGCCCACGCGCGCGCGCCAGTTGTACCGCGGCGATTCCCACGCCTCCCGCCGCGCCATGAATCAGAATCCGGTCGCCGGGTTGCAGATTGCCCATGGCGAACATCGAATGGTAGGCGGTGAGGTAATTCACGGGAATTGCCGCCCCGTCTTCGAAGGGCATCCCAGCCGGCAACCGATACACGCGCCCGGCCGGCACGGCCACCCACTCCGCGTAGGCGTTGAAGGGCGTGAACGCAGCAACAGCCTCGCCTATGCGCAAAGGCTCGCCGTCGCCGGCCTTGCCGCCTTCCGCGATTTTCTCGACGACGCCCGCCACTTCGATCCCCGGCACAAAAGGCGTCTTTGGAGTGCCCGGGTAAATTCCCATGCGTTGCAGCAGGTCGGCGAAATTGACGCCCACCGCCTTCACGCGGACCACCACTTCGCCGGGCTTCGGTTGCGGGTCCGGGACCTCGCGTACCTCAAAAACTTCCGGAGGCCCGTACCTCTTTACCACCATTGCGCGCATCTAACTCTCCTCTGCCGAATGCCGCTCAACTGCCGATGAATCTATCACACGCTAACTTTTCGATGCTGCAGCGCTGCCCCCGGCTCCATCCGCACCTGGCTTTTCACTTTGGATTCGAAGGCATCGTACCTTAAACTGTTAGACTTTGCGCAACGATGAAAACCACACATAGACCACGAGTCCTCATTACCGGTATCACGATTTTAGCCGCAGCCTTTGCCACACTGGCAGCCGCGAAGCCCGCGCAGGCACCCGCGCCCGCGGTACTTACGGCCATGCAGGACGAGCTTGATCGCTCGATGGCCGCCATGTCCAAGGGCGACCCGGCGGACTACTTCATCAGCTACACCGTCGCCGACCGCCAATATTCCGAAGTGTCCGGCTCCAATGGCGCGTTGCTCACCAGCGGAGAAACTGGCGCGCGCTGGCTGGAAGTGCAGACGCGCGTGGGCACCTACCAGCTAGACGACACGCATAAGCTGGCGGACCGCCAGCCCAGCTGGACCAGCCCCGGAACGTCCGCGACCGTGGATGACGATATTCCGGTGCTGCGCCGCGAAATTTGGCGCGAGACTGACCGGCAATATCGCGCCGCCACGCAAGCGCTCATCAAAGTAAAGACCAGCCAGGAAGTCCAGGTGCAAACGGCCGAAGGCAACGCGCCGGATTTTTCGCGCGAGGATCCGCATACTTCCATCGGCACGCGCGTCGAAATTAAAGTGGACCGCAAGCCGTGGGAAGAACGCGTCCGTAAATACACCGCCGCGTTCAGCAAATCGCCCGAAGTCCTGAATTCCATCGCCACTTTCACTGCGCTGGGCATGAATCAATATCAGGTGAACACCGAAGGCACCAAGCTTGCGTTCGGCCAGGTGCATTACCGCCTCGAGCTATATGTTCAGAGCAAGGCGCCCGACGGCATGGACATCAATCGCTACGCTAATTTCGATTGGCTCGATCCCAAAGACGCGCCGTCCGATAAAGTTGTCTTCGATCGCATTCAAGTGATGATTCAGGAGACCGAAGCGCTCGATAAGGCTCCGCTCGTGGATCCTTATGCCGGTCCCGCGCTGCTCACCGGACGCGCCGCCGCCGTCTTCTTCCACGAAGTTTTTGGACATCGCGCGGAAGGCTTCCGCCAGAAGGACATCAACGAGGGCCAGACGTTCACCAGCAAAGTCGGCGAACAAATTTTGCCTTCTTTTATTTCGATCAAGGACGATCCGACGGAAGCAGCGCTCGGCGGCCAGATGCTGCTGGGAAATTATGCGTTCGATGACGAAGGCGTTCCGGCCGAAGACGTGCAACTGGTGGATCACGGCGTGCTGAAGACGTTTTTGATGTCGCGCTCGCCGCTCGTCACCATTCCGCAATCGAATGGGCACGGCCGCCGCCAATTGGGCTACGTTCCGGTGGCGCGCCAGGGAAACCTGATCGTTTCCAGTTCGCACACCGTCACGAACGATCAGCTCCGCCAGCAGCTCATCGCGCTGGTGAAGCAACAGAACAAGCCTTTCGGCTTGCTCATTGACGATATTGCCGGCGGCTTCACCTTTACCGGCCGGCAGCAGCCCCAGGCGTTTCAAGTTTTGCCGCTGGTGGTCTACAAAGTGTTTCCTGATGGGCGCCCCGACCAGCTCGTGCGCGGTGTAGACATCGTCGGCACGCCGCTCGTCTCGCTAACCAAAATCGTCGCCACCGGCGACACGCCGGATATTTTCAACGGTTACTGTGGCGCCGAATCCGGCTCGGTGCCGGTATCCGCCGTCGCGCCCGCGATTTTGATCTCTGAAATGGAAGTGCAGAAGAAAGAAACTTCCACTGACAAGCCGCCGATCCTGCCGCCGCCGGCGCATGATCCGCAAGCAAAGGGGCAAGCCCAGTGAGGACTTTCGCAACGATCGCATTGCTCGCGGCCTGCGCGCTGCCGCTTTCCGCCGCCACCACGCACCCGAAAAATACTGCGCCCGCGATCCCAGGGCTGGCGTCCGCGCCTGTTGCTGCGTCGGTCGCAGTGTCGCAGGCAGCCGTCCCGGAATCCGAAAGCGATAAGACATTGCACGCCATGCACGACGAAATGGAACGTGCGCGCACACGCTTGCAGCTTCCCGGGGTCGAAAAGCCGTTCTACCTGGAATATCGCCTGATGGATCTCGACGTTCGCGCCGTCACTTCGTCCTTCGGCGCGCTCGTTTCCACATCCACCACGCGCAATCGCTTCATGAGCGTGGATGTGCGCGTCGGCGATTATCATCTGGACAGTTCGAACTTCATCAGCGAAGACGGCTTCCAGGGATTTCTCGGTTCCACCGGAGAAGTCGGCATTGATCGCGATTACAATTCGCTGCGCCAGGATTTGTGGCTGGCGACCGACCAGGCTTACAAGCAAGCCGTCACGCAGATGTCGCTAAAGCAATCTTTTTTGCGCAGCCTCACCAAGCCACCCGAAATTGACGATTTTTCGCAGGCCGCGCCGCTGGTGAAGATTGACGCGCATGCGGAACCAGACTGGACTTCGCGGAATTGGGAAGACGAATCGCGCGCAGCTTCCGCCGCGCTCACGAATTACCCGCACCTGAGCGGCGCGCGCGTGAATTACTACATGATTTATGTCACCTACTATCTGATGAACAGCGAAGGCACCGCCCTTCGCAGTTCGCGCAGCCTCGCCGCCATTGAAGCCGCGCTCGATACCACGGCCGAAGACGGCATGGCTCTGCACGATTATTACGCCGTGTATGTCGCGAAGCCCGCGGACCTGCCCGATCCCGCCGCCGTAGGCAATTCGCTCGCGCAGACCGGCACGGAATTGATGACCATGCGCCAAAGCCCGCTGATGCCGGATTTTACCGGCCCGGTGCTTTTCGATCCGCCCGCGGCCGGCTCTCTACTTGCGCAGGCTCTCGCGCCTTCGCTTTCCGGAGCGCGCCCGCCGCTTTCCACCATGCCCGCTTTCGATGAAATCATGGAACGCATGGGCGGGCGCAGCGAATGGTCCGGCCGCGTAAACACGCGCGTGCTCCCCGCCAACGTCTCGCTGGTGGACGATCCCACGCTGAAAGAATTCAACGGCCAGCCGCTGCTGGGAAATTACGAAATTGACGACGAAGGCGTGAAGGCTCAGCGCGTGACAGTCGTCGAAAACGGCTCGCTGAAAAATTTGCTGATGTCGCGCCGTCCCGGCCCGGATTTTTCCGCTTCTAATGGCCACGCGCGCTCGGCGTTGCTTTCAGATACTCGCCCGCTCGCCAGCAATCTGTTCCTGCAAGCCAATGGCGGGTTGAACCCCGACGCGTTGAAGAAAAAATTCCTCGATGCTTGCCGGGACGACGGCCACGAATGGTGCCTCGAAGTGAGGCGCATGGATAATCCCGCGCTCTCTTCGATTCGCCAAGAGGATTTCAGCGATTTCCTCGGAGGCATAGCCGGCGGCGTCGCCAGCGGCGAACGCATTCCGCTCGTTGTCTATCGAGTGTACGTTTCTGATGGCCACGAAGAAATGGTTCGCGGCGGACACATTGAAGGCCTGCAACTGCGCGCCATCCGCAATATTCTCGGCATCGGCGACGATGAAACCGTATTCCCGTACATGCAAAATACCGCCGGAGGTTTCGCTGGCACCGCGCTAGGCGCATTCGGCTCAGCGCAGGGCGGCATTCCCAGCACCGTTGTCACTCCATCGCTCCTGCTCGACGAAATCGAATTCCGCGGCTTCCACGGCGAACCCCGCCGACTGCCGCTCGTCCCAGCACCGCCTCTAAAGTAAACCCGTTCGGTAGGGGCGGTCCTCAGACCCGCCCGCCGCAGCAACTCCGTGCCCAGTATTCGTGGCACAGCCACACTCCTGGCTGTGCTCCCTCTGAATCGCGCTACGGCTCTAGGATGCGTGACTATGACCCGCGCGGACTGGAACCTTTTCTGGCCTACCGGACAGCTTGTCGAGAGTTTGCCACTTCCTTAACCTATTTCCACAGCAGCATTTATTCCTAGCTCATAGCCCGGATTCTCCCGGGGAGCCCAAGGAATCTTGCCCCGCAGTCGCAGCCAGTTGGGAGGCGAAGCAGATGAAGTTTGCCAACCGTCTATTCCCGATTCTTGTGCTTGGACTTTTGACCGGCACCCTCCTGCTCCATGCAGGCTGCGCGAGTACCGGCTACAGCGGGGGCGGCGGTGGTACAAAGGTCCCAACGGCTCCCACCGGATTGACCGCTGCTGCCGCGAATGCGCAAGTGACGCTCAATTGGACGGCCGGCTCAGGGGCAACTGGTTATTACGTCAAGCGCTCCACTACGACGGGCGGCCCTTACACGCAAATTGCAACGGAGGCCGGAACGAGCGATACCGACACGGGCCTGACCAACGGCACGAAATATTTTTACGTCGTTTCCGCCTACAACTCCGCGGGACAAAGCGCGAATTCTGCCGAAGTCAACGCGACGCCGGTGCTGCCTGCGCCTGCTGCTCCCTCGGGCCTCGCAGGTGTTGCAGGCAATGCGCAAGTGAGCTTGAGCTGGACCGCCAGTGCCACGGCGACCAGTTATCACGTGAAGCGTTCCACCTCGAGCGGCGCGGAAACGCAGATCTCAGCCCCCACCTCGACCAGCTACACGGATACCGGTCTCACCAATAGCGTGAAGTATTTCTATGTAGTCTCAGCCGTGAACTCCGGCGGCGAGAGCGCTAACTCCTCGGAAGTTTCCGCCACGCCACTCGCTCCCGCAAACCCGCCCGCTGCGCCAACAGGGTTGCAAGCAACCGGAGGAAATGCGCAAATAAGTCTGAGCTGGAATGCGAGCGCAGGCGCGGCAAGCTACAACCTCAAGCGTTCGACAACCACCGGCGGGCCGTACAACACAGCAGTTGCTTCGCCCACGCTCACGAATTACACCGATACCAACGTGACCAACGGCACCACGTACTACTACGTGGTCTCCGCTGTGAACACCGCCGGCCAAAGCGCTAATTCCGCGCAAACCAGCGCCACTCCGGCTGCGCCTACCGCGAATGTAACCATTACCATCAATCCCGCGCAAACCAAGCCCATTTCGCCTTACATCTACGGCCTGAATTTTTATTCCGGCGAAAGCGGGGCTCCCCCGCAGCTCACTTTTGATCGCGACGGCGGCAATCGCTGGACCGCCTACAATTGGGAGACCAATGCTTCCAACGCAGGCAGCGATTATCTCTACGAGAACGACGATTTTCTGAGCAGCAGCACGGTTCCAGCCGAAGCAGTGCGCAGCTTCATCGCCGGAGATCAGTCGATCGGCATGGCCAGCTTGATCACTCTACAGCTGCAAGGATTGGTGGCCGCCGACGAGAATGGTCCCGTGAGCGTGGCTAATCCTCCGGATTTAACGCGCTTCAAGCAGGTAGTAGACCAAAAAAGTACGGTCTCCAGCGCGCCGTTCACTTTGAATCCGCCCACCACCGACGCCGATGTGTTCATGGATGAATTCGTCTGGGCGCTCGATCAGAAGTTTTCCGGCATGGGAATTTTTGGTGCGAATCCCATGCATCCCACTTTCGTCAGCTTGGACAACGAGCCCGAGCTGTGGAACTCGACGCACTTGGAAGTGCAGGGGCTGAATCCAGTGACCTCTGACGATTACATCGCAAAGACGATCACCATGACGGAAGCCCTGAAAAACCAGTTTCCAGACATGGTGATCTTCGGGCCGGTGCACTACGGATTTCAGGGCATCTACAATTGGCAGGGAGAGCTCAACGCCACGCCCAGCGGTGCGAATTGGTTCCCCGATAAATATCTCACCGCGCTCAATACGGCCTCGGCCTCTTACGGCAAGCCGCTCGTCGACGTTTATGACTTCCACTGGTACGTGGAGGAATACGACTCGAACGGAACACGCAGCATTGATATGACCGGGACAACTCTGACGGACGCGCAGGTGCAGCTGATCGTGCAGAGCCCGCGCGCTTTGTGGGATCCCACTTTTACCGATTCCACAAACAGCAATCCCTGGATCTATCAGGAACTGGGCAACACTCCGATCAATATCCTCGGCAGGCTCCAGGCGAAGATCAATGCCGAATTTCCCGGCATGAAAATTTCGCTCACCGAATATGAAAATGGCGGGTGGAATCACATCGCCGGAACCATTGCACAAGCGGATAACCTGGGCATCTTCGGCAGCCAGGCCGTGTTCGCCGCGAGCTTCTGGCCTCCGAACGGAACTTATTCGTACGTGCTGGCTGGTTTCCGCGCCTTCCGCGATTTCGACGGAGCCGGCGCGAATTTCGGCGACACTTCGCTGCAGGCGACATCCAGCAACGTGCAAAATGTGGTCGTCTATGCCAGCAAGGACAGCACCACGCCGGGCAGGTTCGTATTCGTGGCCATCAACCGCTCCACCAGCTCGCAAGTGACCGCCATCAACGGCCAATCGCTTTCCGGCACCGCCAATCTCTACCAGATGACGGCGGCTTCCGCGCAAGGGCAGAACCCCGTCGAGCCGGTGTCCATCGGAACGATGCTCGTAAGCGGCTCGTCTCTCACGATCACGCTACCAGCATTGAGCGTAACCACCATCGAAGTGAACTGACGCTCTTTCCGTGGCAGAGCCACTCCTGGCTGTACTCCATTTGCCGGCGTAACGATCAAGCTCGATCCTCGTGTTCGGAACAGGTCTCTTGTGCGAGGAAACTGTTCCTGAGGCCAGTTGTTTCGCGGAGAGGAGGAGCTATGCTGGTTTCGATGAGCGAAGGTACTCAGTCCACCGCTTTGTGCCAATGAAGCGAATCCACAAATTGAACGCACTGGCGCTCGCCGCCGTGGCATGCGTCATGTGGTTCTCCACGTCGCGTCCCGCGTCCGGCACGCCTACAGATGACGGTGCGCTCTCGGCGGCGATCTGTCCGATCGTCTACCCAGTGGATCAATCTCCTTCCGGCCGGGGCTATCGCTATCTTTTCTACGGCGACGGCTTCTTCATCAACGAACAGGGCTACCTGATAACCGCCGCGCACGTGCTCAGTCAACTGCACGGAGGCCAGCCTTACGTGCTGCTTCGCCAACGTTCGGGCCCGCCCCGGTTTGTTCTGGCCACGTTGATCGCCGCGGATCGCGAACACGACGTTGCCATACTGCGCGCGACGCCCAATCCATTCGAAGGCAGGTACAGAGTTGCGTTTCTGCCGCTGGCTTACGATTGGCTGGCGCGCAGCCATGCTGTGCTTACCGCTTCGCTGCGTCCGTCCAAGCCGCTGGATGCCTATACCCTGGATCCGTCGGTCGACGAACGCTCGCCGAGCGACGTGTTCGATTTCAAATTTTCCCAGTTGGACAAAGGACGGAACGACACCGAGCTGTTCCTGTTCAACAATCAGGTGCGGCGAGGCCAAAGCGGCGCTCCCATCGTTTCGGCCGATTCCCAAGGCGTCGTCGGGCTTGTTGAAGGAATATGGCTGCGATCGAGCTTGGTCCCGCTTAGCGCGACGGCGGAACAGGATACGCCCGGCGTGGGAGCAGGCGTACCCATCCATTACGCGATCGCACTGTTGCAGCAGCGGGGCATACCCTGGTACACCCCATCGGGATCTGTTGGGCCCTACGACGGCTTATCCGGGAGCGCGCAGGGATTTTCGCCACCCACGCCGATTTCGGTAGTTGCGTCACCTTACCCATCGCAAGCGCTTTTCGGCGGAGAAGTTGTGCTCGATGCGCTGATAGATAATCGAGGAAGGATTGTCGAGACGAAAGTCGTTCGCGGCGCATCGCCGTTTCTTGAGAACGCACTTAGCACAGTGCGAACCTGGAGTTTTTTCCCGGCGCGCCAGGATGGTCAAGCGGTTGCGGCCAGAATCGGAATAACTTTTCAGTATTCGCAATCGCACGAGCCTCCGCGGGCCGCGCCTTCGCAAGATTTTGACGAATCCTCGTCGATCCCGGCAGACAGGGCAGCGCTGCAGATTGTTGCCGTCGCGCCTCAGTACCCAGCCGCCGGCACCGGAGACGGCAGTGTGATCCTCTACGATCTCGTCGGAACGCAGGGTCAGGTCACTTCCGTGCAAGTTCTGCAGGATGCAGAACCGTTTACCACTGCAGCTTTGAACGCCGTGCGCCAGTGGCATTTCGTGCCGGCGCGGCGAGCCGGCGCAGAAACCGATTCGGCGGCAATCGTGGTCGTAGCATTCCGCTACTCCGGAACCATGCACTCCCTCGCGCAGGCAAAATAGCCTGCACATAATTCACGGCGCGACGAAAACGCGAACATAAGAGCTGTGCCGCAATCGCATTCGTTCTCTTCAAAATCTTTGCGCTACTCGGCGGGTAACTCCTTGCGCTGGCTCACCGCTGCGCCGTCGCCTTGTTTCAATTCGCGGAAAACGATCGTAGAGAGGATGGTCATTCCTCCCAGCACAAGGAACGCCCGGTGGATGCCGTGAATAAATTGCGGAGCACTGGAAGTATGGCGATCGGGAATGAAGAACGCGGTCACCAGCGATGCCGCGGCCACGGCGAAACTGACGGCCATCTGCTGCGCCGTGCTCGCGATCGAACTCGCGCCGCTCGCCTCTTCTTCGTTTACGTCGGCGTAGACAAGCGTGTTCATGCTCGTGTATTGCAGCGAGGTGAAGAACCCGAAGAAGAAAACTTCGCTCACGATCAGCCACACCGGCGTGCTTTTCCCGATGTGAGCGAAGAACAAAATCTGTGCGCCCATGAGCAGCGTGTTCGACACCAGCACCGCGCGGTAGCCAAACCGCGCCAGGATGCGCGGCATCGCCGGCTTCAGGCTCATCGAGGCGATGGCCTGCGGAATCAGCAGCAAACCGGATTGAATCGGCGTGAATCCCAGGCCGACCTGATACAACAGCGGAAAAAGAAACGGAATGCCGCCGATGCCAAGCCGGGTGAAAAAGCTGCCGCTCACCGCAGCGCGAAACGTGCGAATCCGAAATAGCGCGAGGCGCAGCACTGGATGCGGGCTTCTGGTTGCATGAAATCCATAAGCCGCCAGCAGAACGATGGAAACGCCCAACAGCGCAAGAATTTGAAGCGCGTTCAGCGTATGTTCGCCAAACACTTCCAGCACATAGGAAAGCAGCGCGACGCCGGATCCGAAGAGAATCAGCCCGGTTACATCCAGTGGATCGGTGCGTTCGCGATAGTCCGGCAGATGCCGGTAGACCATGTACAAGCCAACCAGCCCCATAGGAATATTCACGAAAAAAATGAATCGCCACTGAAGGTATCCGACGATCAGGCCGCCGGCAATCGGTCCCAGCATCGGCGCGATCAAGGCGGGGATGGAGATGAAGCTCATCACGCGAACCAGTTCGGATTTGGCGAACGTCCGCACCAAGGTGAGCCGGCCGACGGGCACCATCATGGACCCGCCGCACCCCTGCAGAATGCGGAATGCGACTAGCAGATGAATATTGGTCGAAACGCCGCAGAGAAATGACCCCAGCGTGAATATGCCGATCGCTGAGGAAAACACACGTCGCGTTCCGAAGCGGTCCGCCATCCAGCCGCTGATCGGAATGAAGACCGCGAGGCTCAACGTGTAGCTTGCCAGCACCGATTTCATGCTGAGTGGAGCAACGTGCAGCGCTGCCGCGATCGCCGGAACCGCGGTGTTGAGAATCGTGGTGTCCAGCGACTCCATAAAAAGCGCCACTGCCACCAGCCAGGGCAGCAGTCGCTTGCTGGAAGCGGCTAGCGGCGGTTGCGAAGGAGCAGCGTCGAGCGGAGTGGGTGAATTCAAATCAAGCCCAATCGGAATGCGTGCGAGGCAGCTTGAGTCCAGCACTCACGCGGTTTCGACGTTTCGCAGGTCTGCAGATCATACATCCTGAACACTGTGCGTCCTCGACGTCGCGATATAAAGATTAATTATACCGATAGTGCGGCAAGTCCGGAGAAGTCGCGATGAGCGTGCGAGGGTTTTGACGCGATTTCCCGTCTCCGATAGCTTTGTTACTCAGGAGTTCTAGGCAGCACGACTCGAGGCAGGCGTGGCGACGATCGCAAGTAGTCCGGCCGCTGCTTGGGTCGTGACTGGGGCGATGGCAAACGCGCGGCGAAAGCGGCGCGAGCTGGCAGCGTTCACGTTCGTGATACCAAGCATTCACGATGCTTGACGAATAACTAAGGCAGCTGTACAACACCAAGCACGCGCGCTTGTCCGTACGGCACTGCATAAGCGGCCCGGGACGCGGCCCACGATTCGCGTCCGGCGAGCGCCATTTCTTGCGATTCAAGGAAAACCCGATGATACGCCATGATTCGCAGCGCCGCGGGGAAACTGTGCGACTGGCGTAACTTTTACGCCGACGTCGGCGGGCACGTTTGCCGGCACGCTCACGATCGAATCGAACGTAGGCACGCGCATATTCGCCATATCCGCGACGTCCGTTACGCCACCACCACCTGTGCCGGACCCAATCTTCGACGCGCCATCTCCGATCCTGTTTCCCGACACGACGACGGGCTCTTCTTCGCCGCTCACGTTTCAGTTGCAGAACGGATCGACGGGCACCGGCCCGATGACCGTATCCTCGATTACGATTGGCGGCTCGAATCCCGGCGATTTTTCTCAGACGAGTAACTGTATGGCCGTGCCGATTGCAGTGGGAGCGTCGTGCTCGATCACGATCACGTTTGCGCCGCAGGCTTTGGGTGGGCGCGCCGCGGCGCTCAGCATCAATGGGCCCAACGGAGCGCTAATCGGTGCAACGTTGACCGGCACCGGCGTCACGACCGTGACGAAGTTCACATTCTCGACCAGCGTTACCGGGCCGGGGACAACTACGCAATCACCCACGGGGACATCCTTTGCGAACAACACCCCAGTGAATCTCACGGCGGTCCCGAATGCGGGTGCGACGTTTTCGAACTGCGGCGGCGCCAGCGCGGCGACGAATTCGACTGCGTGCAGCGCGCGCTCGTCACCTCGAATAAGACGGTGTCGGCGACTTTCACCGCTCCGCAATACACGCTGACGACCACCGTGAGTGGGCCTGGAACGGTCACGCAGTCACCGACCGGGACTTCGTTTGCGTCAGGGACGGCGATCACGTTGACGACGGTGCCAAATACCGGCGCCACGTTCACGAGTTGGTCGGGAGTGCAACGGCAGCACCAGCACGGCCTGCGCGTTCAATATTTCGGCGAACACGTCGGTGACGGCGACGTTTTCAAGTCCACCGGCGGTGACGACGCCGGCTCCATCGCAAACAGGCGCGGCGGGCAGCTCGTTTACCTTCCAGCTGAGCGCGACAGGATTCTCGACGGCGCCTACGTACACCGCAAGCTGCTCGATACCGGCAGGCTCGTGCATGATCAACGGCACGACGCTGGTAGTGACGACGGCAGCGCAAACTGCGGCGAGCGTGCATCAAGTGGCGGCGTGGGTCGGACCTGCGACTGGCGTAGGAAACGGGCGTCGCGGCGCAAACGGTGGCAGCGCAGCGGCTCGCGTGTCCGTTGCAGCGGTTGCTGAAATGCTGCTCGCAATGCTGGCGGGAATGATGCTGCTGTCGGTTGCGAATGCGCGCGGCGCGATGGTAGCGGTGCGCTTGCGTCGAATAGCACCGGCGTTGGCAACTGGGGTCGCATTCGCGGGCCTAGCTGTGCTCGTCGCGTGCGGCGGAAGCGGTGGCGGCACGACGCAGACCGGCACACCAGCCGGCACCTACACCGTCACCATGACCGCGACGGCCGGCACGCAGAAAGCGACGACGACCGTGTCCGTGACTGTGCAGTAAGCGCACGAGCGCCTCAGCCGGATGCTCGACATCTGAGGATGGCGTTATACTGTTCAAGTCCGGCTGACCGAGATGCACAAAGCACGTTCCCTGCCCCTTCGCAGCGTCATTCGCGACGCGCTTCGCCTGCGCTGCCCCTACTGCCAGCAAGGCCGCCTGCTCGCGCGCTGGCCAAATAAAATTTTTCCAGAGTGCTCGCGGTGCGGCCTTTCCTTCTTCCGCGAGCAAGGTTATTACATCGGTGGCATGGTCATTACGTATGGCCTGACGCTCGCCGTGGTCATCCCCGTTTTTCTTGTCTCGCTTCTGCTGCCGGATTTGAGAATCGTTTCGGACAACGGCCGCTTCGCTCTCTGGGTCTTTTTCGCTGTCCCGCTCTGCTTCGTCCTCATGCCTTATTCCTACAGCTTGTGGATTCATCTCGATTTCTGGCTCGAACCTTGGATGCCTCCAAAACGGACATAATTCTCCGCGGAGCACCGCAGGCTGATGTGCGATTACATTTAATTTTGGCTTGAAAGAATCGCAGCGACTGAAGTTGGCGGGTTAGGCGCTTTTGCGGGCGGCGAAGCGAAGCCGGACGTAGTCGGCGGTCCACTTACCTTCGGCGTCGCACAGTTCGCCGCGCAAAGCTTCTCGCACTTCGGCGATGTAGGCAGCTCTCTCGGCGGCGGGCAGGGTTGAGGTGAAACTCTCGGCGAATGTTTCCAACCAGCCGGTGACGTCGCCTGGGAGCGGAGTCGGACGGGGTATGAGGGCGATGTACTTCACCACAAATCCGCCGCTAGTGAGCTGCTGCGAATAGTCCTCGACGGTGGGGAAATACCAGGGAATCGCGGCTTCACCGTTCACGCCGCGACGGTTGAGGGCTTCGACCAACGCCGTCTTGATTTTCGCCACACAACCATGACCGCCGAGCTCGGCGACGAAACGTCCCTGCGGTTTCAGCGCGCGATGCACTCCGGCGATCACTGGCGCGGAATTGCGCATCCAGTGCAGCGCCGCGTTGCTGAACACCGCATCGAACTCGCTATCGAACTCCAGAGCTTCACCGTTCATCACGCGCGCGTCCAGGGCCAGTTTTCGCGCGGCGGCAATTTGCGCCGCGCTGCCATCCACGCCAACGACGTCGCATCCCATCGCGGCGAGCTTCGCAGTCAGCACGCCGTCGCCGCAGCCCAGGTCCAGGATGCGTTCGCCGGCGCGCGGCGCAAGCAATTCCACGACGGGCGCGCCGAGGTCGGCGACGAAGCGAGCGTTGCGCGCGTAGCGTTCTGGATCCCAGGTTTGCGGTTGTGTCATGTTGTAAAATTTTCCCCGTTACCCGCCCGGCTAAGCAGCCTTTTTTGTTAGCGGGCGCCCGATAATCCCATCGGCCACTGACATATTTTAGGGCGGAGCGGCATCTAGTTCATAGGCGGTATAATCGCTCCTGCTGTGGCGACGCGTTGGCAGTTGCCTCGGATTGGCACCGATTTCGAGCCCGTGCGTGGGCGAGAGGAGGACAATCAAATGAAATCGTTACGGGATCTCTTACAGGAAGCGCAACAAACTGGAAAAGCAATCGGGCATTTTAATATTTCTGATCTCGTGCTACTGAAGGCGGTGTTGGGCGCTGCCCGTGAATTAAACGTGCCGGTCCTGGTTGGTTTGTCCGAGGGCGAGCGCGAGTTTGTGGGAGCTCGCCCGATCGCAGCATTCGTGCGAAGTTTACGCGAGGAATTCGACTTCCCGATTTTTCTGAACGCCGATCATACCCATTCGCTCGCGAAGGGCGTGGAGGCGGCGAAAGCTGGTTTTGACTCAGTCGTCTTCGATATGTCGGCCTTGCCGTTTGACCAAAATGTGCGGCAAACCAAACAGGCGGTCGAAGCGCTGAAAGCGATCAATCCTTCGATGCTCGTCGAGGGAGAAATCGGCGACATCGGCACCGGCTCTGAAATTCATGACAAGGCGCCCGACCTCTCGAAGGGACTCTCCACACCGGAACAAGCGAAACAATTTGTGGAGAGCACTGGAGTAGACGTCCTGGCTCCCGCAGTGGGCAACATGCACGGCATGCTGCGCAGCATGGTGAGTGGAGAAACGAAGAAGCGGCTCGATATCGAACGGATCGCCAGCATCAAGCGTGCGGCGGGGGTCTTCCTGACGCTCCACGGTGGCTCAGGCACCGATGATGAAGACTTCCGCAGAGCGATCGCAGCGGGTATCAACATTGTCCACATCAATACCGAACTGCGTGTCGCGTGGAGACGCGGTCTGGAACAGGGCTTGGCCAAACATCCTGACGAAGTCGTGCCGTACAAGATTCTGCCGTCGGCCGTGGATGCAGTGAAACAGGTGGTCGCTTCACGTTTGCAGCTCTTCAACGGTGAACGCCACTTCGCGCAAGGAACGTAAGCACAGTCTGCGGCTGTCTCGCGAACTGATGATGCGAACCCGCCTCGAGGGTCAGAGCTTGCCAGCTTGACACCCCGGCGCCTCGTTCCTATACTCCTCCACGCCACGCATTCCTTCCTGGAGGCCTCCTGTGCTGAAGCATTTCCTGGTCGTTTCTCTGATTGCCGTCTCCGCAACATTTTGCTCTGCGCAAGAAAATTGGAAAATTCACCAACCAATACTCACACCGCAGCAAAGCGGCACCACACAGCTGCTGATTGCCGTAAGTCCGGCGGACTCTCGCGTGGTCTGGGCGGGCGGAACTGGTGGTACGTACGTGGTGACCACCGATGGTGGCGAGCACTGGAAAGCCGGCGTGGTCCCCGGGGCGGAAAACGATCAATTCCGCGATGTGCACGCCGTGAGCGACAAGATCGCCTACCTCATGTCCATCGGAAACAACACCACGGATTTTAAGGTTTACAAAACCACCGACGGAGGCGCGAATTGGACGATTCAGTTCACGAATCAGAATCCCAATGCGTTCTACGATTGTTTCGCGTTCTGGACTCCCGACCGCGGGATCACGCACAGTGATTCAGTGAACGGCGTATTTCCTGACATCCGCACGAAGAATGGAAACACGTGGGAGTCCATCTCCGCCAATATGCCGCCTGCGCTGCCCGGCGAAGCCTCGTTTGCGGCAAGCGGAACCTGCATCGCCGCGCAGGGAGAATCAAATGCGTGGATCACCACCGGCGGCTCAACGATTGCGCGGATCCTCGCTACCAAAGACGGAGGCAATACCTGGAACGCGTATGACACGCCGTTGCTCAGCTCGCCCAGCGCGGGCGGAGTCTCCGTCGCCTTTCGCGACGCGCGTCACGGAATCGTCGGTGGAGGCGATTTGAATTCGAACACCAGCGCCGACACGGCGATCTCTGACGATGGCGGTCGGACATGGACACTTACCACTGCACCGCCGCTGCAGGGAGCGATTTTCTGCTTGGCGTATGTGCGCGGAACGCAGCATAACGATGATGAAGCCTGGGGCTGGGGCGATGAGTTCGAGCACACCGTAGTGATCACCACCGAGACGGAACCGAACTTCACTTCAGGAGAAGCTGCCTTTACTCCCGATGAGGGCTTCACTTGGGTTCCAATACCCGGAGCGAGCGGCTACTGGGCTGTTGCTTTCGCGAATCCGCATGCGGGGTGGTTCGTAGGCAATAACGGCCAGATCCTGAAGATCAGCTTCTAACCAAGCCGGCGGGTCATTTCGCTCGCGTGCTAGCCGCAAGAGGAGAAACGCCGCCTCTCGGCTCGCTAAACTATTGGGCGGCTTCTTCCGTTGCTGTGACGTCGCCTGCGTGCGCATCGATTCGGAAGAGCTTGCCGCCAAATGGAACATTTCGCAGGACAATGTCTTCTTTTAACGCAGCATCTTTTTGGGGCGCGGGGCGGAAATCGGGTCCCACGTCGCTCAACTCTTCGATTCCGATTAAATCGAGCAGGGCGCCCCAACCGTAATGCGGTTCGTCATCGCAGGTGCCATCGGTGCTCTTATAGGTTTCGCAGTTCACGCGCTTTTCATTCCAGTTGCGCATATAGAGCGCCACGCATCGCCGCGCATATTCCGCCAAGTGCGCCTGGTCGGCATATTTTTTCATGCCCTGCCAAATAATATAATTTGCCGGAGCCCAGATGTGCCCGTGCCAATATTCCTGTTCCGGCCACGCTGGATCATCCTTCGCTAGCGTGGGCAAGAGCCAGGGCAGCCAAAATTTGTCTTCGCGATACATCCAGGCCAGCGTCTTTTCCGCACGCTCCTGATTTGCTGCTCCGGCCGTGAGCGGATAAAAATTCATCGGCGTGAGCCGCGTAATCCAATCACTACCAGGCTTGCCCGGTTCGAGCCGGTAAACATTCAGATGAAGTTCTTCCTTGCCGCTGTTATTCGGAAAATACTCCAGGACAATCGGATACGATCTTCCCGCGTCCACTTTCACATCAATCACGTGCTGTTCCTGGTTGTCGGTCATCCAGTTTTCCACCGGCTGGCCGTCAATCGACATGCGGATGTATTCGCTTCCGCCAATTTTCAGCCGGTACGTGCCGGATTGGGGCGCGGCCAGCACACCGGATATTCTTGCGCTCCAACCCGTGGCCGGAACCTTTTCGGTCGGGCTCGTTTGTCCCCAGCTGTAGTCGATCCGCGCATCATGGCGTTGCGCCACTTCATTCAAGAGCCCGGAATCTGCGTAGTAGCGCACGTCAAAACCATTCTTGAAAATCTTTGCCGGTTCGATAGCCGCGCTTTCCACTTCCGGGATCTGCCAGTAACGGCTGCAGTAAATGCCCAATTCCGGATTCCACAGCCGATCGTTGATGCGCTGATTCATCGCGGCTTGTTCGGACTTGAATTTCTGCGCATCACTCGTCTTGCCGAGCGCCGCGGCGATGCGCGCCAGGTATTCGGCGTCCATGGACCACATGGAGCTAAGGTCCACGGCATCCGCGTTCATCGTGTTGCCGACTAACATGGTGTCGTGAAACGCGAGGTTGTCGTCCCAGCCGGTTTCATACTGCGCACCTTGCCAGTAATGCTGTTCGGAGCCCCACTCGAGCAGACCGTTGTGATTTCCGTCTCTGGCTTTCATCCACCACTCGTGCCATTCGACCAGGTGCGGGTAAACCTCCGCCATAAACGCGTCGTCCGGGCGCCTTTCCTGCATCTTCCACACCACCAGCGCGCCCACTGGCGGCATGGAGCGGTGCAGCGTGTCGTAAACGCCTCCTTCGTTAAACCAATGTGAAAAGCTCGGCACGCGGCCGTCCGGAGTCTGAAACGACAGGATGCCGCGGACCGTATTCCTTCCACTGACGGGATCTTCCAGGCTCGCGAGCAGCGAATTAAAGAAGAAGTCCCACACGAAATACGGAGTCAGGTCGGGGTTCTTGCCCATCCACCAGCCGCGCCCAATGGCGTGGACGATACGTTGATTGTCACTGCCATAAAGCCGCGAGTTATTTAGATTGTCTGCAATCGGCCCCAGAAAATCGCCCCAGTCGCCCTGCGCGGATATGCGGCTCGCGGTGTAGCGTTTCTGAGCCGCTGCGAGCGTGGGCTGCACGGAGTCCAGAGACGCGAGCGGGCCGACACCCGCGACGAAACGCGTCGCGGAATGCGGCTCCAGATTCAGAACGATTTCTGCGTGATAGGTGATATTCGCGCGAACGAATGCAGGCGCGGGATCCGAGCGAAAAGCAAAAGGAATAAACCTGGCTTCCGGTTCAACGCCGTAACCGTCGAGGCCATCTTTCGTCGGTGAATAAACCGCGTGGAAGCGAGGCCAGGTGGTCCCCGGCAGGCGCAGCGTCAGGCTGACTTTGCGATCCGATTCGAACATTCCCACTACGCCGCCGTCGCCGGATCGACCCCATGTAAAACGAATGCTCGCGCCATCGTGATGGAACGTAACTTGTAAAAATGTGAAGTCGGGTGACGTAGTCGCCGGAGGCGTCAGCGCCGGATCGCTTGCGAAGTAGCGGCTCTTCAGATTTTCTTCGTCGCATACGGGATCGATCAGAAATCCGGTCGCATCGTCCACGATGATCGCGATTCCGTAAGGCGCATCGACAAAGTAATTGCCAATCTTCACGCTGTTTGTGGCAGGCGCGGCGAGCAGCGGCCGCGGACAGACGGCGGCTGCTATCAAGAGAACGCAGGCAAGTGCTGGACGTCGGATATTCATCGCACAGCTCCTCAACCACAGAATCGGCAAGTAGATACGAAGACCGGCGAACAGCGCGGATAAAGTATACGAACCAGCCCGTCAATGCAAGACGCCTGCCCATCCTACTCATTCTGTGGCATATTCCGATTTCCGAGGCCCGCTTAGTGAATTAGTCGGGAGTTTGCAGCCCCAAAATCATAACCTAGCGTTTGTGATGGGCTTTGGCAGGCTTAAGGCGACGAAAGGAAAAGTCACGGAAATCGATGGTGATATTCGCGCCCGATGCAAATAGGATCTCATGGCGGAAGAGGTTCTCCCTGGGAGACGTAAGTTCGTCATAGCCCCAGTCACCGAAATTGGGATCAAACCCGACCGGAAACAGTTCCAAATCGCCCGGGAGGCTCAGGTCAATTCGCTCAACCTGCTGGTATTCGAGGATGTACCAACACTTCCCAGTTATTCTCTGCTGCTTTACAACGTCAGCCGATGCCGGTGCCACAGCAGTTGCCGTAGATCTCGATTCTCGGGACTCGGTATCCAGATCTGCGGGATGTTATTTTCCAGCATCAGCCTGCGTAGCAGTCGAGCAGCCTCGCGGTCGAATTTCTGCTTCTTCACTCGCTTCGCTTTGATCTCCGCCGGATCCCCGATCCACAGCTCGAATCCTAATTCAGCCAGTAGCCGTTCGAACCAGCGTGAATATCCGGTAGCCTCCTTCCCTACCCGCACGCCGATTCCTCGCTGCTTCAGGTCTCAATAGAATCTCTCCGCTTGTCCATTACTGTGACTCAGTTCCTGTTCCCCGCACTCACCCGTCTCTTCTACACAAAATGCAATCGCTTGAAAGCTCGGGTGGTAATCTACGCCTATAATCATCATGTTCGGCTCCTTTCTCCCGAACCTTTGGTCATCGACAAACCAGAGTCTACTCGGGTCTAAGGAGCCGACGTTGTTATGCAATCATCTTCCGGGCTAGTGCTGCATTTGTTCGAAATACGCGTCGAGCAGCAGGTCGGGTTTCAATTTCCGTGCTGCTTCGGGTTGAACGTGCTCGCAGGGCGTGCCATGATGAGCCGCTCGATTCGCGATCCTCAGATTGGAGACTCTCGCCCATGCTCCGTCGTATGAGAATGCTGCTCCTGCCTATGATCCTTTGTTCAGCCACGGTGGCTTTTGCGCAGCGGCCGCCGGTTAACTCTCCGTTGCTCGATCATCTCGTTGGGAAATGGGTGCTGCAGGGCACGATAGCAGGCCAAGACACCACACACGACGTCGACGCCGAGTGGGTTCTGGAACATCACTACCTGGCCATTCACGAGGTTTCGCGTCAGAAAAACGCCAAAGGCGAACCGCAATACCAAGCCACAATCTACATCGGGTGGAACGAAGCGACGGAGGAATACGGTTGCGTTTGGCTCGATGACTTCGGGGGCTTGACGACAGCTTCGATTGGCGTCGCGAGCCTGCAGGAAAACGCACTACCTTTTGTATTCAAGGATGAAAAGGGCGAAATCTCCTTCAAGAACGATTTCGTGTACGACACGAAAGCGAGCACTTGGGAGTGGCGCATGGATAACATAGCGAGCGGCGTTGCGAAACCGTTCGGACGCGTGAAACTTACCCGCAACTAACCTTTCGATGACCCCGCCATTGGCCAGTTCCTGATAGTTCGCGTTGGCCGAGATGTGAAAATTCACCTTGTACGGTCAAAGCATTAATCACGACTCATGTGGATTGGGATTTCCCGAATCGCGAAAGCGACCGCTCGACGTCAGTGCCTATTTCTGGCAAAACGTCTTGGCAGCGGCGTTATTTTTGCTGCGCGTGGGTGGAGCGAGTGCTGGCGCGGCCCACCTGTGTTGTCCTAGGACTGCGCAGCAATTTACGACGGAGTGACCCAATAAGTCTCGCCCGGCCGCTTGTGCATTGCCCTCGTCAACTCCGGTTCGCGCGCGTCCCGCCGTATTTCGTCTACAGCCTGATTTAGCATTCCATTAACAGCTAGGTTATCTACCCGAAAAGTCCGCCACGCTATTTTCTAACGCCCACTTGGGGGCAGTTTGCGCAAAAAAGCGGAGGTGGTTGCATGAAAATTAAGAAGGTAGTGGCAGGAAGCCTGAAAGGACTGCGCGTTGCTTTGTCCGGCATCGCGCTCTTTCAGTTTGCACTTGGCGGGCCGGTCGCAAGCGCGCAGAACCGTTCAAATGACACCTCAACGCCGATCAAACACGTCATCGTAATCATTGGTGAAAACCGCAGCTTTGACCATGTCTTTGCGACCTACGTACCCAGGCCCGGCCAGAAGGTCCATAACCTGTTGAGTGAGGGCATCATCCAACTGGATGCCAACAAGAACGCCATCCCGGGACCGCACTTCCACAAGGCCCAGCAGCTTTCGGCTTCTGACCTTGGCAGCCAGGACACGTTCCTGCTGAGCCCGCCGAAGCAGGAATTCCCCAGCAACCAGCTCCCCGCGCCAGAGGCCGGCGGCCCCTCCGGTGCGTATGGCTACTTCTCACCGAGCTCGTCGAAGTACACGACAATTGCATGCGGCACCATCAGCGTCAATGGCGTAACCAAAACCAACTACCTCACGCCCGAGGCCTGCGCCTTGATCACCGAGAACGGTTTGCCGAACGCTCCCGACGCCAACGGCTTGACCTATTACCAGTCCCTGGCTTCCGCGGCGGCACTGGCCAGTACAGTTACACGCCGGATCTGCGCATCGTCAATTTCGACAACCTGCCGGCTGGCCCGTTCCAACTGACCAATGGCACCAATTCGGCCACGCCGGGTTACAGCCTTACGTACACGGACTACAGCGCCAGTCCCGTGCACCGCTTCTACCAGATGTGGCAGCAGCTGAATTGCAGCCTCGAGCACGCCTCCTGGGAGAATCCCTCCGGCTGCGACGGCAAGCTGTTCTCCTGGGTGGAGGCCACTGTCGGCGCCGGCACCAACGGCCTGAGCCAGACGCTATACGCTCAGGGCTACTACGGTTCTTCCTTCAGCGAGTTCTTCCAGTACCCCAATGGGTATTCCGCCGCGAACCCTCCGACTGAATCAGAGTGGACGGCCGACGAGTACGCACTATATGACTCCGTCCCGACCACGACGGGCGAAGGCTCCAGCGCTCTGGGCTTCTACAATGTGCAGCAGGGCGATGTGCCCTATTTCAAGAGCCTGGCGGACAACTATGCCATGAGCGACAACTTCCACCAGTCCGTCAACGGCGGCACCGGCGCGAACCACATCATGCTGGGCCACGGCGATGCGGTGTGGTTCAGCGACGGCAACGGCCATCCGCAGGTTCCGCCCCACAACGTCCCTGCTTCCGTTACTCCCGCCACCTTCGTCGGACCCGGACTGATTGACGAAATCGAAAATCCCGACCCCGCGCAGGGCACAAATAACTGGTACACGCAGGACGGCTACGGCTCCGACTACAATTCCGGATATCCGTCGTATGAGTGGGACCTGACACAGCCTAACGGCTTGCCCATCATTTACGGCGGCGGCTCCTACACCAACTGCTCGGACCCGACTCAGCACGGCGTCAAGCCCATCGTGGATTACCTGAGGGTGCTGGGCATTGACCCGCGTTGTGAACCCGGCCACTACTACCTGCTGAACAATTACAACCCCGGGTGGTTCGGCAACGGCAACAACGCGTTCACCGACCAGAGTCCTTCGAACACGCCGTTCACCGTTCCGCCCTCGTCCACGCCGAGCATCGGCGATGACCTCAACAACGCCAATGTCTCCTGGAAATACTATGGCGACCAGTGGAACAACTACGTGAACGACCCGTACCAGCTCAATTACGGGACGAACGGCCCGAATGCCGACGAGTACTGCAATATCTGCAACCCGTTCCAGTACGACACTTCCATCATGTCGAACCCGGCGCAGGTCGCGGCGCATATCCAGGACACGGTGAACCTGTATTCAGATATCGCAAACGGCACGCTGCCCGCGGTTTCCTTCGTCAAGCCGAGCGGCTACGTGGACGGGCATCCGTCCTCCTCGAAGCTGGACCTGTTCGAGGGCTTCGTGCAGAACATCGTCACGCAGGTCCAGGCATCCCCGACGTACACCAAGGACACCGTCATCCTCATCACCGAGGACGAAGGCGGCGGCTACTACGACTCCGGTTATGTGCAGCCGCTCGATTTCTTCGGCGACGGCACGCGTATCCCGCTGATCGTTGTGGCGAATCAGAAGTACCTGCCCCTGCGTGCCACGGGATACATCTCGCACCAGTATGCCGATCATGTGTCGATCCTTAAGTTCATCGAGCGCAACTGGAATCTGCCTCCCGTAACGTACCGCAGCCGAGACAACTTCCCGAACCCGGTACAGCCGGAAGGTTCCTATGCGCCGGTGAACCCCCCAGCGCTCGACGACCTGTTCGACTTTTTCAACTTCGGCTCTTCCGGCTTCCCGGGGCACTAGCTAGCTTCCCGGTTAGAACCGAGAGAGACTTGCGATCCTCCGGTGTCCGGCAATGGGCACCGGAGGTTTCGTCTTTTTCAGGGAGGTCTACGAGCCGTAAGACGAACGATTAGTTATTCTCATTATAGTAGTCACTCATGGTAATATGCGTGCCTTCCTAGGAGGCCGCCATGTTACGCGCGACCCTCGTGATTCTTCTCGCTGTTTTCTCCCCCGCAGTACTTTATTCGCAGACAACCGCTGAGGACGGCGGAACTCGGCAGGTCCAAGCGCTGGACGGTGGAACGCGGCAAGTGCTTGAAAGCATCGTCATTCCTCCCAAGGCGAACGCACCGTTCCTTGCGACGCTGCACACGGACTGGGTGCGCGGATCACGCGAGAGCGGCACGATCACGCTCGTGAACGCGCGACGCATCGCCCGCGACGCTTCCGGCCGCATTTACCAGGAGCGCTGGATTTTGGTGCCAAAAAACGGAAACGCGAAATCGCGGATGAACGCCATACAGATTTCCGACCCAAACGCGCACACTCTCTACACCTGCATGCTCCTGGTCACGCCGAAAGTTTGCACCTTAACTTACTACTTGCCTTCCACCTCGACTGTTTACAACGTTACCGGCGTGCCCGCCGGGCCATTGCCGAATGACGCTGGATATGTGACCCGCGAAGATCTCGGTCAGCAGTTAATCCTCGGCGTGGACACGGCCGGTACGCGCGAGACTGTGACTTACAATCCCGGAGTGATTGGAAACGATCAGAAAATCGACCTTACCCGTGAATACTGGTATGCCGATCAGCTCGGTATCAACTTGCTCTCCCAGCGCACGGACCCGAGCTTCGGCATGCAGCTCTTTACGATCACCGAGATCACCCTATCCGAGCCAAACGCAGAGCTTTTCGAGCTGCCCAAGGATTTCAAGGTTGTGGATCATCGCCAGTCCGACCCTCCCGCCGTTAACTGAGATATTTCTCCCGCCACAAGATTCTCAAATATCGTTGCGTCGAAGGACCGGAAAATTAACGCACGGCCTGATCGAGATGCAACCAGCGCTTGCGTTGGCTCGGCACATGTCCAACAAATAGGTCAATCACGCGGTCGCGCAAGTGGCTTTCCGACGGTTGCAATTGCATGGGTGCTTGCACACCGGCCTCACATCATGGGCGCTCGCTCGTCGACATTTTGCCGTCAACGACATTCGCCTCGAAGCTGCTCCCGCCGCTAGGCGTCCACGTTCGCAGATCGAAAGCGGCGCCGGCGCTGAGCTTCGAGACTTTCACATGACGCAGCGTGAGCGGTTTTCCATCCACACAAACCTCCGGCCGGTGATCGAGCGTCATAAAGTAGGCTGAATTTTTTCCTACCACCCGAGCATGACCGTCGGCCTCCACCAGCACCGCGGTGGTTTCATCAATGCCAATGCCGTGCGCTTCCGGCGCCCACCCGTCCTGCACAATGCGCGCAAGAAACGCGAGCGAGCGTCCCATACGCTCCCGCTGTGAAAAATGGCTGTCGGTGATAATGCTTTTCAGGGCTGGTATCGAGAGGAAATCGCGCGTCAGCGTCACGTGCGGGTCGTAAGGATTTGCCAATCCTTCCGGACTTTTCACCGTGTCCAGCTTGGAATCAAAAACGAATTCACCTTGTACCGCGAGTCCTGCGCTGATTCCGCCGATGGGAACGCCTCGCTTCACGTCTTCGTTAATTTCTTTCTGCACCGCGTTGCCAGTCCAATATTTCACGTAGTTCGATTGATCACCGCCGGCAATAAAAATCGCATGTGCATTGCGAATCTTTTCCGCAACGAAACGATCATTTGCGCCTTCCCGGGAAGTGATTACAAGTGTGACGACGGAATTTTCAGGGCAGGCCGACTGAAACTCGGAGTTGTAGTCGTCAGCCCCAGAGGCGCGTAGAACGACCAACTGGCCACCGCCAGAATGCCTACACAAAAATGATGTGGCCTCGTCCACATCGCCGTGACCGCCGAGCAACACCACGCCAAAGGTCGGCGCCTTCGCCGGCTGCGGATCCTTTGCGGGAACGCTATAGGCGGTGAACCCATCGCCCTTAATCATCTGCCCGGCACAAGGCAACGTCAGCGTTAAGAGGGTTCCTAGAAAAAAAATGGCTCTCCGAAATGGTTTCGCGCTCATTCGCCGCGCACTATATGTCAGCAGGCGTCGCGTTGTTTCGAAAAAGGACACGAGCTTTCCTTCCTTAGAATGCGTTCCAATTTGGTCGGGCTATGGAGTAGCGTTCCGAATTTTTCACAATACCGCGAAACAACATTGACTTCCTCTCACATGTGTTCTACTTTGTGGCGCATCGCATCAAATTCTATGGGACCCGGGCCTTTCATCGCGAATAATCACGGCCAGCCGGTATCATCGGCTGGCATCTTTCTTAACTGCCTCGTAGACCTGGGTAAACTCGCCGCAGGCTTGTAATTTTTTCAGCGCCACATTTTCCTTTCCATTGCAAGACGCACAAACACTGCACTCATCCAGCAAACGAATGGAATTGCATGAAAAGGAGCAGGCGATGAAAAGTTTACGCTTCATGAGCGTGATCGGCGCAGTGTTTTTAATTCTGAGCTCAGGTTCGCGGGCGCAAACCAATGAAGGACGCATCTTGGGGACGATCCGTGATTCGTCTGGAGGCGTGGTAGTCGGCGCGAATGTGACGGTTACGAACACCGGCAAACAGGTTTCGCGCGAGCTGGTGACGAATCAAGCTGGAGAATACGTCGCCCCTGACCTCGAGCCAGGCTTGTACACCGTCGCGGCGGAAGCGCCTGGCTTCAAGAAAGTCATCAGCAGCGTGGTGCGCGTCGAGGTAACGAATGACATTCGCATCGATCTGCAACTGCAGCCGGGTACCGTAAATGAGACCGTGGTCGTGAACGAAGAGGCCGCGACCCTGATTGATTCAACCAATGCGACCCTGGGAGGTTCGTTCGGCAACAAAGAGATCAACGAGTTGCCGCTGCAAGGCCGCGACTGGCAAAACTTGGTCATGCTTATGCCCGGGGTGGATCGCACGCCCGGCGGAGGATTCCACTCGATCATTTCCAATGGCGCGCGGCCGGAGGATAACAACTACATCGTGGATGGGACGGACGACAATGACCTTTATTATGGCACCTCTGTACTGAACGAAGAGGGCGTGAGCGGCACGCCCGCAAGCTTGCTCCCGATTGACGCGATTCAGGAATTCAGCACGCAGGAGCACCCCACAGCCGAATACGGCTGGAAGCCGGGGGCGGTGGTACAGCTCGGCTTGAAGTCGGGTACCAACGAATTTCACGGTTCGGCGTATTACTTTACGCGCAACAGCGCGGCCGACGCGCGAAATTATTACGATCCCATCGGACAGCCGCTAGCGCCCCTCATCCTGCATCAGTTCGGAGGTTCTGCCGGCGGTGCGATCGTAAAAGACAAGCTCTTCATCTTCGGAGCCTATGAAGGCGTGCGGGATAAAGTTGGTAATCCGCTGCTTGCGAACAGCCCGGACACGGTGTCGCTGGGCGGCGATCTGAACAATAGTATTCCAGATGTCATCGCGAACTGCCAGGCGCTGCCCGGTTGCGTGATCAACCCTTTGAGCCTGAAACTTTCCCAACTTTATCCCGCGAATAACGGTTCAGCCGGTCCAGGCTTGCTCTTTCAAGACCTTGCGAACCTGAACCGCGCGGACAATGCGCTTGTAAAAGTCGACTATCATTTTTCAAAAAACAACACGCTCACCGGACGCTACTTCTTTGCAGACAGCACCCAAACAGAAGAAGACGGTGAATATCTCTTGCCGCAATTCCTTTCCCAGGCGCAAACGCGCCCTCAAATCGTTGGCTTGAATTGGACCTATACGCCAAACAGCAACTGGGTCAGCGAGGCGCGTTTTGGATACAGCCGCTTCTCGCAGCAAATTGTTTCAGCGGACCATAACGTCAATCCGACCACGTACGGAATCAATACGGGCGTCACCAACCCGCTGAATTTCGGCCTTCCGGAAATTGACGTCGGAAACTTCTTCCAGCTTGGTGGAGGCAACGGCTACCCGCTTTTCACCACGCCCACGGCGACTTATCAGTTCACCGAAGGCCTCGGATATTTGAGAGGCCGTCACAATATTCACTTCGGAGGCGAAATACGCCACGGGTCCGTCAACAATGTTCGCAACCGTCACGGAAAAGGGGAAATTTTCTTTCAAAGTCTTCAGGATTTCCTGGAGGCGGGATCGACAGACCCGGGCAATGGAACCGAGCTTGACCCCGGTTGTTCACAGACACCGTGCGGGCCTGAAAACGGGGAGATTCTGTCCGGAGACACCCACCGGTTTATCACAGAAAACGCATACGCTGCGTACGTGGACGATGAGTTCCACTTCAATTCCAAGCTCACCATCACTGCAGGTCTGCGCTACGAAGTTTCCGGCGTGATCCACGAGCAAAACGATCTGCTCGCCAACTTCGAGCCGAACATCGGATTTGCTCAGGTGGGCAAACAGATTTCAACGCCCTATCACGTACAACACGATAACTTCGCTCCTCGGCTCGGGTTCGCATGGGACCCATGGGGAGACGGAAAGACAGTGATTCGAGCGGGCGCAGGGATTATGTACGAAATGGCTCCTATTTCCGATTTCATCGGCCAGACGGCCGGCGGCGGGATTGGGCTCAACACCATCCCCACCGGGGCGGTGGGAGTTACTCCTGGTGGCGGAACGATAACCGCAGCGGTGGTGCAAGCGAACGGCGGCGATCCGACCCAATTAAATTGGCTAAATTCTACTGCACAGGTATTTCCAATTTTGTCGCAGCCGATCGCTTGCAGCGCAGCAGGGCCATGCAGCATCACATCCGTCAAAAATCATCTCGATACTCCGTACACGGAATTCTGGAACCTCAACGTGCAGCGTGCGATCGGAAGTTGGTCCTCGCTGCAGGTGGGTTACGTCGGGCAACGCGGCGTAAAGCTTTTCAGCTTGCTCGACATCAACCAACCCAATGGACCGGCGGCAGCCGCTTGCTACGAAGGCGGAGGCGACTATTTCGCATGCGAGCAAAGCAACCGGCCATTTTTCAATCAGTATCCTTTCCTCGGCGAGACTACCGAATTTGGAAACGCAGAGAATTCAAGCTACGACGGCTTGCAGGTGACTTACAAAACCCACACCTGGAAGGGCCTGAATATCGTGTCCGGTTACACCTATGCCCACTCCATTGATGAATCCAGCAGCAACCGCCATTTCAACGTTCAGAACAGTTCGGATGTTGCCGGGGAGCGCGGTAACAGCGATTACGATATACGTCACCGTTTTACGTTTGCCGTCACCTATGCCGTTCCGGGACGTAAGAGTTTTGCCCAGCTTCTGGAAGGCTGGACGCTAAACTCGATCGTCATCCTCGAAACCGGCATGCCCTACACGCTTTATGATTTCGACGACGACATCAGTTTTACCGGCGAGTTTAACGATCGCTGGAACATTACCGGCAGTCCAAACAATATCCACTGGTCGAAAAGCACTCCCATCCCATTCATTGATCCCAGCACATTTACAACGGATGGCATGGGGAATGTGATCGGTGGCAATCAACAATGCATCAATGCCGCTGGCCCAGCGGCCGTCAATCAACTCGCAACGTATGGGTGTTACGTTTCGGGAGCCACCGCACTAACGCCTCCCGCGAATGGTACGTTTGGCGACTCCGGCCGCAATATTTTTCGCGGGCCGGATTTCACCAACTGGGACTTCTCCATGAGCAAGAACACAAAATTGGGCGAACACCTGACGCTTCAGTTTCGCGCCGAGTTTTTCAACATCCTGAACCACCCCAACTTTACAGGCATTAACAACAACCTGGCGGGATCCAATCCGGGGCTCGCCGCTTTCACTCCCGACCTTGGGGCTTCCAATCCCGTTCTCGGCAGCGGAGGCTCACGGCACATTCAACTGGGCGCCAAGTTCATCTGGTAAGTCGGTCGTCCCGCGTATCGGACGCACACAAACGCACGGTTCGATGCGCAGCCAAAACGGCCCCGAAGCGTATAATCGCCCGATGGCTGTTGACGCGCTCGAACGCGCATCCCGCGAAAAAACTCTGGCGGCGCTTGCCTCCGTGGGCTCGGCCATTCTGCTGGTCTCGCTGAAAATTTATATCGCCGTGCGTACCGGCAGTTTGGGCATTCTGTCGGAAACGCTGCATTCCATCCTGGATCTTGTGGCCGCGGTCATCACGTATCTATCCGTGCGTGTCGCGGACAAGCCTGCCGACGCCGATCACCTCTACGGCCACGGCAAAGTGGAAAGTTTTTCCGCATTCGTTGAAACGGGCCTTCTGCTGCTTACCGCCGTGTACATTATTTGGGAAGCGTTTCAGCGACTCGTCTTTCACACTGCGCACATGCGCCCCAGCTTGCAAGCGATTTTGATTCTGGCGGCGTGCATGGGCATTGATTTCGTGCGCGCGCGCGGTTTGAATCGCGTGGCCGAAAAATATCCCAGCGAGGCTCTGGAGGCGGACGCGTTGCATTTCTCCACCGACGTGTGGAGCACGTTCGTCGTCATTCTCGGCATCACCGGCGCGTGGCTGGGCGCGCGTTACGGAATCGCCTGGCTGGACATGCTGGATGCCGTCGCCGCGCTTGGAGTGGCCGGCGTGATTATCTGGATCGGCTCGCAACTGGGCAAACGCACCGCCGACGCGCTGCTGGACGTCGCTCCGCACGGGCTGCGCGAGCGCATCGAAACCGCCGTGGACCAGACCGAAGGCGTGCTGCAGTCCGAACGCGTGCGCGTGCGCCGCGCCGGCCAGCGTTATTTCGTAGATGTGACCATCAGTGTCCCGCGCACCGCAAGCCTGGAGCAGGCCCACTCCGCCAGCAACGCCGTGGAAAAGCGCATCGCTCAGATTGTCCCCGCCGACGTGGTGGTGCATGTGGAGCCGCGCGCCAAGACCGACGAGAACCTATTCGAAACCATTCGCGCCATCGCCCAAAAACGCGGCCTTGCCGTCCATGAACTTTCCGCGCACCAGTTCGATCATCGTCTGTTCATCGAGCTGCATTTGGAAGTGGACGAAGGCTCGAGCCTGCGCGAAGCGCATCGCCGCGCATCCGAGCTGGAGGAGGACATCCTGAAGGAAACCGATCCGCGCGCGCTGGTGAATATTCACATCGAGCCGCTCGGCGTGAAGATCGGCGGCGGGGAGGAAATGAAGGAACTTTCGCGCACTGTGCAGGAGTTTCTGAATTCACTGCAATCGGAATATCACGAGCTCACCGATTGCCACGAAGTACACGTCCGAAGCGTGGATCACAAAATTCTGGTCTCCTGCCACTGCGCCATGGACGGCAGTCTACCCATCACCGAAGTCCACGACATCACCGCCGCGCTGGAAGACCGCGTAAAAGAGCGCTTCCCCCAGATTTTCCGCCTGACAATTCACCCCGAGCCGGTGGAAGAAAGCTAGCGCAGCGAGAGCTGGGTCGTTTTAGGCGACGGGTCGTCTTGAGCGCGTCTCCAGCGGATCAATCCGGTCACGGCGAAACACGCCCATATGACGCTGATAATTCCACCATGCATCTCACCAGCTTCAAAGGCTATAAATGCTCCAAGAAGACCGAGGCATGCTGCGATTGCTATTGCTAGAGAATTGAGAAATCGTTTGCGTTTGCTAAACACGCGGTTAGTCGAAGCCAACCGATATCCCATCTGCCCTTCCAGCAACCAGCCAATCCAATACCATTGCAAGAAACCCGCGAGCGCGATGATCACCAGGCTGAAAATCTCAATCTGTTTGCCATCAATCGGATAGACCTGATCGAGATATGAGCCCGCAACGAGGAGGGGTGCTACAGCCACGGCGGCTGGTAAATACATTGCCGCCACGAATTCCTCGGCCAGTGATGGCGATTCAAGATCTTCGTAGTCCCAACCAACCCCATCTCCGACTCTCTCTCTAGCTCTATCGCGCGAGGCCAGCCAACTCGAAACAGATACGAGCAGTACAGCAATGGCAAAACTTGCAATTGGGAAGATGTATCGGAATGGTGTCCGTTGCATTGTGAAGTAAGCAGCCTCTTGCACCTGTTAGACACCGGCCAAGCGCGGGGCGGCTCCTGGGTTTTTATTGCAAGAGTGCTTGCCTGAAACCGCGAGACCAAACCTGCGCGGCGAGCGCAATCACCGCAGGAAAGCATTCCAGCACATATCGTGGCTCGGGCGTTTCCACGAACTTTGCAAAAAACAATGTGCGCACGACGCACACCAAAATCAGCAGCGCCCAACCGGGACGCCGCCGCGCGAGCCACGCACCAGTCAGTGCCAGCGCGATATAGACGATGTTCACCACGCTCAGCCCCAGCGTGACCAGAAAATCCGGCCGGTCGTCCTGCCACTCCTCGCGCAATGGCCACAGATGCCCTGACGAAGGCAGCAATTCCACGCGCGGGGTAAACCACAGCGTCAAAGTGCGCAGCAGAGGAACTTTTACGTACGTCCGCAAAGGGTGCCGCTCCGTACGCTCCCGCGCGATCTCGCGGAATTCCTGGTCCAGCGGCGGGTCGATCGTCAGCGCCTCGTTGTATTCATCGAACAAGTCCGCCATGCGCTCTTTCTCGTCCTGCGAATCGAAGGCATACGCGGGAAGTTGGTCAATCGCGATCTCCTCTTCGTTCACCTTCCACTGCGTCAGGTACACGTCGCGGAAGCGCCACATCCAAGTGTTCGTCCACGCAGTAAATCCCAAAGGCGTATATTCGCCCGGCAATTCGCTGTAGCGCGGCGCAAGAAACTGCACGTCGTGCAACGTGTGCCAATTGCGCGCAGCCCAGGGGATCAGTGGCAGCAGCAAGCCGACTCCCATCAGCAGCCCCGCGCGCACCAACTTCATCCAGTCCGCCGGTCTCCACCACTTTCCCACCAGTACCAAACCTGCCGCAAACAGCACCAGCGGCGTCTCCGGCCGCACCAAGGTCCCAAAACCCACCACGATTCCGGCCAGCAGCCACGGATTCGCAAGAAACGCCGAAGCCCGCGCCACATGCGCACCGCCAACATCCGTCTGCAGCAAGACCAAAATCGCCAGCGCCGTGAGAAAAATCACCAGCGTCTCGGTAAGCACGACCGCCGTGTAATTTGCCGTGAATGGGCAAAGCGCCGCCAGCCACAACCCCGCCAGAGCCACGCGCCGCCGCGAGCTTTCCGGCGCCAACCGCGCAGCAATCAAGGCGATCACAAAACACGTCGCCAGATCCACCACCACCTGCGCCAGCATCGCCGCCTGCGGCGATTGCCCAGCCACCGCGAACACCGCCGCCAGAAACGCCGGATACCCCGGAACGCGCATGTCCACGGCCGTAAGCTGCCCGTGCACCGCAAACCCGTACACGCCGTTCTTCAGCCAGTTCCAGGCCAACTCGATGTAAAATGGAGCGTCACCCGCATCAGTTACCGGAAATTTCAGTACCAGGTACACCCGCAGTGCCATTCCAGCACATACGGCGGCGGCTACGTTTCGGCGCATCTTATTAATGGGAGTCATTGACACCGTCTCAAGGGACAGCTAGCTTGGATTGTCTGAATGCCTGAACGCAAGCCAATTTTCTACGATCAGGAACGCCGCCGCTGGCGCCGCACCAGGCGCGTGCTGGAAATCACGGGCGGTCTTTTCACGCTCATCCTGGTCATTTTCGTGGTAAACGTTTTTCGCAAGCCCGAGCTGCCGGACATTCTTTCGGCGGCCACGCATTGGAACCTTCACGCCGTTCCCGCGAAGCTGAAACCCAAAACCGCGCCGCGCGGCCGCAAACGCAAAGTGGCCGCGCTCGGCAAGCTGCCGCAGAACTACGATCCGCTGCGCGCGGCATTTTACGTGGCTGACGATCCCACCAGTCTCGCTTCGCTGAAGCTTCATTACCGCGACATCGACTTGCTGATACCCGAAGCGCTGCACGCCTCTTCGGCGGACGGTCGCCTTGACGTCGAACAAGATCCCAAGCTGTTGGCCTGGATGCAGACCGGCCCGATCGAGCTGCCGATCATGTCCATGGTCAACAATTACGACGGGAAAACTTGGGTCACGAAAGAACTGGCGGAGATGCTAGCGAGCCCCGCCGCGCGCGAACGCTTGTCGAAATCACTGGCGGATTTCGCCAGCGCGCAGCACCAATCCGGCATCGTGGTGGATTTCGAACTCGTGCCGCAAAGCAGCCAGCCGGATTTCGCGCGCTTTATCCACGACCTCGGGGCCGCGATGCACTCCACAAACCTGAAGCTGATGGTCGCGCTGCCCGCGGCGGACTGGAGTTACGACTATAAATATCTGGCAGCGCAGGCCGACGCCGTCATCCTGATGAATTACGATTTACACTATCCCACCTCGGACGCCGGCCCCATCGCGCCGCAGGACTGGTTCGAACGCAACATCGACAACATCGTCAAAATCGTGCCCGCGGATAAGATCGTCATGGGCATCGCGAACTACGGCTACGATTGGCCGGCAAAATCAAAAGCAGTCCCGCATCCCATTGCGCAGGCGATGACCTTTCAGCAGGGAATTATCACCGCCGTGGAATCGGAATCAGACGTCACTTTCGATCCCGACTCTCTAAACCCGCACTATTCCTACGAAGACGAGCAGAACAAGATTCACAACGTCTGGATGCTTGATAGCGTCACGGCCTACAACGAGCTGCGCGCCGCCGAACGCGCCGGCGTGCGCGGCACCGCTCTGTGGCGCCTCGGCATGGAAGATCCCTCCATCTGGTTCATCTGGGATGCCACCCATTCCACCGACGCGATTCGCGCCAAAATCGAGGAAGTCCCACCCGGCTACGACCTAATTTTGGAAGGCGCAGGCGATATCTGGCGCATCACCGCAACGCCGCAGAGCGGCCGCCGCACGTTTGATTACGATGCCACCAGCGACGTGTTCGATGACGAGTCCTACCAGAGTTATCCGCTTTCCTGGCGCATCGAGCAGATGGGCGCGGCGCCGCATAAAGTGGCGCTGACGTTCGACGATGGCCCCGACGAAACCTGGACGCCGAAGATTCTCGATATCCTCGAGCAGAAACATGCGCCCGCGACGTTTTTTGCCATCGGCGAGTCCGCGAATCAATACCCGCAGCTGGTCAAGCGCGCCTACCAGCAAGGCAACGAAATCGGCAATCACACTTTCACGCATCCAGATTTTGAAACCATTTCGAAATCGCAGCTGCAGATTGAGCTGAACCTGACGGAGTTGCTCATCGAGAGCAATCTCGGCGTGAAGACACTGCTTTTCCGCCCTCCCTACGGAATCGATCACCAGCCGGAGACCGCCAGCGAAATTCAGATGCTCCCGATCCCGCAGGCTATGGGCTATATCATCGTGGGAGCGCAGATTGACCCGCACGATTGGGGCGAACCGAATGGCGGAGCTCCTCCGGCGACCGATGTGATCGTACAGCGCGTGCTGCACGACGCCACTCTCGGCCGCGGCAACATTATCCTGATGCACGATGGCGGAGGAAATCGCACCAACACCGTCGCGGCGCTGCCGCAAATCATTGACGGGCTGCGCGCCAAAGGCTACGAATTCGTTTCCGTTTCCGATTTGCTGGGGCAATCGCGGGCGCAGGTAATGCCGCCGCTCTCACACCAGGAATGGCTACTGGTGCGCGCCGACGCGTTCATTTTTGAAGTGTTCCGCTGGTTCCGCGCTGGAATTGCATTCATCTTCATCGCCGGAATCCTGCTGGTCAGCGGCCGCGCGCTAATCATCGGCTTGTTGGCGCTGATCGAAAAATTACGGCCCGCGCCCGCCGATCATCCTGAGTACAAGCCCAATGTCACCGTGCTGGTCCCCGCGTACAACGAGGAAGCTGCCATCGTGCAAACCGTGCAGGCGGCGCTCGCTTGCGATTATCCCAAGCTTGAAGTTCTCGTTGTGAACGATGGCTCCACCGATCGTACCGCCGAACTCGTCAACGCGAATTTCTCGCGCGACCCCCGCGTGCGCCTCATCAGCCAGCCCAACCGCGGCAAGCCCGCCGCGCTGAATCACGGCCTCGCCGAAGCCACCGGTGAAGTCATTGTTTCCATCGACGGCGATACCATCGTTGATCCCGAAGCGATTCCGCGCTTGGTGCGCCATTTTGCGGACCCCAAGGTCGGCGCCGTCGCCGGCAACGTGAAAGTGATGAACCGCAATCGCTGGCTGACGCGCTGGCAGGCGCTGGAATATATCACCAGCCAAAACCTGGAAAAGCGCGCCTTCGATCTGCTGAATTGCATTCCGGTGGTGCCGGGTGCGGTGGGGGCGTGGCGCACCGAACTGCTGCGCGCAAACAATGGATTTTCCGGCGACACGGTGGCCGAAGATACCGACCTAACGCTCACGATTCGCCGCAACGGCTGGAAGATTCTCTATGACGAAGACGCCATCGGCCGCACCGAAGTTCCCGAAACCGTCGAGGCGCTGATTCGCCAGCGCTTCCGCTGGACGTTCGGCACGATGCAAGCTGTCTGGAAGCATCGCGACGCCGTGGGCAAGCCGCGCTACGGCACGCTGGGCTGGATTGCGATCCCCAATATCGTGATGTTCCAGATTATTTTGCCCCTCGTTTCTCCGCTGATTGATTTGCTCTTCCTGCTCTCGATCGCCCTCTGGGGCCTGGCGCAATTGCGCATCGCGCAACTGCCGCAATTGTGGACGCTGCAGGACGTCGAGCGCTCGCTGATCTTCTTCGCGCTATTCATGCTGATTGATCTCTTCACCTGCGTGGTCGCTTTCGCGCTGGAACGGCACGAAGATTGGACTCTGCTCGCGCCACTCATCCTGCAGCGTTTCTACTACCGCCAAATGATGTACGTGGTGCTATTCCGCGCGCTGAAGGAAGCGGTGCAGGGAAGGCCGGTGGGATGGCGCGGCGTCGAACAGCACCCTCCCGTCCCCCTTCCAGCGGCCTCCAGCGTGAAACGCGAGGCATAAAGCAAGAAGCGCCACGTCCTGCTCGCAGCTATTTCGTTTTTCTGTATAACCCAGTACGCACCCATACGGCGAATACCTGATAGGAACCTTCCGTCCCGCACGCTAATCTTTCCATCGAACGCCGGTGTCGGCACCGACCAAGTTCTTCGATGCCCGCAAACGACCCGATAGTCCGGCACGGAATGATTCGATCTAACAGGAGGAAGTTACATTCATGCAAAATCGCTTGAAGATTGGCAACGCTGCGAAAGTCGCGATGGCGACCGCGGCACTGGCCGGCATCCTGGCGTTTTCTTCGACGCCAGCCCGCGCGGACGACTGCCAGAAAAATACCGCGAGGATTGACCACAGACTGCACGATGCTATCGCCCATCACGGCCCGAACAGCCCAGAAGCCGCTCGCTGGCGCAACGAGCTCGCCGCGCAACGCGAGCGCTGCTGGAACGCCGATCACAGGTGGTGGGATGAAGATGCCCATCGCTGGCACACCGATCGCGATTGGGACGGGCACGACCACGATCACTAGTTCGCGTGCGTGACCGTTTGCTTTCGTGCTGCGCTGCTTTCTGCGGCGAGCGGCGCAGCACACTCCCCATTGCGCTTTTCGCGCTCAATGTCAGCGCGGCGCGCGAATCTCACTGGCGGCGGCATCGTAACTACTTCATACACGCTGGTTTCGCTCCCTGCAGCACAATAGTTTTGCGGAAACCGCGGGCCTTCTGCTAGCATCAAACCTCGTGATGGGCTGCATCCTGCTTTCCGGGAGCGGCACCGGAGGACTAGATGAGTGTTGCACCGCGTGCGGGCAACGGTAAAGTTACCGTGCCTGACATACTTTCCCGCAAGACGCGTTCCGTCGCAGGCCATTTCGAAACCAAGCAAAAAATCACCTGCCTCACGGCCTATGACTATTCCACCGCTCTGCTTCTCGATGAAGCGGGCGTGGATATCATTCTCGTCGGCGACTCGCTGGGCATGGTGGTGCTCGGCTACGAGAACACGCTGCCGGTGACGCTCGACGAAATGGTGCATCACACCCGGGCCGTGCGGCGCGGTACCCGTCGGGCGCTTCTCGTCGCTGATATGTCGTACGGCAGCTTTCACGTTTCGCTCGATGAATCGGTGCGCAACGCCGTGCGGCTGGTGAAGGAAGGCGGCGCCGAAGCGGTGAAGGTCGAAGGCGGCGAGCGGCGCATTGAATTGATCGCGCGCCTCGTCGAATCCGAAATCCCGGTGATGGGCCACGTCGGCCTCACGCCCCAATCCATTCACGCGCTGGGCGGATTTCACGTGCAAGGAAAAACGGCTGACGCGGTGCGCCAGCTCGAGCGCGATGCGCGCGCCGTGGAAGCCGCCGGAGCATTTTCGGTAGTGTTGGAATCCGTGCCGCGCGATCTCTCAGCGCGCATTACTGAAAAATTGCACATCCCGACGATCGGCATCGGCGCCGGGCCCGAGTGCGACGGCCAGGTGCTCGTTTTCCACGATCTGGTGGGCCTCACGCCGGGCCACAAGCCGAAATTCGCGCGCCAGTATGTGAATCTGGCTGCGGAAATCTCCCGCGCGGTCACCAGCTATTGCGACGATGTCCGCCGCGGCGATTTTCCGTCGGATGCCGAATCGTTTCACTCGCCCGCGCAGTTGCGCGAGCAGTTGCTGGCGCGCCAGCGAACCTGAAGCATGCCGTGCGCCGCCCGGCGCCAAATCAATTTAACGGGAGGGCTTCCCATGAACGCGGAAGATTTTCGCCTGCTGTACGATTACAACTCCTGGGCCAACCATCGCACGCTCGAGACGTGCTCGCAGCTGACCGAAGAACGATTTACGCGCGACATGGGCTCCAGCTTTCGTTCCGTGCGCGACACTCTGGTGCACGTGATGCTAGTGGAATGGCTGTGGCTCGAACGCTGGCACGGCCGCTCGCCGAATTCCTACGCCCCCACTTCGGATTTTCCAAACGTGGATTCCGTGCGCGCCCGCTGGGCGGAAATTGATAGCGACTTGCTGGACTACATCGCGTCGCTCACGCCGGAAGATGTGCAACGCGTGGTGCACCACACCACGACTGCCGGAGTACCGCAAGCGGCCCCGCTCTGGCACATGTTGCAGCATCTGGCGAACCACGGCACCTACCATCGCGGGCAAATTACCACTCTGCTGCGGCAATTGGGCGCGAAAGCCACGGGCACGGATTTGATTGCGTTTTATCGCGAGCGCGCCGCACAGGCGAGCGCCAGAGCATGAAGCGCGCCAGCTGTTCCTGCGCGCGGAAATCTCATCTGTCTTTCACTTAAGCGCGCGCCCCCGCCCACTCCCATGGAAACCATCCACACCATCGAATGGATGAAGCAGATCGCGCACGAAGCCCGCGCGCAGGAGCGTATTCTCGGCCTCGTCCCGACGATGGGCGCGCTGCACGAAGGCCATTTTTCGCTGATTCGCGCCGCGCGACGCGAATGCGCGCCGGTGGTCGTGTCGCTCTTCGTCAATCCCAAGCAGTTCGGCCCGGGCGAAGACCTCAATAAATATCCGCGCACGCTGGAAGCAGACCGCGCCGCGCTGGAAGCTCTGAGCGTGGATTATCTTTTCGCGCCATCGCCGCAGGAAATGTACCCGCCCGATTTTCGCACGGCGGTCGTGGTGGAAGGCCTAAGCGACCGGCTCGAAGGGCGTTCGCGCACCGGACATTTTCGCGGAGTCACGACGGTGGTGCTGAAACTTTTCGAAATCGTGCAACCGCGCTTCGCTTATTTCGGCCGCAAGGACGCGCAGCAGGCGCGCCTGATCCGCCAAATGTCCAAGGATTTGAATCTCGATACCAGCGTGGTGGTCTGTCCGATCATGCGCGAAGCAGATGGCCTGGCGCTTTCTTCGCGCAACGTATATCTGAATACGGAAAACCGCCGCGCAGCCGCGGCGCTCCCGCGCGCTCTCGCAGCAGTGCGCGATGAAATCGCCAAAGGTGAACGCGACACCGCCCGCTTGCTCACCGTTCTGCGCCGCGTGCTCGCGCCGGAAACGCGCGTCGCGCTCGACTACGCCGAAATTGTCGATAATGAAACGCTCGAACCAATCGCCAGCCTGCGCGGCACGTGCTACGTCCTGCTAGCCGCCAAAGTCGAAGACACGCGCCTGATAGACAACGCGCTGATCGAATCAGACGGCGATTCCTTCCGCGTCACGATCTAGCGAAATCCACGAGACGCGCAGCGCGCCCCATTCAGCCGCACTTGTCACGCAGCAAGTAAAATGTTGATGAATATCCGTCTTGTCGAGTATGTAGTTGGAGATGCTTCCAGCGCGAAAGCTGGGAAGGAGCACTTTCATGCGCACTGTGACCTATGGTGGAGCGGTTAGCTTGGACGGATTTCTGGCCGGAGTGGACGGCGCGATCGATTGGTTGCACTTCAGCAAGGACGTGCAGCAAGTGATGACCGACTACTGGAAGGACGTTGATACGATCCTGATGGGGCGAAAGACCTACGCGGTTTCGGTCGGACAGAAATCAGCGAAGACCAAGGGCGGCAAACGCAAGGAGCCAGCCATGCGGACCTACGTGTTCTCACGAACGCTCAAGAACATTGACGAGCCTGGTGTCGAACTGGTCGCGGGCGACGCAGTCAAGTTCGTCCGAGATCTAAAACGCGCGCCGGGGAAAGGCATCTGCCTGATGGGTGGTGGCGAACTCGCGCAGTCGCTCCTAGCTGCGGGCCCGCTAGATCGAATCGGCCTGAACATTCATCCCATCCTGCTCGGCTCCGGGATTCCTACCTTCCGCGATACAGGAAGCCGAGTGAAACTGACACTCACGGAGAATCGGCTACTCGACGGTGGCTGTATCCTCGCAAATTACAAAGTCCTGCACCGCGACTAGCTTCTGAGTAGTCGCGTTTCGTGCCGCTGCGTACCAAAATGGAACTTCACAAAACGATATTTCACAAGCCCGAGCACGCCCATAACGCGATTGCGATTGACACGCAATGGCGCTGGCGTTAGCCTGCGGTCCACGCGATAGCTCGCACGCGTGATTTACGTTCCGAGCTTTTCCGGCCCTCTGGACCGCCCCTCACCAGCTAGTTTTCGGGAAATTTCTCGGCCACAAGCACGACCACAAGCAGCCAAATACGGAGGAAAAGCATGTTGAAGAGAACTTGCATTGTCTTGGCTTTCGCTTTTGCATTGACGTTGGGCGCGGCCCTGATTGCGACACCGACCGGGGCGCAGGACCAAACCTATTACACCTACGTTTCAGAGTGGAATGTGCCGCGCGGGCAGTGGGGCGCGTTTGAGAAGGAACGCGATCAGCAGAACGCAGCGTTGCAGCATCTCCTTGCGGACGGCACAATCATAGCTTGGGGCAGCGACGCGAACTACGTGCACACCGAAGACGGCTACTCGCACGAAGACTTCTTCGTCGCCAGCAGCCGCGCCGGAATCCTGAAGGCGCTGGACACTCTACGCCCGCCCGCCACCGGTGGCGCCTACACTTCCGTCACCAGGCACAGGGATCTGTTCCTGCACACGATAGCACACGGCGGGAAGACGTCTTCTGCGACCACCGGTTACGTCCGCGTAGGTTTCTGGACGGCCAAGCCGGGCGAGGGCGACGCGTTTGTGGACCACATCAAGAAGTACATTCTGCCGATGCTCGACGCGAGCATCGCCGACGGCACCGTGTTGATGTACAACCTCGACACCGAAGACATTCACACCGATCCGCAAGGTTCGTACAACCTCGCAGTCCTGTATCCCAGCGGCGAAGCGATGGACCGAGCCTATTCGCGATTGGCAGCCGCGATGAAGGATAATCCAGCGGTGGCAGAAATGATTTCAAACCTCACGGTTAGCGAGGCTCATCGCGACTACCTCGGTAAAATCTCAGCCTACCAACACAAATAATCGCGCGCCTGCCCACGCGTTTTCCGGGGAGGGCCGATGCTCTCTCCGGAAAACTATTCTGTACGCATTGCTGTGAGCACTTCCGTAGCGTGCCCTTTGGGAGTGACTTTGTCCCAGATGGCGCGGATTTTTCCATCCGGACCGATCCAGTACGTCATCCGCACGATCCCAAGGAACGATTTCCCCAGGAAGCTTTTCATCCGACGCGCACCGTACGGCTCGATCACTTCGAATTCGGTGTCGGCCAGCAGCGGAAAAGTCAGTTTGTGCTTCCCTTTGAATTTTTTCTGGGATTGCACGGAATCGCCGCTGCAGCCGACAATGGCGGTGTTCAGTTCTTCGAATTGCTTCAGTGCGTCACGGAACTCGGACGCTTCGTTGATTCAGCCTGGAGTATTCGCTTTCGGATAAAAATACAGGATGAGATTTCTGTCGCGATAATCCCGCAGCGAAACAGTCGCGCCGCTGTCGTCCATCACCTGAAAGTCCGGAGCCTTGTCGCCTACTTTGAGCATCTAGATTCTCCGAGCCGAGAGCGAACGAAGGCCACACCCGGGCGCTGCCGAATTTCGTTTACGATTTACTCGATGGCGCAGCGGCCGAAGCTGCATCGTCGCTCCCGGCCGTGAGCTCAGCCGCCGGCTCGTCGCCGCGCAGCGCCGCCAGCACTTCCGCTGCGTGCCCCCTGGGGACGACGCCGTTCCAGATTTTCACGATCTTGCCGTCCGGCCCGATCCAGAAAGTCGTCCGCACGATTCCCATGAAGGTCTTACCCAAAAAGCTTTTCATGCGCCGCGCGCCGTACGCTTCGATCACTTCGAATTCCGTATCCGCCAGCAACGGGAAATTCAGGTTCAGCTTCTTGCTGAATTTCGATTGCGCCTCCACGTCATCAGCGCTCACCCCGGCGATCTCCGCGTTCTGCGCCTGAAAATCCGCGATCATGTTGCGGAAGCCGTTCGCTTCGTGAATGCACCCCGGCGTATTCGCCTTCGGATAAAAATACAGAATCAAATTCTTGCCGCGATAGTCGGCGAGCGACACTTTTCGCCCGTCATCTCCCAGCACTTCAAAATGCGGTGCCTGATCGCCTTCGTTCAGCACGGTGTTTCTCCTTCGCCTCTGCTTCACGCTGCTTCGCCACGCGCACGCCCCGGCCGTTACGCCTCCGCCAGCACGCGCTTCAGAATCTCATTTACGATCTGCGGATTGGCCTGCCCCCGCGTTTCCTTCATCACCTGTCCCACGAAAAACTTGAATACGCCTTCGCTTCCCGCACGATACTTCGCCAAGTTTTCCGGGTTCTTGGCAATTACGGCGCGTGCAATCTTTTCGATCGCGCCCGTATCGGAAATCTGCGCCATTCCCTCGGACGCGATTATTTCCGTGGCTTTTTTCCCCGTATCGAACATGGTGGCAAATACTTTTTTGCCGCTCGCCGCCGTGATTTCGCCGCGCTCCACAATCGCGAGCAATTCCGCCAGCGCCGCCGGCGCCACCGGACAATCCTCGATTTCTTTCCCCGCGTCTTTCAGCCGGCGCAGCAATTCCACCGAAATCCAGCTCGCCGCAGCACGCGCCGGAGCACCCGCGCGCGCCACAGCCTCGAAATACTCGGCCAGCGCACGCGTCGCCGTCAGCACGCCCGCATCATATTCAGCGATTCCATATTCGCTTACGAAACGCGCCTGCTTGGCCGCTGGCAATTCCGGCATTTCGCTTCGAACCTGCGCCACCAGCGCCTCTGAAGCCGTCAGCGGCAGCAAATCCGGATCCGGAAAATAGCGATAGTCGTGCGCGAATTCCTTCGAACGCATCGCCTCGGTGCGCCCCGCCGCCACATTCCACAGCCGCGTCTCCTGCGTCACCGTGCCGCCCGCCTCGATCACGCCGATCTGGCGTTCAATCTCGTATTCCAGCGCGTGCGCCAGGTAGCGGAACGAATTCAAGTTCTTCGCCTCCACCTTCGTTCCGAATTTCGGCGCCCCGCGCAGTCGCACGCTAACGTTCGCGTCGCAGCGCAGCGAGCCTTCTTCCATATTGCAATCGCTCACTTCCGTGTACTCCAGCACCTGTTTCAAGGTCGTCAAATATGAATACGCTTCAGCGGGCGTGCGTATATCAGGTTCGGACACAATTTCTATCAGCGGCGTGCCGCAGCGGTTGTAATCAATGTAGCTCCAGCGGTCAGAGTCGGCGAAGCCCTCGTGCAGATTCTTGGCGGCATCCTCCTCCATGTGCACGCGCGTGATTCCAATGCGCTTGGCCGCGCCCTCTGCTTCAATTTCCAGCGAGCCCTCCAGCGCCAGCGGCAATTCATACTGTGAAATTTGGTAGCCCTTGGGTAGGTCAGGATAGAAATAATTCTTGCGCGCGAAGACGGACCGCTCCTGAATCTTGCACTCGAGAGCCAAAGCCGCGCGAATTGCCAGTTCGCGCGCCCGGCGGTTCAGCACCGGCAAAGCGCCGGGCAAGCCCAGACACACCGGACAAGTATTGGAATTCGGCGCATCGCCAAAGCGCGTCGAGCAGCCGCAGAACGCCTTCGTGCGTGTCTTCAGCTGCGCGTGCACTTCCAGCCCGATCACGGCTTCGTACTTCGCCATGGTCTCGGGAGTCACGCGAGCCGTTTTTTCTGTCGTTGAACCCATCGGGACTGGCGATTATATCATCCGCGCCAGTCCCTGGCTCGTGGCGCGTTGGGGAGCCGCCTCTAGTCCTTCCCGCCCCACAGGTATTTGATTCCGACGCGGAAATTCCGGCCCAGCGCCGGATATCCCACCGCGTCCTGATACTGGCGGTCGAACAAATTCTGCACCTGCGCGATGGCCGAAAGCCCTTTCGCCACCGGCACGCTCGCCGCCGCGTCCCAGCGCACGTAGCTCGGGTCGCTGGTGATGCAATAGCCCGTGCAGACCCCGCCGACAGTGGTGCTCTCGAAATCGCTATCCGCGCGCCGGCCTACGTAATAACCGCCGAAATTCAAGTTGGCCCAGCGGAAATGTGCGTTGGCAATCAGGCTGCCCGAATGCAGCGGCCGCTTGAACAAGCGATTTCCCTGCGCGAGCGCTGGATCTTGAAGCGGGTTCGTTGTCAGCAGGACTTTCGAATCATCGTAGGTGTAGTTGCCGACGATATTCAGCCATCGCAATGGCTTCGTCTCGATCGTGGAGTTCACGCCGTTGGCACGCGCCAGGTCCGTATTGAAATAGCTGCCGCCGAACGCCGGACAATTCGGATTCGTCGTGACGTTCGCGAAGCTCACGATATCCTGAAAGCGATTGAAAAACGCCGTCGCCGAAAAATGAATTCGGTCCGACGCGAACGCCTGATCGATTCCGAAGTCCACTGTGCGGCTGCGTTCCGGATCGAGTTGCGGGCTGCAGTCCGGCGGCAGCAACTCCGGCTCCTTGATTCCTAGGCCATAAGAAGCGCGCAGCCGCGTCGCTCCCCAAAATCCCGCGCCATGGCGCAGCGCATACGCCGCGCCCACTCTGGGCACCGCGCGCACGCCGTAAAATCCATTGCCATCCACGCGCCCGCCCGCAACGACAGTCAGCCGCTGCCCGAATCGATAATGCGCTTCGACGTAGCCCGCTTGATTGTGCCGCGCCGTAGCGCCACCGTTTTCTACTTCAAATGAATAGCCGACGGACACGCCGCCATTGTGAAACAGATAAGTAGATTGCTCGTTTAGCCCGGCGCGATTGTAGGTCGTGTCGAACGCTCCGAACGGAGGCACCACATCAATCGAATTCTCGCGCGCTTCAAATCCGCTCAGCCGGTGCTCCCAGTTCGGCCCGGTCTGAAAATCCCAGGTAAGTCCCGCGGCGAAATCGTGCAGGCCGGTGCTCTGTCCTGCGACGAAGATCGGCGGGTCGAGTGCCGTCTGTCCGGGCTGGCCCGCGTCGCTGGAACTATTGCGCACAGTCAGGCGCAGCGTGTCGGTGTCTGAGAACTTCCAGCCGAAATTTCCCCATAAGGTGGTGTCGCGGAAAAAATTGTCCGGCCCCTGCCCGTCGCTGTCGAAATAAGCCGCGCCCGCCGAGTAGTCGAACTTGCCGAAGAGGCCACTCAGTTGTCCGGAGCCATGTCCCGTGCTGAAAGTTCCGCCGTCGCCTTCCAGTTCCAGCACCGGCTGGCTCGTCAAACCGCGATGCGTGAAAATCTGCATCACCCCGGACATGGCGTCCGAACCGTACAGCACGCTCGCCGCTCCGTGCACCACTTCGATTTTGTCAATTCCATCCAGCGCGAAATTCGAAAAGTCCACCGATCCGCCCGGCTGGTTCACCGGCACGCCATCGATCAGCACTTTCGTGTAATTGGAATTTCCACCGTCCAGGAAAAACGTGGTTGTCCCGCCCATCGGCCCCAGCTGCGAAAAGCTGACGCCGGGTATCCCTTGCGTCAGCGGCGTTAGCCAAACATACCCGCGCTCGTCAATCTGTTCCCGCGTCAAGATGTTGACCAGCGCAGCAGTGTTCTCGATCGTTGCGGGCTCAGCTGCGGCGCTTACCACCACCCCGGCCGACATGGGCTCCAACGTCAGCCGCACGTTCCAAGTTTGCGTTTGGCCCGCCGCCACCGTCACTTGGTCCTGTTCGCGCTCGAACGATTCGTCCTCGACGCTTACTCGGTACTCTGCCGGGGGCAATTCCAAGGAAAATCGCCCGTCGGAGTCGGTCTGGGTTTCGAATGCCGATTTCGCGCCAGCGCCCGTTGCAGCCGCATTAGCGGCCTTCGCCGTCACGTGTGCACCCGGAATTCCTGCGCCACTGGGGTCCGTCACTGCTCCCGCCAGCGTGCCATTGGATCTTGTGATTGTTTGTGCGAAAAGCGCGGCAGGTTGCGACCAGCTTGCTGCAAAAAAACTTCCCACTAAAACAAACACCAATGCGTGCAGTCTCATTTTTCCTCCTCTCCCTCTCGCGCGGGAGTTGAAGGTTGTCCAAACGACGCACGCGCCTCCTCAGGCGCTTGCGTGTCCGGATTGAGACTCCGCCGGTCTCCTGGCTTGGCGGCTTGCTCCCCGATTTCAGCGCACAGCACACAGCTGAAATCGCGGCAGCAGCGCGACCTTCCCATCTTCCACTCCGAATCGCAGGCTTTGCGCGATTCAGAGCTTCAGACAGTGGTGCGCGCTGAAAAATTCCGCCTTACAGTCGCGCGGCGGCGACGGTTTTTCACCGTCTTCCCGTGCGCGGAGTCTCTGGTGATTGTGGACGGCGTCGTGAAATTGCCACGCGCGCCGCTTACAGCTAAAACACTAGTGGCTCCCGCGCAGAATCACGCGCGGACGCCCGCTCGAGCGCATCTCCACTTCCAGGGGCGCTTCGAACACTTCCTCCAGCACATCCTGCTGATACACTTCCGCGGGTTCTCCGATGCGCAGGCACTTGCCCTTATGCAGCAAAGCGATGCGGTCGGAAAATTCCGCGGCCAAATTCAATTCGTGCGTCACCACCACCACGGTGTAGCGATTTTCGTCGGCCAGCCGCCGCAGCCTTCGCAGTAATTCCACTTTGCCGCCGATATCCAAATGTTGCGTCGGCTCATCGAGCAGCAGCAGCGAAGGCTGCTGCGCCAGCGCGCGCGCCAGAATCACGCGTTGCTTTTCGCCGCCGGAAAGCTGCTCCATCCAGCGGTCGCGCAGAGCATCAGCGCCCACCTGCGCTAGCGCGTTTCCCGCCATCAGGCAATCTTCATCGGATTCGAAGCGCAATCTCTTGCCGTAGGGATAGCGCCCCTGCAGCACGTATTCCCACACGCGCAGCGGAAAAAGCAGCTCGCTTTCCTGCGACACCAGCGCGATCTGTTGCGCGCGGGTGCGCAATTCCAGCTCGCTCACTTCCGTGCCGTCCACTTCCACCCGCCCCGAAAGCGGCTTGATCAATCCCGCCAGCAATTTCAGCAGCGTCGATTTTCCGCTGGCGTTCGGTCCCAGAATTGCCACCAGCTCGCGCTGCTGCGCTTCGAAGCTCACCGGCCCCAGCGTGAATTTCGGCGCCGAGCGGTCCGTCGCCGAATAGGCGTAACTCGCCTGCTCCACTTTCAGGCGCACGCTCTTCGGAGGCGCAAACGGCACCGGATGCCGAGCCACCGTGGCGCCGTTTTCCGCGCCGGCGTTCATCGAATTCTCCTGCGCATCAAATAAATGAACACCGGCGCGCCGGCCAGCGCCGTCATCGCTCCCACGGGCAATTCCGTTGGCGCGACAATCGTGCGCCCCAGCGTATCCGCCAGCACGATTACAATCGCGCCGCCAATCGCCGACGTGGGAATCAGCAGCCTATAATCCGTGCCGAAAAGCATGCGCATCACATGCGGCACCAGCAGGCCCACATATCCAATCGCGCCGCTCACCGAAACCGCCAGGCCCGTGAGCACCGACGCCGCCACGTACACCACCAGCTTCACGCGCGTCACGTTCACGCCCAGGTGCCCCGCTTCCTGCTCGCCTGTAAGAATCAGATTCAGATCGGAAGACGTGGTGTACATCGCCCCCGCCGCCACCACAAAAATAAAATAAAGAAAGCCAAACCAGCCCATTACATTCTGTGTCGGCGGCGGTGCGGTCAAATCTCCCATCAGCCAGAACGTCATGCTGCGCAGTCCGGGCCCGTTCACCAAAGTCAGCAGGAAAATAATGATCGCCGAAAGAAACGAAGCCGCTACAATTCCAGCGAGCAGCAGCGTCGCGCTGTCCAGTTGGCCGCCGCGTCGGCCAAGAAAATAAACCGCCGCGATCGTCGCTGCCGCGCCGATGAACGCCGCCAGTTGAATCGCGCCCACGACGTGCGGAGCAACAATCAAGCTGACCATTGCGCCCAGCGCCGCGCCACTGGAAACTCCCAGCACGTAAGGATCGGCGAGCGGATTACGCAGCAGCGCTTGAAATCCAGCCCCGGAAGTGGAAAGCGACGCGCCTACCAGGATTCCCAATGCGATGCGCGGCAGGCGCAATCCGAAAATCACCTGGTTGAATTCCGAAGTGTCCCCGCGTCCAATCGCGCCGTTAAACAAAGTGATCACGATATCCCGCATGCTGATCGGGTAAGCGCCCACGCGCAGAGAAACCACAACTGCCGCAAAAAGGATTGCCGCCAGCAGCCCGCAGATCGAAAGAATTCGTCGCGGCGTCAGCGGGCGCATGTGCCACAGTCCCGGAAAGATTGTCCCGCCGCTGTCGTGGCGTAAAATCGCGCCCCATTTTCCATTTTCACTTTTCCATTTTCCACTTTCGGCGGGAAAACTTCCGGATGCAATTCATGCGCCAGCGCCTCGATCGCATCCACCAATCCCGGCGAAGGCCGCGTGAATTCGTCGCTGCCCATCACCACGTGCCCCAATTTCACCGCGCGCAGTTCGTTCCACGTCGGCCGACCGCGCAGGTTGTCAGCGCGCTCGTGCGTTTCCGCTTCCAGATGATCCGGCGTCAGCACAATGTAATCCGGCTGCAAGCGCACCACCTCTTCCATGCTCACCTGTGGCCAATTTTGGCTGGCCACGATAATTGACTCCGCGCCCGCCCAGCGCAGCGCATCGGCGATAAAAGTATTTTGCCCGATCGAAATCAGCGGATCTTCCCACACCACAAACAGCACATGCACCATGGGCCGTTCTTGCAGCGCTGTGTGCAGCGCATCTAGGCGCTTCTGCAGTTCCGCCACCACCTTCGCGCCCTGCTCGCTTGCGCCCAGCAAATCCGCGATCGCCGCCGTTGAACTCAGCATCCCGGCAATAGTGTGGGGAGCACTGGTATAGACCGGCACGCCGATCTTCAGAAGCGCATCTGCCGTTTGTGCGCGGTTGATGGATGTCGTCGCCAGCACCAGATCCGGATGCAGCGCCACAATCGCTTCCAGGCTCGGATCCTGCGGCGCGCCAACGTGCGGTTTATCTTTCGCCGCGGGTGGGATGTCGCAAAACGTCGTGTCGCCCGCGAGCTTGCGGTCCAGACCCAGCGCATAAATTGTTTCCGTCAAGTTCGGTGCCAGACTCACCACGCGCTGCACATTCAACGGAATCGCCATCTGCCGGCCCGTTTCGTCCGTCACTTGCTTTACAGCGCGCTTGTTTGCGGCGGTTTGCGACGCGGGATCCGTTGCCGTGGCCGCGCTTTGCTGCGGGCGCACATCGGCGGCGCCGGCATCGCCCACGCCACACGCGAACGCAACACCAGCTAACGTCAGCGCAATCGCAAAAAACCGTCGTCTTGCCTTGCTCGCCGCCAAAATATTCTCCGGCAAAATAAAAAAGCCTCGCGAATAGAGCGAGGCGCCTCGCCACACTCTCTCGCGCGGAGAGTGTCAGCTTCGACCAGTTCGGGTAGGTTCCCTGACTTTCAACCGATCACCCGCGCGCTTGCAAAAAAAGAAAACGCGATTCAGTGATGGCCGATTACAGTGGCGGGACCGTGGCCGATTTTCACGGCCTTCCCTAAAAATTGAAATCCATTCAGCCGATTTCAATCTTTACCTGCGAGCACGATGATCGCACTCGCAAGGCTACCCCGAGCCAGCTAAGTTGTCCTCGCCGAGTGTATGCGTCCGCTCTTTTGCTGTCAATCCAATGGCCGCTCGCACACCGGAGGCGATTCTGCGTGGTTTCGTGACTGCAATCGGGAATAAATGCGAAAGGCGAAAAATTGCAAGGCGAATGCTGCATCATCCGCGCGCGTGTTTAGCGGTTCTTCCACTTCGGCGCGCGTTTTTCCACTAGCGCGCGCAAACCTTCCTGCGAATCTTCCAGGTCGGCCAGCTCATTCAAGAAAACTTTCATCGAATTGCGCACGCCCTCGCGCAGCGGCAACCCCAGGCTTCCCAGAATTGCTTTCTTCGCCATGGTCAACACCGGACCGGACTGCGCCGTCACGCGTCCGATAATCTCATCGACCTTGTCTACGAGCTTTTCTTCCGGCACCAGAAAATTCACCAGCCCCACTTCGCGCGCGCGTTCCGCGGACATCGCTTCGCCGGTCAGCACCAGCTCCATCGCCATCTTCGGCCCCAGAATATAAGGCAGCACCGCAGCGGCCAGTGGAGGAAACGCGCCCAATTTAATTTCCGGTTGCGCAAAACGCGCATTGGGCGTTGCAATCACCAGGTCGCCCAGCGCCGCCAGCTCCGCTCCGCCGCCATAGGCAGGCCCGTTCACCACCACGATCACCGGTTTCGACGTATCCATCATCGCCGCAAACGCGCTATGAAAAGCGTCCAGCAACTGGAACACGCGCCGCTGCGTATATTCTCCCAGCTCGATTCCGCCGGAAAAAGTCTTGCCTGCCGAATCCAGCAGCACCAGCTTCACTTGCCGCTTTTCGCTGACGGAATTAATCCCCGCCGCGATTTCCATCAACATCCGCTCGTTCAGCAGGTTCTGATCCGGGCGATCCAGGCGCAGATGCGCCACCTCGCCTTCCACCCGGAATTTCACAAACTGAAATTCTTCGATCAGCGGCGCGTGCGTCGCCAGCGTGCCGAGCATTTCCGGCGTGCGCACATCCACTCCTCGCCCCCCGCGCGCTTCTCTGGTCGTCTGCATCGTCTCGGTCCTCGGTCTTCTTTCAACCCCGCCCGCGGCGGGCAACGATTCCAACCTGCCTCTAGACTTCCGGTGGCACGATGCCGGCGGCCTTCATCCAAATGCGCGCACGCTCCGCCAACACCTGGCCGTAGCCGCCTTCCAGCACAAATCTCACAAAGTTTGCGTAGAACAGGAATCCCATTTTCGCGTCTCTCACTTATTTGCAGGAGTTCTGTTGCCAGTTCAAATCGCGATGCAGGCCCATCGCGAAGCAATCCTGCGGCACTTCATCAACTCTATCAGCCTAGACTATCTCGCTACCTACCGCTACGCCTGACGCATCGCCTTGCGTACAATCCGCCACGGCCCCGTTGCACACTTGCAACCTGTACGTTCGTACAGGAGTTCTATGTTACGTTTCTCCCATGCAGCTGATCCTCGCATCGTCTTCGCCGCGCCGCGCTGAAGTACTGCGCAACGCTGGATTCATGTTTGAAGTCCGCCCCGCCGATGTTGACGAAACTCTCTTGCCGCGCGAATCCGCCGAGGATTACGTCCGCCGCGTCGCGCAAGCCAAAGCGCACGCCGTCGCCGACAAAGCGCGCGCCGCAGGTGAACGCGCCATCGTGATCGCTGCGGACACGACCGTCGTAGCCGAAGGCCAAATCCTCGCCAAGCCTGAAGACGCCGCAGACGCTCGCCGCATGCTGCGGCTATTCAACGGCAAGACACACGAAGTGCTCACCGCTCTCTGCGTGATAGACATTCCCGCCGCCAAAGAAGCTCTGCACGTGGAAAAAACACGCGTCGAATTCCTGAAGATGTCGGAAGAGGAAATCGAAAATTACATCCAAACCGGCGAACCCTTCGATAAAGCCGGGGCGTACGGCATTCAAGGCATCGCTGGGCGATTCGCCACGCGCATCGAAGGCTGCTATTTCAACGTCTTGGGCCTGCCGCTCTCTCGCCTCTGGACCACGCTGCAAGCCCTCGGCTGGAAAGAAGACGGCACAACGTAGCCGTCGCGGGACGAGAACTGTTGTAGGTTGTGGCGTTGGAACGTGTGAGAACCGTTGATTTTCGTCAGGGCACGGCTTCAGCCGTGCCGCAATCGCCGCAAAATTGGAGCGGCTTTAGCCGCTGAGGGACCGCTTCGCCGTAGCTCGCAGATTCTATCGCGCCACAAAAAACAAAACGGCAGTCCCACCAAGCGGGACCGCCGTCAAAAACTCGCAACACTCTAATTTCGCGTCGTATAAACTGAGCCGCTACTTCTTCTCTTCCGGCGCTGCCGGGCTCGGCGGCACAGTCGGCGCCGCAGCCGGAGGATTCGCCGGCGGGTTCGCGCTCGGCGAACTCGGATGCGGCGCATTCATGCCATCCTTAAAGTTTCGGATGCCCTCGCCCAGTCCGCGCATCACTTCGGGAATTTTCTTCCCGCCGAACAGCAGCACGATCACCGCGAGAATGATAATCAAATGAAACGGGCTTAATGCTTCCATAACTCACCTGCCTTCCAGACTTTTCTGGATACCAAATCGCAGCGCACGACCCCGCGGCTGCTTCCGATTCGCCCTTCAGACCCCAATCCTCTAAAGTATAACACGCTCATCCCCAGCCCGCCGCGTAACCTGCTCGCGGTCCAGGTGCTCCAGCAGTGGGATGGCGTACTTGCGCGTGATGCCCGTAAGTTCCTTAAATACAGTGATCGGCAGCCGCGCGCCGCGTTCCTTGCGATATTTTGCCAGCAAATCGCGGAGCTTCAGCAGCGTGCTGCGATGAAACACCAAATCGCTGGAAATCTTCACCAGCACTTTTTCGCGCAGCAGAATTTGCAGAATTTTCTGCGCACGCGGCGCGTCCACCGGCAGCTTCGCCAATACGCTGGCAAATCCCGGCACGGTCAGCCCCGCGCTCTCGAATTCGCGCTCGATCAATTCTTTCGCCCGCGTTTCATCGGCCGAAAGCGTGACCTCACGCCCGGCTAGGCTCACCAGATCGCCGGCCGTTACCATCGCTCGCGCCGCCAACAAATCGCCCAGCGCCGCTTCGAAGATTTCCACGCGCTCTCGCCCCGCCCGCGCCCGTAATTCTTGTTTCGGAATCCCCGGCAACAGAGGATTCGCACGATGAAAAGCGTCCACCGCCTTGCGAATCGCGGCGGCGCACTCTGTAACCGCTTGCGCCGGCGCCAGCACCACCGGCGCGCCCACCAGTATCCTCACGCGTTTCGCAGCCGCCATTTTTTCGGCCGCAACGCGCGCATCCGATTCGATCCATCCCGTCTGCGCCAGTATCTCCGGCAGAGTCATGCCGCGCGGCGCCGCTTCCACCAGCGCGGCTAAGATTTCTTCGCGTTTGCCGTGCTCCAGCACGCCCAAAAATGGCGCGACTGCCGCATCCTTGCGTTTATGCCGCGGCGCGCGCGCGTCCAGCACCGTGCCGCCGCCAATCGTCACCACCGGCGAAAATCGCCGCAGAATGAAACGGTCCCCCGGCAGAAGCAGTAAAGGATTATCCAGCCGCAATTGCACGAACGCCGAACCACTCGCTGCAAGCTCACCGCCGCTATCATTCAACAAAATCACTTCCGCAATCGCTTCCGCCGTGCCCTGATGAAAATGCACGCGAGCGCGATTTTTCAGCGGCGGCGCGGAACCCAGCAGCGTCACGCGCGCATCCACTCGCTGCGTCGCTTCAAAGATGCCCGCGGGCGCCAGCACCATCCCGCGCGTGATTTCCTCGTGTTCGATTGCCGCCAGGTTCACGGCGGTACGCTGTCCGGCCACGGCGCGCTCGATCTGTTTTCCGCCCGAATGCAGCCCGCGCACGCGCAACCGTTTCCGCGCTGGATACAACTCCACCTCGTCCTCCACTTTCACCGCGCCGGAAATCAGCGTCCCGGTGACCACAGTGCCAAATCCCTTCATCGCAAATGAGCGGTCAATCGGCAGACGAAAATGTTGCGTCGCATCTTTCACCGCCACCGCTTGCGCCGCGCGTCGCAGTTCGTTCTTCAGTTCGTCCAACCCTGCGCCGCTGCGCGCGCTCACCGGCATAATCGGTGCGCCATCCAAAAACGATCCGCGCACGAATTCTTCGATCTCCAGGCGCACCAGTCCCAGCGAGTCGGCATCGACCAGATCGGATTTCGTAATCGCGATAATTCCGCGCGGAATTTCCAGCAAGCGGCAAATTTCAAAATGCTCGCGGGTCTGTGGCTTGATCCCTTCGTCCGCCGCGACCACCAGCAGCACCAGGTCAATCCCGCCCGCACCCGCCAGCATGTTGCGCACGAACCGCTCGTGTCCCGGCACATCTACGAGCCCCAGCCGCACGCCATCCAGCGTGAGAAACGCAAATCCCAAATCCAGCGTGATCCCCCGCCGCTTCTCTTCTTCCAGCCGGTCCGGATTCGTGCCAGTCAGCGCTTCGACAAGCGAGGATTTCCCGTGGTCAATATGTCCGGCGGTCCCAACGATCACGTGTTTGATGGCTTCCATGGAGATTGCGCAAGCGCAGCCATGCTAGCGGAGGAAACAACGCGCGGTCAAATCGGTCGAGTCATGAAAGCCAATCTGATTCGCTGCCGCATTTCATGCGAAGCGATAGCGATTTCCCAGTTGCTGAGCCGAAACTCCGAGTGCCGAAATTATTCCCAGCCTTCCTGGAAGCGTCCGTTTACCTGCTGCCCGACTTACTCCGTATGTCCACAAGCTTCGCCTGCTGCTCCGGAGTCAGTTTGTCCTTTATGCGCACCAGCAAGGTCACCTGCGCCCGTTTGATCTCGCGCTCCGCCGCCAACACTTTGTCCAGTTCAGCCAGTGCCTCCTGCTCGTCCACGTGCGGCTGCTTGGTGATCGCAGCCATCTTTTCCATTTCGTCCTGCAGTTTCCATTGCAACTCGGTGAACTTCAGCTGCGCCTCCCGGATTTCCGTCTTCAGATTAGTCTTCTGCTCATCGCTCAACCCGATGGCTTCCTGATGCTGCATCACCAGGTCTGGCGCAAAGAAGCTCTGCCCGATCGGATCTTGGTCGGGTTGTTGCGCGCTCGCCGTGGCTGCCACCAAAAACAGCAGCGCGCAAATCCATAGCACTCTCGCTTTCATCTCAATCCTCCTGGTCCGTTTTCTTCGGAACGCGCAGGTAAGACTCGCCTAGTCTCGGCGTCGTCTGCAAAATCTCCCGCCCGGGTGTCTCCAAAAACACGTCGCTCGGTGCTCGCCATTGTGCCAATTTCTCCGCCGCGGCCAGATCGCTCGCAGGCACGATCCGGATTTCGCTCTGAGGAACAGCCAAAACAATCAAGAGCGTCACCACAGTCACCACCGTCGCGCCAGCCAACGCCCATACACGCCACGGCCGCGCGACCTCCGCTTCGTTCGCGGCCTCTGCCGCGGCCAAAACCTGCGCCCGAAACTCCGGCGGCGGCTCCGCCCCGGCCGCCACGAGCGGCAGCAGCGCGTCCAATCGCTCCCGCCGCGCGCGTAGCGCCGCCAATTCCTCGGCACAGCTCGCGCACACCAGCAAGTGTTCTTCCAGCCCACCCGCCGCTGTTCTCGTTAGCGCGGCCTCAAGCAACTGGTCTCTCCATTTCGCGCATTCGTTCTTCATTTCATCGCATCCAACAAAAGTTTTCGTGCCGTGTGCAGTCGCGACCTCACCGTCCCAGCCGGAATCCCCAGCACCAAGCCCACGTCCGCCGCGTCCATCTCCTCAACAATCGAAAGCTGCAGCACCCTGCGAAGTTTTTCCGGCAGGCCCTCGATCTCGTCGCGCAAGCGCTCGACCAACACGTTTTCCTCCGCGTTCTTCGCGCCGTCCACGGTCTCACCGGTTCCCGACGCGTGCCATGCCGTATCCCGCGTCAAACGTCGCCGCATCCCACGCTGCCGATTCAGTGCCAGTCGAAACGCAATGCGGTTCACCCATGCCCGAAACTTTTCCGTCTCGCGCAGCGAAGGGAATTTCTGGTAAGCGCGCATGAACACATCCTGCGCGACATCCTGTGCGTCTGCCGGATTTCCCAGGATGCCGTAGGCAATCTGAAAAACGCGCCGCTGATTTTCGCCCACGCGCGCGCCAAATGCCGCCTCACGTTCTTCGGTTTCCGTTCGCGCGATCAAATTGGCCATGCACTCCCGCGACCCTTGCAGCATCCGAATTGCCGTGAGTTCGAACACCATCATCCGTTTCCCGAGTAGGTGAATACTACACTTCCAACCGTGAAATTTGCGCGGACGCAAACCCTGGCCGCCAGTCCGCGGCACCGGGCGCGCGTCGCTCGGACGCACGCCCCGCTCGCTCACGTTGCGGCACGACTACAGCAGCTGGAGTATCTGGAATGCCGGAACCACCGGCTGCAGTTGCGCCGCGCCGCGAACCGCGGCAAGCCGCTGCTGCTGGTCCGCGTCCAGCATGTTTTCCAGGTTCGTCAGAAACGCCTGCTGCGTCTGGACGATCTGTTGCTGCAGAGCCGTAATCTGTATCACCAGAATACCCACCTGCGCTGGATTGCCTCCGGATCCGAGCAACGTCTGCAGCTGCTGTTCCTTCTGCGCAATTGCCTGGAACAGCGGAGCCACGGCCGTCTGCCGCGCCACCAGCAATTGCCCGAACATCGCCTGCTGTGCAGGTTGTAGTTGCAGGAACTGGACGACGATCTGTAGCGGTGCCGGCGCATCAGAGTCGCCCTGCGTCGCCGCTGTCTGCATCTGTTGCAGCATGGTGGTGACATTCAACTTCGCAAGATCGGGCACCTTGGGAGCGGGCCCGGAATTGCTCGAAGCCGTTTGCGCGTGCAACAAATTTCCGCAACCGAGCAGCACTACGAACAGCGCGACTGCAAAGCGAGTTGCCTTCATGGTGGTATCCTCCAGGGGGTGCGCGCATTTTGCGCCCTCACACATCCAGACACCACCGCCCGCTCTCGCGTTCAGACATACTCGGCGGACGGCAGCCATCGAAGTGTCCGTTTTCGTCACGCCGCGTCTCGGAATCGCCCATTGCGCGCGCCGGAACCATCCCCTCGCGCGCCGTAAACCGCTTGCCGACATGGAGATCGCGACGTTCGCTCGAGGGACGGACACGTGCATATCTATCACTAACGCAGTAGCGCAAGAGGAGGACATCGCATGGCCACGTTCTGGCAGGACATTCGTTACGCCTTCAGGATGCTCGGCAAATCGCCGATGTTGACGATCATCGTGATCCTGACGCTCGCCTTGGGCATTGGCGCCAACACCGCGATCTTTGGCCTCGTGAATGGCCTTCTGCTGCGTCCCCTGCCGGTAAAATCGCCTGAGCAAATCATGGTGCTTGCGGCGCAGGTGCAGGGCGACACTCTGGGAATCTTCACACTTTCCTACGCCGAACTCACTGATCTTCGCAAGCAGGCAGATACATTTTCCGACGTGTTTGGCTCGCAAACCAATCTGGGCGGCCTTAGCTACGGCGGCAAGGCAAATCAATTCGTCTACGGCTATGTCACCGGAAATTATTTTTCTGGTCTCGGCGTGCAGCCGGCGCTGGGTCGACTGTTCCTCGCGACGGAGGCTGAGGCCGGGGGCAAAGATCCCTACATCGTGCTGGGCTACGACTTCTGGCAGAAGAAATTTGGCGGCGATCCGAGTGTAGTAGGCAAGCAGGCTTTGATTGACGGGCAAGAGGCCACGATTATCGGAGTGACGCCGAAGGGCTTTCAAGGCACGCAATTCGCCCTGAATTTGGACGGCTACGTCCCGCTGAACATGCAGCCCGCGGATTCACTGGCCACCTTCTGGACCGACCGCAGCGCCCGCTCCTTGATCGTGCTGGGCCGGCTGAAACCGGGCGTGACTCTGCAGCAAGCGCAAAGTTCGATGAACGTAGTGACGGCGCGGTTGACGGAGCAATATCCTGCGACGGACAAGGGAATATCGGTTCACATCGTTCCGGAAAGACTGGCGCGGCCGCAGCCCTTCCCGAACAATATCGTTCCGTTCATCGCCGCGGTGTTTCTGGCGCTGGCAGGCCTCGTCCTTCTGCTGGCCTGCATGAACGTTGCGAATATTCTGCTGGTGCGTGCCACGATGCGCCAACGCGAAATGGCCATCCGCGCGGCCATGGGTGCAAATCGCTGGCGCCTGATCCGCCAGATGCTCACGGAGAGCATTCTGCTGGCGCTTTTCGGCGGCGTCGGCGGACTAACGCTCGGAGTATGGGCCAGCAGCGCGGTCGTCTCAATCCTCCCGCCTGGCAGAATCCCCATCCGCGTGGATTTTGGTTTTGATTGGCGCGTTTTTGCGTACGCGATGGCGGCCGCGCTCTTTACCGGCGCCGTCGTCGGGTTGTGGCCGGCAGTCCGCGCCGGCCGCACGGACGTGAACAGCGTTTTACAGAGCGGCGGCAGAAGCGATACAGCAGGAGCCGGCCGTCACCGTCTGCGGAGCGTGCTGGTGGTGGCGCAAGTGGCGGGCTCGCTGGTGCTTTTAATCGTCGCTGGACTCTTCGTGCGCTGCCTCATCAACGCGCAGCACGCCTACATGGGATTTGACCCCGATCACGTATTGAACCTGACCCTGGACCCGCGCGAAGTGGGTTACGACGATGCCCGCACCAAGACCTTCTACCACGACCTCGAAGCCAGAGTCCGCTCCTTACCCGGCGTGCAAACGGCGAGCCTCGCATTTAGTGTGCCCATGGGGCCTGTGCAGGATGGCAGCGCGGTTTATATCGAAGGCCAACCGCCCACTCCCGGCCAGCAGCCTCCCGTCGTGATTTACAACCATGTAGACGAACCCTATTTCGATACCTTGCGCGTTCCCCTGCTGCGCGGCCGTGCGTTTCGGGAAGATGACAATGACAAGGCGCCGCTCGTCGCCATCGTAAACCAGACCATGGCGCTGCAATTCTGGCCCAATCAAGATCCCATCGGAAAACGCTTCAGTCTGAAAAGCGCCACGGGTCCCTTCGTCGAAATCGTGGGCGTGGCGGCCGACGGGAAATACATTTTCATCGGCTGGGACAAGAAACCGTATTTCTTTCGTCCGCTCGCGCAGGATTACACGGCGTACCGCACCCTGCAGGTTCGCTCCTCGGTGCCGCCCGAGAGCATGATCGCGCAGATGCAGAACGAAGTTCATGCGCTTGATCCGAACATGCCGGTGACAGACGTGCAAACCATGCGCCAGTCGCTGGCCGGCGGGAACGGGTTTTTCATTTTCCAGGTCGGCGCGATTCTCGCCGCCGCCATGGGGCTACTAGGACTCACCCTTGCCGTCGTCGGCGTGTACGGAGTCGTTTCGTTCGCCGCCAGCCAGCGCACACGTGAGATCGGCATACGCATGGCCCTGGGCGCCGGCCGGCCCGACATCCTGCGGCTGGTGCTGCAGCAGGGATTGGCGCTGGTGATAGCAGGCGTGGTTACAGGCACCGTGCTGGCATGGGCGCTCACGCGCTCGATGGCCACAATTCTGGTAGGCGTCAGTCCCACCGATGCGCTCACCTACGCAACGGCCAGCTTGTTGCTTGCCGCGATCGGCTTCTGGGCCTGCTACGCCCCCGCCCGCCGCGCCATGCAGCTCGACCCCATGGTCGCGTTGCGCTACGAATGACACATCCCGGCGCATGAAGCGGAAGTCCTATCTACCGCCGCAACAATAATCTTGAGCATTCCCGCCCTTACAGGCTATGGTCTTACGGGTTAATTAGCTTCTGACTGTCAAGGACAACCTCGTGCGACGACTGTTCAGCATCGTGTTTCCACTTCTGTTACTCATCCCCGCTGTGGCTTCAGCGCAATCGGAACTGCCGAAAACTCCCGTGCGCGCCGTGATCGACAATTACTTTGGCACAAACGTAGTCGATCCCTACCGCTGGCTGGAGAACACCTCCGACCCCGAAGTCATCGCTTGGATGAAAGCGCAAAACGATTACACGCGCGCCGTGCTCTCCCGCGTTCCCGGCCGCGATGAATTGCTCGCGCGCATCAAATCGCTGGATAATGCCGGAAACGTAGTCTCCGCGCTGCAAGTCTGGGGCGGCCATTATTTTTACTACAAGACCGCACCCGGCTCCGACAATCGCAAGCTCTTCGTGCGCGACACCCTCACTTCGCCCGAGCGCCTGCTGGTAGATCCCGAAACCATGACCACCGCCGACGGCAAGCACTACTCCATTGATTATTTCCAGCCTTCGCTCGACGGTGTTTACGTTGCCTACGGAATTTCGCTGGGCGGCTCCGAAGAAAGCGTCCTGCACGTGCTGCAAAGCGCCAGCGGCAAAGTCCTGCCCGACAGCATTGACCGCGCCGAATTTGCTTCCCCCAGCTGGCTGCCCGACGGCAAATCTTTCTTCTACACGCGCGCGCAAAAACTCCCCGCCGACGCGCCCCCCACCGCGAAATATCAAAAACTGAAAGTCTACCGTCACACGCTCGGCGGTGATCCGGACACCGAACCTCTCGTCTTCGGCTTCGGTGCCAATCCCACCGTGAACGTGGACGAAAACGATTTTACGGTGGTGGCTTTTTCCCCGGGCGCACCCAATTTCTTGGTCGGTCTGGTCATCCACGGCGTGAAGAACGAGTTCGATATTTACGTCATACCGTTTGACGCCAATCCCAGTTCGAAGACAACTTGGAAGAAAGTCGCGGATCGGTCCGATGAAATCACTGGCCTGGACGTCCACGGCGGCGACATCTATCTGCTCTCTCACAAGAACGCTTCACGCTTCAAGGTTCTGCGCACCAGTCTGAGCGCTCCCGATCTGTCGCACGCCGTCGTCGCGGTGCCTGCGAGCGAAGTGGTGATCAACAACATCAGCGCAGCCGCCGACGCGCTCTATCTCCGGGATCTCGACGGCGGCATCGGCCGCCTGCGCCGCCTGCCTTACAGTCACGAAAGTACTAAGTCCGTAAAATTGCCGTTCGATGGCGCGATTCAAGCACTCGTCACCAATCCCAGCGAAGCCGGCGCCTGGCTGGAGCTCGTTTCCTGGACCAAATCACCCCTGTGGTATTCGCTGGATGCAAAAACCGACAAGCTCACCGATACTGCGCTTGTTCCGCCATCTCCGGTTGATTACTCCCAAATCGAATCCGAAGAAGTGAAAGCCAAAAGCGCCGACGGCACCATGGTTCCGCTTTCCATCATTCACAAGCGCGGCATCGCTCTCGACGGCTCGCATCCCACATGGCTCACCGGCTATGGCGCCTACGGCATCAACTACGATCCGTACTTCGATCCCACGATCCTCGCGTTTCTGGAGCGCGGCGGCGTGCGCGCCTTCGCGCACGTGCGCGGCGGCGGCGAGTACGGCGAAGACTGGCACCAGGCCGGACAAAAGTTGACCAAGCAGCACACCATTGATGACTTTATCGCTGGCGGGGAATACCTCATCGAACACAAGTACACTTCGCCCGCTCACCTGGCTGGCGAAGGCACCAGCGCTGGAGGAATCACCATCGGCGGCGCCATCACCCAACGCCCCGAAATGTTCGGCGCCGCGCTCATTCGCGTTGGCGATTCGGATTCACTGCGCTCTGAAACCATGGCCAGTGGCCCCGCAAATATTCCGGAATTCGGTACGGTGACTGAAGCGGATGGATTCAAAGCGCTCTTGGCGATGGACGCGTACCAGCACGTAAAAGCCAATACGCCGTATCCCGCAGTCCTGCTAACCACCGGCGTGAACGATCCGCGCGTTGCACCCTGGCAAGCCGCAAAAATGGCCGCGCGCCTGCAAGCCGATACCAGCAGCGGCAAACCCATCCTGCTGCGCGTTGATTACGACGCCGGCCACGGCATCGGCTCCACAAAATCCCAGCGCGACGTCGAACTAGCCGACGAGCTATCGTTCCTCTTCTGGCAATTGGGCGTAAAAGGCTACGCGCCAAGCCCCGCAGGCGCTAAATAGCCCGCGGCAGAAAGGCGGACGGGAGTTATTGCGGATCTACGCACGGGCAGCGGATCTCGCGCACCATTTTTCCCTGCGCCCAGTAAAATCGCAGCGTTTCGATTCCATATTCATTGAAGACGGACTGCTTCGCATCTAGCTCACCGTGAAGATAATTACTTACAAGCCGAAGTTTTCCGTTTTGATAGTACTCGACGCAAGGCCCTTCACGGATCCAGGCGCCCGTCGCGTCCTGATAGGCGTAACAAACGGCCGCACGGCCGGTAGGAATTGGGATGGTCAGGCTGTAGACATACCATTGCGTCTGCCGCGTCACGCGCCGCCCGTTGTACACGGCGTGCGAGCCGCCCAGCACCAGAAATAGCAATGCGCAGATTAAAATCGTCGCTATCGCCGCGCAGCTCAAAAGCAATATTCGCACGCGTTTCATCGGCGACGGCCACCCCTGATTGAACGATTAGAACGGGCTCGCCGCCGTCGGCCCCGCGTCCCGCAATGGCGGCGCCGTCGTTGACCCCTGGAATTTCGGTTTGCCCAATTTCACAATCCAAATCCCGCTGTTGATGTCGTTGAAAAAAATCAATCCATTCGCCGGCTGCGCGCCCCACGTGAACGGCAAATTCGCGCGATACCCGTTCGGGTCGCCCGGGAAAAAACTCGCGATCTCGCGCCCTTGCTCGTAAAGGTTCCCGCGCAATTCGCCTGAAATATCCACCGCCCGCCCGCCGCCCGCGTAATCGCCCAGGTACAAAATATCGTCGTCCGCCCAAACGTTGTGCATCCCGCCTTCGGGAACTTCGTAATTCGCCACTTCGCGCGGATGCTCAATATCGGACACATCAATCACATGCAAAATCCCGCGCACCGGAATCCGTTCCTTGCTGCTGATTTCAAAATATCCCGGAAACACTTCATCGCCCACAAACACATAATTCTTGTAGCGGAACGCCGTGTGCGTCCCCGCCAGCCAGCCGTCTCCGTACAATTCGTAATGATTGAATTTGTACTGCGCCACCAGTTTCGGATTCTCCGGACTGCCGCCCTTGATGCCGTTGCCGACGTCCAGAATCACCAAACCGTCGCGCCAGTAGGCGAGGTAAGCCAATCCATCCTTTACGTACAAATCATGCAGATATCGGCCGGTGCTGATCATTCCTTCACCCAAAGGCGAAGCGATCATTTGCTCCTGCGATTTTTCCGTCTGCCAGCGCGCCACTTCTTTCGGATGCGCCGCGTCCGCGAAATCAATCACGCGCAGCGAGCCGGTCGCGTCATCGGTGATGTACGCATAGTGGCCGTTGATGAACGCGCTGTGCACTCCGCCCGTCACCGTTTCGGTGTATTCCGAAATCACTTTCAGGTGCGCCGGGTCCGAAGCGTCAAAAAACACAATCCCATTCTTGCGGTTCGATGCGCCCTCCCGCGTGAACACTCCCACCTTTTCGTCCGGCGTTGTGCTTACATCGTTGTAAAGCCGCGCGTCCGCCTTCAAACTGTCGAGCGCCTTCGGATGCGCCGCATCGGAAACGTCGTAGGCGTACATCCGGTCTCCCATCGTCGCGACGTACAAATGATTGCCGACAACCCACTCTTCTGTCGTCTGCACAACCTTGCCCTCGGCATCTTTCATCGGTATGTGCGCCACCACATCCAACCCGCGCTGCACGTTGCGCGGCGCGACCGCGATCGAAGCGCTCGCGGTGTGCCGGCCGATCGCCGCCGTCACCTCATACACTCCCGGTAAATTCGCGACGAACGCGCCATCCGGATAAACCGTCCCCTGCGGCCCGCTCACGCTCCAGCTTGTCAGCAAATCCTTCGCCACCGCCGCGCCTTTGGCCGCCACTGGCTTCGCGGTGAAGTGCACCACGTCGCCGGTCCTCGCTGTCGTCGCCGCCGGTTCCAGCGAAATTTTCTGCAATGTATCCGCCACCACCTGCACGGAAACCTCACCGCTTACCGGCCCGCCCGTCGCCACCAGCGTCGCTGTGCCCGGAGCCAACGCCTTCACCAGGCCCGACTCATCCACTGTCGCAATCGTCGGCGCCTTCGAACTCCAATGAATCGCCACATCCGTCCGCGGATCCCCATTCGCCGAGCGAGCGCTCGCTGTCAACACGGTCGAACCGCCCACCACCAACGCTTGTGTCAGCGGCGTCACCTCCACGGCCGCCGGAGGAGGCGTCCCCACGGTCACCGTCGCAAATCCCGGCTTGCCCGCCACCACAGCTCCCACCGTCACTTGTCCAGCCGCGCGAAAAACCACCGTGCCATCGGCGTCCGCTCCAGCGATGTCGGGCGGCAGCGCGATCCAGATCATCGGCTTCACATCAATCGTCTTTCCCGCGTCGTCCTTGGCCACCGCCGTGAACTTGATCTTGTCTCCCACGTGCGCCTGAATGTTCGTCGGCGTGATTTCCACCGTCTTCGGCTTCGGCGGAGTAGCTGGCGCGCCAACTTCTTGTCCGCAAACTATCGGCGCGCAAATCAGCGCAGCCATAGCCATCCAACCCGCCAAACGCTTCGACGCGATTCGCATGCAGAATTCTCCTAGAGCGCCAGAAATTTCCGAAAATTGCCGTGTGAGAACTTGTACCGAAGGCAGGGCTTTGTCAATAGCAGCAGGCGAAAATGACGCGGGGCAAATCTCGGCAAGCCACTGAGGAAGTTGGAGGCAGCGAATATGCTACGCTGCCCCCGCACGTTCCACTCTGTGTTTCTACTTGCTGCCAATTATGCGGATCGGAGCAGTCGAACCGCCCGAGCCACTCGCGGGCACGCAGACCGGGCCCGCGTCCGTCGTGAACGTGTCGTTATTCGAGAACCACCCGTGAATTCCAATCGACTTCGAAGTGAAGAACCACGAGAAGAACGTCAACTCCTGCAAGTGATAGGTGAAACCGTTGCGTCCACCAATCGGCGAGAAACTGTTTCCGGTCAAAGGATCGCCCACCTCCAGGTTGTTCTGGCAGGCCCCCACCGGTACTTGTCCCGTTCCGCCCCAAGCGGGCGTGGGATTGTTGCCAAAGGGATCGTTGATGAATTCCGCGGCCTCGTGCGACAGCGTATTCGAATCGCCCGCCGTAGGCCCGAACAGGCCGGTGGTGTCGAAGTCCGTGGGAGCGTACGCCTGCAACGGCAAGAAGTTGGTGGTGCCGTGGTAGCCCAGGATGCAGCAGGTATTGATGTTCGTGACTGGCCCGGCCAGCACGGTGTTATACAGCATGAAGAACGGAATGTTGCCCGCATTCACCTGCGGTTGCAGCGCTGGCAGCACAGTGGTATTGAGGTAATTATCGAACCAGTCAACATCCACGATTCCGAACGGCCCGCACGCCGGAAAATCCGCCGGAGGAAGAGTGGTGCTGAAAGCCGCCGGAACGTTGATCACGATCGCCGATAGATTCACGATCGGATCGTACAGGACGTGATAATCATCCTTGTCCTGTATCACGTTCCAGAATTCGCCGCGCTGATGTGCGTCTTCGTACTGTGTATGTCCCATATCGAAGCCGCCGATCGAGAAATCGTAGCTGTCGAAGATCGGCGTGTGTTGGTAGAGCTGCAGCGGATTGTTGTTCGGAGCGGCCAGGCATCCGTTGTCGTTTTTCGTTGGGTCGAACACAGTTACGCCCGGCGCCGTACCGATGACTCCGGTGTTGGGATCGAAACTCACGCCCACCGTGTTCGTGATTATGATTAGCGGCACGATGAATGTCTTCACATGCGTGTCTTTGTTTCCCCATCCTGTAAAGGGGCTAGCGCCGACCATCACGCCCGTGTAGTCGTTGCCGTCTCGGTCCGATTCCACGTTGAACGTGAACAAAGGCAGCATCGGAGTCTTGCTCGCGGTCCCTGACGCCACTGCGCTTTTCACTTGCTCGGCGTCAGCGGTCTTCGCGGGCTTGATTGCATGACGAACCTGCAGCTTCGGTGTTGCCTTTTGTTGTTCTTGTCCGAACGTTGCCGATGTCGCAACGCCCAGTCCAGCCACTGCACAAAAAACTACCGCCAATAGTATTTTCCGATTCACTGGTAAACCTCCGTCGTAATTGAGAGTTACTTTGATCCAAGCATGTCCGGGGCCTGCGCTGCTCATTTACCAGCAGTGTTCAAACGTGTTGCACCTTCGGATTTATTGTTTGCGTTCCTTCAGATCATCGAGAGCCAGATGCGTCCACGTCCTTTGCTCGATCAGCCAAACATCGGCCGATGGCACCGGAGCGTGTGCGCAGTCCGTGCGGTGGGCGATTCATATCAAACTTTTATCCGAAAGATGTCAACTTTTTGCAAATTTCTAAGTACCGGTACGAGGTCCCGGCTGTGGGTATCCGGCTGAAGAACGAGGCAGCTTAAAAGGCGGGATTCGTCCGCGCTACTCCCGAGCGTTTCTAACGCCGAGCATCCGGGCGTGGCCGAGCAAGTTTCTCACCTGCGAACGCAGCCATTTTCAACGAGCGTCTACGGCCGGAACACTCATGCATCCGCGGCGTTGCGAAACCGCCAATAAACGCAGTAGCGCTGGTCGAACAGTCGGTAGAAGGGACTGAGAGTGACATCCTCAGGACGCCCGGCGCCCACGGTGCGAAATGTGAGCGGCTTGTCATTCACAAGCTTATTATTTGCGCGTGCGGGCAGAATCCATGTGTCCAATGCATTTCGGTCCCCCGCGAATTCCGGCACCGCAATCGCGGGAAATCCGCCGTGCAGAACCTTGTCCTCGGAATAAATGCGCTTGGGGTCCAGATTTTCAGTACCGAGTTCGCCCGCGAGGACCGTCGGGCCATACATGATGGCCGCTAAATTCGTGTCATCCGGAAGCGGCAGCAAATGCAAGCGCATCGGCAGCTTCACTTCCACGATATCGCCATTCTTCCACTTGCGCTCGATTTTCGCGTAGCTCGCAGGCGCCACCTTTTCATTTGGCCGAAAACGCTTCCCATTGATCGTCACGCTCGCTCCGTCAGCCCAATAAGGAATCCGCACGTTCAAAACAAATTCCGTGTGCGTTTTCGCATGAATCACCAGACGTGTCCCTGCTTCTTCTGGGAAACGCGTCTCCTGCCGTACGACAACGCCCTTCTCTTTCCAATTCACTTCGGAGGCGAAGAATTGGTTCACCCACAGCGACCGCGCATCGTGATAGTAAAAACCCTCACCGAGCTTCGAGAAATTTTCCAGCCCCGTACCGCAGCAACAGAAGAATCCCTCATGCGGCACGAAGTGAACTTTCCACTGGCCCGATTGCATTCCCAGATAGTAAAGCGGTGAGCCTTCCGACGGATGCGGCGTCGCAAGAATATGGTTCAGAAAAGCACGCTCGTAATAATCAGCATATTGCGGCTCGGCCTGCCACGTAAACAAATGGTCGGTCAGCTTCAGCATGTTGTAAGTGTTGCAGGTTTCCTGCGTCAGGTCCGTAAGCGCGGGGGCCAGCGCGTCCGGCGCAGTCTTGAAATGTTCGCTGACGCTGTTGCCGCCCGTGACATAGCTGCGATGCAGCGCCACCTGCTGCCAGAAAAATAGCGCGGCGTTGCGATACTGTGGCTCCCCCGTCAGTTCATATTCCCGCGCCGCCCCAATAAACTTCGGTATCTGTGTGTTGGCATGCAGCCCGGTAAGCGTATCGTGCCCCTGCGCAGCAGGGTCTATCACTACATGATGGTCGAAGCGTTTCGCGACTACCAGATAACGCGGATTTCCGGTGACGGCAGAGAGGTTCGCCAGCACCTCATTCATCCCGCCGAACTCAGTCTGCAGCGTACGCTGCATCTGTGCTTCCGGAATCCGCCCCGTGCGCCAGTCCGTCCATGCCGCCATGCCTTCCAGCACCTGCAGCGCCTGCGCATTTCCCCAGCTCTCGTGCACGTCGAGCAATCCAGCCATGATCTTATGCAGCGCATACCACACCACTGCCGCCGGGCGCCCCGCTTCCAGGTCGTCAAAGCCCGATTCCGGGAACGCGGAAAGATAACCCTTGTCGCCCACCGCCTTTTGGCACTTTGCGAGTTCCCCCACCATCGCGTCGGCCTTCGCCTTGATGCGCACATCGCCCGTCGCGGCATACATCTGCGCGCTGGCGGAAAGGAAATGCCCCACGTAATGGCCGCGCCACCCGTTGGCAGGAGACTCGCGGTTGTAAAGCGGCTCCGCAGACGTAGGCAGATTCGCAGTGACGCGGAAGTTATGCAGCAGGCGGTCAGAATCAAGCGCAAGCATGTATGCCAGCGTTTGTTCGCGCATCCGCAGCAAATCCGGGTCGAGAATTTTCACATCTTGCAGGGGAAACGGAACAGCGATCGGCGTGGGAAGCGCAGGCTTGCTCGACGTGTCCGTGCCCGTCAGATTCAGCGAACCACGCGCAGTCGCGGCGCCACCATCGCCCGAATGCGACGCAATCACGCTGCCGGCGGCGCGTGTAGCGGCAAGCGCCGTGCCCCCGAAAACTATGCTGCGCAGAAAATCACGTCGGATCATGGGAACATCCCTTCACCTGAGCGCCGAAAACCCGGGTGGGCTCAGCCTAAGCAATTCACAATCTTAGACGCTGGTGCAAGTGTTCGAGGGTACGCGGCTTGTGACTGATAAATTCGACAAGGACGTATTGTTTCTGTCCGGACTACGCTACGGCCCGCCTCCGCTCCGCTGCGGCAATCTCCGCCACGATTGCCCGAGCCGCTGCCCGCGGGTCCGCCGCCGCGGTAATCGGCCGACCAACCACTAGATAATCAGCCCCCGCTCGCATCGCATCTCCTGGACTCGCCACCCGCGACTGATCGTTCGCCGCCGCCGAAGCCGGACGCACCCCGGGCACCAGGATCTTGAACTCAGCCCCCAGCTCCCGCCGCACCGCCGGAGCTTCCAGCGCCGAACAAACCACTCCATCCATCCCAGCCGTCTTCGCCAGGCGCGCCAACGCCACCACCCTCGACCCCAGCGAACCTTCTATCCCAATTTCCCGCAGCGCCGGCTCGTCGAAACTGGTCAATACCGTCACAGCCAGCAGCGCCGGACGGTTTTTCTTGGTCCCTGCAGCCTCCCGCGCCGCCCGCATCATAGCCAGCCCGCCCGAGGCATGCAAAGTCATCAAACGCAAGCGCGGCAGCCGCACCGCTGCGGCGACGGCGTGTGCCACTGTATTGGGAATGTCGTGGAATTTCAGGTCGAGGAAGATGTCGAAGCCCAGGTCCGCGAGTTTCCTAACCGCTCGCGGACCCTCCCCGGTAAATAGCTGGCTTCCAACTTTGAACATCCCGGCCGCCCCGCGCAGTTTGCGCGCCAAAGCAGTCGCTGGACCAAGCCGGTCCAGGTCTAAAGCGACGATCAGTTTCCGGGATGAGCTGTTGCTGGGCGTGCGGGCACCTTTAGGAGTTCCAGCCGGACTTTGGCGAGCCCGTGCTGATCGAATCCTAACTTACGTGCCACTTCGTAGGAAACATCTAATTCGCGTCCTTCCACGTACGGTCCGCGGTCGTTGATCCGGACCACCTGGCTGCGGTGGTTCCGCATGTTTACGACGCGCACGATCGACCCTAGCGGAAGCGTGGGGTGGGCGGCGGTATCCGCATACATGTCGTAGGTCTCGCCGTTAGCGGTCGGCAAGCCGTCGAAATCGTCTCCGTACCAGCTGGTGGTGCATTCCCAGACGGCTAGCGGCTTCTCCTGGTGATTGGCCTGGTTGAGGGGGTTCGGTACAACCGGAGTGATGCCCAGCGCGACCTCTGCAGGAGAAGGGTTGCCCGGTTTTCCGGCGGCCGCTGGATTCACGGACGTGGTAACCGCGAGCAGACCCACTGTTAAAAACACCGACTGCAGAATCACGAATATCTTGCCCTTCATGTTCACCTAACCTTGTTTGAAACCAGCTCAAATTCTACCTGTTCGGGGGGACAGTGACAATCAGTTTAATGCCTTAGTACACCCCGTAACTTGCTGATTTCAAATGTATTTTCGTCCCGGCACCACATCTCCAGACCGCTTACGAGCCGTTCAGAAGCCCGCGGGTCTACAAAGTGGGCCGTACCTACTTCCACCGCCGAGGCGCCAGCCAGCACGTACTCAGCGATATCTGCCGGTTTTTCAATGCCTCCGAGTCCGATTACCGGGATCTTTACAACTCGGCAAGCCTCGTAAACCAGCCTCATGGTTATAGGTTTTATGGCCGCGCCCGACAACCCTCCCGCCGTACTACCGAGACGGGACCTCCGATTGTGGGCATCTATACACAGTGCAGGGTAGGTGTTTGCGATTACTACAGCATCCGCTCCTTCCGTTTCCGAGACCTTTGCGCTAACTCCAATCATATTAACGTTTGGTGAGAGCTTCACCCACAAGGGACGCTTGGCCGCCGCCCGAGCGGCCGCCACAACGGCACTTGTAAGGGAGGGGTCAGTACTATATTCAATGCCCCCGCGTTCCACGTTGGGGCAGGATATGTTCAGCTCATAGCCGGCCAGCCCCTCGGCGTCCTCTAGAACTCGGATCACCTCCACGTAATCCGCGATGGTACGCCCGAAGACGTTGGCAATCACCGCAGTGTTGTAGCGGCGCAACAGTGGCAGCTTCTCGGCGACAAACGCCCGCACCCCGATATTCTGCAGCCCGATGGCGTTCACCATCCCGCTGGCCGTCTCGCAGATCCTGGGTGCCGCCGCGCCGTCCATCGGTTGTGCGGAAAGGCCCTTCACCACGATTCCGCCCAGCCGGTTCAAGTCCACGATATGCGCGAACTCCACTCCATACGCAAATGTGCCGCTGGCGGCGATGATGGGGTTTTTTAGGGTGAGGGTACCAATATTGACCCGGAGGTCAACTGAAGCGGGCCGTTGAGGACTGCGTGCCGGCGCCGACGAGCTCACAATCCCCCAAGTCTATCACGCTGGTCAAGATTTCGGCGCGCCGGGGCAGTGGGTCATTCTACGCTAACGTGAATAACCAGGCGCCAGCTCCGCAGCCGCGTGCGAGGGCACGATCTTTCGGGGAAATCAGCTTAGTATTTCAGCGGACCACGCTTCGACAATCTCCATAAGGAACATGCCCGCCAGTTCTCCCTCATCATCGTACAGCATCGGATAGCCATCAACGACCTCAGCCGCGGCAGCTCGCACGCGCTCTACCGACGTCTCCGGTGGCTTGAAGTGGATGAGGTAGGTCTTGTCAGACATAGTTTTCTTCAGCGCATGATATGCCGGTTGGGATACTTTTGCCTTGGTCATTTGTCCGGGAGCACGGCTGGTTTCAATCCGTATTGCAACTAGCAAAGCGCTCAAATCGGTGCCATCGGAATTCCGATGGGATTCCGACCATGCGAACTTCCCGCCGTCTATGCTAGGATGATGCGCCAGATGCGCGTCGTAGAAAAAAGACAACTCCTCTCCGCGGAAGAAATCAGCCGCACGCTCAACCGTTTAGCCCATGAAATCGTCGAAAAAAGCGGTGGCACCAAAGACCTCGCGCTGATCGGAGTCCGCCGCCGCGGCGTTCCTCTATCCGATCGACTGGCGAAAACCGTCAAAGATTTCTCCGGCGTCGAGATCCCTGTCGGCACGATTGACATCACTCTCTATCGCGACGATCTCTCCACCGTTGGCCCGCAACCGGTCGTCCACTCGAACGAAATCAGCTTCAGCGTGGATGATCGCGACCTGGTGATCGTTGACGACGTGCTCTACACCGGCCGCACCATCCGCGCCGCCATGAACGGCCTCTTCGACCTCGGCCGCCCCAAGCGCATCCGCCTCTGCGTGCTCATTGACCGCGGCCATCGCGAAATGCCCATCGAAGCGACGTTCATCGGCAATTCCGTGCAAACCAGCGACACCGAAATCGTGGAAGTTCACTTGAAGGAAATTGATGGCGATGAACGCGTCGTGCTCGTCGATCGCGTTCCCTGAACCCTGGCAATCCTCGCGGAGGCCCGGAATCGACCGCACCTAAAGGGAAAAAGTGCTGCAGCGCCTGGAACACCTGCTCGGAATTGAAGACCTCACCCGCGAGCAAATTTCTTTTATTCTCGATCAGGCCAAACCCTTTCAGGAATTTCAGCGTCATCCCCTGAAAAAATTAGCGACCCTGCGCGGCAAGACCGTCGCTATTGCCTTCTTCGAAAATTCCACCCGCACGCGCATCAGCTTCGCCACCGCCGCCGCTCGCCTCGGCGCGGACACCATGAACCTCCAGGCCGAAGCGTCCAGCCTGAAGAAAGGCGAATCGCTTCTCGACACCGTGCGCACGCTTGAAGCCATGCGCCCCGACGGCCTCGTCATTCGCCACAGTTCCTCCGGCGCGCCGGAATTTGTCGCCAACCGCCTCGGCGTCCCCGTCATCAATGCCGGAGACGGCACGCATGAACATCCCACGCAGGCGTTGCTGGACGCGCTCACAATCCGCGACCGCAAAGGCCAGCTCGAAGGCTGGAATCTCACCATCCTCGGCGATGTGCTGCACAGCCGCGTGGCGCGTTCCAATATTCACTTGCTCAGCAAATTTGGCGTGCGCATCACGCTGTGCGGTCCCGCCATGTGGGTTCCGCGCGAGCTGGAAACTCTCGCGCCCAACGTGCGCCGCGTCACGCGCATCGAAGAAGCCCTCGATGGCGCGGACGTAATCATCGCCCTTCGCGTGCAGACCGAACGCCTGCACGAGCCCGCGCTCGCCGCCGAGGAATATATTTTGCGCTATCAACTCACACCGCAGCGCCTGCAACTCGCGCGTCCCGGCGCGTTGGTGCTGCATCCCGGACCGATGATTCGCGGCCTTGAAATTGATGGCGCGGTTGCCGATGGTCCGCAATCCTGCGTCCTCGAACAAGTCACCAACGGCCTCGCCATCCGCATGGCCCTGCTCTACCATCTTGTCGGTGGCGCCGCGGAACCACCGCCAGCCAAAGTTCCGGACAAGGCGCAATGAGGCCCAACCATGCCAGCCACTAAAGATCATTTGCTGCTCATCAAGAATGGCCGCGTGCTCGATCCCGCGAGCAAAACCGACGCCCGCCACGATGTGCTGCTGCACGGCTCGCGCGTCCTCCGCGTCGGACCCGACCTCAGCTCAGGCGATGCCGAAATTTTCGACGCCACGGACCTGATCGTCGCTCCCGGCTTCATCGATCTGCACTGCCATCTGCGCGAGCCCGGCCAGGAAATGTCCGAGACCATCGAAACCGGCACGCGCTCGGCCGCCCGCGGCGGATTCACCGCCGTCTGTTGCATGCCGAACACCCAACCTGTAAACGACAACGCCTCCGTCACTCGCTCCATCGTCGACCGCGCCGCCGCTGCCGGCGCTGTGCAAGTCTGGCCGATCGGCGCGGCCTCCGTCGGCAGCAAAGGCGAAGCCCTCGCGGAAATCGCGGCCATGAAAGATGCCGGAATCGTCGGAGTGAGCGACGACGGCAAGCCCGTCGCCACCGCGCGCCTGATGCGCCAGGTGATGGACTACTGCAACTCGCTCGAGCTGCCCGTGATTGATCACTGCGAAGACCCGTCGCTCTTCGCCGGCGGCGTAATGCGCGAAGGCCCGCGCTCCATCCGCCTGGGCCTGAAGGGCATTCCCGCGGAATCCGAATCCATCTGCGCCGGACGCGATGTCGAACTCGCCTTGCTCACTCGTGCCCGCCTGCACATCGCGCACATGTCCACCACCGGAGCGCTCGAATACGTCCGTCACGCCAAAAAATTAGGCATGCGAGTCTCCTGCGAAGTCACGCCGCACCATTTCACGCTCTGCGACGAAGACGTCCGCTACGATACCAACTACAAAATGAATCCGCCGCTCGCCTCGCGCGCTGATCGCACCGCGCTCATCGCCGGAATCGCCGACGGCAGCGTGGACGCCATCGCCACCGACCACGCCCCGCATCATCCCGCCAGCAAAGATGTGGAATTCGATCGCGCGCCCTTCGGCATCATCGGCTTCGAAACCGCGCTCGCGCTAACGCTCGGCGAACTCTTTCACACCGGAAAAATTTCACTCACGCGCGTAGTCGAACTTTTCACCACCGGCCCCGCGCGCGTCCTCGGCATCGAACGAAAAATCGCCGTGGGCGGCTCTGCCGATCTCACGATTTTTTCCATTGAGCACGCCTGGACGTACCGCGCATCCGAATCCCCCAGCAAATCCCGCAACACGCCCTTCGACGGCCGCACCTTCCGCGGCGCCCCAGTAGCCACAATCGTAGCCGGCCAAATCGTCTATCGCCGCGAACTAACTGCCACCGCGTAGTCGCAGCTTGCCGAAAACGCGCCGTGCGCATCATCCTGCCCGCTGGAAGGCGTTTCGTCGGCTCGCTTCTCGCTGTGCACGAATGCACCAGCGCCGCTTTACCCTGAGAACCTGCCCGCGGCGGGTTCGAAGGTGGGCGCGGCATAAGTTAGCGCAGGCCGGAAGGCCTGGGGAAAATCGCAAAGAAAGTCGCGAGCGCCGTAGGTGCGACACAGGTTCGGCAGCCGGTCCCGCAAACCTTCGCTGGAAATTTCGTTCGCGCGGAAAACTCAGGACTCCAGCGGAGGGAATCAGTTTCTACAACTCCAGCGACGCATCCAAAACCGCCACTTCACTATCTCTGGAATTGAACCGTGAGAACCATGTGCGTAGCAGTAGGTTTCCCATCCATGAGCGCGGGTTCGAATATCCACAGCGCCACGGCTCGTTCCGCTTCATGCTGCAGAAAAAGCGGGCCAGACAGCGCTTTCGATGACCGCAAGTTTCCCTTCTCATCAATCAACGCGTCAACTTTCACCACGGTGTCTGTGTCCAGGCCTTTGGCCCAGGACGGAATCGCCGGCGCGGGTTGCGCCACGATTCGTGCCGGAATCGTTTCACCGCCGTTCGGTCCTCTCGCAGGGTGACGTCTCGCCTGCTCCGGCGTTTCCTGTTCGCCGTTAGGCGCCCTCGCGCGCGCTTCCAACTTGGCTGCGCCTGAAGCTACCACTGAAGGCCCTGCCGACGGCACACTGGACGCGGTGGCATTATTCGTCGCCGAAATACTTCCATTGGGCGTGCCGACCTGCGACTGGATCTTCTGCGCTGCTTGCGCCGGTGTCGCTCCAGAGTTGTTGCCATGTGCCGGCGCTTCGATTTCCGCGCCGGAATTGCCGGCCGACATCGGCGTTTGTGTCTTCGCGTTCTGGTTCGCCTTCGCGATCGCCGCGGCCGCGCGCGCCTTGCTGCGCACCGTGTTACGGTGTGCGTGCCAGGCAAATCCCAGCGCGATCACAAGCAACAACGACGCCGCGATCCCCACGGCTCTCAAACCCTTCCCATAAGTAAGCCGGTGTAGCTTACGGCCCAGCGGCGCCAACATTGCAACGAGCGCAGCCTTGCGACTCCCCGCAGGCTCGTCCTCGCCCTCGGTGCCCGAGCTCGTCTCGCCGTGCTCGGCCCCATCTTCGGAAATCACCTCTAGTTCAGGGTCTCTGGTTTCCGCAGTGGCAGCTTCGCGCTTCGGTTTTCGTTTGGGGTCACTGGCAATCAGTTTCGCCAGCAGCTCTGCGTCTTTCGTGTCGTTTCGTGCGGCATCGTCTTCGGCGTGATCAGATTCGGCCAACGCCTCTTCCGCCTCATCCAACTCTTCCGCCGTATGATGCGCAGGAGGTTCGATCGCCTTTGCGGCAACGCCCTCGATGGACGCGGCATGAATTTCTTCGCTTGCCGGGACGCTAGTCGGAGCAGGCGCGGACGCCGGAAGCATGTCCAGCGCCTCGGTACGCCTGGGCGCGACGACCGCCACAGGAGCCGGAGGAACTGCCGGTACGAGTACCGGAGCAGCCGCAGCCGGCGCGGCATCCCAAAAATGCGGGTCGCGCGTGGTAAATTCCAAATCCGCGTAGCCCGATTCCGCCACCTGCCGCCACTCGAGCACTTTGCAAAGAATCTCTCGTCCAGTCTGTTCGTTCCGCAGAAAAACGCACTGCCCCTGTGCCACCTTCGAAGTCAGATTCACCACCGCGCCATTTCCAAAGACGATCGTTGTCTTGGTCGGTTCCGTGAATATCTGGCGCTGTTCCGCTCCGTCGACGTGCTTCGCCCCCTGTATCGTCACCGGGACTTCCAGCACGGTCGCTTGATCGCGCCCGACGGAATCAGCCATGTCTTTTCACACCATTGATTGGAATTTGTTGCATTGCCGCTGTGCCCCCCGGCATTGGACTGCAGCTGTCGCTCAGCGGATGTGTGCGCACCGGTCCCATGTCCGGCGGCCCAGCGTGGCTCCGCTATGTCTCCATGGTGCCGTCCGCGACCGTCCTTCGCAATAGCCGGGAAGTACCAAGTGCCCTATTACTACCGTGGCATCTGCCGGTTACTGGTGTTTGAGCCCGATGAGGGCCAGAAGCGCGTGTTAATTCGACACCCGCCACCCACCCCCGGCTCTCAGGCCCATTGCGCTTCGCGAAATGTGGCGCATAAACAGGCCGCGGCTGCTGGCCCAGGGTTTGCCCTGCACTCGGACATCATCGGCCCCGCCGTGAAGCTTATTGATCGAGGCCTCGGAATTGACCACGCCCACCAGAGCAGCCGGCCAGATATGCGATGACAATTCTAGACGGCAAATCGCGCTGTGGCGGAGCGGTCAATCCCCGTCTGGCCGGTTGTGACGTCCGTCACAGCTCTCGGTGCGGGGAATCACATCGGGACAGCCGCGATGCCGTTCATACTTCCGCAAGTTCTCCGAGCTGGCACGCGGAAATTCTAACGGGAGATATTTGAATGAATACTTTGAAGCGAGTGGTTCTTTTGGCTGTTCTTTTCGGTGGAATATTCGTGGCACGCGCCGCACAAGCAGGCGACGTAACAGGAAAGGTATCAGCGACTGGCTTGAAGTCAGTGGAAAATATTGCCGTCTACATTGACGCGATTCCCGGCAAGAAATTCGACGCACCCGCAGAGCATGCCAAGGTTGATCAGCGCGACCTGAAGTTCGTCCCGCAGACCATCATCATCCAGCGTGGCACCACCGTGGACTTTCTCAATCACGACCACGTAGCTCACAACGTCCGTTGGGCTTCGATCAGCGGCGACAAGAGCCTCGCGCACAATATAGTCAGCATCTCGCCGAACCAAACACAGTCCTTCCGGTTCGATAACGTCGGCACGGCAACGATTCTCTGCAACTATCACTTCGATATGCTCGGCTACATCGTAATTGCTCCCACGCCCTACTTCGCCTTGACCGGTTATGACGGCACTTTCGCGATCAAGAACCTTCCGCCAGGAACATACACTCTGAAAACCTGGAGTCCGGACGGCAAACCCACCACCCAGTCAATCACCGTGACCGATGCCACCACCAACCTCGACATAGCCCTGGTGAAGAAGTAGCGTGTTGGAAAAAAGAACAATGCGCACTTCGCAATCGGTCAAATCGCACTCCACTCGGAGCGAGAAACGACACTCGCTCCGTCTGGTCGTGCTCGGCTCGATGTTAATGCTCGCATCATCCTTGCTGGGTCAATCCGCGGGCACCAGGGACATTTCGGTAACGGCCGTCGAGGGCGAGAGCTGGATTCGTCACCTGAACCGTTCGTTTAACGAGACCAGCATGGGAAAGACTTGGGACTTAGGGCCAGCTCCGAGCGAGCCGGGGGAATTCGTCCCTGCTTGGCAATTGCAGCTCTCACAAGAGTACAAAGCGCAAGTAATCACGCTGCATGGGGCGGATCTTTATCGCTTGAGCTGCCGCGGATGCCACGGCGAGTCCGGTCGCGGCGTCCCTCCAGAAATTAATTCCATCATCGGCCCGGTTCAAGCTACCTCTGTCGCAGCTACATTACAGCTGCTGAAGAAAGCGGGGCGAGATGTCAGCCCGTCGGACGTAGCCGCCCTTTCAAGGGATTCCAAGACTCAGTTGCTTCAGCGCCTTCACAACGGAGGCGAAAATATGCCCCGCCCCATTTTGAACGAGGCCGAAATTCGTGCCCTTATTCCGTATCTAGAGCAACTTTCTGCCGTGCCGGGTGCGGAAAGGAATCAAATCGCAATCAACGAATCTCCTTATCGCGTTGGCGAGCACATCGTGAAGTCCACTTGCCACGTCTGCCATGGCGCCACTGGGCCGAACCCCGATCCTCAGCAGATTTTGGACGGCGCGATTCCTCCGCTCTCCACTCTGACGACGCGCGTCGGCCTCAGCGAGTTCGTCCGGAAAGTTACCTGCGGTGCGCCTGTGATCATGGGTACGCCCGCGACGCCTTACCGGGGCCGGATGCCTGTCTTTACTTACTTGAGCCAGGACGAGGCCGCCCAGGCTTACATGTATCTGCTGCTCTACCCTCCGCGCGATTAGGCGCTGGAATCAGCGCCCGCGCATTTCAATGTCGACTCGCCGCGACGACTTGAGGAAAAGTTGCCACAAGATTCCGCCGGCGACTCCGACCGCAAGTAAACCGCATGTGATACATTCTTCGGCATAAGCAACTCAAGTCGAGGTCTGCAAGAAATGGAAATGAGTTTGACGTTTTCAGCCTGGATATCTCGATTTGCAGTGCTCGCTTTTCTTCTAATTTTTTCTGCGTCTGCCGTCGCCCAGAAACCCGCCAGCATTTCTTCTTCTTCAGCAGCCACCGCCGAAATTCGCACCGCGCACGCGCTCGATCTCGCCCGCACCGATCCGCTGAATCTTTACGCATTTCTCGCTCGCATGCCCAAGGGCGCCGACCTGCACGTCCATCTCACCGGCGCGGTCTACGCCGAATCCTGGATTCGCTACGCAGCCGAAGACAGTCTCTGCGTGGACCTCGCGACCCACTCCTTCTTCCAATCCCGCGCCATGACCGACAGCCTCCCGCCCCAACCGGTTTGCGGGCAAGGCAATATCCCCGCGGCTCACGCGAATCAGGACCAGCATCTCTACGATGCTCTAATTGATGCGTTCTCCATGCGCAGTTTCGTGCCCTCCACCGGCGTCAGCGGCCACGATCACTTCTTCGATTCCTTCGCGAAATTCCACGGCATTTCGCACGTCCACACCGGCGAGTTCCTCGACGAAGTAGCCACTCGCGCCGCCACGCAAAACGAGCAATACCTCGAACTGATGGAAACTCCTCCCTTCGAGCACACGGCAACAATCGCCAGAGAACTGGGCTGGAACGCCGACCGCAGCTTCGCCGAATTCCGCGACCAGCTCCTCGCGAAAGGTTTGCGCGAAGATGTCGCCGTCATCCGCGCCTATTTTGACGAAGCCGAATCCAGGCGCCGCCAGTCCGAACGTTGCGGCGAACCCAATCAATTGCCCGCCTGCGCCGTGCAGCTCCGTTACATCTACCAGGTTCTGCGCGGTTTTCCTCCCGAGCAGGTTTTCGCGCAAACTCTGCTCGGTTTCGAAGCCGCATCCGCGGATCCGCGCATCGTCGGCATTAATCTAGTGATGCCCGAAGATGGCTACGTCTCCATGTCCGACTACGCTTTGCACATGCGTTTGGTCGGCTTTCTGCACGATGTGTACCCAAAAGTTCACATCAGTTTGCACGCCGGTGAACTCGCTCCCGGCCTCGTCACCTACGAAGGACTTTCCTTTCACGTGCGCCAGGCTGTCGAAGTTGGCCATGCCGAACGCATCGGCCATGGTGTTAGCGTTATGTATGAGGATCGGCCCTACGATTTACTGCAGGAAATGGCTGCGAAGCACGTGATGGTCGAAGTCAATCTCAGCAGCAACGACTTGATCCTCGGCATCAGCGGCAGGAATCATCCATTCCCGATCTATCGCAAATTCGGCGTCCCAGTCGCGCTCTCCACGGACGACGAAGGCGTCTCGCGCATTGATCTGACCCACGAGTATGTCCGCGCGGTCCAAACCTACGCGCTCACCTACGCCGACCTGAAACAAATAGTCCGCACCAGCCTCGAGCACGATTTCCTGCCCGGCGCGAGCCTCTGGCGCGAGCAAGATGTTTTCACTCGCTCCGTAGCCGCGTGCTCCAGCGAATTTCTAGGCGCCGAAAAACCCACAGCCGCTTGCGCCGCCTTCCTGAAATCCAGCGAAAAAGCCCAGCAACAGTGGGAACTAGAGCGCCGCTTCCGCGCCTTTGAATCCACCAACTGACGCCGGTAGCAGGCCTGCGCGCCGCAGCGCGGGATAGAAGAGTAGCGGCCTCCTCGTTATACTTAATGCCTAAGGCGGGACGAAACTAAAGCGGCAGGCTGAGCTTCTGCAGCAGCGCAGCCCAACGCGGGTCGGACTTCAGGGGGTCGAAGGCCGGGAAGCGGATGACGGCGGTGAGCTCGTCGTCGCGGTCCGTGTACGCCTGTTCGAGAAATGCAAAGGCTTTTTCGTGATTTCCCGCCAGAGCATAGGCGACAGCCACATTCGCGGGCAGAGTGCCGTTGCTGACGGCTTCCATCGATTGCACGAATCCTTGCGCATCCGCATGAAACGAGCTATTGGAGAAAGGTGAACCCGGCCCGCTTGCCAGCGTGGCAATCGCGTCGGCCCACTGGCCCCGCGTGGCCTGCATCTGCGATAGATAAAAGTGAGCCGGACCGAACGCGGGATCGCGCTGCAGAATCTCATCGAACTGCTCCCGCGATTCGGAGTATTTGTGCGCGTCCATCAGCGTGAGCGCGTAATTCGTCCTTACGATCCCCGCGAGCGGATCGAGAGCGAGCGCCAGTCGGAACTGCTCCAGCGCGTCTTCGAGGTGATTGTTGGGCATCAGATAATTGAACGCGTAAAAATAGTGGGCGTTGGCGTTGTTGGGATTGAGTTCGATCGCGCGGCGGAATTCCTTCTCCGCGTCGCTCCATTTCCACTGGATCGCGAGCGCATTGCCGCGCGCCACATGAGCGTCGGAGCTTGAATCGTCCAGCTCGACCGCTTTCTTGGAGGCCTCGTCCGCTAAAGGCCCCGCTTCGGCCGGCGGAATCAGGCGTCCGTAACCGATCGCCACAACGTAACTATTCGAAAGGGCCGCCCATGCCAGCGAATACTGTGGATCGGCGGCGACGGCCTGCCGGAACAGCGCGACGCTCTTGGTAATTCCCGGCTTGGTGCGGCCGTAGAGTTGCTGCTGCCCTTCGAGGTACAGGCGGTAGGCGTCGGGGTTCGTGGTGCCGGCGCTGCCCATTCTTGCCTGGGCGTCTCCGCTCGCGTTGACGTGCAATTTTTTCGCGACGTCGCGGGTGATGTCGCTCTGCACCTCCGTAACGTCGGCCATTTTGCGTTCGTAGTGTTTGCCCCACATTTCCGATCCGTCTGCCGTGTTCACCAGGTCCGCTTGCACCGCCACCGTGTCGCCATGTTGCGTTACCCGGCCCATCAGCACCGACCCAACGTTGAGGTCTTTGCCGATCTTTTGCGGATTGTCTTCGCTATTCTTGAACCGGAACACGGTGCTGCGCGCCATCACTTTCACATCGGGCAGTTGCGAAAGCGTCCCGATCAGGCTTTCGGTCAATCCGTCGCTCAGATATTCGTTGTTCGGGTCTGAGGTGGCGTTGACGAACGGCAACACCGCGATGGAAGTAACTTTTTCGTCGGCCGAGCGCCCGTGCAGGAAGTAGTATCCACCGCCGGTGGCGACAACGAGCGCCACAGCGACGGCGATGCCGACCCAAAGTTTGCGCGCAGCCCCGCCACGCGCGGCCGGAATCGTCGCGGAGCCGGAGGTTGTTTGCGCTGGGGACGCGACGCTCATCCCGCTTGCGCCACCGGCCGCTGCGGACTCGCTGCCGGACGCGTCGCTGACGCGCGTCGAGCGCCCGGAATCCTGTTCGCGCTTCAGTCGTGCCAAGTCCGCGCGCATGTCGGCGGCGGACTGGTAGCGCAATGTTCGGTCCTTCTCCAGCGCCTTGTTGATGATGCGCTCCAGCTCGGCCGGCGTTTCCGGATTCAGCCGCACCGGAGCCGCCACCGCTCCATCCAGGATCGCTTTGAAAATCACGCCCGAGGTTTCGCCGCGGAAAGGCAGCGTGCCGGTCGTCATTTCGTAGAGCACCGCGCCGAAGGAGAAAAGGTCGGAGCGGCTGTCGAGGTCCTTGCCCCGCACTTGCTCCGGCGACATGTACGCAACGGTGCCCATGGTGCTGCCCGGGCTGGTGAGATGTTCTGCGGAGACGCCCAGCGTGGCGCCTTCGGTCGTGTCCACAGGGATTTTGGAAGCGGAAGAGCCCGCGCCGGTGAACGTCACCTTCGCCAGTCCAAAGTCCAGAATTTTCGCGTGGCCGCGTTTAGTCACAAAAATGTTGGCAGGCTTGATGTCCCGGTGCACGATGTGTTCGGCATGCGCGGCATCCAGCGCGTCGGCGATCTCGATGGCGAGCGTGAGCAGTTCTTCGCTATCCATCGGGCGGCCATTGATGCGGTGTTTGAGCGTCTGCCCATCCAGAAATTCCATGGCGATGAAGGCATGGCCATCCTGCTCGCCAATGTCGTAGATCGTGCAGATGTTGGGATGGTTCAGCGCAGAGGCCGCTTGCGCTTCACGCTGGAATCGCGCCAGAGATTGCGCATCGCCGGCGACGTCCTGCGGCAAAAATTTCAGCGCCACGAAGCGCTTCAGGCGCGAGTCTTCGGCCTTGTAAACGACACCCATACCTCCGCCGCCGAGCTTTTCGATGATGCGGTAGTGGGAGACGGTCGAGCCTATGGGAGACGGCGTGTCCGGCATGTCCGCACATCTTAGGTGGGAGCCGAAGCCAAGTCAACGAACGCGAGCCGCGCGAGCCGCACATATTCCAGTTTCCGCTCAGAATTTTGAATCGCGCGTCTTTCGAATTTGTAGGGGCGCTGCTTGTGAATTGCGCTGCAGCGCAATTCATCCTGAGATCCCGCAGTGCGGGATCGAAGGGCTGCGCCCCAGCTTGCCACGTTGTCAGAGTCATCAGCAGAGCGACTCTGCCCGAGGCATTCTAAATATATGGGGAGCATTGTCATCCCGAGGCAGGCGCCTTTGCTTCATGCCGGCCGAAGCCTGCCTACCGCAGGCAGGGAGCTCTCCCCGCTTTCTCTGTGTTCTCCGATCTTCTCCGTATCCACTGTGTAAAATCTTTTGCTTTTCTCTGCGCCCTCTGCGTTGAAGGTTTTGCCGAGCCTTCACGCACACCAACAACGCAGACGCCAAACGCGCCAGAACACACTGCAGTTTGGAAATGCCGCTCTCTACACCCCAGCCGTCCGGCTCTCACCGGCCGCAGGAACATACGGGAACGTCTTTGATGGTTTCGAAGCAACCGATTCCTTACCGATCCCCAGACTAACAGGCGTGTTCGCGGCAATGGAGAACATCACATTAGGCGCGTTGTCCGTCAGCGAGCGCCCATTCCACTCGAGGAACCCGAACGACGCCGGCGTCCCCACCTCGTACGGCAACAGGTTCGGGAAGAATCGGTGCGCGATCTTCTCACCGTATGCTCGCGGATCTTCGGCGGTTCCATATGCGGCGACCACGCCCGCGACCGCTTTGGTGACGGTCGCCCCATGCGTCGCGAAGTCCTCGCTCGGGGTCCCGGCGTTCAGACGATTGCCTAAATCTTCGTTGAACTGCGTGAACAGAGGATGAATCATCGGCAGGCCCACGCGATTGATCGAGCGCCAACCCCCTGCGTCGGTCGCCAGCGTTGACACCGCCCACACGTTGATTCGGCGATTCCCCCCAGCCTCCGCGAGCAATTCCTTATCCGGAATTTCCAGCACGATGGAGTACACGGTATGGCCGGCAAAAAGATTTTTCGCGCGACTGGGATCCCAGCCGGAAAGGTTTACAGTCGTGCCGTCCTGGAACGCGTGACCCACCGCGTGCAGCACTTCCGGCTCGATCCAGAACGGATCGCCCGCTTTGCCGGCCCACACGCGCAATCCGGTTGGTGTGCTGACCGTCTCGCCCGTCGTTCCCTGTGCCACAACCGTGCCGCTCGCGTGCGGGTTCGTTGCATCCGCTGCCGTCAGGCGTCGCACCGTGTATTTCTGTTTTCCGTCCTTATCACGTTCGGTGAAATTCAATCGGTAGGTCACGTCTTCAATCGCATCGCCGTTCGAATCGATTTTGAATTCGTACATTCCTTCCGGATGATATCCGGGCGCAGGAATATGGCCGAAAATAGAGTGGCACACGTTGATCGCAAACACCGTGCCGGTTTCCCCGCGAAATACGTACAGGTCCGTGATATCGAGGCGTATATCTTGAAGCGCGATGGGTGAATCCAGGTGGTGGGACATGACGCTGCTCCTTTGTGCTGGGTAGGTTGGCCATCTAAATCGAGGATGCGATTAGCGCCAACCTCCTTGGCGGAATTCGCCGCATAGTAGCACTTTGGGGTTTGATGTCGCTCTCAGAGATTAGTCGCACACTTCGACGCTGCGCAGCCAACTCTGCGCTCTCGCGCTTGCACCTTCCGTGTTTAATGCGCGGCGGGTTCTGCTGCGGGGTGCATGCCGTGCTGCGGCACTTCGTGAACTCCGCGCAGCGGCTGTTCCTGATGAAACCTGAAAAGTTGATTCAACGGTCCGGCGCCTTTGCCGATCGCGTATGATTTTTCGATCGCCTTCGTCACGTAAGCTTTCGACAGAATCACGGCCTCGCGCAGCTGCTGTCCGCTCGCCAGTTGCGCAAGTATCGCGGATGAAAATGTGCAACCCGAGCCGTGCGTGTTAGGGCTTTTCACGTGATCGCCGCCGAATGTTTCCACTTCCGCGCCGATGCACAGTACATCCGTCGGTTTTTCCAGATGTCCGCCGGTAACCACCACCGCCCGCGCGCCCATTTCCACCAGCTTCAATCCGGCCACCTTCATCCCGGCGAGATCCTTCACTTCGAGGCCAGTCAGGAATTCCGCCTCCGGAATGTTGGGGGTGATTACGCTCACACGCTTCAGCAATTCATCGCGTACAAATTTCAATCCCGAAGTGTCCAGCAATTCCGCGTTGCCCGCCGTAGGGCGGTAAACAGGATCAAGCACCACGTGCGCGAATTTGTGCTTATCCAGAAATTCCGTAACTACCGAAGCATTCGCGCGGTTTGCCAGCATCCCGATCTTCACGCCTGCGATCTCGATATCTTCGGTCAGCGTATCCAGTTGCGCGCGCAGCGTGGCCGAAGGTGTGGCGTGTACCGACACGACACCTTGCGTGGACTGCACCGTGAGCGCCGTCACCGCCGCCACACCGTAACAGTTGTGCGCCGCGAAAGTTTTCAGGTCGGCTCCTACCCCGGCTCCGCAGGAAGGATCGAATCCCGCAATCGTCAGCAGGATGGGTGGTGTGTGGTTAGTATGACCGTTGTGATTACTCAATTGCGAGTGCCCTCCGCGCGAGGCCCCTGCAGACAACTACGCCGGCGCCGCCATTTTTCAAGTTGGCGCACCGGCTAACGAAAATGTACGCGCCTTCTCCTGCATCGCGCAACAACAATATTTTGAAATTGCCTGATCGGGACGACAGACGGAGAAACCGGCGAGAAATCCGGAAAAAATATTTAAAAGATTAATGACTTCTTAGCCGCGCACGATCCTTACGGGAAAAGCCCGCGCACCAGCGTGGCGTCCGCAACTCGCCCCACCGCGAGCACGTAAGCTCCGGTGCGCAGATGCGCGCGATGCTTTCGCGCGCTCTCGTGCACTTCATGGAACGCGCGCCGCATCACCAGATCCAGCTTCGCGTTCACTTCCGCTTCCGACCAGAAGAAACTCTGCAGATCCTGTACCCACTCGAAGTAGCTAACCGTCACGCCGCCAGCATTCGCCAGTACGTCCGGAATCACAAGAGTGCCCTTGCGCGCCAAAACTTCGTCCGCGTGAGGAGTCGTCGGCCCGTTCGCCGCTTCCGCCACGATTTTCGCCTTGATCTGGTCCGCGTTGTTCAACGTAATCGAATTTTCCAAAGCCGCCGGCACCAGAATGTCGCACTTCATCGTCAACAAATCATCATTCGAAATTCGCGATGTCCCGGGCATTCCCACCACGGTTCCGGAACGTTCCTTGTAACGCATCGCCTTCAGCGGATCGATCCCTCGCGAATTGAAAACTCCGCCGCGCGAATCGCTGATCGCAATCACCCGCGCTTTTTTCTCGGAGAATAGTTTTGCCGCGATCGATCCCGCGTTCCCAAATCCTTGAATCGCGACGCTTGCCCCGCGCAACGAAATCTTCTTCACCTTACAAGCTTCTTCCACCACGATCACGCACCCGCGCGCCGTAGCCTCATTCCGTCCTTCCGACCCGCCAATCGAAATCGGTTTGCCCGTCACCACTCCCAATGACGAATGCCCCTTGGTCATGGAATACGTATCCATGATCCACGCCATCGTCTGCGAATCCGTGTACACGTCCGGCGCCGGAATATCCTGTTCCGGCCCGATGATCGGCAAAATTTCCGCTGCAAATCGCCGCGTCATGCGTTCCAGCTCGGATTTGCTCATCCGCTTCGGGTCGCAAATCACTCCACCCTTCGCGCCGCCAAAAGGAATATTCACCGTCGCGGTTTTCCAGGTCATCCACATCGCCAGCGCCTTCACTTCATCCAGCGTCACCGCCGGATGGTAGCGAATCCCGCCCTTCGCCGGCCCGCGCGCCACGTTATGCTGCACGCGAAATCCCGTGAACACCTTGATCTGCCCGTTGTCCATCTTCGTCGGGATGGAAACCTCCAGCATGCGCTTCGGCGTGCGCAGAATCTGCCGCAGTCCAGGGTCCAGCTTCAAATATTCCGCCGCGATATCGAACTGTATTTGCGAAATGCGATACGGATTCAGGTCCTCGCGCGGTGCGATCCGCGGGATGGGCTGCGTGCTAGCGGGTTTGGCAACGGTTGCCATTCAATGTTCCTTCCTGACGTGGCGAGCTTTTGGTGGTAAGGGCCGTAAGTCTTGCGCGAGTCGAAGTTTAGTCAAGCCGTACAGGATGTCAATGGAAACCAATCGAACCACGGGAAATGTCCGTGTCATTGTTCGACACAATCCAGGCACGTAATCATCGCATACACGGCCGTAAATATCTGTCCACTAAGCACTTATACGCATAGCGATATCGGCACAAGCCGCGTAATTCCACCTCGCCCAGCGTCCCCAAATTCCCCAGAACGCCGTTGACCCCGCCCTACCAACAAGTTACGCTCCGTCCACGGCAGCTCGATCGCGCGTCTCGACCGGCGTATTCATCACGCGCCACAATCCGGAAACCCCGCGCGGGCGTATCTATTAGGAGAAGCATTTACTTGGTGACGGCGGAGAAGCGAGCGGAGTTGAAGGCCACGGACGTGTCGCTCATTGATCGGATCGTGCAGCGTGACGAGTCAGCCCTCGCCGCGCTCTACGACCGTTACTCCGGCATGCTCTCCTCTGTCCTGAATCGGATTTTGCGCGACACTCAGGCAGCAGAGGAAATTCTGCAGGACATTTTCTATCAGCTTTGGCGCAACGCCGCGCAGTTCGATTCGTCGCGCGGCTCTCTTTCCGGTTGGCTGCTGGTGATCGCCCGCAATCGCGCCATCTCCCGTTTGCGGCGCCACAATCCCGCCAGCGGCGATGAGCTCAGCGAAAACACAGTCGTGGTTGCCTCCAATCTGGAAAGCTCCGTCGCGCAGCAGCAACTGATGACCAAAGTGAAAAGCGCGCTGGACAATCTGCCGAAAGAGCAGCGCGCCGCCGTCGAGCTGGCGTACTTCGAGGGCCTGACGCACAGTGAAATCGCGCAGCGCACCGGCGACCCGCTCGGCACCGTGAAGACGCGCCTGCGCTCGGCAGTAGAAACTCTGAAACGAGATTTGCATCCATGAGCAACGAACATCCAAATCGGCCGGAAGACTTCGATCTCTACGCGCTGGGCGCGCTCGACGACGCCGAACGCAAAGCGTTCGAATCGCACGTCGCCTCCTGCGCGGAGTGCGCCGAAAAAGTGGCCGAAGCGCGCGGACGCGTGGCGATTCTCGCGTTCGCCGCGCCGCCGGTGGCTCCGTCGCCCGGCGTTAAGGAAACTCTGATGCGTCAGGTGATCGCCTCGGCCGAAGGTCCCGGCGGCAGCCCCGCGCGGGCAAAGCCGGGGCCGGCCGTGGATGGCGGAGTCTTCGCGCGGTGGTGGGCGGCGCTGGTTCCGGTCGCGACGGCGTTCGCGCTCGCTACCGTTTTGCTGTGGCTGCACAACGAACAACTCAATCGCCAGCTCGCGGAGCTGCGCAGTACGATCGCGCAGCAGAAGCAGGAGATTGCGGAAACGCGGCATCAGGCCGATCTGATCGCCGAGCGCGAGACGCTTGTGGTTCCGCTTTGGTCGCAGAAGGGCACGCCGGAAAGTCATGCGGAAGGGCACGCGCGCGTGCTGTATAACGCGAAAGAAGGAATGATGACTTACGACGGCTGGCTGCCGTCGGCGCCGGCGGACAAAAGTTATCAGTTGTGGCTGGTGCCGATGAACGGCGCGCCGATCAGTGCGGGCGTCTTCAATCCGCAGAACGGCGAAATGAGCCACATGATGATGAAGCTTCCCGCGGGGGTCACGGCGAAAGAATTCGCTGTGTCGCTCGAGCCTGCGGGCGGCATGCCGCATCCCACCGGCCCGATGGTTCTCGTCGGGCCCATCTCGTAGCCCGGTCCGCGCCGCTACGTTTTCGCGCTGCCGGGAATTACGTCCACGCCCATGAACGGGCGCAGCGCTTCCGGAATCGCCACTGACCCATCCGCGCGCTGAAAATTTTCTAGCAGGGCGATCCAGGTGCGGCCTACGGCGAGGCCGGAGCCGTTCAGTGTGTGCACGAATTCGGATTTTTTGCCGCCGGGGGGCTTGAAGCGAATGCCGGAGCGGCGGGCTTGGAATGCTTCTGTGTTCGAGCAGGAGGAAATTTCCATGAACTCGTTCGCCCAGGGGAGCCAGACTTCGATGTCGTAGGTTTTTGCAGAGGCGAAGCCCATGTCGGCAGTGCAGAGCAGCATCACGCGATAATGCAGGCCCAGCCGCTGCAGAATCGCTTCGGCGTTTGCGACCAGCGCTTCCAGCTCGGCGTAGCTTTGCTCGGGGCGCGTGAATTTGAACATTTCCACTTTTTGAAATTGGTGCTGGCGCTTCAGGCCGCGCGTGTCGCGTCCGGCGGCGCCGGCTTCGGAGCGGAAACACGCCGTCCAGGCGCACACTTTGATGGGCAGCGCGTCGGGCTCGAGCGTGGTGTCGCGATACAGGCTGGTCAGCTCCACTTCCGATGTTGGCGTCAGGTACAGGTCCGTGCCTTCCAGGTGAAACATGTCCGCCGCGAATTTCGGCAGCTGGCCGACGCCGGTGAGCGATGCGGTGTTCACCAGAAACGGCGGCAGGATTTCGGTGTAGCCGTGCTCGCGCGTGTGCACGTCGAGGAAAAAATTCGCCAGCGCCCGTTCGAGGCGCGCGCCCAGGCCTTTGTAAACCGCAAAGCGCGCGCCCGCGATTTTGATCGCGGCGTCGAAATCGAGAATGCCCGCGCCTTCGCCCAGTTCCCAGTGCGGCTTCGGCTTGAAATCGAATTGTGGCGGCGCGCCCCAGCGGCGTACTTCCACATTGTCGGCCGCGGACTTTCCCACCGGCACGCTGGAGTGCGGAATATTCGGCACGGTCAACAGGAATTGTTTCAGCTGCTCGTCGAGCACCGTGATGGTCTCGTCGTCGCGCTTGATTTTGTCGGAGACCTGCTTCATCAAAGCCAGCAGCGCGGAGGCGTCCTCGCCGCACTTCTTCATCCGCGCGATTTCCTCGCTGGCCTTGTTGCGCTCCGCCTTCAGGCGTTCGGCGGAAGTAATCACCATGCGTCGGTCGGTATCGAGCGCCCGAAAAGGCGCGAGGTCGAGCGTGGCGCCGCGGTCGCGCGCCATCCGCTCGATCACATCTAAGTGTTCCCGCACGTATCCTAAATCCAGCATAGGCCCAGCAGAATACATGATTCGGTGACGGGGCAGAAGTGCGTGATGAGTGAGTCGTAATTGGTGAGTAGTGGAGCGGGGTATGGGTAGCATAGGCAATCTTGCCGGTGCGCATTTGTCTTGCTTTGATTGATTTTCCGAGGCGCCGATGCAAGACCGAGGAGCACAGGCAAGATTGATTGCCTGTGCTACGGCGCATTTCTGTGTCGCGGTTAGAAATTCGCCACGATGATCGTTGAAGTGCGTCGCGGGAACCGAAATGGCTGAAAAAGTAGCGATTAGCAAATGTTTTTTCGTTTGTTGTGAGAGGGTTGGCGCGATTTCTAATTTTCGGTGAGTAGCGATTAGGGCGGGCGCGAGCGACGCGTTAGGGAGGTCGCGCCGCGCGAGTGGATTGGCCGCATATGACGCGCGAAATCCAGGTTCGCGCGCAGCAATTGATGATTAGGACGGCGCGCAATTGGTGCGTGAAACCTCGTTATTTCGAACAATTAGATTGGGAGTTCTCCGTTTCGTTTCACGAGGTTGCAGCGATTTCTAATCGCGGAGCAGCCGATTAGAAATTGGCGGGTGGAGGCAGGGGCGGCCGAGCAGCCCTTCGAAGCGGTACTGCCGTCCCTCCTGCGGGGGGCAGGTCTCAGGATGAATCGCGCTGTAGCGCGATTCACGGAAGCGCGAGCAGCGTGGACCATGTATCCCCCTCATCGTGACGGAATCCGCGCATGACTAATGATAATACATGCGTTAGGTAACTCAAGTGCAAACCGAGGGGTTGGGCCTGGCGGGGGCGGATCGAGCCGGGTCCCATCGATCCTGCCGCTGGCAGGCCTGCCTTCGGCAGGCAGGCTCTCAGGGCAAGACGGCGCTTATGGATTGGTGGGGCATCGGTCGAGCGGCGGGGTTTAGGCGGACGAAGTGGTATGGAGCAAAGTTCAAACAGTTGCCGGTTGAAAGTCAAAGGCGTGCATGCTCGCCTGCGGCGAGGGTCGGCACGCCTGCGACATGTCCGGTGACGCGGCTTACGAGGACTTAGCCTATTGATCGGTGAATTCATGCTGGAAAACGCGATCGAGGATGCGGCCGAGCTGGTCGATGGTGTTGGGTTTGAGGATCAGGTCACGCAGACCCATCTTGAGCGCGCGTTCCTGATCTTCGGGGCGGACGAAGCCAGAGGTCATGATGATGGGGATGTCCGGCCGAATCGCGAGCAATTGGCTGGAGAGGTCGAAGCCGGAAAGCTGCGGCATGGCGAGGTCGGTGACAACCACATCGAAGGCAGCGGGATCGGAGCGGAAGAGTTCGACCGCGCTGACAGGGTCGGTCTGGCCGGTTACTTTGTAGCCGAGGCGTCCAAGGGTGCGAGTAACGAGCATCACCAAGGGCTCTTCGTCATCGACATAGAGAATATTTTCCGTACGGTCGCGCTGTATAGGAGTCGGCGCCTCTTCCGCGGCGGCAATGGTGGCGGCAACAGCTGGGAAGAAAAGGCGGAAGGCGGTGCCGTTGCCAGGCTCGCTATAGACGGAAATGCCGCCATCGTGATTTTTCATGATGCCGTGGACGACCGAGAGGCCGAGGCCAGTGCCTTCGCCAGGGCCTTTGGTGGTGAAGAAGGGATCGAAGATGCGGTTGAGTGTAGGGCGGTCCATGCCGCAGCCATTGTCACTGACGCGGAGCCGGACGTACCGGCCTTCGGACAGGTTGAGCGCGGGGCTCATGTCGTCCGCGGTGAGATTAGCGGAGTCGAGTTGGACTTCGATTCGGCCGTCGCTTTTGGAGCCAATGGCGTGGGCGGCGTTGGTGGCGAGATTTACGATGATCTGGTGAATTTGGGTGGAGTCGGCGAGAACGGCGGGAAGATGGGGCGCGAAGGCGGTGCGAAATTCGACCGTGGCGGGAATGGTGGCGCGCACGAGTTTGAGGGCTTCTTCCACGATCGGCTGAAGAGCGCAGACCTGACGCTTTAATTCGCCGGGGCGGCTGAAGGTGAGGATTCTGCGGACCAGATCCGTGGCGCGTGCGCTGGCCTTGGCGATTTCCGCGAGGCTTTGCTGGACAGGATGATCGGGCGGAAGGTCGGCGATCGCCAGCTTGGCGTTGCCGTTGATGGCCAGAAGAATGTTGTTGAAATCGTGAGCGATGCCGCCGGAGAGGGTGCCCAAACCCTCCAGCTTCTGCGAGCGGAGGCGCAATTCGTCGGACCGTTTACGCTCGGTGATATCGGCGACGGTTCCCATCACGTGAGTCGACCTACCGGTCTCGTCCCTGTAGTGGCTGCCACAGGCCCAAATCCAGTGCAGCGATTGGTCTGGCCACAGGATGCGGCACTCGAAATCCCACTTTCTTTGTTCATCGAGGCACTCCTTGAAAGTCCGGGCGATTCTTTCGCGGTCGTCCGGGTGCACATGGCTCATGAAGATATCGAAATTCCACTCCGCTTGTTTCTCACTGTAGCCGAAGATCTCGTCGTGCAGTAAAGAGCGCGTAGCCAGCCCGGTTTGCAGGTCTAATTGCCAGTCGCCTAAGCGGGCGGAATCGAGCGCCAACATGCGGGTAGCGTCGCTACGGCGCAGCGCGTCTTGGGCTCGCCGGCGCTCCGTGACGTCGAAGACGATGCCCCCAATCCGGATGGATTCTCCGGCGCCATCTCGATAAGCGTGACCCTTGGCGGCAATCCACCGCTCCGTGCCATTCGGCCAGATACAACGGTATTCCACATCATATTCAACCTGCTCGGCGACTGTGCGCTTCATGGCTGCCTCGACCATACCCCGGTCATCGGGATGCAGCGTGGCGAGAAATATTCCAAAGTCGAATTTCGTGTCCGCGGGCAGGCCGAAGAGTGCGAAGGCCAGCGGTGATCCGAATAGTTCCCCGGTCTTGAGGTCCCAGTTCCAGATGCCCAGCCGCGCGCCTTCCACGGCCAGCCGCAATTTTTCCTCGCTGGCGTGAAGCGCACCCTCAGCTTGTTTGCGCGCCGTCATCTCTTCCGCGAAGAGCACAATGCCCCCGATTGCGCCCGTGCGGTCATACCATGGCCGTGCCTCCCACCGCATCCATTGCAAGCTTCCGTCGGTCCGGACGAAGTGGTCGTCTTCTCCCCTCAGCACTTCGCCCGCCAGCGCACGACGATGAACCTCCTTCCAGCGCTCGGGAATTTCGGGCATGACCTCGTAGAGCGGCAGGCCGCGCAGCTCGCGCTCACCCAGACCATAGTCGGTGCGCCAGCGGCGGCTCGTGTGGAGGTGGCGCATGTCGCGGTCAAACATTGCCAGGGCCGCCGGGGCGTGTTCGGCAAATAGCCGGAAGCGGTCTTCGCTCTCAAGCAGAGCGGCTTGCGCGCGCTTCATGGCGTCAATGTCCGTGCAGGTGCCGAGCCATTGGAGAATGTTGCCGTCGCTGCCGCGCACGGGTTCTCCCCGCACCAGAAACCAGCGGTAGCTGCCGTCGGCGGCCCGCAGCCGGCTTTCAACGCTGTACAGATCGCCGCTTCTGGCGCCGCGGTTCCAGACATCCCATGCGGCTTGCTTGTCTTCCGGGTGAAAGGGTGTATTCCAACCGCGTCCGGAACTTTCCTCCAAGGTGAGGCCGGTGTATTCAACCCAGCGCTGGTTGAAGTAGGTATTCAGACCTTCGGGATCGCAAGTCCATACGAATTGCGGCACCTGGTTCACCAGCATGGCGAAACTTGTTTCGCTGACCCGCCGCGCCTCTTCCGCTTTCAGCCTTTCGGTGATGTCGCGGAGGATCACGGAGAAGATTTTTTGGCCGTCGGTTTGAGCTTGGGAAATAGATGCTTCGATGGCGAATTCCTCACCGTTGGAACGCAATCCATAGATGGCCGTTAGCTCGCCCATTTTGCGGCGGGTGATGTTGGTTTTGGCGAAACTGTGAATGTACGAGGTGTGGGAGCCGCGAAAGCGCGTGGGAATCAGGCGTTCGAGCGAAGTGCCCAGCACGGCCGAGGCCTGATAGCCAAACATTTTTTCGGCGGCGGGATTGAAGAGGGTGATCAAGTGCTGTTCGTCCGCCGTGATGACGGCATCCATGGCGGAGCCGATGACGGCGGCGAGGCGGGCTTCCTCCTGTTTCATGGCTAGCTCGATGCGGCGATGTTCGGTTGTGTCGCGCGTGACTTTGGAGAAACCGAGCAAGCGCCCGTCGTCATCGCGAACGGGAGAGATGACCACGTTGGCCCAGAAGCGCGAGCCGTCCTTACGGAAGCGCCAGCCCTCGCCGGAGAATTGCCCTTCGGCTTTGGCAATTTCCAGTTCGCGCGCGGGCAGTCCGTCGGCGATGTCTTCGGGTGAATAAAACCGCGAAAAATGCTGGCCGACAATTTCGTCCGCGGCCCAGCCCTTGAGGCGGTGCAGGCCTGCATTCCAGCTGGCAACGAATCCATCCGCGTCGAGCATGAAGATAGCGTAGTCCTTCACGCCGGAGACCATTAAGCGAATTTGGAGCTCGCTCTTGCGCAGTTGTTCATTGATGCCGGCGAGCGCCTGGGTGCGCGCCACGACGCGTTCTTCCAACTCGGCATGCACCTCCACGAGGCTGGCTTCCAGGCGGCGTTTGGCGCTGAAATCCTCGCCGATCACAAAGAGTGCGACGATAACAACAAGCAAGGTCGCGAGGCTGCCGCAGAGAATGACGATCTTGGCGACGAAGCTGCTGCGCTGTGCGCGGGCATCGCGGTCTTTGAGGAGAGTTGTTTCCACGTCCAGCATCTGCGTGATGTGCGCGCGGATGCGATCTTGCGCCTCTTTGCCTCGTTGCGTGGCAACGTCAGCTTGCGCAACCGCAAAGCCCTTGGTGCGGCGCAGTGCGATCTGCGTGCGCAGGATGGAAATTCGCTCGGCAATCAACGGGTCGAGTGACTCGAGATTGCGCTGTTGCACAGGGTTATCGCGGGTCAAACCGCGGAGTTCGTGCTGCGTCGCAGCGATGCTGTCCATCGCGGAGTTATAGGGCTGCAGAAAGCGCTCGTCTCCGGTGATGATGTAGCCGCGAACGCCGGTTTCGCCGTCGGTCACGGTGGAAAGCAGCTTGGTGAGGCACGCCAGCACTTGATGGGTGTGATCGACCAGTTCGTCGTTTACGCGGAGGCTGCTGACAGCATGATAGGAAACTATTCCTATCACGAGCAGGCAAATCGCAGCGAAGCCGAAGGTCAAACGAATTTTGCGCTCCAGCGGAAGCCAGGCGCTCGTTTCGCTACGCGGCTGCAGAGCGCTTTTCGCGCGGAGAAGTGAGTCAGACAACAAGCTAATGAGGACACCAACCGCGAGCAACGTCCCTAGGCGGAGGTAGTCAACTGGGTGAGCGATGCGGAAGCTGGAAAAGGGAGGGGTAGTAAAGTAGTCCGCAGACAACACGCTAAGGATCGTGGCGACGAGCCCCGGACCGAGGCCGCCCAGGTACGCGCTAATGGCAATGGGGATCACAAAGATGATTGGCGCGGGCTGGTTGTCGAAAGCGCGCGACGTTATCAAGTAGAGCTGGAGGGCGGCCGCCGTCATGGAGACGGTCAAGCAGTAGTGTAGCCAGCGTGGGGGTCTGCGGAATGCGCGCTGTGCGGCGCGGGAACTGTCAGTTGATGCTGGCCGGGTTCGCCCCGTGTTTTCGCTGCCGGACATCGGCTCTCTCCTGGGTTATAGCGTGAAACATGTATGAGAGGATGCGTACCCAAGCGGAAGTGCACGTTGCAAAGCAGAACTTATGCAGGCCAGACGAAATATTGCACACACCTCTTTGCTGGAGCTCGAATCGGGACACGCAGCCTCGCAACTCATATATCGGGAAATGGGGGAAAATCTTGATAGTTAGTTGGACGAACCAGTAGCGGGGAGAGCGTTTTCGCGTACTTTGCCGAGTCCTGATTAAAGCTGCGGTCTCAACCGGACATGCTGATTCGAATTTCAGGCTGCGGCACTTGGGATTTTTTTGCGAGGTTCTATGCCGCGCCTCCGGCGTCGCTTCGGGCCAAGATGATTGAGCATACGTTTCAAGTTGCGATTGCGAACGTGCGGCGAGGCGTGTCCGTCCAGAGGTCAGCTCGTCGGCTTTCTACGTGCGGCCGTGGGTGGCTGCGGGGTTTCTGTCGCCTTCAGCTTCCAGGCGATTTGGCGCATTATGCCGGTCCACATGTCAGCGTCGCGGTGGGGGAGATTTAGGCGGCGGACGAGGCGGCGGATGCGGTCGTGGGCGTCGGCTACGGTGCGGCGATCGAGGAAGCCGCTGGAGCTGAGGGCTTCGGTGAGGATGGCGGTGAAGCGTTCGAGTTCGCCGGCGGTGGCGGGCTCGGCTTTTTCGAGCGCGCGGGAAAATTTGGCGGCGGCTTTGGGGTCGCGTGCTATTTCGTAGAGGCAGACGGCTACGGCTTGGCCGAGGTTCATCGAGCGGTGCTCGGCGCGGGTGGGGATGCGCAGCAGCCAGTGGCAGTGGCTGAGATCTTCGTTGGAGAGGCCGGTTTTTTCGGAGCCGAAGAGGAGCGCGACGCGATTTCGCTTTCCGCGGGCGGGGCGCTTGCGCGCGAGGCGTTGCAGAATGTGGCGCGCCCCGGATTCGAGTGTGCAGAGAGAATGATGCAGTTCGCGGCGGCCGGCGGCTGTGGTGCCGACTACCAGCGCGCAGTCGGCGACGGCTTCGGCTACGGTGCTGAATTGTTCGGCGCTGGCTAGAACTGGCGCGGCGCCTACGGCAGAAACTGCTTCGCGATACGCGGGGTCGTAGGGATTTACCAGGCGCAGGTGCGTGCAGCCGAAATTGCTCATGGCGCGGGCGGCGGCGCCGATGTTTAGAGGATTGCGCGTCGAGACCAGGACGACGCGGAGATTTTCTATGAGAGGTGCGGAATTCATTCGGGATTATTCTAAGGCATTACGATTCGGAGGCGTAGGGGTGGCCGGGCGGGGTGGTGTCCTGAGTTGTGGGCGCGGAGGTCAGGAGGTTACGAAAGCTGCGCGGCGGAAGGCGAATGCGGCGCGGAGCGAGCGCCGAAGCAAGCTTCGGCTTGTATGGGCGGCGGCAAGCCGCCGCACTCCAAAATGTCCTCGGCCGGCGGAGTTGGGGCGCTAGCTCTTCGCTGGTGGTGGGGAGCGATTCGACTTCTGAAATTAACGTGGCAGCAACGGAAGCGTAACATGGCGGAAAATTGGTTTGGTAGGATGGCGCCGCTGCCCCTTCCGTCCCCTGGAACACTGGCACAAAGGATACGACGCCATGCTGCCTCCTAAATTGATTCTTTCGCCGATTGATTTCAGCGACCCTTCGTTGGGCGCGTTGGACGTGGCGGTGGACTTCGCCAAGCGCTTCGGCGCGGATTTGCTGCTGGCGCACGTGGTGCCGGCGATTCCGGATTTGCCGGAAAGCGTGTCCATGCTGAAGGAAGGCGCGTACGACCAGAGCTTGATGGATGCGGCCGGGAAACGGCTGACTGATCTGGCCGCGGGGCTGGCGCAGAAAAATGTGAAAGCGCGCACGCAATTGGGGACAGCGAACGACGTCGGCATGGAGCTGGTGCGGATTGCCGAGCACGAAAACGTGGACATGATCATCATGGCGACGCACGGGATGACGGGATGGCACAAGATCGCGTTTGGCTCGGTGACGGAAAAAGTGGTGAAGCAGGCGGGGTGCCCGGTGTTGGTGCTGCGCGCGAAGGCGTTGGCGGATGCGGGCGGCGAGGGGAAGACTTCGGCGTCCGTTGCATCGCACTAGATTTTGTTAGCGGCGTCGACCTTGCGATCGCGCGCTGAAGCGGAAACCCTTCGAACCGGCACTGTCGGTTCTCAGGGTGAATCCCGCTGTAGCGGGATTCAAACTCCGACTTCGGCGAACTCATCGCACATCGAGCGGAAATTTTCGTACCAGGTTTCGGTAAAGACTCCCACCAGATATTCGGCAGTGCGTCCCGCCACGGCTACCCGAGGCGGCTTGATTTCTCCCCAGGTGCGGACGCGCGTGCCACCGCCGGGCGCTTCGTCGAATTCCACCCATTGGTGCATGGTGATTCCCAGGGCGCGATCGATCCAGCCGAGTTCGCGGCCGGGTTTGCAATTGACGATCAAATGATCGATGACAACTTTCACGGGCTTGAGGATTTCAATTTCCATGCGGCTGCCGATGCTCCAGGGCTCGCCGTGCTGCCAGTGCAGACGGCCGTAGATATTGGCGAAGGTGTGCCACATTTTCCAATTGGTGTAGACCTCCCAGGCCAGGGCGGGCGTGGCTTTGGTGGTGATGGCATACTCAAATCTGTGCATGGTTCCTCGTAGCATCCTTCTCAGCGCACGTCTTCACGCACCTCGGATTTTTACTGCACCAGGGAAAGAATCGGGGGTATACTGCGCGCCAGTATTATTTATACAGCGTTTGTTATACGTTGTAAAGATTATTTTCAACTTTCAATTGCCAGTAGCGCGAGGAGCGTGGATGCCGCGGACAGCTGATGCTCGTTTGGAAGACCGCATTCTGGATGCGGCCTATCAATTGTGGAGCAGGGGCGGAGAACGAGCGCTGACGATGCGCGCGGTCGCGCGCACGGCGCGGACGACGACTCCGACCGTTTACCAGCGATTTCGCGATAAGAAAGATATTCTGGAGCTGCTGCGGAAGCGGGCACAGGAGATTATGTTTTCTTATATGCGGCGGGCGCATACAGCCGACGAGTTTTGCTCGCGGTATTTCGAGTTCGCGCTTAAGCATTCGAACGAGTACGAATTGATCCATGCGGATTGGGCCGTGCGGCTGGCGAAGGAAGAAGCGCGGCCTTCGTTTGATTTGCTGAAGAAGAGCCTGGCGGACCGATTGGGCGGGACGCCGGAAGAGCACGCGGGTTTGGCGTTGGCGCTGGCGGCGTTGCTGCACGGAACTGCAACATTGTTACTCGCCAAGGGAGTGTCAGAGCGGATTGCGCGCGAATTGCGGCACGCGTGCGTGGCGGCGTTTGAAACATTGGTGGCATGCGCGAGCGGTCGGACGTTCCGGCCGAACCATCAGCGCGCGGCGCGATCGTAGGTGAGGATATGTTGCGGCTGATGGCGCGAGCGATTTATGAGTGACGCATGAGCAAGACATCGCGGCGACGCTGGATTTTGTTGAGTGTGCTGATCGTGTGCGCTGTGGTCGCTGCGGCGGGATATTGCCGGTGGACGGGGCAGATTCCTGCGCCGCTGCTGGAAATTCTGCTGCGGCGGATTGAGTTGCCGCCGGGATTCAAGATCGAGCTTTATGCGACGGGCGTCCCGAATGCGCGGTCGTTGACGCTCGGAGCGGGCGGCACTGTTTTCGTGGGGTCGCGGCGCGCCGGGAAAGTATACGCGTTGACGGCCAGCGGGCGACCTGACAAGGCCGGCGAAGTGATTACGATTGCGCGCGGTCTGCAAGAACCGAACGGCGTTGCGTTCCACGATGGTTCGTTGTACGTCGCGGAAGTGAGCCCCGTGTTGCGTTACGATGCGATCGAAGCGCGACTGAAAAATCCTCCGGCGCCTGTGGTGGTAAGTACCGACCTGCCGCATACCAATCAACATGAATGGAGATACGCCCGATTCGGGCCAGATGGATGGTTGTACGTGGGAGTTGGCGCGCCTTGCAATGTATGCGAATCGGCGGACAAGCACGTCGCGAGCATATTAAGGATGCGGCCGGACGGATCGGGCATGGAAGTTTATGCGTTGGGCGTGCGGAATTCGGTGGGATTCGATTGGCAGCCTCAGTCGCAGGAGATGTGGTTCACCGACAATGGGCGCGACAATATGGGTGACGACATTCCGCCCGACGAACTGAATTATGCGCCGCGCGCGGGACTGAATTTCGGGTTTCCTTATTGTCACGGGAAAGATATTTTGGATCCGCAGTTTGGGCGCGGGCATTCGTGTGCGGAGTTTGTGGCGCCGGCGTGGAATTTGCCGGCGCATGTGGCTGCGATCGGGATGCGGTTTTATGCGGGTGGCATGTTTCCGGAGGAATATCGGGGCGGGGTTTTTATTGCGGAGCATGGGTCTTGGAATCGCAGTGTGCCGATTGGTTATCGGGTGAGCCACGTGGTTTTGGATGGAGAGCGGGCTGTGAAGTATGAGCCGTTTGCGCAGGGGTGGCTCGCGGGAGGGATTCATTGGGGGCGGCCGGTGGATGTTTTGGTGATGCCGGATGGGGCTTTGTTGGTTTCTGACGATTATGCGGGGGCGGTTTATCGGATCAGTTATCAGAAGTAGTGGGAGGGCCGCTGGGCTTTCGAGAAAGTCAAAAGATTTACACAGAGGACACAGAGGAAAGGCGGAGGTAAATCGGAGAAAGAAGCAATTAACAGTCGACAGTTCGGAGTTGAACGCGAACGGCAAGAATGCCGCAGAGAAGCAGAGTTCTCAGAGAAAACCGGAAGAGAGATTCTTCGCCCGCGTTCGCGGGCTCAGGATGACGGCGCAGACGCAGAAATAAAAGCGAAAGCAAAATTAAAAGCAAAAGCTGCCCGGTTCGATGAAACTGAACCGGCCGCTACAGAGGCCAAGCCAAAAGAGCCGGCGAGACGCCCTTCGACCCTGCCACAGGCAGGTTTTCAGGAAGAGCCGGCGCTACGAAAGGCGGCGCCAACCCTTCGACCCCGGCACTGCCGGCCCTCCTGCGGCGGGCAGGTTCTCAGGGTGAATCGCGCTGTGGTGCGATTCAGATGACGACGGATTCTTGGTATTCGCCGAAGGCGCGGCGGAGGGCGTCGGAGATTTCGCCTACTGTGGCGTAGGCTTCGACTGCGGTGAGGATTGCAGGCATTAGATTTTCGGTGGTGCGGGCGCGGCGCTCGATTTCTACCAGCGCGGCTTGGGATTTGGATGTGTCGCGGCGGGCGCGGAGGGAATTGAGGCGCGCGATCTGGGTGCGTTCGATTTCGGGGTCAATGCGGAGGGTGGGGATGGGTTTTTCGTCTTCGGTTTGAAAACGATTTACGCCGACGACTACCTGCGCACCGCTATCCACGGCATTCTGGTATTCGAACGCGGATTTTTGAATTTCCTGCTGGATGAAGCCGGTTTCGACCGCGCGTAGCACTCCTCCCATCGCGTCAATCTTGAAAATGTAATCGCGCGCGCCAGCTTCGATTTCGTCGGTTAATTTTTCGATGGCGTAGGACCCTGCGACTGGATCGATCGTGTTAACCACTCCCGTTTCCTGCGCGATGATTTGCTGGGTGCGCAGCGCGAGCAGCGCGGATTGCTCGGTGGGAAGAGCGAGAGCTTCGTCGAGCGCGTTGGCATGCAGAGATTGGCAGCCGCCGAGAACCGCGGCGAGAGATTGCAGCGCGACGCGCACCAGATTATTTTCGGGTTGCTGGGCGGTGAGCGAGGAGCCGGCGGTTTGCGCGTGGAAACGCAGCATCAGCGAGCGCGGGTCGCGCGCGCCGAAACGTTCCTGCATCGTCCGCGCCCAGAGGCGGCGCGCGGCGCGGAACTTTGCGATTTGCATCAGCAGCTCGTTGTGCGAATTGAAGAAGAAGGAAAGTTGCGGCGCGAACTCGTCCACGGCGAGCCCGGCGGTGATGGCGGCTTCGACGTAGGCGATGCCGTTCGCGAGTGTGAAGGCGACTTCCTGCACGTCGGTAGAGCCTGCTTCGCGGATGTGATAACCGGAAATGGAAATTGCATTCCAATTCGGGAGTTCGCGGCGGCACCAGGCGAAAATATCGGTGACGATGCGCATGGCGGGGCGCAGCGGATAAATGTAAGTGCCGCGCGCGATATATTCCTTGAGGATATCGTTCTGCACGGTGCCGGCGAGGCGTTGCAGGTTCGCGCCTTGTTGTTTGGCGACGGCGACGTAGAGGGCGAGCAGGATTGCGGCAGTGGAATTGATGGTCATCGAGGTGGAGACGGTTTCGAGGGGGATGCCGTCGAAGAGCGTTTGCATGTCTTCGAGGGAATCGATGGCGACGCCGACTTTGCCTACTTCGCCGAGGGCGAGAATGTGATCGGAATCCATGCCGATCTGCGTGGGCAGGTCGAACGCGACGGAGAGGCCTTTCACGCCTTGCGCTAGCAAATAGCGGTAGCGCTGATTCGATTCGACGGCGCTGCCGAAGCCGGCGTACTGGCGTGTGGTCCAGAGGCGGCCGCGATACATGGTGGGATAGACGCCGCGGGTGAAAGGGAATTCGCCGGGGTAGCCTAGATCGCGTTCGGGGTCCCAGTCGGGCAGGTCGTTTGCAGTCACGACAGCTTCGACCGGCAGGCCGGAAGGGGAGGCGGCGCGGCGTTCTGCGATGGCGGCGGATTTTTTTGCGTCGTTTGACATTTGGCTATGTCAGCGAATGCGGCGCGCGCGGCGAAATGACGTGCACGCGAAACAGACCATGGTGACGGCGTAGACAATCGTGAAGCCTAACAGCCACGCGGCGGGGCGAGTGTGCCATTGGCGCCAGGCGGAGATGCCGCCGTAAAGCGCGAAGAGGGCGAAGATCGCGCCTGTGGTTTCGTGAAAGAGCTGGCGGATGGCGCGCCACACTACGCGCAGGGTGATTTTGGTGGAGCTCCAGAGCGTGGGGTAGAAGCCCTCGGCCATGGAACAATTCTAGTACAGAATGCGGGGAGGCGCGGGGGTGATTGCCCTTCGAAGCGGCACTGCCGTCCCTCCTGCGGCGGGCAGGTCTCAGGATGACTCGCGCTGCAGTGCGATTCAGGGACGGCTGGGGGCCGGTCTTACGATAGCAAGTCAAAAGCTCCGATTCCCTGATAGTGGCTCAGTGATTGCATAACAACGTCGGCTCCTTAGACCCGAGTAGACTGTGGTTTGTCGATGACCATAGGCTCTCTTGAAAATACTTTGTCGTAGCTGCGAAACCTACTTGTTGCGTAGGCGTTAGCGTGACTTGAAAGCCGAGGCGCTGCGGCTGATGACGCATCCTGGTGTAGGACCACTCACCGCACTGGCCTTCGTGCTGATCAGCGGAACGGTGGAGCGGTTCCAGTGCGGCAAGCAGATCGGCAGTTATGTCGGACTGATTCCGTGCGAGAACTCCAGTGCGGGCCATCAACGACTAGGCCACATCACCAAGCAAGGCAGCTCTTTGCTGCGTTTCTTACTGGTCGAAGCAGCCCAAGCGGCAGCGCGTTGTGATGCGGACTGGAGGCGACGATAGGTGCACCTGATGATGCGCCGGCAACGGAACATTGCCAAGGTGGCCATGGCCCGCAGACTGGGAGTGCGGTTGTACTGGATGTGGCGGAAGGGCTGGGAATATTCAGAGTGGGTCAAATTCGGTTCGCACGCGGGACAGCTCGGTACCGGAGATGGTGTGCAGTAGAACGCCGTCCACATGAATGGGCATCCCGCTCCCTTGCGAGAGGGAGTTTGAACGAGTAAT